>NZ_LYPF02000022.1 GCF_001661595.2 Crocinitomix algicola
CAAAAAAGTATCTAATGAATTAACAGCTGCAATGGCTTTAATAGAAGCTAAACAACCTACAAAAGCCGCATTTTCTCTTGCTACAATTGTAGAAAATTTATTAGAGGAAAAATATTCCCAAAATGGAGAGTTTAAAGAATTAGTAAAATCAAAGAATAAAGGGAAAAAGAGAAATCCCGTTTTCAATGATTATTTAGAATACGCCAAAAATCAAAAACTTATTGGTACAGATGAATTTCATTTTGCAAAAGGTCTCAAGGAAATTAGAAATCAAGAAGGACATGAACTGGATGTGAAAAAGCAGGATAGTTGGCTTGCTACAGCTTTTTTTACGGGAATTGGTTTGATAATGAAATTAGGAGAGGGAATAAACTTGAAGACATAAAAAACCCTTTGCTGTTTAACAAAGGGTTTTATAAATTACGGTCTATCATATTGACAACAGCCGGGTAACGAATTATAAACTTCATCCTCGGCTCTATGGGATTCTGTATCGTAACCAACTCCAGCAATTTTCTTCTTAATCTTATCTTCATTCATTATTGATGGATCGTAAGTAACAGAAATCATTTTAGTTCCTTTGTCCCAATCTGCTTCTCCTATTCCTTCTTGACCATTCAATGACCCTTCGATAGTTTTTTCACACATTCCGCAGTTACCGTAAACTTTAAATTCAGTTTTAGAAAGTTCCCCGTTGGTATCTTGGGCATTTCCGCAACTAGTAAATAGTGAAACCCCAACAATAGCAGGGGTAATCATTTTTAAAATTGACTTTTTCATTTTGTTTTATTTTATGTTTTTACTTTATTTCATTTTTAATTTCTCCACAATTCAACATACTGGATCCGAAGTATGGATTCAAAACTTTGTTAGATTCACTCAACCAATATGCCCCATTATCATCAGCCATCGGACAATACTGTTCGTACGACACATTGCTTACTCCAAAAGCCTTGACACTATTAATCATAGCGTTTGACATAGATATAAATTGATTTCTTTGTTCATTAATATCATTTGAATTGGCGATTTTTTCTCCACTTAATTGAATATTGTTTTTTTGCGTCATCCAATACATATGAGCATCACCCTTTAACAATTTCATTTCTACTTTTTCTAATGATTTTAATAGGTTTTTAGCTTCTGAATTGGCTAAATCTGCTTTATCATTTACAAAAGCATCTTTTAAATTGTAATAAGTGGAAAGTAATTCGTTTAATTGAACTTTAAATTTTTCATCAGTTTGATCTACATAATCTGGAATTTCGGATGATGTGGAGTTATCGTTTGGGTTCACCAAATTCTGATTCATCATACTAGATTGATTATTCAATTGAGCGGAAGCATCAATTACAAAAGCACCATTTGTAACAACTTCATCGCCTGATTCTAAACCAGAAATCACTTTGTAAGAATCTCCAATAGCTTCACCGATTTCAATATTTCTATATTCAAAAGAAGGAACTGTCTGATTGGGCAGTTTTAAGTACACAACAGATCTCTTACCTGTCCATAATACTGCTGATTTAGGTACAAGTAAGGTTGCTTTTTGATTTGGTGAGCCTTTAACCCATCCATTTATAAACATGTCTGGCTTTAATTTTGAATTGTTATTTTGAATATTTGCCCGAACAGAAATCGTTCTTGTTGAAGGATTGATCAGGGGATCAATAAAATTAACTTTTGCTGTGAACTTTTCATCTGGGTAACTAGTTGTAGTAAATTCTACGGGATCACCAATTTTTACATTTGCTAGATCTGTTTCATAAACATCAAACACCGCCCAAACTTTAGAAAGACTCTGTAAATCAAATAATACCTCACCTTCCTTTAGATAATCACCTACGGATACTTTCTTCGTCTTTATAACTCCAGAGAATTGAGCATAGATGCTAAATGTTTCAATAATTGATTCGCTTTTTAGAATTGATTCAATTTGATTATCATTTAATTTCCAATTTTTAAGCTTGTTATAGGCTGCATTATATAAACTTGGATTACTGGATTTAACTTTGTTTGCTTCTATCAATTCTTTTTGGCCAGAAATCAGTTGAGGCGAATAAATTTCAGCTACCTTTTGCCCTTTAGCTACTGATTGTCCAGTATAGGATACATAGAGCTTTTCTATTCTTCCCGAAACATGAGTAACAACACTTGAAGAGGCAGTTTCATCAGGTTTGATTTTCCCAGATAATGCAATCCCATTTTCTGAATTCCCCGTTTCTCCAATTTTCGTAGTTTGAATATTCGCAATTTTAACGGCTTCATCAGACATGGAAAATACTAAAGGGTTTTCGTTAGAATTCTCCTCTAATGGAATTAAATCCATTCCACAAATAGGACAGTCTCCAGGTTCAGGTTGCCGTATTTGAGGGTGCATAGAACACGTCCAAATTTGTTCCTCACTTTCACTATGCTTATGTTCAGTTTCAGTCTCATTATTCGAAGAGTTGCTAAAAATTAGCCACCCTAAAAGCAGACCTGCTAACAAGAAGCTTGTATATATTAAATACTTTTTCATCTGGTAACAATTTATATTTTATCTGTCAGATGGAATTCGCCAATTAAACTTTCCGTTTCAAAAGAGAGAACAATCTTTTCATGGCTCATTTCATCTCAATTTATTTTATGTTTTGAGTTCTTAATCTAAGTGCATTTGCAATCACTGACACAGAGCTAAAGCTCATTGCAAGTGCAGCAATCATTGGAGAAAGTAACGTTCCAAAAACTGGATACAATAAGCCTGCTGCAATTGGAATTCCCAGAGTATTGTAGGCTAGAGCAAAAAATAAGTTTTGCTTGATATTTCGCATTACTTTATGACTAAGGTTTCGTGCCTTTACAATACCATGTAGGTCTCCTTTTACTAGTGTTATCTCTGAGCTTTCAATAGCAACATCCGTTCCTGTTCCCATTGCAATACCAACATTGGCTAGTGCTAAAGCAGGAGCATCATTTATGCCATCACCTGCCATAGCAACTATCTTCCCATTTCCTTGTAATTCTTTTACCTTATTAAGCTTATCCTCAGGAAGACAATCTGCAACATAATTATCAAGTTTTAATTCTTCTGCTACTGCTTTTGCTGTATGTTGGTTGTCTCCTGTCATCATAATAACTTCAACACCCATACTGTGCAATTGGTGAATCGCTTTTTTACTGGTTGATTTTATCGCATCTGAAATAACCACAAAACCAACAACCTCATTTTCAACAGCAATATAAGGAACGGTTTTACCTTTTGATTTTACCTTTTGCGATTCATCTTTAAGCTCAGATGAAAGAGTAATGTTATTATCTATCATCAATTTATCATTACCTACTAAAACCCTTTTTCCTTCAATCTTAGCTTCAACCCCCTTGCCAGTAATTGAATTAAAAGCTTCAATCTCTTTCAGTTTTAGTTCCTTGTTTTTAGCAAACTTCACCGTAGCTTCTGCTAAAGGGTGTTCACTTTGATTATTCACAGAAGCTACTAGTACCGTTAATTCGTCCGCACTGAAGTTTGCGTATGATTTTACTTCTTCAACTGATGGTTTACCCTCTGTAACTGTTCCTGTTTTATCTATAATTAACACATCAATCTTGTTCATTTTTTCCAATGATTCAGCATTTTTAATAAGAACACCTTCTTGCGCTCCCTTTCCAACGCCAACCATTACAGACATAGGTGTAGCCAAACCTAATGCACATGGACAAGCAATTATTAAAACGGCTATGGCATTAACAAAAGCAAATACTAATTGAGGAGATGGACCAAAAATATACCAAGCAATAAATGTTAAAACAGAAACTAATATCACTGCTGGAACGAAGTAGCTTGAAATTTTATCCGCTAGCTTTTGTATAGGAGCTCTACTTCTGCTTGCATCATTAACCATGTGGATAATCTGAGAAAGTAATGTATCTGAACCAATTTTTTCGGCTTTCATTACAAAGGATTGATTTCCATTAATAGTTCCTGATGTTACAGTATCTCCTTTTGATTTGTCAACAGGAATTGGCTCTCCCGTTATCATTGACTCATCAATAGAGCTTTCCCCATCTTCAATTTTACCATCCACAGGAATTTTGTCTCCCGGTTTAACCCTTAATAAATCACCAACTTTAATATCGTCTATGGAAATTTCCTGTTCTTCCCCATTAACAATTTTAATCGCTTTGTTAGGAGCTAATTTTAATAACTCTTTTACCGCATTATTTGTCTTGCTATGAGCTTTTGCCTCTAATAGTTGTCCTAGTAAGACAAGCGTTAAGATTACAGTTGCAGCCTCAAAATACACATGAACGGTTCCTGATTCTGTTTTAAAATCTTCTGGGAAGATTGATGGAAATAATATTGCTCCCAAACTAAATAGCCAAGCTGCACCTGCTCCTATACCAATTAAGGTAAACATATTCAGATTCATTGTTCGAATAGAACTATATGCTCGTCTAAAAAACATCCAAGTAGCATAGAATACCACAGGTATAGATAAGATTAACTGAACCCAATTCCAATCCTTCATAGCTAGCAAGTCATATAAAGGATTATTTGGAATCATCTCTGACATGGCAATGATAAAAATGGGCAATGTAAAGGCTACTGCAATCCAAAACTTTTTAAGCAATCTCTTGTACTGTTTTTCTTCAGCACTTTCATCAGCTTCCATTGGAACGAGATCCATTCCACATTTTGGGCATGATCCCATTTCGTCTTTAACTACTTCTGGGTGCATTGGACAAGTATATTTTTGCGAACTTGTTTTGAGCTTAGCTTCAGGGACTAAATCCATTCCACACACAGGACAATCCCTAGGTTCGTCATACGTCTTATTACCTTCGCAATGCATAGGACAATAATACTTAGCTCCTTTTATGGGGTCAGGTTTACTTTTTTGTACAACCTTTTCATCCATTGTATGAATCATATAGTTTGATCCTTCAAAAAGCTTCTTTAACTCTTCAAAGTTGACATGCTTATCAAATTCTATGTCAGCTTTACCTGATTCTAAGTCTATTTTTACTTCTTTTATTGACTCATGTGATTTGAGTGTTTTCTCGACATGACTCTTACAACCACCGCAGGTCATTCCCGATATTTTATATGTATGTTTCATTATTTTATTTATTAGTGATTAATAATTAGTTAATCGTTCAATTTTAGCTTTTGAAATAGCCATGTTTAATTCACTGAAATCTGATTTCAGTTTAAGATTTATTAATTCATTTTGAGTAGATAATAACTCTTCAATCTTTTTACCATCTGCACTATAACTACCCAATAGAATCTCATACGCACTGGAAATTTTTTCTATCTGTGATTTTGCAAGGTCAAAGTTCAATTTAGCATTGTCATATTCAGCCTTATAAGAAATAATATTGCTTATCATTTGGTCTGTTAGGTTCTCTTTTCGAAAGTTAATTGACTCCTGATATAACTGCTCTTCTTTAACTGAACTGGTATAACTTTTTCGGTAAATTGGAATACTGACCATAACCTTAGGAACTAAAATATCTCTCCCATTATTTAGTGGATCTGCATCCGTTCTTTGATTTACTAAACTGTAGTCAACCCCAATTCCAATTGTAGGTAGATTATTTTTCTGATCTTCAATAATTCTACTTTCAGAAGCAGCAATTTGATAATTCAATTTATTTAGTAGTGGATGATGATTCTCTATTTTAATCCGATAACTTTCTAAATCATAAGAAATCAAATCGGAATCAAGACTATCTTTTATTATCACCTCCTGATCTAATGGTTGATTAGTGATATTATTTATTTGACTATATAAACCCGTCTTCTCATTTTCAATTTGCTTCATTAAATTAGTGTATTCTTCAACTTTTGTTTGAATTCGTAAAACGTCTGCTAATGTTGCTTGACCTGATTCAACTTTAGCTAAGGCAATAGACTCGATTGTTTTATAATTCGAGATAGCCTCTTCATAGAGGTGTTCTTTTTGAGATAAAAATTGAATTTTAAAATATGCTACCTTAATTTGATAGAACAAATCAAGCTTAATAGCTGATAGTTCTTCATATTTTACTTTAGACATTTGTAGAACAACCTCTTTTTTTGCGTCAAAAGTTCCAAACCACGGAAACATTTGTGTTGCACTCACCATCATTACTTGAGGTCCCAACCGAGTTTCAGGACGAAGAATTGGCACTCCAACCCCAATTTGAGGATTAGGCAATTGACTCACTTGGTCTTGTTTCAGTAAAATTGATTGAAACTCTGAATTAACTGCCTTTAACTCTGAATTATTTTCAACTGCCAATTGAAATAAAGAATCCAGAGTTTGAGCATTTACTCCAAATTGAAATAACAAAGTGAGGGTAAATGTGAGTATGATTTTATATGTATTCTTCATAATTCTCATTGTTTATTTTTTTTTTTCGATTTCCACCCCATTTATATGCTCCTGCCTTCCAAGTGTAATAAAGTACAGGTACAGTGAACATGGTTATCATATTTAACACCATCCCCCCAAAAGAAGGTATTGCCATTGGCAACATAATGTCAGATCCTTTTCCAGTAGATGTGAGAACAGGGAGTAATGCCAGTATTGTTGTGGCTGTCGTCATCATTGCAGGTTTAACTCTTCTTAGCCCGCCTTCAACGACCGCATTTTCAATCTCACCTAGGTTTTTTGGTTTATTGTCCTTAAAGCTATCCTTCAGGAATGTTGCGACTAAAACTCCATCATCTGTAGCAATACCGAATAGAGCAAGAAAACCTACCCAAACTGCTACGCTCAAATTAATCGTATCCATCTGGAAAAGTTCACGCATATTCGCTCCAAAAAAATCAAAGTCCATGAACCATCCTTGCCCATAGAGCCAAATCATAATAAATCCACCAGAGAAGGCAACAAAAACACCTGAAAAGACAAATAATGAGGTGATAACCGATTTAAATTGAAAATAAAGGATTAAAAAGATCAAAATGAGAGCTATTGGTATAACAATTCCCAAACGATTATTTGCCCTTAATTGCTGCTCATAATTTCCTGCAAATTGGTAAGTAATTCCATTTGGTACTTTCAAAATCCCAGACTCAATCTTGTCATTAAGGTAATTCTGAGCTTTATTCACCAATTCAACTTCAGAATACCCATCTTCTTTATCGAACAGTACATAACCGACTAAAAATCCATCTTCACTTTTTATTGATTGTGGACCTTGTTCATATTCAATTTCAACTAAATCTCCTAGTGGAATTTGTGTCCCATTAGAACTAGTCACATAAATGTTTTTTATTTTTTCAGGATCATTTCTAAGTTCCAAGGGGTATCTTACACGAATTCCATATCTTTCTCTACCTTCCACTGTAGATGTCATAACCATACCACCGATAGCTGCCTGAATTTGATTCTGAACTTCCTGAATACTTAACCCATGTTTACTAATTACATCTCTGTTTATGTTAAGCATTAGGTAAGGTTTACCCACAATTCTTTCTGCAAAAACTGCTGACGCTTTAACTCCATCAACTTCCTTTAAAAACATTTCCAGCTTCAATCCGAACTCTTCAATTGTTTTTAAATCATTACCCTTGACTTTAATTCCCATTGGAGCTCGCATTCCCGTTTGGAGCATTACTAATCTCGTCTCAATTGGTTGTAGTTTTGGAGCAGAGGTTATACCGGGTAATTTAGTAGCTTTTACAATTTCTTCCCAGATATCGTCTGGAGATTGAGTATGGTCTCTCCATTGTCTGAAATACTGACCATTTTTATCAGGAATTAATTCATCCTTTTCGTCATATACGTAATTCCCATTTTCATCAACCTTAAATCGAATTTTATGACCATTCTCATCCAACTTATATTCAGATTTATATGAAATGATATTTTCGTACATGGACATTGGAGCAGGATCAAGGGAACTTTCAACTCTTCCTGCTTTACCAACCACCATTTCAACTTCAGGAATAGAGTTTACAGACATATCGAGCAACCTCAAATTAGCCTCATTCATCTCCATTCCTGCGTGAGGCATAGATGTTGGCATTAACAAGAAAGACCCTTCGTTTAGGGATGGCATAAATTCTTGCCCCGTATTTTTGAAGATGGAATACCCTGCGAATAAAAGGAGAATTAGTAACCCAATGAATACCGCACGAATCTTAATAAGGAATCGTAATATTTTCTCATAGTAATGTATGATTACATAAAAAGATCCTATTAAGACGCCAATCACAATTACTACGAAGAAAAAGTTTTGTAATTCGCTTTTCGAGACACCGAGAGGCATCCATATTTTGGCTAGTAACCACGCTACTAAAATCGCATAGGTGATATTTTTCACATACTCAAAACGAAGATTCCATAATTCTGACTTTTCAACTTTAGCGTATGTTGTAATTATTCCACCCAATCCTATGATAACTCCAAAAAATCCAATGAAAGAATAATCAGTAAAAAGCAGTACAATTGATAAAATAACCAAGCCACCATTTGTGAAATACTGTGAGATTTTTCCTTTACTTTTAAAACTGAACAATTTGGTAGCAAGTGCAGGCAAAACGGTAATCGCCAAGATGATAGATGCTAGTAAAGCGAATGACTTTGTAAATGCCAAAGGACGGAAAAGCTTGCCCTCAGCTGCTTCCATAGTGAAAACAGGTAAAAAACTAACAATTGTTGTTGCTACAGCTGTAATAACAGCTGATGCTACATCAGTTGTAGCCAAGTAAACGGTTTTCTGAATAGACTGTTCAGGTGGTGCTACTTTCATTTGAGCAATCATACTCTCCGTTAAAACAATACCCATATCTACCATTGTACCAACCGCAATGGCTATACCTGAGAGTGCAACTATATTTGCATCAATTCCTGTATATCGCATAGCTATAAAGCACATTAACACAGCCACTGGTAGTGATGCAGAAATCAGTAAGGATGACTTTAGATTTAAAAGCATCAAAATCACTACAATAATTGTAATAAGTACTTCTAGTGTTAATGCTTCCTCCAGAGTACCAATCGTTTCATTAATTAATTGTGTTCTATCATAAAAAGGTACTATAGTTACTTTTGAGACTGTTCCATCATCTAGCGTTTTTGAGGGTAAACCATTTTCTATTTCAAGAATTTTGGTTTTGACGTTATTTATTACTTCCAAAGGATTTGCGCCATATCTAGCTACTACCACACCACCAACAGCAGGTGCTCCAGACTTGTCAAGAATCCCTCTTCTTGTTTTCGGTCCAAGATGCACAACTGCGACATCCTTAATTCTTATAGGTACGTTTTCAGAGACCTTAACAACAGCCTGTTCAATATCGCTCAATGATTTTACATACCCCAGTCCACGCACAAAATACTCCGCCATATTTATCTCAAGGGTCTGTGCCCCAATATCCAAGTTGCTTTCCTTTGCAGCTTTCATAACTTGAGCAAGACTCACATCATAAGCTTTCATCTTATCTGGATCGACATCAATTTGATACTCTTGGACAAAGCCTCCGATTGAAGCAACTTCCGAAACACCACCTGACGATTGCAGGGCATTTTTCACATAGAAATCTTGGATGCTTCTTAGCTCATGTAAATCCCAACCCCCTGTGGGTTGTCCATTATTATCCCGTCCTTCTAACGTGTACCAATAAATTTGACCCAGTGCTGTTGCATCAGGACCCAAAGAAGGCTGTACCCCATCAGGTAACAAATTGGCTGGAAGGGAATTAAGTTTTTCTAGTATTCTACTTCGACTCCAGTAGAATTCAATATCCTCTTCAAATATTAAATAAATACTTGAAAATCCGAACATTGAATTACTACGGACACTTTTAACTCCTGGAATCCCTAATAGAGCAGAAGTTAATGGATAAGTAATTTGATCTTCTACATCTTGTGGAGATCGCCCCATCCATTGAGTGAAAACTATTTGCTGATTTTCACCTATATCAGGAATTGCGTCCACAGAAACGGGATCTCTGGGTAACCAATCAGAATCGAAATTAAAAGGAGCTGTAACTAAACCCCAAATGACAAATAAACCTAGTAATATCCATGCTACTAATTTATTGTCAAGGAAAAATTTTATGATATTATTTAACATGACTTTATTTTTTTTGACAAACACAAAAAGCCCAAGCATCTATAAGATGCTGAGCGTTATCAAAAAATAAAATCAAATCCTAAAGACTTGAAACAGAACCTGAACGTCCTGATCCAAAGGAGGGGGGTGATAATAATGGAAGTAATCTAATTCACTTTTGAAATCAGAGAAAGTGAATTGAGTATTAAAACTATGAGAAGTAAAAACTAAAGTATGATTTAAGTTCAAAGTGAACTGATCTCCTTCGTAAGAATCAGAAACATCAATACTAAAAGTTTCATTATGACAGCAATTGCCTTTTACCTCAGAGCTATGATTACATTTCTTAGTTTCTTGAATTTTAGTACTCTCTTCAGACTGACAACAGGCGTGCTTTGTCGACTTTTTCTCTATTTTTTCTTCAGACATTTCGCATTTTTCAGCTTGTCCGAAAAAACTGAAGCTTTTAATTTCCCCTCCACAAAAGTGAACGTCCATAGACAAGCCAAAAGAAGAGCTTAGCATTAAAACCGCAAGAAGTGCAGCTGATATTCTATGTCCGAATCTAATTTTCATTTTACACCTATAGTGTAACGCAAAGTTACAAGAAATATTTTGTGCTTACAATTATTAATAAATCCCACTCTTAATAAACCTCAAAATATGCTCGTAATCCTGCATTACGTGGGAGCTTGAAATTAACTCTTCAAATTCTTTGGAAAAGTTCGACCCAAGCCCTATGTTTGACCCGGTAATTGCGAAAAGCCTTGAATTCATTGGTGATTCAAGGCTTTTTTTGTTTTTGAATATTTTTCTAAAAAATGAAGACAAATAGCTAGAAGTACTTATATCATTGGGTTGCAGAGACTTTTAGAAGTTCGAACCCCAAGTGGTTAATGCTACTTTAACAACCACAATTATCTCCACATGAACCATTTTCTTGTATAGGTGGACACGCTACAGATCCATATGAACAATAAACACAACAGTCACCTTCTAATGGTTTGAGAAGTTGTTTGCAATTTTCACATTCATAAAACCACGAACATGCGTCGGTGGGCATTGTTTCAGTTTTTTTGTGTCCACAGTTTGGGCATGTTATGGTTGATTCTAATGTTATTTCTTTATTTTTCATCATCAATCTTTATATTTTTTCCTAATGCTCCTGGTTGATTTTTTGATCTGTAACCTTATAACCAGTTTCTTTTTCAATTGCATCTACCAATTCTTCCATTGTGACTTTTGACTTATCGAATTTAACTGTCGCAATTCCCGTTTCATAAGATGACGAAGCTTCGATTACACCCTCAGTACTTGTAAGGGCATGATTGACACTGTGTTCACATCCTGTACATGTCATTCCTTCCACAGTTAAACTGGCTTCTGAAATATCGCTTTCCTGAACAATTATTGTAGTTGTAGAGCTATTATCAGGAAAAAATATTCCTGAATAATAAGGGAACGCCAGCATTAATACAGCAAACACCGTTACGATACCCAAAAACTTTTTGGACTGCCAAAAGGAAGGTTTTTCATCTTCTTCGCAATCACAATCAGCTTCATTTACTTTTCTAGGTTTTAACTTTTGATACCATGCAAATCCTAAAACCAAAATTGTAGCTCCTATAAAATATGGTCTTGCAGGTTCTAACCAAGAGAAGGTTGAAGTAGCTCCACTTACTCCTGCGATCAGCGCAAGTACAGGGGTAATACAGCATAATGATGCAGCTAGAGCGGTTATAACTCCTGTTATGATTAATTTATTTGATGTTTTTTTAGTTTCCATTGGTCTTATTTAATTAGTACAGCCTCATTTGTAGAAATATTTCCCAACAATGAGATTATGACTTGAGCTGCATCATTATTTAGAGAATAGAATATTGTTTGCCCTTTTTTTTCACTTCTGATTATATCGACATCCTTTAATTTTCGAAGATGCTGAGAAATAGCTGGTACTGTCATTTCCAGTACATCACTCAAATCGCAGGGGCACATTGCTTTTTCCGTGTTTAATAGATATAATATCTTTAACCGAACTTCATTACCAGCTAAATTCAATGCTTTCGATAATTTCTGAATGGCAGTTTGAACCTCTTCAATATTAGCTTTGCATTGTCTTAACTGATCAATATCTGCATACTCTCTAATACAACTTTCCATAATTGTGACATTTAATGTATTTAAGACACTGCTTAAATATATATTACAAATCTACAAAGCTTTAATTATTTAAGCAAATACTTAAATACAATATGAATTATTTCGACTATTTAGGCCTAAATAGAAGTTTTTGTTAACTAACTTTGTTGCACATGGTATTGAAATGAAATCACAATTAATTGAAGAAAAATTATTATTAAAGAAAGTTAAACCAACCGCAATGAGGTTGTTGGTAATGGAGTATTTTGTTAACGAATCTACGGCTACTTCACTTAGACAATTAGAAAGTCATTTTGACCATTCTGATATGTCTACTCTTTATAGAACCCTTAAAACATTCGTAGAGCATAATATTTTGCATACAATAGATGATGGTTCAGGTACAATAAAGTATGCCAAATGCATTGATGGTTGTATTTGTGAACCACAAGATCTTCATTATCATTTTCACTGCCTAGCTTGCAAAAAAACTATTTGTTTAACCGAACAAAGTATTCCATCGGTTCAATTACCTGAAAATTATTCAATGTCCGATGCGAATATGGTAGTAAAAGGGATATGTGCTGAATGTAATAAATGATAATTGCAAACCACTTGCAGTACGTATCAACTAACTTTGCCGTAATAATATCAATTTGTTATGACAAGAATATATTTGCTGATAAGCACTTTCTTTTTACTGAATGTTGCATTCGGACAAACCAACTCCCTAAGAGCAACCATTTTAGATAAGGAAAACCATGAATCAATTGTTGGAGTAACTGTTTATTTTCAAATATTAGAAAAGGGCGCAGTTTCTGATATTGATGGTAAGATTGAAGTAAAGGACATTCCTGATGGGAATCATGAACTTAGAATTTCATTTGTCGGGTATGAACAAATAGACACCACATTACAATTTCCACTTGAAAGAAACGATCTGATTTTTTATCTGGAGGAAAGTGATTATGAATTGGAAGCTGTTACTGTTACGGCTGGCAGAAGTACAAGGACAATTGAAAATATTCCGACCAGAATTGAATTTATCGGTGGTGAGGAACTAGGAGAAAAAGCAGTTATGAACGCTGCTAATATTTCGATGGTTCTTAGAGAGAGTACAGGAATACAGATGCAACAAACCTCTATCAATAGTGGTAATACGAGCATAAGGATACAAGGACTGGATGGAAGATATACTCAATTATTAAAAGATGGATTTCCATTATATGGCGGTTTTTCAGGAGGATTAAGTGTTATGCAAATCCCTCCGCTCGACCTAAAACAATTTGGGATTATAAAAGGAAGCTCATCTACTTTATATGGAGGTGGGGCAATTGCTGGGCTTGTTAATATGGTATCTAAAACACCAGAAGATGAACCATCATTGGATATAATGCTTACTCAAACTCATGCCTTGGGTAGTACTGCAAATGTATTCTATAGTAAAAAACATGAAAAAATTGGTTATACCATCTATGCTTCTGGACATTATCAAAATCCTTATGATCCAGATGGTGATGGCTTTAGTAACTTAGCTTTGACCAATACAATTTCACTAAACCCAAAATTGTTTTATTATCCATCTGAGAAAACCACATTTTGGTTTGGTGTTAATGGAACTTACGACATAAGAAAAGGCGGAGACATGGTTGTCCTTGAAGATGGAGCAAGTATTGAAAATCAGTATTTTGAACAAAATGAATCTAAGAGAGCTAACACACAAGCTGTTTACGAGACGAAGTTTTCTGATGAAAAAAAACTAACCATTAAAAATAGTATATCATACTTTGAACGTAGACAACAAATTCCAAATTTTACTTTCAACGGAAATCAAATCAATTCATTTTCTGAGCTTAATTACCAAACGAAAAATGATAAATCAGAATGGGTATTCGGCACAAACTTATATACTAATTCGTTTGATGAATTAGCTGATAGTCTTGAACGTGACCAAAAAGACATAACAACTGGAATTTTTCTAAATAACATATTTGATTTATCCGAGAAATTGGCAATGGAATCTGGAGTTCGTTTAGATTATTCAGAAGATTGGGGTATTTTTCCATTACCTAAACTTTCTATTTTATGGAAAGTATCAAATAAATTTTCGAGTCGATTAGGCGGGGGATTTGGATATAAAATACCTGATTTATTTACGGAAGAAGCTGAACTTATACATTATCAAAATATATTACCACTCAATAAAAGCGGTTTAGTTGCAGAGAAGTCCCTAGGAGGAAATATTGATTTCAACTTTAAAACAAGCATCGGTGAAGAGTTATTCTTTTCAATTAACCAATTATTTTATCTCACATCAATAAGTAATGGATTATTACTTAGCAATGCGCCTAATGGTTACTTACAATACGAAAATGCAGATGACGTGATCATGAGTAAGGGAGCTGAAACAAATATTAAATTCACCTTCAAAGATTTTAGGTGGATATTAAATTATGCATATATCAATGCAACATTGAATTATTTGCCCGATAATCCTCAGAAGCCATTAACCGCAAAACATAATGTGGGTACAGTTTTAATGTATGAGAGTGAGAAATGGAGAATCGGTTATGAAACATATTACACAGGAAAACAAAATTTAAGTGACGGTACAGAAACGCAAGATTATTTTACAATGGGATTAATGCTCATGAGAAATTATAAATGGGGAAGTGTTTTTACGAATTTTGAGAATTTTACGGATAGACGACAGAGTAAATATAGTCCTGTAGTTTTACCTCCAATAAATAATCCAATTTTTCCAGAAATTTATGCTCCAACCGATGGTATAATAATAAGTGCAGGAATATTGATAAAACCATTTGGCAATGAAGACGATGATGACTAATGCATAAATCAACATTTACAATATTGAAAATGGACTGTCCTTCTGAGGAGCAGTTGATTAGGATGAAACTAAGTGGGGTTAATAGTATCAAAAAACTCGATTTTGATATTACCAATCGTACTTTAACAGTGTTTCATTTAGGAGACTTAAAAGAGATTGAAAATTTATTAAGTCAACTAAATTTGAGTAGCCAACTTGAAAGCACGGAAAAAGATGAAGCTGTTGAACTTGATGATTCTTTAAACCAAAAAAGGATACTTTGGAGTGTACTAGGAATTAATTTTCTTTTTTTTTCAATAGAAATGACCACTGGATTATTTTCTAAATCTATGGGGTTGGTGGCTGATAGTCTGGATATGTTGGCAGATTCGTTTGTCTATGGATTAAGCTTGCTTGCTGTAACTGGTTCTACTACTAGGAAAAAGAAAACTGCCAAGGCAGCAGGTTATTTTCAATTATTTCTTGCTGTAATTGGTATAGTTGAAGTCTTAAGACGATTTGTAGGAGATGAGATTATGCCCAATTTTAAAACAATGATTGTTGTTTCAATTTTTGCATTAATTGCAAATGTACTTTGTCTATATCTTCTTCAGCGAGATAAAAGTAAGGAAGTACATATGCAGGCAAGTAAAATTTTCACTTCAAATGATGTTATTATTAATACTGGTGTAATTCTAGCAGGGGTTTTGGTAAACACATTCAATTCTGGTTATCCTGATTTAATTATTGGTGTTTTAGTATTTATAGTTGTTTTAAGAGGTTCCTTTAGAATATTAAACCTCGCCAAGTAAAATTTGCTCACTCCAAAACACCACCTTTTATCACTCTCAAAATTATCTCGTAATCTTCCATTAAATGGTCGTTTTCAAAGTTCGAACCAAGCCCCGTCTTCCACCCAAAGTAAAACCTCTCAGATTTTCTGGGAGGTTTTTTTGTTTTACGAAAGCGTTGAAAACCCTTTTCATAAGCGATACGGAAATCAAAAAAACAATGCTTTACGAGGAACGAGTAAAGGTTTTACTTTGATGGTCAAACAGAAGATAATGGGTCCTGCATTGCTAGACCCATCTTCCACCCGATAAAAGTAAAAAGCCTTGAATTCATTGGTAATTCAAGGCTTTTTTATTACTTCTTATTTCTTCTTTCAAATATTATTCTTCCGATCAAATCACCTGTAAATAAAGGTTTTGTGTAGGCTTGAAAAGTTCGAATCCCGTTTTGTTTGTTAATGTTCGCTAATTGATACTCCTTTAGTCTTGAATGAAATACCTTGCTGCCCACTAGTAGAAATCATCACAGCTTCTATAATTGGCTTTGCTTTAACAGACGGAGAAGACCAATTTATAATGAAGTTAGCTCCAGTACCTCCAGTTTCATCATTTTTTTCAATCACATATTCAATAGACTGTAATGGTTCTAGTAGGATTGGTTTATTTAAAAATTCTTTTACGAGTTTTCCAGAGGAATTAAAATAGTTGACATCAGAAATGTAAATGTTATGTCTTTGACTCGTATTTCTTAGACTCAGAGTGGCAGTTAAGTTAAATTTTATGTCTCGAGATTCAGTATAGATATCTGAATATATAGCAACATAGGTTGTGTCCCACATTCTTTGATTGTTTGGAATGTATTCGATTTCTTTAGCCTCAAATTTGTCACTTCCGCTTTTGTCATTGTTAACATTTGATTCCATGCATGACACAAATAATGTGGATAGAAACATTATGATTAATATTTTCTTCATTTTTTCTCTTTTTTATTATACGGCTAGGTCGTCTTCAATTAAATCTTGATCTTCTTGAATTTTCCTTGAAAGCAATGCGAATCCAAATGTTAAGACTCCGACTCTACCAATAAACATGATCAAAGTAATTATTATTTTTCCTAATTCAGATAAGTCTCCAGTAATGCCTGTGCTTAAGCCAACCGTTCCAAGGGCAGAAGCAACTTCAAACAAGATTTTATCCAATGAATGCGGTTCAATAAAACAAAGTAAGAATGTCATAAAGAATACTAAACTTGTGTATAGAATGAACGTTGAAGTTGCAACATAAAGTCTCTCAAAGGGTATCTTTCGTTTCATAAAATGAATTTTCTTTTTTCCTGTAAGCCTGCTCCAAAGAATACTAATCATGGCAATTAGCGTAGTGATTTTCATACCCCCCGCAGTTCCTGACGGAGATGCACCTAGATACATGAGAAAAATGAGTAGCATTATTATTGGTTTTGAAAGTGCACCCATGTCAATTGTATTAAATCCGACAGTGGTCATAGCAGTCATAGTCTGAAAGAACGAGGTTAGTAAAGATCTTTCTCCATTCAAATGAGTTGCAGGCTCAGAAAAATAAATGATTATCGTTCCTACTGAAAGCAGAATAATAAAACTGTAAAAGATCATCTTCGTGGTAAAAGTTATTTTCTTTGACTTTCCAGTAATTCTATTCCATAGATCTGTACTTACAATAAATCCAAGTGATCCTGAGATAGCAAGAACTGAAATCGTAACATTTACCAACGCATTATCTTTAAACATCATAAAGCTATCGTTATTTAACGAGAAGCCTGCAGTACAAAAGGCTGAAACACTATGAAAAACAGAACTCCAAATAGAACTCATAGTTTCCATGCCTTCTTGTTTAAAAGCGATAAAAAAAACGATAGCACCTAGAACTTCCATCACTATTGTAAAAATGATGACTGACTTTAGAAAATCTCTAATATTTATCGTCTTTGGCATTGTGAATTCTGCCCCAATAATTTTACTATGCCATTTTGATATTGTTCTTGTGGTTTTCAAGAGAAAGTAAGTTGTCAAGGTCATGTACCCAATTCCACCTATTTGAAAAAGGCACATCACAACAAATTGTCCAGCAAAATTATAGCTATCAAAAACACTTATGGTGACAAGTCCAGTTGTTGATAAGGCAGAAGTCGAAATGAATAAGCTATCTAAAAGTGGCACATCCACTTTTTGCATGAAAGGAAGTGCAAGCAGTACAAAACCAATTAAAACGTACACTAAAAATCCAAGTAGAATATTCAGTTGTGGCGTAGTAGAGTTGAGTATTTTTTTTATGAATGACATGATTTAAAATTTGATTGATAAGGATGATGTAATAAAAGGATTATGTTGAGTTAATTGATTTTCTCTGGATAAATAAATCGATCTTCGATCTGTTAGATTTCTTGCTTCAATTCTGAAAAGTAGCTCCTCTGATATCGAATAATCTAAATTCAGGGAGTATCCCAGAGTGGCAAAGCCTTGATTATCTATTGTTGATATAATGACTTCATCACGATCTTCGTAAAATTCTAGCCGAGTTGATAAGGAGAGTTTGTTCGTTAATGAAAATCTTGTTAGCAAAGTGGGTGTGTACCAAACGCTATAGGTGTTACTGTTTACCTCAGTTTGCTCTAAACCGATATCAAAACCAAGAATTAAATCTACTTTTTTGGATAGATTCAATTCAGTATGGAAATCATGGAAATAACGCATTCTTCTTGTGCTATCTGGAAATTCAGAACCTATAAAAGAACTGCTATTGAATAGTAAACGGTCATTTGGTGTACAAGTCAATTGATGTCCAAGACTAATGAGTTGATTTCCTTGTAATCGCTGTATGCGTTGCCAGCCATTAGCAAGCGTTACTCCAAAAAACCATTTTTTATTTTTTGAGGTGGTTTCATATTTCAGTCCTGCCAGATAATAAGGTGAGTTTTCCGCTGAAATACTTCTTGTTAAATTGTAACAATTCGCACCAATTGAACTTTCAAAGCCTATATGAGAAGGGAACACTCCTAAGGTTATCCAATCGCGTCTATTCTTGAACGGCTTTACACTAAGGTTGGCTTCATTAATCTTGCGATAAATCATTGGTTCATGTGCTAAATTTGATTTTGCATATGTTCCAGTCATAAAAGCTAGGTTTGACTTTACACGATTTTTCTTATAAATAGCCTTTATCATTCCAATATTCAAGTTAAACTCATTGTGCCTGTTATAAGAATAAAAAAAGTTTGGTCTATCATGATCTGAAGGGTTGGAAAAATCATAGGAGTAGTAGGCTTCAATATACCCCTCGATTTTGAGATTTTTTACGCTGTCTAATTGACCTATTGCTGCTAAATGAATCAATCCAATCAACAACAAAAAAACATAATTTGTTGTCATTGGGTTTTATTTTTTTACTGATGAAATATCCTTGAAGTAGATGGAAACTTCTTTAGAATTGTCATTCATAAGAACAATCTTGGCTTGAGAAGGGTCTTTAAAATCCTTTTGTCCAACTAATCCTCCAGAATAGGTTTTCCCATCTAGGGTAACTATTGTTATTCGCCAATTGTTGTCGATAATAATGGAATAGACCTCTTTTTTTAGTTTATCGATTTTTTCTTTCAAACTCATCTTGTTGTTTTTGATACAACAAAGTAAGTTCAGAATTCATCAGTAAAAAGTAAAGATGTTGACGCGGATATAAAGATTATATAAAGATTAATGAAATCGATAACCTACACCATTGACTGTTATAATATGTTTTGGTTGATGTGGGTTGGATTCAATTTTCTTCCTGATTTGACCTACAAACACCCGTAAATATTGGGTTTCAGTTTGGTACCCTACTCCCCAAATTTCCTTTAAAATATATTTATGTGTTAGCACGCGCCCTTCATTTTTAGCAAATAAGGATATGAGATTATACTCAGTTGAAGTAAGTTTCAAAACCTTATCATTTAAAGTGACAAACATTTTGGCTAAGTCAATAACTAATTCATCAAAAACCATTTTGGTTTCTTTATTTACTAAATTTTCACTTCTTCTTATTGCCGCTCTTATTCTGGCCAATAACTCTCCTGACCTGAATGGTTTTGACAAATAATCTGTCGCTCCGTTATCCAAAGCTCTTACTATATCAGTTTCATTATCCTGCACTGATAATATTATGATAGGCTTTGAATACCATTCTCTGAGTTTCTTTAAAATTTCATGTCCACTTTCATCTGGCAATCCGATATCGAGGAGAATTAGATGAGGAGGGTGATTAGCTGCTTGAAGCAAACCAGATTTTCCGTTATCAGCAGTTTTAACTGAATAATCATTACTTTCAAGATTGATCTTAAGTAGCTTCTGAATCTGAGGCTCATCATCTATAATTAGAATTTCTACTTTATTCATGATCAATTATTTTATTTAAGGTTGATGACTTTGCAGGTATATCAATTGTAAATACCGCACCCCCACCTTTTACGTTCTGAATTTTTACTTCTCCATTTAATGCCTCTACAAAGCCTTTTACGATTGACAATCCCAAACCAGTTCCGCCTGCTTTTGCGTTTGGTAGGCGATAAAATTTTTCGAAGACTTTTTCTAATTCCGTTACAGGGAAACCAGAACCTTCATCCTCAATTTCTATAGTGAAACCCTCCTGATTGGGATTTAACCGAATGTAGATTGAAGTATTTGTTGGAGTGTAAAGGGTAGCATTTTTTACAATATTATAAATGATTTGCTCTATCAATCCATAATCAACATAATAGAGTGGCAACATTTCATTTGACTCAAATTGTATCTTATGTGTCTTAATAGCAGAAAAATGATCAATCGCAGAAAACACAATTTCGTTTAAGTCAGTCCAATCGGATTTCGTTTTTATGAACCCAGATTCTAATCGACTCATATTTAATAAATTCTCAACTTGTCCATTCAGCCTTATTGATGCTGTTTCAATTTCAGTGAGAAGCTCGTCAACACTTTCTGAATCCAGTTTATCCTTGTTTTCCTGTATCGTATCTATCGAACCGATTATCGCTGCAATTGGTGTTCGGAGTTCATGTGATAAAGAACTTATGATAGTATCATAAAGTTTTAAAGTCTTTTCTCTCTCCACCCTGTCCCGTACTTTTTTCTCATACTGTTTAATTTTGAAAGTAAGAACAGTATTGATCAAAGCAACAAAAAAATACATTAGAAAAAGTAATATATCCTCCGTTGTTCCTATTGAAAAATTGAATATTGGGGGGATAAAAAAGAAATTCCAAACGATCGCACTTAAAACCGAAGAAACTAAAACAGGAAGAATATCATATATCATTGCCAATATTGATAATTCCAGCAATAAAATGAGAGCTACAACACGATAGCCAATATACGGGCTAGCGTAGAATCCAATTAAAGCCGTAATAAGAATTAAGGAAATACTGAGTATGTACTGTATTTTAATAGAATTTTTCAAACTCCCATTTTAGTGATATAAAGGTATTCCATTTAAAGCGTTTTTAAAATTATCCCATTGAAAATGTACAATTGATTTCAAAGTTTATGGAAATTCCCTCCTTTAATCAATCTCAAAATATGCTCGTAATCCTGCATTATATGGGAGCTTGAAATCAGCCCTTCAAATTCCTTTGAAAAGTTCGACCCAAGCCCTTTGTTTGACCCAAAGTAAAACCTCTCAGATTTTCTGGGAGGTTTTTTTGTTTTACGAAAGCGTTGAAAACCCTTTTCATAAGCGATACGGAAATCAAAAAAACATTGCTTTACGAGGAACGAGTAAAGGTTTTACTTTGATGGTCAAACAGAAGATAATGGGTCCTGCATTGCTAGACCCATCTTCCACCCAAAGTAAAATGGCTCAGATTTTCTGGGCCATTTTTTTGTTTTACGAAAGCGTTGAAAACCCTTTTCATAAGCGATGCGGAAATCAAAAAAACATTGCTTTACGAGGAACGAGTAAAGGTTTTACTTTGATGGTCAAACAGAAGATAAAGGGTCCTGCATTGCTAGACCCATCTTCCACCC
>NZ_LYPF02000023.1 GCF_001661595.2 Crocinitomix algicola
GATAAATGGTAAAAGCCATGAATTCATCAGCAAATCAAGCTTTTTTTTTCAGATACTTTAGAAATTTTATTTATTTTATTTATTTGACTTTAACAAAAACAAGTTATGAGAATTTTATTCAACCTTTCAATTTTACTGATGTTGTCTTTAAACTCATGTAAAAAGGTAAATTTAGAACCAATTAAAACTAAGGTCAATCCAAACTTAGAGTATTTTGGGTTTACTCTGATAGATGTGTATTGGGACGATCCAAAAGACAAATCTGATAAAATAAACTATTTAGATGAGGTTTCCTCTTTCTCAAACCTAGCAGATATTCTTGTGATTGAGCCTTCTGATAATATTATCGATCGTGTCAAAGATTTTGATGACAATCAAGTTAAGGCAGTTCTTCATTTAAATGAGATCTTTTTTGAACAAACGTCAATAGGAGGAAACAAAAGTGGTGTAATTTATGGTTTGCGTTCAGATTACAAATCTAGATGGGATGAATTTATTTCAGTTAATTCTATCAATTCTATGACAAACAAAATTGCCTGCCTATATATTGGAGAAGAACCGGCATGGAATAGCATTTCAGAATCTGAATTTCAAGAGGCTACTGATTATGCTAAATCTACTGCTCCAAATATTCCTATTTTGAATGTTGAAGCGTATGCTTCTATTGATGAAATTTATTGTCCAAACAGTGTTGATTGGGTTGGATTTGACCATTATTTCATTCAAAATCCTTCGTTTGATCCAACTTTTCAAAATGAGTATGCAATAATGAAGAGTAAAATGAAAAACCATCAAAATATTCTATTGGTTATGGATACTCATTGGATGAAAAATTTTCATGGCAGTGTAGGTATTGCAAAAAATGATATGGATTGTATTGCTAGAGATTACTATAATATGGCTAATAATGATACTTCTGTCGTAGGCATATTAGGTTATTTTTGGCCTAGCGGTTTCGATTTTAAAAATTCGGTTGGAGCTAGACACATGCCCAAACATGTTTTAGAAGAGTATAAATTGATTGGTAAAACTATAACTGGGAAATAATGAATTTCATTAAGTATATAGCATTTGTTGCATTCTTATTGGTTTTTCAGAATGTCATGGCACAAGAGAAAGGGAAAGGAAATGTAAATATTCATGCAGGAACTATGTTATTTTACAACACGTTTTCTTTAGGTTACGAGTCTTTTGATTTTACAAAGAATCTTCAAAAGTTACAAGTTAGAGGAAATGTAAAAACAGGTTTATGGACTGCGTCAATTTTAGATGCAAATCTAGGTTTTCAAAGCGCAGCAGGGATTTCTTTTTTGTATGGAAATAATCATAAGATAGAGTTTTCAAATGATATTGTTTTTCATTTTGATAAAAGTCTAAAGCATAATGGTATAACATATATTGCCACAACTTACCGCCCATTTATTGGCTATCGTTTTCAAAATCCTGAAAAGAAATTAATTCTTAAACTGGGTATTGGTTGGCGTGAAGTTTTTCAGTGTGGAATCGGATTTAAAATTTGATTTGTGGATTATTCATAAATCGCATGATCAAATCAAGATCAATTATGGCATTTTGAGTTGGATTTAGCTCTTCAAAATCCTTTAAAAAGTTCGACCCAAGCCCCTTGTTTGACACAAAGTAAAATGACTCAGATTTTCTGGGCCATTTTTTTTGTTTTAC
>NZ_LYPF02000024.1 GCF_001661595.2 Crocinitomix algicola
ACCCAAAGTAAAATGGCACAATACTTAATGAGTTATTTCAATATTCTCAATACTAAAGAAAGATTCTTACAAAAACAGTTAATCAAATAAACTAAGCTCTGTACAGTTCCTTAAACTATTTCTGTCGTTCATTAATTAGGAAAAAAATTCTTTTTTTAATAAGGTAATTTTGGCTTCATATGCAGAAGGTGCTCTGTAAAAAGGAGTCTTCTACCTAAAAAGCACATTGTAAAACGACCACTACTTTTGAATCAATTCAGTAGTATTAACGCACGTTAAAATGAAAGAAATTACTTTAATTTTCAGTTTTATCATCATCAGTTTTTCTGTACAAGGAAAAATGATACCCAAATATGTTTTGAAAGAAAAGTATGGCAGTTACTTGGGGAATCCGGTTAAAACGGCAGATGGTACTAAAGTATATTTTAACTTCATGAAACTGATAAACGATGTTCCTAAATATACTTTACTTGAATTCGATGGAACCAATACCAAAGTAATACAGGCACCACTCGAAACATTTCCCGAAGGCTATACAGAAATCGCCACCCAAAATACAGGAACAAAACCTGTTGCTCAAGAATTAGAGTATTATGGGTTTTGTACTTTGTACAAAGGTGAGGTATTAATAGGATATGGCCCTAAGAACACAGCAGGTTCAAAGCATCCTGAGGCGATGCAAACGGAATTACACCGTTATAAGAATGGTAAACACACGCCTTTTTTGATCTCAAGTATCAAGGAAAACCTAGTAAACATGGCTAAATTGGGCAATCCTGAAACAACAAATCCTGCAGAATATGAAAAAATAATGAAATCAATGGAAAACGGTGTAAGTTATTTTGGCAATCCATTAATTTACAATTCGAATCATTTAATATTTGAAGCTACGGTGAATGGTAATTCAGGCTACTACCATTATGATGAAGGAGCATTAACTTATCTTTATAAAGCACCGAAGTATTATTCAATTTTTTCAAATGGCAAAACCAAGTATTACAAGGAGAGAACTTTTGTGTATTCTGTCGTTCACAAAAATCAACTATTCTCAATTGTCCAAGAATCAAAACGGCTAAACAGTCAAAGCCAAGAGGAACATCTTTTAGCAAAAGAATTGCATGTTTACGACCTTAAAAATCACACAGATAAAATATTAACTCACGCTAATTTTAAATCTTATCCAAAAAAAGCCAATAACGCCGTTTACGAAAATTTAATTTATTCTGCTGACGGTTATTTAAAAGAAGCAAGTCATCATTTACGTGTTATTAATAACGAATTGTTCTATACCGGCTTGTTAACGAATGTCGTTGAAAATGTGAATACAGAATCATCCAATAAAAACAATAGGTATGGAATTTTTTATTTTCATGAAGGTCAATTTATACATTACAAACTTACAGGCTACTCTATGGATAATAAACTAGACGGTTTCGTAGGTTCAGCAGGCTATCATCAGCAAGAGAAAATCTACTATTTTATTAATTATAAATACAGAGATTCACCTCGATACAAACTATGTATAAATTCGCCTAATAACAATTTTCAACGACCTATTCAACCAATGAAAATGAAAGGTTATCGATTTGATCTCGTTCCACACACGAATCCATTAACCATAGGAGGCAATTATATTTTTCATTATAAAAGTACAATTGGCGACGACACACATTTTGCTCATGATGGTAAACGCTTCATTTTGTACACTGGTTTTTTGACCAATCAAAAAGGGGAACTAACTGAGAAGGGGTATCCTTCTGATTTTGTCAAATTTGATGGTCGTTATTATGTTCTTTCCGGGGAGAATCATGACATGTTATACGAGTGGATATTCGATAAAACCGAGATGAAAACCGAAGGGTTTTATGATTAAACTTTTTTATAAAACTTTTTTTAAGTACGGGTTGCTGCTAATCTTTTTTTAGTTAAAATCAGGATTTTGAACAAAAAAAGGATCTACTAAAGTTTCTAAAAACTTAATCAACGCTTTCTTCTCACTAGGGGTATAGTGAAAACCTTCTGGTAACTTATTACTTAAGGTTGCACTCATTTTTATTCCATCGCTATAATGATCAATTACTTCATTGAGTGTGTTGAAGCGCCCATCGTGCATATATGGTGCTGTTAAGGTGATATTTCTTAAGGTTGGTACTTTAAACTTCCCTCTATCCGATGCGTTTAATGTAATTTGCGCTCGCCCTAAATCTTCAAACTCTTCGTCTAGTCCATTGTTTTCGAAATTGTAATTGGAAGTTAATGGCTCAGTATGACAGCTTACGCAGTCTCGTTGAAATAATTTATAGCCCTTGTCCTGTTCTACATTAAAACTTGCTTCTCCCTTATATACACGGTCGTAATATGATTCGGAAGAAATTAAAGTTGCCATATATGCTGCCAAAGACCATAATACACGTTGTGCAGTAATAGTATCTTCATTAAATGCGCGTAAAAACAAAGCACGATAATCGTTGTCTTGATATAATTCATCTACAATATGATTCATATCTTCTTTCATTTCTTTCACATTATTTATAGGAGCAAATCCTGTCAATTCGAGGTGATTTACGCCCCCATCCCAAAAAAATGTTGGGCTCCAAATTAGGTTAACTAAACCTATTGAATTTCTATCGGACAAGCTATCATCAACACCAAGACTAAAGGATTTTCCGGGATCCGAAAACCCGGCGCTTTGATGGTGACATGAAGCGCATGAAATTGAATTATCAAAAGATAAAATTGGATCGTAAAACAGTGCTTTCCCCAAATCAATTCCAGCTTGATTTAATTCGAAATTTGCGAAATTATAATGAGGTTTGGGAAAATGACCAGGTTGTTTAATTAACGACACTTCAACAGCCTCCTTTTTACAAGACATCATTAATCCTGTTAAAAATAATATGCTCAAAAAATACTTCATGTTAAAAAAACTCCCAGCTTATAGACTGGGAGTAATTCTTTTTAATTATTCTCAACACGGTCAAATGCGATATTTTCGTAGAAATTTACAGCCATAGTTTGTGCTGCTTCTCCAGGCATATGAATCATTGCTGTTTCACTCACACTCGGAGACCCATGCCATAAACGTGCAGGGTTCGCAATTAAGTGTACAGCACTTGTTTTGTCCTCTTCAATCACTAAATCTTCAGAACTGAATAATACATTCTTTTCCGTCACAATATTATATTCTCCCTGAAAACCTCCAAGGTGAAATGCAAAAGATCCTGACCCAGAATCAGGAGAAGTACCTTCTGCTTTTAACATGATATAACCATTACTCCAACTCCAAAACATACCGTGTGAAACAGATAATGCACCGTCTTGCGCTCCTGATACATTTCTCGTGCTGTCTACACCCAACATGTACGTCATTTCTGTGTAGTTCCCTACTGGGACACCTTCAATTTTTAAAGGATTATCAAGTCCTTCACTTAAATCGACTAAAAAGTAACTTTCTGGGTGTGACCACCATTCGCCATTTTCATTTTTTAATTTGAAATTCGAAATATAATATTTGAACGTTGAAAATTCAAGTTCATCCCCTGTCATGGGATGTTCCAACGTAGTTTCCATATTAAAATCAGCTCCTGCCATACCCCATTTATAATCTACCTCAATATTTAATGTTCCGGTTTCATCATGGTTATGCTCATAGACACAAGAACCGTCATCTTTTTTTGCCTTTTCACTGTAATTTGTTGCGGCCTCATCCGTACAACCTTCTTTTTTACAAGAAGTTAAACTCAAACCTCCTAGTAGAACAATTAGTGTTATATTTTTAATTTTCATTCCTTTTAATTTTTTTAATGAACGTGTAATCAGAACTCAAAACATGATTTTAAATTGAGCACTTTACACACGATAAATAATTATTAATTTCAATTACTTTGCTGAAGTTGAATCTTAAACTTCCAACTATTCATATGTCATTAGACTTATGCCTGTTGAAATAATTGTTCTTCTGGAGGAGTGAAAATAGATTTACCATAACCTTTGTATGGTATGCCAGGCGTATGATAAGTTTGTAGATTGTTTTTAAATAAACTTAACAACTTGAATTTTTGTATATTCTGTTTTGCTTGAAATACGAGTAGCCATGTTGATGATTTCGTTTGCGCTGCTTTGCCAACTTTTTTTTCTTGCCCCGTTAAAAGCTTCGTTATATGACATTTTCCTTTACAGTTTAGTTCTGGTTTATCTTTATTTACACAATGTTTGGCTGTAATTTCTTCTTGATTTAAAAAATAATAAGAAACTATAGAAAACTGCCACAGAGCACTCAATAAAAACAAGTTGACAAACAATAGGGCTAATATGTTTCGCCATGAAATCACGGTACAAAATTAGCAATAATACAATTCGAAACGTCTAAAATATCCCTTTTACATTGGCAAATAATTAGGGTTTATTGAATAATTGTCCAGATGCTTCCATTTTTCGTGTCAAAACGATCCAGTTTACCATTTTCGACGAGATCATTCAATAATGATTCACTTTGCGAAGTAGGTACTCCAGATATCTCAGCAAATTCTCTCAATGTATATGAAGTATAAACCTCAAACAGTTCATTCCACGTTTTCCCATATTCTTGTTTTTTGATTGCTGGATTTAATTTCAATAAAGCCACTTCGTACAAAGCATAAGGTTGTGAACCGTACACGCGTTCATTTGCACCATTTACACCTTCAAAAATCATGGTTGGAAATCCTCTAACATTATATTTTCGAGCAAGCTCCAAGTCTTGACCAAACTTTAATTTACCAATTCCTTCTACGTCATTTTTTAGTTGAACAGGGTCTAAGCCAACTTTTATTGCTGCTTTTTCTATATTTTCCCATTTGGCAATATTCACCTTTTTCAGGAAAACCATTTCCCTGATGGCTCTCATAAACAATTGTGCTTTATTGTAGTCTTGCTCTTGGGCAGCTTTAAAAGCAATTGATGGTGGGTAAGACGAATCTAAAGGATCTTCTAACCAAACATCTCCATCAATGGGCATTTGATAATGCAAACTAACTTCATCCCAATGATGAGCAACATCTGAAGGTTGACTAATTCCACCGCTATTATATGACCAATCAGGCAGCAATCCTCCCATGCGATATTCAATGGTAATACTTTCTCCGTATTCTAATTTCAATTTACGCAATTGCGGTTCAATGCCCCAACACGACGAACAAATTGGATCTGTAAAATAAATTATCTTAATTTTTTCAGTTGTTTTGTCTGTGTTATTTTGGAGTGATTTGTTCTGATTTTCCTTACCCGGAACTTCGCACATCCCAGTTTCAGGATCACATAATAATGGATTGGTTTTATTCTCTTTCATTTCTTTCGATGTCGTTTGTCCCTGACAAGCCGATAGGTTAAAAAAAGCTAGCAGCAGTATCAGATAATTTAAATTCTTGATCATTGATTGAATTAATTATTACCGCAAAATTAATGCAAACTAATTGTATTTTTGCTATTCATTTCCTTTTAGAAAGTAGTTCCCTTTTGGAAACTACAATAAATAATAAATAGACCGATGAGAAAAAAAGCCCAGATCAATGAAACCCCAATCTGCCAATTGAGAATGCAAGCAATAAGCGATGCCATGAGTGTATTATCTGGTAAATGGAAATTCCACATTTTAGGAACTTTAATTGAAGGTAATAAATTAGGCTTCATGGATTTATTGCGTGAAGTGAATGGCATAGGTACAAAAATGTTATCAAAAGAATTACAAGATTTAGAGGTAAATCAACTTATTAGCAGGAAAGTCTTGGACACAAAACCCATCACTGTTGAATATGCAATTACAGAAAATGGAAGAACCTTATCCCCATTAATTGATGAGTTAGCAAATTGGGGCATTGCATATCGCGCTTCTATTTTAAATAAAAACACGAATGATTAATCAAAAGTTTGGCAATTTTGAAATAAAACTTCTTGCTAAACGACCAAAGGTATAGTTAATTAAATAGAACATGAAGGTAATAATAACGGGGTCAACCGGGATGGTAGGCAAAGGCGTATTAATTGAATGTGTCGCTGACAAAAGGACTGAAGAAATTCTTCTGGTAAATCGCAATAGTATTGGAATTAAAGACCATAAAGTGAAGGAAGTTATTCTCCCTGATTTTCTTCAATTTGAGACCATCAAACATGAGTTAGTAGGATATGATGCCTGTTATCATTGCATGGGTGTTTCGTCATCTGGGATGAATGAAAAGAAGTATGAAAAATTAACTTATGATGTTACTGCATCATTGGCTAAAACGCTGTTTGATTTAAATCCTAACATTATTTTCACTTATGTTTCGGGGCAAGGAACTGACAGCAGTGAAAAAGGAAAAATAATGTGGGCTAGAATTAAAGGAAAAACAGAAAACCTGATTCTTAACATGGGGTTTAAAGATGCATATGCATTTCGACCTGGAGCAATTTTGCCTGAAAAAGGAGTTAAATCAAAAACGAAGTGGTATCAACTTTTATATGATATTATGCGACCATTTTATTTCTTACTCCGCAAGTTAAAATCAGTTACCACATCGAGTAATTTGGGTAAAGCTATGATCAATCTAACCTTTGCTCCAGAAACTATAAAGCATATTGATGGTGAAGCGATTAATCGAATTGCAAGTAAAACATAAAAAGAGGAGGCGCTGAAGCAAACGCTTTTAAAAAATAATCAAAAAAATGCGCCTCCTCTTTGCACTAATAACGCCAACGATTGGCAATAGCAACTAATGACAACATCACGGGTACTTCAATTAAAACACCAACAACCGTGGCTAGTGAAGCTCCAGAATTCAATCCAAAAATAGAAATGGCAACCGCAACGGCTAGTTCGAAAAAATTACTTGCTCCAATCATAGCTGACGGTGCACAAACTGCGTGATTTAATTTTAGAAAACGTCCAGCAAACCAACTCACAAAAAAGATAAAATACGTTTGTAGCGTTAATGGAATTGCGATTAAAAGAATGGCCAAAGGGTTTTCAATAATCTTTTGTCCTTGAAAAGCAAAAATCAACACTAAGGTTAGTAATAATGCAAGTATTGAGATTGGTTTTAGTTGCTTTAGAAATTTATTCTCAAACCAAACTTTTCCTTTCTGTTTAATTAACATTCGATTCGTTAAATAGCCAGTCACTAATGGAATTACAACAAAGACAATAACGGAAGTAATTAAAGTTTTATAAGGAATTCCGATTACTTCTCCATTTCCATTTAAAAAACTAATATCGAACCATGAAAAAAGTAATCCAACAATCGGTACAAAGGCGATTAATAGAATTAAATCGTTTACAGAAACCTGTACCAAGGTATAATTTGCGTCTCCTTTTGTGAGATACGACCATACAAAAACCATAGCTGTACAAGGAGCTGCACCCAATAATATTGCACCCGCCAAATACTGTTCAGCATCTTCTGGACTCATCCATGCGCCATACAACATCTTAAAAAAAACATAAGCAAATAACGCCATAGTAAATGGTTTAATCAACCAGTTTACAATAACAGTAAGACCTAGGCCTTTCCAATTTCGTGAAACATATTTAAGCGATGAAAAATCAATTTGAACCATCATTGGATAAATCATTAACCAAACCAAAATTGAAACGGGAACATTTACGGCGCCTATATTCCAATCACTTAATATGCGAATATCATCACCAGCTAAATACCCAACGCCAATTCCTGCAGCAATACACAATATTACCCATAGGGTAAGGTATTTTTCAAAAAATCCAATTTTTAGATCTTCACTCATCTTATTTGATTTTTGAAAAGACATAAAACATTTCTGTCGCAATTTCGAAAGAGCGATAATCGTAGAAAGTTTCTTCTAACGGAGAATCATCAAATAGTTTGGGATCATCGTAACGAATTGGAATTCTTTGCTCACATCCTGCCACAAAAGGACAATTCTCATCTGCATGCGAACAAGTCATTATTGCCGCAAAAGTGCTATTTGGGTTAATTGTGTCATCGTACAACTTTGAATACATCACAATAGGTTCTTTTTGTTCATTCCACTTGACACGTACTTTAGGATTGTTTCCTTTATCAACATCAATATCAAAGCCAAATCGTTGAAGAGAACTAAAGGCACGCGTATTAAAAGCAGTTATTTCCACTCCACCGCTAAACGATTGAGCTGAAACGTTATAATAGTCGGCAGCTACGGTGCTCCATATTTGAGCAAATTGACTTCTTCGCGAATTATGTGTGCATATATAATTTAAGAGAATCGGGGATTCTGCGTTCTTTTTATTTTGAATGAAGCTAACCAAAAGATCCAGTTCTTTCTTACGATTAGCATCAATCGTCTCCAAATCAATCAACTTTATGATTGTTTTAATTTTTTCAAACATGTTTTTTCTTTTTTAGCAGCATCCAGATCCTGGTGTACACGTATTATTCGATGTTGAAGTGGCGTTATTTACCTGATTTTCATCTGTAGGAATTCCACATTTATCTTTTGCTAAGCAGTCTGTTGTCAGCGATTTCAATAAAAAATGATCTCCCTTTAACTCAATTCCGTACTTACCAATTGTAGCTCCTTGATATTCTACTTCAATTTCCTGATTTGTTAATCCTAAGCGTTTTTCTGACAACTCAATGATTGATAACAACTTCTCAGGATGCAAGCGGTGGTCATAATCATTTGCTTCCCACAGCTGAAAATTTACTCTTTGTTCTAATCGCATTGTTCCTCCGCAATCAATAAAGTGCTTCGTAACATTACCTACTTCTGTTACGTGAAAATGTGCAGGAACCAATTCTCCATTTGGCAACTCAAAAGCGATTTTCTCTCTTTTGATTAATTCTTGTTTAAATCTGTCTAAATTCATTTTATCATTTAATTATTGCAATATTACGATGGGTGTATTCAAATTTTTTTAACAGCAATTATCTGCTCCACAACAAGGGTGTTGATCGAAAAAGTTTTCAAAGCTCGCCTTAAACGCTAGCCATTTTTCTTCATCTATACAGTAGCTCATCGAAACACCTTCTATAGTTCCTTTTATGATTCCAATTGCTTTCAATTCTTTCAAGTGTTGACTAATTGTAGCTTGCGCGAGACCTAATTCTTGTACTAAATCAGAATTTATACATGCATTAGCATTTAATAAATGTTGTAGAATCGCAACACGTGCTGGATGCGAAAACACTTTCCCCATCTGTGCAAAAGCATTTTGCTCTTCGGTAAATAAATTTGTTTTAGTTAAACCCATAATTATATTGCAATATTACGATATATAATTCAAAAAAGACATATTTGATTTTATTTTTTTTAGCAGAACTTATGCCTGCATAACTAAAAAGCAAGTTTTCAACCAGTTATAAAACACATATAAATACTGTTGCTTCGGGCTTTTGTTTGGGCAAAATCCATTAATAAACTTAATCAAATGGTTACTAAAATTTTCACAAATTCACACCAATAGCGTTTGTATTTTAGCGCCGAAAAATATTCTAATCAACAACTATGTATAAAAAAACATTCACAATTTTTGCTGTTATAGTCGTTTCCGCAACAAGTTTTGGTCAGCTAGGAAATTTAAAAAATCAGCTAAAAGAAAAAAGTTCAACGGTTTTAAAAACTGACGGTAGTTCGACATCAAAAAAACCAAAAATTATTACTCCAGAAGAATACGCCAAAGAAGTTTATAGTTTTGAAGATCGAATTTTAAAGGTTGATAATAATCAAGCAATCATAAAAGGATTATATAAAAAGGATTTTGAAGATCGCGTAGGTTTAAGTGGATTTTATTATTTAAACACTGTATTTTCAAAGACTCCATCCAGTCATTTCAGCTCTGACACTACAAAAATGTATAGTGGTTTCTCAATTAACTATTCGCCGGACACTTATGACATGCAAGTTCATTTTTCGAGCGAAGACTCGAACTATGCTGTAATTTTAAAAGAATATCAAAAATCGGCTGATAAAGGAAATATGAATTTTCAATTCGGAATTCAAGGCGGTCCACAGGAAATTTTTAATGCAAAATGTTTAGTCCTAGAGCCAGGAGTTATACTTTTTGGGGCCTATGTCTATCATAAGAATGACGAAGTAGGACATCAGTGGATGAATGATTATGAGCCTGAAGCATTCTATATAGCTGCAAAAGACACTTCAAAATTCAAAGAATACCAGGCCAATCCTGAATATACTTCGCAGGTTGTATTTGAAAAATTTGATCGTTTGCGGGAGACGAAGTTAGGTCAGGACATTGCGGAAGCCAAGCCTCTTCCAAAAGAAGGAATGACCAATAGTAAATTAAAAGCTGAAGCTTTGTCGCTAATTAAAAAAACTGCAGATGCCTATCAATGGAAAGAAGAGGTTGAGTATGCCTATATCGTTTCTACCGATTGGGAAATTAAACGATATCCTATTACTGGGATTCCGATGAAAAGAATCGTTAAGGCCATTGTTGTAATGAAAACACCAAAAGGAAACTATAAGCGAGAGGGCTTTTATATAGCGCAAGATTACCTAGAAAACAATACTTATGGGAACACATACATGTTATACAATGATCAACGCATTTATTATGTCAATCCAAACGACGCATTCACCTACAAATAGTTAATAACTCAAAAAAGAAAACCCCTTTTTGAAGTTTCAAAAAGGGGTTTTTAATTCTTAAATTGAATCAGTAATTACCTTGTAAGTAGGATCCTCTAAAACATTCACCTCAATCAACTTATCCGCATCTTTCAACAATTTTCTACAGTCCGTACTGAGATGCTTCAAATGTATTATTTTACCCACTTTTTTATAGCGTTCAGTTAATTTATTTAAGGCTTCAATTGCGGACATATCCACTACTCTACTCTCTTTAAAATCTACCACAACTACATCTGGGTCATTTATAACATCAAATTTTTGGTTAAACACTTCCACTGATCCAAAAAATAACGGACCATAAATTTCATAATGCTTCACCCCATCCTGATCAACATGTTTTCGTGCACGAATTCTTTTTGCGTTATCCCATGCAAAAACTAGGGCTGCTATTATTACCCCAATTAAAACCGCCAATGCTAAATTATGAAGGAACACAGTAACAAGTGTTACAGTTAACATCACAATAATATCGGATTTCGGCATTTTATTAAACGTTTTTAAACTCGCCCATTCAAATGTTCCAATAGAAACCATAATCATTAGACCTGTCAACGCGGCCATCGGTAACTTTTCAATTAACCCTGCACCAAACATTACAAAAACGAGGAGCATAATCGCTGCAACTATTCCTGACAATCTAGCTCGTGATCCCGATGAAATATTAATTAAGGACTGGCCAATCATCGCACATCCTCCCATACCTAAAAGGAACCCAGACAATACATTTGCCGTACCTTGAGCGACGGCCTCTTTATTTCCTCTACCACGGGTTTCTGTAATTTCATCAATAATATTCAAGGTCAATAAACTTTCAATTAAACCAACACCTGCAACAATGGCTGCATAGGGGAATACAAGAACTAAAGTATCCCAGGTGTAAGGTACGTCAGGAATTGCTGGTACTGGAAAGCCTCCACTTACAGAAGCAATATCTCCAACAGTTGTGGTGTCAATATCTAAACCATAAACTAATCCAAATATTACCAAAATTGCCACTAAACCAGAAGGTATCTTTTTTGTTAACTTCGGTAATCCCCAAATTATTGCCATGGACAATAAAACCAACCCAAGAAACGTGTATAGCTGAGTTCCTTCCATCCAAGGAGCATCAGGATCAGTACTATCCACAGTAAATTGTGCGAGTTGTGCAGAAAAAATGATGATTGCTAATCCATTCACAAATCCAAAAATAACCGGATGCGGAACCAAACGCATGAGTTTTCCTAAGCGCAAAAACCCCGCGACTAATTGCAAAATTCCTGCAATAATTACCGTAATAAAAATATACTGCGTTATTTCTTCAATCGTAATATCTGGGTTTTTAACTTTCAATGCCGTAATTAATCCTGTAAAAACTACCGCTACTGCCCCGGTTGCCCCTGAAATCATTCCTGGTCTTCCTCCTAATATGGCTGTAATTAACCCCATAACAAAGGCGGCATATAAACCTGTGAGAGGTGATAAACCAGCGAGTAATGCAAAGGCGACAGCTTCGGGAACAAGGGCTAAGGCCACTGTTAAACCTGAAAGTACTTCCGTTTTATAATCCACCTTTTGGCTCAGGTCGAATAAATTAAAATATTTCTTCATGTATAATTATAAACTTACTCAGAATGAGTTGAATGAATAATTGATTTGAATAATCCTTTTTAAAGGGCGCAAATATAACCATTTAAAATTGCTCACTCTGCAGATCCAATTCGTTTTTTTAATTTTAGGCAGAATTATCGAGACTAATATATAGAAATGAAAGACATTCAAATCAAGGACAATTCTAACCCTAAGCACAGTTTTAAAGTAGCGTATTTTGATGAAAGTAAAAGAAAAACCCTGCCGCATAAACATAAGAACTACCTTGAAATAGTAATACTTTTTGAAGCTAGTGGCTCACATATTATTGACGCTAAAAATTACCCGGTTAATCAACCCATGGCTTTTATTCTAAGACGTGGACAAATACACAATTGGGAGTTGGATGAAGGAATCAATGGATTGGTTTTTATTATTAAAAATGAATACATTAAAAAACGTTCGGACCACCGGTTAAAAATTTTGCTCGATTCACTCACAACCAGTCAGGGGCTTGTTCTTAAAACCATTTCACCACTTAAAGAAATCGGAAAGTTGTTAATTGAAGAATATGATAACCCAACTTATAATGACGATTATAAAGACGGATTATTAAAAGCTTTTTTAGCTGTGCTGCTTTCCAACCGTAAAGAATTAAAATCAGATAAATCGGGGAGTAACCCTTATTATATATCTTTTGTAGAATTGCTAGAGGAACAACAGCCCTATTACTGCAAAGTCAATGATCTGGCGTCACAATTAAACACAAGTCCTCAAAACTTAACCTTAATCTGCAAAAAGGAGTCCGGTAAAACAGCAGTTGAACTGGTCGCTGAGCACGTTTTAAATGAAGCTGTACGCCTTTTGTACTATTCGGAGCTTACCATCGCGGAAATTGCACACCATTTGGGGTTTAATGATGACTCGCACTTTATTAAATTTTTCAAAAGGTATAAACATAAAACACCAAATCAATATCGTTTATACCAAGATTAGCCCTCACCTATTTCAAAAATACCATTAAAGTAAACTTTAACTGTCTAATTTTGCAAATAAAAAAAATGACACAAGGAGAAAAGCTGAAAGAAGTGGCCAGCGTATTTTTTAAATTAGGATTATTTGCCTTTGGAGGACCTGCTGCGCATATTGCGATGATGGAAGCGGAAATAGTTGAAAAGCGCAAATGGATGTCTAAGCAACACTTTTTAGATTTAATTGGGGCTACCAATCTAATTCCTGGACCCAATTCCACGGAAATGACGATGCATTGTGGACACGAACGCGCTGGTTTTTGGGGGTTATTTATTGCTGGATTATCCTTTATAATACCTGCCGTGTTTTTAACAGGTTTACTGGCCTATTTTTATGTTACTTATGGTGAACTACCGAATGTTGCTCCTTTCATTTATGGAATTAAACCTGTTGTATTGGCAATCATAGCTATGGCCATTTTCAAATTAGGGAAAAAGGCACTTAAGTCGGTTCATTTAGGGATATTAGGGGGGATTGTACTCATTTTGAGTTTTCTAGGAATAAATGAGGTTTATTTATTGCTGGGAGCTGGATTAATTGGCGCAATTATTCTTTATGGTTTAGATAAAATTAATTCAAAAACTATGAGACAATTCCTCCCTTTAATTGGAATTCAAGGCGCTACTGCTACAACGGTTGCCTTTACATTAACTTCGATGAAAATATTTTGGATTTTCTTAAAAGTTGGTGCGGTACTTTATGGAAGTGGTTATGTACTTTTTGCGTATTTGGATGCAGAACTTGTTGATCTTGGCTATTTAAGTCAACAAGAATTGTTAGATGCGATTGCAATGGGGCAATTCACCCCCGGCCCGGTTTTATCTACGGCCACTTTCATTGGCTATCAATTAAACGGCTTTAGCGGAGCTTTAGCCGCTACTGCAGGGATTTTCCTGCCTTCATTTATATTTGTCTTAATCTTAAACCCGCTTGTTCCTAAAATGCGTAATTCAAAATTTATGAGTCGATTTTTGGATGCAGTAAACATAGCGGCTGTTGCTGTTATGCTGGGGGTAATCGTAGAAATGGGCAACGAGACATTGGTCGACTGGCGGTCCATTGTTTTAGCCTTAGCGGCTTTCATTACTGTTTTTACCTTTAAGAAAATAAGTCCAATATTCATTATTCTTGGAGGATCTTTAATAGGCTATTTATTGTATTTAATATAGACAAATGCTGCTCGAGCATCCATTAAAAGTAGAATCCTAAAAAAAATTAAAATCAGAGAATAAACCGAATTTAAAAGGCTAAAATTCGACCAAGTTTTTATCTTTAGAACAAAAATTTACAAAATGACAATTGAAAACGTATTAGACCGATTAAAAGAAGGAAATAAACGATTCGTTGCTGATAAATTAGATGGCAAATTACAAAATAGTGCTCGTCGAGATGAGCTAACTGCTGGACAAAGTCCTTATGCTATCATTTTAAGTTGCGCCGATAGTCGTGTTGTTCCTGAACTTGCATTTGACACAGGATTAGGCGAAATTTTCGTAATTCGTGTTGCAGGAAATGTCGCTAACACATCATCAATTGCCAGTATTGAATATGCAGTAGCACATTTGGGAACGCAGGTGATAGTTGTATTAGGACATGAAAGCTGTGGTGCTGTGACTGCTGCCGTAAATGGTGGCGACAATGGCTACAACCTCAACCATCTTCTTTCTCACATTACTCCTTCAGTAGCTGCCTCTGAACAAGGAGCTGAAGTTAATGATGTAGTAAAATTAAACGCAAAAATGAATACCGAAGAGCTCGTTAATCGCTCAAGTATCATTAAAAACGCTGTAGATAAAGGAGCGGTTAAAATTTTACCTGCGTACTATAATTTAGACTCAGGAGCTGTGGATTTCCTATAGCTCTGAAGATTTTCTGATAGGTGGCTTCACAATAGTGAGGCCATTTTTTTTGTCCAAAACTTGACTTACTTACTAATAAGTAAGTATATTTGTTATATGATTTCCACACGGAAAAAAATTGTCGTCATAGCGGATCAACTGATTCGATCTATCGGTTATAACGCCTTTAGTTATGCAGATATTGCCAATAAGCTGAACATCAAAAACGCTGCAATTCATTATCATTTTTCTACAAAAGCAGATTTAGGAAAAGCGGTAATAGAAGAAACCCGAGAAAAATTCAATCAAAATACAAAGACCTGGGAAGACTTACCTTTAATAGAGCAGGTGAAAGCCTTCATTGAAATGTATCGTAAAAATGAAAAAAACGACTGCATATGTTTTATGGGTTCTTTAGGATCCGATTATAATTCGCTACCCGATGAAATGAGGGCAGAATTACAAATCGCTCATGATGAGATTACGACCTGGTTGATTACACGCTTTGACGAAGGTAAAAAAACTGGCGAGTTTAATTTTGATGAAAGTTCGGTTGAGATGTCAAATATGATTACTTCGGGATTGCTTGCTTCATTAATTTTAGAGCGAGTGGCAAAGGCCGACAATTTGGAAAAGATGTGCGAAACTTTAATTAAGCGTATTGACAAAAACTATTCATATGGCAAATAAAAGAGTGGTAATAACCGGTCTTGGTGCAATCACACCGATCGGGAAAACGGTAAATGAATTTTGGCAGAATGCCGTAAATGGTGTGAGTGGTGCGAAAAACATCTCCAAGTTTGACACCTCAAAATTTAAAACAAAATTTGCCTGTGAAATCGTTGATTTTGATCCAAAATTATGGTTAGATCACGGCGAAATAAGAAAAACGGACCTTTTTACACAGTACGCGATTTATGCTGCGTCAGAAGCTATAAAGGACAGTGGTATTGACTTAGATAAAATGTCTCCATTTGATGTTGGTGTCATATGGGGATCGGGCCAAGGAGGAATGACGACTTTTGAAGAAGAACTAGAAACATATCATCAAAATGAAAAAAACCCGAGGTTCAATCCATTCTTCATCCCTAAAATTATAACCAATATGGCTTCGGGTATGATTTCATTAAAATATGGAATCATGGGAATAAACTACAATACGGTTAGTGCTTGTGCAACGGCTAATACAGCTTTAATGGATGCTTTTAATTATATCCGTCTAGGCAAAGCTAAAGCTTTTGTAACAGGCGGATCTGAATCTCCTATTTCAGAAGCTTCAATTGGCGGGTTTAATGCGCTAAGAGCAATGTCAACGAGGAATGATGATCCTGAAGCTGCATCACGGCCTTTTGATAAAAATAGAGATGGTTTTGTAATGGGTGAAGGTGCTGGTGCCTTGATAGTTGAAGATTATGATCATGCAGTGGCCCGAGGTGCTAATATTTACTGTGAGATTGTCGGTGCATCAATGACTGCCGATGCTTATCACATGACAGCAACTCATCCTGAAGGTAAAGGTGCAACAAAAGCTATGCAAATTGCGCTTAAAGAAGCGGGGTTAAATCCAATTGATGTAGATTATTTAAATTGTCATGCAACTTCAACTCCAGTGGGTGATGTTAGTGAAATAAAAGCAATTCAAAATGTATTTGGAGAAGTTCCTGAAAACTTAAAAATCAGTGCTACGAAATCTATGACTGGGCATCTATTAGGTGCTGCAGGTGCAGTTGAAGCTATTCTTTCGATAAAATCAATACAAAACAATATTATTCCACCGACAATTAATGTTGAAAATCTCGATGATTTTATTCCTAAAAACATGCAAGTTGTGACCAATTCCGCTCGCGAGGCAGATGTGAATGTGGCAATGAGCAATGCTTTTGGATTTGGAGGTCACAATGCCATTGTTCTCTTTAAGAAGATATAATCTTATACAAAAAAACCCGTCACGGAATTTCCATGACGGGTCTTCAAAAAATAAATTATATCACTTATATGACTCTTACGTTCACTGCGTTTAATCCTTTTTTTCCTTCTTGAAGTTCGAACTCAACCTCATCGTTTTCACGAATTTCATCGATTAAACCTGAGATGTGCACGAAGTGCTCCTTGTTTGAACCTTCTTCTGTGATGAAACCAAATCCTTTAGTTTCGTTGAAGAACTTAACTGTTCCTTTATTCATATTAAATAGTAAAAATTATTATTGGGTCAAATATAGGCGCAATTATTGGAATACAATAGGATAATTCTAAATTATTGAAAAATAATCGATTATTTTTTTCGTGAAACAACTAAAAACTACAAGATTATCACCAATATTTACAGAGAATATTTATTCTAAAACGTACTCAAAAACTTCTAAAGCATTTATTTTATGAATAAAGTCATTGTCGACGTTCACTTTCATTGTTTTGGAAGGCATTTTTATTTTTGACCCCGTTTTATGATCATTAACAACAAACTTTAATTGGCAGTTTCCGGAATGGTCTGTCACCAATTCGTAAAGCTCATCAATCACCCGATCTGTAATATCACTTGATTCTACTTCCAATAATATTGTTTTTGCTCTTTTCTCTCGTAGTTCGGTCAACAAATCCATACCGGATAATTTGAATTCAAAACCATCTCCAAATTTTCTTGGTTGAATTCGCCCAGTGATGAATACAAATGTACCAACAGCTAGCAAGTGTTTAAATCTAAAATAATCTTCTCCAAAAACAAATATTCGATTGCTATCACCGTAATCTTCAATATCAAATGTGCCAAATGGCTTTCCATGTTTTGTAGTTCGATGTTGAGCATCTGTTATAATTCCAGCTATCCTTAACTCTTGATTTGCATTTTCTTCAAGTTTAGTGATATCAGCTACTGTTCCTTTACAAAAACTATCAATTTCCAATTTATAGTCGTCAAGCGGATGACCTGAAATATAAATACCAACGACCTCCTTTTCTTTACTTAATTTTGTCAAAGTTGGCCAAACATCAGCCCTAGGGGGTTGGGGTTCAGCCACAACCTCACTTTCTCCACCTCCGAACAACGAAACCTGAGACGAATCCCTGTTCTCCTGTACACGGGCTCCATATTTCATGACATTTTCTAAAAACAACCGCCCATTGCTATCCTCTGTAAAAAACTGAGCGCGATGAACTTGTTTAAAAGAATCAAATCCTCCAGCCAGAACAAGACTTTCAAAAACTCTTTTATTACAAGCACGCATGCTCACTCTTGATGTCATATCAAATACAGAAGTAAACCAACCATTTTCTTCTCTTTCTTGTAGAATAGCACTAACAGGCTTAGACCCTACTCCTTTTACAGCACCGAGTCCAAAGCGAATAGCTCCTTCGGCATTTACCGTGAACTTATACTGAGACTCATTCACGTCTGGACCAAGAACTTTTATACCACTTCTTTTACACTCCTCCATAAAGAACGAAACCGATTTGATATCATTCATGTTATTACTCAACACAGAAGCCATATATTCAGCAGGGTAATGCGCTTTAAGATAAGCCGTTTGATAAGCAATCCATGCATAGCAAGTAGAGTGAGATTTGTTAAATGCATAAGCAGCAAAAGCTTCCCAATCGACCCAAATTTTTTCTAATTTCTGTTTATCATGCCCACGTTGGTGACCTTGTTCAATGAATTGAGGTTTCATTTTTGCCAAGAGATCAAACTTCTTTTTACCCATGGCTTTACGCAATGTATCGGCCTCACCTTTTGTAAACCCTGCCAAACTTTGAGAGAGTAGCATTACTTGCTCTTGATAAACAGTAATACCATAGGTTTCTTCAAGATATTCTTTTGTCGCCTCTATATCATACACAATTTCCTCGGTACCATGTTTCCGACGAATAAAAGAAGGGATATACTCTAAAGGCCCAGGTCTGTATAGCGCATTCATGGCTATTAAATCGGCAAAAACAGTAGGTTTTAATTCGCGCAAATACTTTTGCATTCCTGGCGATTCGTATTGGAAAATACCAACCGTCTCACCACGTTGGAAAAGCTCATAGGTTTTTACATCATCGATTGGAAAATTATCAGGATCCAAATCAATATTATGTCGATCTTTTACAATTTTTACGGCATCTTTGATCAAGGTTAGTGTTTTTAACCCTAAAAAATCCATTTTCAATAAGCCTGCATCTTCCGCTACAGAGTTATCGAATTGGGTGCAGTACATATCCGAATCTTTGGCGAGTGCTACCGGAACAAACTTTGTAATATCATCAGGCGTTATTATTACGCCACAAGCATGAATTCCAGTATTTCGCATCGACCCTTCAAGCTTCACCGCCATTCGTACCACTTCACCATGAATATCGTTCCGTTTCGAGACATCTTTCAATTCATTCGCTCTGGTAATATCATCTTGATTATTTCCTAGCTTATCTGCTAAAGCAACATCGTCAAGACCAAAGATTTTGTTCAGTTTGATATCAGGAACAAGTTTTGCCAATCGATCTGCTTCATGTAACGGTAAATCCAATACCCTTGAAGCATCTCTAATTGAAGATTTCGCGGCCATGGTTCCGTAAGTAATAATCTGGGCAACTTGACTTGCTCCATACTTATCAATTACCCAATCAATTACTCGTTGTCTACCCTCATCATCAAAATCAATGTCAATATCTGGCATTGAGACCCTTTCTGGATTCAAGAAACGCTCAAATAGCAAATCGTACTCCATTGGATCTATATTTGTAATCTTCAAGCAATACGCGACTACCGAACCTGCTGCTGAACCACGTCCTGGACCAACTGAAACTCCCATATCTCTGGCCGCGGCAATAAAATCTTGCACAATCAAAAAATAACCAGGATAACCTGTATTTTCAATAGTTTCTAACTCAAAATCTAATCGTTCAGTAATCTCAGGTGTAATTTCCCCATACCGTTCTTTTGCACCGACATAAGTCAAGTGCCTCAAATAATTGTTCTCTCCTCTTTTGCCTCCATCATCAAGGTCTTTATCATCTCTAAATTCAGCTGGAATATCAAAAGCTGGAAGTAGAATATCTCGGGCCAAATCAAATGCTTCGCATTTTTCAGCAATTTCTTGGGTATTTTCAATTGCCTCTGGTAAATCAATGAAAAGTTTTTTCATTTCTTGGTCGGACTTGAAGTAATACTCTTCATTCTCTAGACCATATCTAAATCCTCTTCCTTTACCCTTCGGAGTTGAGCGAAGTTCACCATCTTTTACACATAATAATACATCGTGCGCAGCAGCATCCGATTTTTCGATATAATAGGTATCGTTGGTTGCAACTATTTTTATATTATGTTTTTTATGGAAGGAAATTAATGTATCGTTAACACGATTCTCCTCCTCCGTTCCATGCCGATTGATCTCAATGTACAGATCATCTCCAAATTGTTCTTTATACCAAAGCAATTTTTCTTCCGCCTGATTTTCACCAACATTTAAAATTAAACTTGGAATTTCTCCATAAACATTACCCGTTAAACAAATGAGGTCTTCTTTGTAAGTTTCAATTAACGTATGATCAATACGTGGAACATAATAAAACCCATCTGTAAAAGCAGCGGATGACAGTTTAGCAAGGTTATGGTACCCCTTTTGATTTTTTGCCATCAAAACGAGTCGTGAACCGTTATCCTTGTTCGATTTATCTTTGTGGTCTGCGCATACATTAAACTCACATCCTACAATTGGCGTAATTGGTTTTCCATGATATTCTTCGCCCTTTTCTGCTGCCGCTGTTGCTTCTGAAGCTATTTTTTTATTGTGATTGAGCACTTCTCTTACAAAGTGAAAAGCGGCCATCATATTCCCGGTATCTGTTAAGGCTACTGCGGGACTTTCATTTTCAACCGCTTTTTTAACTAAATCTGCAATTGTTATCGTAGATTGCAGGATAGAAAATTGAGAATGGTTGTGCAAATGTGAAAAACGAACTTCTTTTAATCGTTTTGTATTTTTTGCGATATCAATATCCGCTGAATCAGGAGCATCTTCTTCAAGCGTTGCTTTTATTTTAGCACTCGCTTCCTGAAGATTAACATGACTAAGGCCTACAGGTTGAAAAGGCTGACGGTTCTTTTCTATAAAATCACGTAAATAGGTATCGCTTGCTTCAAGCTCCTCTCCCGTATAATTCCCTGTTCGAATTAATTCAAAAAAGCACCGAGTAGTGGCTTCAACATCAGCTGTTGCATTGTGCGCCTCATTAAAAGGCTCACCAAATAAAAACTCATGCAATTCTGTTAAGGTTGGTAATTTAAATTTACCTCCCCTACCTCCTGGGATTTGACAAAGTTCTGCCGTTTTTTCCGTACAGGTGTCTAATACCGGCATATCATTTAATGCTGTATTGACACCTTGTCTATGGAATTCGCATCCCATAACGTTATTATCAAAGCCAACATTTTGACCAACGACGAACTTGGCTTTGCTTAATGCCTCGTTAAATTCTTCTAATACCTGATTTAGTGGAACACCATCTTGCTCGGCAAGTTCTGTGGAAATCCCATGAATTCTTTCGGCATCATAAGGAATGTTAAATCCATCAGGCTTTACGAGATAATCTTTGTGTTCTATTAAATTTCCATATTCATCATGCAGTTGCCATGCAATTTGAATACAACGCGGCCAATTATCGGTATCCGTGTATGGTGCATTCCAATTCTTGGGTAATCCCGTGGTTTCGGTATCAAAAATGATGTACATGAGGCTAGAAAATTCTATTTATTTGAACCCTCTAAATTAATGTAATTTTCCCTCAATTCCACATGAAGTTTTCAACATTTCGAATCAATTGTCCTCTAATTTTATTGAAGAATATTAGCCGCAACATTGTGGTTTTCTTCCATTTTTACTGTCAAGATAATATCTCCATGAACAAGGCTAAAAGGAGTTGTTTCTTTTAAATTGGTATTTGAGTCTTTTTCATGAATTGATTTCAATACCAATGTATTATCCATCACATCTTTTTCAAGTTTAAATGATTGACTAATAGTTTCACTGTCTGATGCTCGCTCCTCCCTATTGTTTAACGTAGAAAAGTCTTGAGTTAGAATTATATGATCATTATTCAAATATTTCCAAGTTCCAACTTCTGTATAACTCAATTCATTTTGTCTTTTTTCTGCTGCTATGACAACCTTCCACTCCCAAGTTTTATCATTGTTCAACTCAAATTTACCCGCTTTCAATCCTTTTGTTTTAATATCATGCAAACACCAAGATGAATCGGGTTTTTGCTCATTCCACAACCATTTGGAGGAAAATTCATCGACAATATTACCATCCACCGTTAATGTTTTACGCTCAGATACTCCGTCATTTTCATTAATTACTAAATGTGATTTGGAGAGGTTAATCAACTCATAATTCCCACATACTCTACACACGTCATCTTCTTCTACACAGGCTGTCAATGCAAATACTATCCACATTGCAACGAATATCCATTTCGTCATCAATTCTACATTTTTATAAATTAACGGGTTTAAAGGGCCTCTTACAAAGAATAATTGAGGTACTCTTCGTAAACTTTCTTACCTTTAATAACGGTAAACAACTGAAAAGTGTTGGTTATTTTATCAAATTTAATTGTATGTCTATTATAAAAGATTTTACAGCAGGATTTTCCTTTGCAATTCGCCTGATTTTAAAGCGAAATTTATGGAAGTATTTTATTCCTTCAATATTAATTGGGTCTCTATTTTTCTTGTTATTTAACGGAGGTTTAAATCTTGGTCGATCTCTCAGTTTTATGGAAGATTGGTGGGGCATTGGTTGGATCATTTCTAAATCGAAACTGTTCGTTTCATTTTTAGGATTTATGATTCTTGAATTTTTCATTCTTGTTGCGCTCTCCCCAATCAACTCTTATTTTGCCGAACAAACGAAAGAAGAGATTACGGACATTCCGACTGACTTTTCCATAATTATTTTCTTAAAGTCGTTAAAAAGAATGGTTGTAATTTTGTTATTTGCCTTTTTTATGCAATGCCTAATCTCACTCTTTTTATGGGCATTTTCATTTGTTTTGGGAGACCAATTTTACGAACTAGCCAGTCTTTTAAATGTCTCTTTTTTTATAGGATTTTCTTTTTTTGATTTTTCTTTAGAATTGGATGATGTTAACCGAAAAGAAAGTTGGAAGTTTGGCAAGAAAAATTGGTTGTCATGTATTGTAATTGGATTACTTGTTAATTTAGGAATTTATTATCCACAGAAGCATGACCTCATCATTGTATATTTTATTTCAATTGTGTTCTTACCTCATATATTGACCATAATTACGAGTTATCTGTATTATAACTCAAAAAAAAAGTCGCCTCAAATTGAGACGACTTGATCTTTTTTTAACAAAATTAATTATTCCTGAACGAACTTAATTTCTGTTTCTCCTACTTTTGTCATAGACCCTTCATACACGACGTCGTCAGTTACTTCCTCATAGTCATAACCTTCATTCAGATCTTGTTTAAACACCATTTCTTTACTCTTCAGCATATCAATTGTGTAAATAATTGAATTTACCCCTTCTGCAAATTCCTCGTTATCTGTAGAGCTTTCGTTTACAGTTCCCGATGTTCCATCCGTATAATTAATTGTAATTTCTTGCTCAACCGCTACATCAGATTTAGTCACACTTAATAATACCCGTTCTTTATTCTTATAATCCTCTGACTGTCCACCTAAGAAACTCCATGTCCCAGTTTCTTCACTCGTCACAACGTCTACATAATCTCTGTCATCTACAAAAAAACCATCGCCATCACGCGTATATTTATAGGTAATCACCATTTTTCTAGACCATGTTCCATCTTTCTCCACCACAAATTCCTCGCTATTAACGGTAACTGCAGCAACCGTAGTAGTCGGATCTCCACTGTCAGAATCATAAATTATCGTTCTTGATCCACTTCCATCATTAATGTCTAAAGTCATTTTCTCCGAAGAATTTGTGTATTCAGTATCTGAATTCATATACCACGAAGCCATTGTATACTCTCCTGCCAGTCTCGATTTTCTTGATTTTAAACTTAAAAACGGGTCATTTTCACCTTTTTTACACGAAGGAGTTGCCATTAGCAATCCTACAGCCGCCACGGCTAATACTATTTTTTTCATAAATTTAAATTTGGCGGTAAAATACAAAAATCGAAAATCACGAACTCTTAAAATATGTTAAGAAATGGTTGTTTTCTAACCAATCCAAATACCAATTCCAAATCCCGCAAGAATTGCTAAGAGCTTATATAAATTAATTTTATGACCTTCTGAGGACTCAAAAATGATTGTCGTTGCCACATGGAAAAACATTCCGATAGCCGTTGCCAACAACCAACCGAAACTTATCTCAAAATTATGCACTAGCCAATCTCCAAAAAACAAACCTAATGGAGCCATAATGCCAAATAAAGCGAGGTATGTCCATGACATTCGTTTTGAAACACCTGAAGCATCAAGGATAATTTTTAGAGCTACAGCAACAGGAATTTTGTGCACAAATACCCCCCAATACAGTCCATGTGCATGATGTGAGGCATGGTTAATTGGAATTGCTTCCACAAAAGCATGAATACTAAGGCTTATAAAAACCGCCAAAGGAAAATGAACTTTAATGGCCGATCCATTCGTATGCGTATGTCCATGTTCGGCTCCTTTTGAAAAATACTCTAAAACCAATTGTAAAAAAAATCCTAACAGAATAAAAAAACCTGTAGTCTCAATCTCTTTATAAGCCTCAGGTAAAATATGTGTGAAAATTATTGTTAGCAAAAAACCTCCACTGAACGACAATAAAAACTTTAAATTCGTTTTTTGCTTGATGATTAACACCAGAACACCACCGAACATTACTGCCAACATAAAAAGCAGCGTTTGCATAAATATACTCATCCTACTTTTTCTTTGCAACAATAATTAAGCGTTCAGAATTCTTTGTAAATGGCGATAGTTGATAATCTCCAAAAACATTTTCAATCTCAAAATTTGCATTGGTTAATAATCGTTCGAACTCTTTTTTGTCAATTAGCTGAACCTTTTCTTGATAGTCGAATTGCTTTCCTTTATCTTCAAAAGAAATATTTTTAATGATTTTTTCATCCTGTATTGACTTACTAATCTTGAATTTTATCCCGTCTATTTCCTTTTGTTCAGCCTCAACAATATTATTTCGTATAAAATCAGGGTTTAAAAAATCTATAACAAGCTTACCGTTTGGGTTCAAATATGTTGAAACCGCATTAAGTACTTTTTGGTTTTCATCTGTACTCTCAAAATAACCAAAGCTGGTAAAAAGATTTAATACCAAGTCAAACGATTCTCCCTCAATAGGGTCTCGCATATCATGGACTTCAAACTTCAATCCAGAATTTTCATTTTTTTTTGCCTCCTCAATACTTTCTCTGGACAAATCAACTCCCATTGTATTGAATCCAAGGGAATTCACGAATATTGAGTGACGTCCTTTACCACATGCCAAGTCTAATACCCGACCATCTTTAGCTAAATCAAGATAATTAAACAGGTTTTTTATAAATAACTCTGCCTCAGAATAATCTCTATTTTGATAAAGAATATGGTAATAAGAAGTATCAAACCATGATTCAAACCATTCTCTCATGAATTCCTAATTTTTATGCAAAAATACAACAGTTTTATTGGTTTACAAAACAGAAATGAAAAGGGAAAAATTCAAACTGCAAATTACCCCCCTAAAACGATGAAATTCACAATTCTGAATTAAAATTAAAGGATGACAAATTTTAACCACAAACCGAATTATAAGGCCATTAATTTTATATATTTGTTGCTATCAGGCAAAAACTTGTGAGTACGATATACGAAATATATAAACAATTAGAAGAAAGAGATGTCATATTATCTTTTAAAGGGATGATGACCTCTGAGCTTTTAACTACCATCTTACAGATAATGGAAACAAAGATGGATGGCTTTGAAGAAAGTCCCCGTATTCGTAAAAAAGTTTTTAATGTATTGGTGGAATGTTTACAAAATTTATATCATCATATTGATGAGCGGAAAGATGATACAGAAGCCAGTAAAAATGAGATGAATGCTTTATTTATGATTTCTAAATCGGATACGGGTTATACGATTACGACTGGAAATTATATGAACCCAAATGATGTTCCAACTGTTAAGGATAAACTCGACTTAATAAATGGAATGACAAAGGATGAGTTAAAAGAGTATTATAAACAAGTTTTAAATGAAGGGACCATGTCAGAAAAAGGCACGGCAGGTTTAGGCATGATTGATATCGCGCGAAAATCTGGTAAAGATTTAGTTTACTCTTTTTCACCAATAAATGATAACCTAACCTTTTTTAGCCTATCGGTTAAAATAGAAGACTAAAAATATGGAAAATTTAAATTTGGAAGGATCGGCAAAAACGCCTACAGTAAAGTTTGATTCAGCTAAAGGAACATTAGAATTGAAAGGAAGATCAATTCCGGAAAACTCGATTGAATTCTACAAACCCCTCAATGATTGGATTGATTCTTATGCTGGAAATCCACAATCAGAAACAACTGTTGATGTGAAATTAGAGTACTTCAACACTTCTTCTTCAAAGTGTATTCTTGATTTATTCAAGCAACTTGAAAAACTAAATCAAAAGAACACGATGGTAAAAGTAAACTGGTATTTTGAAGAGGATGATGAAGATATGGCCGAGGCAGGCGAAGATTATCAAGCCATCATTGACTTACCGTTCAAAATGATCGAAGTCGAAGAAATTTAAGTCTTGAAAACAAAGAAAAAAATTGGAATTACCGGTGGAATTGGTGCCGGTAAGTCCTTTGTTTGTAGTATCATCGAAAATTTAGGCTACCCTGTCTTCTATTCGGATAGTGTTGCAAAAAAGCTAACGGATACTCATCCGGAAATAAAAAAACAAATTATCGAATTGTTTGGCCATGAAGCATACCTGAGTCATAGCCTTAATCGTCCGTTCATAGCGCAACAGGTTTTTAATGACAAAGGGTTACTCGAACAACTAAATCAAATCATTCATCCTGCCGTACAACATTCCTTTCATCAATTTTACGAGCGATCAAATAAATCGTTAATTTTTAACGAAGCTGCTATAATATTTGAAACTGGTTCTTATAAAAACTTTGACGCCACAATTTTAGTCAAAGCTCCAAAAGATTTAAGAATTAAACGTGTACTCAATCGCGACAACTCAACTGAGAAAGAAATAGAAAAAAGAATGGACAAACAGTGGTCCGACCAAAAAAAAGAACAAATAGCAGACTATGTTATTTTAAACGATGATAAATCCTTATTAACTCCGCAGATTATCGCAATTATTGATAAATTAACGGTATGATACCGATTTATTCTGCCCAAGATTTGCGTTCATGGGATCATTATACTATTGAAAACAGTTCTATTTCCTCCATTGATTTAATGGAAAAAGCCGCTATTGGATGTTGTAAAAAAATTATCGGCAACATTTCATTTTCTACTGCCCATGTTTTTTGCGGGGTTGGAAACAATGGCGGAGATGGCCTAGCAATAGCTCGCTTATTGGAACTTCACGGCGTTAAAACCCTGGTTTATATTATTGGAGATAGCGAAAATTCGTCTACTGATTTTAAAACGAACTATCGCCGTCTTCCATCACATATCCCAACGGTTCATCTTGATTCCGCAGACCATTTAAGTATTAAAGAAGGAATCATCATCGATGCTATTTTTGGCACCGGTTTAAATCGACCAGTACTGGGGAAGGTAGGCGCACTAATATCAGCTATTAATCAACTCAACCTGCCTATTTTCTCAATTGATATCCCAAGCGGTTTATACGCTGATAATAATCATGATAATCCTCTGTCAAACTGCATTGAAGCAAAATACACGGTAACTATTCAAACCATGAAAATGCCGTTCTTCTACGCAGAATATGAGCGGTATTTTGGAAAGGTTTTGACGGTCGACATTCAGCTTCTTGATTCATTTTCAAGAAATCCGCTAGCTTACTTTATCAATCAATGTCCCTACTCCCCTCCTCCTTTATCGCAATTCGCTCATAAAGGGCATAAAGGCTTTTTAACTGTTATTGGTGGCTTTGAAAAAATGGCCGGCGCAGCTATATTAGCCACAAAAGCTGGCTTTAGAGTTGGTGCAGGTTATGTGGGAGCCATTAGCAGTATATCGAGCTTTACTCCCCTTATCACTCATTTACCCGAATTAATTTATTGTGGTGATACAATCGACGAATTGCATCCGAAAACCAACGCTATCGCAATAGGACCTGGTTTGGGCACAAGTAAAACCGCCGAACATATCATTCAAACGGTATTCAAAAAAAACATTCCGCTCATCATTGATGCTGATGCGATCAATTTAATTGCTCGTTCTCCAAACCTTTTAAGCCAAATCCCCTCCAATTCTATCCTCACACCACATTTAAAAGAACTAGAAAGACTAATTGGTCCTTCTAACAGTCCTGAAAAAAGGTTAGAACAACAGGTGGCTTTCGCTAAAAAACATCGAATTTTCCTACTTCAAAAAGGGGCCTATTCAAAACTTGCATGTCCTGATGGAAGTTTATTCATCAATTCTACAGGTAATAGCAGTATGGCTTCAGCTGGAATGGGCGATGTTCTTTCAGGTATGATAGGCGGCTTACTGGCAAAAGGCTATGCACCTAAAGAAGCTACACTTGTTGGCGTATACGCACATGGACTAGCTGGAGACATCGCCGTTAGAAATAGTGGAAGTATTGGTATACTTGCCTCAGATATTATTGAACAAATTCCAGCTGCACTAAATCAACTTTAAATTCGATAAGTTAAGCCTAAATTTACGCCGATTCCATACATATGATGCACTCGTTTGAATGTATCTCCGCTGTAGGTATTTCCCAAATGTCTCCTGTACTCTACATTTAACGTCAACCCAAAATATTTCACGTAATAATTCAACCCAAGTCCTCCACTAACCATAATATTAAAAGGGTTAAAACCTTGTTTAATTTTCTGAAATACTTCTTCCGTTTCAACTCCCTCTGCTGTTCGGAAATCCGTTCTATTTCGTATATTTAATATATTCAATGGCATTATACCTGCGAAACCAAAAACCTGAAAATCTTGACCATAAGTATATCTTAGTTTTAAAGGAATTCCAGCTTGAACATACATATTGGAATAAAAATAAGTAGAGTCCGAATTTGGGTCTTCATAAAAATATTGTTCCCCATGGCCGAAAAACGATAATCCAGCTTCAAGACCAAAATTACCTCCTAGGTCCATTACGGTTCCTAATGTTATACCTGGAGCATACCAAGACTTTTCGTCTAATTTTTTCGCATGAAAACTATAAACTGAATTATCTTGAAAATCTCTGTATGAATATTGCCCTAAAACGCTGATATAGTAAGTAGACCCCGTTAAGTTTTCATAATCAAAAGGAGGCAATGTTCGTTGATATTCGTCCTCCTTAGCTTTCACCTCTTTTTTCTTTTCTTTTTTTTCTTTTTTAGGCTTTACCTCTCCACCTGAAATTTGAGCAGTCACTGACAGTCCACTAAAAAATAATACGCCTAATAATAAATACTTGAAATGCGTTTCTTTTCGTTTATATTTGATTTTCATACATGCAAAAATAAGGAATGACAATTAATTAATTTTAATCTTTTATGCGAATTACTTTCAATTCCCCCGTAATATTAACTTTTTCTTTTTTATGTGCCATAGTCTATTTATTCAACCCCCAATCTCATCCAGCAAACAGTTTATTTACGCTTTTGCCCGTTTGGGATCTGGACAATTTCACATGGTACTTTAGACTATTTTCAAACGCAATAGGCCATGCTAGCACCGACCATTTAATGTCTAATCTTGCTTTTATATTATTATTGGGACCCTTGATAGAAGAAAAATATGGTTGGAAAAACACCTTATTCATGCTTTTATCAACGGCATTAATTTGTTCTTTATTTCATTTACTTTTCTTTAATGTTGGTCTTTTAGGAGCAAGTGGAATTGTTTTTATGTTAATTTTACTAACCTCATTGGTTAACTTTAAATCCGGAGAAATCCCTTTAACTTTTATCCTCATAGTGTTAGTGTATATAGGTAAAGAAATAATGGGAACGTTTTCAGATGACAATATTTCACATACAACACATATTGTTGGTGGAATTGTTGGTGCCGCTTTTGGATTTCTTTTGAATAAAAAAAAGAGCAAAAAAAATACTAAATCTAACCCTTTAAATGCGGTTAAATAAACAATTTATTAGATAATGGAAAAATCGAGCGGATTAACGTTTTGAATTTATTATTTTTATCACTTTCAATAAAGCTATGGAGAAATTATCGGACAAGGACGGAATAGATCAACTCAGTATAAAATACAAAGCACTTAAAGCTGAAATTCACAAAGTAATTGTTGGACAAGATGATGTGGTAAATCAAGTCATCATGTCAATATTTAGTCGCGGACATAGTTTATTAGTCGGTGTACCTGGATTAGCTAAAACTCTATTAATTCAAACTATATCAGATTCACTTGGTTTATCCTTTAAGCGAATTCAATTTACGCCAGATTTAATGCCTTCGGATATCATTGGTTCTGAAATTTTAGATGAGAATAGAAATTTCAAGTTTATCAAAGGTCCTATTTTTGCAAATATTGTTTTGGCGGATGAAATAAACCGTACCCCTCCTAAAACTCAAGCGGCCTTATTAGAAGCAATGCAAGAGAAAACGGTTACCGCGGCGGGAACGAAATACGAATTAGACAAACCATTCTTCGTTTTAGCGACTCAAAACCCGATTGAGCAGGAAGGTACTTATCCTTTACCTGAGGCGCAACTTGACCGTTTCATGTTCAACATTTGGGTGGATTACCCCACATATGAAGAAGAAATTGCCATTGTAAAAAACACTACAGCAGATTTAAAGACGAACTTAAGCCCTATACTTTCTGGAGAAGAGATCGTTTATTTTCAAAATCTAATTCGACGTATTCCTGTTCCAGAATCTGTTTATGAATATGCAGTAAAGCTTGTCGCTAAGACACGTAAAAACTCGCCCCACACACACCCTTTAACCGAACAATATTTAGATTGGGGAGCTGGTCCAAGAGCATCCCAATATTTAATTATAGGAGCTAAATGTCACGCAGCAATTCATGGCAAATATTCTCCAGATATTGAAGATGTGAAAGCTGTTGCCTACGCTATTTTACGTCACAGAATTGTTCGAAATTACCGTGCTGAGGCTGAAGGCTATACGATGGAGAAAATAATTCAAGAATTAATGAAATAATTCAATATTCTTGATATCCAAGCTGAAGATTTTGTTAATTACGAAATAAATTCGAATCTTTCATACCGTAAAACTGGTATTGCTGGGGGTATGAATACTATAGCAAGTACCTTGATAAAAATATGGGAGTATCTTGGATTGGTGAAGCAGGTTTTGCACCAGGATCTTCAGGAAGCTCAATAGGCCATTCGCTTTTGAACAATTTTTATTTAGATTTTAAACTAGGATATCATTTTGCGAAAATCATTTAGCCTTCCAATTGAATTAAATTCATAAAGCTTAAACAAGGTGAAATTATTCATCCAATAAACTAAATTAAGTTAGAATTAACGGCGCGTAAAACAGTGCAATAATTTTAGATTATTCTAATTTTTTAATTCGACAATTAGTTCTGAACTTTTGTTTTACCTATCTTTGCGCTTCATTAATTTATTGAAATCATGAATGCTTTAACAGCTATTTCTCCAATTGACGGAAGATACCGTAACAAAGTTGAAAATTTAGGGGACTATTTTTCAGAATACGCATTAATAAAATACCGTGTACAAGTAGAAATTGAGTACTTTTTGGCTTTAACCGAAATGGACATCAAGGCGCTTGCTGATTTCCCAAAAGATCAAAAAGATAGTTTACGTTCTATTTACATCGATTTTTCGATTGAAGATGCAAAAAAAATCAAAGACATTGAAAAGGTTACCAATCACGATGTTAAAGCTGTCGAATATTTTATTAAAGAACGTTTAAGTGATTTAGATTTAAGTCAATTTGAAGAGTTTATTCATTTCGGCTTAACATCTCAGGACATTAACAATACAGCTGTACCTTTGTCGTTAAGGGATGCTGTGCATCAAGAATACATTCCATTATTAGACGAACTGATCCATACCTTAAATGAACTAAGTCAAGAATGGAAAGAAATTCCAATGTTGGCTCGCACACATGGACAGCCGGCTTCGCCTACTCGTTTAGGTAAAGAAATCTATGTTTTTGTTGAGCGATTGGATGTTCAAAAAAGACAACTTCTTGCCATTCCATTTTCAGCTAAATTTGGCGGAGCAACTGGAAATATGAATGCTCACTTTGTAGCATATCCAAAAATTGACTGGGTTGATTTTGCCAATAATTTTGTTAATAACACATTGCGCATTGATCGAAGTCAAACAACAACTCAAATTGAACATTATGATAATGCTGCAGCTCTTTTTGACGCAATGAAAAGAATCAACAGCATTATTCTTGATTTGGATCGAGATATGTGGACTTATATATCAATGGATTATTTTAAGCAAAAAATAAAAGCAGGAGAAATAGGCTCTTCAGCTATGCCGCATAAAGTGAACCCTATTGACTTTGAAAACTCCGAAGGAAACATTGGTATGGCGAATGCCATTTTTGAGCATTTATCAGCGAAATTACCAGTTTCACGACTACAACGAGACCTTACAGATTCAACTGTTTTAAGAAATGTTGGTGTTCCTATTGGACATACTTTAATCGCTCTTCAATCAACTTTAAAAGGGATTAATAAACTCTTATTGAATGAAGCAAAACTTGCTGAAGATTTGGAAGATAACTGGGCTGTTGTTGCAGAAGCAATTCAAACTGTTCTAAGAAGAGAAGGATATCCTAAACCATACGAAGCTTTAAAAGGTTTAACACGCACAAATGATGTGATTTCGGCAAAAAGTATTAGTGAGTTTATTGATTCATTAGAAGTATCTGAAGAGGTAAAATCAGAATTGAAATTAATCAACCCTAGAAACTTTACCGGAATTAACATGGTCAAGTAATTTTAAATTTGATTTCAAAATTTTTAAAGCGCTTTTAGCGCTTTTTTTATTTCCTCTTTTTCTTCTAAAGTAAAGGTAGGTTTTTGATTGGTTTCTTTATCAAGCAGCTCAAGTATTTGGTTCAGAGTGGCTGAATCCGACTCGTAATTTCTACATCCTTTACAAATAAAACGATGCAAACGGATTTGCATTTTTTCTGATAAATTTAACTCCGTTAAATATCCTTTTTCAATATAGTATGTAATTTTCTCGCAATTCACTAGTCAAACCATTTTTTCTCGAGGCAATCTCGGAGTTGCAATTTAGCACGATGTATGATCACCCACAAGTTTGACGCTGTAATTTCATGTTCATTACAAACCTCTTCACTTTCTTTATTTTCAACCAACTTATCAACTACAATTCCTTTGTATTTTGAAGGTAATAGACTAATACAATGGCCAATTGCTTCTCTCAATTCGTTGTTTTCAATTTCAACTTCTATCTCTGCTAATTTACCTTTTGGTCGGTAATTATTTAAAAACTCACCCTTAATAATTCCGTCTGTAGTGAAAAAAGACATCGGGTTAGTTTTACGAGATTCTTGTTTTCTCCAGTGATCGATTATTTTTCGTTTCAATATTGAGAACAACCATGTTTTCACAGTACTTTTTCCTTGAAAATTATCGAGTCCTTTTAAAGCAGAAACAAAGGTATCTTGAACAAGATCTTTCGACAGGTCCATGTCGTTAACCCGTGCGTAGGCATAATTACAAAGCATATCTGCATAATCATCTACCCATTCGGATGTATCTATATTGGTTGCATTATTCATCCCGTGTAAAATTAGTGATATTTCTTTTTTCTAACATGTTCTTAAATTCACTAATCTTGTAATCCAAACTGCGGTAATTAGTTTATTAAAACCTGGATTTAAAACAATCAAATTCTGTTTTTGTTCAAAAAAAAAGAGGCTAATTACATTAACCTCTTTAAAATTATTTCGAAATATCATTACCCATTCACAGCATCGGACAAACAATAACTTCCCTTATCTATTAATTTGGTTGCTATTAATTGTCGTGCATTTTTTGTATTGAATGGCTGTACTTTGGTAAATCGTTTAAGCCCCATCATCATCATGGTTAATTCATCAGCTTCGACAAAAGCCATTAATGCATCCTTCCCAGATTTGTTAATTCGATCAGCCGCATCAAAAATGTATGTTTTAACTATGGCAATGTATTCCGCACATGCTTCTTCTCCTCTTGATTTCACCATTTTTTCCACTCTTAAAAGCACAGATTCAGACGCATAAATAGCATTTGCAATATCAGCAATATTCATCAAAATTTCTTGTTCTTTCGATAATTGCATCATTAACTTCTGAGCGGCAGTTCCTGCGACCATCAATAAGGTCTTTTTAAAATTCTTCAAATAACCTTTTTCTTCCGCAAACAACTCTGAAGAAGGATCCGAAAAATCAGGAATACTCATCAACTCATTTGCAACAGCTTGTGCTGGCCCCATCAAGTCCAATTGACCTTTCATTGCCTTTTTCAAAATCATGTCCACTGTTAAAAGACGATTGATTTCATTGGTTCCTTCAAAAATTCGATTTATTCTTGAATCACGATAAGCACGTTCAACTGCTGATTCAGCCGAGAATCCCATTCCTCCATGAATTTGAACTCCTTCATCAACGCAATAGTCTAGGGTTTCTGAACCTAATACCTTTAACATTGCGCATTCCGCGGCAAACTCTTCAATACCTTTCAATGTTGCATCTTGCTTATCCATTCCCCCTTCAACAAGGTTGTGGATTGCTTCATCGATATTTGCCGCGGCACGATAGACTGCAGATTCTAACACAAAAGTTTGTATCGCCTGTTCGCCAATTTTATGTCGAATAGCACCATATTTTGAAATCGGTCGACCAAATTGTTCTCTTTCATTGGCATATCTAACCGAGTGATTAACGACCTCTTTCGCTCCCCCTAAAACACCAGCCGCTAATTTTATACGCCCAATATTTAAAATATTCAAAGCAATTTTAAACCCTTTATTTCTTTCTCCGAGGAGATTTTCTGCCGGAATTGAGACATTGTTAAAGAACACTTGTCGTGTAGAAGAACCTTTGATTCCCATTTTTTTCTCCTCTGGATTTAGGGAAATTCCTTCACGGTTAGCTTCGACGATAAAACCAGTCAAATTCTCATCATCACCAATTTTAGCGAATACGGTAAAAACATCTGCAAAACCTGCATTCGTAATCCACATTTTTTGGCCATTGATAACATAATTTTTACCGTCTTCAGACAATTTAGCTGTTGTTTTACCTGAATTTGCATCAGAACCTGAACTGGGTTCGGTTAAACAATAAGCAGCTTTCCACTCACCACTTGCCAACTTAGGTATAAACTTTTGTTTTTGCTCTTCAGTTCCGTAATATAAAATTGGCAGCGTACCAATTCCTGTATGGGCACCATAAGCTACAGAAAAAGAATTACCTCTTCCCAGGTATTCAGTTGCCAGCATCGAAGTTGGAAAATCAACTCCCATTCCGCCTAAATCTGCAGGTACAGACATACCTAACATGCCTAACTCCCCGGCCTTTTCAACTAAACTCGGCATTAACCCTTCCTCCATTGCATCAATCTCTTCAATTTTTGGATCAATTTCTTGGCGAATAAAATCCAAACAAGTTTGTGCAATCATTCGTTGCTCTTCATTATAATCTTCTGGGGTAAAAACGGCATCGAAATTTGTTTCTCGAATGATAAATTCTCCACCTTTTATTGTCTTTTTATCTTCCATTACATTCCTTTTTTTAATTCTTTATACATTAATTTATGAGGTCCAATTTTAGGAACGGTGTATACCTGTCCTTTGATTTTAAAATCTAATTTTTCATAAAACCCTGTAGCTATCAAACGTGCGTCACACCATAATAAATCTACATTTCGCTGATTCAATTCTTCTATTCCTTTTTGCACTAAAAGTGCACCAACTCCCAGCCCTCTCACTGATGGATCAGTGGCCATTGCTCGCAATCGGTATTGATATTTGGTCGGGAATTTGTCATTTTTTTGAAGAATAAAAGTTGCTGTTCCAACATTTTGGCCTTTTCTGAATGCTGCCATATGAAATGTTGTATCATCTCCATCTGGTTCTATTTCACAAGCCTGAGCATTTTCAAGATGAGGCCAAAGCACCTTAAACCGAAGAGCTTTTAATTCATCCACTTGTGCTTTTCTTATATCTACTTCTATTTTCAACGTTAGAGCATTTCGATTACACCTGCAGCACCTTGACCAGTACCAATACACATCGTCACCACGCCATACTTACCATTTCGGCGTTTTAACTCATTAATTATTTGAACGGATAATTTTGCGCCTGTACATCCCAATGGATGACCTAAAGCAATTGCACCGCCGTTCACGTTAACAATATCTGGATTAAGACCCGTTTCTTTAATCACCGCAAGAGATTGAGACGCAAAAGCTTCATTTAACTCAACAAGATCAATGTCACTCATTTTTAATCCCGCCATTTCAATTGCTCCAGGAATTGCTTTTACAGGGCCTATTCCCATTATTCGAGGTTCTACCCCGACCACCTTATAAGAAACAAGACGTGCAATTGGTTCAAGATTTAATTTTTTCACCATCTCTTCTGACATCATTAAACAAAATGCTGCCCCATCCGACATTTGAGAAGCATTTCCCGCTGTTACTGAGCCGTCTGCCGCGAATACTGGTCTTAACCTTGCTAAAGCTTCAGGTGTTGTTCCTAATCGCGGACCTTCATCTACTTTAATAATATTTGTCCTTTCAGCTCTTTTTCCCTTTTCATCTAAATAAACTTCGTTAACATGAATAGGAACTATTTCACTTTCAAATTTCTTTTCTTCAATAGCTTTCAAGGCTTTCATGTGCGAATTGAAGGCAAATTGATCCTGATCTTCTCTCGTAACCTTATATTTTCTCGCCACTTCTTCTGCCGTATTCCCCATTCCCCAATACCAATCTGCATGATCTTTTGATATCTTAGCGTTTGGAACAACGCGCCATCCTCCCATTGCAATTGCAGACATTGACTCGGTACCTCCCGCAATAATAACATCTGCAATTCCCGCTTCAATTTTAGATTTGGCGATTGCCATTGTCTCTATTCCTGATGAACAATAACGATTAACCGTCATTCCCGGAACTTTCTCTGTGTTTAATCCCATTAGAGAAATAAATCTTCCCACATTTAATCCTTGTTCTGCTTCCGGCATTGCATTTCCTACAATAACATCATCAATTAGTTCATGATCTAATTCAGGAACTTCATTTAAGATATGCTTAATAACATCAGCGGCCATATCATCGGGTCTAGTAAACCTAAAACCTCCTTTATTCGCTTTACCTACTGCGGTACGATAGGCTTTTACTATATATGCTGTTCTCATTTTTTATTCGTTTAATTCTTTTATTCAATTTTTATCCGTTCATTTTTCGAATTAGTGAAATTTTGTCGGCACAAAATCAATTTCGAAGCACCTTGCCACTCGTTACGATACTTTGAATTCGTTCAAGTGTTTTTTTCTTCGTACACAATTCCAAAAAGGCTTTTCGCTCCAAGTCTAACAAGTATTGCTCGTCGACTTTGGTCAAATCTGAAAGATCTCCTCCAGCTAGTACATAACCCAACTTTTCTGAAATTAACTGATCATGTTCTGATATGTAATTACCATGCGCCATCGAATCAGCTCCTACGTATACAATCCCAAGTCCTTCTTGACCAAGAACTGTGATGTTTTTCGGTTTAACTGGTTGAGTATATCCTGCATTGAAAAGTGCTAAACAGGCTTCTTTTGCTCGAGTCAATTGATAGTCACGATCAACAACCACTTCATCAATACCTGGTCGCAAATAACCAAGGTCGAATGCTTCATAAGCTGAAGTTGACACTTTAGCTTGTCCTATCGTTAAAAATTTATCTCTAAAGCGATTGATCCTGACATCTCCTTCTTGTAATTCATCTGAAAACCGTTTGGCAAACTCTTTTGTTCCTCCCCCTCCGGGTATTAAGCCAACACCAAATTCAACAAGTCCCATATATAGTTCAGAATGGGCCACTACTTTGTCTGCATGCATAGACATTTCACATCCACCACCAAGTGCCATATTATGTGGAGCAACAATTACTGGACAAGATGAGTAACGAATACGCATCATTGTATCTTGAAATTGTTTGATGGCAAAATTTAACTCATCATACTCCTGCTCTACTGCCATCATGAAAATAAGTCCAACATTTGCTCCTGCACTAAAGTTTTGTCCATTATTCGATATGACTAGACCTTTATATTCATTTTCAGCCAATTCAATTCCCTTATTAATGCCTTGTAAAACGCCTCCTCCAATTGTATTCATTTTAGTATGAAACTCGAGGTTGAGAATACCATCTCCTAAATCGACTAAATGACAATCGTTATTCTCCCAAACTGTATTTGTGTCTCTTAAATTTTCAAGAATCACTAATTCTTCTGTTCCTGGAATAGTTTTATAGGATTTAGTTGGGATGTCATAGAACATACGAACACCGTTTTCAACTTTATAGAACGACTGATGCCCATTATCCAACATTTCTTGCACCCATCCTGCTACCGATTTACCTTCGGCTTTACAGAGTTCAATAAAGTTTTCAATTCCAACAATGTCCCAAGTTTCAAATGGACCAAGTTCCCAGCCGAATCCTGCTCGCAAGGCATCATCAATCTTATATAATTCATCCGCAATTTCCGGTATTCTATTCGATACGTAAGCGAAAAGTCCAGCAAATGATTTTCTGTAAAATTGCCCTGCTTTACCTTTATCCGCAAATAATATTTTTGTTCTTTTCGCTAAATCTTCAATTGGTTTAGTTTGAGCAAAAACAGGGAAATTAACTTTCTGTTTTGACTCATACTCCAGTGTTTTCAAGTTTAATGACAAAATTTCTTTTTTGCCATCTTGTTTCACTTTTTTATAAAACCCTTGTCCAGACTTGGAACCTAACCATTTATTCTCAACCATTTTGGTGATGTAGTCAGGCAAATTAAAGGCTGAATTTTCTTCGTCATTTGGACAATTCTCTCGAACACCATTCGCAACATGAACTAGTGTATCTAAACCAACTACGTCACAGGTTCTGAAAGTGGCAGACTTCGGACGACCTAGGACAGGGCCTGTCAACTTGTCTACTTCATCAATTGACAAATCAAGTTCTTCAACTAAATGAAACAATGACATAATAGAATAAACCCCAACTCTATTGGCAATGAAAGCTGGTGTATCTTTACACAAGACCGTTTTCTTACCTAAAAAGCGAGCGCCATAATGCATGAAAAATTCAATTATGCTAGGATCTGTTTTAGGAGTAGGAATAATTTCAAGAAGTCTCAAATACCGTGGAGGGTTAAAGAAATGTGTTCCACAAAAATGTTTTTGGAAATCTTCCGATCTTCCTTCTAACATCAAATGGATTGGAATTCCAGATGTGTTTGAAGAAACCAACGTACCCTTTTTTCGATATGTATCAACTTTTTCGAGGATTATTTGCTTGATATCAAGACGTTCAACCACCACTTCAATTATCCAATCGTAATCAGCTATTTTTTCCATGTCATCATCAAAATTTCCGGTAGAAATTCGATCTGCAAATGACTGATGATAAATTGGAGATGGTTTTGACTTTAACGAAGCTGATAAATAATTATTAACCAAACGATTTCTAACCACCTTATCTTGAAGGGTTAGGCCCTTTTGCTGTTCTTTTTCATCAAGTTCTCTTGGAACCATATCGAGTAAAAGCACCTCGCATCCTATATTTGCCATGTGACAGGCAATGGCTGAACCCATTACGCCTGAACCTAATACTGCTACTTTATTAATTTTTCTGTTCATTCTTCTTTATTTTTATTCAGAATAATTTCTTTATTTTTCCATTAGTTTTTCTTCAAACTTATTTTCCTCTAAAAGCTCGTTTAATGTAATATCCAAACGTTCCATGACTTCAAAAAATGCTTTTACTTTTGTTTTGGGAAGTGTTGCATAGAGTTTCTCATTAAAATTGAGAACAACATCTCTTGCAACTTTTCGCTTTCCGATACCATCTGGAGTCAAAAAAACCAACGATTTTCTTTTATCAAACTTATCTGCTTTACGATAGATTAACCCATTTTCCTCCATATTCTTTAGTGTTCGAGACAGACTTGTTGGCTCCATCCCCATTTTTGGCCCTAAAGATGTACTTGGCGTTCCCTCCTTTTCTATATTTAACAAGATAAATCCCCATGAAAAAGACATTCCATGTTGAGCTGCAACCTGGTTGTAATATCGCGATATTTTAAACCAGTTATTGCGTACGTGAAATTCGAATAATTGCTCTTTATTCATTGATTAGCTTTACGGTTGTCCCCAAATATAATTATTTTTTTATTATGCATGCATAACTTTATTTAGATTTTTCTTAAAATCCGTTAAAAAAATTCATTCTAAAATTGGGGGAACGCAAAATCGCTAAAAAACAATGCAAGCATAGTTTCTGCGTCTTGAATAAAGTTAAAATAAAAAAAAGTAATAGCAAAAAAAATCGTCTCAAATATTTTAATTTGAGACGATTACACTTACAAGGTTAACTAATTATAATTTGATGACTTGTTTCAAAACAACAGCATTCCCTTTCACGAGTCTAATTAAGTAGGTTGCAGGATCTAGACTATTCATATCAAAGTCCAACACTCCGGCAGGAACATTTGCCCGATCCATGATTATTTTACCATCAAAAGAAAATACACTCACCCGATCAATCTGTTCTGCCACTTCTATATGCACAACACTACGTGTAGGGTTAGGGTAAACATTTACAGCTAAAGAAAGTCCTTCTTCCTTTATAGAAACATCTGTAATTAGAATTGGGTTTTCGATGCGATCAGATGTAACCGAACATCCAAATTCATCCGTGTATAACACCCAGTACTCTCCATTTTCACCAACTTCAACATAGTTTACGGTATCATTTGTTTCATCAATTAGAAGCTCTTCATCCAAATACCATTGATTACCTGTCTCATAAGAAGAGATTATAAAAACACTGTCGACCGTCAACATTGGAGGCGCTGGAGTTGGATGCACTGTAACCGTTACTTCATCTGTATTAACACAACCATATTCATCCGTTCCTTCCACAATATAAACAGTTGTTTCGGTAGGTGTGGCCCATGGGTCTCCAATCACAAAATTCGATAAAGTTGGATCATACTCCCAGATATAAATAACACCCCCGGTCGCGTTTAATTGCGTGGAGTCACCAAAACAAATTTCGGTATCCAAACCAGCATCAATTGGGGGAGCTTCTACAATATTTACAGCAACCTCATCAGAACCTTCACAACCAAAACCGTCACTAGCCGTTACCGTATACACTTTATCACTAATGGGAAACGCCCATGGATCTGCAATACTTAAGTCTGATAATGAAGGGTCAGAATCCCAAGTATATTCCAATCCACCTGAAGCCAATAGCTGAACTGAATCACCCAAACATAAAAATTCATCTGGCCCTGCATCAACACTAGGAAGAGCATTAATTGCAACAAATACAGAATCTCTATTTTTACAACCATTAATATCCGTTCCCTCAACATAATACATGGTTTCAACAATTGGTGTAGCGGTTGGATTATACACATCTAATTCGGACAAACTAGGGTCAGGTTCCCATTGATATAAATCGGCTAATCCTCCGGTTGCAAATAACACCACAGAACTACCGTCGCAAACTGCCGTATCAACACCCGCATCAATATCAGGCATAGCGAGGGTTGCAACATTCACCGAGTCCAAATTTTGGCAGCCATTTTCATCTGTACCAGTTACAAAATACTCTGTAAACCCAGTAGGAATTGCCCAAGGGTCAAAAATATCTAGCGCTGTCAATGAAGGATCAGAATCCCACATATACTCAAGAGCTCCACTCGCCATAAGATGAACAGAATCACCTAAACAAATTGTTTCATCACTTCCTGCATTCACAACAGGCAAATCATAAACTACAACATTTACCGTATCACTATTTTCACAACCGCTATCATCTGTACCTGTTACGATATATGTTTTATCGACATCAGGACTTGCTATTGGATTATTGACATCCAAATCAGACAAAGTCATATCTTCATTCCATAAGTAATCGGTTGCGCCACTTGCCATCAACTCCACAGAACCATCTGGACAAACTCCTGTATCCAATCCTGCAGATACAATAGGCAATTCATAAACAATAACATCTACACTGGTTTCAGCATCACATAAATTCTCATCAACAACGGAAAGCGTAACAGTCATAGTTTCTGTTACCTCAGTTGATATTTCATCACTTCCCGTGGACCAAAGGTATTCGTCATATTCATCCGTATACAAAATCACTGAATTACCCACACAAAATTCCAAAGGGGTGTCGGCATATATCTCTAATACTGGGTTTGCATTAACCGTAACAGTAACAGTGTCATAATCAATACATCCCGCCACACTTTCAGAACTCACAACGTAAACCGTAGACTCATCAGGAGTCGCGGTCATCGTTTCACACACATCACATGACATGCTCTCTTCATCGCCCGACATAACGGACCAAGTAACATTATCTCCACCGGTAGCTTCAAGTACAACAGATTCTCCTTCACATATAGCTGTGTCAACTGACGCTGTTGTCGTTAATTGGCAATATTTTATTGTACTAAAATCAAGATTTGTGGCTCCTCCATGACTATTCCCTGTTATAAAAATATTATCGTCAATATCTAACCTCATTTTCAAGGCTTGGTCACTGTTTGAGGCAGGACCATTAAAAATTGTTGACCATTCTAAAGCTCCGTCAGTAATGTCATATTTTAATGTCGCAAAATCATTATTACTCGCGGAATAAAAGCTATAACCGGTAACATAAACATATCCACCAGAAGGAGAAATTCGAACATCCTTTGCTTCATCATATTTTAGTCCCATTGTAGTATAGCGATGCGCCCACAATTCAGTACCATCTGTGTCGTATGCTATGGTATAAAAATCTTCACTGGTTGCGACACTTTTACTTTTTCCTGTTACAATTACATTATCGCTACCATCAACAGCCACAGCATTAATGACATCTAAAGCTTCAGCGTCTCCTGCATAAAACTTTTTCCATAAAACATCCCCAGTGGCTCCAGAAAATTTAATCGTTAAATAATCTTCTTCATTTAAGATATCTGTAAATCCCGAACCTCCCAGTATGACATCATTAGAACTTGTCAGCGCCATAGCAAAAGGCGTGTCAAGCTTACCAAAACCTGAATCTTCAGTTTTAGACCAAATAAGCACCCCGTCCGAATCATATTTAACAACTGCATAATCAAAAAACGTGTCTTCTACATCATATTCGTAATCCCCTCCAACATAGAGGTTTTCATCGCTGTCTATTCGAATGATTTTTGCATTATCACTTCCTGATCCTCCGAAACTATTTGACCAAATTTCAGTTCCATCCGTATCATATTTAATGGTGAAAAAATCGACATTACCCACTGCAGGTGTAATTGAACCAACCACAATAATATTATCGCTTCCATCGACCACTAAATCCTTTCCTGTATCAAAACGCCCTGTCCCAGTTTCGATTTGAGCCCAGAGTTCCGCTCCAGTATCACCGTCGTATTTAATGGTTACCATATCCCAATCTGTTCCACCGATAAAGCGAGAGCCTGTCACGATAACATCCCCTTCACTGTTTAAAACAATTGCCTTTGCCTCATCTATTCCCGAACCGCCATAGGTAGCTACCCACTGTTCAACACCATCTGCATCATACTTAACAGTTGCCCAATCATAACTTGAACCAGAATAAGTTGCTCCAGTAACATAGGTGTTGCCAAGATCATCTAATGTTAAATCGAATGCTTTATCAATAAAATTACCCACCCCATTATAACGAGCTTCCCATTGGATATTAATTTGACCAAACCCCTGAAAACAAGCTAACGTCATTAATGTAAGTACAAACTGGAATTTCATATTTTTTAATTTCAATTTATCCGCAAAATTAGATAATATTATAGATTAAACTAGATTTCTTATCGACTAAACTTGCTAATTCATCGATAAAACTTACAACACTTGTTTTGCGAATAGAATATTAATACTTTTGCAACAAATTTAGTTTTCACCAGCCAATTAAAATGAAAAGCGAATGAATAAACTGTTACTAATTATAATTACGTTTTGTTCTCTATACGCAAAAGCAACTCATATAGTTGGCGGAGAGCTTATTTACCAGCATCTCGGAGGCTCATCTTATTACCTCACAATAAAACTCTATAAAGACTGTAACCCAGGGACTCAAAATTTTCCGAGTGATTTAGAGGTTGAGGCTTTTACAGGCTTTGGTTTGGATACGATAGGAACACTTCCCGCTGATGATTTTTTCATTCTTCCCCGTCTTGGGCGTGACACTTTAGCCCCTAATGTAGACACCTGTGCTTTTAATCCCGGTGTTTGCGTGGAAGAGGCTATTTATGGGGCCATTGTTAGTCTTCCTCCTGTAGAGGGGGGATACCACCTGTTTTATCAAACTTATGCGAGAAATGGGAGCTTGTTGAATATTGTTGATCCACTCCAAGCTGGAGAATCTTTTTACGCATACGTTCCTGATAACTCGCTTTACCTTACTAATTCTAGTCCAGTATTCTCTAATTCCCCTCCTGTTTTTGTTTGTAAAGGATACGATTTGAACCTTGATTTTTCTGCGACAGATGTTGATGGAGATTCTCTGGTTTATTCCTTTTACACTCCATACACGGGAAGAAGTTGGGATCACCCTGATCATTACGACCCTACACTTTATTATCCGACAATTGATTTAGGTGGAACACCGCCAGATAATATCACTTTCCCCGAAGTGGTTTACAATCCGGGCTTTTCTGCGGACAATCCCCTAAACGCTTTTGGAGGCGCAGCCCTAACAATCAGTAGTGAAGGTATAATAAATGGTGTGCCAGAAGCTGTAGGACAATATGTTGTAGGAGTTATGGTTGAAGAGTATCGTGATGGTGTGAAAATCGGAGAGATTGTTCGAGATTTTCAATTTAATGTGCTCAATTGTCCACCACCTTACAATGCCGTAATCGGTGAAATTGATGGGTGTACCGACTATGAAATAACTTTCACTAACGAAAGCGGTGAAGGCGCAACCGGGTTTTGGTGGAATTTTGGAACCGGAATTCCATCTGACACCAGCAATCTAGAAGAACCGACATTTGATTTTACTCCTTTTGCACCTGGAACTTTTGAAGTGACGCTTATTGCTCAAAAAGGTACTAATTGTGCCGATACAACCACAATGGACCTTATTTTATCTGGTGTTGAGGCAGGATTTAGTATTCCAGACACAGTATGCCTTGGAGAACCTATTTTCTTTGAAGACACCTCTAATTCTCAGGTTAACGGTGTATTAGAAACTTGGTCTTGGGACTTTGGGGATGGATCTAGTTCGGACCTCCAATTCCCTACGTACAGCTACGGAAGCCCAGGTGACTTCGTGGTCAGTCTTGAAGTTGGTTCTGATGTTGGCTGTACTGATGTCATTTCAAAACCTATTCATGTTAAGGATATCTCCGGTGCAGGTATCGCTCCTATGATGGGATGTATTGGATTGGAAGTAGATTTCACAAATTCAAGTGTAGCAGAGGCTGAAAATTTCCATTGGAATTTTGGAACTGGATTCCCTTCTGACACGAGTAATCTCGAAAACCCTAGTTTCACCTATTCAGATTATGGAGTATATGACGTGATGTTGATTACTGAACCGGGCACATTTTGCTCAGATACGGCGATTTATGAATTATTGGTTTCAACCGTAAATGCTGATTTCGAAGTACCTGACACGACCTGCTCAGATATACTCATCGATTTTGAAGATTTATCCACAACAATCAATGGCGATATTTTCAGTTGGGAATGGGATTTTGGTGATGGTTCAACCTCAACTGATTCAGATCCCGCTTATGGTTACACTAGTCCCGGTACGTTTACAATAACTCTAGTGGTTATATCCGATATTGGATGTACGGACACCGTTTCAAAAGAAATTACCATTTTTGACGCACCAGTAGCAGCAATTGGCTACGCTGATTATTGTTCTGGCTTAACTATTGACTTCAATAATATCAGCCCTGTTGACGCCGGTGGCTTCTGGTGGGATTTTGGAACAGGAGATGATAGTGACACAAGCGTTTTGGCTAATCCAACCTTCACTTATGACGCATTTGGCACCTATACTGTAACCTTAATCGCGCAAAAAGGAACCGCTTGTGAAACAACTTCAAATGTAGATATAGTTGTGTCAGATTTGGATATAGCCTTTGACATGCCTGATACAGCTTGTATAAATACAGAAATTAATTTCACAGACTTATCCGTAACAGCGCCAGGAACGGAATTAACAGAGTGGGAATGGGATTTTGGTGATTTAGTTACCTCGGACGAGCAAAACCCAACGCACAGCTATGGCAGCAGCGGGGATTTAGCTGTAAAACTAGTTGTTCATTCTGATATTGGATGTTCAGACACGCTGGTAAAGCCTCTTTATATCCAACCGCAACCAATTGCGTTTGCCGGCCTCGATACAGCTGTTTGTATAAGTGAACCAAGTTTAGAATTGGATGGTTCAATAACCGGAGCTGAAGGGGGAATATGGAGTGGAGATGGTGGTACATTTTTACCTTCTGTAACTGATTTGGAAGCTACTTACTTCCCTACCATTGAAGAAATAGACCTGGGTTTCACTAACATCGTACTTACTACTGAAGGAAATGGGTTTTGTGAAGCCGGAGTTGATACATTAAGACTTGTATACCTCGGCGATCCTAATGTAAATGCTGGAGACGATATTGACGTATGTATTGATTCTAGTTATGTGATTGTAAATGCTAGTGTTGAATTTGAATCAGATGTAATTTGGTCAACAGCTGGTGATGGTAGTTTCGATGATGAAGGTAGTTTATCAACAATTTACACATTCGGACCGGACGATATAAGTGCAGGTGGTGTTGTATTATATATCGACACATACAATTATTCAGGATGTCCCGAAGATTCCGACACACTACAAATAAATATCAATGAACCTCCAACTATGGAATACATGAACGATACACTTATTTGTTCAGGGTTCCCTATCTTCCTCGACCCAAATACGAGTACTGGAAATGGTGCTTGGAGTTCAAGTGGTGATGGAATTTTTGATCCTGATACTGGAGCAACCACAATCTACACCCACGGCTCATTAGACTCTTTAACTGGTAGTTTTACCATTTACTTCACGACCTTAGATAATGGAGGATGTGACGCGCTATTCGATAGTCTTTTAGTTGACATCATTCCAAGTCCAGAGCCTGATTTTAATTTTACAGAAGTTTGTTTTGGTGAAGAAACCGCGTTCACGAATACAAGTGAAAGTGATGACCCAATTGTGGCGTATGAATGGAATTTTGAATTGGGAGAGAACAGTGATTTAGAAAATCCAACACATACATTTAATCAACCTGGCACTCACCCAGTCGAATTTATTGTTTTCTCAGAGAACGGTTGTAGCGATACAATTGTAAAAGAGGTTCGTTCACATTTTATTCCTGAAACCAACTTCTCTGTTCCTGCACCGTGCTTAAACGGCGGAACTTATTTTGCAGATTCAACACATGTGGATAGCGCATCACTTGTCTCTTGGCATTGGGATTTTGGAGATGGAAAAGGAACTGACACGGTTCAAAACCCAACCTATCAGTATGCCATCGAAGGTGTCTATGACATACGTCTGACCACTTCTTCTGAGTTCGGTTGTACAAAAGACACCACAATTACAGTTCTTATCAATTTAGGACCAATTGCATCAATAAGTGCAAATCCGCCAAGTGCGCATCCATTTGTGACGATTAATTTCAAAGATGAAACTGTAGAAAATGGAGGAGATTTAGTGGACTGGCAATGGGATTTTGCTGATGGCAACTTTTCAACGGAACAAAATCCATTGCACACCTATGACGATGAAGATGAATACAATGTAGTCATGATTGTTGAAGACGAAAACGGTTGTATTGATACGGCAGAATTGATTTTGCCAATCTACCATGGCCCACTCGTTCCAAATGCCTTTTCGCCAAACGGAGACTTAAACAATGATTACTTAATGGTGCTCGGTGGAAACTTTGAAGAATTAAACTTTACCGTTTATAATAACTGGGGTGAGGTTGTTTTCGAAACTAATGATATCGAATCTCAAGGTTGGGATGGGACATTTAAAGGTGAACCTCAACCATTAGGTGTTTATGTTTATGTAGTCAAAGTAAAAACATTTGATGGTGAAGAGCATTCACTATCTGGTGATGTATCCTTAATACGATAGTCAATTAGCATGAAAAATATAATATTTTGCATCGCATTATTCTCCATTTCATTTTATGGAAATGCACAAGATTTTCATCTTTCACAGTATGATGCGGCAGCATTGAATGTCAACCCTGCCCTAACAGGAATGTTCAAAGGTGATTATCGCATTCATGGACATTATCGAACACAATGGGCGGCGGTTGCTACGAAACCTTTTACCACAGGCCTATTGAGTTTCGATATGAAACATAAAAAAAACAATAATTTAGCTTATGGCGCACAAATTGCTAATTTTAGAGCTGGTGCGGGTGGATATAATGTCGTGAGCTTTCTACCTTCCGCTTCATACAAATTTGCTTTGGGTAAAAAAGAAGAACATTTTTTAAGTTTAGGAACTCAAATAGGATTCTTCCAAAAATCGATTAATGCCTCAAGTCTACTCTTCGCAAACCAATATGTAAAAACAAACGGTGGAGAATTCAATTCAGGAATTTCAAGTGGAGAAAATTTTGCGAATAATGGCATTTTTAAGTTAGACATTAATTTTGGTGCGATGTATTATTTTGCAAAAGCCAACAATAGAATTAATCCTTTTGGTGGCGTAACATTTTACCATTTAAACCGACCAACAGAATCATTCTTAAGCGAATCCAATAAACTCGCAATTCGCCCTTCTATTATAGGAGGAGCAAGGATAATATTTAACCCTAAAATTGCCCTGACTCCGAAGATATTTTACCAATATCAAGACAAAGCGAGTGAGTTTACCTATGCTGTTGCGAGTCAATTTTACCTACCGGCTTATGATATATTTTTATTGGGAACTATTATTTTCCGAAATGAAGATGCTGCCATCTTTGAATTTGGTGCAAAATACGGAAACTTTATCGGTCGATTAAGCTACGATATTAATACTTCTAGCTTAACTTCAAGTTCAAACGGAAGAGGCGGAACTGAATTTTCTTTGACCTATATTTTTAGCCGCCCTAATCCAAACCCTTTACCATCTTGTCCTAAATTATAATGAAAAGAATTACGTATATCCTATTTTTTCTTTGTTGCTTAACTGGAAATATCACCAATGCACAAACTTATCCAGAATTAGTTAAGCTTGGTGACGAAGCAATGCAAACGGGGCAGTATTCTAATGCCGTATATTATTACGCCTTTACCTTATACAAAATTGATCAGGGACTGGAAGCTGGTTATTACCCCTATGAGATCTCTACAACATATGAAGCGCCCCATACCGATAACACTGGTGCAATCGTTCCGCCAGTAAATCCCACAGATAAACAGATTAAAGTAATACACCGACTGGGGAAAGCCTATTTGCTAGCGGATGATTATGAAAACGCTGAAAAATGGTTAGCTGCTGCGATAAAATATCCGCAAGAAGAATTTCCAAATGCACGATTTGACTATGCTGATGCTCTTATGCAAAGAGGAGATTATCAAGCAGCCGAACAAGAATTCACTACTTTTTCCAATGAATTGACCGATTCGCTCAGCTTGTTTCATGATAAAGCCCGCACGAAAATTGCAAGTTGCGAATTTGCCCGTAATCAAGCAGTACCCGATCAAAGAATTATAGTTGAACAGCTCGAAGGTAAAATGACCGAGGGAAGTACAAATTTTGGAATCCAGTTTACTTCTGATTCTCATATCATTTTTTCAAGCGCTCGAGTTAAAAGCAATTCTGATTCTACACAAAAAAAGGACGAAAATTTTTTATTAGACTTATTCATTGCTCCGGTTAATAATGGGCAAATCGGAACCCCAGAAAAATTCCCTTTTCCTTTAAACTCAAATGAATTTCATGAAGCCTCGCCAACGATGAGTGACGATGGGGAATTTATCTATTTCACAAAAATGAATCCAGCAAATAAAAACGAAACACAAATTTTTGGAAGTAGAAAAATTGCGGGAAAATGGATAGAGCCATTTAAATTAGGGTCTCATGTAAATAAAGAAGGATTTCGATCACTTACCCCCTACTTCCAAAGTTCTAATCGTCGCCTTTATTTTTCGTCAAATCAAATCGGAGGCTACGGAGGATTAGATCTATGGTACGTTGAAGTCAAGGAAAATGGTGACATAACTGAACCTGTTAATCTTGGATCAAGCGTAAATTCTTCCGAGGATGAAATTTCACCTTACTTTCAAGATCACTTAAAATTACTATTTTATGCTTCATCAGGCCATATAGGTTATGGGGGAATGGATATCTTTTACAATGTATGGGACCAAAATACGGACGATTTTGGTCCGATGAAAAATCTAGGACAACCTGTAAATTCTCCCAGCGATGAAACTGCATTTATTATTGATGACAGCTACATAAATGGTTATGTTAGCTCTAATAGAGCTGTTTGTACAACTTGTGATTCAATCTACAGCTTAAGGGCGCAATGTAATCAAATTTACGCTGTAAAATTACCCGGTTTAAAATTCAAAATTAGTGGATACGTTTATGACAAGAAAACCAATAACCCCATCCCTAATGCTCGAATTGAATTCAAAGATATTACTTATGAATGGCCGCATTTTGAGATTACCTCAGATGAAAACGGATATTATGAACAAGACCTAATCCCAAATTTAGAAGCTTTTTTGCGGGCGAGTAAAATTGATTATTTCGCGGATAAAGCCCTAATATCAACGTTAGGTGAGATAGAATCTAAGAACTTTGAACAAGACTTTTACCTAGATCGCATTCCAGATAAAGAAATAACTATTGAGGGAATTGAGTACGATTTTGACAGTGCTAATTTACGACCAGAATCCGAAATCGTTTTGGATAAACTTATTGAATTTTTAGAGCTCAACCACAACATAATTGTTGAAATTCGTTCACACACTGATATAAGAGGAGATGATGATTATAATATGAGGTTATCTCATCGAAGGGCAAAAAGTGTTGTCGATTACCTAGTGAAACATGGCATTCCGCTTGAACGACTTGTTCCGAAAGGTTATGGCGAAACAACCCCTGCTGAAATTACAGATGACCAAGGCAATACTACGATAATGTCGCCAGAATATATTGAAAGTCTTCCAAACAGAAAAGCAAAAGAAGAAGCACATCAACGAAACAGACGTACAACTTTCTTTGTCCTTGAGCAAAACTAGACGTGAATCAAAATCCTAAGAGTTGCTCCTTTTTTTTCTTTTATCTTTGCATAAAAAATATATAATGGAAGAATTAAAAAAAGAAGCAAGTTACGGTGTTGGAATGAGCATTGGTCAAAGCTTACAAGGCCAAAACCTAGATGAAATCGATCTTAATAGTTTTATGGAAGGTATTCAGGCAATTTTCAATAACGATACCTTGAAATTCAGTCCTGAAGAAGCAAACCAAAAAATATCGGCATATATCAACGAAATGAATACTGCACGTTATGCTGGAAATAAAAAGGCTGGCGAAGAATTCTTAGCTGAAAATGCTAAAAAACCGAGTGTTACTACGCTGCCTTCAGGTTTACAATATGAAATCATTGAAGAAGGAAATGGTGAAAAACCTAATCATGATTCACAAGTGACTGTTCATTATCACGGCACATTAACTGACGGAACCGTTTTTGACAGCAGCATAAGTAGAGGAACGCCAGCTACATTTGGTGTTAATCAAGTAATTAAAGGATGGACGGAAGCACTTCAATTAATGCCAACAGGCGCTAAGTGGAAGTTATATATTCCTGAAAACTTGGCTTACGGAGCTACCCCTCATCCTGGAGGACCAATCAAACCATATATGGCATTAATTTTTGACGTTGAATTAATATCAATTAACTAAAATATGACCCGAATTTTTCTATCAATCCTACTTTTTGGACTGCTAAGTGCCTGTAATGATGAGAACTCTCAAAATATCCAGGAACAAAATCAAGATACACTTAAAGAGCTTAGTCATTTTAACAATGACGACGAAAAAGTAAGTTATTGCATTGGTCTTGACAATGGAAACGCAATATTAAACGTATATTCCAGTGAACAAACCAAGGGCAAATTTAGCTTGGTAGATATTGAAGCAGGATTGGTAGATTATTTGGGAGATGAAGATTTAAAAATATCAGTACATGCTATTGATAGTATATTAAACCTATATTTAGGTGACGAGGGACAAGTTGATGCAACTCATGTTTCGATGCAAGATGCTAGTTATGCGATTGGTTTGGTTGAAGCTCAAACTTTAGTTGGTTCTTTTGTTGGGAGAGGCATTGATCAACAAATGGAAATCCCGCAACTCATTGAAGGTATTCGCGATGGTATAAATAATGAACCAAATAAAATTTCACTATTAAAAGCACGACAAGAAGTTGCAGCTTATTATAGCGAAATGAACAGGATTATGGGAGAAAGCTTTCTTTCAAACAATGCTAAAAAAGCAACTGTCCAAACGACAAAAAGTGGCTTGCAATTCGAACAAATAATGGAAGGAACCGGGCGTCAACCTAATTTAACAGATACTTGCATCGTTCATTACACAGGTCGATTTATTGATGGCCGTGTGTTTGAATCGACAGTTCCCTCTCAGCAGCCGGCCCAATTCACATTAATGAACGTAATACCTGGATGGCAAGAAGGATTACAATTAATGAAAGAAGGTGGAAGTGCTAGATTATATATCCCATATCAACTTGCCTATGGCGAAAAAGGCAGCGGTCCAATTGAACCGTTTTCTACACTCGTGTTTGACATCGAATTATTGCGGGTCCTTAAGTTTAAGCCGCAAAAATAAAGACTTGATGAACTTTTTTAAACGAATGATTTGATCATTACTTAAAAATAATAGGTAAGAAATTATCATTACTATTCCGAAAGTAAATATCCCCATTCCAAAGGCAATTCCGAGGTGTAGAACCACTCCATAGACTAAAAAAGGAATCTTAATTCGCTTATTCCATACCAGTATTGGAAATAAAGCTTGATAGGCTAAAACCGAATAAGTAGCCAGTTGGGATAAAAATAAATTATCAGCAAACAGCCAATGCATCAGATTGCTTGAATACGCATTAATCCTAGACACAAACATTATCGCCTCTCCACTTTGCCAGGCTGGATCCATCAGTTTATAGAAATTAGAGAAGAAATAAAGTAGGCAGATTTGAATCAACATAATCCAGTAAAATGTATTATTTGCTAAATTCTGTAAATCGTTATTTTCAAATGACTTTTTGCGGGTATCAATAAAAATCAAATAGAATAAGAGTAGGTTAATCAGCGTCTCTCCACCCGTAAAAACAAGATAACCTCGCCCAAATAAATTTACGGTAAAAAAATAAACTAATATTGCTGATAACCGCGGTAATCGACCAATCAAACCAAGAATAAGGAAAAGCAATTGACCGAATAGAAATACGTATGCAATCCAGTTTCTTCCAAGGTTATATGGATGACTTAGTAAATTAACGAGAGCTCTGCTCCCTTGCAGATACCAAGGCGTTCCACTATACCACCCACTAGATCCAAGAATTCCCGGGTAAGCAAAAATTTGATCTACTATTGGAATTAAGGTAAGGCTATTAATTATCAAAAATATGTATAAAATTCGTTTAAAAAACGACACCTTTTCAGCATAAGGAAAAGGTCGAATAAATATTTCAGCTATTCGATTCATATGCTCCCAAAAACAGGTAATTCAAGCTGTTGAAATTCTCCTTTTTGTACATCTTGCATTTCAAACCGTATGCGTGCCGCTTTTGCATTTTTCTTAAATAAATACTGCGCGTACCCCTTTAAATATGCACTAATCTTAGCGTAGCTTTGACCATTTTTGAATTCATCCAAACGATTATCGGGTATCTTGCTCAATTTGGTTAACCCCATTTCTTTTAAATCAATTTGTAGCCAATACACTAAATTCGACTCGCCTATTACAAGTTCGCCGTGATGGCTTCCGCGTAGCCATTGATGTTTCGTCAGAAATTGATCACTCGGTTTAAACCATGCCGTAGAATCTTTTTCAAAGTAAAATTTCATTTCAACAGTCGCATTAATTGTTGGGCAAGGCGCAAACATAGACCATCGCTGCGTAAAAATAGGCTCAACATAAGGTTTTGATATCCTCTCTAATGCATCAGAATCATAGTTAGGAGGCATTGCATAATTAAAAATCAACCCAAAATGAACGCATACAAAACCAAAGGCCGCAACCCCCCAAATATTTTTATTTCGAAGTGATTTCAATTGAATAGTTTATTAACTTTATGTTTGTTAAAAATATACATTATCGCGGTAAATTTTCTCCGTAAAATAAATACTTTTCGGAATAAATTGTACGATTAAAATGTTTTTAAGTCCTTTTCTTCGAACACTTCTATTTACCATGCTGTTTTCGGCATACAACAATCCTCTTTTTGCTCAAAAGCACAAAGCGTATTTCAGCAACGGCACAGTAAAAGAAATGGGGCGTTTAAAAGAAGGGAAAAAAGCGGGAAAATGGATACTGTTTCATGAAAATGGATCTATAGCCAAAAGCGGTAAATATAAATTTGGTTTAAAATCAGGGAATTGGACATGCTACTACCCTTCTGGTGCTATTCAAAGTACCGGAGTTTATGAAGATGGGTTGGAAGAAGGATTATGGCAGTTCTTTCATGACAATGGAAAATTATATGCCGTTGGGGAATACAAATCGGGACAAAAAACGGGTAAGTGGACATATTTTCACCGCTTGGGTAAGAAATCTGTTGAAGGCTATTATTCTGAAAATAAGCAAAGTGGAAAATGGAACTATTACGATGTAAATGAAAAGCTAGTTGAAACAGGAAATTGGGAAAATGATCAACCGCATGGTATGTGGTTTTATTATTTTGCGAATGGTAAAATAAAAAAAGAAGGAAGATGGGAACATGGGCAACAAGATGGCGTTTGGCGATATTATGATGAAATCGGAAATTTGAATAAAAAAGGCAATTGGAAGAATGGCCATCAAAATGGGGAGTGGTTATACTTCTACCCTTCAGGAAAGATAAAAGAAAAAGGGTTCTGGTTAGAAAGTAAGCAAGTTGGGGAATGGCAATATTATTATGAAAACGGAAATTTAAAAAGAAAAGGGAAGTGGAAAGGTGGTTTTAATTTTGGAGAATGGCAATATTATCATGTTAACGGAAAGATTAATAAAAAAGGAGAACGAGCAAAAGGACATTCCATAGGGCATTGGTTTTTTTATCATGAGGAAGGATGGTTACTAAAAGAAGGATGGTATGATAAAAACGGTATTGAAGAAGGGAAATGGAAATTTTACCATAAAAATGGCCGCATTGCGCGAACAGGATCTTGGAAAAATCATAAACAAGATGGACTATGGCAATATTACGATGAGTATGGTCAGTTAATTGAGGAAGGAACATGGAGTGAAGGGTTACAGAACGGGACTTGGACTTATTATTACTCCAATGGAAGAGTAGCGAGCAAAGGCGATTGGAAAAATGGTGTGCAGCATGGAGTTTGGTCATACTATTATAAATCTGGTAACCTTCAGAAAAAGGGAACTTGGATAAGTGGCAAGCAGGATGGCCAATGGAAATATTTTTATGAAAACGGAACCTTACAGCAAGAAGGAAATTTTATCAACGGAAAAGCTGTTGGAAATTGGCTAGACTACGATCTAACCGGCAAAATAATGGATACAAAACAGTATTAAAAAGAGGCGATGAAAGAGCATTCACAAGAAATCGATTTAGAAAAAGAAAGACAGGATATATTAAAAGCTTACAAAGGATTATTACGCGCGAGTAAATCTATTCGCAATCGTGAAGACACACGAATGATACGAAAAGCTTTTGATGTTGCGGTTGATGCACATAAAGATATGCGTCGAAAAAGCGGTGAACCCTATATTTTTCATCCTATTGCTGTTGCAAGGATTTGTGCTGAAGAAATGGGACTTGGGGCAACCGCTATTGTCTGTGCACTGCTCCATGATACAGTGGAAGACACCCATATGACTTTAAATGATATTGAAGAGTTGTTTGGATTAAAAGCACGAACAATTATTAACGGGCTAACTAAAATCCCAGAAGTCTTTGATGAAAACATCTCCATACAAGCCGAAAACTTTAGAAAATTAATCCTCACAATTTCTGATGATCTTCGTGTGGCATTTATAAAAATTGCTGATCGTTTGCATAATATGCGAACCTTAGACTCCATGCGTCCAGACAAACAATTAAAAATTGCGTCTGAAACTGAATTTTTATACGCTCCACTTGCGCATCGTCTCGGTTTTAACGCAATTAAAAATGAATTTGAAGAAATAATTTTCAAATACAAAGAGCCAGAAATCTATACTCAGCTCGAACAAAAATTAGAAAAAACTGCTGCTGTTAGAAATCGATTTATTCGTCAATTTAGTCTACCAATTAAGCAAAAATTAGAAGAAGAAGGATATAGTTTTAGTATTAAAGCCCGCACCAAAAGCATTCCTTCAATATTTAAAAAGATTCAAAACAAAAACGTTACTTTCGATGAAATATACGACATTTTTGCGATACGTATCATTTTTGACACTCCACTTGTAAAGGAAAAATCTGATGCATGGAAAATTTATAGCGTCGTAACGGATTATTATCAACCTAACCCTGATCGTTTAAGAGACTGGATCTCTATCCCAAAAGCCAATGGATACGAATCATTACATACAACGGTGATGAGTCCTTCAGGAAAATGGGTTGAAGTTCAAATAAGAAGCAAACGAATGGATGAAATAGCCGAAAAAGGCTATGCTGCACACTGGAAATATAAAGAAAACAAATCTACTGAGAGTACTTTTGATCGTTGGATTGGGGAAATTCGAGAATTACTAGAAAATCCAAACTCAGACGCCGAAGAATTCATCAATGAGTTTAAACTCAATCTATTCAGCGACGAAATATATATTTTTACTCCGAAAGGAGACCTGCGCGTATTGCCAAAAAACTCTACAACCCTCGATTTTGCATTCGACATTCACACTGACATCGGTTTATCCTGCATAGGTGCTAAGGTGAACAGTAAATTAATGCCCTTAAGTCATGTTCTAAAGAGCGGTGATCAGGTAGAGATTTTGCGATCAAACAAGCAAAAACCTAAAGAAGACTGGTTAAAATTCGTTGCTACAGCTCGAGCTAAATCTAAAATTAAATCGGCCCTAAAGGACGAACAAAAACGAATTGCAGCTGATGGGAAGGAGATTTTACAACGAAAATTAAGTCAGATGAAAGTCAACTTTTCTAGTGAAAATATCGCTTCGATAGAAAAGTTTTTTGGAATCAAAGGGGCTACAGAACTTTACTTTCAAATTGCAAAAGGCAAATTAAACCTTTCTAAGCTAAGAGAGTTAAAGGTTGATAACAAAACATTCGTATTACCTAAACCAAAAACTGAAACTAAGGAAACAGATTTTGTTGAAATTATGACTGCGGTTGATCAAAAGAAAGACACCATAGTCATTGGCGATGATTTTAAGGAATTTGAATATAAATTAGCGAACTGCTGTAATCCCATTCCTGGGGATCGTGTTTTCGGTTTTATAACTGTTTCTGAAGGAATTAAAATTCACCGAACAAATTGTCCGAACGCAACTCAACTGATGTCAAACTACGCATACCGCGTTTTGAAAGCACAATGGAAAAGTGACCGTATTCGTGAACGTTTGTGTGGCTTGTTAATTACCGGAATAGATGATATGGGGATTGTAAACAATATGACCAATATAATCTCAATGCAACATGAAGTCAATATGAAGTCTATCAGTTTTGAATCAAACGATGGAATTTTCGAAGGAAAAATAATGTTATACGTTTATGACACCGAACATTTGGATGAATTAATTTTAAAGTTTGAGCAGATAGACGGAGTAAAATCAGTAGAAAGAATCTAGTTCTTAAAACTTGCTTAAAATGTCCTTAAAATTGGTTAACTTTACAACCATAAGATTCCGCTATGGAAAAAGAATTATTACAAGAAAAAGTTAAAAACATATTTTGCGATTTTCTCGAAGAGAAAGGTCATCGTAAAACACCTGAGCGATTTGCTATTTTGGCTGAAATATACGCGCAAAAAGGACATTTTGATATCGAATCACTGTATGTCAAAATGAAAAACAAGAACTATCGCGTAAGTCGTGCCACACTTTACAACACCATCGAATTATTATTAAGTTCTGATTTGGTTAGAAAACATCAGTTTGGTAACAACATAGCACAATTTGAAAAATCTCATGGTTTCCAACAACACGACCATGTTATTTGCTCAAACACTGGTGAGGTTATTGAATTTTGTGATCCTCGAATTGAAAAAATAAAAGCGACGGTAGAAGAACTATTCAATGTTAAAATTCATCACCACTCACTTTATTTTTACGGAGAAAAACTAGACGATAAGTCGGATAAAAAATGAGCTTAGAAATTTCAGTAAATCCACGCCAACAAGCAGATGAAATCTTATTAACTGGGAATGGCTTGATTGAGGATGATTTTGCGGAACTACTTCAAATTGTAGATGAACGTATTGCTGCCGCGCAACCAAACTTGGTTTTAAACCTTGAAAAAGTAAAAGTTTTAAACAGTCTTGGGCTCAACACTTTGATTAAAATTTTCACAAAATGTAGGAATAATGGTGGCGACATGTACATTGTTAATATCTCGGATAAAATTAATCAAGTACTTTTGCTTACTAAATTAAATACAGTTCTTAATATTGCAACTTCTACTGAAGAAGCAGTAGAACTTTTGAATTAAAGAAAAAGAAATTTCAAATCAAAGAAGGTCCATTTTGTTCAGGTGACGCCAACAAAATGGAGTTTTTTTTTTATTTCTTAAACGAAAAGAATAAACTAAAACAAAGGCTAAAAACACAGGTTTAGCAAACGGTCTTGATGACAAGGATCAAAAAAAAATTTGAAATGAAAAAAGTAGATGTTTTATTGGGATTGCAATGGGGAGATGAAGGTAAAGGAAAAATTGTTGACGTCGTTACCCCTAAATATGATATAATTGCACGATTTCAAGGTGGGCCTAACGCTGGACACACCCTTATATTCGACAATAAAAAATTTGTCTTGCACACTATTCCATCTGGTATTTTTAGAGATAATACAATCAATATCATTGGAAACGGAGTTGTAATTGATCCCATCATCATTCGCGAAGAAATTGAAAAGCTCGAGGCGACTGGTGTCAATGTAAGCTCTAACCTCTTGATTTCTAAAAAAGCTCACCTCATTTTACCGACGCATAAAATCCTTGATAAATATTCGGAAGAGCAAAAAGGAATTAAAAAAATTGGATCTACGCTCAAAGGAATCGGACCAACTTATATGGATAAAACTGGACGAAATGGCCTTCGAATGGGCGATTCAGTTGCCGAAAACTTTAAAGAAAAATATGATCAACTGGTTCAAAAGCATCAAGCTATACTTGGAGATTACGAATACCAAGATATGTTGGCGGAATTTGAACCTAAGTGGTTTGAAGCCATGGAGTTTTTGTCTAAGTTTGAATTAATTGATAGTGAACATTACATCAATCAAGCATTAAAAGACGGAAAATCAATTCTTGCAGAAGGTGCTCAAGGGACAATGCTCGATATAGACTTTGGAACATACCCTTTTGTAACCTCATCAAATACAGTAACTGCTGGAACATGTACAGGACTTGGAGTCGCTCCTAACAAAATTGGTGAAGTTGTTGGGATTTTTAAAGCATATTGTACACGTGTTGGTAGTGGTCCTTTTCCTTCAGAACTGGACAATGAAATTGGACAAAATATTCGTCAAATTGGTCATGAATTTGGTGCTACAACGGGAAGAGATCGTCGTTGTGGGTGGATCGATTTACCGGCATTAAAATATGCCATAATGATAAACGGTGTAACGCAACTTTCAATGATGAAAGCTGATGTTTTAGATAGCTTTGAAGAAATTGAGGTGTGCACTCATTATGAAATTGATGGCGAATTATTTGATTACTTCCCATACGATATCAATGCCTTAAACGTTAAACCTGTTTATAAAAAAGTAAAAGGTTGGAATACGGATTTAACAGGAATGAGAGATATGAGCGAAGCTCCACAAGAATTTTTGGATTATATCACCTATTTGGAACGAGAATTGCAAACACCTATTTCAATCGTGTCTGTTGGACCAGACCGTGCGCAAACTATAATTAGATAATAAACATTGTACAAACTCAATAAAATAGTATTAATGGCGCTTTTCTTAAGCGCCTTTTTTCTGCCTCAATCGGTTTTTTCCCAAGATAACCTTGTGCGTTTAGTTTTTGCTGAAGATGTTGTGAGCTCCGTTGAATTTCCAAACACTACCGTCGCAAAAGGTCATGTAGAGTTTAATCATGCGGGAAGCCGATTATTCTGTGATTCTGCTTTATTTTTTCAAGACAAAGACATTGTTCATGCTTATAGTAATGTCCAAATTAACCAAGGAGATACGGTAAATTTATTTTGTGACTCCCTAATTTTTGATGGTAAAACCAATATTTCTAAACTATACTCTAATGTGCGCTTTCGAGATAATGAGTATTTGATGGTTACTGATTCGATGGAATATGATGGAAACCGGTCGGTCGGTGCTTATAAAAATCACGCAGTTATCACAAGTAGAAATGATGATTTACGTCTCACCTCAATAAAAGGCTATTATTATTCCAATAGCAAAACATTCTTTTTCAAGGATAGCGTGCATATAAAAGACCCTGAATACGAATTGTTTTCGGACACACTTGAATTTAGAACAAACACCAGCGACGCACATTTCCATGGACCAACTACTATTCTTTTTGACTCGTCAAATGTACAATGTAAAAAAGGCATATACTTTTCAAAAAAAGACCTTGTTCAGTTATGGAATGGTGCAACCATTAACGAACCCGGCAGGAGATTTTACGCAGATAGCTTGATCTATAACCAAAAAGATGATTTTGGAGAAGGATTTTGTTTTGTCTCTTTGTATGACACCACTGAACAAGTACATTTTTTAGCAGACTACATGCTCAAAAAACCAAAAAACACGGAGATTATCCTGAAAAATAATGCACGAGTTTGGCAGTACGATGAAAAGGACTCCCTCTACCTGTCAGGCGATACAATATCTTATTATACAGATACGCTAACCAATAATAAATTGTCCATTGTTGAAAATAATGTTAATGTCATAAAAGGGGAACTTTATATTGTATGTGATTCAGCTTATTTTAACGAACAAGACAGTATACTTAAACTTCATAAAGAACCAATAATGTGGAATGATCGGACACAACTTTTTGCGGACTCCATGTTTACAACTTTCTATGATGACGAATTCCACGACATGAAAATGTATCATAATGCCATGATCATTACAGAACATGAAAACGACTCTGTTCATTATGACCAACTGAAAGGTAAATTTATGACCGCCCTATTAGATTCTGGTAAAGTCAAATCAGTACACATACATCAAAATGCACAAACCATGTACTATCCAACTGAAACAGAAACAGACACAGCTGGTGTGGAAACAAAAAGATTATCTGGCCTAAACCAAATTGATTGCAATGAAATAATTGTACGATTTTTAAAGGGTGAAGTTCAAGAAGTGAATTTTATGGATCAACCTTCGGGTAAAATGCTCCCCATGAATCAAATCCCAGAGAAAGATCTTTTTTACAAAGGATTTAGATGGGAAATTAATCGAAAACCAGACCGACCATTTCCTGAATAGTTCTAACTTTAAAATTACTAAATGAATTCAATGAAGTATAGTAAAGGAAAAAAATTATTTGGCATTCTACTCATCGTTAGCATCTCAATGATGCTTGTTTTATCCATTATTAGTGGTTTAAGTGGCGAGTTTGCAAGAGCTGCTAACTTGAAATTAATTCTTGTTTTATTTGGTTTTTCAGTTGCGTTTTCGGGTATTTATTTAATTCAGAACCATTGCTCGACAACAAAACCATCCATTAAAATTCTTATAAGCTTATTCGGTCTTGCTCTAGCTTTTTTAAATACAACCGCTGTATACAACGTTCTACCTTTTGTAAAACTCTACAATTGGCTCATAAGTGGAACCATTATATTTATTTTGCTCGTTCAACTTCAGTTACTAAATTGGGGGAATCAAGAACGACTTATTATGAAGTTATTATCGGTCATTCTTGTGCTTGCCAACTTGGCTTTAATTGTCTTTTTTATTGCCAAATGGAGTTTTCCTGAACTTAGTTTGCTTATAAATATTTCCATTTTAACAGGCTTGGCAAGTTTCATTTTAGGGTTAATCTTCTCAAAAAATAATTCTAACCTCAATCGCTAGGAGTTTCAGCAAGCCGTCATTAACATTTTTACATGGATAAGTAAAAATTGTCCACACTAATTCAAGGAAGATTTTCCAGTACTTTTATAATTGGAAAAAAGAATTAGAATGAAATTTAACCGCGCTTATACCATTCAAGAAATTGCCGAGCTATTAAACGCACCGTTCGAAGGAAACGATACATTGATAGTGACCGGTATTAATGAAATCCATAAAATTGAACCCGGTGAAATTGTATTCGTTGACCATCCCAAATACTACAAAAAAGCACTAAATAGTGCCGCTGATTTAATTTTAATCGACCAGCGTGTAGATGAAATCCCTCCTGGAAAAGGGATAATTATTTGTGAAGCACCTTTTGATGCATTTAATCAATTAACCAAACATTTTTCACCTACCAAAGTTTGGACAGGAGCTCATGGAGACAACTTTAGCCTTGGAGAAAACACAGCAATTTATCCCAATGTTATTATAGGACATAATGTTTCAATTGGTAATAACTGCATGATTCATGCGGGGGTTGTAATTGGTGATCATACCGTAATTAAAGATGGTGTTACAATAGGTCCGAATTCAGTAATTGGGCACTATGCCTTTTATTACAAGAAAAAAGAAGGTATATATGATAGAATGCACACCTGTGGCAGGACGATTATTGAAGACAATGTCGAAATTGGAGCCCTTTCTACCATTGATAGGGGGGTGACTGGTGATACGATTATTGGAAAAGGGACTAAAATTGACAATCAGGTTCATGTTGGACATGATACCGTGATTGGAGAAAATTGCCTCTTCGCTGCTAATGTTGGGATTGCGGGCTGTGTAGTTATCAAAAACAACGTAACCTTATGGGGACAAGTTGGGGTTGTCAGCGATATCACAATCAATGATAACGTAACTGTTCTGGGACAATCAGGTGTAGGAGGAGATTTAGAAGAAGGCAAAACCTACTTCGGCTCACCATGTGGCGAAGCACGATCTAAATTCAAAGAATTAGCAGCATTTAAACGGCTGCCTTCAATCATTGAAAATTTATGATGAATGCTCAGCATCAAATAGTCGAAGAGTTAGAGCATCGGTTACTTTCAAATGAGTTTAAACTAAACTCACTTTTGGAAGTTACTAAATCCATTAATTTCAACAAGCCAGTCAGCGAGCTGTTGGAGATTTACAACTTTATCCTTAGGGAACAATTAGGTTTTCGAAAATTTGTCCTGTATAATCATCAAGAAGAGTGGCGAATTATATCAAAAATTGGTGTAAAAGGAAAAATAAAAGACTTAAATATTGAACGAGATATTTCTAAATTCAAAGAAATAACAATGATTGAGTCGTCTCACAAAAAATCCTTGAACAATTTTGATGTAATTATTCCTGTATATCATAAAGAAAAACCCCTAGCCTATTTATTTCTCGCGGGAATTAAGGATAAAAACCAATCGAATAAAGAAACATTTAACAACCTGAATTTTATACAAACCCTTACAAATATTATTGTAGTTGCGATAGAAAATAAGAGGTTAGCGAATGAAAGTATGAAACAACAACGCGTTAAACAAGAGCTCGAAGTTGCTTCTGAAATGCAACGATTACTCTTTCCTTCCGATTTACCTTCGAATAATAAAATTGATATTTCAGCCAAATATCTTTCTCATCACAAAGTAAGTGGAGATTATTATGATTATATACGTCTCAATAAGGACGAATTTATCGTCTGTATTGCTGACGTTTCAGGAAAAGGAATATCTGCAGCCATGTTAATGGCAAATTTTCAAGCGACGGTAAGAACATTATATAACTATCAAAGGCTTGATTTAGAAGAATTAGTTACGACACTAAACAACAAGGTATTTACCAGTGCGAATGGCGAAAAATTTATCACTTTTTTCATTGCTGAATACAATGCCAAAACGCGTAAATTAAAATACGTTAACGCTGGTCATAATTGGCCAATCTTAATTCGTGGTAATTCGTCTCAATTCTTAAACAAAGGATGTATTGGACTAGGGATGTTAGAAGAATTACCCTTTTTGGAAAGTGCTGAGATTGAGATAGAACACAACACCACCTTAATACTGTACACAGATGGAGTTGTCGAATTAGAAAACACAACTGAAGAACAGTTTGAAACCGAACGCCTAACGAAAATTGTTCAGAGCTTTTACCCCTTATCAATGGAGGATTTAAACGAAATTGTTTTTAGCAAATTGGATGATTGGCGAGGGCCAAAGAACTATGTTGATGATACCGCAATATTAAGTTGCAGAATTTTTTAAGTCCAAATATTAAAAATATCGGTGCATAAAAAAAGACAGCAATTAGCTGTCTTTTTTAGGTTTTTTCACGGAATTATAAAGTTACTTTCATTTGCAGATATTGCATTAATTCTTTACGAACCTCAGGTTCTTTAAATCGACCGCCAAACTCGCTTGTTACAGTACTACTTTGAATATCTCTTATCCCTCTTGAATTGACACAAAGATGTTTTGCATCAATAATACAAGCCACATCATCTGTACCTAAATATTTTTGAAGATGATTAACAATCTGCATTGTCAAACGCTCTTGCACTTGAGGACGTTTTGCGTAGTAATCCACGATTCTGTTCATCTTAGAAAGACCAATCACTTTTCCCTCTGAAAAATAAGCTACATGGGCTTTTCCTACAATTGGTAAAAAATGATGCTCACAAGTAGAATACACTGTAATATCTTTTTCAACCAACATCTCGTTGTATTTGTATTTATTATCAAAAGTAGATGATGTTGGCGCTTTTGCCGGATTTAATCCGCCAAAAATTTCTTTCACATACATTTTTGCTACCCTTTTGGGTGTTCCACTGAGACTGTCATCCGTTAAATCCAATCCCAAAGTCTGCATTATTTGCTCGAAGTGCTCTTCGATTTTTGCAATTTTTTCGTCGTCGGACAGTTCAAAGGCATCACTCCTCATAGGCGTGTCTCCGGAGCTCATTATGTGATTGTCTCCTACCTCGTCAATTATGTCTAAACCGTTTTTCATTTTATATATATAATTAGTGCAAATTTAGGGATATTTTCCCTTACCCCCAATCTTATCTCATAATATCAATAGCCTGTTCTTAATCTTACAACAAAATCACGCCGTCTTTTGTTCGTTTATCCTCCTTATTTCTTACAGTTAGCTATCTTTACCTTTTTTATAACCATGGAGAATCCTTTAAAAAAAGAACTGTTGGATCGATGTTATCGTTATTTAAACGATCGTATAGATACGTACAAAAATGCGATTGAAGAAGCACAGGGTTGCGCAAATAACGAAACTAAAAGTACAGCAGGTGACAAGCACGATACTTCAAGAGCTATGATGCAACTTGCTGTTGAGCAAAATGGGAAACACCTTGCAGAGGCCGAAAAATTAAAGGGTATTCTCGTTCAAATTGATCCCGATAAAACAATAACTACGGTTAGTCTTGGGAGTATTGTCTTTACCGACAAGGGAAACTTTTTTCTTTCAATTAGTGCCGGCAAAATAGAATCAAATCAAACTGTATTTTTTGCAATTTCTCCGGGTTCTCCAATTGGACAGGCCCTTCGTAATCATAAAAAAGGAGATGATTTTAACTTCAATGGGAATTGTTATCACATTTTAGATATCCAATAGTGCAGCTTGCTCACGAACAAAGGTTTTTAAATCACCTTTCAGTATAGGAACTTTACCTATACATTTCACTCCCGTATTCGCTAAAATTACCTTTTCTGTTTCCAAATTTGGTTCACCATTAAATATAATGCCTGCAATATTTATATTCCGCTGCTCTAACAATTCAATACTCAATAAAGTGTGATTTATACTTCCCAAGTAATTCTTAGAAACTAAAATCACCTCATCGGCAACTTCGGGAATTAAATCAATAATTAAATCACCATCATCATTTAATGGAACCATTAACCCCCCAGCTCCTTCAATCACAAGGTGATTATCAGTTTCTGGAACAACAAATGCGTCTGGAGCTAAACGAATTCCATCAATCCTAGCTGCAGCATGCGGCGACATAGGTTCTGTCAATAAAAATTGTTCTGACAAAATTGTTGTCTGCATATTTGAAATTGCATTTTTTACCCAATCAGAATCTAATTGATCTAGTTCTCCTGCTTGTACAGGTTTCCAATAATCAGCTTTTAGAGCTTCGACAACAATAGCGGAGCAAAATGTTTTTCCTATTTCTGTTCCAATTCCCGAAACAAAAATTCTTTTACGATTTTCTGCCATTATAAAAGACTTATTAATTTTTTTATTTCTTCTTCTGTATTAAAACTATGCAAACAAATTCTAATTCGTTCCTTTCCTTTTTCTACGGTAGGGGGAAGAATTGCTTTCACAATTAAACCTGCTTGATTAATTTCAGCCACTTTTTTATGTACGCTTTCAGTTTCACCAATCACTACGGCTTGAATTGGAGAATGGCTTTGGATAAGTGTAAATCCGCTGTTTTTTGTTTCATTCTGAAAATAATCGATTAAATTGAACAATTTAGTTCGTCGAGCTATAGACCTCCTAACTTCGTTGAGTAAAAACCTCAATCTTTGGATTGAAGCTGGAGGCAGGGCTGTTGTATAAATCAATGATCTTGAGAAATTAATTAAATAATCCTTTAAATCCTGACTCCCTGCTACAATTGCTCCATGACTTCCAAAAGCTTTACCAAAGGTCATTAACTTGGCATAAACTAAATGGTCCAATTTTAAGCTACTAACCAAGCCTTGACCCACATCTCCAAAAACGCCTACAGCATGAGCTTCATCTACAATTAAATAAGCCCCAAAACGCTGACATATCTTTGCTATTTCTTTAAGTGGAGCCTGATCACCATCCATAGAATAAACCGATTCGACAGCAACAAAAACAGTTCCTTCTATTAGCTTTAGTCGTTCTTCTAGGTGACCATAATCATTATGCCTAAAGTTAAAACTTTTAGCGTGACTTAGTTGAATGCCGTCTCGAATGGAAGCATGAATTAGTGCGTCATAAAGAATGGTGTCTCCACGTTGAGCGATGCAAGAGAACAAACCTAAATTGGCATCGTAACCTGAATTATAAAGTAAAGCCGCTTCGCTATTGAAAAATTCAGCCGATTCCTGCTCAAATAACGCTGCAATTTTAGAATTTCCAGAAATTAACCTCGATCCTGTAGCTCCTTCGTCGGCAGTATTCTCAAACCTTAATTTTGCCAACCCAAGATAATCATTAGAATAAAAGTCAACCCCAACCTCATGTAAAGTCAATGAGCGAAAAGCATTTGCTGCTTTTCGCTCATCTAATTTTCTTTTTATATGTTTCGGTCCAATCAATATAAACCTAATCTACGGTAACTTTTCGAGGCTCGAAATTAGCTGCTTTAGGCTTAGCATTTGCTCTTCTAGCTTCTCGTTCTTCTCTAATTTTTTTGGCTTTTTCCACCTTTTCATCGTGTTTCGTCTCTGGCTGCTCACCATCTTGAAATGGAGCTTTCGGAGTTAATCCTAGAATCTTAAATAATTCTGCATCCTCATTAAATTCAGGATTAGGTGTAGTTAAAAGTTTATCTCCGGCAAAAATTGAAGATGCCCCAGCCATAAAACAAAGTGCTTGTGCCTCTTGCGACATTTCTGTTCTTCCTGCTGATAAACGAATGATCGATTCGGGGAACATAATTCTTGAAGTTGCTACCATGCGTATCATATCCCAAACTGGAACTGGTTTTTGCTCTTCTAGTGGCGTTCCTTCCACTGCAACCAAAGCATTAATTGGAATTGATTCTGGCGGCTGTTCCATGTGCACATAGGTCATTAACATCCCTATCCTATCCTCTGTTGTTTCACCCATTCCAATAATTCCTCCTGAGCATACAGAAATTCCAGCTTGACGTGCATTTTGAATTGTATCTATACGTTCTTGATACTCTCTAGTAGAGATAATATCTTTATAGAATTCTTGAGAAGAATCAAGGTTGTGGTTGTATGCATATAAACCTGCATTTTTTAGACGTTCCGCTTGTTTTTCGTCTAACATTCCTAAAGTAGCGCATACTTCCATCCCCATGCCATTTATTTCCTGTACCATCTCCACTACTTTATCAAAGTCACGATTATCTCTAACATTTCTCCAAGCCGCTCCCATACACACTCGTGAAGACCCATTAGCTTTTGCATTTTTTGCTAAACCAACGACCTCTTTAACGGGCATCATCGCTTGTACTTCCAAGTCAGTATGATATTTCATAGATTGCGGACAGTAACTGCAATCTTCAGGACACCCTCCAGTTTTAATTGAAATTAAGGTGCTCATTTGTACCTCTAACGGATTATGATGCTCTCTATGAACAGTTGCTGCTTGGTACATTAATTCCATTAAAGGACTGTTGTACAAAGCTAATGCGGCTTCTTTATTTGAATATTTCGGATTGATCTTCATACTTCTCTTCTATTTTCTATTCAATAATACTTAAATTCTTTAATTTTTCATTCCTTGGATGAAACTATTCTACAAAATTATCATTTTCATAAAATTCTTCCATCTTTAAATTTCCCTGGGAATCATAATAACGATAAATGCCGTGCTTATCTCCATTTTTGAATTCGCCTTCTTCTTTTAAACTCCCATTTACATAATACCATTGACAAAACCCATGTTCGACACCATTCTTATAGGCTCCGTCAAACTCAACATTTCCCGACCTGTAATAAGATATTGATGGTCCATCTAAAATGCCATTATTCCAATTGGAAATGTCTCTAATTTTTTTGTTTTCGAACCAAAAAGTCCATTCCCCATCTTTCTTGCCTACTCTATATTTTCCTGCACTTTCTTTTACTCCATTTTCAAACCATGTAAAACTATATCCATCCAAAACATTGTTTTTAAAAGATAAGTCTTCTTTGAGTTGACCATTTTTGTAAAAATTTTTCCAAACACCTTCTTTATTATCCATTTCGTAAAATCCAACTGATCTTCGTTGACCGTTTTGATAATAACCGACCCATTCTCCATTTAACATTCCTTTTGTAAAGGTTCCCTCTTCCTTGGAGTCTCCACTTGGAAAAAATAAATGAAATGATCCATCCAACTTCCCTTCTTTCCAATTGCTTTCTTCTTTTAATGTACCATCTTGATACCAATACTTCCATGGCCCTTCCTCCAAATCATTTTTAAATGATCCTGCGGCGTCCTTTGTTCCATCTACTCTAAAAAAAAGCCATTCACCTTCTCGTTTACCCTTTTTGAAATCTCCAATACCGTATCCTCCCGCTACAGTCTCGTGCCGTTTACTGCTCGAACAGGAGGTTATGCCTACAATCAACATGATATATATCAGTCCACTGCGCATGATGCTTCAACTATTGTAATCGCTCCCAAATTAAATCTTTCAATTCCATCAACCCTTTTTGAGCAACTGACGAAATAAAACAATAGGGCAAATCTGGCAAATCTTTTCGGATTTCATCTTTTAATTCTTCATCCAGCATATCAGACTTAGAAATTACCAAAATTCGGGGTTTATCTCCTAAGTCTGGATTATATTGAAGGAGTTCGTTCACTAAAATTTTATATTCTTTATGAATATCATCTGCATCCGCCGGAACTAAAAATAGTAATAAAGAGTTTCGCTCGATATGCCTTAAAAAGCGTAACCCAAGTCCTTTACCTTCATGCGCACCTTCAATAATCCCAGGAATATCAGCCATGATGAATGACTTGTGATCACGATAAGAAACAATTCCTAAATTTGGAGTGAGGGTAGTAAAGGGATAATCGGCAATTTCTGGTTTTGCTGCAGAAACCACTGAAAGCAATGTTGACTTTCCGGCATTTGGAAATCCAACTAGGCCAACATCAGCCAGAATTTTTAACTCCAGTACAAACCAGCCTTCTTTTTCGGGTATGCCAGGCTGCGCATATTGTGGAGCTTGATTCGTAGCTGATTTAAAATGGACGTTCCCGCGACCACCTTTTCCTCCTTCAAGCAAAATTTCTTCTTGTCCATCTTCAGAAATCTCTGCAATAAATTCGCCCGTTTCCGCATCTCTTATAATGGTACCAACTGGAACCTCTAAAAAGACATCTTCGCCTTCACGTCCCGTCATCTGATTCTTTCCACCTGGCTCACCATGCTCAGCTTTAATATGTTTCTGATACTTCAGGTGCAACAAGGTCCATAATTGCGCATTCCCTTTAAGAATGATATGACCTCCACGACCGCCGTCTCCACCAGCAGGACCACCCTGAGCTATGTATTTTTCACGGCGCATATACCGCGAGCCTGCCCCACCTCTGCCCGATCGGCAATGGATCTTTACGTAATCAATAAAGTTTGACATTTCCCTAAAGTAATATTTAAAATGCTATTTTACGGCATCAATTGCCTTGTACAGGCGACTTGTCACATCGTCGATAGAACCTTGCCCATCTATTTTGATAAACTTATCTTGTGCTTCATAAAAACTTTTCACTGGGGCGGTTTCAGCACGATAAACTTGAATTCTATTTTCAATAACTTTAGGATCTGCATCATCCGCTCTTCCGCTCGTCTTTGCTCGTTCAAGTAGTCGCTTTTTTAATTCCTCTTCTTCAACATCCAATCCCAACATAACGGAAATACCTGTTTCTCGATCTGAAAGAATCTTATCCAAAGCCGCTGCTTGATTTTCAGTTCTTGGAAAACCATCAAAAATAAACCCACTTGCTTCTGGGTTCTTTTCTACTTCGGAAATCAATAAGTCTATTGTTACTTCATCAGGAACAAGCTGCCCCTTATCCATATAACTCTTGGCCAATTTCCCAAGTTCAGTTTCGTTTTTAATATTAGATCTAAAAACATCTCCCGTCGAGAGGTGAAATAAACCATATTTATTCACAAGACGTTCCGCCTGTGTTCCTTTCCCCGCACCAGGAGGGCCAAATAAAACTATGTTCAACATATTTCTTGTATCTTCGATTTGATATATCTCGCTTAAATTTCGTCCTAATTGATCATAATCGAGTCCATATCCCACCACAAATTTATTGGGAATATCTTTACCGACATAATCAACATTAAATTTTTTACTAAAAACTGATGGTTTGAACAATAAAGATGCAATTTTCAGACTTTCAAGGCCTTTATCTTTCAATAGATTCATTATTCTTTCAACAGTACCGCCAGTATCTACGATGTCTTCGATTAAAACAACATTCTTACCTTTTAAGTCCCTATCGAGACCTATTAACTGAGACACTATGCCTGTGGTTTCAGTTCCACTATATGAGGCAAACTTTACAAAGGTTAATTCACATTGTAAATCTATTTTCTTTACTAAATCAGACGCAAACATAAAAGAACCATTAAGAATGGCCATAAAAACCACTTCTTTACCTTTATAATCCTTATTTATTTGATCCGCTACCTTTTGAACACAGAAATCAATTTCTTGATGCGATAAGTAGGGGACAAAATTTTTATCGTGAATTTTAATCAAAGTCGCTGTTTTGCGCAAAAATACCAAATAACTATGGTATTTTAACAGTTTATACAAACCAATAACCTGAAAAAGTGTCAGTATGATCCGGCTAAACCTGTCAAAACTACCGCTTTAAAGTGTTTTTTGGGATTTGGAACTTAAATTGAAGTGCATAATTTGAATTTGAATTATACAAAAATGAACATCGATAAATTAACAACAAAAACACAACAGGTTCTAATGTCTGCGCAATCTATAGCAAAGATGAAAGGACAACAAAGCCTCGAGCCCGGCCATCTTTTAAAGGCCTTGATTGAGGTTGAAAACAGTATTATCCCATTTATTAATCAACAAATGGAGGTGAACACGGACATGATGGCTAAAACGGTTGACAGCATTGTAGCCGGTTATCCAAAAGTCGAAGGTGGTCAACTCTATATGTCGAACACCACAAATCAAGTATTTACAGATGCTTTTAAAGCCATGGCCGAGTTCAACGATGAATTCCTCGCAGTGGAGGTTTTGTTTTACGCATTGATAGACAAAAAAGATGCTATTGGGTCATATTTAAAAGATAGTGGGTTTTCTAAAAAGAAAGTAAAAGACGCCATTCTCAAACTTAGAAATGGAGAAAGCGTCAACTCACAAAGTAAAGAAGATACTTATCGCTCTCTTGATAAATTTGCGAACAATCTCAATGCGCTTGCGAAAGAAGGAAAGTTAGATCCTGTAATTGGACGAGATGAAGAAATAAGAAGAGTACTCCAAATTTTATCGAGAAGAAGAAAAAACAATCCAATACTAATAGGAGAACCCGGCGTTGGTAAAACAGCTATTGCTGAAGGTATTGCTCACAGAATAGTAAATGGTGATGTACCTGAGAACCTTCAGAGTCGCAAAGTTTATTCGCTCGACATGGCTGCTTTGGTGGCAGGAGCAAAATACAAAGGTGAATTTGAAGAAAGACTTAAAGCTGTAGTGCAAGAAGTAACCAAATCAGACGGTGAAATCATTCTTTTCATTGATGAAATACATACACTTGTAGGCGCGGGAGGCGGACAAGGCGCAATGGATGCCGCAAACATCCTTAAACCTGCTCTGGCAAGAGGTGAACTGCGAGCTGTTGGAGCAACAACTTTAGACGAATACCAAAAACACTTCGAAAAGGATAAGGCTTTGGTGCGTCGATTCCAAACCGTTTTAATAGATGAACCTTCTCAAGAAGATGCCATTTCCATTCTGCGAGGAATAAAAGAAAAATATGAAACGCACCATAAGGTTTTAATTAAAGATGAAGCCATCATTGCGGCGGTAGAACTTTCGCAACGCTACCTAACCGAACGACAACTCCCGGATAAAGCCATTGACTTAATTGATGAGGCAAGCTCAAGGTTAAGAATGGAAATCAACTCTAAACCTGAGGAACTGGATGAAATTGAACGAAAAATAATGCAACTTGAAATAGAGCGAGAGGCAATTAAACGAGAAAAAGATCAAGCTAAGCTCAACTTATTATCAGAAGAGTTGGCGGAACTAAATGATAGGAGGTCCGAATTTTTAGCGAAATGGCAAGCCGAAAAAAATCTCATTGATGCTATACAAGATGGGAATGAAAGCATGGAGCAATTAAAAATTGAAGCAGAACAAGCGGAGCGTGAAGGGAATTATGAAAAAGTGGCTGAGATTAGGTACGGTAAAATTAAAACTCTTGAAGAAGATGTTGCAAAAAGAAAATCTGAATTAGTTGAAATACAACAGAATTCAAAAATGATTAAAGAGGAAGTTGATGCAGAAGAGATTGCCGATGTTGTTTCAAGATGGACCGGAATTCCAGTTTCCAAGATGATTGAAAGCGAACGTGAAAAGCTTCTAAAAATGGAAGATGTTCTCAGTGAGAAAGTCGTTGGCCAGAAAGATGCAATTGTTGCTATTTCTGATGCTGTTAGAAGAAGTAGAGCTGGATTACAAGATGAAAAACGACCAATAGGTTCATTCATTTTCCTAGGGACAACAGGGGTAGGTAAAACTGAGTTGGCAAAAGTGCTTGCTGGTTATCTTTTTAATGACGAAAATGCACTAACGCGAATTGACATGAGTGAATATCAAGAAAAACATGCGGTAAGTCGTCTGGTAGGAGCCCCTCCAGGATATGTGGGATACGATGAAGGTGGACAATTAACTGAAGCAGTTAGAAGAAAACCATACTCCATTGTTTTACTGGATGAAATAGAAAAAGCACATCCCGATGTATTTAATATTCTCCTGCAAGTTTTAGATGATGGACGATTAACGGATAATAAAGGACGAACGGTAAACTTTAAAAACACGATTATTATTATGACCTCGAATTTAGGTGCCTCGATAATTAGTGATCGTTTTGAACATTTAACGGATAGCAATAAGAACCAAATTGTAACGGAAACTAAAGAGGAAATTTTTAGTTTGCTCCGTAAAACTATTCGTCCTGAGTTCTTGAACCGAATTGATGAAACGATTATGTTCCAACCGCTCACAAGAAAAGATGTTTTGGCCATCGTAAAAATTCAGTTCAAACAATTACAAGAACGCCTTAAAAATTCACGAATTGAAATTGATGCTACGGATGAGGCTCTAGAATGGCTCGCGTTAGAAGGTTACGATCCTCAATTTGGAGCACGACCAGTGAAAAGAGTTATTCAAAAAACATTGATGAATGAATTGTCCAAATCTATGTTGGCAGGGAAAATTTCCGCAGACAGCAATGTACTAATTGATTTGAAGGATGGGGAACTTCACTTTGAAAATGTAGTTTCATTCATACAGAATTAACAAAATAAACTTCCTAAAAGGTCGTCATATGAATGGCGGCCTTTTTTTTGTTCGTTACCAACTCAAAATAAGTTAACCTGTTTTTTTTGAAACCAATTCTGATAATTTCATATCTTGGCCCGTATTAAAACTACTATATTCTAACAACAATGCTTAAATCTATCTATCGATTTTTATCGCCTAAATTTCAATCAATTTTTTTAGAATACAAGGTTGACTTTAAACCGCGTACCTATGGAGCTGAAAACGCAAAAGCACATCCAGAATTATTTGCAATCATAAATAAAAACAGGTCCTTATATCAAGATACATTGACTGGTTTTTTACAGCATAAAGAAGTTTTTAATTCATTTAAAGAGGATAAAAACGAAACCAACCAAAACCTGCCTACCTGGAATAATCAATTTTTGCCTGGTTTAGATATTATAGCTATCTACGGAATGATTTGTAAGCATCAACCCAAAAAATACATTGAAGTTGGATCCGGAAACTCTACTAAAGTTGTTAAAAAAGCAATTAATGATAAAAATTTAGATACAAAAATCTATTCTATTGATCCATTTCCAAGAGCAAATATCGATCAACTTTCGGATGAGATTATTCGTCAACCGTTTGAAAATTTAAAAGATTTTAGTGTGTTTGATGAGCTAGAACGTGGTGATATTGTGTTCATTGATAATTCCCATCGTTGCTTACCAAACTCTGATGCAACCGTCTTCTTTTTGGAAGTAATGCCACGCTTAAAACCGGGTGTAATCGTTCACATTCATGATATTTATTTGCCCTATGATTACCCACAATTTATGTGTGACCGCGCATATTCGGAACAATATGTTTTAGCAGCCTTTGTCCTTGCAAACCCTAAAAAATACAAGACAATTCTACCTAATTTTTTCATAAGTGAAGACCCTACTTTAAAAACAGTTCTCAAGCCTATTTGGGAACTAGAAAACTTGAAAAACGTTGAACATCATGGCGGGTCTTTCTGGCTTGAAATATTAGAATAATTCTAAAAGTTTAGACAAAAAAAAACTGCCACTTTCAAAGCGGCAGTTTTCAATACAGTTAGTATTAATTATTTTAACAACTTCACTTTTACTGCCTTTACAGCATTAACAAGTTCCATTTTCTTTGTTTTCTCTGCTTTGTATTTTGTATAATCAGATTGTCTGTATGCGTCACAACCTCCATGACCAGAGCCACAGCTCACCATTCCTAATGTAAATACTCCAATTGCTCCTGCTAATAATACTTTTTTCATAATTCTTGTTTTACGGTTTTTTGATTTCTTTGAATTACATGTCGTAACGCATATTCTAAACGAAAATAATTAAAAAAAGTTACTCTTCCTAAAAAAAATGTTCACATCAGACAGTAAATCACGGTAATACATCAAGAATCGTACCAGATAAACACCAGTAAAAACAAGGCTTGACGGATAAAAACAAGCAATGTTATTAAATTAATAATTATTTGAAATTATAATGTGCTGCTATTTTATCATAAAGAATAGCACTCAGTTTATAATAACTTTCTACCGTCCATCCACCAACATGAGGAGATAAGATGGTTTTATTTGAATTGACAAGAAACTTCATTGCCTCAGGCATTTCCTTGTTTTGATCGAACATATTTTCAAACGATGATTTCTCATATTCTAAAACATCAAGACAAGCCCCAAGTATCTCGCCTTTTATCAACCCTTGCATCAAAGCTTCAGTATCAACTATTTTACCACGTGCCAGGTTGATAAGATAAAAGGGATTTTCAACTTCTTGAATAAAAGCAGCGTCAATCAATCCAATCGTCTCCGCATTTTGTGGAATGTGCAGACTTATGACTGTAGCCCTCTTCTGCAATTCAGCCAATGTTACTTCCTCCACATGACCATTCCCGAATCCAGATTTATATTTGTCGTATGCCAAAACCCGCACATCAAATCCTCTCAATTTACGCGCAAAAGCAGCTCCATTATTCCCATAACCAATTATACCAACGGTACGACCATCCAATTCTACCCCCCTATTGCCTTCTCTATCCCAAATTCCCCTCCGAATTTCCGAATCCCCTTTATTGAGCTTATTAAAAAGACTTAACAACATTCCTAAAGCATGCTCACCCACTGCATTTCTATTTCCTTCAGGAGCGTTGAATAAGGTAATATTACGGCTATTACAAAAAGGAACATCAATGTTCTCCATACCTGCCCCAGAACGTGCAATAAACTCTAACTTATGAGCTTTATCCAGTAAATCAGCATCCATTCGATAGCGGCTCCGAACAACAATACCGTGATAATCTATTAAATTTTCTTTTAACTCCAGAACAGACTGACTTGTTAAATCGTCACATTGCCACCCCTTAGCTTCTAATTTTTCTTGCAAAATTGGGTGAACGGTATCAATAAATGCCACTTTTTTCATGAGAATGATTTAAAAATAGACCAGGTAAGCCACCACAAAATAGATAGAAAGCCCTATAATATCATTAGATGTTGTGATAAACGGTCCAGTTGCTAATGCTGGATCAATTTTTAAACGATCTAAAACAAGTGGAATTAACGTCCCTAAGACCGCTGAAAATAAAACAACCACGAACAATGAAATCGCAAGGGTAATTGCTAACTTAGTTTCATCGGTGAAAAAAAAGCCGACTGTATAAATCGCTACGGCACAGATTAAACCTACGATCATTCCTACCATAGCTTCTTTTAACACACGGGTTAAAATGCCTTTCATTTGAAAATCGTTGCTGGCTAACCCTTGAACAACAATCGCTGATGATTGCACTCCAATATTACCTGCTGTCGAGGCAATAAGAGGAATAAAAAAGGCTAAGCTTGGTATATCAGCAATCGTCGCTTCATAGCCTCGAATGATTTGTGAGCTCATAACCCCTCCTGCTAATCCAATCAATATCCAAGGCAACCTCGAACGGGTGTTTTTTAAAATACTTGAAGAAGACTCTACATTTTCAGAAATACCTGAGGCCATTTGAAAGTCTCTTTCAGCCTCTTCACGTATTACATCAACAACGTCATCAATTGTAATTCTTCCAACCAATTTATGTTGAAAATCAACGACTGGTATAGCTACCAAATCATACTTTTCCATGATTTCAGCGACTTCTTCCTTACTATCATGCGTTTTGACGTAATGAATTTCTTCTCCTTTGAATAATTCACGAATCAATGATTTAGGGTCTGCAAATAACAATCGTCGCAATGATAAAATTCCTAACAGGCGATCCTCATCATCAGTAACATAAATAGAATAAACCTTTTCAACATCCTCAGCTTGCTTGCGCATTTCGAGAACACATCGTCTTACTTGCCAATTTTCTTTTGCTACAATATATTCCGTCTGCATTAATCCCCCGGCAGAATCTTCGTCATAGCGCAAAAGGTCAATAATGTCCGATGCGTGCTCCTGATCAATCATGTGAGATATTACCTCCTCTTTATTCAAGTCAGGCAATTCGCCCAATAAATCGGCCGCATCATCCGTATTCAGTTGATCAACTTGTTCGGCTATTTCACTGGAAGAGAATAACTTTAAAAAACTCTGACGGAAATCGTCTTCCAACTCCATTAAAGCTTCCGCAGCCTTTTCTTCTTGTAAGAGTTCGTAAACAGTTTTTGCTTCGTCTTGATCCAAGTTTTCAAGCACATCTGCAATATCTGCTGGGTGAAGTTGATTGATAAATTCTCCTATTGACTCTTTTTGGCCAAGTTCAACTTGCTCTTTAAGTTGCTCAAGATATTGTTTCGTCAATTCAAATTTCATCTCCCGCAATTTAAGGCAAAGATAATTACTTTTTAAGAACCGTTTATGAATCCTTAAAAAGAGCAGGTTTATAGAAAAATAGTGCTAAACTAACACCGATCTCTTTCCAAAGAATATTACAAAGTTGAAGGACACACAAAGTCAGTCCTTTGCAGCGAATCTACTTTTTTAATTGCTCCATATCCACCCAAAACGTCAATCAAATTATGATATCCTCTTGATTTTAAAATTGATTCAAAAATAACAGAACGATAACCTCCCGCGCAATGCACATAATACGTTTTGTCCGCGTCGAGATTATCCATGTTGAAGTGAATCGTATCCAAAGGTTCATGAATTGCATCTACTAAATGTTCTGAGTCATATTCACCCTCTTTTCGCACGTCTAAAACGGGATACTTTGTAGCGGTTACTTCCTTGGCAAAATCTTCTGCACTGATGGTTTTAATAGAATCAAGCTCATTTCCTTCAGCCTTCCATCCTTCAATTCCTTCAGCTAAATACCCTACTGAATTATCGTAGCCAATACGAGACAAACGGGTTACCGCTTCCCCTGCTCTATCTTTGGAAACGATGAGTACAATTTCCTGACGAATATTGGGTATTAAAGCACCAACCCATGGAGCAAAACCTCCATCTAATCCTATAAAAATAGAACCGGGAATATGGGCTTTGACAAAGTCTTTTTGATGTCTAACATCTAGCATTAATGCTCCTTTTGAAACCTTGCTCTTAAATTCAACCGTTGACAATGGTCGTGTCCCTGATTTGATAATATCATCAATTGATGTATTTATTCCTTTATTCATTCGAACATTTTCTGGAAAATACTGCGGTGGAGGCGTTAAGCCAGTTAGAACCTCTTCAATGAACTCTTCTTTAGTCATATCCGAACGTAATGCGTAATTTACCTCTTTCTGATGTCCTAGAGTATCGAATGTTTCTTTACTCATTTTTTTTCCACATGCAGAACCCGCTCCATGTCCAGGGTATACCGTTACAGCATCTGCCAATGGCATAATTTTATTTCGCAGAGAATCATATAATAATCCCGCCAAATCATTTTCGGTTAAATCTCCTTGTTTAACCGCAAGATCCGGACGACCAACATCTCCAATGAATAGCGTATCTCCTGTAAATATGCACACATCAGTACCACTTTCATCCTTCAGCAAAATAGTGCTAGACTCAAGCGTATGTCCCGGAGTATGTAACCAAACAAAAGAAATATCTCCTACATGAAACAATTCCTGATCTTTCGCTTCATGAAAATCATAAGCGGCTTTTGCAGAAGGGCCAAGCACGATTTTTGCACCAGTTTTACGCGCCAAATCAACCTGTCCTGAAACAAAGTCGGCATGAAAATGCGTCAAAAAAATGTATTTTATGCTCGCCTCATCCTTTTTAGCTCTCTCAATATAGGGTGCTGTCTCTCGCAATGGATCAATTATAACCGCTTCACCTTTTGATTGTATGTAATATGCTGCCTCTGCAAGACAACCTGTATATATTTGTTCTACTTTCATGTTCTCAAATTCTGGTGCAAAGTTAAAATTTTTATCCCGATTATTGAAAGGATAAGTACTAATCCTTCAAATAGACTGAAATAGTAGATTACTGCCCTCAATCATGAGAATATTCGCAATTTTAAACCTCCATTTAGGGGTTAACATTATCTTTGAATTCAATTTTTAAAATTTGAAACATTATATTAACATCGAATCGTCGCTGAATTGGTACAACCTAATTCAGCGTATTAATAGTGATCATATTTTACTGAACGATGACCGCGGTAATTTTATTTTGGGCTGGAATCCCATCGATGAAATTATCTTACCCAAAGGACAGTTCAATTCGGAAAAAACTCAAGCATTTTTAAACAAAAATAAGGAGAGTTATATTTTTGGATACCTTTCTTATGATATCAAATCTCCTGAAACGAACTTTATCCCAATAAAAAAAGATAAACGCGATTTTAATGACCTTCATTTTTTTGCGGCAAATCACGTTATTATATATAATCAAAAGCAAGGAACCTATTTTGGAAACTATACAAAACAAGAGCTCAATAATTTTCTTACTGAACCTCGTGATTTGGATGATAATTACCAATCTTATCCTCCTATCAAATTGATTGCGGAAACTGATCATCAAAAATATTTAACCCAATTGGAAAGCATTAAAAATCATATTCAATTCGGCAATATCTATGAAATGAATTATTGTGTTAATTTCTCTGCCGAATACAAAGATTTTGCTCCTCTCCAAACCTATAAAAAGCTCGTTCAAAATGCAATTCCACCGTTTGGAGCATTTGTCAACACTTCTGACTTGTGTATCTTAAGTGCGTCCCCCGAACGTTTTGTAAGAAAAACTGGATCAAAACTGATAAGTCAACCAATCAAAGGAACCGCTAAACGTGGAAAATCTGAGGCCGAAGACAAGCAAATAGCGATTACGTTAAAAGCTGATCAAAAAGAACGGGCAGAGAACGTCATGATTGTAGACCTCGTGAGAAATGATTTGTCTAAAATTGCTAAAAAAAATTCAGTTCAAGTTCCCGAATTATGTGAAGTTTATAGCTTTAGAACTGTGCATCAACTCATTTCAACAGTTACCTGCGAAGTTCCAACAAATATTAATTTCTCGGATACGTTAAATGCGCTTTTCCCGATGGGTTCTATGACTGGTGCTCCAAAAATAAAAGCAATGGAAATTATTGATGAATTTGAAAACTTTTCTCGAGGAATCTATTCAGGTGCCATTGGTTATTTTGATCCAAATGGTAACTATGACTTCAATGTTGTCATTCGTACCCTAGTACAAGACAAAATAAAAAAAACCTTATCTTGTAGTGTTGGGGGAGCTATCACGATTCAATCAAACCCTCAAAAAGAATACGAAGAGTGTTTATTAAAACTAAAAGCAATTGAGGATACCCTATGTTAGAAAAATTCAAATCGCTCTTAAAAAATGAGTTTGACCACTTTAAAGACAAAAAAATTTTTTTAGCAATTAGCGGAGGAAAAGACTCAATGACTTTAAGCCATCTTTTATTGGCGACAAATATTAAACATACCCTGCTCCATTGTAATTTTAAATTAAGAGAAAATGATTCAGATGAAGATGAATCATTCATTCTTAATTACGGAAAAAAGAATAATCTTCCTGTTTACACCATATCATTTGATACAAAAGCTTACGCAAATAAAAACAAAGTAAGTATTCAAGAGGCCGCTAGAAGTCTACGTTATAACTGGTTTAACAGTTTTATTTCAGAATCGAATTGTCGTTTGCTCACTGCGCACCACCTCGACGATAGCATCGAAACTTTTTTTATCAACCTGTTGCGCGGTACCTCAATTGAAGGATTGAGCGGAATTCCAATGTACAATGACAAAATAATACGTCCGCTTATCCATTTTTCTCAAGAAGAAATTATAGATTACGTAAAAGCAAATCAAATCATCTTTCGACAAGATGAATCTAACTTTGAAGACAAGTACCTTCGGAACGACATCAGGCATAACATCATTCCTCTACTTGAAACAAAAGGAGAAAAATTTAAAGTTAAACTTGCTCAGACGATGGAATCTATTAAATCAAGTTCATTATTCATTGAAGAAAAAGCACTTGAATTTTTCAAAGAACATTTCATAAAAACCGCTGAAAACAGTTTTAGTATTGATAAAAATACGTTGTCAAATCAAGCTCAAATTTTATTGGAATATATCCTAAAACCATTCAATATCCAACGTTCTCAACTCAAATCGTTTAATCAGTTTTTGAAAAGTAAAACAGGTTCAAGTTTTTATTCCCACGATTTTCATTTCTTGTTAAACCGCGATATTGTTGAAATTCATAAAATAATTAAAGATACACCTTTCGAACCGCGCGAAATTAGTCAACTCCCATTTCAGCTGAAAGATAAAAACCAAGAGATTACGCTTACAAAACTGAATTCGAGTGAGGGGATAATTTACACGAACAACCCGCTCTATCTTAACCTCAATTCGCTAAAACTGCCATTAATCATAAGAACCTGGGAAAAAGGTGATCGTATACAACCTTTAGGAATGAAAGGTTCAAAGTTGATTTCAGACATCCTAATCGACAAAAAAATTTCCCTTGTAGACAAAAAAAACATTAAAATTTTAGCCGATCAAAACACGATTGTCGCTGTTGTTGGCATTTGCATTAGTGAAAAACATAAAATCACTTCCCAAATCAATTCAGTCGTTGAAATTTTATTGAATAATTAATTGTTTTTTTTTGGGCCGCTCCCCTAATTCCACTACGTTCCATTAGCGTCAGGCTTTCCGCACTCGCTTCCGCCCGCCCGCCCGTCTCAGACGGGCGGGCGAAGAGCTTAAACAATCGCTCCAATCCTTAGCGGAGAGTGCATCAACTAGTTAACAGTTAATCAACCTCTCCTTTCAATCAATCACTTTAACAGTCTAAATTTAACCAAGGTATTAGCAAATTTTATCAAACAATAAGCATACTTCGTTATCCATCATTAGCTAAACTCAGAATATCAAACGTAGATCACAGAAGGCAGAAGTTTGAATCATCCAATAACCGCACTTCATCATTCAACATTCTTCATTCGTTATTCATCATTCTTCATTCGTTATTCATTATTCATTATTACTTAAACTCAGAATATCCATGTCAATCGCAAAAGACAAAAGGTTGAATCATCCAATAACCACACTTCATCATTCAACATTCTTCATTCGTTATTCATCATTATTTAAACTCAGAACATCGAATGTCGATCACAGAAGGCAGAAGGTTGAATCATCCAATAACCGCACTCCATCATTCAACATTCTTAATTCGTTATTCATCATTACCTGAACTCAAAATACCGAATGTCAATCGCAAAAGGCAGAAGGTTGAATCATCCAACAACCTCACTTCATCATTCAACATTCTTAATTCATTATTCATCATTACCTGAACTCAAAATACCGAATGTCGATCGCAGAAGGCAGAAGGTTGAATGATCCAATAACCTCACTTCATCATTCAACATTCTTCATTCGTAATTCATCATTACCTGAACTCAAAATACCGAATGTCAATCGCAAAAGGCAGAAGGTTGAATCATCCAATAATCTCACTTCATCATTCAACATTCTAAATTCATTATTCATCATTACTTAAACTCAGAATATCCCATGTCAATCACAAAAGGCAGAAGTTTGAATCATCCAACAACCACACTTCATCATTCAACATTCAACATTCATCATTCATCATTCATCATTACTTAAACTCAGAATATCGAATGTCAATCGCAAAAGACAAAAGGTTGAATCATCCAATAACCACACTTCATCATTCAACATTCTTAATTCGTAATTCATCATTACTTAAACTCAGAATATCGAATGTCAATCGCAGATGGCAAAAGGTTGAATCATCCAACAACCTCACTCCATCATTCTACATTCTTCATTCGTTATTCATCATTATTTGAACTCAGAATATCCCATGTCAATCACAAAAGGCAGAAGTTT
>NZ_LYPF02000025.1 GCF_001661595.2 Crocinitomix algicola
TATTGCCAGACGGATCCATCTTTACCAACCAAGCTTGACGAACAGCATCATATTTAGAAGTATAACCAGTAAACAAATAGTCACCATTTTGATCTTCTAATGCTCCTGAAAACAAAATATATTCATCTGGTTCATAAAATTCTCTTGTCCAAATTGTATCGTTTAATTCATTTATCTTAAATACTATTGCTGAAGCCCCATCTTCGAAACGCATCGCTCCACAAAAAACTTGATTACCTGAAGTTGTTGCAAAAATAAAATTATTAAATCCTGGGATGAATGATTCTCCCGTACTGGAGTTTGGTATAAAACTTGGTGCAATTAAATTCCCCAATTGATCAAACTCAACCAAAATTGGATTATTTAATCCAAATGAGGAGCTCGTCCCTATTAAATAAAATGTATTTGTGTAGGCATTATGAATTAAACCTCTGTAAACTTCGTTATACCCTAAACCAGTTACATCCACGGTCTTATTAAAATAGTGCTGCCCAAAAGCAGCACTATTTAAAATTAG
>NZ_LYPF02000026.1 GCF_001661595.2 Crocinitomix algicola
TCAACTATCTCTTCTTTATCTTGTCCTTGGTTATTATCCTGAGGTTTGTACTGTTGCTCTCCCGGTAAAGGTTCTAAATAAAGTGTTTCAACCTCTTTTAAGTCCAATAGCGCTAAATAATTAGCGGCATTTACTGCTATTACAGTGCTGTCCTCTACAATGTCAGTCAACTCTTGAACTTGCACTGCTGTTATTGAATCAACACCGCCCGTTTGTGTCTGAATTTCATAAGTCAATTCATAAAAATCTGCCATGGCGTATAAATTTTCAGATTCTGGCGAAGTTGGGTTTAAGTCGGCAAAAGTTCTGATGCTGTCAATGTGATTGTTTAATTTGGCAGTGTTTTCAGTTTCTACAAGAATGGGTAATAGCAATGATGAGGCGTTGATGGTATAATGGTTTTCCAACAATTGTACAGCATCATCAAAATAAGCACTGTCTACATAATAGCTTGCCGCTAAATTTAAGCCGTGTAACTTTTCGTTTTGCAAATAAGTCAGTAAGTTAGCTGTTTCCTGACTGTTGTCTCCATTGTCAATATCAGCAATAACATCTGCTATGGCATCGTCTAAATCATCAATTTCTGCAATAAAACCAACGATGTCTTCGGTAACGCTGCGCGCCGGACAAGCTGTTGAACTGCCTGGAAAAGGATCCCCATCACAGTCATCAACAGCCACATTTACATAATTTGTAGGCGTGTAGGCGGCCTCCGGGTAATGGTTGTATTCAAACGCAGGCCCTTCATTATTTAACTGGTAATTTGTGCCGGAATAAGTGCCAATGAATTTATTAGCTTGTGGTGCTTCGGGGTCAGGATCACCTAATTCAGGACAAAACCCTTGATTCATCACCTCACCATTTGCATTATGCCATGTCCATTTTGGGTTTACGTAAGACAATAATTTAAAATCATTACAATCAACGGCGAGTAAAGAATTATCATTTGTAGATTGTAAGGTTACATCAAATTTTTCAAATGTATTGCGGTAAATTTCCCCGCCAAATCCCAATAAAGCAGAAGAGTTTTTAATAAAAACACCAGCATTCTCATCAGTAACGCTCTGAGCAATGCCATCAAAAGAATTATTTTCAATTGCAAAACCAGTTGTATTTTCTAGGTAAACACCAGCTGCTGCGTTTTGAAAAGGAGAACCATAAACGGCAGGATGGTCATGTTCATCTACATTAAATTCGTTATTAATAATTTTACTAAACCCAGATTTACCTTCAAAAGCAACTCCAAAGTGATTATTGTCAAAAATACAGCCATCTACTATTACGTCATTTGCCGTTGTAATTGCCTTGGCATAAACCCCAATTTCAAGGTTAGAGAAAGTATTTGGTGTTGGACTTGGGTCACCCACATATAGGTGATTTTTTCTTAGTTTAAAACTTGAATCCCATGAAAGTATACCGTAACCTTTCCATTTTCTATCGATATTTTCGCCATAAGTTTCATCAATTTCAAAATCACACCCTTCAATTTTAACCCCTCTTATACCATGCAGTAATACAAATTGTTGGTGTGCCCTTTGAAAACTTTTTCTATGACCGTTTAACGTATTATAAAGTGGAGATACGTACGCAATTTCTCGATCATTTAGTTCTTCATCAATTAAAAAGGAAGACTTTTTTATAAAAGATACGTTGTCAATAATGTTATCATATACGTCCACATTTTGATATGGTCTCATTTCTATGGCAATTAGGTTATTCTCAAAATTAGAATTTTCAATTCTTAAAATTCCTCCTGTAGAATAACTTTGTTTAACATTGTCAATGCGTTCAACGGTTGACACACCTATTATTGCATTTTCGATTGTTGCATCATTCATTTCTAAAACTCCCTGATAAAACTCTGTTTGGGGTTCACCTTTAAGCCCATGCACTTCAACACCGCTCCACATAGAATTTTCGCATTCGTCATAAGAGGTTAACTTGGCTCCATTGATTAATCGTAATTTAGCGCCAGGTTCAACAATTAGTTTTGTTTCAAAATTCATTTTACGAGAATCTGCAAACTTTAAAGTCATACCATCAATTGTCAGTGTAGATCCATTTTTCACAATAATCTTACCTGCAACAGTAGCTACATCACCTGAAACAGGAATTCCATCTGTCCAAGTAATATCATAATCTATTGTAATTGGTTCTGTATAACCATCCAAATCAAACTCATTGTTTGTATACTTTATGATTTGGCAGTCACTGTGTAATTTTGCAATGTAATAATCGTCAGAATTATGACTTGTATTTCCCGTTAAAACTAAACTACCGTCATCTGCTTCTGTAATTCTATAAACACACTCTTGCTCTTTTATGTCACCTGGATATGGACTTGAGCCAGCTGGGTCAGCGTCAAAAGATTTATCCCATAATAAATTTCCATTTTCATTAAATTTAGCAACATAAGCATCGGTTCTATACGTATTGCTATTAAAACTACAAGAAATCCCAGAAATTTGATTGTCTAAATCATTTAAGTAAGTTACATAAGGTTCAGCATCAACATCAGCAATAGACGTACGATAAGTGGATAATAAAGCGAATCCACCATCTTGTGTTTCTGTTAAACCTACTTTAAGATCAAATGCTCTAAACTCACTGAATCCATAAGTGTTTACAGCACCCATATCTATTGTCGTATATGATTCATCGCTAGGGTCGATAAGTAAAATTTTCGCATTTCCATAGTTTTCAAAGCCACCGCCTAAACCATTTGTGGCATTATCTAAATAAGCCCATACAATTTTGCCATTTTCTAACATCTTTACATCCCAACCTACATTGTTTTCAGTGCTACTTGTTGGAGATTCAATAAACGCATCTGTTCCATTCCAAGTTGTATTTCCAAATGATTGTTGTACTTGGTTCTCATCAATTTTTATGAGTATGGCCTCATGACCTGTTCCAAGCCCATTCGTTGTATTATCTTGGCCATATCCAGTAACGTAAAATTCATCAAGATCATCCTTACTTTGAATTATTTCTCGAAAATCCGTGTACCCGGCGCCATTACCTATCAAAGATTTATTCAAGATTAAACCATCTTCATCTATATCAACAACAAATCCTTTTGTGTATCGAACACCTCCAGAAGGTGGAATCGTCATGTCCTCACATCTACCAACTACTCTATATTGAACCGGGTCTGAGCCTTTAATTTCAATTACATCATACCCAATTGAAGAGGTAGACAAAATTTCTTCATCTAATTCAGGGATTCCCAAGTCATTTCCATAAGCATGCACCCACTCTGTGTTACCATTCGCATCAACTTTTCCTACAATCATTTTAAAACGATAATCTAAACAATCTGAAATATGGTCATTGACATCAGTGTCCGGATCACTGGAGGTCGGATTATAGTAAATTGGCTCTCCAGATAATGTTCTTGTTGACTCACTCCACCCTGTAAAAATTGAGCCTCCATCACTGGTTGTTGTAATTGCCATTGCACCTTCTTCGGCATGAACCTGAGCTCTACACCACACCATATTACCTTGTAAATCATACCTTCCAACGGTTGTGACTTTTGGTCCAATCTCTCTATCGTCAACAATTGGTCGGTCACAATCTACACTAGATAATGGCTTAATTCTACATCCTGGGTTTATTGCTAGTTCTGATTCATCAAAAGAAATATTTTGCCAACTTGTAAACCCACAGAGTATATAGCCAACATGTACACCACCCTCATAAATGTTTTGGATGTCATACCACCAATCCTCCCCAGAATCTACGAAAGAGTTTGTAGCCCCCTTTATATCTGCAATATGTTGAACAGCAATGGGACTGTTAGTTATTCTAGCCTGTATATCGTGGTACCTCCACGCAACTTTAGGCTTAATTGTTTGTCCAAAGCTCAAAATAGAACTTATTAAAATGATAAGAATTATAGAAATTTTGTTCATAAATTAATGTTTGGGTTAGAAAATTTTAGTTAATGTAAATAAAAAATATTGATTATCAATAGATTACTTGAATATTAACGGTATTATAAGAGTGTGGTTAAATAATTAACATTTTGTTTACTCGATATTAAACTTGTACATTCTTTTGTTGTACAAAATATATGTTCTAATTAATGATGCATTGGCGTTTTACAATTCTCCTGAAACAAACTGTAGGTTTCACAAATCTTAAAATAAATGCCAAATTCCTTTTTAGCAAAACAGTATTATTTTTTCGCTAATTCCGCAGATTAATTTTTTTTTAATTTAAAATAAATGGGTAGCTATTACCATTTACAATTACGCTCCGTATAATAATTGAATATTCCTTTGTCCTTCCTTAACCGTTCAATTGTCGGAAAGGTAACAATAAATAGATGCTATGTTTTTTTGCATGCTCAAATTGTTCCGCAAGGGATGGAAGCGGCAGCTTGCGCCCATTCGCCATTTGTGAAATTTTGTTTTTTGGGGTGACCTAAGAAACCCCTAATAAAACAATTAATGGAACAATGGGGAAAGGGTGTAACTATAGCGAACAGCCCGTTTTATGCGGCCACTTTAAATTTTTAGTTTTTCAAGAAAGTAAGGGGTAACAATGAGTCCGATTAGTCCACCGGATATGAGTGTCGCAATAAAATCTCCGAGTGATTGGATGTTACGGACAAAAAGAATAATAATGGTAATGAGACAGATGAATGCCCAATACTTAATTTTAGTTTTAAATTGCTTGTGGTTGTATTGATTTTGTTTTGGGATGATTAAAGTGGCCAGGATTATCACTCCTCCTATAAGAGTACTTAATGCTTGTAAAAAATCGGTTCGACTCATTACTACTCCAAATACATTTATCCATCCCTTTAAAATCGGGATATGATTGACCATAAAGGTATGGGGGTGCGTAAAATTATCCCAAAGTAAATGAGACAAAACACCAATCAATGAAGAGTATATCAGTACATACCAATACTTTTTTAACCAGGTAAACCAGTCAATACCAACATAACATAAAACCTTATGATTTAGAAATTCTGGAAGAGAATTAATGAGGTGATCTCGAACAAATTTATGGTAAATTATGGAAAGCAATATGGTTAAAGGTAATGTGAAGTAGAGTATCCCCTCGAAAGTATGACCATGAATTTTTTCCATTTTCATTTTAATGAAGTACTCAAAGTCTGGAGCCATACTGCCGATTACAAGGCCAGTTGCAGAGATTTTGTTTTTTGAAATTTTAGTTAGTGGTAAAATAATAGCCGGATGGCAAAAAGTAAAAGGCATAAGTCAAGGTTAAAATTGAATCGGTGTAAAAAAATCGAAAAAGCTTGTTTTAAAAGCATGCTGGTTACGAACAATCAAATCAATAATTATGAGCGGTAAAAGACCTAACGCAATTATTTGGATAAAATTATTACCAGGTTGCAGCCTAAGTTGAAAACGTATTTCTGAAGCTGTTAATAAGACAAATATAATTGGCGTTAATATTAATAATCCGAAGAACGGTAAAACCCCAAATTTTAACAAGAAAACGAGTTTATAGGCCATTAATAGACTACACCAAAATAAGGTTCCCATGAGGACCAGGAATACGAAGTGCAGTTTAATGAATTTTTTCAAGTTTGTCTTACTCATTAAATAGGAAATGTTGGTAATAACGGAAAGCAAAAGAAAGATTTTAAAATGTTCTAAATCATTAAGTTTAATTATTGAACTGAAGAAAAAACCAAGAATAAAGAGTCCGTTAATTAGGATTTCGAAGAGTGTATAATAGCCTTGGAAGCTGTTTTGAAGTCTGTAGTCTGTTTTAAATGAGCGATATAAGAGGATGAAGATTAGACCTGTTAAAGCTAAATGAAAAAAGACAAGGAAAATCATAGATTCTATTTTAATGTTTAGATAGAGGATGTTTAATAACTATAACGGTTGAACCTTTTTTTATAGATTAACTTGTAGGTATTCATTTTTTTCAAAAGTTGATGTTCTCGCCAAACAAGTGAAGGCCAATTCGTGCTAGCAGCGTGGTTTTTCATTTGCTTGCGGGTAAAATCGAAATCATTAAAAATGGTATTCCAAAGCCCTTTTTGGGATTTAATTTTCTCATGGTTTTTATGTATGATGTAATAATCGAGCAATAAGGGGTAAGTATCTTTACCGAGCTTATGCAAATAATTAAAGTCGATGGCTTCAATGGGTAATTTCAGGTTATATTGGGCTATATGCTTATCCCAATTGATAAATCCCATAAGAGTAAAACAACAAAAAAAACTCAAGGTTGTTTGACGAACTAAATACCAGAATGATTTGTTATAATTAATTTTAATGAGGGTAAACACTAATCCACAAGATGCAAGAAATAAATAGATGAAAACACCTATGCGCTTATAAGTAAGTCCCCAATGTGCAATATATTCATAGTTTTTAACGGATGTTGTTACCACCATTATAAGGTTAAGTACCATCCACAAGGAAGCGATAGATTTTAAATATTTTGGACCTTTATAATTCAATTGTCCGCGAAATAGGAAAGATATTAGGAGTATTACAAGGACGATAGAGAAAATTAGAGCATCTACGCCGTTATGAATAAGCTCAGAATAGGAGCCTGTTATTTTTCCAGGTATGACCTCCGAGAAGATAAAAATAAGATCAATGGAATTGTACAAAAGGAGGAGTAGTGTGAGAATAATGAGTGTTGATCGAGCAATCTGAACCTCGTTGCTTAAACCAAAAAAGGTTTGCGCTTTGTCAGCGTAGTTAATTGGAACGTGGTTTGTGCAATCCTCGTCAAGAACGGTTAAATGTTTTGACCGATTAAAATTTAATAAACCATATGAAACGAAAAATACGACGAGTAACAAAAAAAGAAATTCGGCAGAAACCCAGTCTAGATTAATGAATTTTGTCCATTTATAGAATGTTGGGTCAGCGGCTTGATAGAGCTTTAAAAATAATAAAGCGATTAATAAAGGAATTAAATAGATAAGAATTTTAACCCCGATTCTAGGCGAGGTCGTATTCTCTTTCTTTTGGAAAAGTAACCCCAATTTTTCCGTTATGCGTAAAATACCTTTAAATTGACTATAGATTCCTTGAGGAATGCCAATTATTAAGGAATGATTGATGTATGAATTTACAGCACTAAAATAGAGTAGACTTATAAAGAATAAAGTTTCGCAAAACTGATTATGTATGTAGAATGATGCAAAACCGTTGCCAATTACAAGTCCTAAAGCAAGCCACCAATTGGTTGATTTGATTTTTTGTTCTAATTCTATTTTAGTTTGGCTAATAATTATTGCTGTTACTATACCAAACGCGATAATTAAAGCATTTAATCCCCAGTATTGATGGTAAAGGAGTAGTGTGGTAACAAATGCGAAGATGATTAAAATGATTCTTTTTGTTTTCATATTATATGTTTTTAAAAGTGCTTTGAATTTCAAAGTAAATAGTTAAAAAAATTTACACCCAGTTCTTTCTTATTCGGTTAGTTATATAGAAGCGAATGTTTTTGATGAGATAAGGGATAAAATCAGTTCTTTTCATATTTTATTGATTAGATTTTCAAGCGCATTGATATGTGATTTAAATGCCTGTTTTCCAGGTTTTGTAATTCGATAGCTCGTATTTGTTTTTTTACCAACAAACCTTTTTCGAACCATGATATACTCCAATTTTTCCAGTCCCGCTATATGGCTTGCAAGGTTGCCATCGGTTAAATTGAGTTCTGCTTTTATGGTTTTATAGTCGAGCCAATCATTGACCATGAGCATAGACATAATTCCTAACCGTACACGGCTATCAAAAGCTTTATTTAACCCGTCAATCGAACTCAAACCTATCTTATTTTCTATCGTATTTAAAGTACATTATCGCGCCATAAAAAATATGTAATATCCCAAATCCTATGGTCCAATACATAATTCCTTTGTTCAAATCCAGCAAAGATATTACTCCTAGCGCCATTTCGCAAAGGGCAAGGAATTTAATATCGTTGTGTACATATTTTGAGCCGTTTAATAGAGAAAATCCGTAAAATATAAGCATTGCGGGCGCTATAAGTTCTGGATAGCCTTGAACATATAATCCAATACAAAACATCCCTCCAAAACCAAGGGGTATCATGATGCTAATCACTAATCTCATCGATAGAGGAGTCCAAATACTTTTGTCTAGCTTCCTAGCTTTTAACCAGGTAAAAAATACACCAAAACTAAGCGCAATAACCAGAATAATTAATGCGATAAGTAGTAAACGTAAACTTAATGTTTCATACCCTTCTTGGCCACGACCTTGAAGGTAATAATGCGGCATTAATAAATTCCAATGTTTAATCTCTAAATGCGCAAAATAGGCACCTACTATTGCGGTAAGACCGGCAAATATTCCCGAAAGCCCACTTAAGGATAAGAATTTCGAGGAACTTTCCATCATTTTACGAATGGCTTTTAGATCTTCAATTGGATTTTTATCATTCATATTAAAAGTGCTTTGAAAAACAAAGTTAATAGGATATTCTAATTCAGAACATTAAAATTTACTTTTTTTGATTTTTTAAGATTATTTTCGCTTTTGTTCCACCCGGGGTTTTTCGTTAAAATAGTAACGTAAATCAACCGTAAGATAAGATCCTCTTACATTTTCACGAACGACAATTTCATGAGGCGTATATTCATAAGCCATGGCAAAAGTAACAATAGAAGTAAAGGGAAGGTTAAAGGCACCACCAAAATAGAAATAACCGTTTCTTTTCGTCCTATACTCAAATCCAATGTCTGCCAGCATTGCACCTTGCACACGATTTAATCTTGCTCCTTCAAGCGAAAAGTATTCATTGCTTTTAATGGGAAAATCGACACTTACATCTGACGGAAAATAATTAAAACTCGCACCAATTGAATTATTCATATAAAGCTGTTTACCTAATCTGATAAACACGAGACATTTGACCGGGATTTCATAAGCAACAAAGCGCACCTTGCCGTTATTGGAGTAAGATACCGTATCATCCACACTAAAATTTAAATTAAAGTTTCTTTGCGTAAAGGAGATACCAGTTTCAAGACTAATGTTTTTTGTTAATCCTTGACGTATGATCATTCCTAACGAATTACCAACACGTTGTTGCATTGAAGAACGGAAACTCCCATCATTGAATGGGACATCGTAAGTGCCAATGATGCGATTTGGGATAATCGGTTTGTAATTTAGACCAAAGGTAGTGATACCTTTCTGAGCATGGCCATTTACAAGAAAGCCAAAAACAAGAAAAAATATCAGGTTAAAATTCAAACGCATATCAAGAACAAATTTAGTTTTAAAACTTTACTAATCAACTGAAAAAGGAACAAAAGTATTGGATTCATCTACAAGTCTAATTCCTGAAAACTAGCCTTTAACATAACCGATAAGCGCAAAAATTATTGCACCGAATACAAAGAATAGTAATAAATAACGCAGAAAGGCATTGGGAATAATATTTTTTCGCGTGGCAGCTGATACCATAAAATTTACGCGTTGAACTCGCTCAAAATCTTGATCGCGGACAGCAAAAAGATGCAAGATTTCACCTTGATGCTCTTCCTCATCTCTTTCATACCACAGTTTGCCTTCAATTAAACCTTTCTCAAACAAATCTGCTTTCGCCATTTGCTCAAAACTGTACACCTTGTATTGTTTATTGGTAGGATGAGTCGTATAATTTACTAATCCTAACGCTCCTATTCGTTTACCCATTCTGTGAAATATTCTATTGGTTTACGACGGCTTCGAGGCCACTCCATCTCCGCTTTTGGGTAGCCAACAAAAAATAAACCTAAACATTTTTCGTGTTCGGCTATTCCTAAAAATTCATTCATTTCAGGTGTATAAATCAGTTTAGGTGTTGCCCAAAAAGAACCTAATCCCCATGCGGTTGCCGTTAAATACATGTTTTGAATGGCACAGGCAACAGCTTCTATTTCCTCAATTTCAGGAATTCTACTTTCGGGATCTCTTTTTAATGATACCGCGATTACTGCCCCAGCCATCATTGGCCGTTCCTTTAATTTGTTGAACTTTGCTTCAACAAAGTCTGCTTCAGCCGTGTTAGATTTGTAATGGTTGGATAAAAAATCGGATAGTTTTTTACGCCCTTCTTCTAGAAATACCTTGAACTGCCAAGGCTGCGTTAATCCATGTGTTGGAGCCCAAATAGCATTGTTAAGTAATACTTCTACTTGTTCTTTATGTATCTTTCTATCGGAATATTGCTCAGGATATATTGTGCGTCGGTCTTTAATTAGATCCGTTATTTCACTTAAATTGTACTTCATTAATCTGAATTAATTAGGGTACAAAAATACGGCTTTTTTCGATATTTTTTGAAAGTTAAACTCCCTTTAACTCCTTAATTTAATTCTTTTAAAGCTTTATACAATTTGTGAACAGGAAGTCCCATTACTGTATAATATGAACCGTTTAACCGTTCGATTCCTACGTAGCCAATCCACTCCTGAACTCCATAGGCCCCGGCTTTATCATAGGGCTTATATTTTGCTACATAATAGTCAATTTCTGAATCGTTTAAGGTCGTGAATTTCACTTTGGTATGGTCAGCAAAATGGTGAATCTTTTCAGCTGTCAATATGCATACCCCGGTTACCACGAGATGTTGTTTGCCTGACATTGCTTTCAACATTCGGGCAGCATCGCCTGCATCTTGAGGCTTTTCTAATACTTCATCTTCATTGATGACAACCGTGTCTGATGTTATTACAATTGTATTTTCATCTATCAAGTCCTGATAGGCGTTTGCTTTCTTTACTGCTAAAAATTCAGGTATATCTTCTAAAGCTAAATCATCTGGGTAGATTTCATCCACAGGTCGAGTTAAAACAGTAAAATCTAAATCTAACCCTTTTAATAGTTCATGCCTCCTGGGTGAATTAGAAGCCAAGATGATGTTTTTACCTTTTAGATTGTTTAACATATTATGTGTAAAATAGCGCGGAAATAACTCCAAATAGCATGGCAAACTTTAAAAAGTTGGAAGATGCTAAATAGTATTTACGCTTATTATGAAGGATTAATAAAATCATTGAAATAAGGGTCAGAACGACAACGGCAATTAATAAATAAATGAAAACTCTTAATCTCACCCAAAGAAAAATCTCATCTGACACTGAAGTATGCGAATATATAAAGTAAAGTAACGGTGTAATTCCTACTATATACAGTAATAAAAGTACCGTTTTAGTTTTTTTTAGTCCAAATCGAATAGGCAAGGTTTGACTTTTTAAAAGTAAATCGCCTTTAACATCAGCTATATCCTTAATAATTTCTCGAATAATATTAAAAAGAAAGGCATATCCAGCATAAATAGTTAGGGCTTTTAAATTATGTTCTAAAAAAATGGTTGCGTTAGAACCGAACGGTGAATGGTCTGGAAAGTTTGAAAACGCCGCATAAACAAAGACGTAAAGTGGAACGAGAGCCGTTAAGAAAGCCACGATTAAATTCCCAACTAAAAATTTACGTTTATAAATGGCCGAATAAAAATAGAGTAGATTTATGCTTAAAAATGAAATTAAAGAAATCCACCAATTATCTAATGTGTAGGATAAAAACAGTGCAATTAAAAAACCTATTCCGTTAAAAGTCCAGTTTAATATTATCGCCCATCTTCTTTTGATGTATTTATCGATGATAATTCGGTTAGGTTTATTTACACGATCCGCTTTTTGATCAAAATAGTCATTTATAATGTTGCCACTTGAAGCCACAAGAATAACGGAAAGTATAAGTAGAATGAAATTGAAATCCAATAAACCAAGTCGCTCAATAAAGCTATATTCCACTAGTTCAAATGGCTCATTAACATCAGAAAGGATATATTGCCGATGGCGATGAAAATTTGATAATAAACCATAGAACAAGGTCATTGTCAATACCATCACCAATATATTGGAGAATCGAATAAGGCGAAAGAATTGATAGACTTTTTGCATTCAGAAAAATCAATTTTATAAAGGCAAATATACAAATTGTAAATTCGAAACAGCGTTTTTAAATTAGGGATGTAAAAAGCAATAGATTTGTAAAATACAAATTAAGAACAATGAAGAGGTACGCGGAAATCTTATACTGACTCATGATACTATAAAAATTCACACCATACCAAACAGAATATTTGCAATTTTCTTAGTGATGTAACGTTTAAGAAAAATCATGGATAAATTATTTCAATCTGTAGAACCACATTCGGCAATTCTCCGAGAACAGATTGCCTACTATTATTTTCATCAGTCTGATGATGATCAAAATATGCGGTCGTTTTTATACTATCCTCACTATAAAAATGCTTTAACAATTTATAAGGACTCAAATGTTCAATTACAAAATACCTACAGTACAATTAGCAAACCAGCTAAAAATGGGTATAGTTTTGGTTATGCGAAATTGATAAATCACGCGGCTAAAGCTGAAATACATGGAAAATTCAATAAAATTGGAGTAGTTTTTCAACCCTTAGGTCTAAACCATTTTATACAGTGCGATTTAGCAGACTTAATTGTTCAGCCCATTACAGTAAATTTTAATTATTTTAAAGAGACGATGGTAGCAAGTCTAGACAAGGTTTATGCGACAGATTGCATGGAAGAAAAAGTGACGTTGTTGGATGAATATTTTCTCTCTGTTTACAATGGTTTTAAAAATGAAAAGATGATAGAGGCGATGGATCTTTTACTAAACAAAAATAAAAAGTATACGGTGGATGAATTGTCACGTGAATTGAAGGTTAATCGAAAGATGTTATTACGACTTTTTAGGAAACATCAAACCTGTTCTGTTATAGATTACATCAAACTTGTCCAATTCAGAAAATCGATAACGGTATTTCAAGAGGTTGGAAATCGTTCATCGCTCACAAAATTGGCCCACGATACGTCTTATTATGATCAATCTGATTTTATTCATAATTTTAAAAAATTGACCGGATTTAACCCAAAGTCTTTCTTTAAAGACCTCTCAAATATTGGTAGTCAAGATACTTACTGGACATTCAAATAATTTTTTTATAATGTCCCAAATCTCCAATTTTTAGGATTTTACTTCATTTAATTTTGGATTTTAATTCTAAATTTTAAAAGAAATGAACCTGAAAAGTAAATTGCTTATTTTAATACTCTTATTATTGAGCGTTATGTCTTTAAATGCTCAAACTGGATTGGTAAGTCAAGTTCGCGAATCTGTAGAGTTGTCAACCGAATATCCTCAATGTGGGAGCTACGAATTGATGAAAAATTGGAATACGCCTGCTAATAATTACCTTGATTTGTCGAATCGTTTATTAGAAGATGTTACGCGGATAATTGAAGTTCAAAAGTCGAATCGCTCATTCGATGATCTTTTCATCATTCCTGTTGTCTTTCATGTGGTTTATAACGAGGAGGATGAGAACATACCAGATTCAGTCATTTTTAATCAGTTACAGGTTTTAAATGAATGTTTCAGGAGAGGAAATGAGGATGCGGCCGATACGCGGGCTGAATTTTTAGAGTTGGTGGGCGACACTAAAATAGAATTTGTTATGGCAGATATTGACCCATCAGGCGATCCAACAATAGGCATAACAAGAACAAGTACAGAGATTACCCATTTTGGTGGAATATTACCGTACGGACCAGGAGAGACAGAAGAGATTAGCGAATGGGTGAACGATAGTCTTTATTATAATTTATTTCGACTTACCCGATCAGATTTGGGTGGAAATGATGCTTGGGATACTGATGCCTATCTCAATATTTGGATGGGGGATTTGCGTATTTTTGAGCCCGAATTTGATGATTTTGAAGAAATAGTGTTTTTTGCACTGGCAACACCTCCACTAGATCACGAAAATTGGCCTGCTGAATTGGTTGAGGAATTGGCCGATTTCGAACAAGGTGTCTTAATTCACTATGTAAATGTGGGTAGTAATAATCCGAATAATTTACCAGCTCCCTATGCCGGATATAATGCCGCAACAAAATCGGGTAAAATTCTGGTTCATGAGGTTGGACATTATTTAGGACTACGACATATTTGGGGTGATGGAGCCTGTCCAATGGATGACTATATTTCAGACACGCCAAAAAGCAATGCTTCAAGTGCATGGGCTTGTAATCATTTTCTAAATTCTTGTACAGATGATATTGGAGGACTAGATTTGCCGAATATGGTTGAAAATTACATGGATTATTCCAATGGAAATTGTCAAAATTCTTTTACGCTTGGACAAGCTGATGTTATGAGAAATGTACTGGAAATTCATCGTCCTTTTTTAGCCGAAACGATATCAACGGTTGGTGTTTCTGAATCCAGTTCTTTCGCGAGTGTTCAAATTTATCCTAATCCTAGTCCAGGCGAATTTTATTTAGAATTTGGAGGGTATAACGGTATAGTCGATATTAGTATTTATAACCTTGTTGGGCAAAAAATACTTGGGGGAGAGTATGAAACTTCAACTAGCATTAGTTTTGATTTGTCAGTGAAACCAGGAGTATATTTTGTCGACTTAAACTTTGAAAATGGATTAAACGAAGTTGTGAAGATTGTTGTAGAGTGATGTACTTAATAAGTTCGATTTAGCCCCTTATCTGCGTGAGATTAAATTATCCACCACGCGATATTTATCGTGTGGTGGTAATGTTATTTTAATTATTCTATTCGTTTGAAGTGAACTATTTTAAAGATGTTCAGTTAGTTTTTTAAGAGCATGATAACATGTTTTCCTTTTTTATCAAAGGTATCTTTTATTCCTGCAATTGTATAATCACGATTAGAGGCCACAGACATAAAACCACTTTTCTTAGTTGAAGTTTTACTCCAATCACTGCCTTTATTTATACTCCTTCTAATTTCATGATTTTCTAATACGGCGTAGATGTATCCCTCCTCGTTTAAACAAACATCAATAACCGGACTATCATAGACCTCATTCCAAGTTGCTCCTCCATCTTCGGTAAGCCAAATTTTACTGCCTCCAATAACACCTTCCAAATCGTTTAACATGTATAGCGTGTTAAAGCTATCCCCAGAAAAAAGAGTGTCCCAATCATTGCCACCATTTAAAGTGCTCAAAAGTGTGTTACTGCTTAGCAGCATTCCATTCTCTACATCTGAAAAATAAAGGCCCTGCATTTGTTCTTCAATAAATTGTTCGCTCCAAGTTATTCCTCCATCAGTTGTTTTAGCAAAACCTTTCCCAGCGATATAACCTGTTGACTCTGTTAGGAATTGCAAACTTGTATTTTCCGATAGAAATACGTCTGAAGGTGATTCATACTGGGTAATTTCAGATCCATCATACATGAAGAGTCTACTGCCAATTGTCCCACTACCAGCAACATATAAATTTGTACCATCATAATAAAATGAACTGTACAAGAAACCAAAAGCTCCGCCATCCGTCATTATATTTTTCCAAGTTTCACCCTGATCGGTAGATTGATAAATGGAGGTATAGTATTCATGATAACCAGACCCGACAATCGCAAAAAAATCATTTTCATCTGTAATATAAACTTTACTGACAATACTACTATTCAGTGATTCTAGGTCTTTTTCTATTTTGATGGTTTTCCACCGAGGTTTAATCTTCTCTTTTGCACAACCTGTAATTAATGGTAGCAATAGCAAGGTGATGATAGACAGTTTTATTAAACGAAAAGAAAAAAAGATCTGTTTCATAATGGGTTAATTATTTATTATTTCGATTTGTTAACGGTGATGGTATAAGAATATTGCCTCTCACAGTATAGTATGGAACTATTGATACTATTTGTTCGATTGTATGGCGTTCTAATCCGTATAGCAACAATGAACAAGTGGTTAAAAACACAGGTCATTTATCACAGGTGAAAGTATAAAAATAGTCGGTTGAATATTGCCCCTTTATTTTATCACTTTATACATTGTTCGACGATTAAGTTGGTGGGCCGCTTTTTGTTCATTTTCTGGTAACCCGTTAATATACTCCTCCGTTAATCTTACCTTCTTTCCTTCGGCAGTGGTAATGGTATTTGGTTGGGTTTCGCCATATCCTTTAGCTGTTAATCGTTCGGCGGAAATTCCTTTGCTTATAAGGTAGGTTCGTACTGATTTTGCTCGATTGTCAGAGAGTGTCATATTACTTTCGTCGTCACCTTGGGCATCAGTATGTCCTTGTAATTCAACATTAATTTTTGGGTATTTATTTAAAAAGTCAACAAACTTGTTTAATTCCACAAATGATTCTTTTCGCAGTACATGTGAACCTAAATCGAAGAAAACATTGGCTAATTCTACAGGCGCATCGGATTCAATAGGTACAAGAGGAACATCGCGGTGATAAGGTTCGTTTGAATTTTCAGGAACTCTTAAATTAAAATGGACAGAGTAAGGGTTATAACCGTCTTTATTTACAATTAAGGCATAGTCTCTATTTATTGGTAAGGTTACTAAGAAAGCCCCGTTTACACGATCGGAGTAAGAGCGAATTACTTCCGTGTCAGTTTCTAAGTCAATCAGACTAAATTCAGCCTCTAATTTTTTGTCAGTTTTATCGTCAAATACAGTTCCGGTCATATAAATTGTTCGTGTTGGGCGGATTGATTTAGGCATCTCAAAAGAATACAAATCTAAATCTCCAAAACCGCCTTCTCGATCTGAACCAAAAATGGCAATTTCGCCGCTTGCAAATACCAATAAGGAATTTTCGTTATTTGAGGTGTTAATTGGGTAACCTAAATTTTTAGGGTCACTCCAAGAGCCGTCTGGTTGTAGTGTAGTCATATATAAATCATATCCCCCCATACCGACATGTCCGTTAGAAGCAAAATAAAGTGTTTTACCATCGGGATGGATTAACACGGAAGATTCAGAGTCTGGCGTATTGATATTGTCCGGCAATTTTTCTGGCATTCCCCAAAACCCATCTGCTTGTTTTTTAGAAACATAAATGTCGCCGTTCCTTTTATTTCTACCACCACTACTTCTAACATTTCCACGAATAAAATAGAGTGATTTTCCATCTGATGACAAAGAAGGTTGCGTTTCCCAATGTTTTGAATTCACTGCTCCAGGCAGGTTAATTGGGTCAAGCCATTTTTCACCAACTTTTTCTGTCACAAACAAATCACAACTACCATAGCCTCTTCTGCCTTCTCCGTAGCCATAACGTGGATCGATGCAACCTACAAAAATTAAAGTGCGACCATCTGGAGCAAATGTTGGAGCACCTTCGTTATTAAACGTGTTAATGTTAGGTGGCATAGGCTCTCCCGTATTCCAGTAACCATTTTTGTCCGTGCTGACAAAAAAGTCCTCTTGCTGATAACCGTTAGAACTTGTAACTCTTCTCGTGTAGAGTAGTTGTTTTTCATCTACGGTAAGTGTCGGGAAATATTCAGGGTCTTCAGAGTTTACACCGGCACCTACATTTTTCGGGTCAAACGGTACAGGGTTTTTAATTGCTTCAACAGCAAATTCACAGTTTTTGATTAACCACATTGCTTCTTTAACGCTTTCTGGATTAGCATTTTTATAGGTGATGAATTTTTTAGCGTGAACAAGTGCATCTGCATATGCACCATAATTCCATTCTAACAAAGAAAGGTCAAAGTAAATATACCCCGTTGAAGATGCTTCTGGGTTAATTTCTATAGCTTTTTTATAGGCTGTAATCGCCATGTCATGTTTTCCAATTCGCGTCGCATAATCCGCTTTAATTATATATGCATCAATAAAGTTTTCATCCTTCGCAATAGCTTTGTCAAAGTAGGGGATAGCCGCCCCATAGTTTGGAAGACCGGTAACAAAATCTATTTCATTCGCGGCAGCCATTCCTTGTTCAACAAGTTTAATTGCTTTTTTATTTTTTGTACCCCAAGATCCTCCTTGTGTATAGCTTGCACACGAGAATAAAAGGGATAAAAAAAGTATGGATAATTTATACATATGGTCTTATTTAAGGAATGTTCAAATATTTATGCGTTTGCAATGAAATATTCCATTGCACATTTTCTTTAACGTAATCAATGATTAAGGGTAACATTTTTTCTTGCTTATCCCATTCAGGTTGGAGGTATAATTTACAACTTTTCGAGACTTTGGTTCCTAATTCGTTTGCCCACTTAAAATCACTTTTGTTGAAAATAATCATTTTTAACTCGTTTGCCAAAGCATAGTTTTCTTCCAATGGAAATTTAAATTTCTTAGGCGATAAACATATCCAATCAATTTCACCTGTAATGGGATAGGCTCCTGAAGTTTCAATTGCAATTTCTATTCCAATTTCTTTCAACGCTTTCGTTAATGGGGTGAGATCATACATGGTTGGCTCTCCTCCTGTTATTACAACAAAATCTGTTTTGCTAGCTTTTACACCATCAAGTATTGTTTTAATCGTTGTATTTGGATGGTTTTCAGCTTCCCAACTCTCTTTGACATCACACCAAACACATCCTACATCACATCCCCCAGTTCGAATGAAATAGGCCGCTCTACCCGAATGAAACCCTTCTCCTTGAATCGTATAGAAAGCTTCCATTAAAGGAATTGTATTTTTATCGAATGCCGTCATTAGTGGGTTTTGGTCATGGTTGAAGGTATACAAATAATAAAATCTGCAATATTTTCATTTTGCTCTTCTAGCCGATTAACGTCCTTTTGCTCAACACAAGATATAGTTAAGATTTTATCTGATTCAATTTCTTTTTTGAGATAATGTACAATGCCTTGGTAGTTATCTGAATGATATGCTCCGTTTAAGTGCATAAAAACTGCTTTGGGGTCATCTTTCGTAGCTTTTAAAATAAAATGTGCCATGGTTGCGTCTTTAAGGGCTTGAGCTTTTGCCAATCTATCGCCGCCACTATGTTCACCCATCGATCCAATTAGCGCTTTATAACACGTAATTGTCGAGTCAAATTCAAATTTATCCAATGGCGCAATGTATGATTTTGCGAGGTCAGTTAAACTAGTCAATGAATTCAGGCCTTTTTTATAAACCATATTAGCATACCGACGTGGAATATTTGTGGCGATAAAATCAATCCCGTATTTTTTTGCATACTCCAAAATAGGTTTATAATCCGTATTGTAATTTGGCCAAAGTCTGACTTCATCCTGAAAATTCTTATCAGATATTAAGTCACTGAGGTATTCTTCGATTATAAATTGATTGTCTGCTTCAAACATTTCTGCACCAATCATAAAATGTTTGGAGTGATTAGCATGTAGTTCGCGCATTAATTCAAATTGAAGCCAATGAATTATTGGGTTGTTATGATATTCGCCAAAAAACACGTATTGCTTCTCAGTTGTAGCTTTGAGGACTTTGTCGAAGTCCACTTTTTTTCCTTTGTGATTGTAAATTTCGTATGCTTTTTTATCCGCTGCTAAACCGATAAAATTTGGAACGATAAGTAAAAATAAAATTAAAAATTTTGCTCGCATAGTACTTGTTTTCTTCGTTTCTGCTGTAGGATTTATTAAATTTTTGAATAAATGTAAATTTAGGTTTTTAAAATCAATTCCACTTCTTGTTTGCCTGAAATATTAAGTTTTACAATAATCCAAACAAACTCAGTAAACGTCCATTAAAGATGGAAAGAATAAGGGCCACTGGAAAAATGACATACAAGCTAAATAGTCTTCCGAGAACAAAATTAATATTGGGTTTTTTGTACCAGAATATGAATAATGGCAAAAAGAGCATAATTTGAAAGTAAGGAAACAAATAGTAAACAGAAGCATAGGAGTGAAATTCTGTGGCCTCAAATTGTTCAAATAGACGATACTTATTTCGCCGATCTGATGGTCGTTGCATCGTGTAAATATCTGGATGAAAATCTAATACTTCGACAGATTTTAAATCCTTAAAGAAATAAGAGTATTTAAGTTGAATAGGAGGAAAGTAGCCTATCCAATACTCTTCCCTAGGAATTTGAAATAGTTCCCCCTCAAGCTCTAACACTTTTGGTAAATAACCATAAGTTTCAATTTTTGGAATGGCTTTTTTTTCTCCTGTTAAAAAGAAGTCCGCGGTAAGAAGAATTGAAAATACGGCCGTATAGATGGCCAAAATTTTAAAGAACTTCCATGTCAAGCCAGTCGTTATTTTATTGAAATAAGCTTCATCCTTTTTTTGTTCGGTATTGCGCATTTTATGGTATCTTTCCTGCGCTTTTTTAATCTTTTCGGCTCTAACTTCTTCAGCTGTTTTGGGTTGACTTTTTTGTGGCTGAGGAGAACTTTGAAGTCCAATCAATATTTCATAGGCTTCTGTCAATTTAATAAACTCTTCTTGAGCTGTTGGAGAAGGGTTTCTGTCGGGATGATATTTTAAAGCTTTTTTTCGATAAGCCTTTTTAATTACTGATTCATCACGTGTAGGACTTATGCCTAATTTTTTATAGTATTTATTGAGGTGATTCAATTGTTATAAAATAAGTGTAAAAAGGAGTAGAATGCTTCCAGGAAATAGGAGAATAAAACATCCAACTCGTGCAAAATTAAACCATGCTTTCTGTCGCTTAAAGATAATAACTAAAAGTGGTAAAAGTAACATGATTTGAGCAAGTGGGAACCATTCGTAAATTGAGATTCGTTTTTGAGCCACCTGGATCCGTTTTTCAAGTGGTGTTTTGGTGTCTTCGTAATAACTCGCAAAGCTTAAAAATTTAGGGTCACCAAAAATAGGGGAGTAGGTAACTTGGAAAGAATTCATGTCCATTCCAATCATGCTTTCAATGGGAACAATAAAAAGATTGTCGTCTACCCAAACTGATTGGTAACCGATCGCATATAATTCGCGGTTAAAATTATAATCATTTTGACTGATTGGTTTAGTTTCTCCATCAAAAAAGGTGTCGTAAGTTGTCAATATTACCATTAAGATACAAAAGGCTGTTCCAATTTTAAACCAGAGCCATGAGGTTCCTGAGGTGATCTTGGTATAAAACTCCTTCTCTTTAATTAATTCAGCTTCTCTCGCTTTTTTTATGCGTTCAGCCGTGTTTGCAAGATGTGCTTTCCGTTGTTCGGGTGTCATATTTTGGATATTGAATAGCGGTAACGAAAATATAAAAAAAAACCGCAACGGATTTCCGTTGCGGTCAATACAATAATCAGGATAAATTCAATTTACTTAACTTGGTCAACGATTGCTTTGAAAGCTTCAGGATGATTCATTGCTAAATCAGCTAAAACTTTACGGTTTAATTGTAAACCTTTTGCATTTACTTTCCCCATGAATTGAGAGTAACTCATTCCATGTTGTCTAGCACCTGCGTTAATTCTTTGAATCCAAAGTGCTCTAAATGTTCTTTTCTTTTGTTTACGACCTTGGTAAGCGTAAACTAAACCTTTTTCAACTGCATTTTTTGCAACTGTCCAAACGTTTTTTCTTCTGCCAAAATAACCTTTGGCAAGTTTCATTGTTGATTTTCTTCTCGCTCTTGAAGCGACTGCATTTTTAGCTCTAGGCATAATTTTAAATTTTTTGGTGAATAGTGTTCCAACTAATTGGACCCTTTTGGACTAGGCACCGGGTAAATAATATAAACCTCTAATCACCCGAGGTGAATTAGATACACAATTGTGTTTTGATTGCTGCTTCGTCTGACTTGTGAACTAATCCAGCTTTAGTCAACTTAGCTTTTCTTTTTTTCGACTTTTTAGTCAAAATGTGACTTTTGAAAGCGTGCTTTCTTTTAATTTTTCCAGTACCTGTCACTTTGAATCTCTTCTTAGCACTGGCTTTTGTTTTCATTTTAGGCATCTTCTTTTTTTTTAGGATTGAATCTGAATTCAATCGGTTACCTGTTTATTGTATTATTTTTTCTTAGGATTGATCATCATGATCATCTTCTTACCTTCTAACTTCGGCATTTGCTCTAACGAACCATACTCTTCTAACTCTTGAGCAAATTTTAAAAGTAAAATTTCACCACGATCTTTAAAAACAATCGTTCTACCTTTAAAGAATACATAGGCCTTTACTTTGGCACCTTCTTGTAAGAAAGTTTTAGCATGATTCAACTTAAAGTTAAAGTCATGTTCCTCTGTATTAGGACCCATTCGTATTTCCTTAACAACAACCTTCGTTTGTTTTGACTTTAATTCTTTCTGACGCTTTTTTTGTTCGAATAAGAATTTTTTATAGTCAATAATTTTACAAACCGGTGGCTTTGCATTTGGAGAAATCTCAACTAAATCAAGTTCAGCTTCCTGTGCCTTTGCGATCGCATCTCTAACGGAAAGAATTTCTGCTCCGTCATCACTAACTAATCGCACTTCACGTGCTGTAATCTTCTCATTAATTCTATACGGCTCTTCGCGCCGTCTATAATTTCTTCTGTTATTTTTCTTTTTAATAGCTATGGTTTTGCCCTCCCAAAAATTGGTTAGTAATTATTAATGTAATTCTTTTTCAATTTCCTTGTTGATGAATTGAACAAATTCTTCGATCGGAATTGTACCTGTGTCACCGTCTCCTTGCTTACGCACAGATACGGCGTTTTCAGCCTCTTCTTTCTCTCCAACAATTAGCATGAACGGGATTTTGTTTAACTCATTGTCCCTAATTTTCTTACCAATTTTCTCGTTCCTATCATCAACGAATCCGCGAATATCGGAATTATTTAGATAATTCAAAACTTTTTCAGCGTATTCATTGTGTTTTTCACTAATTGGTAATATCGCAACTTGTTCAGTTGTAAGCCATAACGGGAATTTACCTCCGCAATGCTCAATAAGTACGGCAACAAATCGTTCCATCGAACCAAATGGTGCACGATGTATCATTACCGGTCGGTGTTTTTCATTATCTGCACCAGTATACTCTAATTCGAATCGTTCAGGCAAGTTATAATCAACTTGAATGGTGCCGAGTTGCCAATCTCTATTCAAGGCATCTTTTACCATGAAATCTAGCTTTGGTCCATAGAATGCAGCTTCACCATATTCAATGACAGAATCTAAACCTTTTTCTTCAGTTGCTTCAATAATGGCTCTCTCCGCCTTTTCCCAATTTTCATCTGAACCAATATATTTATCAGGATTATTAGGATCACGTAAAGACACTTGAGCTCGGAAGTTTTCAAACTTCAACGTTTTAAAAATGTAAAGTACTAAATCGATTACCTTTTTAAATTCATCCTTCACTTGTTCAGGAGTACAAAACAAGTGGGCGTCATCTTGAGTGAAACCTCTAACACGCGTTAAGCCATGTAATTCACCACTTTGTTCATAGCGGTATACGGTACCAAACTCGGCATAGCGCACAGGTAAGTCTTTGTACGATTTAGGACTTGCTTTGAATATTTCACAATGGTGCGGACAGTTCATTGGCTTCAACAAAAATTCTTCACCCTCGTGCGGAGTTGTGATTGGTCGGAAAGAATCTTCTCCATATTTCGCATAGTGACCAGAAGTTTCATACAGGTCCTTATGTCCAATATGAGGAGTGATTACCGGTTCATAACCAGCTTGTCGTTGAGCTCGTTTCAAAAAGTTCTCCAATCTTTCACGCAACGCAGCACCTTTTGGCAACCATAACGGCAATCCTTGACCAACACGTTGAGAAAAAGTGAAAAGTCCCAATTCTTTTCCTAGTTTTCGGTGATCACGTTTTTTTGCTTCTTCAATCATTTCTAAATATTCCTTAAGCTCTTTTGCTTTAGGAAATGTGATACCATAAATTCGTGTGAGCTGCTGACGATTTTCATCGCCTTTCCAATAGGCACCAGCAATAGAAGTCAGTTTGATGGCTTTTATAAATCCTGTGTTAGGAATGTGAGGACCTCTACATAAGTCTGTGAAGTTTCCTTGTGTATAAAAGGTAATCGTTCCATCTTCAAGGTCTTCAAGTAATTCCAATTTATACTCATCGCCTTTTTCTTTGAAATAGGCAATAGCATCGGCTTTTGATATTTCTTGACGAACATATTCATTTTTTTGACGCGCTAACTCCGTCATTTTCTTCTCAATTTTGGGCAAATCAGCATCAGTGATATGATGTTCACCTAAATCAATATCGTAATAAAATCCATTCTCAATTGGCGGTCCAATTGCAAGCTTCGTTCCGGGATAAAGATCTTCAATTGCCTCGGCCATAAGGTGAGCCGAACTATGCCACATTGTGCTTTTACCTCCTGCATCGTTCCAGGTGAGTAATGAAAGATTTACATCGTTTTCAATAGGACGCATGGCATCTACCACTTCTCCATTAATTTCAGCTGCGAGGACATTTCTTGCTAATCCTTCACTGATGCTACGGGCAACATCTAATGCGGATGTTCCGTTTTCATACTCTCTTATACTACCGTCAGGTAAAGTTACTGCTATCATTTCTTATAATTCAACTTGTTTAGAATTGCACCTTGAGGACAATTTGGTGCAAAATTAAAAAAACCCAAAGATTTAATCCTTTGGGCTTCTAAAAATTCTATTTTTTATTAATCTAATTTTTATATCCCATTACCAGGACTACCGCCCCACGTTCTTTCATGGTTGGTGTCTTGTTTTCAGCGGTCGGTATTGCGGTTATAATATAATCAACAAATACTCTTTTCAAACGTCCGCTGTGACCGGTTTTCTCAAGGTAGGTTGTGTTTAATTCAGATGATTCAACCAACAAATTTTGACCTTGAAGACCAGTGAACTCTTTTAATAAGGTTCGATCTGAAGCTGTTTTTCCTTTGTCGTAAATTTGAACGCTGATATCAAACGGTAAAGATTTTCCATTAAAAGAAAAACGGTAATCTGTGTTGTTAAAAAGGTAGATTTCTACTTCCTTAATTTGTTCGTATGTTTTGAAATTAAAATAGGTGATTTTTGAACCATCAAATCGATATGAACCTAAAGCTTCTTTTGCCTCCGTTTTTTGCGATGCAATGTTCTCTTTGAACTCAGTAAGATTGGCCGCAGTTTGAGCAAATAAGATTGCAATTCCAAATATTCCTAAAATTGTGAGTGTTCTTTTCATAGTTGCATTTTTATGCTGCTGTAATCTTTGTTCTTAAATTCTTAATTAATGTTCCTAGTTCGTCATATTCTTTACTCGTTAAAACGAGAACATCAGCATCTGGGTTATTGTAATATTTGTCCACGGAGCTAAAGCCGTTAAATGTATCTTGAATTGATTTCATTTCTGTCAAAAGCCAGTCAATATCCATGCCATCATTTCGGGGATCCTCTAATCCGTTGATGATATTTTTGAGAATCGACATTTGCTCAGCAACTCTTGAACCTACATCTTCTTTGTCTTTATTGTGTTCATAGTCATAAACACCTAAATACATTCCCTCAGTCCAAGCACCTGCAAAATGAATTGCTTCCTTAAAGCGAGTGTCATTTTCATCCATGTAGGTTTCCGTGCGTTCATGAATTTCAATCATCAAAACTTCAATAGAGTCTTTGTTGTCAATGTGTGTATCAAATCTATCCATTAAATCCTTGTGTTCAAAAACCGTTTCCATCCCAATTTTCTCCGCTAAATCGGTAATGGTCATCAGGTATTTTCTACCTTCATTTGCTTGGTCATTTAACACACAATATGCCATGTCAGCTGAATATACACCAAAATTGAGCATTTGCTTTAATTCAGTCGTGTAGCTTTCTGCCAAATTTGGGTCAGAAGGTGCATCAGAATTGTAAGATAGTCCTGACTTTTTAAATATACTAGCAACTTGCAAAGGCGATGGTAGAACCGATTCAACAGCTGGAGATTCGAATAGTTGCTCCATTTGCTCCTCGGCGTTACTTTCGACGGTGTCAACAACATTTAATTCATTCGTATCGGCATCGCTTGACCCTCCACATGATGTTAGTGCTATAAACACAGCAATAGCAGATAAATTCAATATTTTTTTCGTTTTTATCATCTGAAAAATGGATTATTTGTAGCTAAAATATAAAATGATTTTGACTCATTATCAATTCTGTTTCTTTTTTTTCATTTTGATTTTTTTCTTAACTTAGTTGATGTTAGCCCAAACTACGCTTGTAATGATTCGAAAAATCCATTATCAACGATTCGTTTCGGCAATTATTTAACCCCTATTTACTTGAATATTTCAAAGATTAGAGTGCCATTGATACTAAAATTGCTCGTACCCTTGGTACTTGGAATTATCACGGCGCATATTTTAAAATTGGACCTTCCCCTTAAATGGGTTTTAACCTTATTTTTCGGTCTCTGTATTCTTGCTATCCCATTGCTGTCAAAAGTAACTCGTTTGAATATGTTTTTTGGTTGGATGGCAACATTGCTTTTTTTTGTTTTAGGGATTGTATTGATTAATTTGCATCGTACTGATAATAGGTCAGATTATTTTTCGGTAAAATGTCAAAATAAAAAGAAGCTATTTCAAGTTAGGATTATCGAGCGCCCCGTAGAAAAGAACAAATCAATGAGCTGCGTGGTTTCAGTACTTGGCGTGGAAAATGAAACGACAACGGGAAATGCAATGGTTTATTTTGAAAAGGATAGTTGTTCAAGGCAACTAAAACATGGTGATTTACTTCAGTTTTATTCTCGCTTTCAGCCTATACCATCCAATACTAATCCTTATGCTTTTGATTATTCTAAACATTTGGCAATTGAGGGAATTACTCATCAATCCTACGTGAGAAAGGATAATTGGAAGAAGTTAGGGAATGATATTGGCGCTCTCCAGAACTTTTTTTCAGAATTACGGGAAACCCTCGAAGATTTATTATCGAAATCAACTTTATCAAAAGAGAATCAGGCTGTCGCAAAGGCCTTACTTCTCGGTAGTAAAACTAGTTTAGATCGCGATGTGATGACAAAATTTTCGGGAGCAGGGGCAATGCATGTACTCGCCGTATCAGGACTGCATGTTGGAATTGTAATGCTGTTGTTGTCGTATTTATTGAAGCCGTTAAAACGAATTCATTGGGGGAAGTACTTTTTTATTGTACTCGTTCTCCTTTCCATTTGGTCATATGCTTTGCTCACAGGTTTTTCTCCTTCAGTGCTAAGAGCAGCTGTAATGTTTTCTTTTGTGTTAATCGGAAATGAAATCGAACGTGAAAATTCTGTCTATCAGTCCATATTTGTTTCGGCATTTGTACTATTAATTATTGATCCCTTTGTCCTTTTTAAAGTCGGTTTTCAATTGAGCTACCTAGCAGTTTTGGGTATTGTTTTTATGCAGCCTAAAATCTACAATTTATGGTACACAAAGTACTTTTTATTCGATAAAATTTGGCAGATATCCAGTGTTTCGATTGCGGCGCAAATTGCAACATTTCCAATAGGGGTATATTATTTTAACCAGTTTCCAAATTATTTTTTGCTCTCTAATCTCATCGTTATACCACTTGCATTTGCAGTATTACTTATAGGCATTCTATACTTCTCTACCTCCTGGATTAGTATGGTAGGAGATTTTTTTCTTTTTTTGCTGGATTTTTTATTGAGTGTAATGAATTTTGGTGTGGGTTGGATAAATGATTTACCAAATTCTGTTCAAAAAGGAATAGCATTTTATTGGTTTGAGACGGTTTGGGTTTATCTCCTAATTTTCACTTTTTCTATTGCATTTTACCTCAGAAATAAACGTTGGTTTATTTCCGGTTTGTTTGGAGCGTTGATTTGGCTTTGTTTTATACACTTTAATCAAAAACGAATAAGTGAATCTAATCAGTTGATTGCTTATCAGGTTAATAATTACAATGCGATTGATGTTTTTTATGGCCGTTCAAATCTTTTTATTGCAAGTAAGGAATTAAAGAAGGATAATGCGCTAATGGGGTTCAGTATTTATACTAATCGCTATTATCGATTAAGCAGTAAGCAGGAAGATTGTTATATGTCTCTTGATTCTTTGAACGATGTCCTACGAGTTGGTAAGCAAACTTTATTGGTTTTCGACGGCCGTAAAAGTTACGACTCAATTCCAAGAACGGATATAATTTATTTTCATCATGAGGATTATTTACCGGAAAATTTGCTCGAACAGTTAGAAGTCAGTCGAACAACTGTTGTTTTGGGAGCGAATAATTCTTATGGATTAAGAAACTTCTTAAATAATCAAAAGAATATCACTGTTCATGATATTGCTTCTAAGGGTGCTTACACATTAGATTTTTAATCTTTTTCTATCACTCTTATTGGATGTTTGCCCGATTTATAGGCAATTTTTGATTGAGGTCCAATTTTGCCGATTGAGCTGTTTTCTTTCGCAGATATAATTTCGAAATTGGAATTTAGTTTAAAAACAATTTCAAAATATACGGTAACGCCATCTTTTGTTTGAATGTTCGACCAATAATTTACTTCGTAATGCGCTACACGATCGATATTTTGAATCTTACTACTGGCTTCAAGAATAACCGCTTCAAGTGTCTTTAGATTTTCGTTATATTCATTTTCGGTCCCTGGATATGAACCGTTCTGCTTTTGAGCTTTAAGTTTTTCAATTTTTTCGCCGTATAACTCAATTCTTGTATTCTGAATAAAAAAATCGTCCGTGTAAAAAGCCCGATGGTTTTCAAATTTATCACCATGATAGGCTATAAGAGAACTGTCCGTCCATGACTTAATACTTTTTTCAATTTTTTCTAATTCTATAGAAGTGACCGGTTCGTTCGAATAAATTGATGTACAAATAAGGAGCGATAATGCAATTAAATATGGTTTCATTCTACTTGTTTCAAATAAAATTCAAACGGTTCTTCCATTTGAAATATTTGGTTGACCTCGTAGTAAGGTGAAAATTCCACCAAGACTACACTTGTGTCAGTTATATTGTTGTAAGTTCCACTAAATTTATGAAAAAAATAATAACCCATTAATTCATCATTCTCATTATTTTTTGTTTCGTATAAAGTTGTGTAATCTAACGGGACATAATCGATGATATCAGCTCTATTTTTTAAGATGTATTTTTGAGTTAGCGCCTGAACAACGTTGTCTTGATTAAATTCACCTGTTACTCTCACAATTGTGCAAAGGTCGAGCACATGTCGTAAAAAAGCAGATTTAGTTTTTCGATCATCGATTTCTTCTAGTCTGCCTTTAAAATGACGATAAAAATTTAGACTCAAAGTTCTTCCTTCACTATAGGTTCTTGCTCGAAAGAGTGTGTATTCGTAAAAATAAAAATCAAGAATTTCACGTTCTGTCTGATTAATGTTAAGAGAGATTTCAGGTTCGAACGATTTTATTCCAAACGTGTCATTTAAATAATAGGAGACTTCAAAAACTTGAATATCCGCACTGTCTTTTTGTAGGGTATAAAAATGATCAATTTTCACCGTTCGTTCTATTTGCATTTTTCGCACATGTGCAAGTTGTTTTTCATAGTTGAGTTTTTTGATTGTGTCATTGGGATTCTTCTTGTACTCTTCCTCCAATCGGTCAAGTTCAACAATTGCAATTGGCTTTATAATCTTGATTGAATTAAATCCATAGGGTTTATAGGTTACTTCATTTTGGATATCAGATTTAATATGTGCTTTTACTGCGTCTTCTGCTTTTTTTTGAAGATTATCCGAATTTGTTTCCTGACTTTCATCAAGAAAAATATTATCTGCGACAAAACAACTACTTAGAATTAAGAGTAATGTAAAAAGACTGATGACTCTGGGGTTGAAATACATTCGTTATGTTTTAGAAGAGATTTACTGCAAATTTTATACCTAAAAACCGTCTTATTACTTAAGTAAAAAAAAGACCGCTTAAATATTGAATTTAGCGGTCTTTCTATATTGATCAATTGATTTTTTATCGGATCATAACAGGCATTACGAGCATTAAAATATCTTCATCTGAATTCTCATTACTACTCGGTAATAAAATACCTGCCTTATTTGGTTCACTCATTTCAAGAATTACCTCCTCAGTATGAATGTGGTTTAGCATCTCCATTAAGAATTTGGAGTTAAAGCCAATTTCCATATCATCACCAGTGTAATTACAAGTGAGGCGTTCTTTTGCTTCATTTGAGAAATCTAAATCTTCTGCAGATAAAGAAAGCTCACTGCCAGCTACTTTAATTTTGACTTGGTGGGTTGTTTTGTTCGCAAAAATTGACACACGTTTAATCGAATTTAAGAAGGACAATCTGTCAACAGTAAGAACATTTGGATTTTCTTGAGGAATAACTGCTTCATAATTCGGGTATTTTCCATCAATCAAACGACAAGTCAATTCAATATTTTTAAAGTTGAACCGAACTGTGGTTTCGTTGTAATTAATTTTTATTGCTTCGTCACCACTTAAATTTTGTTTCAATAAGTTTAATGGTTTTTTTGGTAAGATGAAATCAGCACTTTTTGAAGCACTGGAATCACTCCGACCATAGCGCACAAGTTTGTGAGCATCCGTAGCAACAAAGATTAGTTTTTCGGATGAAAAATCGCAAAACACACCGCTCATTACAGGTCTTAAGTCATCATTTCCAGTAGCGAAAAGTGTTTTATCAATTGCATTTGCAATGATGTCTCCGCTCAACTCAATTGAATCAGCATTTTCTAACTCAGGTGATTTCGGGAAGTCATCGGCATTTTGTCCAACTAGTTTGTATTTCCCATAATCTGAAGAAATTTCAATTCCGTATGTTCCAGCATCTATAGTAAAAGATAGTGGTTGGTCTGAAAAATTCTTTAAAGTATCTAATAACAGTTTTGCTGGTATCGCAATTCGACCATCTTCTTTAGCTTCGTCAGGCTGAACACTTGTTTTCATTGTGTTTTCTAAATCCGATGCCGAAATAGTTAAGTTTCCCTCAGTTAATTCAAAAAGAAAATTATCTAAAATAGGGAGAGAATTACTACTGTTCAACACTCCACTAATTCGTTGTAAATTTTTTAATAAGGTAGAACTTGATATGATAAAGTTCATAATGAATACGCTTTTAATTTTTTTAATACACAAATATAATTCATATCCAAAGTCATTTTTTCAAACGAATTCTTTTTTATCAACATTTTAAAAACAATTCATGCTGACATGTTTTATGACGTTCTGTCACACACAAAAGATGTTGATACAGCAAAACTGACAAAATGATGGCATAAATTGCAAGAACAGGCAATGGCACAATGATTGACTTAATGAGGTTGAGTTTAAAAAATTAGAATATTAAATAATAACAATATGAGTAAAATAATAGGAATTGATCTCGGTACAACAAATTCTTGCGTTTCTGTTATGGAGGGTAATGAACCTGTGGTAATTACAAATGCGGAAGGGAAAAGAACCACGCCATCTGTAGTTGCTTTTGTTGAAGGAGGAGAAAGAAAAGTAGGTGATCCAGCGAAAAGACAAGCTATCACCAACCCTGATAAAACGATTTATTCGATCAAACGTTTTATGGGAACAACATTTGATAATGTTTCAAAGGAAATTAATCGAGTACCTTATCCGGTTGTTAAAGGAGATAATAACACTCCAAGAGTTAAGGTTGATGATCGCATGTATACTCCTCAAGAAATTTCAGCTATGATTCTTCAAAAGATGAAAAAAACAGCTGAAGATTATTTAGGACAAGAAGTTTCAGAAGCTGTAATTACTGTACCGGCTTACTTTAATGATTCGCAAAGACAGGCTACGAAAGAAGCTGGAGAAATTGCAGGATTAAAAGTGAAGAGAATCATCAACGAACCAACAGCGGCAGCTCTTGCTTATGGTTTGGATAAAAAAACCGATGATCAAAAAATTATCGTATTTGATTTTGGTGGAGGTACGCATGACGTATCAGTTCTGGAATTAGGTGACGGTGTTTTTGAAGTGTTATCGACAGATGGTGATACACATCTTGGAGGGGACGATGTTGATGATAAAATCATTAATTGGTTAGCTGAAGAATTTAAGAAAGACGAAGGAATCGATCTTAGAGAAGACCCAATGGCTTTGCAAAGATTGAAAGAGGCTGCAGAAAAGGCAAAAATCGAACTATCTTCAACAACTTCTTCTGAAATTAATTTGCCTTATATAATGCCGGTAAACGGAATTCCAAAACACTTGGTACGAACGTTAACTCGAGCTAATTTTGAGCAGTTAATTGATGATTTAGTGAAACGAACAATTGAGCCATGTAAAACAGCACTTAAAAATGCAGGATTGTCTACTGGTGATATTGATGAGGTAATTTTGGTAGGTGGTTCAACGCGAATCCCTGCAATTCAAGAAGCTGTAAAAAAATTCTTCGGAAAAGAGCCTTCAAAAGGAGTTAATCCGGATGAGGTTGTTGCTTTAGGAGCAGCGATCCAAGGAGGAGTTTTAACAGGGGAAGTAAAAGATGTACTACTCTTAGATGTTACTCCTTTGTCACTCGGAATTGAAACGATGGGTGGTGTAATGACGAAATTGATTGAGGCGAATACAACGATCCCGACTAAAAAATCTGAAACTTTCTCTACTGCCTCAGATAATCAACCCGCAGTAGATATCCATGTTTTACAAGGAGAGCGACCTATGGCGAATGATAATAAATCACTAGGACGTTTTCAGTTAACTGATATTCCACCAGCACCAAGAGGGGTTCCTCAAATTGAAGTAACCTTCGATATTGATGCTAACGGAATTATGAATATTTCTGCTAAAGACAAAGCAACTGGTAAAGAGCAGTCAATTAAAATTGAAGCGTCATCAGGTTTGTCAGAAGAAGAAATCGCAAAGATGAAAGCGGACGCTGAAAGTAATGCTGAAGCAGATAAGAAAAGAAAGGAAGAGGCAGATAAATTAAACGCTGCAGATTCTTTAATTTTCCAAACTGAAAAGCAATTATCTGAGTATGGAGATAAAATTCCTGCGGATAAAAAAGAACCAATCGAAACAGCGTTAGCTGAACTAAAAACAGCGCACGAAGCTAAAGATTTTGCTACAATTGATAGCGCCATGGAAAAATTAAATACTGTTTTCCAAGCAGCTTCACAAGACATGTACGCGAATCAAGAAGGAGCAGCTGAAGGTCAACCAACTGGTGATGCTGGAAATGATGCGACGGACGATGTTAGTGCGGAAGACGTGGATTTCGAAGAGGTTAAGGAAGATTAACCTCCTACTTATATAATGTGAAGAAAAGCGCCGTGGAAACGGCGCTTTTGTTTTTTAATAAACATTGTAGTGATGTGTTTGTGTTTTTTTTAAAAAAATCCCTTAAATTAGCGAGAACCAATTTTTTAAGATAAATGATATGAAGATAAAACTACTTTCAATGATAGGCTTGTCAATAGGAATGACAGCTTATACGCAATGTGAAATAGAGGGGATAACAGGTGAGATGTGTCTCGAAGGTGCTCCAGCTGAATTATCTGTTGAAGCTCCGGGTGCAGTCTTTGATGGACCAGGAATTTCAGGAAACTTTTTTAACCCAGTAGATGCGGGTATAGGAACACATGAAATTACTGTTTCTGCTCCCGGTGAAGGATATACAATGGAGCCTGGCGTTTTTGCGCCCATTGATATTTCTGGTGGTGGAGCAACAACCGTAACACTTGGTGACGATCAAGTTTCTTCAGCTTTGCCAATTGGCTTTACATTTAACTTCTTTGGCAATGATTATTCAAATTTTTACATCTCGTCAAATGGGTTCATGACCTTTGCAGCTGGTTCTCCAAACGGATGTTGTTCGGGACAGAACTTACCAACAGGTTCTGCGCCAAATAACCTCATAGCCTTTGCATGGGAAGATTTGGACCCAGGGAATGGAGGTGCGCCAGCCGTAAATCTTATTCGATATGAAACTGTAGGTGCCGCTCCGGATAGAATATTAGTAATGGAGTTCTATAATGTCGATCATTTCTCTTCTGGTTTTAATGTGACATCGCAGGTTCACCTTAAAGAAACTTCAAATTGTGTAGAGATTCATACAACTACAATGCCTAGTGACGGCGGATTGCATACAATGGGTATTGAAAATGCTAGCGGTACGGAGGCTTATCCTGTTCCTGGTAGAAATCGTTCCAACTGGTCTGTTACAGACGATATGTATTCGTTTTGTCCGAATGCCGGATGTGAGGGATCTCTGATTGTTGAAGTAATTGAAGGACCAGAAGTAAACGCTACAGTTTCGGAAAGTGAAATTTGTAGCGGTGATGAAATTACATTAAATGTTACTGGGACAGCTGATGAATATACTTTTGGGGCTGGAATAGAGCCTGGGGTCCCTTTCGCTCCAGGATCTGATGGTCTTAACGTTTTTATTGTGTCAGGACTTGATGTAGAGACTGGGTGTCTTTCAACAGATGCTGTTGAGGTTGTTGTATCTCCAGCTCCAGCAGTATCTGGTGGTGAGAATAAAACAGTATGTGAGGACGAAGAATTTGTCTTGATGGGGATTGGTGATGAAGCGACTTATGTATGGGACATGGGGGTAGTCGACGGTGAACCATTAATGCAAGAACCGGGTGCAGTGACTTACACGGTTACAGGAACAAATTCATACGGATGTGAGTCTTCTAGCGAAGTTACTGTGTATTCAAATGAAGTACCAACCGGAACGGGAGAAGTTACGATGATGACTGGCATGGGGTATGATGGGGAAATCGATTTTACACCGTCGGGAGGAACAGGTGGACCTTATACTTTTTTATGGTCTAATGGTGCAACAACTGAAGATATCAACGCTTTAACAGTTGGAACATATACCGTTATTGTATCAGATGGTATGTGTGATTCAGAAGTAACATTTATCGTTGATTCGCAAGCAAGTATTGAAAAGAATGAATTGGAAAATTTAAAGGTTTACCCGAATCCGGTGGTTGATTTTGTGATGATTGAATTCGAAGGTCAATTTGAATGGTCCTTATTTGATAATCAAGGGAAAGAAATTAGCGCTGGAAAAAGTGTTGACAACGAGAGCATATCTTTAGCAGAACTTTCTAAAGGAACATATTTATTAAATGTACATAGTGAAGGTAAGGTATCTGTGATTCCTTTGGTTAAAGAATAATTGGATATAAATTTTTTAGATAAAAATAAAACTGTCACGTAATTTGCGTGGCAGTTTTTTTATATTTGGGCATGATAGTTCTAATTTTTATATGCAGTGGCTTTTATCGATTGGCGGTAAAAAGAGCATTGAATGGTGTGCTTTGGGCGGTAATTGCTGGAGCAAGTTACTTCGCTGGTCAGTTTTTAGCTGTATTTATTTTCGCATTGTTCGATACTTATACCTTGAGTTTTGAAGCGGCGGCATATGGTATAAGTATTGGTGGTGGAATAGTAGGAGTCTTGATTACGTGGTATGTTCTTGAACAGGTTGCAAAAAGAAAAGCAAGCGAAAAAGCTGCTATTGACGGGGAACTATTAGATGATGACCAGTACTTAGAAAGATTATAACTGATTATATCGTCATTGAAAAAACGCGTGTACTTGGTTTTTTTCTAATTAGTCGCAAATCAAAAGCCATACAGATATTTCTCACAAAAGGTCGGGCAGATTCTGGTAATTTTAACCCAGATTCGTGAATTGTTACTAATCCGTCGTTTGCCATTTCCTTTAACCTTTCAATTACTTCAGGAAGCTCAGGGAATTGACTGTTTTTATCTTTCCAAGATGTTTCAAAATGACACATTATATTTAGGATGTGTCGTCGAATTACTAAATCTTCTTGGCTTAAAAGATGTCCTTTAAAAATTGGAATTTCACCTTTTTCTACAATGACTTGATATTCCTCAACTGTTTTGACGTTTTGAGCGAAACTATACCATGAGTCACTAATTGCACTCATTCCAAGTCCAATCATTAATTGAGTGTTACCTGCTGTATATCCCATGAAATTTCGATGGAGTTTTTGATCAACCATCGCTTTGTACATATTGTCACTTTTTAAAGCAAAATGATCCATCCCTATTTCAACATAACCAATGTCATGAAGCTTTTTTTTGCCATACTCATACATTTCACGCTTTAATTCAGCAGAAGGCAAATCTTTATCGTCATACCCCCTTTGACCAACACCTTTAATCCATGGAACATGTGCGTAACTGTAAAACGCAATGCGATCGGGCTTTAATTCTTGAGTCCTTTCAATAGTATTGGCAATGCTATCCAGTGTTTGATGGGGCAATCCAAATACTAAATCATGACTGACGGACCTGTAGCCAATTTCTCTAGAAATATTCGTGACCTTTTCAACATTCTCAAAAGGTTGAATACGATTTATTGTCTTTTGAACAAGAGGGTCGTAATCTTGCACACCAAAACTATTTCGTCTATAACCTAAATCAAAAAGGGTTTGAAGGTGCTCTTCGGTTGTATTGTTTGGATGTCCTTCAAAACTAAATTCATATTCATCACATCTGTCTGATCGTTCGAAGAGACCGTTCATCAATTTTTCTAGATTTTTTGGACTGAAAAATGTCGGTGTTCCCCCTCCAAGATGTAGTTCTTTAATTTTAGGTCGTCCAGGTAGAAGATCGCAATATAAATTCCACTCTTTAAGGACAGAATCAATGTAAGGAATTTCTACATCATGGCGTTTTGTGATGCGTTTATGGCAACCACAAAATGTGCAGAGGTTTTCACAAAAAGGAAGATGAATGTATAGGCTTATTCCTTCCGTTTCATTTGTTTCTTCAAATGTTCTGATGAACGTTTTTTTCCAATTTTCTATCGATATGCCTGTTTCATCCCAGTAAGGAACAGTGGGATAACTTGTATAACGAGGTCCCGGAATATTGTATTTTTGAATTAATTGATCTGCCATTTAGTAGGTATTGTCAGAAAGGTACCACTCCGCAAAACTACTGTCTGTTTCTTGGAGTTTAGCGTACTTCAATTCGATATCTGCTGGTAAGGCTAAACGAACGCGTTTTACCATGTCAATTAGCATGTTTTCGCATGTAGGTTGATAAGGACAAAGAATAATTTTAGAAAAGCCCGATTCAACTTCTGCATATTTCGCATGTGGAGTTTCACCATTCACTAAGAGGGCATGATCAAAATCATCAACAACAGCTTTATTGATGATTTTTTTTAAATCACTAAAGTCAATTATCATCCCATTTTTCACCGCTGTATTATCCTGAATTACTTTACCTGTAATTGAAATGGTGAGCTTGTATGAATGACCATGGATATTTTTGCATTTCCCATCGTATCCCCACAAAGCATGGGCGGTTTCAAAATCGAAAATTTTAGTTACGCGCAGTTTCAATTGTATTGATTTTTATTTGGTGCAAAGTTACCATTTTTTGAGGAAGAATTCCTTAATCGATAGACATTCCTTTTTTTAGCAAAAAAAATAGCAGTCCTTCTAAGAACTGCTAATCCGTATTTTTTTTAATATGGTTTATTGAGCGCTATTCCAATCAATTAATTCGATTTCAAACATTAAAGTTGATCCACCTGGAATGTCTCCTCTATCCATATCACCATACGCTAAATCTGAAGGGATAATTAATTTACCTTTACCACCTTTTCCAAAGTGCGGTATACCAATTTGCCATCCTTCAATTAAATGTGATAATGGAAAGGTTGCTGGTGCATCTTGCGTTCCATCAAATTTAAATCCATTCATTAAATAGCCTTGATAATAAATGGTTACTTCATCAGCTAAAGTTGGGCGAGCATCACCTTCACCGGCTTCATCAATCACAATATACATCCCGCTTTCATGTGGTTCTTGATTTTCCCATGATTTACCTTCAAGGAATGCAAGTACTTCCGCATCAACGTCTGGTGTAGTTTCTGTTGGTTCAATAACTTCTTCTACCTGCTCTACGACTTCTTGTTGTACTTCTTCCGTATTCTCTTCGTTTGTCGTTTCTCCACACGCGAACAATAAAACAGCTGGTGCGATGTAAAATAATTTATTCATTTGTCCAATTTTTGATTTTGACGAAGATAAGAATTTAAACTGCTCAAGCTAATTTATTGAGTAGAAATAGGGGTGAGATGATACCCTTTTGCTTTCAACAATTCGATAACGCCACGGTCTCCAAACAGATGTCCAGCCCCAACAGCTATAAAACAAGACTTGTTTTTAATTTCTTGCTCAATTTTTGGAATCCATCTTTCGTTTCGATCGTATAAAAACAAATCATCATAGGCCATAAATTCTGGCGATTGCTTTTCTAAAAGAGGGATGAGTTTGTCTACTTTTTGTTTGCTGTAATATTCCATTAATTCAATTGCGCTTTTCTTTTCTTTTTCAAAGTTGCGCGTGCTCTCAATAATCATTTTTGAGATTTCAGCAGATGGTATGCTGTCAAAGAAACTCAATTGCTCTTCAATGGTTTCCAATCCAATTAAAGGAATCTCTTGTTCGTGCGCAAGTCCCATAATTTGTAAATCGTATGATTCTGCACTAGGCTCAAAATAAGCTTGACTAAAGGATTGTAGAATAAAAAATGGTTTCATTTGACCATAAGTTTGATCAAATTCCTGAGGACTTACTCCCATTTGTATGTCCATGAATTCAAGCAGTTCCTTTAGTTGATCGCTGGTGAAAAACTGGTGTACTGTTCCTGAATCAATTGTCATCATATTAAATGCGGCGATAGGATTTGGCATACCACCGACTTCCATAATAATCGCTTCACTGTTCACAATTCGTTCTGTTAACCGTGCTGAAAAATGGAAATATTCTTTGTTAATCATGTGCATCGTTCCAAATAGATAGGAAGAAGGCATGTTCTCTTTATCAATTCTCCACAACACCGAACGGTTTGCTTTAACTTCTACGTCACCATTTTTGTCTTGATTGGACGATTCATTAAGTGCGGCATTTGATGAGCAGCTGTTTAGTCCGATTAGTGTGAGGCAAATTAAATAAAATAATTTATGCATGTGAATGAGTTATTTTGGCAAGGTAGTTATTTGATGGTCCGTCCATGATTTTCTCACAGTTCAAACCCGCTTTTTCACAATATTCTTTCAATAAATCGAAATCAATATAAAGCCAGCTAAACCAATCTGTCGTAACGTCTTTATAGCGCATTTTAAATTGTAATTCACCATGGTATGATCCATTTAAATCAACCCACATTGAACCATCTTCTTCTTGATAAAGATAGGATAAGTCGGTAGAATCACAAAGTGCAATCCCGTCTTTGTTTAATAAGCTTTTTATTTTTGATAGAAATTGAGGTAAAAGTTCAAGTTTTCCAGCAATTCCAACTCCATTCATCAGAATTAGAATAGTATCATACTGTCCTTCACAATCTAGAAACTCTAGTCTGTCGGCTAAAATCCCTTCGCTTTTTAAATATTCAACTGCTCCTTTGGATGTGTCGATTGCTCTAACCTTTAGTCCTTTGTCGATAAGAATTTTGGAATGACATCCTGCAGCGGCACCAACATCTAAAACATATCCTTTACAAAGTTCGAGTGCTTTTTTTTCAAGTCCTGGCATTAACTCCTCAGGTCTAAATAAATAAGCAGTTGGCATTATGTCATCATCAAATGAGTCCGCGATAACCGTGATGTTCTCAACTTCATTTTCAGTTGAAAAATCATAAATCGCATGGCCAATTGGGTCTTTTTCAAATTTCATTAAATGTCAAAATCATCGATGTTTTCGAAATTGCCAAAATCTTCCTCGTCCTCATCCATATCTGAAAAGATGTCGTCAATATCATTACCAAGGTCAGGAATGCCGCTCATACTCTGCGTGAAATCTACTTCTTTGTCATTTTCGTCAGGAGCATCGCCCACAGCTAGAACTAAAGTTGGCCCATAAATTGGTTTTGGTAAAATTTCAACAAGTTCAATTAAAAAGCACCACATTTTTAAAAAATCATAGACCAAAATCAAACGGTCACCTGTTGACTTAATAAGTTCGTTAACAGATGTTTCTTTCATGAGCAATAATACTTCTTCATTATTTCCCATTCCCATGTCCATTAAGGCAACTTCTTGTCCTTTGTCCCAGCTTTCATTACTGCCATAGAATGAAGCCAATTGGTCACCGGTAAATTCAAAAGAAGAAATTATTGTTTGGTAAAAAGATTCGAAATTGTCATTTGGATCAATAGCTATGTCACGAAAGATTTCTTCGTCCTTGTCTGTGTCAATTAATACTCTGAATTTATATGCCGACATTAATTTTTTTTTACAAAGATAAGTAAGACTTTTTATTCTGCTTGATTGAACCACCCGCAATTATTCAACCTGTAAATGTTGGCAAACTAGCTTGTCTTTATTATTTTCGCTATCTTTAATTTAGTTGTGGGATTACAAGGCAGTAAATTATATTATTCAATTGGTGAAGTAGCAGAGATGTTTAACGTAAATACTTCGCTTATTCGGTTTTGGGAAAAAGAGTTTGCAATTATCAAACCAACCAAGAATAAGAAGGGGAATCGCCTGTTTACCCAAAAAGATATTCAAAATTTTGAACGTATTTTCCAACTCGTTAAAATTGAAGGGTATACTCTTGATGGGGCTAAACAACATCTCAGGCAAAAGTCAAATAAGAAAAAATTGAATAAGGTTGAATTATTGCGGGCTTTAGAGGAGGTGAAAAAAGAATTAATCCAGCTGCAAAACAAATTGTAAAATTTGGAATAATTTTTGCCAAATGAATTACAACCTTAATTTAAATAAACCGATGAAAACAAAAGGAATGCTAATGGTATTGTTGTCAATTTTTATTCTAGGATTGACATCAATATTCAATTCTCAATCAGCTAAAAAACTTGCAACAACCGATAAGTACAAAGTAATTCGTGTGGATGGAAGGATTATCTTTCAGCGAACTAAAGCAGATATGAAAAAAGGAGATGTTTTTCTTTCTGGAACGGCGCTTTCATTTGCAACACCGCATTCAAGAGCAGCTGTAATTAGCGGAGTAAAGGGACGGTTTGTTTTGTCGTCTTCAGAAAAAGGACAAACAAAGATTTTACCTGCAGCTAATACTATATCATCGAGGTCTGGAGCATTGTTAAATAAAATTGACCTTAAGAATCATTTTAACGGCGATTATCTTATTATTAACGAACTAAAATTAGAGATTGGTAATGAAGCTTTTCCTATGGATGAGCAAAACTTCTTTTATCTGGCTTATGAGTATCAGAATGAAACAATCCGAAAAAAGCTTTCATTTAACGAAAATACCCTATTGATTGATAAAAATGAAGTATTTAAAATTGACGGTAATCCAATTCCACCAATGAAAACCACCATGGGACTTTATTATATGCAAAATGGAAATGGAGGCTTGATTAGCGAATTTACACCAGTATTCCCTAATATTGATGAGTTAAAAGACGAAGTCGAAATTATTTTAGACGAATTTTCAGATAAGTCTGATGACGTAAAAATTCAGGAAATCACTGCTTATTTGGGTGAGTTTTACGGAAAGCCGCAAAAAGATAATTTAGCACTATGGCTTATTTCAGAGTTTGACTTGAAATAATTGGATTATAACATCTAATTCCATTCTTTTGCTGTCGAATAATTAATTTCATAGAAAAATAACTTTTATACCCATTCTTGTTTTTATCTTTGCGGGATGCAAGAGACCATTTTAATTTTAGATTTCGGTTCGCAATATACACAGCTAATTGCCCGAAGACTTAGAGAACTTAATGTTTATTGTGAAATCACGCCATGGAATAAACCGCGAGAATTAGATGACACCATTAAGGGGGTTATTTTTTCTGGGAGTCCGTTTTCAGTTCGCGATGAAAATGCCCCTGTTCCAAAAGTTGAAATGTATAAAGGTAAAGTCCCTTTGCTAGGCGTTTGTTTTGGAGCCCAGTTTATGGCGAATCATTTTGGAGGTGAGGTATTGCCTTCAAAAATTAGAGAATATGGAAGAGCAAATTTAGCTTTTGTAGATGAGTCTTCTGATTTATTACAAGGTGTTCGACACAATTCTCAAGTTTGGATGAGTCACGGTGATACGATCAAGAAAGTTCCTGCAGACTTTAAGGTGATTTGTAGTACAGATGATGTGGAATTTGCAGGGTATAAGATAGAGAATGAATCAACATACGGAATTCAATTCCATCCAGAAGTTTACCATTCTGAAGATGGAAAAAAGTTGTTGGAAAACTTTGTTGTAACGATATGCGGTTGCTCTCAAAATTGGACACCTGATGAATTTATTGAAATTACAATTGAAAAGCTAAAAAATCAAATTGGTTCGGATAGTGTGATTTTAGGTTTGTCAGGAGGTGTTGATTCTTCCGTTGCTGCAACAATTCTCCATAAAGCTATTGGAGATCAATTACACTGTATATTCGTAGATAATGGACTTTTAAGGAAAAATGAGTTTGAATCAGTACTCGAATCGTACAAAGGATTAGGTTTAAATGTAAAAGGTGTTGATGCGAAAGAAAAGTTCTACACTGCACTTGCTGGAGAATCTGATCCAGAAAAAAAACGAAAAATAATTGGTGGAGTTTTTATAGATGTTTTTGACGAAGAATCTCAAAAAGTAAAGGATGCAAAATGGCTGGGTCAAGGAACAATATATCCTGACGTAATCGAGTCTGTTTCAGCTACAGGTGGGCCTTCGGCAACGATTAAATCACATCACAATGTAGGTGGGTTACCAGATTATATGAAACTACAAGTCGTTGAGCCGCTTAAACTATTATTTAAAGATGAGGTCCGAAGAGTAGGACGAGCGTTAGAAATCCCAGAAAACATAGTTGGAAGACATCCTTTTCCAGGTCCAGGGTTGGGAATTCGTATTTTAGGTGATATTACAGCAGAAAAGGTACGAATCTTGCAAGAAGTGGATAGTATATTCATTGAAGGTTTAAAAAAATGGAATCTTTACGATGATGTATGGCAAGCCGGAGCCATCCTATTACCTGTTCAGACCGTAGGTGTTATGGGGGACGAAAGAACATACGAAAATGCGGTTGCATTAAGAGCTGTGAGTTCAACAGATGGAATGACGGCAGACTGGTGTCACTTGCCTTATGATTTCTTGGCGAAAATTTCGAATGAAATCATAAATAATGTAAGAGGTATAAATAGAGTAACTTATGATATTAGCTCTAAGCCACCTGCAACGATTGAGTGGGAATAAGTAAAGAAGAAGATGTTGCCAAATTTTGTAAATTAGTAGGATGAAAAATTTTATCAGTTTATTTATTGTTTTTTGTTGTTTTATGGGGAGTGTTTTCGCACAACCTGATCAAGCAGCAATTGAAACTAAAAATGGTAAAAAATACTATGTTCATATTGTCCAAAAGGGAAATACGTTATATGGTATCCACCAATTATATAACACAAGTTTAGAGGACATCTTAAATGCAAATGATGGTTTATCTAATAACCTCGCGCTTGGTCAAAAAGTTTATATTCCTATTCCTGTAACAAGTCCTGTTCATTACAGTAAACATACTGTTGTTCAGGGGGAGACGCTTTACGGAATTTCTAAAAAATATGATTGTTCAATTGATGATTTAAAATCGTTAAACGATGGTTTGTCCGAAGGCTTGAGTATTGGTCAAGTATTAATTATACCTAAAAAAGGAGGAGAAACAGCTGTTAAAACCACTGAGACATTTCAAAGTGATCCTGTTTCTCAACCTAAAAATGAATACCGTGTTTCATTGCACGACTCAATTATCACACACACTGTAATGCAAAAAGAAACCATGTACTCTATTACTAAAAGATATATGGTTAGCCAGGACACAATTATGGCGCTTAATGATTTAAGAAGTACAAAATTGAAGAAAGGATTGGAACTTAAAATTCCCGTTAAGCGTGTAAATTATACTGTTCTTGAAAAGGATTTGTCAAAATTATCACCAGAAGATTCAATTCTTTTGGCTATTGACCCGTCTCAATTTAAAGAAACGTATAACGTGGCCTTAATGTTACCACTTCTATTAGACAAAAATGATGCGGTGATGAGTAAGCCTGCTCGTTTAGGTGAAGTAAAAGAAATGTACGGTACTACCAAAATATCGTTTGACTTTTATCAGGGCTTTATGCTTGCCGCCGACTCATTAACGAAAGCAGGTGTTAATCTAAACATCTACATTTACGATACAAAAAGAGATACCAACACGATAGCAAAAATTTTTGCAAAGCCTGAATTTAATGAGATGGATTTGGTAGTAGGTCCTTTATACCAAAGTACGATTTCTTATACGGCCAAAGAATGTGCTGATAGGAAAATTAGAATGGTATTGCCGTTTAATGCAGATGCAAAAGTACTTTACAAAAATCCGTATGTATACAAAGGGGTTACTTCAAACATGTCCTTAATGTCAGGAACGGTTGATTATGTTTTAAAGGCCCATAAAGAGCATAACATTATTCTTGTTAAACCAACGGGTTCTGAAGATATCGCACTCTATGAAACCGTGAAGAAAAAATTTAATGATTCTGTTAAAAATGTAAAAGGTGCTTACAATACTAAAATTATTGAGGTCGATCTTGGGAGTTCTAGTGGGAGAGATTGGAATACTATTGTAAAGTCTGATACTACAAATATTTTTATTATTCCTTCTACAAGCTTAACATTTGTTTCAGGTGCAATGGCGAGATTAAATAAGGTGATGAACTTGAATCCTTATGCTAAAAACTTTAAAATTATTGCTTTTGGATTGGAAGATTGGAATAAATATGATGATATGGATTTAAAGTATAGAAATCGAACTTATCAGCATTACGCATCTTATCGCTATTTGGATTATAACGCACCTCATACTGTAGATTTTATTCGATCTTTCAGAACAAAAACGGGTACAGATCCAAATGTTTATTCAACTCAAGGTTTTGATTTTGGATTTTACTTTTTAAGTGCTTTATATCAATATGGAACCAATTTTGACAAGGCCTTAAAGGATCATAAACTTGATTTGATTCAGAATGACTTTAATTTTAAGACAGTCGAACAAGGTTCGGGTTACGAAAATCAACGAGTTTGTATCGTGAAGTACGATAATTATGTACTCTATCAAATGCAATAAAATTTAGCTTACACAGAATCAGTATGGAGAAATGGATTGGTGATCGCATCAGTATTGTGGATCAAGATAAAAGTACAACCATCGTTATTCATCCAATACGTGTTTGGTGGAAAGAAATTCTTTTGACACTTTGGGTTGTTTCTTTTACTTTTATTGGGTTGTACATGTTGTATCAACTTTTAACAGGGTTTGTTGGTCTAAATTATATGGATATACCAACGGAAGAAGAATTGGATAATCAACGAATTTATGCGATTGTTTTTTTGGGGTTTTGGGGGTATTTCGAATTTAAAACTGTGAAAGCACTATTGTGGTATCGTTTTGGGAAAGAACTACTGCGGTTAGATTTAGATGGGATGACCATAAAAAAGTCCATATTGTCATACGGTAAAGCTAACCGTTATTTTTTCGAAAATATTAAGAAGTTTGGCCAAAGAAAGCAAGAGGAAACCTCGTTTGGTCAGTTTTTTGAGAACGCATATTGGTCAATGGGAACAGATGCTTTATCATTCAGTTATATGGGGAAAGAGAAATCCTTTGGCCGTAGGTTAAATGATAAAGACAGTCGATTATTGATGCGTTTAATTGATGATCGAATCAAAAAATTATTGAAACAAAGTCGGAAAAGAGCTTAACGGTTAATTTTGAAAATGCTCGTTTTAACTCGTTTGGTTAATAAATCCCCAATTTTTTCTTCTAAAATTAATTCCTGTGCTGCGGCTGAATCGAAAACTTCTTTTAAATTTTTGATGCGTGCAACAGGTACCTTTAATTCAACAAGTTCGTTAACCAGTTCCTCTGCTTTGAATTGACCTACGGCTTCTTGTAGATAGGAGGATAATGAAAGTCGATTTTCAACTCGATTTTGATTGTCTTCAAAGTTAGGGTGGTTTACGAGCTCTTTCTTATCAAGTGTCAAACATAAATTTTCGAATTGTTTATTGCTCCCAATTGCGAAGGTAACGATGATATTATCTTTGGTAGTAAATAGTTCACCATACGGCGCAATATTAGGATGCGTACTTCCAATTCGTTCTGGAATATGGTGATTCATGAGCCAATTTGTAGCTTGATTAGCTAAAGCAGCAATTGCCGCATCGAACAAAGAAACAGCGACTTTTACACCACCTTTGTGGAGTGCATCTCGTTCGTATAATGCAGTCAGTATACCTGACCTTAATTGTTGACCAGCAAGGATGTCAATTAAAGCTACAGGCATTTTAACGGGACCCGAATTTGGGGTACCATTCATGGACATAAATCCAGTTTCCGCCTGCAATATTAAATCGTAGGCAACCCTTTCATTCCCTTCTCCAAATCCATTTATCTCGCCATAAATAAGCCGTGGATTCATTATTTTTAGTTCCTCATAAGTCAGACCAAATTTTTTAGCATCACCTTCTTTAAAATTTACAATTAAAACATCGGCTTCTTGAATCAAGTTTTTTAATGCCGCCATTTCTTCTTGAATCGTGAAATCCATAAATATGGACTTTTTGTTCCAATTCACCGAAGCATAGTACGCCGAAACGTTTTCGTTTTCACCCTCAGACGCCAATTTCCATGAACGAGTCACATCACCGCCTGTTTTTTTATTTTCAATTTTAGTCACTTTGGCATTCATTTCAGCAAAGAACATCCCAACTGACGGGCCGGCTAAAACGCTCGCAATTTCAATCACATTTAAGTGTTCAAAAGCATTTTTCATGTAGTGTTAGGTTTTTAACTTATAGGTTGCAGGACTAAAATACGGTTTAATAGCTAAATTTACGCCTCAATTTAAAATAAAACGATAAGCAAGTTATGGATAGAATAACGTATATCATAAAAATAACAGGGCTATCTAAGCATAGTGTCACTAATACTGATCGCTTGTTGCAAGATAAAGCGACTATTCCGTTCATTTCGCGTTATCGAAAAGAGGCAACAGGGAATTTAGATGAAGTTGAGATATTTAAAATTCAACAAGCCGGTGACGAGTACGATAATATACTCAAAAGACAAACCTATATTTTATCGGTTTTAAAGGAAAAAAAGATTGAAAACGCTGGTTTAATTGAAAAGATTAAGACAACGTTTGATTTAAATCGCCTTGAAGATTTGTATTTACCTTATAAATCTAAAAGGAAAACTAAAGCTGAGCAGGCTCGCCAAGCTGGGTTGGAAGGATTAGCGAAAATCATAATGAAGCAAGAAAACTATGATCCTTTGCAAGCTGCTGGACGTTTTACTTCTGAAAACTATCCAAATTCGGAAGCTGCGATTGAAGGGGCTTTGTTTATTATCGCAGATTGGATGAATGAAAATGATATTGTTCGTGATAAGCTTAGAAAATCATTCCTAGAACATGGAGTAATACACGCCAAAGTGGTAAAATCTAAAAAAGAAGAAGCAGATAAGTACCGCGACTTTTTCGATTTCTCTCAGCGGATTCAAAACCTCCCATCCTACAGACTTTTGGCTTTATTGCGTGGAGTAGATGAAGGCTTTATACGACTGAAAATTGAACCGAATAAAGAGTATACTTTTGCTTGGTTAGAGCGTTTTTTTATTAAAAATTCAAATGAAGCAAGTCAACTTGTTAATACCGCAATTAAAGATGCATACAAACGTCTTCTACAACCAAGTTTAGAAACGGAAACTAAAAATCATTTTAAAAACTTAGCGGACGAGCAGTCCATATTAACGTTTTCTAAAAACTTGGAAAAATTACTCTTAGCTCCTCCTTTAGGGGCAAAGCGTGTACTTGCCATAGATCCAGGATTTAAATCGGGTTGCAAGGTTGTTTGTTTGGATGAACAAGGACAGTTATTAACGAATGTCACTGTTTTTCCTCATCCACCTCAAAAAGACACGAGCAAGGCCTCTGCTAAAATTAGTCAACTAGTACAAGCTTATAAAATTGAAGTTATAGCAATTGGTGATGGAACAGCTGGTCGCGAAACAGAACAATTTATAAAACGTATTCATTTTGACCGAGATTTGTCTGTTTTTGTCGTTCGTGAGGATGGGGCTTCGATTTATTCGGCATCGAAAATTGGAAGGGAAGAGTTTCCTGAATTTGATGTTACCGTGCGAGGCGCTGTTTCGATTGGGCGGCGTTTAATGGATCCATTAGCTGAATTGGTGAAAATTGATCCTAAATCCCTTGGTGTAGGACAATATCAACATGACGTTAACCAAACTAAATTACAAGAAAAATTGGATCATGTTGTGGAAATGACCGTGAATAGAGTAGGGGTTAACCTGAATACGGCTTCGAAATATTTATTGGCATATGTAGCTGGATTGGGTCCGAAATTAGCCGAAAATATAATTGAATATCGGAAGGAAAATGGTCGGTTCGAATCTCGTCTGGATTTGAAAAAAGTTGCAAGATTAGGTGAAAATGCATTTCAACAGAGCGCTGGATTTTTAAGGATAAAGAATCCGAAAAACCCACTTGATAATAGCGCTGTACACCCCGAACATTATCAGGTTTTAGTGACAGAAGTAGAACGCTTGGGAATGAAAATCGAGACGTTAATAGGTCAGCCAGAAAAAGTGAAAAACCTTAAAAACAATGTTTCCGACGAGTGGAAACAGAAAGTTGGTGAATATACTGTAAATGATATCTTTCAGGAATTGGAAAAACCTGGGAATGACCCGCGAGCAATGGCTAAAGTAATGCGGTTTTCAGAAGGAATTAAAACAATTGATGATATTAAGATTGGAATGAGATTAAATGGGGTTGTAACGAATGTAACCGATTTTGGAGCATTCGTTAATATTGGTATCAAAGAAAATGGATTAATTCATAAGACAGAATTGTCGGATGAATATGTCAGCTCCCCTGTAGATTTTATCGCGCTACATGATCATGTCTCGGCGGTGGTGGTTTCCGTAGATATAGAAAGGAAAAGAATCGGTCTTTCCATTAAAAAGTCTCGATTCTAATCGTTATAATAAGTGTAATTACTACTAAATTTGTATTTGAAAAGGTATTGAAAATTAAATGAGAAATTCTTTTTAATAATTTGTACATTTACCTTTTAGATAAGTTGGTTTCTACTCGAATCAACGGTTGAAGTGAAAAAACAAAAAATATAATGTCAAAACAGCGAAGATTAACGACAGAGGAGAAGGCGTTAGAGATTAATTTAAAACAAGATATTTACGGTTCGTTTGCAGAAATTGGTGCGGGACAAGAGGTAGCGGCAAATTTTTTTAAGGCAGGTGGATCTTCAGGAACAATAGCCTACACCCATTCTGCTTATGATATGAAAGTATCGGACAGCATGTATGGTAAATGTTCAAGATACGTTTGTGAAGAGCGACTCTTACAAATGCTGGAAAAAGAATACGCTACGTTAGAAACAACGTTACATGAACGCGCTAAAGAAAGTCGATTTTTTGCATTTGCAAATACGGTTGAATCCCTCAATTATCACAAAACAAATCAAGGTCAAGGCTGGATTGGTTTAAAATTTCAAGATGCAATCGGACAAGCACCAAACGAGATTGTTATGCACATTAAAATGCATGACACGAGTAATAAAAGACAACAAGAAGCATTAGGGATATTAGGCGTGAATTTGCTTCATGCTGCTTATTTTGAGCATGCTAGTATTGAAGCTTTTTTAGATGCTTTAACTTATCGATTGCCTCGCTCTCGTGTGGAAATAGATATGCTACGGGTTTCAGGTGCCGATTTACAATACCTGGATAATCGGATTATTGCTCTAAAATTGGTTAAAATGGGCTTAACTGACGCGACGATGTTCGATCAAAGCGGTCAAGTATTACAACCAACCACAGCACTTTACAAGAAAAACGTGCTCTTGATGCGTGGGCGTTTTCGTCCAATGACAAAAGTACATGTGAACATGATTGAGGCTGGAACCAAATTATACCTGGACGAAGAGGATGTTGATGAAAAAAATACTGCGCTGGTTTTAGAACTCACACTAAAAGATCTAACTGCAGACGGGAAAATTTCTGATACAGACTTTATAGATCGAGCTGAATTACTTTGCTCTATGGGGTATACAGTTATGATTAGTAACTACCTCAAGCACTATAAGATGATAGAATACCTTTCTTTAATAACAAAAAACAAAAAGATAGGTGTTTTGCTGGGTATCTATAATCTTCAAAATATTTTTGACGAAAAATACTATAATACGCTTAATGGTGGCCTGCTAGAAGCTTTTGGTAGAGGCTTTGGTCATAACATCAAAATGTATGTTTACCCAGCTTTAAATGTAGAGACCGGCGATATTTATGATTTGGAGAATTTTGAAATCCCTCCGCATCTAGAAGGGTTGCTTGAGTATATGCTTAAGACCAATAAAATTGCATCAATTGAAGAGTTTGATAAAAAATTATTACACATCTTATCTGATGATGTGCTTTCAAAAATTCATTCTGGCGTTTCAAACTGGGAGGAAGATGTACCAGAATCTGTAATGAAAGCCATTAAATTTTACCAATTGTTTGGGTTTAGAGAAGAAAAATTCACCAAACCAAGCATTGAAGCATAATGACTAGTGACTGTCGTGGATAACCTTTAAGAGTTCTCCGCGTTCATACTTTTCCATATAAAGTGGAACACCAGTTTTGTCAAAATAAGTGGTAAATCCATCCAATACACCGTTTTTATACGAAGCGTCCATGTATTTTTGATCGCTCTCTGGATAGTGCTTTATACAGGTTCCGGTAAAAGGAATTTCATCGAGAAATGCCCGTTTTACTGTAGATCCAGGTATGGGTTGAATATCAAGCTCAGAACATTCGCATGTAATTGGTGCCGAATTTCCATTCCGCTTCTTACGTCCTCCCTCGTATAACTCTTCCATAATCACCTCGCCACCTTGGTCATAATAAGTCACTTTGCCATGTAATTTTCCGTTCATAACACCTTTTACCATATACGGAGTTTCGGTGTTAGGATAATTATAAACACATACTCCAGTATACGGAGTTTTATCTTTGTAATATACAGCTGCGCTGTCCTTTAACTCATCACATGCGCAAGTGTCAGAAGTATTAATTTCCGACATTTCACCTTCCTCAACGAGGTTTTTTTTAGGTGCAGAATCCGAACAGTTGAACAGTAGTAACGAGGAAAGAATTAAACTGTAGTATTTCTTCATGTTAGAATGTTTATCACTTTTATAAATCGTTTTACATAGCCGCTATTGTTGTAGCGAGTAACGGTAACTCCATAATGCTTCTTTGATGAGCTGCTGTGAATGAAATTAATCTCACCGTCTTTATTTTCTAGGATAATGCCGACATGGCCAATGGTTTTAACGTTTGAATCGGTTCCCGTAAATAGAATGACATCACCTTTTCGACAAGACTTTAAAGCTGTTTCTATTCCTTCATTCTTATAACCACCACTTGTGCGTGGTGTTGGAATGTTAAAGCGATTAAATACATAGTGAACAAATCCAGAACAATCAAAGCCTTTGGGACTACTTCCTCCATATTGATAGCTTATACCAATTTGTTTTTGAGCAAATTGAATAATTGAATCCCGCAGATTCTCAGAATGATCTCCCGCATAAAGTTTAGAAGAGGAAAAAAACAACCCAGAAAGGAATAGAATTATTGACCATTTCATGAATGCAAAATTAATATGTTTTATAACTTTAATGAATCAAATTGTTACAAATGTCAAGAATTAAGAACGCACAGATAAGGTACCGCATCATTGATCGACTAATTCGAAATCAATACAATCCATTTCCGACAAAAGAAGACCTTAGAAGGGCCTGCGAAGAGGCTTTGTACGGAAGTGATTCAGGTGCAGATATTTGCGATTCAACAATTGAAAAGGATCTTTTTGCGATGCGCATGGATTTTGATGCCCCTATCAAGTATAGTAAACGTGATAAAGGTTATTATTACGAAGATGAGGATTTTAGCATTGATAAAATTCCGCTTTCCCAAGATGATATTGACGCCATTAAATTTGCTTCAAATACTTTAATGCAATTTCGTGATGTTGGTATTTTTAAGCAATTTGGCTTCGCAATTGACAAAATTTTTGATCGTGTTCACATTTCAAGCAATCCAACAGACGCCAATGTTGAAAATTATGTGCAATTTGAAACTGTCCATGATACTGGAAAAGGGAATGAAATGCTTCCAGATTTCTTAAAAGCAATTCAAGAGAAACAAGTCGTAAGCTTTCTCTATACAAGTTATGTCAGCGAAAAAACGAAACCTAGAAGAGTGCTTCCTCTTTTGCTAAAAGAGTATAGAAATCGCTGGTACTTAATTTGTTTTTCCCTTGATAAAGAAAAAGTAATGACTTTTGGTCTAGATCGAATGGCCAACCTCCAAGTTACGGAAGATACCTACTTGCAGAAAATTGAATTTGATGCAGAGAATTATTTTAAAAACTCAATCGGTATTACGGCAAATGACAGTCTTCCTGAAAAAGTAATCTTTAAAGTCGATAAAATTGGATCAAAATACCTTGAATCACAACCCTTGCATGCGAGTCAAAAACTCATTAAAGAAGGAAAATCAAGAAATACATTTAGTTTAAAAGTTATCGTTTCAGAAGAACTAAAACGGACGGTCTTGTCTTATGGCTCTCAAATAGAAGTGGTTAAGCCCAAAGAGCTTCGTGAAGAAATTAAAATTAAAGTTTTGGAGATGCATGAGATTTATGGATAGGTTATTTTTTCATTAAAAAAAAATCAAAATCATACTGGTCATTTTATTTAGTTTGGCTACTTTTGTGCCGGGTAAGTCTTGTACGACCAGCTCCTGTTGAATCCCCCAGGGTGGGAACACAGCAAGGGTAAATGGTTGAGCGGTGCGATACGAGTAGCTTACCCACTTTTTTTGACATTAACATCCCATTATATAAACCACTATTTGCAAGTAGTGGTTTTTTATTTATTATAATTCAATAATTCGTTCAGCAAGTGAGTTAGTATTTGGCCGCCGAACAGGCTGTACATTATAGTCTCGTTCTATAAAACATCAAATTTAGTTGCCTCAAGAGTTTGCGACGCTCCACTTTGAGTCAATCTAATTTGATAATTGTTTTATAGTACACGAGAGCTGCCATTTCCATCCTTGGCGGTAAACATGTTTTTAAGCAGCTGAACACTGCATGGCAATGGTTACTTTATCAACAAGAAATGTTATGACGATAAAGCTTATCCTTCGACTTGTATCATATCGTTCATAACTGTTAATAATTTTTTTCGATATTCCGAACGCTAAATTATATCTTTGTCTCAAACAAAAACCTTAATTAAAAATGAAATTTTTTATCGATACAGCAAATCTCGACGAAATCAAAGAAGCAAATGACCTTGGGATTTTAGATGGGGTAACAACAAACCCGTCTTTAATGGCTAAAGAAGGCATTACGGGAAGCGAAAATATCTTAAAGCACTACGTTGATATTTGTAATATTGTGGACGGAGATGTGAGCGCTGAAGTAATCTCAACAGATTACGAAGGAATGATTCGTGAAGGTGAAGCTTTAGCTGCTTTACATGAAAATATCGTGGTAAAAATTCCTATGATTAAGGATGGGATTAAAGCAATCAAGTATTTCTCAGATAAAGGTATTCGAACCAATTGTACATTGGTGTTTTCACCAGGTCAAGCCATTCTTGCAGCAAAAGCTGGAGCAACTTACCTTTCTCCTTTTGTTGGTCGATTGGATGACATCTCTTCAAATGGGTTGGATTTAATCGCTCAAATTAGATTGATTTATGATAACTATCAATTCGATACGCAAATTTTAGCCGCATCAGTGAGACATACAATGCACATTATAAATTGTGCAGAAATTGGAGCAGATGTTATGACAGGTCCTCTAAGTTCAATCATGGGATTATTAAAACATCCTTTAACAGATTCTGGATTAGAAAAATTCTTGGCTGATTACAATAAAGGTAACGCCTAAGAATAAATCAACGATAAATACTAAAACCGTTTCAATTAAATTGAGACGGTTTTTTTGTGCACTATTTGTTCAGCTGGCGCATTCGTGAACCGTCTTTTATGTATAACAGAATACGATGAGTATGTTATTTTTAACTTTTCACCATAATCCAGTCATTATGTTGTCTAAAAGTAATTAAACGGTTGAATTAGTGAGACTTCAACCTTTTGCTAAGCGTAATTAGGTTCTGATTATCGCGCAAAAAAAGAAAGTATAGAGAATTAGTAGCTATGAAAAATACCCACCAAAAATGTTCGTTTCTAATCTATATGCACCGCTATATTTCAAAGTATTATTGCAGAAAGGTTGAATAATTCTTCATAAAGAACCCTTTCGGAAAAATTAAATGAAGGGCGATTCGAAACTGAACTACTCAATGAGTCCTAAACAAATTTTTAAACGTATAATTTTGCGAACAGATGCATATACTTGTTTTTTAAAAGCTTCGTTTTTATTCATTTCTTCCAATATATCAAACAAGGCTTTCTCTTCGTCAACAGGCATGAGAATAAAATCGCAGCCCGCTTTCGCCGCTTTTAATTCACAATTAGGAATGTTTACCACACCTCCCATATTCATGGCATCAGTTACTACAAGTCCTTTGAAGTTCATATTCCGCTTCAATAAATCGGTAACAATTTTTCGAGAAGTTGATGCAGGTTGATCATCTGTATTATATTCGGAGTTATTCTTAACGGCTATGTGCGCTACCATAATAGATAGAACACCGGCATTTATTAAGGGAGTATAGTTCTTTACCTCTTTCATCTCCCCGTCGATATAAACCAGCTTTTTATGCGTGTCACCAACTACATAACCATGTCCAGGGAAATGTTTGGCGGTGGCAACAATTCCTTGATTTTGAGTTTCCTCTATAAATATTCGTGACCAAATTTGAGCGGTATCAGCATTGTTGCCAAATGCACGGTATGAAATTGCCTCATTTGGAGACATATCAACAACAGGTGCATAGTTATAGTTAATGCCAATATCGGTAAGGTCTTTACTTATTGATTTTGCAAAGTAGCGAACTTCATCCCTACTGATCATTTGATTGGCTTTTTTAACGGGAGCACAATTCTTAATTTTATAACCAATTAAACTTGGTTCTGCATCTGCCGAATAGATTAAGGGTAGTCCGTTCGATTTTTCATTTAACGTATTAAATGCTGAAACCATCTCAATAAAACCTTCTTTGGTTCCATTCAGCAACAAAATACCTCCAATGTAATTTTTTCTAAGTAATTCATTAAGGTGACTTTGAGATTTACCTAGTCTTCCTGCTGCGGGAATTATCATTTGACCGGCTTTACTCGTGTCGGTTAATGTTTCAAATACTTCATCAATTTTTTGTTCTAGTTCTGCGTCATAAACAAAAAAATCTTTAAGGCTATAGTTTTGTCCGTGTGAAGTTAAAGTACTTGCAAAAGCAAGTGCTGCAATAATAATTCTCATTGGTAGATTATTTAAATTTTGAAAAGAGGAAAGTCGGAATTAGTTATTTAAAATTTTGACAACAGTTCTTCTGTTTTTCTGATAAGCAACCTCTTTTTCTCGGTTTGTTTTTAAAAGTCGAATTTCTGAGAGCGAAATAACTGGCTGCTGTTCTCCATATCCCTTTGCTTTGATTCTTGCCGCGTCAATTCCCTTTTTAACAAGGTATTGTTTTGCAATCTCAGCTCTCTTTTCAGAAAGGTATTGATTGTATTTAGCATCTCCTCGTTGGTCGGTATGTCCTCCTAATTCAATTTTCATTGATGGATTATTACGCATGTTCTCCGCTAATTCATCCAATGTTTTTTGGGGAGATGCGTTAAATGCAACGTGATTAAGTTTGGCTTGATCAAAAGCGAAGTAAATATTGTATTCTGATTTAGCTGTCCCCGAACTTTCAATAGTTCCCTTAACGGTTTCATTCTCTTTTTTGTTAGTGCTCACAGCGACTTCATCAATGTCTACTTTTTCCTTTTGCGTGACATGCTCTTCTGTATCAGTATTCACTGGTTTATCTTCGATGGTGTTAGTTTTATTTCCATCCTTTTTAACTTCTTCAGAAGACTGATTAGTTTGCTCATTATTTTCAGCAATTTGCTCATCCGCTGTTGTAGTGCTATTACCAGTTGTTCCATTGGAGCCATCCTCTTTCGGAGTATCGTCGGTTGACGGTTGATTTACGCGATTGCGTATAACATCATCTGATTTTTCTGGGTCGTCATTCTTAACGATCATATCAAGTGGGGTTTCGCCCTTACCACCTAAGACAAAATTTAGCTCCTCGTAGGCTGGAACGACCATATCTGTTGTAAGCTGTTTTTTGCCAAATTGAAATCCATCGGATGTAGCTTCAACCTCAATTTCTTTTCCAGGGTCAAGAAGAACAGAGTAGTAACCATCTGCAAGCGTATTCACCTTTTTGATTATATTGTCTGTTTTACGGTCTTTTATAGTTAATTGACCGGGAATTCCGTTTCCATCTGAATCGGTTAATTGTCCGCTCAATAAAAATTTTGGTTGATCTTTTTCAAGAGGTGTTAATGCTGTTCTTTGATGTTCAAAAGCTTGTAGTTCATTTTGTAACTCAATTACAGCTGGTTTTTTTGCAGCACCCAAAAAGGTGATTTTATAAATATCTTTCTCTCCAAAACCATCTTGTCTCCAAGAAGAATAATAAGCATACCTTGAATTACCAGTTACGACAAAGTAAATATCATCATCAGGTGTGTTAATAGGGTATCCAATATTTTCAGGTTTCGACCATGAGTTGTCTTCTTCATTGTAGATTGTCTTAAATACATCTAATCCGCCCATGTTCGCATGGCCATCTGATGAAAAATATAATGTTCGCGTAGGGTCATGGTAGAATACACCTTTTTCTTCGAACTCGGTATTAATAACACTGCCTAAATTCTGTACATCTGTCCACTTTTCTTTTTCAGTATTCCAAGTCGCTTTATAAATATCATGTTGACCAAATCCTCCAGGTTTGTTTGAAACAAAAAATAAAGTTTGCTCATCAAATGAAAGAGAAGCACTTGATTCGTGATATTTAGTGTTTATTCCATCTCCTATACTTTGAGGCTCTGCCCATGTTTTGTCATCAAGCTCACGCGTGATAAATAGATCGCCATTTTTCGCATTAATTCCTTTGTAAATGAAAACTGATTTACCATCAGCAGCTATTCCTACAGTTGCATCATGTGATTCTGTATTAATTGGCTTACCAATATTTTTGGCCGTTTGCCATTCTTCTTTAAACTCTCGTTTTGAGAAATAAATATCCTCATAATATTTCCCCGACCGATCAGTTTTACCACCTTCAGAATCTGGACGTCGGCCGGTAAAGAATAAAACTTTATTATCTGCTGAAATAACAGGTGAAAACTCAGAATATTCAGTGTTTATGCTATCTCCTAAATTATCGATCCACACGCGGATCGGTGATTTGATTAATTCTAACCCTGTATTGCACTCTTGAATTTTTCTCTCAATGAAAAATGCTTGCTCCGAATCATTGTCGTTCAGTGTTTGCTTGAAACTATTGTAATATTCAATGGCAAGATCAAACTCTCCCCAAAGCTGATATGATTGCCCCAAATAAAAGTCGAGTTCAGGGTCAATTTCAGGGTTTACCTTTTCCACAAATTGAAAATGAGCTAAGCTATTCAGTTTGTTCGCACTGTACAAGTAACAAACGCCTATTTTATAGTTTAACATCGAAGAATAGGGATTGAATTTTTGGGCATCCAAATAATGCTTTAAAGCTTCGTCGACAAGCTCATCTTTTCCGTCAAAAAAGTACGAATCTCCTGTTCGTATTGATTTTACGGCTTGCTCGAATCCAAGCTTGTCATCTGCGAAAATCTTTTTATCAAAAGGGACGTCTTCGTTCTGAGCAAATCCTGTTGAGGTAATGCAAAGACAAAAAATATAAAAAATGGCTTTTAGACTATTCATTACAAATTGAACTATTTAAATATTCTACCGCTCGTTGAGACCCTAAAAGGAAAGCTTCTTCCCAGTCAGCACAAGCTTGTTCTAAATTTCTTAACATTTCATTGGCAATACCGCGATTAAAATAGGCTTCACTATTTTCAGGCGATAGGTCAATGACTTGATTACATTTTTCTACAGCTTTTTCATACTCCTCCATATCTATGTATAAGGCGCTAAAGTATATTAAACATGAAATATTATCTCGATCTAAATTATACGCTTTCTCATAAGCAGTTTTTGCTTTCTCAAATTCCTTTTTTTCTTGATGATAATAACCTTCTATCAACAACAAATTAATCTGTTCATCCGGTGTTTGACTATTCTCTCCTGCATTTGCTAATAAGTTCGGAATTTTCTCAAAATCCTTTAATGTTACTAATGTGTTGATTAATCTCAGGTTGGAATAATGATGTAGGGAATCAAGTGTGATGGCTTGTTCATAATTTTTTCGAGCAGCAATAAAATCACCTTTGAATTCATTTAAGTTTCCGAGATAATACCAATACTCAATGTTGTTTTTTTGGCGATTAGAAAGGGCATCGAAATAGATTGCGGCTTCATCAAATTGATTGAGTCTTGAATATGCCCGGGCCAGCGCTAATTGATTTTCGTCACTATTATTGCCTAAAGCAATTGATTTTTGAAGATATTCGGCCGCATTTTTATAATCTCCTGTTTCAACAATAGTTTTTCCCATTAACCCCATGGCTTGACCTGAGTTGGGACGATTATTCAGGGCATTTTGACATGCCAACACGGCTTTTTTATAGTCACCTTGTTGGTAACGAATTTGAGCAATACCCATGTTCGCCTCGAAACAAGACGTGTCAAGTGATAAACATTTGTTGAAGTGTTCTAAAGCTTCTTCGTCAGATTTTAATTCGTAGGCTTTAATTCCTAGTTTATATTCTTTTTCAACTTGCTTGCTGTAACTATGATTTTGGCTTTTGACACCAAAAACAGACAACATTATTGTGAATAAAGTAAGTATCGCTTTTGTTTTCATTTAATCCTCGTTGTGAAGTTTAATGTTTTGTCACTGAAAGTCCCAAGACTTTAATAGCTTACGAATTTACGAAAAAAACAGCATGAAATATAAAATCTCACCTTAAAAGGTAGAATAAGACGATGATTTTCATTATTTAATCTACATAAATTAGAATTTGGTCGATTTTTGAAGACCAAGCTCAAGATTTACTACCTTTATAAAATGGGAAAATCAAAATCTATTTTTAATAAAAAGGCAATCAGTTTTTTAACGAGTTATTTGAATAATCCATCGCCAACGGGTTTCGAACAAGAAGGTCAAAAATTGTGGTTAAACTATTTAAAACCATATATCGACGATTATTCAATTGATAACTATGGGACTGTTGTTGGTATAATAAATCCAGAAGCAGACTATAAAGTTGTAATTGAGGCGCATGCGGATGAAATTTCATGGTTTGTTCATTACATTACTGATGATGGCTTTATTTATTTGAGAAGAAATGGTGGTTCAGATCATCAAATTGCACCTTCGAAACGTGTAAATATTCATACAGAAAAGGGTATAGTTAAGGCTGTTTTTGGATGGCCAGCAATTCATACACGAAAAGGAAAAGAAGCGGGTCCTTCTTTGGAGAATATTTTTTTGGATGCAGGTTGTGATACAAAAGAAGAAGTTGAAAGCCTTGGTATTCATGTTGGTTGTGTTATCACTTATGAGGATGAATTTTTAATTTTAAATGAAAATCGTCTAGTTGGAAGAGCATTAGACAATAGAATTGGTGGTTTTATGATTGCCGAAGTAGCTCGATTGTTAAAAGAGAATAAAATTAAGTTGCCATTTGGTTTATACATAACTAATTCTGTTCAAGAAGAAGTTGGTCTGCGTGGCGCGCAAATGATAGCAGAGCATATTAAGCCGAATGTTGCAATCGTTACAGACGTTTGTCATGATACAAATACACCTATGATTAATAAAATTGTTCAAGGTGATTTAAAAAACGGAAAAGGGCCGGTACTGACTTACGGTCCAGCGGTGCAAAATAATCTTTTGAAATTGGTTATGAATGCTGCAGAAGATAAGAATATCCCATTCCAACGTGCTGCGGCTTCTCGGGCAACTGGAACGGATACGGATGCTTTTGCTTATTCCAATGCCGGCGTTCCTTCTGTACTTATATCCACCCCTTTGCGATATATGCATACAACCGTTGAAATGGCCCACAAAGATGATGTTGAAAATGGTGTTAAATTAATTTATGAAAGTCTTCTTAAAATAAAAAACGGGCACGATTTTCGTTATTTTAGTTAATAAAATTCAAACATGAAAAATGTACTGTTGAGCCTGATACTTCTTGTTTCCATTTTTTCGATTAAGGGAAAGAATCAACCGGAAGTGGTCTTGACAACGGGACATAATGATCAAATTAATGCACTGGCTGTCACTAAAGATGGTCAATTGCTTGCGAGCGCATCTAATGATAAGCAGGTTAAAATTTGGGATTTAAGAACAGGAAAAGAGTTTAGAACCCTTCCGTCGACCGATGGAAGGGTTTTGCAATTGGCTTTTTCAAATGATCAGAAAACATTGGCAGGAACGTCTTTTAATGATGAGCTGATTGTTTGGGATGCAATTGAAGGAACTGAAATTTTTCATGCACAAGCTGGAAATGGTAAAGGGATAGGCTTCAATAAGGATGGAACGGTTTTGTTTTATTTTGGTCCTGATAATCGAATTAAGAAACTTGATTTAAAAAGTTTAAAGCAGGAGACCTTGAATGAAATGTCTTTAATTGACTTCGTTTTAGATGAGGAGAAAAACATGCTTTATGGTCTAGATCACCTCGGTAAATTAATTAAGATAGATCTGGTAACGGGCGATTTTATTAAAGAATTTCAACTTTTCAATACATTTATTTTCCCATTTTGTTCATCAAAAATTTCAAAAGACGGTAGGTTTATTATTTATGGGTTTAATGATGATAAGGTACGCGTGTTTGATACTGAATTAGAAGAGTTTATTTATGAATCACCTAAATTTTCGTCCAAAATTATAGCACTTTCTATAGATGCTGAAAATCAGTTAGCTTATATATCGCTTAGTGAAAATAAATTAGTGGTTTTTGACTATCATAAGAAGAAAAAAGTTCAAAATTTTAAATATCCAATCGGCCAGTTTTATATTCAATCCATAGCTGATAACTGGATAAATGACCTTCTTTTTCTAGCTTCTTACGATCGCATCACAATTTTGAATACAAAACATCGAAAGGTGGTAAGGAATTTGAACCGAAGGGTAAATCGAGTAATGAATTTTTCATATGACCCTACCGGAAAATATCTTGCAGTTGCTACTGATAAATTGAATTTGAAAATATGGGATCTAACTTTAAACAAGGTTATTGACAGTATTCCAGGCTTTTTTCCATGTCAGTTTATGCCGGATGGACAGTCAATTCTTGCAATGACTTCACAGTTGAAAATTGGTCAATTCGATATTGAGTCAGGTAAGTTAATTAATGAGTTAGATACTGATTATGAAGTTATTCAATCACTCACGGTTTCTGAGGATGGAAAGTTTATTGCAGCTGCTGGATATCAAAATATTATCAAGGTTTGGGAGGTTGAAACTGGGAAACGAATTGCCGATTTAAAAGGGCATACTGGAGGTGTCTTGAGTTTGGATTTTCATCCTACTAAACCTTTATTGGTATCAGGGAGTTTGGATGAAACTTCTAAAGTCTGGAACTATGTCACACAAGTCTTGGAACAAAATTTTACGGATCAAAGTATTTCTATAAAGGCGGTTAAATTCAGTCCAAATGGAGAGTACCTTGCTAGTGCTTCATGGGGGAAGGATATTAAAGTTCGGAATACAAATAATTGGGAGACCGTCTACACATTAAAGGGACATGAAAATAGTATAAATTCAATTGATTTCTCCTATGACAACGCTTTTTTGATTTCAGGAGCTGGAAATAATTCAGTGGGTCGTGCGGACAACAGTGTTATCTGCTGGTCACTTAAATCGGGTGAAGTAAAATGTAAATTTAATTCTCATAAAGGTGAAGTTATTAAGGTGGTTTCCGACCCTAATTCGCATCGTTTTTTTTCGGCCTCGATTGATGGGGCAATAAATTACTTCGACTTTCAATCCTGCGAATTGGTGGCTACCTATCACGGGGTAGGTGGGAATGAGTTTATGATTTATACGCCCGATAATTATTACTTTGCCTCACGAAAGGCTACTAATGCGGTTGGGTTTAGAGTAGGTGAAAAGGTGGTGCCGTTTGAACAATATGATGTGTTTTTAAATCGACCGGATATTGTTGCGAGTAGAATAGGGAAAAGTCATCCTCAATTAATAAAAGCATATTATTACCTTTTTAAAAAGCGATTACGAAAACTAAATTTGAACGAAGATGAAATTGAACTTAATTACGAGCTTCCTCAACTTGAAAATGAAACAGAGTATGCTTTAGTCACTGATGCTGATTCGCAAGTTGTTTGGATAAAGGCATGGGATAATCATTCTTTTATTCAATCAATTTTGGTCGAGGTAAATGGCGTTCCAATATACGGAAGAGGAGGAATGAAAGTTGACCATCAAATTAAATCGTTTCGTAAAGAATTGACAATTCCATTAGTTGAAGGAGAGAATCGCATACTAATTTCTTGCCGAAATTCTAATGGAGTTGAATCGTTATATGAGCAATTAGATATATACAGAACGAAAACTGAAAAAAAGCATAATCTTTATATTGTATCAATCGGTGTTTCAGAATACGAGGATGATCGTTTTAACTTAAAATATCCAAAAAAAGATGCTACAGATGTTTTAACGACTTTTGCCACAAGTAAGAATCATTTTAACCACATTTATACCAAATTGCTTGTTGATAAGGAGGTTGATGATTCCGTATTTTTTGATTTAGCTTCGTTTTTTGAATCATGTACACATGAAGACATGGTCATTGTGTTTTTGGCTGGGCATGGTGTTTTAAACGCCGATTATGACTATTTTTTTGCTACGCATAAAATGGATTTTGACAGTCCAGAAAAAGAAGGTATTTCGTATCAAATGATTACTGGATTAATGGAAAAAATTAAAGCCTATAAAAAAGTATTAATCATGGACACTTGTCATTCGGGAGAGCTTGATAAAGATGAGCTAGAGGTTGGACCCGCTCCAGAAGTGGAGTCTGGTACCTTAAAATTCCGTTCGTCAGGTGCTGGAGTGCGAATAAAAGAAGGTATAGGCACGCAGTCGCTGGCCAAGTTGACAGAGGACTTATTTGCAGATGTTAGAAAAGGGTCTGGTGCAACCATTATCTCAAGTGCTGGAGGTGCAGAGTACGCTATGGAAAGTGATGAATGGCAAGGAGGACTTTTTACTTATGTGCTCTTGAAAAGACTTCAAAATGCAAAATCAGATCGTGTTTACTTGTCTGAGTTAAGGGAGTATATGTATCGTGAAGTAAGTCGAATTTCTGATGGAAAACAAATTCCAACCGCTAGGGAGGAAAATATTTTAAGGGATTACATTATATTCGGCAAATAATTATGATGACCTACCAAATCATAGCTCCTGTCATTCCTTCTGGTCAAATTTACCAGTTTAATACAGCTTTTGATGTTGACTATGAAGTTCGATTCGGCCGTAAAAAAGAGAATGTACTTCATACAGTAGTGGTCTTTGGGGTGTTAAATGACGAGTATGAAGGTGAGGAGTATAGTCTCACCAATAAAGGCGATGTATTTAAGGTGATGAACACAATTTCAGAAATTATTCGCATGTATATGCATGAGCATCCGAGTATGCGCACGTATGAATTTACTGGTATACTCGGGGAGGATGAAGATGAAAATCAAATGTCCCAGCGTACCAAGTTATATACAAGATACCTGCCTAAAGTGTTTCCTGAAAACCAGTGGGAAACTGAAATATCGGGGAATAAAATAATCGCAAATCGTAAACGCGAGTATTATTAATCTCTTTGGTAGCCAACTTTCTTTTCAATTGCCATAATCATTAAACCTGCAATGTCTTTGCCCGTTGCACCTTCAATTCCCTCTAGGCCTGGAGATGAATTAACTTCTAAAACCATTGGTCCCTTATTCGAACGAATGATATCAACTCCTGCCACAGGAAGATTCAACACTTTAGCAGCTTTAATGGCTAGTTTACGCTCCTCGGGAGTTATTTTAACAATACTTGCTTTTCCTCCCATATGTATGTTAGAGCGAAACTCTCCCTTTTGCGCTTCTCGTTGAATTGACGCAACAACTTTGTTGTTAATTACAAAGCACCGAATATCTTTACCTCCAGCTTCTCGAATAAATTCTTGAACCAAAATATTGGCATGTAAACTTTTAAAGGCGTTAATTACACTCTCCGCAGCTTTATTTGTTTCAGCTAAAACAACTCCTTTACCTTGGGTACTTTCTAATAGTTTTACAATTAAAGGGGCACCATTCACCATGTCAATTAACCCTTTTGTGTCAAGGGGCGATTTTGCAAATCCAGTAATAGGTGTATTAATTCCGTTTTTTGAAAAAATTTGAGAAGAAAATAGCTTGTCTCTCGAGCGCATAATCGCTTCGGCGTCATTTAAACAATAACTATTAATGGATTCGAATTGTCGCACTAAGGCACAACCATAATGCGTGAGGGATGGTCGCAATCTAGGAATTACAGCGTCCAAATCGTCCAAAATTGTACCATCGCGATACCTTATTTCTGGCGACTTAGCATCCATTTTCATAAAACACAATTCGAGATTTAAAAATTTCATATCATGTCCTCGTTCCTCTCCAGCCTCCATAATTCGCTGATTGCTGTATAAGCTTCTATTCGTTGCGAGTACACCTATTTTTAACCCACTAGAAATCTTTTTACTGGCTTTATAAAAACGTTCTAAATCTTCATCGGAATATTCACCTAGTAAATGTTTTACTGCAGGATTCACAATAAATCGATTGTTCATGGCCTCACGTCCAAGTAACATCCGAAATCCCATTGCGTCCCGATTTGCTAAGGTTACCTCAATATCAAAAACATCTTCTCCTATTTTTACTGGAGTCTTAATGACATAGCGACTTTCGCTAATACCTCCCGTGTTTTTAACCTTACGAACGGCAATTATTTTCGCTTCATTTTTAATAATTACACGTGGCGTTTCCGGCAAGGGGTGTATTTCAAATCTTACCCAATCTTCACCGTCTTTCGTAAACCGATGAATATCTGATGCGTGTATGGATGAAGTTTGGGCCCCAGAATCAATTCTTGCGCGAATGGCAGGGGTTTTTAATGCGGGAAAAGCACACCACTCTTGGCTGCCAATTATCGTTAAGTTATTGTCTTTCATTGCTTGTAATAATAAGGAAATTCACACGGCATTCCAAGTAAAGCTTCCCTTTCTTTATTGTCATTTATTCGGTGAACGAAAATAAGGTTAAATTGAAAATTCAACGATTTTATCTTAAAAAAAAATTAAAAACAAGTTAGAAATGCCCTTCACCTTTCAATAGATTAAAATTTAATATCTTTACCCCTTATAAGTTGAGTCATATTAAAAGAAACTATGCCTAAAATTTTAATTATTGATGATGAAAGAAGCATCAGAAGAACGTTAAAAGAAATTCTAGAGTTTGAAAATTACACTGTTGATGTGGTTGAAGACGGAATTACCGGGATAAATGAAGCTAAAGCGAATAATTACGACGTGATTTTCTGCGACATCAAAATGCCACAAATGGATGGTATAGAGGTGTTAACGAAGTTGAAGAATGACGGGTTAGAAACACCTATAATAATGATTTCGGGGCATGGGAACATAGAAACTGCTGTGGAATCTATCAAAAATGGGGCTTACGACTTTATAGAAAAACCGCTTGATTTAAATCGAATCCTTGTCACGATTAAGAATGCTTTAGAGAAAACAGACTTGGTAGAGGAAACTAAAGTACTAAAAAAGCAAATCAAGCGTCATGCTAAGAATTACAATATAATCGGAAATTCTGAGCCACTAGAAAAAATCAGAGAAATGATAGAAAAGGTGGCGCCCTCTGATGCTCGTGTGTTAATAACAGGACCAAATGGTGCGGGAAAAGAACTGGTTGCTCGACAACTGCATGAAAATAGCGGAAGAGTAAAAGAACCGTTTATTGAAGTGAATTGTGCGGCTATTCCTGCCGAATTAATAGAATCAGAACTGTTTGGACATGAGAAAGGTGCGTTTACTTCTGCCGTTAAGCAAAAGAAAGGTAAATTCGAACTGGCCTCAAAAGGTACGTTGTTTTTGGATGAAATTGGCGATATGAGTGCCTCTGCTCAAGCAAAAGTACTTAGAGCTCTTCAGGAAAATAGGATTACACGCGTTGGCGGAGAAAAAGATATTAAAGTGAATCCTCGTGTGGTAGCGGCTACAAATAAAGATTTGAGAAAGATGATTGAAGAAGGGGAATTTAGAGAAGATTTATTTCATCGATTAAGTGTAATTTTAATTGAAGTGCCTTCTTTGAACGAAAGGGTTGATGATATTCCCGTCTTAGCAAATTATTTTATTGAAAAATTATGTGCTGAGCATGGTATGGCGCTTAAAACTTTTTCTGATGATGCTCTAAAGGCTTTACAAGCTGTCAATTGGACAGGAAATATTCGTGAGTTGAGAAATATTGTTGAACGTTTAATCATTCTTTGTGAATCAGAGATAACAGCAAAAGACGTCGAAACATTTGTTGGATTAAAATAAATGATGCGGATGGATTATTTGAAGAAGGATGAAATTCTAAGGATTGTTGATAATGCGCTTGCGGAAGACATAGGAGATGGTGACCATACATCTTTGGCTACAGTTCCAAAATCAGCAAGGGGCAGCGCTAAATTATTGGTCAAAGACACAGGTGTTCTTGCTGGAGTTGAGTTAGCAAAAACAATATTTAACCGCGTTGACCCTGAGTTAAAAATAGATGTTGAGATAAACGATGGTGCCGTAGTAAGCCATGGAGATATTGCTTTTCATGTGGAAGGTGCTTCACAGTCTATTTTGAGTTCAGAACGACTCGTTTTGAACTTTATGCAAAGAATGAGTGGAATTGCAACAAAAACAAATGAATTAGCTAAGATAATCGCCCACCTACCTACTCAGCTGTTAGATACCCGAAAAACTACACCAGGAATTAGATTAATGGAAAAATGGGCGGTGAAAATTGGAGGTGGCGCCAACCATCGTTTTGCCTTGTATGATATGGTCATGATTAAAGATAACCATATTGATTATGCTGGAGGGATTGAAAATGCAATTAGCAGAACGAAAGACTATTTGACAAAAACAGGAAAACACCTAAAGATAGAAATAGAAACTCGTAACCTCGATGAGGTTAAAGAAGTTATTGCTATTGGAGGGGTTAATCGAATTATGTTGGATAATTTTTCACCGAATGAAATTCGAGAAGCCCTAGAACTGATTGATCGCAGCCAATATGAGACGGAAGCTTCGGGGGGAATTACAGCAGATTCAATTTTAGCGTATGCAGAAACTGGAGTTGATTATATTTCATCAGGTGCATTAACTCATTCTTACCAAAGCTTAGATTTGAGTCTTAAGGCTGAGTTTGAAATCTAAGTTTTAGGTCTTAACTATTTGCTTTACTGTTCCGTTAACTTTTAAAAAGTAGATTCCCTTGTTCATGTGTCGTATATCTAACTTATAATTTGAGTTTATAAGCGTGTTAATAAGCAATCGCCCTTTTAAGTCATAGAGTTCAACTTGTATATTTTCTTTTGAATGAGTTGATATATAAATATAATCATTAGTCGGGTTTGGAAAGATTTTTAAATCTAATTCAGTGGGAGTGGGAATTCCAACATCTCCTACAGGTAAATTTTCGTTTAAAATTATGGTATCACATTCATTATATGCCATAAAAGTAACTGAATAAAAACCGTCAGTCGGAAAACTATGTGAAGGATTCTCTTCGAGATAGGTAACACCGTCAATAATCCACTTCACAGTCTCTGCATTTTCTGTTGAGCTGGTAAAGTTATACTCAAATGCTTCATTTGTATAATCGTAGGTAGCGTGCAGATCTGAATGTCCGATTCGCCAAGTTTCTAGTTCACCGAATACTACTTCATCTGCTTTTTCTTGTAAATAAGCTGCCAAATCAGGTTCGATTCCAGCGGTATAGGTATTTCCTGATGAGGGTTTTTGATACATCGTTGCGTACATCACGCAAGCAGCGAGGTATGATCCGTTGATGTTTGGATGACTTTCGTCTCCTGTATATAACTCAATACTTGGGTCATCATTAATTACTGCTCGCCATGCTTCTCCAACTGGTGAAACGGTAGCATTATTCTCTTCTGCCATAAATGTATAGGCAGCCGCTAATTCGTCTTGCATACCCTCGTATGTACAGACAGGTGGATGATCTTCACAAAACGTAGCATCGCCGTATTTTCTCCCCCATGTCATGTAAAAAACAACTTCAGTACAAATTGAGTTTTCTTTAATGCTATCGACTAATACAGCCGCATTTGGTGGTGAATAAAATTCGCCCATTATATCTTCAGGTAACGCTGGTATTTGACTTTGATCTTGTAAGACTACGAAGTCCCAGTTTTTAGAGTTAATTTTTGCCAAAGTTGTTGGATTTGTTTTGTGCATTTCAAATCTCGAACCGCCAGGAGTGTTGGAATCATAAGTTATTGTGTCGGAATTTGCAACAGCAATATTATACACTAAAAGGGGAAGGTTGTTTACTCCAGTATAACTGTTCCCGATATATAGAATTGATTTGTTTTGGGCATGGCCAAATCCAAAGCAAGCTAATGCTACGGCAAAAAGTAATTTTTTCATGGTAATGATTTTGTTCAAAGCAAAGTTTGCTAACGTATTTTCTGTAGAATGAAACGTTTGAAATGTTTATTGGTTGCCGTATATCTTGTCGTATAAATCTTTGTGGTTTGCTAATAAAATCCTTCTTTTCGGCTTTAATGTTGGTGTTAATTCATTTGTTTCTGGTGTCCAAACGTGGTCAACTAGCTCAAATCGTTTTATTTGCTCCCATTTACCAAAACCAGCATTGTATTTTTCGACTTCTTTTTGGATACGCTCATAAACTGCTTTTGATTGTGCTATACTTTTTTCACTTCCATCTCCTAAGTCAATATTCTTAATCTTTGCCCAATTTGTTATAAATTCAAAGGCAGGAACAATAAATGCTGCAGGCATTTTTTGATTTTCACCAATAACCATTATTTGCTCTATAAACCTTGACTCTTTAAATTTGTTTTCCATTACTTGAGGAGCAATGTATTTACCACCAGAAGTTTTGAAGATTTCCTTTTTACGATCAGTTATCTTTAAAAATTTTCCTTCAACAAATTCTCCAATATCCCCTGTATGGAACCAACCTTCCGCATCAATTGCTTCGGCAGTTTTATCTGGCAAGTTATAATATCCCATCATCACATTTGGCCCTTTTACCAAAATTTCTCCATCATCAGCAATTTTAACTTCTACATTGTCTAAAACACGACCAGTAGTTCCAATTCTAACATTATTTCCTTCTTGACAATTGACACTTATTACAGGCGAGGTTTCTGTTAACCCATAGCCCTCCATTACCGGAATGCCTGCAGCTAAAAATACTCTGGCTAATCTTGGCTGCAAGGCCGCGCTCCCAGATGCAATGGCCTGAGCATTTCCTCCTAAAGCCTCTTGCCATTTGCTAAAGATTAATTTTCGCGCAATCTTCAATTTAAAATTATACCACCCGGATGTTCCTTTTACGTCATATTCTTCTCCTACACTTACCGCCCAAAAGAATAGCTTTTTCTTAATGCCCGATAATTCTTCTCCCTTGGCGATAATCCTATCGTAAACTTTCTCTAATAACCTTGGTACTGCCGTAAAAACATTCGGTTTAACTTCACGCAAATTGTCTCCAATAGTTTCCATTGATTCAGCAAAATAAACTGATACACCAGTGTATTGGTACAAATATAAAAGCATCCGTTCGTATACATGACAAACCGGTAAGAAGCTAAGTGCCTTTCCTTCTTGATTAACGGGTAATCTTGGCTTACAGTCAACTACATTGCTAAGCAGGTTTTTGTGAGATAACATAACTCCTTTCGGGTTGCCCGTTGTTCCAGAAGTGTAAATCAATGTAACAAGGTCCTCATAGTTAATTGCAGCTTTTCTTAAAGATATTTCCGCGTCCAATTTTTCATCCGGAGCTACTTTTAATTCTTCCCATGACCGAGCTCCTTCAACATTCTCAAATGCATATACTGCTTGAAGTGACGGAATCTTATCTTGAACGGAATGTACTTTGTCAAATAATTCTTGGTCAGAAACTATACAAAGTTTTATACCAGCATCGTTAAAGATGTACTCATAGATGTCAGCACTAATAGTAGGATAAACAGGGACACCAATGGCTCCAACTTGTTGAATTCCAATATCGCAAATGTTCCAAGCCGTTCGATTGTTCGAGATTAATGCAATTTTATCACCAGGTTGTATTCCCAGTTTAATCAAACCTCGGCTAATTTCATTTGCTTGATCGATATAAGATTGAGTAGATGTCTTAATCCATTTACCGTCTACCTTGTCCGCAAAAGCATCACTTTGAGGGAATTGCTCAAGTTGATTATAAGGTAGGTCAAAAAGTCGTGTTACTTCCATTTATAATAAGTCTGTTAGTTTCTTGTTGTAAGATACTAATTTTCTATTATTAAAGTAACACCTGCCAATTATTTTGTAACTTGGAAAAAAATAATCGTTAAAAACTTTCGAAGGGTGTAACTTTTAGAGTAGTTGGATTGTTTTAACTGTTTGAAAAGGAGCTTAACTTTGTTCAAATTCCTCTATAATTGACTAGAAAAGAATATAATATCGCCGTTAAAGAGTACTCCGGAAGGTTGTACGGATACGCGTTGAAGTATTTAAAAAATACGGAAGACGCCGACGATATTGTTCAAGATGTCTTTGAAAAATTATGGAAGAACCGTAAGAAAGTGATCGCGGAAAAAGCAAAAGCTTGGTTGTTTACGTGTGCACACAACGCGTTAATTAATTTAATCAAGAAGAATAGTCGTATTAAATATCAAGAGGACACCGTATCTCAAGATACATCCGACTGTCATTCGCGAGATTTTGAAATGAAAGAAGTAATCGAGAAGAGCCTTGCATTACTTCCGCCAATTCAAAAATCAATCATTTTGTTACGGGACTTGGAGGGATATAATTACAAAGAAATAGGTGAAATATTAAACTTGACTGAAGCGCAAGTTAAGGTTTACCTCTTTAGAGCTCGAAATAAAGTAAAAAAACAGTTAAAAGATCTAACTATACTCGTATGAATATTCCTGAAAATTTTGACAGGTGGATGTTCGATTATGTGGAGGGAAATTTATCCCACCAAGAAGTTGAAGAGTTGGAGCAATTTTTGCTTCAAAACCCTAACTTTGATCCAGATGCTGAAGCATGGAAAACCGCAACCATTCCAAGTGAAAGTGTCGTTTACCCTAATCAACATAAGCTTGAGCGTAAACCAATTGTAGGTTGGTTTAGCTGGAGTGCGGCAGCACTTCTCCTTCTACTAGTCAGTGCAGGTGGATACCTTGCTTATCAATCCAATAAACAGGTTTCCACATCAACAAAATTTGCAAATGCTGATCTACAGTTTGATTTTTCATCAAATCATAAGCTAGCCTCTTCACAGCATAATTTTTCAGTAGAGGAAATAACCCAAACTGAATCAACAGATCAATTAAAGAATGTGGCAAAAACGAACACTTTTATAAATGCTGGACTAAGTCAAGTTGTTAGACCAAAAAACGAGGTTTCATACCCGTCGGATGAAGATCAATTAGCAGGGGTAATGAGACATGATGAGGATCAGGAAAATTACGATTTTTCTAAAGCTAAGGAGTCCCTAAGTCCTAATTATGAACAGGAAAAGAGTAAGGAAAATGATGCTGCTTATCATGCTCAATATGCAAAGAACCCAGCATTGAAGAATCAAAATTTAGACCTCTCTAAAACTACAACGATTAAATTCGGTTCCTTTTCTTCTCAACTTAAAAAGGCTTACCGAAAAATAGAAAAAATGGTGGGCTATCAAACGGGTATCGTGAATTTAAGAGATCCAGATTTATTGATGCCAGAGAATAGTGTCTTAGCTTCTAATCCAGGATTCGCAGGAGGAATGTTAAAACCTCGAGTTGAATTAAAATATAGAAATCAATGGACAGGCTCGTCTAGTAATGGCCACATTTCTCAAGTAAGTTTCGATAATTATATTCCTGAAATTAGAAGTGGAGTAGGAGTAGCAATAAATTCTGCTATCTACAATGATGGTGCTTTTGCGGATCATTCTATTGCCTTAAACTTTTCACCTAAAATTGTAATAAATAAAGACATCGTCCTTGAGCCTGGGATTAAAGTTAGTTTAGGTACGTTGACGGGTAATTCTTCTCAATTAATAGGACAACCTAATGTTGAATTAAATAGAGGTTTAATTGTAAGAAATGAACTGAATTTTTCAGCAGATGTAATTGATCAAAAATGGTACAAAGATTATGGCCTTGGATTTGTTTTAAATACATCATGGTTCTATGCTGGTTTTAGTGCAGATAACCTCGGTAATCATTACGCAAGCGTTTATAGAAATGAAGGTATGGATGCGCCTGCGAGTACTCCCGTTCTGTATAATGCCATTATAGGATATGACTGGGAAAGAGATAATAAAAAAGCAGCAGTTAGTCCATTTGTATCCTATCGTCAATTTGGCGAGTTGAAAGAAGCGTGGGGTGGACTGACAATTCGATTAAATAAACTCACAATTGGAGGTTCTTACTCGACGGATCAAAACTTTACGGGATCCCTAGGGATCAAACTTCCGAAGTTCAAATTAACCTATCAATACGATGAAACAACGACCTTATTACATGCAGAGCGCATAGCTTCGCATAATATCGGTATGCGTTTTACAATTGACTCTAAAAATAAAGCACGTTTTAAATAATAGATATATGAAGAAAATTTTAACCCTCCTCTTTGCTTGTGCATCCCTCAACGCCATGTCGCAAGATCCGGAATTTACGCAGTTTTATGCTAACCCGATATATTTAAATCCTGCAATGGCAGGAACACACGGATGTCCACGATTAAATATGAATTATCGTAATCAGTGGGCGAATATTTCAGGTGCCTATGTTACAAATAGTATTTCATATGATCAATTTGTAAATGTTTTGCAAGGTGGAGTAGCATTAATGGTAACAAACGATATGGCTGGTAAGAATACGCTGAATTGGACGACAATCAATTTAGCGTATTCTTATCACCTTCAAGTAAGTCGAACATTTACCTTGTTATTCGGAGCTCAAGCTGGCTGGAATCAAAAGTTTTTAGATTGGAGTAAATTAACCTTTGGCGATCAAATAGACCCGAGACGAGGTTTTATTTATCAAACAGGAGATTTACCCAGAGGAAATTTTTGGACTGATGGTAGCAGTTGGGGGACAAAAGGATTTTTTGATTTGTCTGCAGGAGTAGTGGGATATTCAGAGAATTTTTATTTTGGTTTTGCAGCAAAACATTTAAATACACCTGAAGAAAGTCTGATTCTTAACCCGGATGGTGAAAGTCGTTTACCGATGCGTTTTACTGGACACGTCGGAGCGAATATTGAGTTTGGAAAAGGTTCTCAATATCAGAATGTGACTTCTATTTCTCCTAATGTGATTTATACTTATCAGGATGGATTCATGCAATTAAATGTCGGAACGTATATTAAATATGGTGTTTTTACGGCAGGTGCTTGGTGGCGACCTAGAGATGCCTTTATTTTATCAACAGGTATTGATGCCGGATCATTCCGATTTGGATATAGTTATGACATCACAATTTCACCACTGACAAATGCAAGTGGAGGTTCACACGAATTATCATTAGGGTTTAATTTTGCGTGTAAGAAACCTACTAAAAAATTCAGAACGATAAGTTGTCCTTCGTTCTAAATGGTAAAATATTTCTTGGTTTATTCATCATGTTAGAATAGGACAAGAAATATTTGAGATGAAGGGGTGGTTCCCGGATTTGATTTCTTTGTTAGGAAAGAGGGTGGTGCTAACTCAGCATCACCCTCTTCTTGTTTTATTTGTCTTGCAACCAGCTGATTAGCATCCAGTGCTCTTTTTCCAATTCTTTAATATAAGAATTCATTAAATCTACGGTACCGACATCGCCGTTTGCGCTAGCAACATCAGTGGTTTCTACCATGTTTGTAAGAAGATTATCCATGTCTTCAACTAATGTCCTTACCATGAACTCTCCACTTAAATCTGTGGGAGATTCCTTTATACTTGCTTGATCTAAATAGGCCTCCATATTTGAAGTCGGAGTTTTGCCAAATACTCTTACTCTTTCTGCTATTTCATCTATTTTATTAAAGACATCGCGATACATCTTTTCAAATTGTTCATGCAATTCAAAGAAATCACGTCCCTTAATATTCCAATGAAAGTTCTGTAGTTTATGAAAATAAACTTGGTAGTTGGCTAGTAATTGATTCAAATTCATAACAACTTCGGTGCTTTCTAAATTTGTGAATCCTAATTTTCTGTGTGTTTTTTGCTCTAATAATGTTTCCATGTTGTTTGTGTTTTTTTATGAATAATTTATTGCTATTGTATTCCTTTAGTGCTTGACACTAACAATACTGTGTTTGGGTATAAGTTTACCGCCCTTCAATACAACAAAGGCATCTCCTGCCATTAAAATAGGCGCTGTTATGGAGAGTAAACCGTGATATTTGCTTTCAAATGTTATTTTACAAGCGGATTTCAAGTTCATACTTGCTGCCTTTATTAAAGCTTTATTCCGCTGGTTTCTTTTCAATTTAGAAGGCAAAGCATCCGCGTTTTGAAAGGCAATTTTATGTAATTGATTTTCTTGCAAATCAATAGGTTTTGCTTTAGTCATCCTTTTAAGATTTGTGATGTCACTCGTTTAAGGCATGACATCGGTTAAAAATAAGTGTAAGTGTACTTGTTCCGCTGATTCACGGACTCATTTGGCTAGAAGACGTATATGTCATTTATGTTGTACACAACACAAATATACAAAAAAGGTTGAAAATTACCAAATTTCAACCCGAAAATCCTCGTTTTATAATGAAATTGCTTAGTTAAGCGGCGGTGCCTCCTGATTTTCCGCGTTCAATATTTTGAGTAATAAAACAAGACCTTTCTGAACGGTTGCGTATTCATCCTTACTCAATTTGCTAATATTTTTTGCTAGTTTTTCTTGCAATAAAGGCGGTGAATTTTGAAGTAAAGCTAGCCCTTGAGCGGTTAAACAAATCCAAGTTTCGCGTTTATCGCCTGCTGACGGTATTTTAGCAACCAGCCCTTTTACTGCAAGACGCGTGATAATACCGGTGACCGTACTCGAATTAAGGTGTAAATATTTTCTCAGAGCGAGTTGCGAACTTTTAAAATCGTCACATTTACTGAGGTAATTTATCGCTAATAATTGCGGAATACTTAATCCACATTCTTTTTGAATTTTCTTCGATTCTAAATGTACACTTCGAACGATCTTGCGGAGCGGAATTAGTATTGCAGTATAGTCCATATACGAATATAATCAAAATATATGTTCTGTACAACCTAGATGAGATGTTTTGCGGATGAATATCCGCAAGATTTGTTGTTAACGCAGGATGAATATCCTGCGCGTGCTTATTAAGTTTTTAGTTTAGAATCAACATTCCACAAATCGCACACTTTTCGTACCAATTACTTTTGATTGTAGAAACATAGGTGTTTCCAATTTCCCATAAGTCAATTGCTTGGCACAAATTTCAATACATCTGTGCAGGGTATTGATCCTGCGCTAAACCACAATCAAAGTGATACCCATCACCAAAATCCAATTTAATTAAAAACATTATTTTTGATATGTGCTAAAACGATCCGGAATAAAACGTACAATAAAAAAAGAAGCCAGCTATTTTTTAACGCTGACAGTTGTGAATTGGGCTGATGTGTTTACGCGTCCGGTATATAAAGACGCTTTGATTGATTCGATGAAATATTGTATTGCAAATAAAGGGTTGAATATTTTTGCATACGTTATTATGACCAATCACATTCACATGTTGGTCAATACAGAACCCAATTTTAAACTTGAAGAAACGATTCGAGATTTTAAAAGGCATACCAGCAAAACAATTACCAATTTAATTGTCAGTGAGCCGGAAAGTAGGCGAGAATGGTTGTTGGGATTGTTTAGCATGGCTGCTGCAAAAACTGATTACATTGACCAAAACTAAAATCTACATTAATAACAAACCTCAATTAAGTAATTTTTAATCCGAAATAAATATAACTAAAAGACTAGGTGTAAACACTTAAATCATTTAAGATTAAACACTTAATATTTGATTTTTTTACGCAAACTATTTGTTTTTTTGAATAATGAATTATAGATTGTGCACTCAAATTAATTTAAAACAATTAAAAATTACATTATGAAAAAGATGATTTTGAAATTATTGGTTGTACCAGCTCTATTTTTCAGTCTCGGGCTATTGTTCGCATCATGCGAAAAAGAAGAGGTAATGGTCGATTCGCAAGAGTTAGAGATTAACAATGAAGGACCCGCTCATACTTACGAAGTTGGCAACAATAGGGATAAGGTTGCTTGTACGATCAGAGATGGAAATGGTGAAGCAGTTTGTGCTGGTACACGTTGTAAAGCACCAAACGGAGATGAATGTAAGGATGTTGATAACTGTGAGTGTATAGAAACTGATGGCACAAACGGTAGTTACCCAACAGGTATGACTGCTGTCCAGTTTAAACAATTATGGAACACAGAATCGGGTAGACAAAATTTAATGGCACAAGGTTACTATTCGACCGATAACTAAGCTACTCAATGAAGATTTATGTAGTTATAATAATCACAACTCTATGTATTTGTTTTATGTGGAGTTGTGATTTTTCTTCAGAAGAAAACACAAATTCGACTAATGACAAGGGTGTAGATACTTTAAAATACTTAAATTTCTTCACTGATTCACTTGTAGAAATTACCACACCAGAAACTATTAGGTCTATTCAATTTTCTTGTCAACCAATTGAATCTCAACATGTTTATTTTTTAGACCCAACTAACGGTTCTTTTAGTTCTTTCAATACACTGAACTACGAGTTGATAAATCATTGTCAAATCAATAATTTTGATTATGCAGAAAATTTTGTTGTTTCAGAAGAAGATTCAACTTTTTATATTTTCAACGAAGAAATTAGTAATCTAGTTGTTTACAGCTTTACAGGTGAAATCGTGGAATTGATTGAATTACCGGATCTTGGTAATACTGGTGCATTCTACGCATCCTTTAGTTTTAAGCCTTATATAGTGGATAAAAATATTTATATCTTTCGATACCCATTTGTAAAAAACAATAATAAAAACCCAGAATTTTATACCGCTAAATTAGAAGCAAAAGTAGATTTAGTAAACAATACATTGGAATTCCTCGAAATCGAATATCCAGAAAACTATAAATCTAATTTTTACAGTTGGAATTATTTGCCCGAACGTTATATAGACAGTGATTCAACATTTTGTTATACATACCCGTATAATGACACGGTTTTTAGATATAATTTGAATTCGAATAGGGTAAATAAAATATTTTGTGGTAGTAAGAATAAGGATTTGGTATTTCGATACATAGCATTTGATCAACTCGATTCAATAAATGAAATAGCATTTGATGATCTATATAATAAGAATCCATTTTATAGCCAAGTTGAAAAAATGAGTTTTTCAAACAAATATATAAGAAAATTATATCGGAAAGATGTTGAAACCAATAAGATTCAGGAAACCTTGATTCTATTTGATTCAAACCTCCAATATATTGGAGAGTCTCAAGAAGGCTGGAAGTCTCAAATAATAGTAGATTCGCCGCATGGCTTGCTAAATATAAAAGGCGATTTAATGAACAATAGATTATTAATAAGCAAATTAAAATGGAATTAAAGCTATTAACATTTTGTATATTCTTCTTGTTCCTTCAAGGCTGCGAAATAATTAATGAGAACGATGTGGCTTCAACAAAATCAACTAAGGATATACCATTTGAGATTGATCAGTATCATAAACCTGAATTTAACGAAAAAATTTTACAATTTTTAGAAGATGAATTGGAAACGGAATTTAATAAAAACAAAAGATTCACCGCTATTTTTATCCATGCAGAAAAATGTGTGCCATGCATTAATAGTAAATCGACTAATTTAGTTGATTATTTTAATCACGTTAACAATCAATCGGTGTACTTTTTTATAAATGATACTACTTTCGCTAATTCTTCTGTCAACAATCATATAAAATTTATACATCATAACCCAAACTATTATAAGGATCGTGGTGTACACCATAACTCGGTGCATTTATATGAAATTATTAATAATTTAATTGTTGATGATTATGCAATTAATGAAACTTATGTTCAAGAAAATCTATTGAATCCTATAAAAAAACATTCGCCAGAAATGGAAAGCGCATTCTAGGATTCTTGAACTCGAGAAAATCGATTCACAACTTTTTTACTCGACTATCTAGTTAAAGCAAAATTTGTGTCAAAACCAGAAGATTGGATTTATTCATCTGCTAGAAACTATGCCGATATGGAGTCCGTTCTTGAAATACACACTTTGACTCCTAGTTTATCCAAGATTAGGCAGTTTTATTATTATGTTAAATAGAACGGGTTGATTTGTTTGGGGATGAATATCCACACGATTGTCAATAGGCGCAGGATGAATATCCTACGCATGCATATTCATGCACATTAGATTTTTAGTTTTTAAATGACAATCTGTACATAACACATTTTGTGAAACCCTTAATTAATGTATAGAAATACGATGTCATGTAGAACTTTTGACGCGTATGCGCAGGAAATTCATCCTGCGCTAATACTTTGCGCTAACTTCATCATTCACCATCAAAAACCATCACACCATCTAAAAATGTTTTAGCGACGTAGGTGGTTAGAATCTCTTTTGCATCCACCTTCATAATGTCTTTTGTTAAAATCACAAAATCGGCTGCTTTTCCTGGTTCTAAAGAACCGCGCGAATCTTCTTCAAAATTCGATTCGGCTGCCCAAATGGTCATTCCTCGCAATGCATCTGCTCGACTTAAGGTTTGATCAGGGTAAAAGCCACCAATTGGTTGCCCGTCTTTACTTTGTCTGGTAATGGCAGCATAAAAGGTTTCTAATGGATAAATTGCTTCAACAGGAAAATCAGTTCCTAAAACAATTGTGCCAGCTTCTTGTAACAGGCGTTTGTAGGCATAAGCATGTTTTAACCTTTCTGATCCTAGTCGTTCTTGGGCCCATCTCATATCAGAAGTGCAGTGGGTGGGTTGAACAGAAGGAATAACCTTCAAAGCTGTAAATAGACTGAAATCTTGATCTTGAATGACTTGAGCATGCTCAATTTTCCACCGATGATCGGGTTGATCTTGAATGACATCGGCATAAATGTTGAGCATTACTTTATTCGCCGAATCACCAATACAGTGCGTATTCATTTGGTAACCTATTTCTTTTGCTAAATAGGCTATATCTTTTAAGTTACTCGTATCTGATAACATGATTCCATAATTACCTTTATCGTCATGATATGGTTCGATTAAACAGGCTCCTCTGGAACCTAATGCTCCATCTGCAATTATTTTAAACGATCGAATGTGTAAATTCCCTTTTTTATAAGGACCATTTTTTGTAGCGAAACCCATGTTTTCACTGTCGGGAAAGAGCATAGCATAGGATTTTATTTTTAGTTGGTGATTGGAATACCACTCTTCATATAATGCTCTATCAATAGCATTAATGCCTGCATCGTTAATTGAAGTTAAACCAACTTCAAATAGTTTTTGTTCAGCTTTTTTTAATAATTCTAATTTTTGCTCTGCCATTAATTCAGGGATACACTTTGCGACAGAATCATAGGCGTTGTCTAGTAATAGGCCGGTTAGTTTTCCGTTTTCTAATCCAATTATGCCACCTTCAATAAAGGAATTATTATTAATGTTTGCTATTTCAAGAGCTTTTGCATTTGCAATTGCAGCATGCCCATCTACCCGCCTAATGAGTACGGGGCGATTCGGAAATAACTCGTTTAATTTTTCGTTTGTAGGCATTTTTTTATCCTGCCATAAAGTTTGATCCCATCCTCGCCCTAGGAGCCATTCAGATGTCGAATGAATTGCAAATTCCTCCATTCGAGAAACAATTTCATTGAATGATTGTGCTCCTTTTAGGTTGGCTTCACCCAAGGTCTGTGCAAACCCCATAAAATGACAATGTCCATCATAGAAACCAGGATAAATTGGTCTTAATTGAGCATCGATGATTTCGTCACATACATACCCATTCAAAATTTCGCGTTCCGGTCCTAATTGAATGATTTTACCATCTCGAATGGCCATCGCTTCGTAAACATTAAATGCTTCATCGCAACTGTAGATTTTAGCATTATGTATAATTAAATCTGCTTGCTCACCTTGATAACACCCCATTAAGGAAGTTAAAAATACAAGTATCCATAGATTATTTTTTTTCATAATTCAGTTCTTTTAAAGGAATGAAGCATCCAATAATTAATAATAGTTCTGCAGCCATTTTATAACGAACTATCGCACCTAAAATAGGAGTTGTCCACCCGATAATGATAAAAATGACGATTGCGGTATAAATAAAAAAGCGGTTATAGAATTTTTCAGAATTAGATAGCTTTCTTTTGTTGGTTAATGAGAACACCAATAACCCCACTAACATTATGTTACATAAAAAAGAAACGTGTTTAAAATTGCTTCCGTTATCCCATGGGAAAGGGCGAACCATAGTGTTCAAAAAAACGGTTGGTAAGCTTGTTACCATTGCCCATCTATTGTAATTAATCAGCGGGGTTTCGATAAAACTTGTAGAAGGAGGTTGAATCAAATATAGGTCGTATAACCGTTGATCGCTCTTTATTTTAAAAGGGTAAAAATTTGATTCGCCAAACAATTTATATTCTCCCTCACAATCTTCTAAAACCTTAATTTTAGCCTCATCTTGTCGTTCAAAATGATCAAGATACTTATAATCGAAAGCGCAGAAGGCACTATCATTTATGAAAAAAACACCTCCTTTGCCCATATTAGTCAAGTCACGCTGTTTATAGGATATTTTCTCTAATAAATTGATGGGCTGAGGCGCAATGGTTAATGAGTAAGTTACCAACACAAGAATTAAGGGAATGGCCAGCCTTAATGCTTTATTAAAACCGAAATACTTACCCAAAAAGAGGAAGCTACTCATTGCAATTACGATTAGACCAACGTAAGGCTTGTTCAATAATAATATGGCCGTACCAATTAATAACAGCACTATTGAAGAAAGGTTCTTTTTTTTGAGCACGGCAACTAAACCAGAAAAATACAAACCTAAACCAAAAAGTAGGAGGGCTTCTTTAGTGATGCCCGAACCCCAAAAAAGTACAGGTGGAAATAGGAGTATTATATAATAGAATAGTTGCGGGTTTTTTATTAGTGATATAAATGATTGGTGTATCCCAATTAGTCCAACTAAGCCTAAAAAAGACAAGATTAAACCATGCACATATACGTTTTGAAAAGAGATAAAATGTATGATTGAATTAATCCTTATGATTAACCGATTGTCGTTCATTAAGTCGCCATTTTCTCCATAGCTCCATATATTTGTATTAGAAAGTGGAGGAGATTGAAAATAGGATTCATCAATATCAAATCCGATTAGAAGCTTCAAATACTCTAATGGGGCAGTTTTAGCAAATTCATTTAAAAATAAACTATCATTTAGAAAATTTCCGGCATCCCCATAAATTGTTCCGTTACTGTAATAGAAGGAGAAAATAAGAATGAAAATTGCCGATGCAAAAATTTTAAATCCCCACCCAATGTATAAATCTTTTAGTTGAATTGTGGTATAAGGCTGAATTACTCTTAAAGTAAGAAAGCCAAAGACAATTAAAACGCTATATATTATAAATCCCATCTGAGTTGGCTGTAAAATTAAAAAATGATACGATTTGACAACTCGTTTTTATTGTTGAAAAAAAAGCAGAACAAATCCGCAGAAGCGGGGATATAAAGTTTAGAATACTTATTTTTGTGGTCTAAATTTATTTAGCGTTACAAATGGATAAGAATACACAAGTGCTCGCAACAGTCGAAGACGCAATTGAACTCGGATTATTAGCTGAGGAATTTGAGTTGATTAAAGAAGCAATGGGTCGTACACCAAACTTTACCGAATTATCAATTTATTCGGTAATGTGGTCGGAACATTGTTCTTATAAAAACTCAATTAAATGGTTAAAGACTTTACCAAAAGAAGGACCGCATATGCTGGTTCAAGCAGGTGAAGAAAATGCTGGTTTAGTTGACATAGGAGATGGATTGGGTTGCGTTTTTAAAATAGAATCGCATAATCATCCGAGTGCTTTAGAGCCATATCAAGGTGCTGCAACAGGAGTTGGAGGAATAAACCGTGATATTTTTACCATGGGTGCGCGACCAATCGCTCAGTTAAATTCGTTGCGTTTTGGGGAAATTTCAAAAGAGCGAACGAAATGGTTGGTTAAAGGTGTGGTAAAGGGAATTGGAGATTACGGGAATTCTTTCGGTGTGCCAATTATCGGTGGAGAAACCATGTTTGATAAATCTTTCAATACAAATCCATTGGTGAATGCATTTTCTGCTGGTATTTTAGAAGGGAAAATGATTTCTGCAACTTCAGCAGGACCAGGAAACCCGGTTTATATTGTGGGTTCTGCTACTGGTAAAGATGGTATTGCAGGAGCCGCTTTTGCGAGTAAAGATATTACTGAGGAATCTTCTGAGGACCTTCCTTCTGTTCAAGTTGGAGACCCTTTTCAAGAGAAACTATTGTTAGAAGCTACGTTAGAATTAGCTAAAACAGATGCTGTGGTAGGTATGCAAGATATGGGTGCCGCTGGTATTACTTGTTCATCATGTGAAATGAGTGCTGCAGGGGACAATGTAGGAATGGATATTGATTTATCTAAGGTACCTACACGTCAAGAGAACATGAAAGACTGGGAAATTCTTTTGTCTGAATCGCAAGAGCGAATGTTGTGTGTGATTGAAAAGGGGAAAGAAAAAATTGTAGAGGATATTTTTGAAAAATGGGATTTACATGCTGTTCAAATTGGTGTCGTAACTGAAGGTGGAATTATTAACTATTCGATGAATGGAGAAGTGGTTGCTTCGGTGCCTGCGGAATCACTCGTTCTTGGTGGTGGTGCTCCTGTTTATGAAAGAGAATATAAAGAACCTGCGTATTATCAGGAATTTAAAAAGTTTAATATAGACGATGTTGCTCAGCCTGAAGATTTGAAAGAAGTTGCAATGACTTTGTTACAACATCCAAATATAGCATCCAAACGTTGGATCTATGAGCAATATGATTCAATGGTAGGAACTAAAACGATGACTACCAATAGACCGTCAGATGCTGGAATTTCAAATATTAAAGGTTCAAATAGAGCTTTGGCGATGACAGTTGATTGCAACTCGCGTTATGTCAATGCAGATCCGGAAATAGGTACGCAAATAGCGGTTTCTGAGGCGGCAAGAAATATTGTTGTATCGGGAGGTATTCCAAGTGCAGTAACAAATTGTTTGAATTTTGGAAATCCATATAATCCGGAGTGTTACTGGCAGTTTGTTGGAGCAATCAAAGGAATGAGTGCTGCGTGCCGTAAATTTGAAACACCTGTAACGGGAGGAAATGTTTCATTTTATAACCAAACGGTCATGGAAGGGAAAGAAGAACCTGTTTTTCCAACGCCTACGATTGGAATGATTGGTGTTGTTCCTGATAAGTCAAAAATTATGACAATGGATTTTAAATCGAAAGGCGATTTAATTTTTATCATTGGTGAATCAAAAGATGATATTTCGTCTTCAGAATATTTGGTTTCATATCACAAAATTGATGCATCACCAGCGCCTTATTTTGATTTAGATAAAGAATTTGCGCTACAAGAAACCATGAAAGGTTTGATCGATCATCGATTAATTAATGCCGCGCATGATTGTGCAGATGGAGGCTTGTTTGTTGCGTTAACCGAAATGGGAATGCCAAATAAACTCGGGTTTGACATTGTAACAGATGCAGAGATTCGTGAGGATGCTTTCCTTTTTGGAGAAGCTCAAAGTAGAGTGGTTGTAACTATTAATGAGGATCAAGAAGAAGAGTTTATTGAATTTATGATGAACCAAACAGTTCCGTACACTTTATTAGGACATGTAACTAAAGGAAAAATGTGCGTGGATGATGAACATTACGGATATGTTGAAGAAATAAAAGATATTTATGACACAGCGTTAGAAAAAGCTTTATCATAAATTGAATTTGTAATTTTTAAAAAAGGGTCACTTAATTTTATGTTGACCCTTTTTTGTTTTTTTAAGATTATTGAACAACTAAACATATTACAAGGATTCTCTTAGCGTAAATTCATGTTAAATAACTGTTATTTAGTTAGTTTAAAAACTGATGTTTTATACTTTTAATATTCATGAAAAAAATAAACCTTATACTCTGTTTAGTTTTTGGAATTCTTCACAATTGCTATGCAAATGCGAATGAGGGAGCAAAGGTTTATTTTGAAAAAAAAAGTTATCAATTTTATAAGCTAAGTAATAAGATTGTAGGTGGAGAAGAACGAAGGATTTGGTTCCAAAACCAAGGTGATGAACCTTTGATTATTCGTAAAATTGGTAATTCTGCGAAAAATTGGCTTGAGGTTACTCAAAACAATTCTTATGTTTTGCCTGGTAAATGGAGTTTTTTTACGGTAAGGTTTTTGAACTCAGGAATTGAATCCGGTTTCGTTAATAAAAATGCTATTCTCAAGTTTCGTTCAAATGCAAAAAATGCAAGTTTGGTTAACCTTGAGCTGAATTTACATGCCTATGAAAAAAAGATTAGAGTAGTTAGAGATTCGCTTCAGCCAAAATTCGATACGGTTTATGCTCCTGCGGTTATGTTAATAGATAATGAAAAGAATTATTATAGTGTTGATGTACCGAATTTGTATAGTGAATTGTTAATTGTGGATAATCTTGTACATATCAATAATGATAGTCAAACACCTGTTCGTATTAAAGGAAATCCAGAAAGAGGAATTATAGTTGCAAACGGTACGATTAATTGCTCTTTTAGCATAGATAAAAATCTACTCTACACAGATGGCATGTATAGCGATTACTGGTTGTTAACCTTTCGTGAAAAATCTGAAAAAATTGTTTTGGTTACACAAACACTTGTGCAAAGTAGAGGTTTAAATATAGAGCATGAACTTTTAAAATTAGACACAGTAAAGAGAGGAGGAATTATTAAAACAGCTTATAAGGTTAAAAATACAGGCAATTCAGGTGTAGACATAGATCATCAACATTTTAGCGAAAGAAGTTATGAATTCTTCATGCAGCAAGGGGTAAAAACGAATCAACTGTTCCCTATTTATCTTCGAGCTAAGGATTCTATTATGATTCCTTTTGAAATAAACACATCTCAGATGACTGGTGGATATATAAGGGCTTTTAAGTTGTCGGCTGCCAATTTAATTCAACAGCAAAATATAACTTTAAGTTTTAGTGGTTTTGCGCAAAGTGATTCATTTCCAGAAATAACCTTTGACACAACGTTGATTCAGAGAGATATCGTTTATAATGGGAATGGAATTTTTAAATTTGAATATACAAATACCGGTAGTGAACCCTTGATCATAAAAGTTGCAAAAGCGTCAGGGGGAGCTTATGCATCTTATTCAAAGGAGCCCCTTTTACCAGGAGAGAATGGGATTATCGAGGTTCGTTACAACACGAAAAGAATGGGGCCTTATAACCGAGCAATTACATTAACGACAAATGCTTACCCTCATTCGAATGTGGTTTTGCGAATTAAAGGCACAGTTAAGAGACAAGAATGAATTAAATTTCTTGAACGGTTTAAATTTTAATGTATTTCCGCCAGGGATAGCAGCGGCAGCTCCCGCATTTGCGGGACTACAGCGAAAAGCCCGACCTGAAATTTATGAAAGGTGGCGGCCAAACGAACTTAAAGTTCTTCATTCCTTATTTCGAAAGTAACCTCAGAAAAGGACCTAAACATTTCGATAACGCCACAATATTTATTTACGGATAAATCCACGGCTTTTTTGATTTTATCTTCGGGTAAATTTTTGCCTTGAAACGTGTAAACAATATGGGTATTCTTATATGTTTTAGGATGCTCATCCGTTAATTCTGCACTCACCTCAATTGAAACATTGGATACGTCAATTCGCATTTTTTTAAACAACGAACTTATATCCATTCCTGTGCATCCGGCTAAGGAAGTTAACATTAAGGCTTTTGGTCGTAGCCCTTTGTTTTCGCCCCCATGCTCTGGTGAAGCATCTAGGTTTACTTCACCTTCAGGGTTTTGTACTGTATATTGCATGTTTTGGCGCCAATGCGCCGTAACTGAATTCTTCATAAGTTGACTTTGAATAAAGTTAATCAATCCGCGGCTACTTCAAAACATTCCCGAATTAAATTCTTTATTTTTTATAGTGGTTTGGAGGTTGTTCTTTGTAAATCAACTTGTTCCTCTGTTTTTAATGCATGTTTAACCACTAACAGCAGAAATACGGCTATTAATCCTAGTCCACCAATTAGAAACCAAGTCGTGTAAAACCCTAATTTATCGATGAGCTGTAGGCCACCGTTATGACTAAAAATATGGGCAAATGAAAAAGCGATGGTATAAAGTGCCATATACTCTCCTTTGTTTCCCCTGTTTGCCCGATTCATGGCAAATGAATTAGAAAATGGAAAAGCGATGATTTCTCCCATTGTAATCAGCAATACACTTATAACCACGATACCGGACCATGAAGTGAAGTTCAAGAGAACAAAACTAAAGCCAACCATTAATGCACCGATGATCATTAGTCGAATAGTAGATGTTTTTCTATCCTCAAAATACTTAACGAGTGGCATTTCAACCAAGAAAATTAAAAAGCCATTCGCTCCAAAAAGTAATCCAATTTCAAATTCGGTTAACACATGAACATCTTTATAATAGATTGGTATTGTTGAAAAGAATTGCATAAATGCTAATCCAAATACACACATTGCCAAAATAAACAACAGAAAAACGCCATCTTTATATGGAGATGCTGAATGGTTAGGACTCACATCATCCATCGAAGGAGCTCTTTTAGGATTTAATATTTTCAAAATTAATAATCCAGCGAAAATACAAGTTAAACCATCAACCCAAAATAAGCCACCATAACCAATTGCGGTTATAATTAAACCTCCAACCGCTGGACCACCTGCAAAACCTAAGTTTATTGCTAAACGAATCAACGTAATTGACCGGGTTTTATTTTCAGGTTTGCTATAGGCGCTTAATGCGACAAACATGGCTGGTCTGAACATGTCGGCAACTAGCATAACCAGGAAAATACCGATCAATAAAGTATTGAATGTATGAAGAAATTGAACACCAATAAATAAAAAGCCAGAGCCAACTAAGCTTAATATCATTGTTCTATAGCCACCAATGTGGTTAGTGAGTTTACCGCCAATCCATGAACCAACAACTGAACCGAGCCCAAAGGCACTCATTATCCATCCAACTTGAGGTAGTGTAAACTTAAGGTCTTCAGTAAGGTAAAGCGATAAAAATGGAACAACCATTGTTCCTGCCCTATTAATTAAAGTAATCAAGGCTAACCACCATACTTCTGGTGATAGTCCTTTGAAAGAATTGATGTAAAGGTTAAATAAATGTTTCATTTTTGGACATAAAAAAACCCGTTCTGACAAGGTCGGAACGGGTTGAATAATATATTATATTACAAATTATAAATTCAAATAGCTTTTCCGACAGCAATCCCATGGATCACAAACGACTGTGTATTTTGTTTTATAATTTGACATTTTTCTTGTTTTCTAAAGTGCAAATTTAGTTGATTTTATGTTTGCTACTTAATTATTATAAAGTTTTTTTTGAAAATAATATGTTTTTCCGCGTAAATAAGGACCTTTTTCGCCTTTTAATTTTTAGTACAGAGTAGTCATAGAAAAGAATAATACCGAGAAGTACGCAGACAATGTAAAATGCCGCATATCCCACTTTTATGTGAAGAATGCCTGCAGAAATACCGCCAAACATATAGGCCGTTACCACACTTAATAAAATTTGTGCCTTGCGCCTTAACTTTTTGTCTTTTCTATATTTTTTCTTGGTGAACATTGAAAACAGCAAACCAAGATCAGTTGTTAAACCAGTTAAATGGGTAGTTTTTATTGAGAAATTTGTGATACTCGCGGTTAATCCATTTTGGAGCCCCATAGCAAAAAGCATCAAAGCCACTAGAAATTCAGTTTCCCAAAGCGTGTTTAAATAGAATCGCTGTAGGTAAATACTTACCGTTAATAAACATATAATTTCTAGAATTAGTGGAGTTGCGTGAGCTAGATAGGTACTTTTGCCAGGTTTGCTATGTATAATTAACATGTTTGATGTAAAGTTGCCGATTAAAAAGAGACTAATCCAGATAAAAACTATAGCCGCTTGATACCAATTTCCTTTAGCAACTTCTTGCGCAAGAATGGCGTAATGTCCAGTAACGTTACTTGTAAAAGCAAAGAAGAGAATTACTGAAAGGACATTTACCATTCCTGCAGAGCAAGCAGTGAGAATCGCAATCTTTAAATTATCTTGATGTGTTCTGTAGTTGTTAAATTTTCGTAGCATAGAATTATGTGCTAATCGACTTTTGAAAAAGTCATTTTTACGATACCTTTTACTTGTAAATCGAAATTAAAGTGGAGTACAAGTTTGTTTTTAGTTAAATCTTGAATTTGATATATCTCAGTTCCATTATCCTTATGAATCATCTCCAATATGTTACCCCTTCCTCGCAAATTGTAAATCAATTCTTCTTCTTCGTGTCCTCTTTTAACAAGTTGAAGACGGTTATTTTTTTTAAACACCCACGTTTCTGCTTCGTGTATGAACATGTTACTGCAAATTTCTTTCTTAACAAGATTATCAAGAGGGAGGTTGGAATTTTCAGTAGAATTTACTCTTTCATATTCCCAAGAGACTTCATCCCATGACCCTAAAATTAAACTTTCAGGTCCTTTTAAATCGGAGATAATTATGGACGAGCAGACAATCAAAAAGACAAACCCAATAAATGATGTGTAAATGATTTTCATGTTAAATTAAAAAAATATCTACCACGTTATTGTTTGCATAAAGCTGATGTTCTTCCGTGAATTGTAAATCGATTATCGACGTTGGAATATGACTGTTTGTGAGGGCTTCTGAAATATCATAACTGATGTTGAGGTTGAATTTCCAATCGAAACCGTTTAATAAGTATATATGATCAAAATTTCTGTTTTTTAAGTAGTTTTGAATATAACTTTTATTTCTGCTAGTCAATAACTCGTATGATATAGATTTAAATTGTTTTTCATACTTGCTCTTTAGAAATTCTGTAGCATTATTAAAATCTTCTGAAATGAGCTTTTGAAGTATTTTATGTTTTGAATGAAAAAGGAGAGTTGTGAGTGAGTCTGATAAGTGATATCCATGAGCTAAAGTAAATTCAAAAACTTTAGTAGGATTATTATTGATAATTTGTTTAATGGCATGTAAACTCAATACGCTAAAATCAGTTGGTAAGAGTATTTTTAAGACTTGATTATTCATGTTTTCCGTTTAGTTAATTCAAAATTACCTTGTGGGAATTAGAATTGAATAACAACAGAATTAGAATTGAATTAAAACTAAAGTGTAAGGATTAAAATGAAATTAAAAACTGGTAAAGCCCTAGTTTATTGGCAAGTTTATTTGAACAACTGTTCCTTTGTCTTGCTCTGAGCTCACGATTAATTCTCCGTGATGCATTATAACGATGTTTCTGGTTAAAGGTAAACCTATACCATACCCTTTATAGTTGGTAGTATTTGACGCGCGAAAGTAGGGGTCGTAAATGTACTTTATTTCTTTTTCTGGAATGCCGATTCCAGCATCTTTAACAATGATAAAAATATTGCTCAATGAAACCCCCAACGCTATGTGTACTAATTTGCCATCTGAATACTTTAAGGCGTTTATTAGTATGTTGTAAATTGCAAGATGTAATAGTTGCTCGTTACCATGTACAATTAATTTTTCTGGATTGTCTGGAAGCAGACTAAAGTCAAGATTTATTTTTGGATTAGCAATTACTTTCGAAACAGTCGCCTGTACATCAAGAATTAATTGGTCTATCCGTATTTCTGTAAATTTTTGAGACTTACCATTAAAACCAGTTTGAGCCAGCTGTAGTAAAGCGGAAGTTTTCTTCTCAAGTTTTTCAGCTTCAATTAAAATTCGATGTAGTGCAGACTTGTACTCCTCAATATCCCTCGGTCGAGACAATGCCAATTCAGCTTCTCCGATTATTGAGGCAAGCGGGGTGTTTAATTCATGTGAAGCATTTGAAATAAAGTTTTTTTGGGATTCAAACGAAGTTTCTAATCGGTTGAGCATCCTGTTAAATGTTTTAGATAATTGATCAATCGTATCGTTTGTTTTAGTTGTTTTAAGCCGCAAATGAAGGTTTTTTGTTCCAATTTTTTCAACTTCTTGAATGATGTTATTCACTGGGTGTATGAGTGTTCGTGAAACTAATAAAGAGATTAAAAAGATTAGAAAAACGCTGTAGAGAATAGCGGTGGTGAGTAAATTTCCTAAATAGGCGATATGATGGCCGTGAAAATAATTTTCAGCGGTGACAATAACAAGATAACTCTCATTTCTTTTATTGGTATACTCAATTCCCGCCATCAAGGTATTATCTACATTAACTTGACCGTTACCTTTTTCAATTATATCTGAAATAAACTCTTTCGGGAATTTTTTTGAAACGGAGTCCAATGAAAAGCTTTTACCATTTTGCATTGGTATAAAATGAACTGATTGGGAGGGAAGATCTTCTAAAAAATTCAGATTTACATCATTAAAATTATCAAAATCGGAGGTGTTTTCTAAGTATATTTTAGCATTGATTACGGCACGTATCTCCAATCGCTTAAAAAAATCAGTATAATCGTATTTTGAAATGGAATAGTAAATGAAGCCACTAAATAATAAGGTGTAGCTAATAAATACTGAAATTAATATATAAACGACCTTATTGTTTAATTTCATTAATCCTGATTTTTGAGCACATATCCCATTCCAATAACCGTTTGGATTAATCGAGGTAAGTTGTCAAACTCCATCTTTTTGCGAAGATAATTGACATATACATCGACTACATTTGTACCAATGTCGAAATCAATTCCCCAAACGTCTTCTAAAATAGTTGTTCTCGACAACACCTTTCCTTGATTGGCCATGAATTTGGCTAACAGCTTATATTCTGTAGACGTAAGATTAAGTTTAATGCCATTCCGCTCAACTGACTTTTGAGAATCATTTAAAACCAAATCTTCAAAACTAAAAATTTCGTCTTGCATTTTAGCAGCATGTGTTTGATAGTTGGTTCTTCTAAGTAATGTTCTGATTCTGGCTTTTAATTCAATGAGTTTAAAGGGTTTAGGTATGTAATCGTCAGCTCCGTTATCTAAACCTAAAACGACATTTTCGGCACTATTCAGCGCAGTAAGCATGATTACAGGAATATGGATAAATCCTTTTAATCGAATGTTTTTACATACCTCCAATCCATTCATGCCTGGCAATAATATGTCCAGTAGAACTAAATCTACATTATTTGATTGGATATAAGATAGGCCTTTAAGACCATCTTGGGCGTGAATAACATTATAACCTTCTTCAGCTAATCCTTTGACAATAAGACTTGCTAACTGTTCTTCATCTTCAACGAGTAGGATGTTTACCATTTTAAATGTATTGTCACAAAAATAGCGAGAAACCTGTTATATAATTATAAACTGACATTAGAAAGAGATTAAGATTTGGGAGATTGATAAAAAACAAACGCGATTTAAATTTTATATTTGCAATTGAACGAATTTAGTATATGCATTTTTTAGAATTAAATTTACATCATTCACTTCTTAAAGCAATTTCTGAAGCCGGATATACCAGTCCAACACCAATCCAAGAAAAAGTGATTCCATTTGTACTGGAAGATAAAGATGTAATTGGTTCGGCGCAAACAGGTACAGGTAAAACTGCGGCTTTTGCATTGCCTATTTTACAACGGATGTTGGCGAATAATCAAGTGGTGAAAAGAGGGAAAAAGGTTACCGCTCTTGTGCTAAGTCCCACTAGAGAGTTGGCATTACAAATTGATGATAACTTTAAGCAATATGCAAAATACACAAATATAACCTCTACAGCGGTTTATGGTGGTATGTCAATCGAACCGCAAAAAGATAAGCTGAATAAAGGGGTCGATATTTTAATTGCTACTCCTGGTCGGTTGTTAGATTTATATAAACAAGAAGTTTTTAATCCAACTTTTATTGAAACACTTGTTATAGACGAGGCAGATATGATGCTCGATATGGGGTTTATCGATGATGTACAAAAAATTGAGAAAATTTGTCCAGAAGAGAAACAAATTCTATTCTTCTCTGCGACAATGCCAATGAAAGTTGTTGGTTTGTCAAATGAAATTTTAAAATCACCTGAAAAAGTAGATGTCGCTCCGCGTTCATCGGTTGCTAATTCTGTCGACCAGGCCCTGTATTACGTTCCTAAAGCGAAAAAAATGGAATTATGTTTGCATTTACTTCGAAATACGATTAAGGGCAATATTCTTATCTTCAGAAGAACCAAATTCGGCGTTGAAAAGTTGGCCTCTATGCTAAGTCGCAACGGCTATAAAGTCTCAAGCATTCATGGGGATAAAACTCAGTCCAAAAGGCAAGAAGCGTTGGACTTGTTTAAGAAAGGCGAAGTGAATATTTTGATTGGAACCGACGTTGCTTCGAGAGGCATCGATATCGAAGATTTAGATGCGGTAATTAACTTTGACTTGCCAAATATTCCAGAAACCTATGTTCATCGAATCGGTCGAACGGGAAGAGCAGGGGAGAATGGTAGATCATATTCTTTTTGCTCGGCAGATGAGAAAGATTATGTAATCAATATTCAAAAATTGACACATAAAACAATTCCAGTTATTGAGGAGCATCCTTATCCGTTGGATCCAAAAGCAAAACCACAAGTTCACAAAAAGAAAAGCGGCAGTAAACATCGTAAGGGACGCAAATCTGCTGCTTCAAAAAAGAATAAAAAAAGATGGTATTAAAGATTGTTGGCTAATTTATCATGATCCATTTCGGAAAACTGCTTAATTACTAAATTTCTTTTAATCAAAAATCGCGTCATATAAGCTTTTAGAAAAAGGGTGTCAGCTATATTTCCTATTGGTCCAAGGGGTGCACGATACCTAAATATGTCTTTCATAGTTGTGACGTTTCCATGTTGTATAAATTCATGGCGATGTGTGAAGGACTTGAAGATGCCTTTGGTCATTTCATCCACGAAAAAATGGGGAAATTCAATCGCCACCATTTTTGAGGTTAATTTTTGATAAATTCCAAAATGTTTCGCTCGCCATGTCACTTCTTCACCGAGGTCTAATAATCCTGTTTTTTTACCGGCAATGGCTTCTTCATTAGTGTCAGCTGCAGAAAGTTGGTGTAAGTCGATACTTCGTGCAAGATCAAATACAACCTCTTGAGGCGCTATAATTTTAGTTTCTAATTTAATAATAGGCATCTCTATATTCCGCGATTTTAATTGGTCTAATTAATTTACGAAATATTTCGGATATAAATATGTTTAATACTTCGTTTTTCAGTATTTCGAATGTCAATTTCAAAATCACTTTTCAAAGTCTTCATCAAAGGGGTGAGCTTTGGAAAACCATAATTTCTTGCGTCAAAATCTGGTTTCTTTTTCAGGAGTAAAGATCCCACTTCAGCTAAGGAAGCCCATCCATCATCGTCTGAAATGTCATCCACTGTATCTTTAATAAGACCAATTAAGCCAGGACTTACTTTGTCAAACTTTTCCTGAGATGCATTCACTTTATTCGTGGTCCTCTTCTTTGTTTGGTCTTTACTACCTGCAATTATTTCGATGTAAATGAATTTATCACAGGCAACAATAAATGGTTTTGGCGTTTTCTTTTCACCTATTCCAATAACCATGTTTCCCGATTCACGCAATCGTGTGGCCAATCGCGTAAAATCGCTATCGCTGGACACCAAACAAAATCCGTCTACTTTATTGCTGTGCAAGATGTCCATTGCATCAATAATCATGGCTGAATCCGTTGCATTTTTACCAGTCGTATATCCATATTGCTGGATGGGGGTAATGGCGTGCTCGAGTAATGGTTTTTTCCAACCGTTTACCCCTGGTTTTGTCCAATCTCCATAAATACGCTTTATCGTTGGTGTGCCAAGTTTTGCAATTTCATCCAACATTCCTTGTATGTTTGCATAAGGTATATTGTCCGCATCAATTAAAACGGCAAGTTTAATATCACTTTTATCATTCATGATGGTGAAGTTAATTAGAATATTTGAAACGAATGAAAAAGGGAGATTATTCAGAAACGATTTTAAACGTGCGTTTTCTTAGAGTCGCTGATCAATCGATGAATCTCTTTCATTTCTTTAGCCGTAATATCACGATAGGTGCCCACAGGAATATCTAATTTGACATTCATAATTCTTACACGCTTTAGTTTAATCACATCATACCCTAAATATTCACACATTCTCCGTATTTGACGGTTTAAACCTTGGGTTAAAATTATTTTAAATTTAGATTTTCCTAATCGTTCTACTTTACATTTACGAGTAACTGTGTCAAGAATTGGAATTCCATTCCGCATGCGTTTTAAGAACTCTTCATTAATCGGTTTGTTTACTGTGACAATATATTCCTTTTCATGGTTATTTCTTGCCCTGAGGATTTTGTTTACAATATCGCCGTCGTTGGTCATAAATATGAGGCCTTCACTCGGCTTATCAAGCCGTCCGATGGGGAAAATTCTTTTGGGATAATTAATAAAGTCAACAATATTGTCTTTTTCTACTCTTGTATCTGTCGTGCAAACAATTCCAATTGGTTTGTGAAAAGCAAGATAAACAAAATCTTCTTGAGGTGATTCGATTAGTTTTCCGTCAACCTTTACTTCATCTCCAGGCGCAATTTTTGTTCCTAATTCAGGTATTTTGCCATTAATTGTTACTCTATTTTCATCAATTAATTTATCCGCAGCGCGCCTTGAACAATATCCAACCTCACTTAAATACTTATTGATTCGTTTTAACCCTTCTTGACTCATAGTACAGTGTGAAAAAGACAAAAATAATGAATCTTAGTGTCGATTTTGCGAGTTGGATTTTTTCTTAGCTTTATTCTGTGGGCGTCGTCTATTCCAAACATTCTTATTACCGCGCCTACCGGGTGTTTTTTTCTTCTTTTGAGATGGAGCGTCTTGCTTAATATCTTCTTCTTTGCGCTGATCAACGAACAAATGATTTGAAACAACACTTATACTTTGTCCTATTAGTTTTTGGATCGAACGTAAATATGGTCGTTCTTCGATATCACAAAATGAAACAGCAATTCCGCTTGCATCCGCTCTTCCTGTTCTACCAATTCGATGAACATAGGTCTCCGGAACATTTGGGAGATCATAATTTATAACCAAATCCAAGCCTGAGACATCAATTCCTCTTGCGGCAATATCTGTGGCAACTAATACTTTCGTTTTTCCTTCTTTAAAACTATTCAAAGCACGTTGTCTTTGATTCTGAGATTTATTTCCGTGAATGGCCTCTGCACCAATATTAACTTTTTTTAATTTTCTTACAATTTTATCTGCTCCGTGTTTCGTTCGTGAGAACACTAAGATATGTTTGGCGTTTTCATTTTCAACCACCAGATGTTCCAGTAATTTCGGTTTATCCGCCTTACTGACATAGTATAATTGTTGGGTTACTTTTTCGGCCGTCGTTTGCTCCGGTTTTATCGTTATTTTTTTGGGCTGACCAAGTATACGCTTCGACAAGTCTAATATACTTTTAGGCATAGTGGCTGAAAAAAATAAGGATTGTCGTTTTTCAGGAATGAGTTGAATGATTTTCTTGATATCATGGATAAACCCCATGTCCAGCATTTGATCTGCTTCGTCCAAAACAAAATATTCAAGATGCTTCAATGTTATAAACCCTTGGCTAATTAAATCCAACAGCCTACCAGGTGTGGCAATTAATATATCTACTCCTTGTTTTAGAGTTGCTGTTTGCTTTCCTTGTTTTACACCGCCAAATATTACAGCACTGCGTATATCTGTTTCTTTACCATAGGCAACAAAATTGTCTTTAATTTGAATGGCTAGTTCACGAGTAGGGGTCACAATCAATGCTTTAATCTTTTTGTTTCTCGTATCTCGCGACTTGTCATTTAAGAGTTGTTGGATGATAGGTATAGCAAAAGCAGCAGTTTTACCAGTTCCCGTTTGGGCACATCCTAATAGGTCATGGCCTTGTAATAGTAGGGGAATTGCCTGCTTTTGAATTGGAGTAGGAGTTTGATATCCTTTCTGTGTAATTGCTTGAAGTAATGCTGGACTTAATCCTAGATCTTTGAATGTCATGTATTATATATAAGGTGCAAAGGTACATTTAAAATATTGAACCCACTTCTATTTTATTCTTTCGTTCATTCGTCAAACTAATTCTTAATTCTCTTTAAATTTGTTAAAGGATAGTTTTAATACCTGGTCAACTTAAATCGTTAAAAGAGAAAATAAATGTTTTATCAAAAATTCACAGAAGCTTTACCGGCAGATAAAAATGAAAAAAATACGCCTCGTCAAGTTACTGATGCGGCCTATTCTTATGTAAGTCCTCAAAAATTTGAGAATGCTTCGCTTATCCATGTCAATCATACATTATTAAATGAGCTTAAGTTGAATGATATTGAAAAAGACGAACTAGCCTTAATATTTACTGGGCAAAAAACACTAAATAATCAAAAGCCATACGCCATGTGCTATGCCGGACATCAGTTTGGTAACTGGGCAGGACAATTGGGGGACGGTCGTGCTATTAATATTGCAGAGCTAGACATGAACAAGCACCCTATAGTTCTGCAGTTAAAAGGTGCAGGCAAAACACCATACTCAAGAAGCGCAGATGGATTAGCGGTTTTACGTTCTTCTATTCGTGAGTTTTTGATGAGTGAAGCAATGTTTTCTTTAGGTATTCCTACAACAAGAGCTTTGTCAATTGCTCTTTCGGGAGATCAGGTTTTAAGAGATATATTATACAATGGTAATCCCGCCCACGAAAAAGGGGCAATCGTGTGTCGAACCGCACCTTCTTTTATTCGTTTTGGAAATTTTGAAAACTTTGCAGCTCGAGGCAATAAAGTTTTGTTAAAAAAACTCACTGATTATACCATACAAACATTTTATTCTCATTTGGGCGCACCGAGTAAATCGACCTATTTGGTATTTTTTAAAGAAGTTGCAATGAAGTCCCTCGAAATGGTTATGGATTGGCAACGTGTTGGGTTCGTGCATGGGGTTATGAATACAGATAATATGTCTATTCTTGGTTTGACGATTGATTACGGACCATTTGGCTGGTTAGAGAATTATGATCCTGCCTGGACCCCGAATACTACGGATGCGCAGTTTAAACGATACCGGTATGGAAATCAACCGCACATTGTTCTTTGGAATTTAACTCAATTGGCAAATGCGCTCTACCCTCTAATTGAGGAAGCAGCCCCACTTGAACATATATTGGAAGAATATCAGGAGACTTTCCAAAAACGCTATCTCCAAATGATGCTTCAGAAATTAGGGATTGACAATCAGCAACCTGATGATGATAACTTCATCAATCTACTGACAGACTTATTAAGAATTTCCCAAATGGATATGACATTGTTCTTTAGAAAACTTTCAAAATTTGACCCAATTACGTTAAAAGAACATCTACCTATTATTGAAGAGGACTCATACCTAAACCAAAGTCAGTTTAACCCCCACATATATAAATGGGAAAATTGGTTGCAACAATATGCTGCACGATTATTATCATGCAAAGAGTCTAAAAGCAATCGACAAATAAGAATGAATCGCGTCAATCCAAAATATGTATTAAGAAACTATATGGCGCATTTGGCCATACAAGATGCCGAAAAAGGAGATTATAAACTGTTTTTAGAATTATATAATCTACTCAAGAAACCATATGACGAACAACCAGAAAATGAAAAATGGTTTAGAAAAAGACCGGATTGGGCCATTAATAAGGTAGGATCATCAATGTTATCGTGTAGTTCTTAGTCAAAATCTTTAGGGCAAGCCCCTCCACAAGTTCCGGGTCGGGTCATCCATTATAGTCCCGTTAACACGGGCGCTGCCATTTCTACCCCTCTTGCGACAAAAAAAGTTCATTTATAAAAGCTTGAAAATCTGTCCACTCAGAACAATTTTAAAAAAAGATTAAAAAAACTTTAAAATAAATTAGGATAAAGCGAAAAAGAGTAGCTATCTTTGCGCCTCCCAAACGGGGAATGAGAGTTGAAATTTTGAGCGAGAGAGTAGAGCGGACGACGAAAAAAAAAAATAATTTTTTTTCAAAAAAAGTTTGCAAAACAAAAATAAGTGTTAACTTTGCGCTCCCATTTGAGAGCGGGGTTACAGAAGGAGAGAGAGGGAAA
>NZ_LYPF02000027.1 GCF_001661595.2 Crocinitomix algicola
GAATATTAAACTGTTGACGGGAGAGTAGCAGTGAATGCGGAGTTGAACACTTCGCGTTAGGGATTGGAGCAATTGTTTGAGCTCTCCGTCCGTCTGAGACGGACGGAAGCGAGTGTGAAAAGCCCGCCACCCACAGTTGCAAACTGTTGGGGTGGAACGCCCAAAATAAAAGGCGTATAATCTTTTGATTTGTATTTGATTGATTTCTATTGCTTTTGCTAAAAGGATATGCTGAGCAACAATTTTGGATGGCAGTTCATTTGAAAATAGGAGAAAAGAGATTCTTGCGTTTTCAGTTCAAAACAGTATTTTAGTGAAAAATCTACTTATGTCGAAAAACCATCAAGCAATTCCTAAAAAAGGAAGAGGGATTCCATTGCATTGGAAAATAATTATTGGAATGATTTTAGGGATCATTTTTGGTGTAGTGATGTCCCAAATCGACGGTGGAAAATCATTCACAATTAATTGGGTAAAACCGTGGGGAAGTATTTTTATCAACTTGCTAAAATTAATAGCAATTCCATTGATATTGGCATCTTTATTAAAAGGAATATCTGATTTGAAGGACATTTCGAAGTTCAAAAAAATAGGAGGGCGATCAATCTTAATATACATTGGAACGACTATTGTTGCGATTACGATAGGTTTATTGGCTGTTAATATTATAGAACCTGGTGGAGGAGTAGGGCAAGAGACCATAGATACGATGATAGAAAATTATAGCAATAACCCTGATATTGCTAAGAAATTTGCAGCAGCGGATTCTCAATCGAAAAGTGGACCTTTAAGTTTTATTGAAAACATGATTCCAAGTAATATTTTTGGAGCGATGTCGGAGAATGGCAATATGTTACAAGTAATATTTTTTGTAATATTTTTTGGTATTTCCTTATTACTGATTCCTGATGAGAAGGCGAAACCGATTAAAGATTTTTTTGATGCTTTGAACGAGGTTGTATTAAAGATGGTGGATTTAATAATGCTTTCTGCGCCCGTGGCCGTATTTGCATTAATGGCGGCTGTTGTGGTCTCTTCAGAAGATCCAGAAATTTTATGGGCTTTGATTCAATATACAGGCACTGTTGCGCTAGGTTTATTATTGATGATTGTATTTTATTTGTTTTTAGTTGGATTTTTTGTGAAAAAGAATCCTATTTGGTTTTTGAAGGAACTTTCACCGGCCCAATTATTGGCATTTACGACAAGCAGTAGCGCCGCAACCTTGCCGGTAACAATGGAGCGGGTTGAAGAGCATATTGGTGTAGAAAAAGAAGTATCATCTTTTGTATTGCCAGTTGGTGCAACAATAAATATGGATGGCACCAGTCTTTATCAGGGAGTAGCAGCTGTTTTTATAGCGCAAGCCTTGGGTGTTGATTTAGATTTTATGGATCAGATAACTATAGTTTTAACAGCGTTGATGGCTTCAATTGGATCCGCTGCAGTGCCCGGTGCAGGAATGGTCATGTTAATTATTGTTCTACAGGCTATTGGTAAATTTGAACCAGAACAAATTGGTATTGGTTTGGCGTTGATTTTTGCCGTAGATAGACCTTTAGATATGTTGCGTACAACCGTAAATGTTACGGGAGACGCTACGGTTTCGATGATCGTTGCGAAATCGTTGGGTAAATTAGGGAAACCAAAAGTTAAAAATTGGGATGATCATCCTGAACATTTATAAGCAATTAGATTAGTTCAAGTTGCTTTAGTTTATTGTACATTTTTAGACAGACCCAGGCGTCAGTTGCGGCATATATTTCTTGCTTTTTGTTGAGTGTTTGAGCTTCCCAATTTGAAACCTGTGCATTTTTTGAAATTCTAAAACCGAGAATTATAGCTGTTAACTTTCTAAGTCCGTTGGCATCAATATTTATTTTATTGACTATTTCATTGATTTCTACAAATCCTTTTGCCTTAAATGGTTGCATTTTATTCAGGAACAATAAATCGTCACGTAAACCCACGCCAACCTTGATAATGTTTGGATTCTCGAAAAGGCTAATTAACTCTTGGATTAATCCCAAAACATTGATTCGAATGAGATATACTTTTTCGGGAATTGCAATTTGAACCAGAGCGACATCATTGGATTGTCCTTTAACAAAAACCGGTTTAGTTTCCGTATCAAAACCAACAACTTTGTGTTTTCTAATTGATTCAATACAGTTTTTTAATTGAGCTTCACGATCAACGATCACAATTTCACCTTGATATCGATCAAGTGGGAGCTCGTTGATTTCTTCTTTGGTAATATTAGTTGCGAACATTAAAAATGTTTTGTCTCAATATAAAAAAAATCCATTAGAATTAACACAAAGCGTTGAAAAAGGACAATATTTAGACAATACTAGCCTAAATATTATCCTAGTCATTCATAGGTTGATGGGAATCTTTTTTAGTCGGATGGATTCGATATGAGAAGGTAAAGTTCACTAAGTAATCGGCAAAGGCTGCGTCACCATGTCTTTCACCTAAGGGATCAGAGAGATCATAGACGCTTTTGACTCTATTTCTATACACAGCTGTTGGTACTGATAGTCCAAAATTTAGTGCTTTGTGTGCGTAAGAAATACCTGGCTCAGCAGATAAAACGTGTCCTGGTCTTCTGTAGCCATTGCTTGAACCGATTAAATCGTGACTAGGAACACCTTCAAATCGTGCACCTAGACTAAATGATAAACCGTGGACTTTTGAAACTGTTTGATTTAGGCCCGCACGAATAGCGAATTGATCTGGAATTGAATGATAGGCAATTATTGGGTTTACATTTAGAAGTGTTCCTCTTGCTAAGGTAGTGTTTTCCGTCATTGGATTCGACATATAAAAACCGTTTGAGTAAAATAGCGTTCCTTTAAATAATTTTCTCATAGCTTGGTATTGAAAAATTATACCAAAACCGCCATCACCGAGTTGAATTGATTGGTCTACAGCTTTTGTAACGATAGAATCTTGGTCAATACTTGAACGTTTATGGAAATTACCTTGAACGTTTTCGTTTCCGGTCGGTAATTTAATTCCCAGCCCTAATGCTATATTTCCTTTCGAATCTGAATTTAGTGGATCAAAAAGCCAAAAATTAGTATTGATTCTTATATCGCCTAATCCGTTTGAATTTGTTTCAAACCTTAATTGATCAGGATTCCGGTCCAAAGAGTTTCCGTAATGTTCGTAAAGCGAAGTTCTACTATAAGAAAGATAAGGAATACTAATGCTTGCAGATAAACGACTAGTAACACCATATTCAACTCTTAATTCAAAGCTATGGGAAAAATTTTCGACTTGTGTATTATTTTCAATTCTTTCTTTTTCTTGGTGGCTACCTCGAAAGTGTCTGAAAGATTTAAAGTATTGATAGTTTGTACTGAATTGGAGTGCACCTTTTTCAAGAATGTTTAAGCTATTAGCGTTGGTTGAAGAACAGCTCATTGGTCGAATAGCCACACAACCTTGTGAATAGGAATTCAAAGAAAATAGTGCACTAAATAGTAGGCTCCCAAAAGGGATGAATAGGTGTTTCATAATGTAAAAATTGGTTGAAACAAATCTATTTTTTTTGATGATAAAAAAAAGGGGCAATACACCAAACCTGCTTTTCCATTTATCAACTCACTAAATAAATGTGTGAAAAAAAACCGTTACACTTATCATGCAACGGTTTTTTCTTGAGTGTTAATATTAACTAGCAGAGCATACCACCGCAAACATTAATTGTTTGTCCAGTAACATAAGCCGATAAATCAGAAGCTAAAAATACCGTAGTATTGGCAACATCTTCAGGTGTTCCACCTCTTTTCATTGGGATGTTATCTCTCCAGCCTTGAACAACTGTTTCATCTAATGCAGCAGTCATTTCTGTTTCAATAAAACCAGGTGCGATGGCGTTGCATCGAATATTTCTAGAACCTAATTCTTGCGCAACAGATTTTGTAAAACCGATCATACCCGCTTTGGATGCAGCATAATTTGCTTGACCAGCGTTTCCTGAGACACCAACAACAGAGCTCATATTAATTATAGAGCCTTTCTTTGCTTTAAGCATTGGACGAAGGACAGCTTTTGTTAGGTTAAAAGCTGATTTTAAATTCGTATTCATCACTTCATCCCATTGCTCTTCATTCATTCTCATTAATAAATTATCACGTGTGATACCTGCGTTATTTACAAGAATATCGATTTGCCCGAATTCTTTCATAACAGCATCAGCAAGCTCTTGTGCAGCATCAAATTCTGCGGCATTAGACTTAAACCCTTTTGCTGTACCACCGTTTGCAGTTAATTCAGCTTCGAGTGCTTTAGCTTTTTCATCCGAAGACAAGTAAGTAAATGCAACTTTTGCACCTTGTGTAATAAAAGTTTCTGCGATTGCTTTCCCAATTCCACGAGAAGCTCCTGTAATTATGGCTACTTTACCATCTAATAGACCCATACGTAATGTTTTTTGGTTAAATATACAATAATAATCTACTTTTCAATTCAGATCTTAAATTGAGTAGACAACGAATAAAAAATCCCTTGCCAAAAAATGACAAGGGATGGAAAATATCTTTTTTTGGTTTAATCTTCGTGAGGAGGTTCAACGAGGATTCGGCCACAATGTTCGCAAACGATTAATTTCTTTCTTGCTTGAATATCGAGTTGTCTTTGTGGTGGTATTTTATTGAAACATCCGCCACAAGAATCACGCTCTACAGAAACGACAGCTAAACCATTTTTAGAATTGTTTCTTAATCGGTCATACGCCACTAGTAAACGATCAGAGATAACTTTTCGAGCCTTTTCAGACTTTTTTGTTAATCGCTCTTCATCTTTTTCTGTTTCAGCAGAAATATCATCTAACTCTTTTTGCTTAAGCTCTAAATCTGAAGTACGTTCAGCTAATTTTTCTTTTGAGGTATTGATGATTTCCATCTTGTGCTCAATTTTAGCCTTTGCTTCATTAATTTTCTTTTCAGAAAGTTCTATTTCTAAACCTTGAAACTCAATTTCTTTTGAGATTGAATCATATTCACGGTTATTACGAACATTCTTTTGTTGTTCGGTATATTTTTTGATTGCCGCTTTGGCATCTTTAATCATGTTTTTACGATCACTGATCTCCGTCTCCAATTCTTTTAACTCGTCTTCTAACTTAGATAAACGTGTTTGCAGTCCTTCAACTTCATCAGATAAATCTTGAACTTCTAGAGGTAATTCACCACGAATTGTACGAATTTTATCGATTCCTGAATCGATTTGTTGAAGCTCCCATAAGCTATTCAGCTTTTCTTCAATTGTCTGATCTGCAACTTTTTTCTTAGCCATGTATTAAAAATATTTTACCGGATTAGTGTTAATTTCGGTTAAACAAGGTGCAAATGTACGGAATTTTTTTCTTAATAACTCATCAATTAACTCAATTGTGTACTGTTCACTTTCAAAATGCCCAATGTCCGCAATAACGAGGTCAGATTCTGCATCAAAAAACTCGTGATATTTAAAATCCCCAGTGATATAAATATCAGCCATTTGAGATTTAGCTGCAGGTAATAAAAAGCTTCCAGCCCCACCACACCATGCGACGCGTTTAATGGGTTTATTTAAGAATTTCGTATGTCGAATTATTTGACAGTTAAAGACTTGTTTTACTTGCTTTAAAAAAGCAGCTTCGTCCATTTCTTCGTTCAATTCGCCAATCATTCCTGCGCCTTCATAATAATTTTTATTGTCTATTGGGTAAATATCAAACGCAACTTCTTCGTATGGATGAGCGTTTAGCAAAGAATTTACTACAGAATTTTGGAGGTGTCCATTAATGAGTACTTCAATCTTAACCTCGTCCTCATTGTGTCTTTCACCGATAGTGCCAACAAAAGGATCCGCTATTTCGGAAGGTTTAAAACTACCAATTCCTTCACTTTCAAAACTGCATTCAGAGTAGTTGCCAATATGACCAGCTCCAGCTTCAAAAAGAGCTGATTTAACCTGATGACTTGAGGATTTTGGGCAAAATACACTTAACTTTTTTAAATTTCCATTTGTTGGAGCAAGTATTCGAGGGTTATTTATGCCAAGTGCTTGACCAATTTTATAATTCACTCCAAATTGATAATTATCTAAATTGGTATGAATAGCGTATAAAGCAATTTCATTTTTAATGGCTTTTATAACCGTTCTTTCAACATAGTTTTTACCATTTAATTTCTTTAACCCTTTAAAAACAATTGGATGGTGTGATATAATTAAATTACAGTTTTTTTTAATTGCTTCTTCTACAATATCTTCCGTACAATCTAACGAAATAAGAACGTTTGTACATTCATTATGTGGATTCCCTACAATGAGTCCAGAATTATCGTAAGACTCCTGACTGGATAGAGGAGCCAAAGACTCCAAATATTTAGTGATTTCTACTATCTTCATGAAACAAAGATAATTGAAGAATTAATTCTAAAAAAAACGTTGCTCTATAATTTTCAGACTTTCGTTTGGAGGCTTTTAACCCAATAATATTTCTATTTTTGGATGAAAGTTATAAAAATGAATAGATACAAACTTAGGGGATTACTTCAGAGGAATGGGTTTAGAGAGAATTGCGAAGTATTAGTGGGGGATAACGGTAAGATTGAGGCAATAAATTACGGGATTCCTGCCAGTGAATGTTTAAATGTCTTTGCTCTTCCTGGTTTTCAGAACGCACATTCTCACGCTTTCCAATATGCTATGGCAGGTCTTGCAGAGCGGCATAATACAACAGCAACACCCGATGATTTTTGGTCTTGGCGAGAAGCAATGTATCGATTGGCCCTGACGATTAGTCCTGATGATATTGAGGCAATTGCTTCGATGCTCTATTCAGAAATGTTGCGTCATGGTTATACCAATGTGGCGGAATTTCATTATGTCCACCATAATCAAAACGGTAGTGAATATGATAACCTATCTGAAATGGGAGAACGGCTTGTAGCGGCAGCGAAAAAAGTAGGTATCGGTATTACTTTAATCCCAATTTGTTATCAAAAAGGAGGTTTTGGACTAGATCCAACGGAAGGACAGAAGCGATTTATTACAAATGATATTGATTCTTACTATCGATTATTGGATGCAAGTGCAAATTCGGTGAAAAAATACGAATACGCTAATTTAGGTATTGGAATGCATTCGATGCGGGGCGTTGATCCAAAAGTGATAGTCGAAATTGCTAAAAATGGGCCTCAAAATTTACCATTTCATATACATGTATCTGAGCAGTTAAAAGAAATAGAAGATTCATTAGCATACCTTAATAAACGGCCTGTTGAGTGGCTATTAGAAAATCTAAATTTAAATGAACGTTATCATTTGGTACATGCTACGCATTTGATTCAAAAAGAAGTAGAAGGGATAACGAAATCCGGGGCTAATGTTGTATTGTGTCCAAGTACGGAAGGTAATTTAGGTGACGGTATTTTTCCGTTAAGAAAATTTAATGAATTTGGGGGGAAATGGAGTATTGGAACAGACAGTCATGTCGGATTAAATCCTTTTGAAGAGTTACGAATTCTGGATTACGGTCAACGATTAATCAGTCATAAACGAAATACGTTTTATGATAAGAATCAGGGAGACAGTGGCTTGTATTCATTTGAAAAATCTATAGTTTCCGGTCGAAAGGCAATGAATAACTACAGTAGCGATTACTTTAAGGTTGGCGATTATTTTAATGCTGTTTTGATCGATGCTAATAGTCCATTAATAGGATCTTCATCTTTGGAAAACTTGCCTTCGACCATTTTATATTGTACGGATGCGACCATGCAATATGGAACTATTTCGCATGGAGAGTTATTGGTAAAAGAAGGTAAACATTTCTTATTCGAAGAAATTAATGCCGAATTTGCGGCTACTATGGCCAAGTTAAAGTCTAGATAGTATTAAGCAGGTTGTGCAATATTTTCCATCACTCTTGTTCGAATTAACTCTTCAATGAGTGAAACAGGTAGTGGTTGATCAATAGGAAATTGAATGCTGTCTTTTCGAATTGCAAACTTGTTTATTTTATGTTGCAAGTGAGGTAGGTTTGTAGGGACACCGTACAGGCTGATGTAATTTTTATAGCCGGCGAAGTGAACCAAATTACCATTCAGATAAAAGGTAGGCATATTATAAGAGATTTTTTCAGATGCCTCTGGAGCATTTTTTGCGATAAGCAATCTCAATTCTTCTAATTTAGTTCTAATGCTAGGCGGAAAATTAGAAACATATTGGTCTATAGTGTTAAATATCATATTAAAAAGGGTTTGGTTGGTGAAACCCAATTTAAGAAAAAACACAATACAAGTCAAGTGTTTGATTATAAGCTGGTTGTGTTTGTTGTGGAATGCTAAGAGAAAATTGTGTGTTTCCGGTAGTTTCGAGTTATTGGTTGAATCGATCTTTCAGAATTTTTTCTACTTTTTCACTGTGTTTAACCACTTTTTTTGCCCAATTGAGTTTGATTTCGTTCCGTTCTTTTTCTGATAATTGCCATGAAATGGTATCATTTTCTCTCATACGCTCGCTGGTATTGAATAGGGCAAGAGCTACTGAAACGGAGATATTATAACTCTCGGTGAAGCCATACATTGGCAATTTTACATAAGCATCAGCAGCATCTAAAGCATTTTGCGTTAAGCCGGTTGCTTCAGTACCAAACATCAAAGCAATGGGTTGGTCGAGTGGTAATTCGTTAATTTGGCAATCGTTAGTATGAGGAGTTGTCGCAACAATTTTATACCCTTTTGATTTTAAGTGGTTAATACAGTCAAGTGTATTGTCCGGTTTTTCATTATAGCGATTGATGTTGAGCCATTTAGAAGAGCCCATGTCAATTTCTTTGTTCGGCGAATAGGCATTGTCATTTTCAATCACATGGACATCCTGTATACCAAAACAATCACACGACCTAAGAACAGCTGCGGCATTATGAGGTTGAAAAATGTTCTCTAAAACCACGGTGATATGTCTGGTTCTGTCAAGAACGATAGTGTCAAATTTTTCTCTCTTATTTTCCGAGATATGTTCATAGAATTTCTCCAATAGGTAATCGACTTTTTCCATGGGACCAAATTTAGTTCTAAATTTACGAGTGATAATTTTTTTGAAACAAAAAATCCCCTCCCGAAAGTACGGGAGGGGACAAATATTTTTGAAAGTAAATTCTTAGTTTACTTTAGCAGAAAGATCTGCTCCAGCCTTGAACTTAACAACGTTCTTAGCAGCAATTTTGATTTCTTTACCAGTTTGAGGATTTCTTCCTGTTCTAGCAGCTCTTTGAGAAATAGAGAAAGATCCAAATCCAACTAAAGAGATTTTATCTCCCTTTTTTAAAGCTGTTTCTGTAGCTGAGATGAAACCTTCTAATGCTCTTTTAGAATCTGCTTTTGATAATCCTGATTGTGATGCAATAGCATCTACTAATTCTGATTTGTTCATAATCAATTTTGTTTTTATGGTTAAAAAATTAATGTCGAACAAATATATCTGAAAATCCTTATCCTGCAAGGAATTCCGAAGAAAAATTCAAAAATTTGTTAATAAAATCGGCAAAATGTTGATAAGTGAGTCTGAAAACGCCTATTCACAAGGGTTTTAAGGGGTTTTGTATGGGTGGATTAGTTTTTTAAATCGAGGTATTGATTTGATTAAGGATTTTTATAACTCCTTAAATTAAAAGGAATATACACAAAATTAACAGAATGTTTAAAAATTATGGTGGCTAGATTTTACTCAAATTGATTGATTAGTTTTTCGTCAATTTTTATCTGTTTTTAAAATCTTGTTTATAGGATTGAATTAGTAGTTTTTATAATCAATCGGTAAAGTAAAACTCACGCTTACATAATTAGCGGCTTGAATTCCTGGTTTCCATTTAGGCATATCTCTAAACAAATCTTTAAGGTTTTCATATTGACAATCGGAGACTTCTCCTGCGGTTATATTAAATGAGGAAATGGTGCCATCCCTGTTTACGATAAACTTCACATAAACTTTATTTTTTATTTCATCCTCACAATCATAGGCTAAGTTTTTTTCAATATAACTCGAAAAACCATCAATTCCTCCTGAGCTAAATTCTGGTTCACGTTCCCATGTGTCAAACTTATCTTTTTGACCATTATTGAACAAGTAACCTTGAACAAAAGAACCGTCTTTAAATTTAAGCTTGCCTTCAACTTCATCATCATAATTGTATTTCGTCCAAGTGCCGTTCATTAACCCATTTTTTATCGGACCTTCTATATAATATTCATCGAAATAAATGGCTTGTATGCCTTTACCATCTTTAATTAGTTGTACACCCTCTTCATCCCAAAGTTGATCGACTTTGACATACTGCTGTGGTAAGTCTACTACTGTACCGATATCGCATTTTTTTCCGTTTTCGTACCAAGAGTAGACGGAATCAATATTGTTTGTTGTGTTATAGATGTACAAATCACTCAACTGGCCATTTTCATACCAGTACATTGTTGAGTCTATCTCTTTGTCCATGTCAAACCGTTCATGAGCGCTTTTTTGTCCATTCTCATACCATTCAATATAATCACCATGGTATTTATTGTCGATAAAGGAAGACTCTTGCGCTTTGTTTCCGTTCGAATAATACCAAATAAACTTGCCTGTCATTATTTCATGAGAAGCATCTGCGTATTGCCCTTCCATTTGAAGAATACCTGACATGTAATAATCTCTAACCGGATATACACCCTCAACCGTTTCTCTAGAATAAATGCGATAAAAGGCAAGTTGATTAGAATAAGTGGTCTCATTCCAATCTACATCATAATATATTGTGTCCCATTCTTGCCCAAAAGAGACGGAATGGTTAAAAAGACAAATGAAAAATGCGAAACCCAAATAGTTCATGCTAATAATATCGAAGGGACAAGATAATAAATTCATAAATATATTACCCTAATAATCTAAATTTGATGAATTTTTAAATAGACTTCACTCTTCAAAAACAAATTCCCATTTAATTCCATCCAGGTCTTTAAAGAAAATAGCGTAATAAGATTCACCATGTTGAGGGTAGTATTGAGGTGGGATTATGTCCTTAGCTATTATTGATTTCAGTTTTAAGTAAAAATTATCAACTTCTATTTTAGTACTAGCTTTAAAAGCTATATGATGCACAGCACCTGGTTTTCTTCGATGGATTTCTTCATTTTCGAATTCTTTTCTTGGAGAATTAAAGCCAATGATAAAATCGTCACAATTATATTCGATTACCTCAAACGCATGTTCCGGCACATGGCCCTTAGACTTATTTTTGAGATTAAAACCCAGTAGCGGGAATACCTGATCAAAAAACAACTCTGTTGATTCGAGGTTTTTTACGGTAATTTGGATATGGTCTATTTTTGGTTTCATGTAGGATGTAAATTTCACTTATTAAACGGTGATAACTATTTATTCAAGTTTTTTTTAAAAAAAGTTATGAACAATTTAAAAAAAAATCTTTGGTGATATTCTACGATCTATACGTTTTAGGTTTTTTTAGGAGTTAAGATTACAATAAATCGACGTTAATTTCACCTGATATTTGTTGAAACATATTGTTAATTTTGTATATTTAGCCTGAAATAAATGTTAAAAACTACACAGTTATGAAGAAGATTTACATTGGGTTAGCAGCCTTGCTAACCGGATTAACTGGAATCAGTCAGGTCGTGTACAGCGAAGACTTTAATGATTCCGATGGAGGATGGACTGAAGAGTCAGGATTAGACTGGGCTTGGGGAGCACCAGTAGGAGCAACTATTAATTACGATGGTGATGCTTGTGGCGAAAATGCATGGGTAACTAACTTATCTGGCGACTATTCAAACAGTGCAAATGCAATTATTGAGTCACCAACAATTGATTGTAGTGGATTATTAGACGATCCATACGTAGAGTTCAGCTTAAACTATATAACAGAAAGTTGTTGTGATGAAGGTTGGATGGAGTTCTCTTTAGATGACGGAGATACATGGGTAAAATTGACTGATGGTGGAGAAGCAATCGGTTGGTATAATGACATGTCCAACCAATGGTGGGATGGAGAAGGAGACGGATGGTCTTTTGTTTCGAATAGAATACCTGGTGCTGCAGGTGTTGCAACAGTAAAGCTTCGTTTTGTTTTCACTTCAGATGGAAGTGTTACGCGTGAAGGATTTGGATTCGATAATATCGTGGTTGCTTCGGAAATCGCAAGTGTCTCAATGATTGGGGTTACAAATATTGAGTCAGGATTACCATTGACTGATAGCGAGAATATCGAGATTCAATTAACAAACAATACGGCAAATGATATCCTTGATTTATCGGTATGTTATGTTTTAGACGGAGGTGCTGCTGTTTGTGAAACAATCGGAGTTGTTACGCCAGGTTTGAATACCTATACTTTTACAGCAACTGAAGATTTTTCTGAAACTGGGGAATATGAAATAGTGGCTTATACTGATGCACTTGAAACAGATTATTATCACTGTGATGATACATCAGTAACTAATGCCGTGTTAATATTACCTATTAGTGAATTTCCTTTCGTAGAAGATTTTGAAGGAGCGACTGCATTCACGGGTTCAGGAACTTGGGAAATAGGAGCGCCTTTAGAAGGAAACCCTTTCTTTAATAACCTTGCTTGTGAGGGGGCTACTGTATTAGGAACAACAATTGCGGGTAATTACCCGAACAGTGCATTTGATTTTGCATATTCTCCTTATTTTGATTTTTCAGGATTAGCTGAAGATCCATATGTCTTAATGGATATTTATCGTGAAACGGAAAGTTGTTGTGATGAATCTTATATTGAATATACACTAGATGATGGAGTTTCATGGTCTAGATTCGGAGCTTCCGGTTCAGGTTTAAACTGGTATAATGACGGAAGTAATCAATGGTGGGACGGAACTAATGATGGATGGGAATATGCTTATCACCAAGCTACAGGATTAGCTGGAGAATCAAGTGTTAGATTTAGATTTGTTTTCTCATCTGACGGAAGTGTAACAAGACCAGGTATTGCAATCGATAACTTCACCATTCAAACAGAGGAGCCAATTGTTGTAGATGGTGTTCCTACAGGTGTTACCATGTCTAATGACTTCACTGTTTGTGGATTTACAACTTCTGATTATTTAATTGGAGAGTTCGAAATTTTAGGTGTTGATACATTATTTGGGTATACAGTTTGTTATGATTTAGGTGACGGACTTGTATGTGAAGAATTCCCAGAAGATACATTATTACCTGGTACTTATTTCCATACATTTGAAGGACCTATTGATTTATCAGGCGAATTATCGTATGACGTATTGTTGTCGATCACTTCAGATTCTGACTACAGAGATTGTGGTGGAAAGGTATTTACAATGACCACTGAAATTTTAGGAATGTCAAGCGAAGCTACTATCACTGATATTACTTGTAACGGTGAAGCAGACGGACAAATATTTGTTAATCCAGTTAACGGAGAAGGTGGATACGAAGTGAATTGGGAGTCTGGTGATGTAGGTTTCTTATTAAATGACTTAACTGCAGGTTACCATGTTTATACTATTACAGATGCAAACGGTTGTACTTTCACAGATTCTGCTGAAGTAGTTGAGCCAGATGCATTGGTATTAGATGTTGAAATTTCACATGATTATGAAGGTGGAGTTGGAGCAATTGACTTAACAGTAACAGGTGGAACAGAGCCTTATACTTTCGATTGGGACAATGATGGAACAGGAGATTATGATGCAGAAGATATCGAAGGGTTAGAGCCAGGAACATATACTGTGGTTGTAACAGATGCTAATGGATGTACAGAAGAAATTATGGTTAACGTGTTAAATACAGCGAGTATTGAAGAAACTACATTCGCAGGATTGAACGTTTATCCTAATCCTACTAATGGAGCATTCCAAATTGCGTTACAAGACGTTTCTAACAGTACATTTAATGTGACAATTTTCAATATTTTAGGAGAAGTAGTTTTAGCTCAAGAGCTTGTAAACGCTACTACTTCAATTGAAGCTGGCGTATTAGAGTCTGGTGTTTATTTAGTAGAAATAGCTACTGAAGGACAAACTAAAACTGTACGTTTAGTTGTTCAATAGACATAATAAAACGAATAAAAGAAATGGCGGCAAATTTTTGTCGCCATTTTTTTTTCTCTATGTTTGTCAATGTCAACTAACTAAACAGGTGTAATGTATACGCAACGACGATATCCCCTTAAAAAAGTATTAATTTGGACCAAAAGGGAAACAATTTTCTTTTTTGCACTAGTAACCATTGCTACAGTCTTGTATGAAGTTTTAAATCTAAAATGGATGCAATTACCTTTTACGCCAGTTGGCTTAATAGGAACAGCGGTTGCATTTATGGTTGGATTTCAAAATAATGCTGCATACGCCCGGATATGGGAAGCGCGTAAAATATGGGGTGGAATAGTTAATGTGTCGAGAACATTTATTATCACCGTTCGTGATAGCTTCCATCTTCATCACAAAAATGCAAATCATTTGGAGCGGGAAGAATTGCAAATAATTACGCATCGTCATATAGCTTGGTTAACCGCTTTGAGATATGCTATGCGATCAAAAAAATCGTGGGAAACGACTTATGAAAAACTCCAAGACCTTGAGGTTTTTAATTATAATGTTCCCGAAAATGTGACAAGTTTGGAGGATGAACTAGAAGGGTATTTATCCACTGAAGAATTAGCCTATGTTTTGACAAAGGATAATAAACCAAATGCCATAATCGGTTTGCAGTCACAGCACCTTCGCCGATTATGTGATGAAGATAAGATCTGGGATTTTTCTTTACTTAAACTACAACGTTTTTTGGAAGAAATGACGGCACTTCAAGGGAAATCGGAACGAATTAAAAATTTTCCTTACCCAAAGCAGTATGGCAGTATTGGTTATCATTTTGTCCATATTTTTATGTGGCTGTTGCCGCTCGCAATTATCCCACATTTTCATGAAATAGGAAATGATTTGATGAAGGTTTATAAAGATTCTTATTCATTCATAGGTGAATATTTTATCTGGGTGAATATTCCGTTTACCGTGATCGTTATTTGGGTATTTAATACAATGCTTAGAATTGGATTGGCTGGAGAAAACCCATTTGAAGGATCTCCAAATGACGTTCCCATATCAAATATTTCTAGAGGAATAACGCGAGACATTCTTCAATTGATAGATGAGGATGAGAATAATATTCCTCAACAATTTGAAAATCCTAATCACATTCAAATGTAATTAAAGGTTAGATTCGACTCTTTCTTTTAATGCCTTGTTCATATTGTTAAAACCATCTTTAATTTCCGTCAATAAGTTTTTTTTGAAAAGAAACACAAGTATGCCTGAGAAATCTTCACCATGAATAAAAGTTGTAGTACCATTTGCTTCAGGAATTAGTTGGAAATAATGACGGCCATCAAATAAACCTTTAATAAATAACTTTCCTTTCCAAGTTAAATTTTCTAATGGATCAAACCTTTCAACCTTTGGTTTAAAATTCATTCCTGGTAATTTGACAAATATGTGTTGATTAACAATTACTTTTCCTTCCAGCTTTGAAATGAAAGGGTTCCAGTCTGGATAGGATTTAAAATCTGAGAAAACCTTCCAAACTTGTTCCGGCTGCGCATTAATGTTAATTTTTGTTTCAATCGAGAGTTTCATAATTCTTTTTCTACAAAGATTCCCTCTTTTCGAATAGGTTGACTTGATTTAAATCAAGTTTTGTTTTTTTCTTATTCTGCTTAATGTTTCAGGAGTCATACCCAACATTGATGCAATATAATGAAGGGGTACTTGATTAAACATTTCCTTATTCTCGTTAAAAAATTGATTGTAACGTTCTTCAGCACTTAAAGATAAATGATTAAAAACTCTGTTTTCTAGCGTTAAAAAACATCCCGCAATGAACTTTTTTTCGATTTCATGCCAGTCAGGTAATTGATCAATAAGTTTTGCGTAATTTTTTTTGTCTATTGAATACAGTTGACATGATGTGAGTGACTCCATGTTCCATTGTGCTCGTGTATCAAACATAAAACTTGAGAGGTCGGTTATAAAATAACCTTTGCTTGAAATCCATTGCGTTGTTTCACGGTCATTTCGTTCCAAGAAAATCCGGATAAATCCATCACGAACAAAACTCATTTTATTACAGAATTGCCCTGGTTTTAAAATCGATTTTCCTTTTTCTATAGTTTCCTCATAGAAATATTGAGTGACAAGCTGCATTGAATCTTCTTTAATTCCAAAGTACAACTTTATATACTGTTCCAGATCATTCATTTTTAGTCGAAATAAAATTATCAAACTTAAGAATCCTTTTAAGAAAACGATTAATGCCCCATCAAATTAACGAATTTATATACACAGATTTTGCCAAGTTAACGAATCAATACTATTGAATCAATTACGAAAAACAACAATGGAACAGCTCATTCACTAACTAACACAAAGATTATACGTGTAAGACTTTCAAGATTTAGCGTTAAAATACAGCGTTAAACAACTGACTTTTTGTTAACCGTTATAGCATCGCTACAATGTATAATAGCGTGTACTGAAGTATTTGAGAATTTGTTTTTGAAAGAGATTTTCAAAACATAGGTAGGACCGAATATAAATGATCAGACTCTTAACTTAGTCGAATATACATTGGTTTTAAGCAACCAACTCTATAATGCTGATGAGCTGTTTTAGAAGCGGTATAATGCGATAATCATTGGATTATATCTTCATTAATAAGTCAATCGTTTTTTGTTGAATATTTCGGTAAAGTGAATCAATATTTGATTCAAAAACGAATATGTTTAGTTCCTCAGAATCCTCTTGAATATTATACTGACTGTTCAGTTGAATTAATTCATAGAGTTTGTTTTTACGATTATTGAATTGTTCAATCAGGTGCTCAACTGTTATAATTGAATGATTAATGAGTAAATATCGTTCCTCAAAATCCTTCACGTTAATCTGCTCTTGGTTATTAATTGACTTGATGATTTTATCATATTGTACAAAGGACATTTCATTGCGAGAAGCAGAAACTATGACTTTTTGAACACGATATTTATGTTTTTCGGCCATGTTTTCTTTGACTCCAAGAATTTGTGACGTACAAAATTCTCCAATATCTCGAAGTAAATACTTTTTCGATAGCTCCAACAAATCTGTAAGAATTATAGAGAGTTTTTCTTCATTTTTAGTAAGGCGAAGAATGATTTCATTTACTTTGTCACTGAGCGTTTCATTTACTGATCCTGGGAGTGATTTCAACCATTCATTAATTCTGATGACATCACTGCCACAAGCCTTTACTTTATTTTTTCCACTTCTATAATAAACTTTTGCACGCGCAAGTCCTTTTAAATGAATTCGAGAAGTAAGAGGTGCCTCATATTTGTGAACGGGCAATTCTAAAACACCAAATCGTAGATTATTAAATTCAATTTCGTGGTAACTAAAAACGGGCCGTGGGAAAACTTTGTTTTTTATCTTTTCTTGTAGTAACTCGTTTGTAACCTCATTTTCTATGCCAATAAGCTTTAAACTAGTTTCAGTTTTTTCTGCGACTCCGTATATGATGTAAGCTGTTTCATTACGAATTGTGTTCGCAAGACTTATAATGTCCTTTACCATTTTCGCAGTGTTCACAAAATGGCGATCATTCACAAAGTCATAAACATCTTTTTTAAAATGTAAGACGGAAGACTTAGGACTTTCAACAATTTCTAAAAACTTGTTTTTAGTCAACATTTCATTCATAAATTGGCTACGGGCTCAAATATAGTAGTTTTATACGAGGTATTTAATACGAGTTTTAAATCTATCTCTCAAAAAATGAAAGACTTGCTATACGAACGACAATAATTTAAAACGTAATTATGGATTGAGAAGAATTAACGGGATGGCAGAAATAGCAGTAGTTTAAACGATTTTTAATGGATGGTCTTACTCACTGGAAACATATTTAAGACCAATTACTGAGCCGATTAATGTCATTAAAAAAAAGATTCGCCAAAATGTTGCAGGTTCTTTAAAATACAAAATTCCAACAAGTACAGTACCAATTGCGCCAATTCCTGTCCATACGGCGTAGGCCGTTCCTATTGGTAGTGTTTGGGTGGCTTTAACCAGAAGGATCATGCTAATTGCGAGCGTCATTAAAAATCCAAAATACCAATATAAAGCGGTTCCTTCGTTTCCTTCTTTTGCTTTACCTAAACAAAATGCAAAAGCAACTTCAAACAACCCCGCGAGTATTAAAATAACCCAATTCATAATACTCAAAGATACCGTTAATCTTGATAATTGAGGTCATCGTACCAAAAGATTTATGGCCGAATAAATTTTAGTGTTTGGATTTTATTTTCGGTTTCAATACTGACCAAGAATACACCCTGCGCTAAGTCGCTTATTGGAATGGTATAATTACTTTCGAAAGAATTTATACGAATTTGTTTGATTCTTTGTCCATGCATGTTAAATACTGAAATCGATCGAACATTAACGGCATTTTCAACTGTTAATTCAATCATTTGTTCATGATGCACAAGTTTAAATGTCTCATCAAGAATGCTTTCTTCATTAATGTTAATTTGGTCATTCGAATAAACGAGTATTTTAGCTTTAGACTGATCAGACCAGTCGCAGAAACTCAAATAAAAACGATCATCATTTCCTTTAAAAAAAGCTTGGTATTCACCATCCATTGTTCGAGTAAATGGGCCAGTGTAAATTAGTTCAGGAGCGCTAAAGGAAATTCCGCCGTTAGCAGAAGCAATATAGAGAATTTGAAAAGCTGTGTCCACTTGTTTTTGATAAATTAAATGTAGAACGTTCTCATTGTCCATATAACATGAAGCGTAGGCGCCAGAATCAATCATTTTAGAATCGTAACTTAGCCCATTGTTGATTGAATAATGTAGATTTATCGGAGTGTTTTTTTGGTGCGGTTTATGGCTTATCAAGCCAATAAAATCACTTGATGAGGGGAAATATGGTTTTGTTATGTTGAATGAATCGTTTGCGGAAGGATTGCTTATATTTTGTAAATCCGACCAAGTTAAGCCTGCGTCTGTTGTTGTACTGTAGAAAATTGTATTGTTTTTAGTGTCTCCAAAAGTCAGGAAAACAGAATCTTGAGTAGCGTTAATTAAATCTGCTCCAACGGTTGCTTGGGACGGTATTTCCCAAATCTGTTCAGATTCCCACGACAAGCCAGCATTAGTCGATTTTTTAAAAACAATTTTTGATTCTAATTCACTCAAAATAGGGAAAAAGGTGTAGCTCACTAAGATTTCATTGGCTTTAGTTGAGATGATTTGTGGATAATCGGCTATTCCACTGCCAGATTGCGGAGAGGTTGTTGTTGCCCAAGTTTGTCCGTCATCTTCTGATCGATACATTTCCAATTCAACGCGTAACTCTGGGCTAGTATAGATACGCATAAAAAGCAGGTATATTTTTCCATCTTCATCAACTGTTATTACAGGATCAACAGCATTTAAGCTATGATTCATTCCATAATCTATTTGTGTCCAAGAATTACCTAAATCGACGCTTCGATATAGAAAGACACGGTCCTTAAAACTAATGGTATCCCGTTCCATAACTGTAGTTAGCAACGTGTTTTCCGGTGTCTGAACCATTTCTAATTCCACAACACTGCCGTTTTCTATGGTCTTGTGTATTTGTGTGAAGACGGGTGAATTATTGAAGAGAATCAAGGCGAAAAGGACCAACATTTTTTTCATGGGATAAAACTAAATTTATGTGTAAAAAATGGAGTTCCCCCTGTATTATTAAATGATTATGAATTTTTAGCTAGAGGAATAAACTACTTAAACTATGTGTCATTTTTTTACTTCAATTGGAAGAAACTGATTGGGAAAGCAAATAGCAAATTATTCGAGTGTAATACCCAAAGCATATTTGGTTTTCAAAGCTGCTTTTTGATTTTTTATGAGCGTTTCAACTAATTTTAACCGTGCATCAATCAATGATTTTTCACGGCTATTCACCATAAATAAAGAACTTTCACCAACTTCAAATAAAGTCTTTTCGCTTTGATAAAGTGTTGAAAAGTCATTCGTTGCTCCCTGCCATAAACTCGCCTGTTCATTGGTGATTTGCCATGCATTGATTGTCGATTGAACTTTAAACTGAATTGATTCAGATTTGAAAACCATTTCATTTTGCAAGTTTTCGAGTTCTAAACGATCAATTTTTAGTTGACCTCTTTCTTTTCGCAGAAAAATGGGAATTTCAACATTTGCTCCCCATTTATAATTATTCAAACTATAATAAAAATCAACCTCTTCGTTTGCTGGCTGGGCAAGTGCATTGTATTTTAAACTGATGATTGGTTTAATATTTTCACGACTTAGTTTTAAGTCAATCCGCTGTTGTTCATAAGCGTATTGGGTTTTCAATAAATCTGGGTGATAATTTAACAATGAATCTAGTCGTAGGTAGATGTTGGTTTCAACTGGAATAGGAGATAGGTCAGTAAGCGAAGGAGGAGTCATGCTACTATCCAATTCGAGTGGAATTTGACCATTTTCCCATAAATAAATTTCCAATAAAGCGCTAGCGTTTAGGTAATCAAGTCGCGAATCTAGATAGCTAAAATAACGACTTTGCAACTGTGTTCTGGCTTCAACGGTATCAATTGCAGGATCTGTTCCTAGAATCACATTTTGGACAACACTCTTGTAACGTTCTTCAGCATTGACAACAGCTTTTTCGTATATTTCAAGTTTGGCAGAAGCTTTAAACCATTCCCAGTACGCACTTGCAGCATCATAATACAAATTATTGAGGATGATTCGCCTAGATTGTACCGAGCTTTGTTGGTAAATTTTAGCTTTATCAAAAGCAGCTTTTCGTTGATTCATTAGCATACCTCGCCCTAGGTCAACCGAAAGTCCGGCATAAAATAAACCATTATTGGGTGTGTTTCTTTCAGGGTTTAGGTAATCTCCTGAATTTAAATCATATCCACCTTGAACAGCAACTCCATACCAAGTTGGGATTTTAAGTCCAGCATGCAATAAAGAATAGTAGTTTTTGTCTTTAAAATATTTTTGATCTGCACCTCCATTTATTTTTGGATCAAAACCACCTCGTGCTTTTTGAACATATGCCTCTCCAATTTTAGCAGCATTTTCGGCTTGAACTGTGATTGGGTGATGGTTTAATACTTGCGCAATAAAAGCATCAAAACTCAATATTTGGGTAGAATCCAATTGTGAGCGACCAGAATTGGCAACAAAGGACAACAATAGTATTAATATAGCAGCTGTTCTCATTGTTACTTTTTTGCAGCGGTTTTATCCATATCCGATTTATAATAATTAGGAGGGAAGCCGTTAATTTTTCGCCATAATTCATAGTAAATAGGAACGTCATCTAATAATAACATTGCATTTGCTCCACCACCAAATCTTAGGGCATTTGGCCAGGGTTCGTCGTTAGGATCTTGCCGAATAAGTATTCGATATTTTCCATTCGGCGAGAGGTATTGATCGATACCATAAATTAATCCTCCATAAGTTCCTGAGCTAGCATTGGGCCAACCAGAAAACACGATAGCAGGCCAACCATCAAATTGAATTCGAACAGACTCACCTATATGTACCAAGGGTAAATCAATTGGATCAATATAAATTTCAGCGGCAAGTTCATAAGTTGCTGGCATAATGGATAATAGTGGAGCTCCTTCTTTTAAAACTTCACCAATACCATTAGCAATAAGTTTTGTAATAAAACAATCTTGCGGGGCTAGTATGTATTGATAAGATCTTCTTACCGCATAATTGGTAACTTGATTTTCAAGTTTATTCACAGCTATTTCGGTGTCAAATTTTGCCGATTCGGAGGAATATTTATCACTATTGAGTTTAGCTAAATCGGCATCAAATTTTAATTGGATATTTGAGAGTTCAATTTTTGCAGCAATATACTCTTGTTTACTTGCTAAAAATTTATTTTCCGCGGCTACTTTTTTTGCAAAGCTGTCTTGCATTTTAACGTTTCTATTCTCAATATCAGTCAACGATTTCAATCCTTGTTCATAAAGCTCTTTTGCTCGATCATATTGTTCTTTAGCAGTATTGTAGGCATTATCGAATGCGATTAAGGATGTACTGTCGTTTTTCACCTTTAATGCTGCTTGACTCAGTTTAATTCTAGTTTGTTCTAACTTTAATTTTCGTTGGTTAGATAACATATTGATCTGACTTTCTACTGCTTCAATCTTAGCGTTATAACTCGCTACACTTTGCTCTTTGAACTGTTTTTGGTTGGCAGTTCGGTCGAGTAGATTTGGATCAAAATACGCATCTTTTACCTCAGTAATAAATGCGATTGTATCACCTTTTTTTACGAAATCACCTTCTTGAACGAACCATTTTTCAATTCTACCTGGTATGATTGAATGAATCGTTTGCGGGCGGTGTTCAGGCTTCAAGGTAGTGACATTACCAATGGACCTTATATTTTGAGTCCATGGAAGTATAAGAATTATAATTAGTAGAATGAGTGCCCCACCAATGATTCGAAGAAAAACATTGTTTGCACTTTGATTCTCTACCTTTTTTAAGGTCGGGTAATTTTCCCGATTGACATACTTATTGATTCTATTTTTAGAGATATTCAACATATTATATCAGTTTATCTTTAAGCGATTCGTAGTTTCCTTTATCTGAAATTTTACCATTTTCGAGGAAGACTATGTTGTTGATACGCTCAGCGAGGTAGCGATCTGATGAAATGACCACCACTGTCCAATTTTGTTCCCCGGAAAGAATAAAATCTATGATCATTTTCTTCTCTTTAAACCTGATGGATTTAAAGGCGTCTTTTATTAATAATAATTTAGGTTTATCGGCGATACTTCTTGCGAGTAAAATTTTATCTAAAATCCCCTGTGATAATCGTTGGCCCTCTGGAGCAATTATGCTATTGTAGCCTCTTGGCAAGGATTTTATAAAGTCATTCAAACCAAGACGATCGACCGCCCATCGCACATTTTCTACCGTTGCGTTTTTTCTGCCCATTGCTATGTTTTCCATGACAGTTCCTTCAAACACTTTTTCTTCCATCAAGCAATCCCCGATGACTGATCTCAAATTTTGAACTTCAAGATTTCCCTGTGCAAACCCATTGTAAGTTATATAACCTTCAGAGGGTTGGTATACACCCGCTAGTAGGTGAAGTAAAGTCGATTTACCAGTATTGTTTTCGCCTGTAATCAGTAATTTTTCTCCAGGGTCAAGTTTTAGGTTGATTTGATCTAGAATTCGCTTTGGACCACTCGGATACCCAAAGGTTATTCCATGCAGTTCAACTGCCATTCCGTGATTTTCGCAATGGTTAGATATTTTTTCACCTTCATTTGACTCTAATTCTAAATCAGTAACTTGCGCTATTTTTTCAAGGGAAGTCAGTACGTCGTAGATGGTTTCTAAACTAAGTATGAGTTTTTCTACAGCATTTAGTACCATGATAATAATAATTTCTGCCGCAACAAACTGTCCAATATTCATTTGTTGTTCCATAACAAGGATACTGCCCATAATTAGCAGACCTGCTGCAACAACAACTTTAAAACCCACTAATAAGGAGAATTGTTGAACCAAAACTTTAAAATGATTTTCGCGATACTTGATATAGTTGCCAACTTCCGTATCTGTTTTTGAAAGTGGTAAATCAGTTTCTCCGGCCAATTTAAATGTTACATTGTTTCGCGCTAATTCTTCTAACCAATGGGCAACCTTGTATTTGTTCTTGGATTCTTGTAAGCTGGTTATCATTCCTCTTCGTGCTGTAATTCGGAAGATTGCCACGACCAAAATCACAAGAATAAAACTAAAAATGATAAAAAATGGATGATAGAAAGAGAGGAGAATTAATCCAAAAACGACTTGAACAGCACCAGTCGTAAAATCCATTAACATTTTTGATAGTCCTTTTTGCACTGATATAATGTCGAAAAAACGATTCATCAATTCAGGCGCATAATGGTGATAAAGTGCTTCTAGTTTTATACGTGGAATACGGAAAGCAAATTCAAATGCTGCCCGTGTGAATATTTTTTGTTGCAGGTTTTCTACGATGCGCATTTGACTTATTGATAAGACGCCGTTTAGCACGAAACCTAGCAATACAAAAATGACTAAAATTATCCAGGAGGTATTTACTTGTCCTCCTTGAATGAGGTTAATTATTGCTTGAATTCCAACAGGAAGTGATAAGTTGACTAAACCGTTTACAATGGAATATAAGTAAACGCTTCTAATGTCTTTTTTATCGGGCTTGATCAGTAACCAAAATCGACGAATGGGTTTTGTTTGACTAAATTCTTCCATTTTATTTTAACTCAAGTTGGTTTTTAATTAATTCTTGATAAAAGTTGACGATATGGTCGTTATCTGAATGATTTTGGTCTGTTAATGAAGGTAAGTGGTTTGCGAAAAAACGTTGCCTTTTGGCTCCTTCAATACAGGTGTTAACAAGCATATTTGGGTATGTGTAGTTGGGATTTATTTCCATTATTATTGCGCTTACTCTTTTTAGAATGTTTTTATATGGCGAGAAAAACCCTTCTACATTATCCGATTCAACATTTTTGTTGAAGAATAGTTTTAATGATTCAGAAATGACAATCTGGTACAATTTTATTTCGTTGATGTGCGCAAATTTGGCGTCTTCACGTACTTGCTCAGTCAGTATTTTAATGGCTTTTAATAATCGCTCTTCTGCAGATTTAATATTCATTATTCCAAAAACTAGTTTATACTCTAGCCACCCCCAGTACCAAAAGGTAATGTAGACTAAAAATAAATGTTTGCTCTCAAAATAACGGTAAATTGAAGCTTCAGTTGAGTTGATTTGTTCTGCCAATTTTTTAAAAGTAAACTTTTCAAATCCTAATTCAGCAATTAAATCAATTCCTCCAGTTATTATTTTTCGTCCTAATTCACTGGTTTCTGGGTTTTTAATGTATACTTTTTCGTTGACTTCAATACGAATATTAACTTGTAAATCCTTCATTATAAATCTGATGATTTTATCACTTGCAAAAATAATAGTATTACTATCATCTAACAAAGTGATCAAGTTAAATGTTCGTTAATAAATGTTATTTTTTGCAATAACACTTTTGAATCAAGGATTTAGCAATTATTAACAATCTGAATAGGGGGGGATATTCGCGTTAAGGATTGTAGCAATTGTTTGAGCTCTCCTTCCGTCTGAGACGGACGGAAGCGAGTGCGAAAAGCCTGACCTCAAAATCAATTCTTTGATTTTGGGGGAACGCCCAAAATAATTATTGTAGAACCAGTTCTGCTTCTTTAAAATTGAAACCAGCAGTAAACTGATCGATTGACATTCTTTTTTTGCCTTCGAGTTGTAGTTCCAATAGCTGGATCCATCCATTGTTTGTACCAAAAAACACCCCGTTTTCGTTTTCTAAAATTTTACCGGTGTTATTTTGCTCATCAATTTTATAGCGCGTATTAAAGATTTTTAGCGACTTTTTTTTGCCTTTATTGTCAATAATTTCAGTCCATGCGGTTGGATAAGGAGAGAGGCCACGGATTTTATTATGGATTGTTTTTGTGCTGTGAGACCAATTAATTTTGCAGTCTGCTTTAAAGATCTTAGGGGCATGCTTGAGTGGTGTATCTAAATTCAGTTGATCTTGCGCTATGGCCTCAACCTTGCCCTCGAAAATATTATTAACCGTTTTTGTCAATAGTTCAGCACCTTTTACCATAAGTCGGTCATGTATTGAACCAGCGGTATCTTCCTCAGAAATAGGTAATGTAACTTTATCAATTATTTTACCGGTATCAATTTCCTTTTCTATAAAAAAAGTGGTTGCTCCAGTTTGTTGGTCGCCATTAATAACAGCCCAATTGATAGGAGCAGCACCACGATACTGCGGTAAAAGAGAGCCGTGAAGGTTAATGGTTCCTTTCGGCGGCATATCCCAAACAATTTCTGGTAACATGCGGAAAGCGACAACAACAAACAAGTCGGCATTAAGGGTTTTAAGCTCATTTATAAATTCGTCAGATTTAAGTTTTTCCGGTTGTAAGACGCGAAGGTTTTGTTCTTGAGCAAAGGTTTTAACGGCGGACATTTTAACCTGTTGACCACGGCCTGCTGGACGATCTGGAGATGTGACAACTGCTGCCACTTCAATTCCCGATTCTAAAATTTGTTTTAGAGATTCAACCGCGAAATCCGGCGTTCCCATGAATACGATTTTATGTGGCATTTATATGATATTTATTGTGATAAAATTTAAAATAAGCAAAACTACAAATTCCCATGGAACCAAAATAGATGTATTCTACCCACCAAACTTGGCGAATGTTCCAGTTCCAATGAATGAAGAAAAAGTAACAGCCAGTCAAATACAAAATAATGGCAATGACTTCAATAAAAAACGAGATTTGCGTTTTACCAACACCAGAGATTGAATTAAAAAAGACAACAGTAATTGCGTAAATTATAATTGAACCGCTGATAAACTGTAGGATAAATGTTGAATCGGCCATTACTTGCGGAGCAATAGATGGATTTTGATCAATTAGTCGAATTAGGGTTTCAGGGTATAAAATGGCCCCGTGAAAGATGGTTACCATAAAGATTAAAATGAGTAGAATAATGCGACTTTGAACTTTAGGTATATCCAGTTGGTTACCTTGACCAACAAGTGTACTGACAATGGTTTTAGTAGAGGCTGCAAATCCAAAAATAGGAACAAAAGCAAGGAAGTACATGTATCGGATATTGTGTGCTGTTTCAAGAGCTGAAGTACCCATATGCTCGACTAAGGTGAAAAATACCAACCAAGTGCTGAGTGAAAATACGCCCTGTAGCATGAGAGGGAAACTTAATTTGAGTACGTGTAAGTATTCTTTCAGTCGAATTTTAGTTCGGTCAAAATTATAGTTGAATTTTTTTAGAGATGGTTTGATAAGTAGGTAGATGAATAGGTAGATAAAGCCTAAAGCCTCAGAAATTGTTGAAGCTAAGGGAGCACCTTTTAATCCCATAGGAGCAATCAGCTCATTTCCATTAATTAAAACATTATCTAAAAATATATTGCTTGTAGCAATTAACAAAACGGAGTAGAGGATTACCCGCGTTTTTCCCAGTCCCATGAAAAATCCGACAAGTGCCATGTGTTGAGCAGCAAAAAAGAGTCCGAATCCACGAATACTTAAAAAGTCGTTCATGGCCGATGCTACTGCCGGAGATTCTGAAATACTAGCAGTAATTTTATGCGCAAATAATTGCAGAAAACTGAAGAGAATCAAACTAATGAAGATGTGGTAAACTTGAGCATTGATAAAAGCTTTACCAATTGCTGAATAATTTTCCTCACCATTTAAACGAGCAATTATAATTTGGGTTCCATCAGCCAGTCCTCGAGAGAACATGAAAAGAGCGACGTAAAGAAGGCTTCCATTTCCAAAAGCTCCAATGTTTATTTCTCCAAGATTACTTACAAAAATAGCATCTGTAAATGTAACGATTGATTGAACAAATGTTCCGACCATTAATGGAGCGGCAAGCAAGAAAATCTTTCGATATGTAAACTCTTTCATTTTATTCTACCTGTATTACTAGGCCCTTTAAGTATTCACCTTCAGGATGAGTAGAACTAATTGGATGGTCAGCGGGTTGATGCAATTGCTCAAGAATTCTTACTTTACGTTCGGCAGCAATTGAGGCGGCAATTACCGTATTTGTAAAAAGTTGCTTGTCCACCACCTGTGAGCAACTAAAGGTGAAAATAATTCCACCCGGTTTAATTTGACGAATCGCATGAGCGTTCAATCTCTTATAACCTTGAACGGCATTATGTTTAGCAGAGCGATGTTTAGCGAAAGCCGGTGGATCTAGGATAATAATGTCATAATCTTCTGGTAAATCCTTTATAAAATCCATTGCATCATCAACGATTGATTTGTGTTTTGATTGATCAAAATCACCCAAAGCAACATTTTCATCGGTGAGGTCGATAGCTTTTTGAGAGGCATCAAGTGAGTGTACGAGTTTGGCGCCAGCGTTTAAGGCAAAGATTGAGAATCCGCCAGAATAGCAGAAAGTATTTAACACCTTTTTGCCTTTCGCATATTGTCCAAGGAGCCTTCTGTTTTCACGTTGATCGATAAAAAAACCTGTTTTTTGACCGGTTACCCAATTGATGGCAAATTTATTATCGTATTCCAACGCAATTTGAGGAGTTTCTACCTCATTGTGTAGGAATCGATCGCCCGTATAATCTTCATATGTTTTTGGCAATGTTCCAGAACATTTTAGATAGATCGATTTTACATCATCGCCAATCACAGTCAATAGAGCAGATTTGATTTTTTCTACATCAAGGTACATTCCAATACTATGACATTGAATTACGATATGGCCGTTATAATGATCGATGATAAGACCGGGTAAAAAATCCCCTTCAGCATGTATTAAGCGGAATATATTAGTTTGTTTGTTGTTTGTTAAACCAAGTGCTTGCCTTAAATTATATGCTGAACGAATACGGTCTTCGTAAAGATTATCACTTAGTTCTTCATCTGCAAAGAGAAGCACCCGAACCATTATACTGCCGTTTTGGAAATGACCGTAACCGAGGTGTCGTCCTTTATTGGCGATTATTTCCACAAAATCACCTTCATGGACATCACCTTCAATTTCTTTTATTGCGCCAGAGAAAACCCAAGGATGTTTTCTAGCAATTGATTTATCTTTTCCGGGTTTTAGCCTAATTTTTACAATTTCCACAATACTTGATTTTAGTCGTGCAAAAATACGATTAGTCCTTGAATATGCAAAGTGCTAATTTTTATAGGACCAAATTTGGGTTAGCTACGAATGGAATTGCAAGTTGTAGATAAATTCTTCCAGCATCCTTATGATTTATGGTTTTAACCAAAGAACGGTATAAATGATTGAAATTTTGATAATTTAAATCAAATGTTTCAACCGTTTTTATGGAACTTTCGTTATCACGATTAAAAAGAAGCTTATGAAACGAAACTTACTTATTTACCTTGCTTTCTGTACTGGAGTAACCTGGGGACAAGATGTTAATCAGGACTTTGATGGTGCGGATACTTTGGCTTGTTGTTCTATTTTTATTGAATTGGATACAGCTGCAGAAAATAATTGGCAGATTGGACCACCGACCAAAGAACTATTTGACAGTCCGTTTTCTCCACCAAATGTATTAGTTACGGATACAATCAATCCCTACACTGACAATGCTATTTCTAGATTTAATTTTGAAATCGAATTGACTGAAGAAATCGAAATCTACGGAATTTATGCGATGCAATGGACCCAGAAAATCGATATCGATTCAATAAATGATATTGGTTATATCGAATATTCTGGTGACGGAGAAGAGTGGGAAAGCGTATTCGGTAGTCCTTATGTATATAGTTTTTACGGGTATGGCGCTGATGATGTTGACACTACAGATAGTGGAATAGTCGGATTTCAAGGAACCAATGATACTTGGGAAGATATTTGGCTGTGTTTTGATTTGTCATGGATGTCTTCTACTGATACGTTTCGCTTGCGGTATACCCTTGAATCGGATACTGTTGAAAATGAAGGTCATGATGGTTGGATGATTGATAATTTAAGTGCGCATATTACTTGGTTTCACACAATAAATGAAAATGAACAAGATAATTATCTCGAAATTTTTCCAAACCCTACTTACGGCGTGGTTAATATTCAAGCACGAAAAACAACAGCATATCATGTAATTGAAGAAATGCAACTTATGGATATTAATGGGAAAATTATACGTGAGTATGGATTAAGTCCGACTAAATTTGAGATTGACTTAAGGGATCTGCCCGATGGAGTATATATTTTGAAGATAAGAACGAATATGCAGACAGAAACTTTTAAAATAATTCGTGAACCACGTAACTAATTTTACTGTATTTCTCCTTTTATTTCTAGCGCTGTACTTTGGTCTCTCGTTTGCTTTAGAAGAGGATAAAATAACAGTTTATCAATTTGAGAAAATAGATTACTTTACAGAAATGCCAATTTCAGAAGATAACTTGGTAACGGAACAAGGAGTTGCCCTAGGTAGATTGCTTTTTTATGACCCTATTCTGTCTCGAGATAGTACTTTTTCATGTGTGTCTTGCCACCTTCAGGAGAATGCTTTTGCTAGTACTGAGCAATTCGATAAGGGTTTGGACGGCGAATTAATGCGGCGTAATACTATGCCTTTATTCAATTTGGCATGGTATGAAGGTTTTTTTTGGGATGGACGTGCAAATGCAATTGAAACGCAGGTTTTTCATCCAGTAAGGGATGTTAAAGAAATGGATTTAACTTGGGAAGAAGCTGAAAAACGAATTAGAAGAAGCAGCTTTTATCCCACATATTTTTATGAGGCATTCGGTTCGTTTGAAATTGATAGCGTAAAAATCGCAAATGCAATTGCACAATTTGAGCGAACAATGATTTCAGCAAATTCTAAATTTGATCAGGTTCTTAGAGGGGAATCATATTTAACGACGGATGAATATGAAGGTTTTGGTTTGATGAATAACCAGGTAAAAGGGAATTGTTTGCACTGTCATGTAACGGATGGTAATGGATTAGGAACTACTGGAAGATTTGCAAATAATGGACTGGACACAGCAAGTTATCCCAATAGCTTTAAAGACATCGGCCGAATGGAAAGTTCTGGTAAACACGAAGACGCTGGGGTTTTCAAAATTCCGAGTTTAAGAAATCTTGCCTTCACTGCTCCGTATATGCACGACGGTCGATTTCAAACGCTTCGAGAGGTTTTAGATTTTTATAGCAGTGGAATCCAACCTTCCTTTTCAATTGATAATAAAATGGCCTTTGCACATCAAGGTGGCATTCGCTTAACGGAAGAAGAAAAAGATAAAATTTTGATGTTTTTGGCAACCTTGTCCGATTCAAGCTTTATAATTGACCCAAAATATTCGAATCCATTTCCATTGGATTAACAACTTCAAAATTACTCATCTAATTAAAATAGTCAGCGCAAGCGTCCCCGGTAGCGATACCATTAAAACAAGGAACCAAAATGCGCGATCGTTCTTGCTTGCGATACCACTAATACTAGGTACTAAAAGGCGCAAGCGTCCCCGGTAGCGATACCATTAAAACAAGGAACCAAAATGCGCAAGCGTCCCCGCTTGCGATACCACTAATACTAGGTACTAATAGGCGCAAGCGTCCCCGGTAGCGATACCATTAAAACAAGGAACCAAAATGCCCGATCGTTCTTGCTTGCGATACCACTAATACTAGGTACTAATAGGCGCAAGCATCCCCGTTTGTGATACCACTCAGAAAGTAATTTTTGAAGATTTGCCAAGCTTACTACACTGATCAACGGCCAATACCTACCGCTATACATCTCAGAGCAATAAAGTCCAACTATATTTTATTTTAAATCTTTTCTATTTCCTATAGAATTATTAACTTACAAATAAACCCAAATGTCAACGAAGTACAAATTTCATAATCCTGATGGTGCATATTTTGTAAGTTTCGCTATTGTAAATTGGTACAATCTTTTTACTCAAGAGGTGTATTTTAATGTCTTGATTGATTGTGTTAATTATCTGCGTAAACACAAAGGAATGGAGCTTTATGCTTATTGTTTTATGCCGAATCATGTTCATATGGTATTCGGTTCAAAAACAGGTGAGCCATCCAATTTGATGCGAGATTTTAAAGGTTACACGGCTAAACAACTGATAGAGGTGGTTAAAGGAAATCCGAATGACAACAGAAAAGACTTAATTATAGGTATGTTTAAGAAGGCTGGTAGATTTAAAAGTAATATCAAAAATTATCAAGTTTGGCAACATGAAAGTCATCCAATAGAAGTATATAGCAAAAAATTTGTTCGACAAAAGGTAAATTACATACATAAGAATCCAGTGGTTGCGGGATTGTGTCGATTCCCTGAGGATTATATTTACAGTAGTGCTCGGAATTATGCTGAAAAACAAATTGTGATGGAAATAGATATGATGGACAGTTATTAATTCAAGTTAGGTTAAATTCGGTAGTCACAAGCGGGGACGCTTGCGCCTACCTTCACAGAGTACAAGAAGTTTAAATCCTCTGGTTATCGCGATCTAAGATTCTTGCGTCTAAATTTTCTTCGGATCTGTAATTTAAAACAGTCAGCGCAAGCGTCCCCGCTTGCGATACCATTAACACCAGGAGCCAAAAGGCGCAAGCGTCCCCGGTTGCGATACCATTAACACCAGGAGCCAAAAGGCGCAAGCGTCCCCGCTTGCGATACCATTAAAACCAGGAGCCAAAAGGCGCAAGCGTCCCCGGTTGCGATACCACTAATACTAGGTGCTAATAGGCGCAAGCGTCCCTGCTTGCGATACCATTAAAACCAGGAGCTAAAATGCATGATCGTCCTTCTTTGCGATACTATTTTCAAAAATCGTATAAATCAAATCAACAAAAAGCAATTATCGCCTTTCTTTCCCTACTTTTGTAATCATGCAAAAACAAGAAATTATTCAAGCTGTTGCAAACCATTTCAAAGAGGAATTTGCGCATGAGTCAACAGGGCATGACTGGTTCCACATAGAACGTGTTTGGAAGAATGCTAAACTTATTAATAAGGATGAAAACGCGGATAGTTTTATTGTCGAACTAGCCGCTTTAATGCATGATATTGCAGATCATAAATTTGTAGAGGATGCAGATGAAGTAGCGAAAAAACGAACGGTTAGTTTACTCGCTAATTTGGGAGTTGAACAAAATATAATTGATCAAGTTGTTCATATTGTACTCAATAGTTCGTTTAAAGGTGGAGTAGGAGCTAATAAGATGAAATTAAAAGAAGGACTTATTGTTCAAGACGCCGATCGATTGGACGCAATTGGTGCGATAGGAATTGCAAGGACATTCGCTTTTGGAGGTAAGTTTGGTTCGCAAATTTATAATCCAGAAATTGAACCTATGACTTTCAAGAATGCCGAAGAATATCGCAAAAATCGATCCCATACAATCAACCATTTTTACGAAAAATTATTACTTTTAAAAGACGGTATGAACACCGCAACAGGTAGAAAGTTAGCGGAAGATCGGCATAAATATATGGAAGAGTTTCTCCATCAGTTTTATGCGGAATGGGAAGGGGAGAAATAAACGAAACAATTTATAATGAGAAAGATTTTTTATATCGCTGTACTTATTATTTCCATCGGGTCTTACGGTCAAGAAGGAGTTAAGGTCGGTTTAAATGTATCACCCGGTTTTAAGGTAAACATGTCAAAACAAAAAGGGACAGGTTTAAGAAATAATAACACAGGTTACGGGTTTAATGTTGGATTGCCGGTTAAAGTTTGGGTTTCAGAATTTACGGCGTTAAATACAGGTGTGAATTATGATTTTGCAGCATTTGATTCTTATTTTGATGGACTGTTAATATCAAGTTTCAGGGTTAGCGCAATTGATGTGCCTGTCCTTTTCAATATACACATGAGTGGACAATATTATGGTCTACTAGGAGGAGGTGTTGCGTATAATTTGCGAGTTGCTGATTTAAACGCTGCCTTAGGAACAAACCTTACCGGTGTTTCCAATCGAATTCAACCTTATCTATCGGTGGGAATAAATAATTTAATGGAAAAAGACTTTGGCTTACTTGAAATTGGAATTTTAGGGCGTTATCAACTATTAGATATTTGGAAATCATCCTACCAACCCTATGAAAATATCAGCTCGCACTTAGTTTCATTGGATTTATTGTTTCGATATTATTTTTAACAGCATAAAATCATCGTAAACCTGTAACCAATCCCTCTATTTTAAGTAATATAAATTATCCCGTAATGATGGTATAATTGTTGTCTTTCAAAGTGCAAGACAAATTACCGTAAAGAAATTAGAATGAATTTGAAGAAAAAACTACTGACTTTAATCGTATTACCGTTGTTAGTTCAACCCACATTATTTGCACAAGAAGAAGAAGATGAAAGGTGCATGATGCCTGAAGATAAAAAAGTGGTTAAACTTTTGAAAGAGGCGGAGAGTGGAAAAAATGATGACCGAACGCGATCAATGGCCTTTGCAGAGTCTGTAAAGCTTGCGCCTGATAATGCTTACGTTTATTATGCATATGCCGTGTATAACTTTGGAAAAGCGGATGCTTTACAAAAACAGTTTGATGAGGGTAGAGCTAATTTTAATCAACTTGAAACTGCTTATAAAGGTGCAGCAACAGCCTATAAAAAAGTCATTGAAAACTGTTCAGATTTCCATTCTGATGCTTATTATAAACTTGGTTATATCTATTATTTATTAGGAGATAAGGCGCAAGCCGCCGGTTATTTTCAGTCTTTTGTTGATTTTTCATCTAAGGACCCAGATAAATACAGCGATACTTATTCAAAAAATAAAGCCGATGTAGAGCAAATACTTCCTGAAATGGCATTTTTTGAAGAGTTTTATAAAAATGAGGTTCCATTTGACCCTAAGAATGTTGCAAATGTAAGTTCGGATAAAGATGAATATCTGCCAATTATATCTCCTGATAACCAATTGATATTTTATACCCGAAGAGGTAAATCGGATAATCCCGGTGGTGTGGTAGAATTGGTTGAAGAGAAATTTACCATGAGTGAACGTAAAGATGTAAATTCGCCTTTTAACAAAGGAGAGGCTTTACGAAACCCTTTTAATACTGGGGAGTTTTTGAATTATGGCGGAGTTTCTTTGTCCTTGGATAATAAAGAAATGTTCATTTGTGCATGTGAATCCGTTCCACCACCACAAAAGATTAATTGTGATTTATACAGAACTACTTTTGAAAGAAGTGGAGAGGGAGGCTATGACTTTACTTGGACTCCTTTGGAAAACCTAGGGCCAAATATTAATACTCCGGATGGATGGGAAGCGCAGCCTACCTTATCCCCAGACGGGAATACATTATATTTTGCTTCATGGAGAGAGGGATCTCAATTAACAGATATATACTTCAGTAAACGGCAAAAAGATGGTTCGTGGGGAAGGGCAAATCCTGTTCCTGGGCCAATCAATTCAGCTGGTCATGATAAAGGTCCTTTTATTCATCAAGACAGTGAAACGATGTATTTTGTATCTGATTGTACGCCAGATAGACCGGGTGCTGGTGGATCTGATATGTTCTATAGTCGAATGAAGGAAGATGGATCGTGGGATGAGCCTAAAAATATAGGTTATCCGATAAATACCTCTGGCAATGAAGTGGGGATGGTTGTTTCTACGGATGGTCATCTGGCTTATTTTGCTTCTAGAAATGCAAATTCTAAGGGATTTGATATTTTTTATTTCGAACTATATGAAGAAGCTCGTCCACAAAAAGTAAAGTTTATTTCTGGTGTAGTTAAAGATGAGGCTGGAGAACCTATAAATGATGCTGTTGTTGAAGTTTCATATAAAGATTCTAAAGAGAATGTTGAGATAAAAGTAAATGGGGATGATGGTAAGTTTGCGGCCATTGTAAATGTGGATGAAGAAAAACCTGAAGATGTCATGGTAACTATAAAGAAAAAAGGTCATTCTTTCGATACAAAGCTTTATAAAGCAGAGGATTTAGCAGATGAAACAGCGGTATATGAAGAGGAAATTGCTATGGAGATTGATACGATAGAAGTTGGGAAAGCGTTTACTATTGATGATATATTATATGCTACCGATTCATATGAACTCTCAAGTGATGCAAAATTTATATTGGATCAATTTGCAAAGTTTTTGGAAGAGAACCCAACTGTTGAGGTAACCATTCAAGGACATACTGATGATGTCGGCAATGACGCTACAAATAAAACATTAAGTGCCAATCGTGCTAGAGGTGCAATGGAATATATTGCTTCCAGAGGTATTAGTTCTAATCGCTTAAAATCAGAAGGTTTTGGAGAGTCTAAGCCAAAAGTTCCGAATAATTCTGCAGAAAATCGTGCGAAAAACAGAAGAACCGATTTCTTAATCACTGCCTATTAATGTTTGTAGCTTCAAATAAAATTCAGGCCATTTACCCTTATTTTATGAATGAGCTGAATGGGATTTATGTGGAAAGGGAATTGGAGAATTTATTTTATTGGATGGTTGAGGATCGATTTGCCATCACAAGAATGGATTTTAAATGGAGTGATTATAGGTTGAGTGAATCTGAATTATTAACCATTCGTTCAATTGTAAAGCGTTTAAAAAACAAGGAACCGATTCAATATATTCTTGGAAGCACTTATTTTTATAACGCTAAAATTTTAGTAAATCAACATACATTAATACCACGACCAGAAACTGAAGAATTAGTCGACTTGATTTTAAAGGAAAATGGTCCTAAAAAAACGCTATTAGATATTGGAACGGGTAGTGGTTGCATTCCAATAGCTTTAAAAAAAGAACGTTCAGACTGGGAAATTACAGGTTTGGATATTTCGCACGAAGCCATCTTATTAGCAAGTGAAACTGCTGAAATAAATTCCGTTAAAGTAAATTTTATCAATAAAAACATCTTGATAGACAACTTAGATGTTTCAGGAAATTTTGATATTATCGTCAGTAATCCACCGTATGTGCTGGAATCAGACAAAAAAAACATGTCAGATAATGTTTTGAACTACGAGCCTCATTTGGCGTTGTTTGTAGACGATAATTCCCCTTTGCTATTTTATGAGCGAATTGCAGATATTGGACAAATTAAATTAAATAAAGACGGGAAATTATACTTTGAAATACACGAAAATTTTGGACGTGAAACAAAATTAATGCTGGAAAGTAAAGGATATTCTAATGTTAACATCCATAAAGATTTGCAAGGAAAAGATCGAATGATTAGCGCAAATCTTTAATCGTAGAGCAATCTCAATCTGCCTAATACATAAGAAGCAAAAAATAAAATGCCAAGTATTGAATAAGTACAAGGTGTATAGAAATTCTATATTTGTGGGATAAATTAAAGTTATGAAAGTATTGATGGTTTGTTTAGGGAATATCTGTCGTTCTCCAATTGCAGAAGGAATTTTAAGAGCAAAAGTAGCCGAACAGCATCTTGATATTAGGACGGATTCGGCTGGAACAGCTGCATATCATGTCGGAAATCCTCCAGACTCAAGAATGATTTTGACTGCAAAAAAGAACGGATATGACATTTCGGATTTAAGGGCACGTCAATTTACTGTAGAGGACTTTGATCAGTTCGATTTAATTTTTGCCATGGATCAATCCAACTATAATAATATTTTAAAGTTAGCTAGAAATTCTAATGATGAAGAAAAAGTACGGCTAATGTTGAATGAAACAGCGCCAGGTGCAAATAGCGAAGTTCCAGACCCCTATTATGGAGGTGACCAAGGATTTCAACATGTAATTGATTTATTAGAAGAAGCAATAGAATCGTTTTTATCTCGAACCAATGGCTAAAGGTAAATTATACATTATTCCCATACCAATAAGCGAAAACACGCTCGATCAGGTTTTACCAAATTATAACCACGAAATTGTAAAAGAATTGCGTTTTTTCGTCGTGGAGAAAATTAAAACTGCACGACAATTTCTTCGAAAGATGGATCGAACCTTTCCAATTGACGACTCTGTTTTTTATGAGTTGAACAAACACGATGAATATGCTTTTAGAAGAGAAGCAATTGAAGCTTTAAAAAAGGGTAATGACGTTGGTATTTTGTCAGAAGCAGGTTATCCGGGAGTAGCTGATCCAGGTTCTGAGTTTATTGCATTAGCCCATGAAAATGCGGTCAAAATTGTTCCCCTTATTGGTCCAAGTTCAATTCTTTTAGCACTTGCGGGTAGCGGCATGAATGGGCAGGGGTTTACATTTCATGGTTATTTACCTAAAAAAGATAATGACCGCACTCAAAAGATAAAAGACTTAACGACAGCTGTTGTTAAAACAGGATTTGCCCAATTATTCATCGAAACTCCCTATCGTAACTCAGCCATGTTTCAAGATTTACTGAATACTTGCCATGAGAATTTAAAGCTAACGGTTGCATACGATATTACAGGTGAAAAAGAGCAAATTAAAACAAAGCGAATAGGAGAGTGGAAGAAGCATCCATTTTCTTTTGATAAAACGCCTTGTGTTTTTGTACTTGGCAACTAGTATTTAAAATCGAAGTAGCGAATATTAGTTCTTTTGTTTAAATAAAATGGAAGGGACTGTGTAAAATCCTTCCACTTTATTCAAATTTATTGATTTAGCCTACTTGTTAAGTTTTACTGTTAGAAATTTTGTACAATTCACCTTTACGCAATTTTTTGAGATAGACTTTAAGGTCCGATCTTACCTCACCAGATAGTATGTACAATCCAATGATATTTGGGAACGACATGGCAAGAATCATCATATCAGAAAATTGTAGTACTGAACCTAGACTTACTGATGCTCCGACCACAACAAATACTAAAAAATTAATTTTATATAGTAGTTCTGATCGTTTACTTTTACCAAATAAATAAGTCCAAGCCCGCATTCCATAATAAGACCAAGAAATCATGGTAGAAAAGGCAAATAGAAAAACAGCAATTGCCAAAACAATTGGGAACCATGATATAACCGTTCCAAAAGCCCCTGATGTCAAATTCACACCTGAAACACCTGAAACTTCATGCATTCCTGTAAAGATAATAACCAATGCCGTTAAGGTGCATACGACAACCGTATCGATAAAAGGTTCTAAGAGGGCAACAAAACCTTCGGAAGCAGGATGATTAGTTTTTGTTGTACTATGCGCAATGGCAGCAGAACCCACGCCGGCCTCGTTTGAAAATGAGGCGCGTTGAAATCCAACAATTAATACTCCAATAAATCCTCCTTTTAAGGCACTTGGTGAAAAGGCTCCTTCATAAATTGCTGTAAAAGCAGGTCCAATATTTTCAAAATTCATTCCAATAATAATTAGGGCCGCCAGAATATAAATGGCCGCCATAATCGGGACAATTTTCCCGGTCACTTTGGCAATACTTTGTATCCCTCCAATAATTACAATTCCAACAAGCACTGCGATTGCAATTCCAAAAACAAAACCATGACCTTTTAAAGCAGAAAATTGATCAGCCATAATAACAAATGCCTGATTGGATTGGAACATATTTCCGCCACCAAAAGAGGCACCTATACAGAGTACGGCAAAAAAGCCCGCTAAAAATCGTCCGAGTCCTTTTTTATTTCTTTTTTCTAAGCCATATCTTAAATAATTCATTGGACCACCAAAGATTTTTCCTTCTTTATTAATATGGCGGTATTTTACTCCTAGCGTACATTCAACAAATTTGGTAGACATCCCCAAAAATCCAGCTAAAATCATCCAAAATGTTGCTCCAGCTCCACCTAGAGATACGGCTACGGCAACTCCTGCTATATTTCCCAACCCTACAGTTGCGGAAACGGCTGTGGCTAAGGCTTGAAAATGGGTGACTTGACCGGGAGCATCGGGTTCGTTATACTTTCCAGATACGAGCTGAATGGCGTGTTTAAATCCTCTAAAATTGATGAATCCCATTCGAAATGTAAAGAATATAGCTCCTATAATTAGCCAAATCACAATAAATGGAATTGATTTTTTTTGGATGTCGCCATTAGGATGTCTCAAAGGAACAGGTTCATCGTAAGTTATATCTGCAAAAAAATGAGCACCTTGTTCTATTAAGTGCTCTTCATTATTGGGGTTAAAAATCATTTCGCCTTCAGCGAGACGGTAGTTTAATATTCCTGTCGCATTGGCCTTCACTGTAATTTCTTCCTTATTGTCAATGAGAATGACGGCAATGGGGTCTCCTTTTTTGACATGTTTACCATCTTTTATTATTTTTTGCGCCAGTACAAAGGTTTGTTCGGTTGTGGCTGTCCAGTGAGGAGCAGGAATTTGTTTAGCATCGGCATAAATTACAGGGTCATACAAGCCAATGGAAGCGAAGGGGTCCCAGAAAAGTACATTTCCAATAAAATCAACCGCGGGTTTAAAAAGTCCATTAAAATCTTCAGCAATTGATTTTGTTTTTACTTCGTATGAGCGGGAAACTGATACTTGATTGGCATCTGTAATAATGACATCATAGGAAATTCCTTCCACCAAGTTTACTGCTTTATTTGATTTAAGGGAGGTGTTTTGATCTGTCCATTTGTAAGTATAGGGGGCTTTTCCACCACTGACTTTAATTTCGATTATTCCGTCATTAATTTCACGTGATGGATTGGTGACCTCTACTTCAATGTCGAGTTCATCGTTATCATCTTGAGCAATGGTAGGTGTGTTGATAATTAGAGCTGTAGTGCAGAACGAGAGTAGTAGTTTTCTCATAATTTTTTTGATTTTTTATTTCAACTTTTAGTCTGAATTTTAATGCGTCTTGGTATTACAGAAGAAATATTATTGTTCTATTTCCTCACGCGTAGAAGATATAAAAAATCACCTTTTCTGCAAAAAAAATGGTTAAAACGATTTGTTTTTAAAAGAAAATGTATCAATTTGATGTGAAAATGAACAAAATTGACCTTTTTCGGGTTCTAACAAATTTAGTATTCGTTAAACCCTTTGCCTTGCAATATTTTAGGAATTGATTTTTCAGCTCTTGCGTAACGAGTTTTTGCTTGTTTAGCACTTGACACATGTAAAACATAACTTCTTTTGCGACCTGTTGTCAGTTTGTCAAAAGCTTTTTTTGCATCCGAATTTTGTGCTAAAACTTCAATAAGTTCAATTGGAATCTCGAAATTTTTACTGGCTTTAAAATCTACTTTTAACCCCTTTTCCTCAATTTCAATTGCCTCCTGAACATAGGTTAATAATTCCGATTTAAGATGGAGTACATCGTCGATGTTTGTAAACTTAAAATAGCGCACTGCCTGTGAGTTTTTGCCGGGTTGATGAAGTATTTTCTTTTCATCTTTTAATAAGGAACCTTTAAAAAAGCTAACAGAACAATGTGCTTTTAACGCAGATAATCCCAAAACATTTTTACCATTATACGTGTAAATAGGTGCTCCCCATTTTATGTCTTCTTTTAATGCCGTTGATTGTAAAAAGGATCTTAATATTTCAAGTTCTTCTCGCCAATTATTGACCTTGCAATCGGGAGTTTCACCTAAATCACATCTTCCACAACCGTCAATAAAATAGCGTTCTATATTGGTTTGTATGTTGGTGTTCTTCATAGGCTTAAATTAAGACTTTTTAACTGCACGAATTGCATACACCATAGGAATTTTATCTCCAAGGTGTTTAATTCTGTATTTACCTTTTTCAAACTCTTCAGTTGAATCAAAACAATCGTATGGTGAATAATCAAATTCTTGAAAGGATTTAATGGTTAATTGGTGATTCAATAGCGCAGTAAAAACCTCGCTCAGTCCATGATTCCAAGAGATGTATTCTGCTGTTAAATCTGCATTTTTATCTGCGTATGTGCCTGTTTCGGTTTCAATAATTGGGTCTGAATTAGAATATTTATATGCAATTTCAGTGAAATTATCGTTAAACATCCATACTACAGGATGAAATTCTACAAATATAAACTCGCCATTTGGTTTAAGGAAATGGTCAATTATTTTAGCCCATTTTTCCAAATTCGGTAACCAACCAATCGTTCCGTAACTCGTAAAAACGATATCAAATTTTTCGGCTAAATGATTGGGTAAGTCATAAACATCACTGCATATAAAGTTGACCACATTTCCAGTTTGTTCGGCAAGATTTTTTGCTGCTTCAATCGCTTTATCTGATAAGTCAATTCCTGTGACTTGTGCACCCATCCTACTGAGTGAAATACTATCTTGTCCAAAATGACATTGCAAATGTAAGATGGACTTGCCTTTAATATCACCCAATAAATCAAGCTCAATAGCGTTGAGGGATGTTTTACCTTTTATAAAGTTTGCTACATCGTAAAAAGCGGAATTTAAATGTGTTTCTACTTTATTGTTCCACAAAATCCGGTTGTTATTCAGATAATTATCCTCTTTTTTCACGTTATGTTAATTTAAATTAGGGTTGGTTCTTTTTTTAGGAATTGCAGGTTTAGACGCAATGACTAAGCCTTGCAAGAGTATTAAAATAATAACAATGATTCCTATTGAAAAGTTGGTTAAAATTCTCCCGTTTTGGTAGAGTGTTTCGGCTTTTTCAACAATGTTTTGAGATTCGTTCAGTTGAATTGCTGACAATTCCTTCAAAACTTTAATACCATTTTCTGTGAGTTGCAACTGTTGTATTGCTGACGGTAAAGACTTGGTTTGATAATCATCCATTATCGCAAGAAATTCGTCAAATTTCAAGGTCTCCAGTTGTGTAAATTCTGTTTTGAGGTATAATTCTTTCAGCCGATTAATATCCTCAATTAAATTTTGAGACTTTTGGAAAGTTACTTTTTCACTGGCTTTTGAAGTTAATATAATTTCTCTAATTTGATACAAATCGCTGGTCATATCCAAAATAAACCCCTGTACCATAATACGATCTTGATATAATGTACTAATGGCGCTTTTAACTTTATCGGTATGGTTCCTGTCCAAATAAGTACTGAGTAAGACCAATAAACAGAGTGCAACTAAAGCAAATGATGCAGTAAGTTTATTTTTTAAGCTATAGGTCCATTTTATCATCGCAAGTTAGGTTAGGGGAACTTGAGCAAGTGAATATACTAATATTAAACAATATTTGTCCGAAACAACTGAGAACTGTTTTATTGGAGTAAACTTTGTATTATTATCCTCAAAAAAGAACTATGGAAGCAACTTTAAAATTATTTAGCGTCTCTCGTCACAATATCATCAAAATTGTAAAGGACTTAACCTTGAATCAAATTAATGAAATACCGGCTGGTTTTAACAATAATATTGCATGGAATATTGGACATTTAGTCGCAACGCATAAAGGGTTAGTTTACGGATTAGCAGGAATAGATGGCGGTTTAGAAAAATCTTTTATTCTCAAATACAAGAAAGGATCGAAACCTGAAGGACCAATTGATCAGGCAGAGTTAGATTTTATTTTAGAAGAGCTAGCCAATGCTGTTCCTGCCTTGGAGGCTGATGTAAATGCTGGCCGCTTTGAAAATTACACGCCTTATATGACTTCCTATAATTTCGAGATTACCAATGCAGAGGAAGCACTACAATTTAATAATATGCATCATACCTTACATATTAGTAGTATATTGGCGATTAAAAGAAACCTAAAAGATAATTAACCACTATTAAAAATGAAACAAGTAGTATTAGGATTAATCGTCTCGTTGAGCATGATTAGTTTTGGACAGGATGTTGACGAATTGTTAGAAAGTGCAAGAGCTGCGAGAGAAGCAGAAAATCACAAGAAGGCTATAAAATTGTTAGAAGAAGTAATTGAGCTTGATGCATCAATTGCTGAAGCGCATATCAGTTTGGCTTATGCCAACTGGTACGAAGGGCAATATGAAGAAACATTTAAAGGGTTGAATAGCGCAATAATTGCAAATCCAGATAATGCCTATTTGTATGATACTCGTGGTTTTTTTTATAAAACGATTGGAAAGCCAAACGTGGCGTTAAGAGATTATCGAATTGCTTTAGAAAAAGCGGAGACATTTGAGAACGATACCGCTTATCATTCGGTTTTAATGAATCGCGCAACGGTTTATAGCGATATTCGTGAGTTTGAGTTAGCTTATGAAGATTTGTTACGCTGTTATCATTTTGATTCAACCAATATAAGTGTCTTAAACAATATTGCAATTACTGCTGATGAAGTGGGAAAGGCAGATGAAACCATGGGATATTTGTTCCGTGTAATTGAAATTGACTCCAATTTTGTTGCGGGTTATACTAATATTGGATTTCATTATCAATTAAGGGAAGAGTTTGAAGCTTCAATTCCTTATTTTAATAAAGCCTTAGAGTTATTGCCGGATGAACCTTTGTCATTGAACAATCGGAGCTACAGTAAAATGAAAGTGGGAGATTTAAAAGGAGCCATGGATGATGTAAATGCCTCGATTGATATTTATAGCGCTAATTCATATGCTTATCGGAATAGGGGACTCATATATTTAGAGATGGGAAAAAATAAAAAAGCTTGCGAAGATTTTAATACGGCTTTGCAACTCGGTTTCACTGAAATGTATGGTATGGAAGTGTTTAACTTAGTTGAAAAGTTATGTAAATAACGTAGTTTAACGCATGATTATAACTACTTTCATTTGAACATTTAAACCTTAATCTGAAAATAATTTATTGTTCTTATTGACCGCTTTATTTTTTTAAGTTACTAATTCGAAAAACTGAATTACTCTTAAAAACGTACGATGCGAATAAGTGTAATTCTTCTATTTTTTCTAGTGGCAAATTTGAGTTTTGCCCAATCTTCCTATACCCTAAAAGGATTAGTTAAAGACCAAAATGATAGTCTCGTTTTCTGCAATGCCTTATTGTTAAATACTTCTGACAGCTCTTTGATTAAAGGTGGCCTTGTGAATAATGGAGAATTCATAATAAGAGGTTTGGAACAAGATACCGTTCTTTTAAAAATAGTCTCCTTGGATATCAATGCCCTTTATCAGACAATTGTTCGACCAGATACGACAATTTTAAATTTAGGAGTCATCCATGTTAATTCAGGAATTCTGATGAATAAGGTCGTGGCAAGTGCAATGAAACCAGCCTTTACCACTGGTAGTTCGGGTGAACTTATTGTTCATGTGAAAGGAACGATACTTGAAAGTTCCACGTCGATTAATGACGTTCTTTCCAAATCACCTGGTATTATTGTGGAAGAAGGAATTGTAACTGTGTTTGGCAAAGGAGAAGCGATTGTTTTGCTGAATGGTAAATTAATTTCAAGCGCACAATTACAAGCCATTCCATCGAGTAGCATTGAACGAATTGAAGTTTTGACAAATCCCCCGGCAAAATACGATGCGAGTGGCAAGGCAGTGGTTAATATTTTGCTCTCAGATAATTCAGTTGAGGGGTTTTCAGGAGAACTGGTCCAAAACACAACTTGGGCGAGGTATTTGCAATCCTATTCTACAGCTGCCTTTAATTATAGAAAAGGTAAATTATCCGCACAGCTAAATTATGCGCAAGATCACGGTCGTAATTGGGGAGCAAATGTTATCAAAAGAAATGCATTTTCTGATTTAGGAACAACAGAATCAATTAATGACTTTAAGGACCAATCCAATTTAAAATTTTACAATACCTACAACACAGGTTTTACGTATGGTTTTAATGCAAAAAATAGTCTTACCATTGAATATTTAGGGAGCGTAAGCCTATCCGAACAAGATGCCAATGCGATTACCATTTTTAGGGATGTTGAGGGTGTGAAGACAGGAATCACTACACAAAATTCAGGAGAAAATAAATACCTGCTTCAGTCTTTGAATTTAAATTACTCCCTTTTGTTCGATTCTCTGGGGACGAACTTGTTTGCAGGTGCACAGTATTTCTATTTCAATTCGAATGACGATATTTTTATAGAAGAGGAGATAAATAGGGAGGATAATCTCCAATTGTTTAATCGCCGAAATAATTCCGAGACGTTAATATCTTTTGCTACTGCGCAACTAGATTTTCAGAAATTCTACGCTAACAAATCCACCCTTTTTGAAATAGGGGTAAAGGGAATTCAAGCCGACAATAATGGGGAGGTTAAGTTCTTCTCTAAAAAGCCCGATGAAGAAGAGTTTAAATTCTATGCTAATCTGTCCAATGATTTTATTTACCAAGAAAATATAGGAGCAATTTACGCCCAATATTCTAGAGATTTGAACGAAAAAATCAGACTAAGTTTGGGGGTCCGAAGCGAATTAACCGCAGCAAATGGAATTTCAAAAAAAATCAATGAAACAATCATTGATACAACGTATTTTAATTTGTTTCCAAATGTCATTTTGGATTATGATTTGAAGGAGGATTGGAAGCTTAATTTATCCATGTCATCCTCCATAAAAAGACCTACTTATCAAGCTTTAGACCCCTTTTTGTTTTATATTGATTCGTTAACCACCAGCCAAGGAAATCCCCAATTAAAGCCAGAACAGACCTATTCAATAGAATCCAATATTAATTTTAAGCGTTACGGATTAAAAATAGGGTATAACCATACACAAAATGCATTTCGATATGCTCTATTGCCTGGAGATAACGGTCAGACATCATCCACATTAATGCAGGTAAATGTAGAACAAGAACATTCTTATTTTATTTCCCTTCAAGTACCGTTACAACTAAAAAGGTTTGTTCGATCATTTAACATTATTGGTACGACCTTAGATCAAGTAATTGATAGTCGGTCAGCATTTTCTACCAGCGAATTTCAGCCCCGCTTTTATTTTTTTACCAATAACATGATCAATATTGGCAAGTTGGGTAAAATTCAACTTGCTTTTAGGTTGCTCGGCACAAGATTTGACGGGCTGTATTATCGAAAACCTTTTTATAATTTTTCGGTTGGATGGTCGAAAAGTTTTATTGATGATCGGTTAAGTATAAATTTATTAGCGGATGATATTTTTCACACCAATATTGTTGACGGATATTACACATTAGCGGCCTCAAAAGTAAGCTATATACGAAAAATGAACACCAAATTATTTCGATTAACCCTGCGATATAATTTTGGTAAATTAAAGGAAAAAGCATACTCTTCTACGGATATTGGCAAGACAGCAAGTTCAAGAGTGCGGAAATAAAAAGAAACGCTTATTTAATTCGCATTCCATCGAAACCAGTAATAACAGAAAATCCGAAGGGAAAACTCGCCACTTAGCATATTATAAAAAATACGAATAATAAGCACGAATTCACCTAAAACATCACGGCATTTGAGCGGGTATAAATACCCATAAAATCAACATTAAAAACAATTAAAATTAATGTGCTATATTTACGGCAAACCCAACCCAAAATGATTAATTAATTAGAATATTAATACAAATAAATTAAAGGAATAAAAGTCATGGCTTTTATTTGAGCGTTGTGTGTAATGCCGAAAACCAATATCAATGTATTTAAAAACATTAAAACTTAAAAACTTCAGAAGTTACGATTCTATCGAAGTTGAATTCGACAAAAACCTAAATGTAATTATAGGAAAAAATGATATTGGTAAATCAACATTACTTGAGGCGCTCGATATTTTTTTTGGTCAAGAAAGAATAAAAATTGATATAACTGATAAAAACGTTTTTCAAGGCTCTGAAATGTCAATAAGTTGTTGTTTCATTACGGACGATGACAAAGAATACTTAATTGACACAGATGTAAAAACTAAACTGAAAGACGAATATCTTTTAAATAAAGATGGACTACTTGAAATTAAGAAAGTTTGGGATTGTTCAAAAGATAAACTTACAGCATCAAGCCTTAAAACTTATATTGTTTGCGAATACCCAAAAGAATTTCAAGATGCACCATTACCAATATTAAAAATCACAGATTTAAAAAAAATATTGGAAAATAAAGGTAATGAAAATATAGCTTTTGCTCTTCACGATAAACTTAATAATAATGAACTTGAAGGACTTGAAATTGGGCCTTATAGTTCAGATATGGATAAAAAAATCCCAATTAAAAATATCGACAAACGAAAAAGAGCAGATATCAGAAAGGCAATTTATCAAGTTTTAGATGATAAAGAATGTAAAACAATTGAACTTCCTATAGATAAGGAAGATAGTAAGAATATTTGGAACAGTATAAGTCTTGATTTGCCGTTATATTTCTTATTTCAATCTGATAGACCTAATAAAGATACAGATAAAGAAGTACAAGACCCTTTAAAGGTAATAACGAAAACTGCTATTGAAAATGTTATTGATAAATTAGAAGAAGTAAAAGCATTAATTAAAGATAGTGCAGAAAAAATCGGTAACGAAACTATTAAAAAGCTGGAAGAGATGAATCCAGAATTAGCAAAAGTTTTAAAGCCTGATGTTTCGAATAAAGCTTGGGACACTTTGTTTTCATTTTCATTTATAGGGGATGATAATATTCCAATGAACAAAAGAGGAAGTGGAGTTCGTAGATTAATCCTTTTAAATTACTTTAGAGCTGAAGCAGAGAGAATAAACACAAATAAGAGAAATGTAATTTATGCAATTGAAGAACCTGAAACTTCTCAACATCCAAACCATCAAACTTTATTAATTGAAGCTTTAAACGAAATTGCTCAAAAACCAAATAATCAAGTTTTAATCACTACTCATTCGCCTGAAATTGCAAAACAAACTAAAAGTGAACATTTAATTTTAGTAGATAAAGTTGATGGGAAAAATATGATTATTCAAGACGACAATAAATTAAAAGCTATTACTGAAACTTTAGGTATAACAACATATTTGGGGAAATTAGTAATTTGTGTTGAAGGCGAGAATGACATAAACTTCTTAATGAATATAAATCAAAGTATTTCAGATTTCAAAGAAACCATTGATTTAAAAAAGGAAAAGATTAAACTAATCCCAATGGGTGGTTCAGCTCTAAAAAATTGGATTGATAGACATTATTTAGAAGGCTCAAATGTCATAGAATTCCATCTTTATGACAAAGACTCGAATGAACAATATAAATCATCAATTGAAAAGGTTAATCAAAGAGAAGATGAATCAAAAGGAGTTTTGACAAGGAAGAGAGAGATGGAGAATTATATACATCCTAGCCTATTTCAAAGCGAATTTCATATAGATTGTTCAAATATAAAAGATTGGGATAATACAGATGTAGCTAGTATTGTTACAAATAAAACCAACAGATTTGATGATGAAAAAATAATCAAACAAATTGCCAATGGAAAATTAACGAAACAAATGACCAAAGAACTCTTAATTGAAATGAATTCTTATGAAGAGATAAATAGTTGGTTTAAGGAAATTAAAAGATTAAACGAAAACTAAAAAGCACTATACACAACAATGGCTATAAGTAATTGCTTGTTCCCGCCTACTTCTGAAAATCCTTGCGGATTTTCAGCTCGGTGTATACTTGCAAATTTAAGTACTAACCTCCCTACTGCTCATAGCGTAGACCGTTGTTACTTCAATTATGAATAAACTCATTTTGATTATTTTTAGTGGAATTATCTTTTCATGCTCAAATCAATCCACATCAACTCAAACGGCAGAAGAAAATTTTATACCAAAATCTTTTTTCGACTTCACTGAAGTGGATCATTATTCAATTAATATTTCTGAGAATGAAATATGGAGCCTGGAAGAAATAGATTCAGGTCAAACGAATTATTTATTCAATGAAATACTGACCAATCTTTATCCGGAGAACATAAAAGATACTGCATTTATCGAGCACCTAGAATCATTCGGCTATACAAAGAGTAAAATTTCAAACGCAAAACATGTCGAGCTGGACAGTTTATTCTCAGAAAAAAAACATGAAGAATTTTATCAATATATGTGTCTGCCTGAATTTAGGGATCTACTAATTTTTAAAGACTCCGTTCGAATTGTTGGAATTGCCAAAATTTGTTTTTCTTGTGATGAATCTCATATTCTTGGTGCTAATGCAAACACTGAAAAATTTGGAATGTCTGGAGACTATCGTAGGTTATGGAACCTATTATATGAAAAAAAAGCGCAGATCAAAAAATAAAAAAGTAAACGAAGCTGTTTGCCGTAAATGGCTATTTTTACATAACCGTCTGGCTATCATCAAAAAAAATAATTTGAAAACGAGGTTCGTCATAACAATTTTTTTAATGCTTCATCTTGGTTTAGTATGCGGTCAAAACGATAAGTATTTGACTTTTGAACTCGGAGGTTCGGGAGGATTAGGCTCATTCAACTATGAATCTGTTTTTGGTCAGAAGGAGAAAATAAGATACAGTTACAGAACAGGTTTTAGCTTTATGCCCATAGATAAGAACAATGGTGTAGCTTTAATATTCCCCCAAATGTTACATGGAATATTAGGGAAAAAGTCACATCAAATGGATTTTGGGATTGGACTTGCTCCATCATTTACAACAAATTTTGGAGGGGCTTATGTAAGAATGCCATTATCATTTTCCTATCGATTTGAACCCGAAGGGAAGAACCATTATTGGAGGATCGGTTATACTCCGTTAATCTCATTTCTTTTCGATTTTCAATGGGAGCACTGGGCGGGAGTTACATACGCCTATAAACTAAAATTCAAGAGGAACAAAAAATGAAAAAGGCACTTTTATTTGTTTTGGTAATTAGCTTCTTTAGTTGCAATAAGAAGGAGTTCTTCAAAGGACCTAATTCCTATAAAGATGGTTTTGAGGATTACAACGAAATTGATGAAATAATCGATGGAAATGACAAATACTGGTCCTTCTTTCAAAATACCTTGATTACAAATGACATTCTAATTGACACGACAATTACGCACAGTGGAAATCGAAGTGTAAAATTTATTGGAGGAAAAACGGAAAACGGTTTATCAAAAGCATCTATCAATAAACAAAACATGGCTTTCTGGGAAGGTGAAACCGTTGTGGTAGACTTTTGGCTTTACCTCGTTGGAAATGATCCTGCACAATGGCTTTTCATTTTTGATTTAGAGGAACAAACCAATATTGGTGCTGGCCCTGGGATGCGATTAGCTTTGGTTGATGGAAAATTACTACTTGAACATAAATATTCAAATCCAAATGTAGAGCAAAAAGGAGATGGAATTCCTTTTCCGAGAAATCAATGGGTAAATGTTCGATTTGAAACAAAACTGTCTCAGAAAAAGAAAGGATTTGTGAAGGTTTATCAAGATGGCTTGCTCATCATAAACCAAGAAAAATGGAAAACATTACCTTCAGATGTTTTATACTCTACACAAGGAACTCAAGGTAGGTATAGCCAAATTGAATTTGGAATAACTGCAAATCCATCTGAAAATGATTTAATCATGTATGTAGACGATATATCAGTACTCACTATAAACTAGAAAACGTTGGTTAACAATACCTAAACTACATTAATACGTAGATTAATCAAACCGAAGGCAACAACTGAAAGAAATAGTAATGGCAGGATTAGCAACAAAAGAAACAGGCAGAAGCGTTCAAAATTTTATCGAATCACTTGGTAACAATTCTAAACAAGCAGACAGTAATGTCATTTTAAAATTAATGGGAGAGGTGACGGGATATGAACCTAAAGTTTGGGGTAACGAAAAAGTACCAGACTTCTTGATTGGTTTTGGTAAATATAAATATCGCCGAAAGGGTTCAAAAGAAGAGTTTGAATGGTTTAATGTTGGATTTGCACCACGTAAATCTAAAATCACGGTTTACTTAACCATTGATATTAATGAGGAAATAGAACTCTTAGGAAAGTTGGGGAAGTGTAAATGGGGAAAAGGATGCTTGTATATCAATAAATTGTCAGATATAAATCTTGACATTCTCAAGCAACTCATTGAGAAGAGTAAAAGTGCGAAATGGCATTAACAATGATAAAACCAAAAACTGGTGCCGACAACACCAAAACACAATATTGTTCATAGCTAAACTGTTACTCAATTCAAAAAAACACACAAAACCATACAAGTTCGCCAAAAAAACAAGTTCAATACTGTTAAAATTAATGTGCTATATTTACACAAAACCCTGCCCAAAACGGATAGAATAATTAGAATATAATAACAGGAATAAAAGTCGTGACTTTTATTTTACCGTTGGGTGTAATTTGGAAAACTTACCAATTTTTGGTATTTTTGAACAAATATTTGAATTATGAGCAAGAACACATCAATATCACTCGGAAATTATTTTGACCAATTTGTGAGCAGCCAAGTCTCTACTGGACGATACAAAAACGTAAGTGAAGTAATTAGAGCTGGACTGCGCCTTTTAGAAAACGAAGAAAGTAAAGTCATTGCTTTGAGAAATGCAATTCAAGAAGGAATTGACAGTGGGATTGCACACGATTTTGACCCAGAAAAACATCTTCAGGAATTAAAAGCTAGACATAAAAAGAATGGCTAAATATGAACTGACCAACAAAGCTGTTGAAGATTTAACTGGAATTTGGGAATACACAATTGAAAAGTGGTCAGAACAAAAAGCTGATAGATATTATAACTTGCTATTAGATAGCTGTCAAGACATTGCTAATAATCCTGATTTAGGAAAAAATTACGAGGGAATAACCAATGACTTATTCGGACTTAAAACAAGCCGGCATATAATTTTTTACCGAAAACGAATTAACCTACCGATTGAAATTACGAGAATTTTACACGGACAAATGGATTTAAAAAATAGAATAACCGAATAAAAAAACTACACCCGACAATGAACTAAGCTAAATTCCAAGTTTTTTTGAATTTAATTTCTTGCATAATTAGGATCATAAGGTAAACCAGATTTAGCAATAGCATAGGCTTGCTTAATTAGCTTATTACATACGGCTATAAGTAATTGCATGTTCTCACCTACTTCTGAAAATCTTTGCGGATTTTCAGTTTAGTGTGTACTTGCAAAGTTAACCGCTAACCCACGCAACTACTCATAGCCGAGGCCGTTAACCGCAATTTGAATGAAACTACTTTATATTATATTGGTCTCAATTTTCGCATCAGAAATATCTGCACAAAATACGATTGATTATTATGAAGGAATTAATGTGGGTAAAATATTTGCTATCCAAAATGACTTTGAATCTGCAATTAATTCCTATCACCAAGTTTTTATCCATAATGATTTTGTCTTTGCAAGGGATTGTATTAACGCAATTGAATTTTCAATTCTTGCGAAGGACTCGGTCAAAATTGAGTACTTCATTGAGAGGGCAATTTCACAAGGAATCAAAATAACTGACATAGAAAAATCCTACAACCTAACTGATTACCTGAAAAGCAATGTTTACAATGAAATTAAAGAAAAAGAAGACAGTTTGTATCGTGTCTATACTTCACGAATTAATTGGGAGATAAGAGAAGAGGTTAATCAAATGTTCTCAGAAGACCAGAAACTGAGAGAAGAGTATTACGCTGCTAATGTTTTTCAAAAAAACAAAGTCCGAAAGAGGTGGGAAACATTGAATTCCGAACAAGTAGAAAGATTAATTGAAATTACGAAACAGTACGGTTTTCCAGGCGAAAAATTAATTGGACTTGACAGAAGTGAAATGCATTCTAAAATTAGGACAAACAACTATTCAGCAGGAATGCCAATAGTCATTTTTATACATCATTTTAGTCAACCGAATTTATCATATGATAGTTTACTCATAGATGAAGTGAAAAAAGGGAACCTATACAACGAACACTTTGGGACAATCTGCGATTTTGAAGCTGAATTTGGTAAATCGCGACATGAGAATTTTGGGTATTATGGTTTAAGGTTTCAGCCTAAAAAAATAGATCCAATAATGTTAAATAAAAAGCGCAAAAAAATTGGAGTTTTGGAATTTGAGCAAGTCGAGCAGTTGAACAACATAAAGGAAATTTCAAAATTTTGGAATCGATTATATTAAGAAAGGTGGTTAAAGAGGAGAAAGCATCAAACAAAAGTGAGAGCAAAGCCGACAGGTTTGCTATTAACAATAAACAGCACAAGATGAAATACATTCTATTCCTATTTTTGAATGCAATATGTTTTCTTTCATTTTGTCAATCTGATACCTTAACGAAGGAGGATATTGGAGATATGTTTCATGAAATTAACAAAACGGATCAAACCTATATTGGTGAAAATATTAGAGACACGCAGTTTGTCAAAAATTTCAACCAAATTATAAACCTAATTAAAGTTCAAGGTTACCCCAAATTCTTCGATAACAATGAGAATAAAAAATTAAATCGGTCCATTGAAAATGGAACTAAAAGAACATTTGTGCATATTTTACAAACAAAACCTGAACTATTATTAAACACAGAAATAATTGACATTATAAGTAAAGAAATCTCTGAACAAAGAATTAATTCCGAAATAATGAAGTTCGCTTTATCGATTTATCAATATGATATGGATGTTGGACGAATTGATTACTGGAGTGAATCAATTGAAAAAAATTTTTATCTGGCAATCCAAAAGTGGGATATTAAATTGTACAATGTAAAGAAGAAATAAAAGGTTATGACACTATTTGAAAATGAACTAAATCACATTTTACGCCAATTATTTCAATAATAGTAAAGATGAAGAAACCAAACTTTTATACAGTACAACTAAAGCTTAAAAGACATAAACTTGCGGTACTGGAAATGGAAAATGAAGATGCAATTCAAATAGGAGGGATAGTCGATTTAACTTCTAGGATTATAGTTTCGATTTTATTACCAACTTCTATTGGTTTAACACTAATTATTAGTGGTTTTATTATGAAGATAGGATCGCTTGAAGCTATTGGAGTGGTGCCCCTAATTTATGCTGGATATGCGATGGCTGTTTTGAAAAGTAAAAAGGTGAATAACAAAAACGTTAAAATAATTAGGACAGGGGAACTGGAAGTGAAATCGAATAGTGGGATTACAATATTTAAAAAGGACGCCATTAAAAATTTCAATACTAAAATTCACTTAGTATCGAAGGAGACATATGAAGGTAAATTGTTATTTAGTGATACAAATAATAACCAACATGTTATTCTAAGTATTAATGATACGGAAAAAAGTGTGCTCGAAGATGATTTAATATACTTGAAAGAGTTTATCATAAATAGGATGAACAATAAATGCTAACAATAGCTCAATTGCATAATATGGCTGTTTACTCCAGATCGTTAATTTTGTCTTAACGTGATATTTAACTCAATAATTGCCAAATTTACTTACGTTAATTACTTTAAAACCAAACTTGTTATCCATTAAAATTAATGTGCTATATTTACACCAAACCCTGCCCAAAACGGTTAATTAATTAAGAATCATAAACAGTCGAAATGAAATGAAATCATATCAGATAATGCTTCCGATTGGTCAAGAAAACCTTACTGATCTTTCAAGGTTGCTTGGAGTTTCGGTTGAACCAGACGAGTTCGATAAAGTTGAAAGCAAATTTGAAGATTCGGGATTGGATGAATTGGAACACTTATTTTTCGACCTAGAAATGATTAAAATATCTGTTTTGTTTGAAAAATATGAAGGGTACCTGAATGTAAACGTTAAAGGAAATGGAGAGACCTTTACAATGGTGTCAGAATATCTTTATGACGAATATGTTAAATCGGGAGGGAATGTAGCCTTTCAAGAGAAACCAAAATAAACTAATTACAACAAGGTGTAAAAATGCATTAAAACGCATTTTACACTAAACGTTAAAATTACCTCAAAATCTTACCAATTTACGCTAGTAAACACCCCTAAAAGCAACATTAAAATTAATGTGCTATATTTACACAAAACCCAACCCAAAACGGTTAATTAATTTGAACATTAATACAAATAAATATAAAGGAATAAAAGCCAGGACTTTTATTTGACCGTTGTAGTGCATTAGAGCGAACCTGAAACTCACAAGATTAGAATTGAAATTATGAATAAACAAATGAAAAGATTAAAAAAAGGAACTTCGATTTTTTTAATGATTGGACTTCTTTTTACTATGTCGTGCGGACCAAAGGAAAACAAGAATATACCATTAGAAAACCTTGACCCCAAATTAAAAAAGACTGGTAGTGTGATAGTAAAAGATATTCTAACTTCAATAACTCATGAAGATGGAGCCAGATACCTTTTGGATAAAAATTATATGACACCTTTGGTATATGGAGGAATTATGCGCTACACGGATATGTATAATGAAGCTTATGCAATGATTACTATGACTATTGGAAAAGTATTAACATATAGTTTGTTTCAGGTGGTTGACAAAGGAATTATTAAGACCATGAGATATAAACTTGTAACTGATACAGATGATATGAAATTCATAGAATTAAAAATAGATGTAAATATCGACTATGGGTTAGCTGACTATTATTTGTATTTAACCAGTAAAGATGGATTCTTACAAAGAGAAAATGTTCTACCCAAAGCTGTTAAGTAAATGCAATTTTGACGGAATATTCTACATTCGTGAAATAAACTCCTGTTACAATAAAAAAGCATCTAACAAAACCTAAACTGCAATAAAACGCAGTTTAGCCAAACCGCTACCAACCTCAAAAGCTTAGCAAATTAGCTCACGTAAATTCCAATAAAACCAACCTTAATAAGTATTAAAATTAATGTGCTATATTTATGCAAAACCCTGCCCGAAACAGTTAATGATTGACTATGATTTAGTGGAGTAGGCGAAAGATTCAAAGGAGTTAAGATCATGATTTATAGTCAGCCATATTGTATTAAGAATAAAAGACCATGAAACAAAAAGAAGAAAGATGGTTGGGAAATCAATCCAATCGAACTGACAAAACGAACTGGATTAAAAGAGGTCTAATTTGGGGTGTTTTTATGTTTTTGATTGTGGCATTAATACTACCTTACTATTCTCAACAGGAAATATCGAAAACAACTTTAGTGTTAAGACTTATTTTATGGATAGTTGGCGGTTTTATATTTGGTTATCTGACGGAGTTGTTAATGAATAGCGGTCTCGTTCAGCGTAAAAAATAACAATCAATAGGAATACGCATTAAAAGAAACAATAATTTAACTAATTTACAAAGCTTATTCTTACGAGTGAATGGTAGTTGATATTCATGCTTCAATTCCCTCAGACAAAGATTACTTAATTAGATGCATTCTAAACCCAACTTAAAATAATTATACAGGTATTACTGGATAGGGTAGTGGACGTAAAAATAGAGGGGCATCATATAGTTTTAGATGGAATTAAAAACGAAAAATGAATAAAATACTTTTAGGTTTATCAATTCTGATTTTAGCCAGTTGTGGTAGTGACAATTCAAAGTCGACTAAGACAGAAAATTCAAATGAAACTCAATTTCAATGGGATTTTAGTAAGCAAAGAAAATTTATCTACTCTTTTTCTCAGACAGTAAATGGAGAGAATAAAATGGGTAAAGACAGACCTGCGGAAAAAACATATATGACAGGTATAGGTCATTTAAATGTTCGAGTTAAAGAAAACAATCTTGCGGACTTAAGTCTAACGGGCATTGAAATGCAAATAATAATATTCAACGAAGATGGAACTCCAAGAGACACAATGACTCAAAAAGCTCCAGCAAACGTTGTGCAGGATATGAAACCGGATGGAAGTTTTAGTGATGGCAACGCAGATATTTTGTTTGATATGCTATTCCCTTTACCAAATAAAGACCTAGAAAAAGGAGATTCTGACGAAATTCCAATGAAAATGCCTTTCAACGTAAATGGCTCGCGTCTTTATTCTAAAGGTCAAAATACACTGACTTTTAAAGGATTTAAAGAAATTGAAGGACGAAATTGTGCGGTATTAAAAGGTATTATTAACGTCTCAAAACTTGATGTTCCAGAAGAATTAAAAGGGGATTATGAATGCTCATCAACAGGAAATGCGACATACTATTTTGACCTAGAAAATGGGTACTACGTTGGAGCGGATATTCAAATGGTAATGGATGTTATGGTAGACTCTGAAACTGAAAATGAAGAAGACTTTGGAATGTTTATGAAGATGAAAAGCGACAATGTCTTTAAAATCAGACTTGAGAAAATAGAAGAATAAAAGTGACTTTCCACCGAACAGATAAGGCATTCTATGAATGAAACTTTATTTTTTATAATTGTGATTGTCGGAATGACCAGCATGGTGGCATTTTTTTACATTACTGGAAAAAAAGCACTTCAAATTTTTCATGACCCATCCGCGGTTAAAATATTGTATGAAGAAAAAGGTGCTTCTGGAAGAGCGAATGATTCCTTACTTACAAAAGCTGGAGGAGCATCTGGTGTCCTTCATGTTGTTCTAACTTCGGAAGAGTTGTGGATTAAAACTGGTGTGTTATTTGGTTGGATTGTAAAGTGTTACAAGTTGTTGAATAAAATTCCACGAGACCAAATCGTTCGGACATATAAACTAAACAAGCGAAACGTTGTAGTGTATTTCAGAGATACAAAAGGAAAGACCAAAAGCGTAAGCTTAAAACTCAGAAATCCTGATAAGTTTATTGAACTTTTAGGAGTATGAAAACGGGGCATAACAAAGTAGGTAAAATTCACGTCTGTCACTCGTTTATACGCATAACCTGTAAATGGTCCAGAGCGTCATTACTCAGTAAGCCAGTCATAGTCCGGGATATTGACCCATGCACTTCGCACGCAATAAATTGCTTGCTATACTTTCAATATCTTACTAATTTACTCACGTAAATACCCCTAAAAGCAACATTAAAATAATTAAAATTAATGTACTATATTTACACAAAACCCAACCCAAATCGGTTAAAAAATTAGAATATTAAAATAGATGAATATAAAGGAATAAAAGCCATGACTTTTATTTGATCGTTGGGCGTCATACAAGAAAATCCTGCAAACAAGATAAGTTATAATGATTGACAAAATAGAATTAAAGAAGGTAAATACTTATGAAAATTCAGTCGAATTGACCGATTTGTCAAAAGTTAATTTCTTTTTCGGCAGTAATGGTTCAGGAAAATCGACCATTGCGAAACTTCTATATAATGAAAGTTTATTAAGCGTTGATAAAGATATAAAATTTGAACATTGTGAAATTTCTGGTTTTGATTCCTCTCGTGATGAAATAATTGTCTTTGATGAAAAATATGTAGAAAGAAACTTCATTTCTAACACTGAGCTATCAGGTCTTTTTACTTTAAATGAAGGAAACAAGGGGATTGATGATAAAATTGAAGCAAAACAAAATGAAATTAAAAAGCTAGACTCTTATTTTGAAATTTTAGAATCAAGAGAAAAAAAGATAAAGAAAAAATTAAAAGACAAACACAATGATTTAAAACAAAATTGCTGGTGGGAAAGAAACTCCTTTGATACATTTTATGAGGTTGATTTAGAGTATTCAAGAAGTAAAGATAACCACCTTAGAAATGTTAGAGATTATTTACCTATAAGTCCTGACGATAAGGATTTTACTCTTGAAGATTTATCGACTAGATATAAAGATTTATTTGAAGTTAAGAGGAAGAAGATTGAGATTAAAATATCTACAGAGTTATTGAAAAGACTTGAAGAGATTGAACGTGAGATTATTCCTTTGATGGAAGAAGTAATTACAGCGAATAAAGAAGTTGATATTGCAGAATTAATAGAAACCTTAGGTATAAGAAAATGGGTTGAAGAAGGACGGAAATATGTAATTGAAGGTAAGGAAAATACTTGTCCGTTTTGTCAATGTGAAACGTATGACGATGACTTAAAACAAAGATTCGAAGATTACTTTAATAAAAGCTATCAAGATAAAATTGACAAAATAAAAACATTCAATGAGAAATACAGTTCAACTTTTAATCAATTATTAGAAAACATATCTGAAGTATCAAAAGTTTACAACAAAGATAATCAGACTACTAACTTACTTAAAGAATGTAGTGATTTGCTTTCAGTTAACATTAAGAAATTTGAAAGGAAACTTGAATATTCGAATGAAGTAATTGAGTTCTTTGATGTATATAATTTCTATTCCGAGTTCGAAACTATAAATGATGAAATTGAAGAAAATAATGAGAAAATTAATGATTTTCAAAGAAACAAAGAGCAATTAATTGAAGATGTTTGGACTTACATCGCAAAGGAATCAAAAAGTTACATAGATGAATATGATGATTTTGAAAAGAGAATAACAGATATTCTCAGTCAATTGAATTCTCTTGAATCTCATTTTGAACAATCTGAGAAAAAACTCAAAGATGAAATTGAAGAATTAAAATCCCAAACAGTCTCGACCGATGAAGCAGTAAAAGCCATAAATGGAATATTAAAAAGCTGTGGCTTTGATAATTTTACAATTGAAGAAAAAGAATCATCTAATAATATTTCAAGGTATATTTTAAAACGCCAGAACAGCTCAGAAACAGATGTTTTTAAAACTTTAAGTGAAGGAGAAAAGAATTTTATTGCTTTCCTATACTTTTATCAGTTGGTATTAGGCACTGACGATAAAGATTCAGAACTAAAGAAAAGAATTGTAGTGATAGATGACCCTGTTTCAAGTCTTGACAGTCAGGTTCTATTTGTTGTATCAACACTAATTCATTCGTTAATAAAATACTCTAGTATAGACAGAAATGAGCTTGAAAATTCAACCTTAAATCAAGTATTCATTTTGTCACACAATTTATATTTCTATAAAGAAGTATCATTTAAACAAAGACCTATATGCAAAAAGAGAGCTCATTTTTCTGTTTCTAAATTTAATGGTATATCAATAGTTGATTATAAAGGCAAAGATACTTTTGTGCATAATGATTATATGTTGCTTTGGAAAAGTCTAAAGGAGTTGAAAGATACTAATGATAAAGCATTCAATATTACCATCGGAAATAGTATGCGTAGAATTATAGAAAGCTATGTTAATTTTATAGGATTAGGGAATAGTCATTGGGATAGTATTAGAAACTTAGATGTATCTAACCCAATTTACCCAATTTGTTCTGCTCTGATTTCTGAAATAAACGATGTCAGTCACAAATCATTACCTTTTGATGATTTATACTATCAAAGAATTGTAAATGAAGAACCTGATAGACTTTATTCAGCATTCGAATTGATATTTGAAAATATTGGGGAAGAACACTATAAAATGATGATGAATTAAAAAGTACGAACGCCCAACAATGTATAAAAATAATAGGCGAAACAGCATTAATTACAAAGGTTTTAGCTCATATCAAATTTTGTGTTTAACCGAAATTTTAGTGCTTCTAAACCGCCACAAAGCCATATGCAAACCGTTAGCCACAAGCTGAAAAAACAAATGGATAAGGAAAAACCAAGACTTGTAAGATTGACAGCTATCTTAACTCAATTACAATCGAAAAGGATTGTAACCGCAAAGGATATCGCCGAAATACATAATGTAAGTATTAGAACTGTTTATAGGGATATCAGAACTCTTGAGAAGTCGGGAATTCCAATCGTGACGGAAGAAGGAAAAGGATATTCCATTATGGAGGGTTATAAACTTCCACCAGTTATGTTTACGCAAGACGAAGCAAACGCTTTAATAACCGCGGAGCAACTAATCAGAAAGAATAAAGACCAATCTTTAACTGAACAATACGAAAGCGCTGTAACAAAAATCAAGTCAGTTTTAAATTACACCCAAAAAGAAAAAACGGAATTACTGACTAACAGAATACAGGTACGCAATAATCGTGAGAATGAAAAAACAAGCAAATATCTGATACAACTTCAATCGACTATTTCAAATTATCAAATAATTAAAATTGATTACCTGTCGTTGGAAAACAAGCAAAGTCAACGAAAAATTGAACCGTTTGCACTTTACACGACACAGGACAATTGGATACTTATCGCCTTTTGTAAATTAAGAAATGACTTTAGAGCATTTCGTCTTGATTGCATCCAAAAAATAGAAATCTTAGATGGTCATTTTGAACCACATAAAATGACTTTGCAAGAATACCTTGAAAAATGTAGTGAAAAATATCAGGACACCCCTGACACACCTTTGACATAAGGTCAATCTACTTTTGTGTTAAATCATAAAATTAAAAAAATGCAAACAGTAAACATTGAACCTTTTAACATTATCGGAATCTCGATTAGAACAACAAACGAGAACGGACAGGCAAGTAAAGAAATTGCTGAACTTTGGGGTAAGTTTATGTCCGAGAGTATTTTGGATAAAATTCCAAATAAAGTTGATCATGAAATTTATTCACTTTATACGGACTACGAAAGTGACCATACAAAACCTTATACGGCAATACTTGGTTGCAAAGTTGAAAATTTAGACAATATTCCCAGCGGAATGGTCGGTCAATCATTTAGTGGAGGAACATACACCAAGACAACTGCAAAAGGAGACTTAATGCAAGGATTGATCGTTAACCAATGGTCTAAAATATTTGAAATGGAATTGGACAGAGTCTATGATGCCGATTTTGAGGTTTTCGGGGAAAAAGCACAAAACCCTTCTGATGCTGAAGTGGATTTCTATGTAGGTATAAAACAAGAAACGAATGGGTAAACTAACCTTAAAGACAGCCCCATGATTAAATGATGTTTTTGCGAATTATCCCGACTCTGTTCGGGATAAATTGCAACATCTTCGGTAATAGGTAATAGAAACAGCAGAAGAAACCAAAGGTGTAACTGTCTTGGAAGAAACGTTGAAATGGGGAGAGCCCAATTTTGTTCCCAAAACCGGAAGCACTTCGCGAAGGGATTGGAAAGAGAAAAACCTGACCAATATGCAGTGTATCTCCAATGTAAGAGTAAATTATAGGACCAGTATTAGCCCTTGAAAACAATATTGGTATCGCTTTTGAAATCGATGGGGAGTTTGTGGTAGAGACAAATCTGATAAAATGGGAAAAATGTTTCATTGGTATCTTAGTATTGAAAAGTAGTGGAGATGGAATAATGTAATTGAAGTCTTGATGAGTTTCGCAGAGATGGATTAACCAGAATGTTGAATGAATAAGCCCTATGTGAAAAATCGAACCATACTTAGCACCAATTGAAATTGTATTTTACTTTAACCAGTTTATCATCTCAAAAAAACGTCAATAAATATTCCATAATTTCAATAAATCCAACCTTGTTACCGTTAAAGATTAATGAACTATATTTGCACAAAACCTTGCCCAAAACGATTAAAAAAAATAGAGAATTTAAGTCGGTAAATAAAAGGAAAAAGAGGTATGACTTTTATTTGACCGTTGCAGGTAATTAGAACAAAAACGCGAAACAAATAGTAAACTAAAAAAGATATTATATGGAATTTAAAACGGAACAAGAAAAATTTTGGGCTGGTGAATTTGGTAACGAGTACATTGGTAGAAACAAGAGTGCCGAGCAATTAGCTTCAAATTTAAATTTTTTCTCAAAAGCTTTGTACCATACAGGCAAGCCGAACAGTCTTATTGAATTTGGTGCAAATATTGGAATGAACTTGAGAGCGATTAAACTTCTATTTCCTAATATTGAGATGACAGGAGTTGAAATAAATAAAACAGCGTCAGACGAATTAGCAGACTTCCTTGGAAAAGAAAATGTCATCAACACTTCAATATTCGACTATGAGCCAACTGTTAAATATGATGTTTCCTTAATAAAGGGAGTGCTAATTCATATAAAACCAGAAATGCTTTCAACTGTCTATGAAAAACTCTATCAATCAAGTAATAAATACATCCTGATAGCTGAATATTATAATCCATCTCCTGTAACTGTAAATTATAGAGGACATAATGACCGTCTCTTCAAGAGAGACTTTGCTGGCGAATTACTTGAAACTTATGATGATTTAGAGTTAATTGATTATGGTTTCATATATAAAGGTGATAAGGCATTTCCCCAAGACGATATTACATGGTTTCTGATTAAAAAGAGATAAAAACATAAACAGTGTATAAGCGGTATTAAAACGACCGCTTATACATAGCACTAGCTGCCATTATTGAATCGAGTACGATGCAAAATTCAATAGACCAACTTGAAGAACTTACTAAAATCATTCCCGACAAACTGAATGCAATCAGCGAATTGAATTTTAGCTATAAGTCAAATCCTGAAAAATGGAATAAAAAAGAAATCCTTGGACATTTGATTGATAGTACAACAAATAATCATCAAATATTTATCCGGACACAATTTGAAGAATCTCCTAAAATTTGGTATGATCAGGATAATTGGGTTGAGAGAAACAACTATCAAAACATACATAAAGAGTGCCTCATTGATTTTTGGACTATTTATAACCGGCACTTAATTAAAGTTGTTAAGAATATTCGGCCCGAAAAACTCTTCAATACTTGTGAAATGAAAGATGGAACAAAACAGACAATCGAATTTCTAATTTGTGACTACGTAAAGCATCTAGAATATCATTTAAGCCAAATAATAACGCCAACGGATGGAAATTCTAAAAGCTGAAATTACAGATGATAAGATTTTGACCAAAATTACAAAAGAGTCAAAAGCATATTGGGGATTTCCAACAGAAACTCTCTTGAAATGGGAACATTTGCTTACCATTTCGCAAAAATACATTGAAGAAAATAATGTGATTAAACTAGTGAACAACACAGAAATTATTGGTTATTATTCATTCTTCAAAATAGATAAAAAAACATTAAAACTTGATAATTTATTCATTCTGCCAAGTTATATTGGAATAGGTTTGGGAAAGGTGTTAATGAATCATTTTCTAGATCAAACAAAAAAATTAGGTATTGAAAAAATAACACTTGAAGCCGAACCAAATGCAGAAGATTTTTATAAAAAATTTGGATTTGTAACTATTGGACAACTTGAGAGTTCAATAAAAGACAGGTTTTTGCCTATAATGGAGTTAAAACTCAATGAATAAAAAAACGGTTTGAATCAAAGAACTGGGTATGAAAAATCTGTTAGCTAAATTTTGACACATGATTTTGGTGATAGGGTAGTGCACGTTTGAAATGTCAAAAGTTGCTTGATTAAATTGTTAGCTTCTACGCTTTTTATTCGACCAAAATTATGCCTACAGTCATTATTGAACTGGCAACGTTAATTGTTAACCCCCTGCTACTGCTCGTAACTAAACCGTTAAACAACCTCAATAACCTGCAAATTTACTCACGTAAATCCCCTTAAGCAACATTAAAATTAATGTGTTATATTTACGCAAAACCCAACCCAAACGATTAATTAATTTAAATATAAAGGAATAAAAGCCATTACTTTTATTTGACCGTTGTGGTGCATTGAAACCAACGCTACCCAAAAATTAATAATAACTGAAATTAATCAAATATTTTCCTTAAATTTGTATCCAAGTAGATACATTTCTATATGTACTTTATTGAGAAAACACCGGAATTTGACAAATGGCTTAGAAAGCTAAAAGACTTTAAGGCGAAAGCAAAAATTTTGTTCAGAATTCAAAAACTGGAAACGGATGAACATTTTGGAGATTGCAAAACAGTTGGAGGTGGAATTCGAGAAATGCGAATAAATTTTGCAAAAGGCTATAGGGTGTACTTTAAAGAAAAAGACGGAAAAGTAATTGTTTTGCTTATTGGGGGAGATAAATCTTCTCAACAAAAAGACATTGCTAAGGCAAAAGAAATTTGTAAAAAATTAAATATGTAGAAAATGGGAAATTCAAGATTTGAAATAGCAGATTATTTGGATAGTAAAGAGATGATTGCGGAATATCTTAATACTGTATTAGAAGAAGGTGATAATGCAGATGTAATTAATGCTATTGGACATATTGCAAAAGCAATTGGAATGACAAAAATTGCTGAAGAAACTGGATTAAGCAGACCAAGTTTGTACAAAGCATTATCGGAAGGCGCAAAACCTCAATTTGCCACAATTATGAAAGTATTAAAAGCAATCGGAGGACAAATTCAAGTTAACCCGAAGTCCGCTTAAAAAACGACACCACAACAAAAAATAAAATTAACCGCTACGCGGTGCGGCATAAATGCCTAATTTTATTTAACCGTTGTAGCACATTAAAATGAACAAACGAAAGGTTTACATATTATCGATTACCGTGGTTTTGTTAGGTCTTATGTGGACTTTGAGACCAGAAAGAACAAAGTTTGATGGACTTTCAGGAGAAATTTGGAATTTAATGTTTACGACCGATACCAAATATGCAAATGGCTATACCGACAAAGGATTCCATAGCATTGAAATCGGTATGACGGAAAAAGAAGTTCTCGTAATCCTTGGAGAACCACTGACCCGATGGACTCCGTATCAACATACCAAATTTCAAGACAAAGCCCACTACGTTGGACTTCAATACAGTGAGAGTCCTTCAAGTACAAATTATAGACTTAGACAGGTGTATTTGGACAATGGGATAGTTGCAGACGTAATTGGATACTTTTATGTCGATTGAAAAATGAGACGAAAAGAAATAGACATACTTCTTGAAGCGTTGGACAAAACCACAAATTCAAATTCTTATTGGATAACTTTGGGTATAACGGAGGAGAAGGAACAATTAGAAACCGATATCATCCAACATCTAAGAACAGGATGCTTTCATTTTGAGCTAGTTAAAGAAGATTTGCATCGTGGGTTTAACGACTATTCTGAAATGATTTTCCCGAAAGGATTTGACACGTCAACCTTTCTTCAAAAACCTGGAAACGTATGGAACGGAGCTGAAGAACTTACAATAGATAAAATTGATAAATCCTTGGTAAAGGAGATTATAATTGACCTTCTGACAGGAGAGGAGAAATGCTTTTCAAGAAGTCATCTTGGAACTCAGATTAAGTTTAAAAAGGCAAATCAATTGGTTAACAATTTTTTCAAAGCACTTGACGAAAATGGAACTTGGGAAGCTTACAATATCAAACCCGATTTTTTGAATCAAGTAGATGATTATTACAATACCAATTTCATCCAATTGGGATACTTTGAAAACAATAAAAGAGATTTAGCATTGGCAATAAAATATGAAGATGAAGTGAATATTTTGTTGACTAATGGATATGGATAAATAAAAAATCACTGTACAACAAGGCATATAGCTTATAGCGGGTTAACAGCTACCAGCAAGGTTTTCGCTCCTTACCCAGCTTTGGTTTTGGTAGACAGGAAAGCGCTTTAAAACCGCCACAAAGCCATAAGCAAACCGTTAAACAACCGCAATAACCTATAGATATACTCACGTAAATACCCTTAAGCAACATTAAAATTAATGTGCTATATTTACGCAAAACCCTACCCAAAAGATTAGATAATTAGAACATTAATACAAATAAATATAAAGGAATAAAAGCTATGACTTTTATTTAACCGTTGTATTTAATTTAAAAACTACATATGCATAGTTCAAACAATATTTTTTTAGTAAGGCCTGCAAATTTTGGGTATAACCCAGAAACCGCTAAGTCAAATGCGTTTCAGAATCAAATAATTCAAGAATCAAATGTTATAGTTCAAAATGCCATACAAGAATTTGACAAGATGGCTAAAATACTATCTGATAAGGGTATAAATGTTTTAGTAATTGAAGACTCACCAAACCCTATAAAACCAGATGCTGTTTTCCCAAACAATTGGGGTTCATTCCACTCTAATGGTGTGGCGGTTCTTTATCCAATGCTTGCAGAGAACAGAAGAGAAGAAAAGCGTAAAGAAATACTAGAATCAATTCAGGAAAAATTCGAGATCAAAGAAATAATAGATCTCTCAAAACATGAGGAAAAAGGTGTTTTTTTGGAAGGGACAGGGAGTATTATTTTTGATCATGATGCGAAAATTGCCTACGCTTGTCTTGCACCTCGCACAGACAAGAAATTATTTATCGAAACTAGTAAAATGCTTGGCTATAAACCTATTTACTTTTATTCAAGAGACATTAATGGTAAAGAGATATATCACACAAATGTGATGATGAATATTGGAAATGGTTATGCAGTAATTTGCCTAGAAAGCATTACAGATGAGACTGAAAAAAATCAGGTAATCAAGTCACTTAAAAGTTCAGGAAAGAAAATAATAGATATCTCTTTCGACCAAATGAAATCGTTTTGTGGCAATATGATTGAATTAGAAATACAGGAGGAAAAGAACATATTAGCAATGTCTCAAAGTGCTTATAATAGTTTAACATTATCACAAAAAAGCACACTCGAATCATATTGTGAATTGTTTCCAATAAAGATAGATACCATAGAGCGAATTGGCGGAGGTAGCGTTAGGTGTATGATTTCAGAAATATTTCTTCCGAAGAAAAACTAAAATACAACAAAACCTAAACTGCATTAAAACGCAGTTTAGCCATAACGTTGGATACAATATCCCAATTCGCGATAATAGACTGATTTAAAATAGATTGATTATGTCATTAGAAGAAAAAAGAAAATTGATAGAAAGAGGTAGACAAGAGTTATCTAATGGTGTTTTCCCTAATTTGACTCTGGAGTCAATTAAGGACAGCCGATTACGTAAAGATGTTTCCAAAAGCATATTTAATCTATCAGGGGAAAGGTTTGATGACTTGCCAAAAGAAGAAAAGGAGAAAAGAAAAACCCGACTAAAAGTGATTCTTAAATTTGAGGATTATTTGCTGTCTTTCATAATGTTTCGTAATGCTGCCTATATATTATTGATAATTGGATTAATTACTTTTTTTAGGGCTTCCGTCACCTTATCTATATATGATAGATAATGATATTTTAGCTTCAAGACGAGGTGCTATTCCAAGGATTTTTAATGTTCTGACACCATATATTTATATTATCGCGCGTTTAGTGATAGGCTGGGTTATATTTGCAGCTTATAAAAAACAGTTGAATTTTATTAAAGCAAAAACAGAATATGAAACAATTGTTGCTAACAATGTTTGTAATTCATAAGGGTTTCCGAGGTTTTTAATCGGTATTTTCCGTATCAATTTTGGGTGGTAATAATTTAACTTCACTCGTTACGTAATTTATACGTAAAGAGTGATTTTAATTATAAAAAGATGAAAACACTTAATGTAATTTTATTTTTTTTTGACGTTTTCTAGTTATGGTCAATCGGATCAGCATGTGAAATTTGGGCTTTCTAGTTCACTAAATAGAACGTATATTGAGCAGTTGACATTTGGAGATGGGTTAGGTGCTAAAGTAAGGGGAATAAAACAGCCGCTTGGATTTTCATTTGGAATTAGAACCAAATTCTATATTGGCAGTCAAATAAATATTAATACAGGGTTGGACTTACTTTCAATTCAAAACATTCGATATTTTTATCATGGTTACACGCATACGAACTCTACGAAAAAGTGAGGTGTCTTCAATCATATACGGAATTGAAGTCTCCTCCCTTCGATTTTCATTTTTAATGGATGGTTTTAGCACTTATTTTCAGAATACTTCGCTGAAACTACCCCTGTATTATAGTTTTACACATGGTATTTCGAAACGACTTTTAGTGAAAATGAATTTAGGAGTGAATACACAAATCCAAACAAATCGAAATTTAACCACATTCGTATGGAACAATTCAATCAGTCTTAAGAGAACAACAATGAGCGGTGCTTTCCCGTTGCTCCACCTCGAATTGGGATTTAAATATGTGACAAAACAAAAGCGAAGCATGCTATTGTCACTCGCCTATAATCACGGATTCATTAATAATGAAGAAGTTATTTATTCGACGCAAAATCCCATAACTGAAACAAAGCTAAATTCAAACGGTACATTTTTTGAGTTGCGCTTTGCATTTGAACTATTCAAGAATGGATTAATTTTCAATCGATAATAAAATGAAAAAAACTCATAACAAAACTTGAATTTCATAGCGGTTTCATCTGAAACGAGACAGCAACGCTTTTTAACCGAACCGTTAAAACAACCTCAATAACATACAAATTAGCTCAGGAAAACACCCCTAAAAGCAACATTAAAATTAATGTGCTATATTTACACAAAACCCAACCCAAACGGTTAATTAATTAAAACATTAATACAAATAAATATAAAGGAATAAAAGCCATGACTTTTATTTGATCGTTGTGTACAATTTGAAAAATGAGATTTAACAAACCAGCATATCCAACAGTTCATTTTAGCGAAGAAATTTGGGTTAATTGTCCAAAGTGCTCTGAACCTGCTTTGGTAAAAACCGAACTACCAAAATATACGTTACCTTTTCCTCGGGGACACAAATCAATCTGTAGCTGCAGTCATTGTGGATTCCAAGAAACTAACGAGAGTAATTGGTCGGGGTTTGTTCAGGGGTTTATTAACCGAGCATGCGGAAATTGTGGAAGTGGAATATCTTACACCACGGAACCGACAAAAGAACCATATGAAACATCAGAAATTACATGTGATGTATGCAAGGCCACAAGAGAGTATGAGATTAAATGGTATCGCTACCGAAATGACAAACCTACAGACCCTTATTTTGGGTTTGATTTATTTCTTCAAACCAGTATAAAAGATAATGTACTTTGGTTGTACAATATTGACCATTTAGACTATCTAAAAGAATATGTTGAAGCTAAGCTTAGGGAAGATGATGTAAGACACAAATACTCTATGATAACAAATTTACCTCAATGGGTCAAGTCAAGTAAGAATCGTGAAGTGATAGTCAAAAAGGTTAATAAGTTGAGGCACGAATTAGAAAAGAAAACTTTACACAACAACACCTAAGAAAACATGTCCTTCGGGACACGTTTCATAGCCAACCGTTAGCGGCAAGCAGAAAAAAAAGAAATACGATAAATGAAAATAATACCCCCATATCAAATAAGTTCTGAGATTTTAAATCTGATAAATCAATCGGATAAATATATCGTTCTGGTTTCACCATATGTGAATTTTAGAAATTGGGGAGGAATTAAGCAAGAGATAGAAAAAGCAATTCAAAGAGGAGTAAAGATTGAGTTCATTACGAGATATGATGTCGATAATAATAAAAGTTGGAAACAGATTGAAGCATTGGGAATTAAGCCAAAACTTGTAAAGAACCTACACGCAAAATTATACTTCAACGAAAAGAATGGAATTGTTACTTCTATGAATTTACTGACAAGCTCAAATTTGAGTGCAATAGAATTTGGGGCGATTTACGATACGAAAGAAGAAATCCAAGAATTAAAATACTTCGTCAAGCAATTTTTGGTCCCTCATTTTGAAAC
>NZ_LYPF02000028.1 GCF_001661595.2 Crocinitomix algicola
ACCTCTTGGAAATCCTGATTCAGATGGTGATGGAATTGTTGATTCAAAAGACTTAGATTCTGATAATGATGGTATTTATGACATTGTCGAAGATGGTGGAATTGATGAAAACAACGATGGTATTGTAGACGATTGGACTGATTCTGATGGTGATGGCATTCCTGATTACGCAGACGCAGATGCTACTGGAGGACCCGATGTTGATGGTGATGGAATAGATGATACATTACAAATAGGTGAAGATTCTGACGGGGATGGTATTTCGGATGATTTTGACGAAGACGTTGATGGAAACGGTTGGGACGACGATGACAAAACGGATGGTCAAGAAGATACCGACAATGATGGTGTTACAGATCGAGTAGATTTAGACTCTGACAATGACGGAACACCAGATATAATCGAAGATGGAGGATCTGATTCAAATGGTGATGGAAAGGTGGATGATTTCACTGACGAGAATGGTGATGGTGCTGATGATACTAATATGACAGATGGGCTGGACGATATTGATGGAGATGGAATACCGGATCATGAAGATGTAGATGCTGACAACGACGGTATAACTGACGCAGAAGAAAATGGCGTTCCTGATGAGAACGGTGATGGTAGAGTGGATGATTTCACCGATGAAGATGGTGATGGTTGGGATGATAACAATCAGACAACTGAACAAACAGATACTGATGATGATGGTACACCTGATGATAATGACTTGGACAGCGATAACGACGGAATCGACGATATTATAGAAGGAGGCGGTACAGATATCAACGGTGATGGTGTAATTGATGATTTCAACGATGAGAATGGAGATGGTCTAGATGATAACGATGGTGTTCAACCGCCTGATTCTGACGGAGACGGAATTGACGACTATCAAGATATTGATTCGGATAACGATGAAATTCTGGATGAAGTTGAAAATGATCCTAATGGAGATGGTAATGGACCAGACGATTCGGATAATGACGGAATTCCGGATTATCAAGACAATGATGATGACAATGACGGAATTCTTTCCATTGATGAAGGAGATGAAGATGGAGATGGCGTTTTAGATGATTGTGATGAAGATGGAACACCTGATTATTTAGATATTGATGCCTGTTCCGTATTTATTCCAACAGGTTTCTCTCCAAATAACGATGGTTTAAATGACTTTTTTGTCATCAACGGAGTTTCTCCAAATCAAACTGTTAGCATAACAATTTTTAATAGATGGGGAAGTAAAGTTTATGAATCAAGTGCATATGAAAATGATTGGGATGGTACAAATCAATTTGGAATGACTGCTGGTTCAAGAGAACTGCCAGCGGGAACATATTTCTATGTGATTGATTTAGGCGATGGAAGTGAAATCATCAAAAATTATTTACAGTTAGAACGATAATATTCAATAAACAGACCGGTCTCGTTGCCGGTCTGCTTAAGAACATCAAAATAAAACCGATGAAAAAGAAAGTATTAATAATTGTAATGGCTTTACTCGGACTTCCCGCGTTTAGTCAACAGGACGCTATGTTTACTCACTACTCTTTTAACACCTTAGCTGTAAATGCTGGTTATGCTGGAAGTAGAGATGCCTTAACAGTAACTGGCTTACACCGATCACAATGGATTAGTTTTCCCGGAGCACCAATTACACAAACAATTACAGCACATGCGCCTATTTTGGAACAAAAAATGGGAATTGGTTTCTCGCTGCTAAATGATAAAATTGGACCAACAAATATGACAGGCTTTAACATCGATTTAGCTTATAAAATACAAGTTGGCGCAACAGGAAAATTAGCTTTTGGCTTAAAAGGAGGTTTAAATATGAGAAGTAGCGATTTAGCTTCTGAAGTTCAAGTAAATGATCCTGGAGATCAAGCGTTCGGAAGCGATGTACGCACAGACTTACTCCCAAATTTTGGATTTGGATTGTATTATTCGAACCCCAAAATGTATGTCGGAATTTCAACCCCAAGATTACTTGAAAATGACCTAAATTCTAATTTGGTTTCTACAGCTTCAGAATTGAAGAGACATTATTTCTTAATTGCAGGTACAATTTTCAACCTGAATAAAACAGGAACTATTAAATTAAAACCAACCACTTTTTTCAAAGTTACTGAAGCTGCTCCCGTTGAGTTAGATTTGACCGCTCTTGTTTATGTTAAAGATAAATATTGGGTTGGACCAATGTGGAGATCAACTGATGCGCTTGGTGTATTGGCAGGAATTAACATAACTGATCAATTTGGTCTAGGTTATTCTTTCGACTGGTCTTACGCTAATATTACTGGTGCATACAACGCCGGTTCACATGAGCTCATGTTACGATACGATTTTGTATTTAAAAACAAAGGAAATATTTACTCACCTCGTTATTTTTAATTGATAATTATGAAAAGGATATTATTACCTATTTATACCCTGTTTTTCTTTTCTGTAGGATTTGCGCAAGAAATAAGTGGTGGAAAATTAAAAAAAGCTGAAACCAATTACGAACAATTTTCTTATGACCGTGCAATAGGACGATATGAAGATCTGCAAAGCTCATCCATTGAAGCGAAAAGAAATTTAGCAATGAGCTACTGGAAATCAAATAATCTTGAAAAAGCCGATTCTGTTTTCGCAATCATCGTTAAAATGAATGAGCATAACGCTCAAGACGAATACAACTATGGTCAAATCCTAAAGGAAGAAGAAAAATATGACAAGGCAAATATTTGGCTTGAAAAATTTGCAACTGCTCACCCAAATGAATTGAGAAGTGTAGAGTTTCAATCAAAAAGAAGTACCCTCGGAGATTTGAGAAAAAATAATCCTCAATTTGCTGTTAAAAATCTTGAAATAAATTCTAAACACCAAGACTTTGGTGCGGCGATTTATAAAGATCAAATTGTTTTTGCATCCAGTCGTGAGAAGGACAAACCGATTATCCGTCGTTGGAACTGGAATCAACTCCCTTTTCTAGATATCTATACGGCTGACCGTACGAACACAAATGAGCTCGAAAATGTCAGTCTACTCAACAAACAAATCAATAAAAAATTTCACGAAGGACCTGTTGCTTTTAATTTTGACGGAACAAAAATGATTTTTACACGCAATAATTATTCTGAAAAAGCATCTGATAAAAAAATTAGACTGAAATTGTTTAGCGTTGAAAAAGATTCAAGTAGTGGTGAATGGATAAATTTAAAATCGCTTCCTTTCAACTCCCCAGAACACTCAGTTGGTCAACCCAGCATTAGTAAAGATGGAAAATGGCTCTATTTTGCATCTGACATGCCAGGAGGAATTGGCGGAGTTGATTTATATAAAGCAGAAATAAAAGCTGATGGCACCTATGGGCCGGCAATAAACCTTGGCGATGCAATTAACACTGAGGGTGATGAAATGTTCCCCTTTATACATAATTCGAACGAACTGTTTGTGTATGCCTCAAATGGTAAGTTTGGTTTAGGTGGTTTAGATGTTTTCGTCACTCAAATAAACAAAGATGGTACTTTCGGAAAAACTATTAATCCCGGAGCTCCAATAAATTCGAACCGTGATGACTTCTCTTTTATTCTCAACGAAGATCAAACAGAAGGGTATTTTGCTTCGAATAGAGCTGGTGGAAAAGGGAGTGATGATATCTATTCATTCACAATGAATGCTCCTTTCGTCTTTGGAAAAACTATGAAAGGAATCTTTGTTGACAAAGAAGGTAATGTGATTAACGAGTTTTCTTTTAAAGTAATTGGGCCTGATGGATCAGTTGTATTAGAAGGAATTACGAGTGACGACCTTCCTTTTAATATGAGTATTTTAGACAATACAGAATATGATGTTAAAGCAACGAAAGAAGGTTATTTTGATGTGGTTGCTAAGTTTGATGATTCGATATCAGAAGAGAATGAAATTGAAGTTGAGTTTCTTGCTGTTAAAGATCCAGGTATCTCACTTTATACACTCATAAAAGATAAATCAACGGAAAACCCTATTGAGGGTGCTCAAATTTTCTTAACCGATAATTTGAATGGTGAAATCGTAAAATTTGAAACGAAAGAAAGTGGAGACTTCCTCTACCCATTAACCGAAAAAAGGTTAGGTGACAAAGGGGATTATGCCATAACCATTAACAAATCAGGATACCTTTCAAAGTCGGGAACATTTAAAATGAGTTTTGATAAAGAGGGACAATATAATGTATCTCAATATTTAGATTTAGCAATGGAGCCCATCGAGGTTGGTGGAGATCTCTCCAAAATTATTGACATTAACCCTATCTATTTTGACCTGGGGAAATATGCAATTCGTCCTGATGCCGCAATTGAACTTGATAAAATTGTAAAAGTAATGAATGAAAACCCAGAAATGGTTATTGAGCTCGGTTCACATACTGATTCGAGAGGTAGTGAATCCTCGAATGCTTCCCTATCAGCTAAACGAGCCAAAGCCTCTGCTGCATATATTGCTGAGCGAATTACTAATCCCGAGCGTATTTACGGAAAAGGATATGGGGAATCAAAACCAAATACTGTGGATGCAACGGCAGACGGAGGTGATGCTGAACAAGTATTGACAGAAGATTTTATCAATGCATTCAAAGGAAAAAACAAATCATTATTCGATAAATATCATCAATATAATCGTAGAACTGAATTTATCATTATTAAGATGTAAAGTCCTTATGTTCTAAACCTTAAAACTCCAGTAGAATTTACTACTGGAGTTTTTTATTTTATACCGGAACTTTATTGTTTTAAGCCTAATTTATACTGAAAAATTAAGGCAATATTTTCAGCTTTTGAAAGCGCTTCATCTGCTTTATCTCCCTCAAAATTATCCGCTAAAGTTTTTTCAAATAATTGTAACCAACGATTAAAATGGTTTTCGGTTAAAGGAAGCTTTTCATGTACTTGATATGGACTTCCTTTAAATCCTCCGCTAGCAAATAATAACGTCTCCCAAAATTGATACATCCGCTCTAAATGAGTCGACCAATTATTACCGATAATTTGATTAAAGATCGGGCCGATTGACTGGTCTTTTCGAACAGCCGAATAAAACAAATCGACCAAATCTTTAATCTCATCCCGACTCTTAATTACCCGTTTCATGCTGCCAGTAATTCAAACATTATAATGGCGATATTAAGAATTAATGATCCGTAAAACACTTTTAAGGTAATTTTGATGTCTGCTTGGGCAATACATAAAGCGTTCGTTACCATGGCTGCCGCAGCAGTTAGACTTAGTAACAGAATGTTTTCAGAATATTTTAACACGTGCATTGCCGCAATTGAAGCAATACAACTTCCAAAAACCAATATGAATGCCTGTGTTGCATAAGCATATTTCGTCATAAAATTTTGATTCTCCATTTTTACTTGATTTTCCATAATTAATATATTAAGACCTTTTTATCTTTTAATTGTTTAAATTTTTTTACACCTTTAAAAAAGTAGCCCCGTCCTTCATCCCAATCGCCAAATCATGCACCGTAGTTTCACGTAACATCTTCACCAAATTCGTTCGAATATCTTTGAATTGATGATGGATTGGACAAGGTTTTTCGGGATTACATGCCTTCAAGCCCAATCCGCATTCTTCCATCAACTCCTCTCCGTCAATTGCTTTTACGATTTGATACAATCTCAAATTTTCCATGTTTACAATAGGAATTTCAAATCCCCCTCGTGGCCCTTTAATTGATGAAACAATTTTATTACGCGATAATGTTTGCAAAATCTTTGCTGTGAATGCTTCTGGTGATGCTATCTCTTTAGCAATCACCTTCAATCCGACACGTTCGCCGTTCAACGAATGTTGCGCAATTAAAACTGTCGCACGAATACCATATTCACAAGCTTTTGAAAAAATCATTTCAACTTTCTTGCTACAAATATAATGGAAATATTAAATAAAGGACATTTTTATCCGAAATAAAAATTATCTTTGAAAAAAAAACTCATCATGGATATTGTTAAAGCTAAATCATTACTTCGAAAAGAAATGCAAACGCAACGAGATCACCTCAACCATAATGAAAAATCGTCTTACGATCAAAAGATTTGTGAGGCGCTGATTAAACTCGTTGAGAATCGTGAATGTAAAGTGGTGCATGTCTATATCCCAATGGGATCTGAAATTAACATTATCCCTTTTATTCAGTATTTACTTAACAATAACATTAAAGTAATAGCCCCTAAAACGTTAGCAAAGCCTATACTTGAAAATCGTGTGCTTAGTTCATTAAACGATTTAGAAAAAGGTGTTTTTGGAACAGTTCATCCAAAAAATTCAACACCTTATACAGGATCCATTGATCTTGTTGTAATACCCGGTTTGGCGATTGATAAAAATGCTTATCGCTTAGGATATGGTGGCGGCTATTATGACACATTTTTAGCGAAATATCCGAACGCTTTTAAAGTTGGAATTTATTATCCATTTCAATGTGTTGAACAGGTACCAACAGAACCTCATGATATTCCGCTTGACGTAGTGGTAATCCATGATTAAACAACAAATTCTTGTTCTTCTTTAACGGATAATAAATTCGTTTCTTAAACCTTTTCCAATTATTGCTGTCTATTGGCGATTAATGTAGTATTGAACTATGAAGTTTAGACCTGCACTCATACTCGTCACATTAATTTTATGGATATCCCATCCTAGCTTTAGTCAAAAATATTACAACACCGCATGTGATTCAATTTTGAACGATTCCATGCTTCAAATCATTCCTCTCGACGAACACCGGCTGGTACATACCTATGCAGAAAGAAGTTGGGTGTATTGCAGTCCTCACTTGAAAAGTGAAAAAGTTGGCCACTTACCATTTAACACCAAATTGAATTGTTTAGAAGATGTAACCGTTCTTTATACAGACTCAATTAAACAAGTGCTGAATAATAAAGTGAGTTATAGAGAATATAATCGACGAGTTGAATGGGTTAAGATATCTTATCAAACAAATTTTTCACAATTTGGATATGTTTTAAAAGCTGATTTAGCGGATGAATATATTCCGGACATTCCAGCAGTTGCCAAATTATACCAAACAAGTCATGAAAGAACGTTTAATTTGAAACTTGTTTCTTCCAATCAAAAACAACTTGAATCAATTGACGAAATAAAACTACCCTATCTTCATGGAAAAAGGTTTACAATTAGAAAGGATCTAGCTTTAACCAATTGTTCTTCATTTTTAATTTATGAGACCTTCAGAATGAGTTGCCCAGGCACCTTAAGTTTACACGTGATTGGTATTCATCAACACGGTTTTACGCCCATATCGAATTCCCATTCTTCAGGAGAAGCCAATTTGTTTGATAGTGAAACTAATTACCTCCCGGTAAAACTAAAAAACGGTGAAATTCAATTAGTTCCTGACGGGATGTTAATGCAGACCAAGAATTTTGAAGACAAAGTAGGATATCCATATCCCGATAAAGTTGGAGTTCCCATATCAAATTTAATGATTAAAACCAGAACATACACAGAAGAGGTATTGGATGCAAACGGCGAATTAATTGAAGATGATCACCACAATTATAAAGTGAATATAGTCGAAGAAGAACCTGAAATGTACTTTTGGAATAAAAATGAAATGAATAAACTTGGTCCTGTCCATTTCCTTAATTTAATTGAAAAATGTCACACTAAAAAAGATACCGTCATGCAGAAAGTTCTTGCTCCTTTGCAAGCGAAGGAAAAAAACAGAGATCAACAATCTGGAAGCACTGCTCTCGTCACGGATTCACCTTCTCAACAAAATTATCTATTGTTACTTTTATTCTTTTTACTCGGTACAGTTTTTTCTTTTTTAATCACTTTTGTTATTAAGAATAACGTCTAATTTTACATTACTTTTAAATACTTTTCGATAAAAAACTTGAAATATTAGATGTTTTTTGTTAAATTAAGGCAAGAATGCGTTATTATTTATAATCCTACAAATTGTTATTTATGGCTCCCTCTGCACAAAAAACATTATCAGAACTAATTAATGAATTAGCTTACGCTGGATTCAACGAGAGTTTTATTGCAAAAGAAAAATATTTTCAGGGCATCTACACTAAAAAATCCTACCGCCCTGAAAATTTAAAAATTCTTGGCACCTATCGTTTTGAAGGTGATACAAATCCTGCCGATCAAGCCACTTTATTTGCTATAGAGGCTGAAAACGGAACAAAAGGAACACTGGTAATGAACTACAGCTACGCGAAAAATCAAAATGATGAATTAATTAAGCAACTCAAAGAGCGATCGCGGGCTGAGTTGCTCTAACCTACTAAAAACCTACAATGAGTGAAAAGCGAATCGTGTTAAATTGTGCTACGGTTGAAAATCTTTCACAAGGCTTTATTCGAATTATTTATAACAAACATGAGATGATTAACCTCGAGGATGTTAAAGAGGTAGAGAAAGCCTATATCGAATTATCAGAAGGAGAACCAATTTATAGCATTATGCTGACGACCGGAAGAAGTCTTAAATTTTCGGATGAAGCACAAAAATTTTTAGCAAATGAAGCAGAAATAACCGAGCGAATGCATGGCTCGGCTATTGTTCTTGACAACCTAGCCATACGTTTATTAACGAACTTTTTTATTAAAGTATTCAAACCAAAATTCCCTACAAAAATGTTCAAATCTGAAACAGCCGCTTTAGCTTGGCTTGAAATGTTGAAAGAAAATTATGAAGTTAGCCTTTTGTTAAAAAATGACAAGAAGGAAAAATAATTAATACATTTGCATGTATCAATGTATTTTCATGCATGAATTTAAAGCAAATTGAGAAAATATCGAAAGCGCTTGGTGATGTAAATCGATTGAAAATTTTGCGTTATATGCAAAAGCATAACGGTAAGGTGGAATGCACACAGGCCTGTAAATTATTAACGCTTGCTCAACCATCAATAAGTCATCACATCAAAAAATTAGTAGAGGCTGATTTAATCTTACAGCATAAAGTTGGCCGGAATTATAACTATTCGCTCAATCAAAAGGTTTGGGATAAATACCAAAAATCACTGACCGAACTATAGCTTTTTTTTACCTAAATACATTGAAAGTTTTAAATATATAAATGAATTGATACATGAAAAAAGATATTTCCTACTCGGTTTTAGAACTAGCTATTATCGGAGAAAATAAATCATTAGCAAGTACCTTAGCTCATACTGTCGAACTTGCGAAATCAGCTGAAAAAGCTGGCTACAAACGCTTTTGGTTGGCAGAACATCACAATTCCAAAGCAATTGGAAGTAGCGCTACATCGATATTAATTGGAAAAGTGGCAGACCATACGAAAACCATTCGTGTAGGCTCCGGTGGAATAATGCTCCCCAATCATTCTCCATTGATAATTGCTGAGCAATTTGGAACATTGGGCACACTTTACCCCAATAGAATCGATTTAGGTTTAGGCAGAGCACCTGGAACAGATCAGGAAACTGCTCGCGCAATAAAATCCGATTTCTATCAAGCCGCAATGTCTTTCCCTCAAGAAGTAGAAAAAATCGAACACTACTTTGCTCCGCAAATGGACAATGTGAAAGTTCGGGCCAATGTTGCAGAGGGCGTGAATGTACCGATTTATATTCTTGGTTCGAGCTTGGATAGCGCACATTTGGCCGCTAAAAAAGGTTTACCCTACGCTTTTGCAAGTCATTTTGCGACACAACATTTAATGAATGCCATGGAGACCTATCACCGAGAATTTCAACCATCGAAAATCTTATCAGCTCCTTATACTTTAGCGGGTGTAAATATCATTGTTGCCGATACCGATGAAGAAGCCGAAAGAATTTCTACTACTTTATACAAAATGATTATCAGCCTCTTAACAGGAAAGAGAGGTTTTATGGAACCCGCAGCAGAAATGACTCCTCAACTCCGGGAGATGAAGAATCACCCTTCGGTTCAAAACATGCTTAAATATTCATTTATCGGAAGTAAAACTACCGTTAAACGAGAAATTAAAGAGTTTCTAAATACAACACAGGTTAATGAACTTATTGCCGTTACAAACACCTATGATTACAACGACCGTATAAAATCATATAATTATTTTGCGGAAATCATGAAAGAAATAAACGAGGAGGATTGATTATGCACTTAACATTGAAATAAGCCGATTGATATGGGGATAGTAAATGCTACCCCACATTGGTTTTTTTTCAAATTTAAATGTCTGAGATGAACCTGCGTCATGAACAATCGGAATTGAAAATCCAGCCCATTTTTTTCCAGATTTTAACTTTAAACAATATGTTTTAGCTTCTTCTGTAACGTTAGTGGATATTAATACAAGTATAACTGCTAATCCAGATTGCAAGCCTCTAGGCCAACCAGTGTAGTGCTTTTCAGCATATTTAAATGAACGCTTTAAATAAGACTCGAGCATCGGAACATTTACCTCCTGATTGTCCAAGTCCACCGCTACAATAAACGTATTTAGCTGAGTAGCCATCCAAGACCATTTAAATTTCTTTTCATATCCAACAATAGCATTATAATCATCTAATAAAACCTCAGCATGATAAATTCCTGCTTCTTTGAGATTCTTTTTGATTTTATCTATCTCCATAGTACTAAATTTTTTATTTTGTTAATGACGCCGCTCCATTTCAGTTTGTAACACTTTTGTTTGACTCTGGTCCCGCGTTAGTTTAAATATTAGAATTAAAGGAATAAGCGTTACCAAACCCCATGTATTAGCAATTACACTGTAAATAATTATACCAATCATAATCAGTCTCTTAACGGGAAAGAGAGGTTTTATGGAACCCGCAGCAGAAATGACTCCTGAACTCCGAGAGATGATGAATCACCCTTCGGTTCAAAACATGCTTAAATATTCATTTATCGGAAGTAAAGCTACCGTTAAACGGGAAATTAAAGAGTTTCTATATACAACACAGGTTAATGAACTTATTGCCGTTACAAACACCTCTGATTACAACGACCGTATAAAATCATATAATTATTTTGCGGAAATCATGAAAGAAATAAACGAGGAGGATTGATTAGTTTCTACTCTTTGTTAAAGAATAAAGGAGAGTACAATCCCCCTTTTGTAATTCTTTATTTTTTTTCAATTTTCTTTTCAAGCTCTTCCACTTCCTGTTTTTGCTGATTTAGCATTTCGCGCATTTTTTTAACTTTCTCTTCCGCCATTTTTATATTGTCATTCTTTACCTTCTCGTCTTGTGTCGAAAGTTCACCATTTTCTTTTTGCCTTTTCAGTTTTTCTTTTGCTTGTTTTATTTTTTCTTCAGAATCCTTGATCTTTTTTTCTTGCTCTTTAATTTGAGCTTCTGCTTCACGTTTTTTTTCAGCAGCTTGTTCTTTTGCCTGTGCTGCCCTATCATGACCGAATTCCTTCCCACTTAAATCACCCTTATTCTTTCCATATGCGTTACCTTTACCGTTATTCGATTTGTTATTTTTTACTTTTTTACTTGAATTATTATCTTTTTCTAATTCAACCTCCTCCTCTTTATCTTTCTTGATTACTTTCACTCCGGTTTCAGTACTTTCTTTTTTTTCATTTTTACTATTCTTGATAACCCTCCCTTTATCCTCATCTTTTTCAGCACCATCTTCTTTGTCATTCTTAATGACTCTCCCCTTCTTTGATGTTGGATTTTCCTGTTTTTGATTCTGTTCAACTTTTCCTTTTATCTTGCCTTTTTCCTGTGCATTCGAAATAGTTGCAACAAGTAAAAAAGGAAGAATTAAAAACAATATACTTTTCATCTTGTGTCTTTTTTTGTTTGTTAAATTGTATTAGAAAAATACTCCTTTTTTTTTAATAAAGCTAATTTATTCGATTAACGACGCCGCTCCATTTCAGCTTGTAACACTTTTGTTTGACTCTGGTCCCGCGTTAGTTTAAATATTAGAATTAAAGGAATAAGCGTTACCAAACCCCATGTATTAGCAATTACACTGTAAATAATTATACCAATCATAAATCCTACAATAAGCGCTTGCAAAACATCCACTTTTTTAGATCGTTTCAATTCTAATTCAAGTTCACTGTCAGTCAGCTCTTTTAATTCTTGTTCTTTCATTCAAATCTATCTTTTTTGTTAGTTAAGATCTTATCTAATTCGATTAGCTCATCAACAACTTTCTCCTTCGGGATTATTATTGCGCTTAAATTGGTGTTGTATAAAAAATAATAACCCTCTGTTTCTACAATCTTTTCAAGACCTTCCCAGCTCATTTTAGATTCACTCGCCTCAAGTCTTTGAACAATACCATCCTCACTAAACTCAATTAAATGATTTCCCAGGAGATTTTTATTTTTTCCTTCTTCCATCATTTTTTTTACCTTTTTCAACGTTAGTTTCATCATCCTTTTAGGGTAAAAAAAGCACCCATAAAATCGAAAAAATTATTCCGAAACTAATCCCAAACACTGTTAGTCTACCGTTCAAAAAGTCAATTCCAAAAATGACTAAAAAGAAAATTGGCATCATCCATGTCACCAATAGTTTGGTTCTTTTAAAGGACTTGGAATGCTCCAAAAAAGAGCGCTGAAAAGCCAACCAATCCTTAATTTCAAACTTAAAATTTAATTCTAAATCCTTCAACTGTTTAACGCTTTTATGATTCGGACCATGGCTTGCTTTGCCTCTTTCATTACTGGTAAAATGGGCCAAATATGAGGCATATTTTCCTCCTCAATTAAAACCAGCTTTACCTTTGCCGCCTTCATTTTTTCCATGGCAATATACTCATCTGGAGCCATAATATCCCTACCTCCTATAAATAAAATTACTGATGGAAAACTTTGAAAACTACCATAAATGGGTGATATCATGGGGTCTGTTAGCGAAATATCTCCGGCACACATCCTTTTAGCACTTAAAATTCCTGCTATTGCCAGCATAGGGTCTCTTTTTTCGCGTTCCTTGATTTCTGGATTTCTTAAGCTTGCATCCATGACTGGCGAGATTAAAACTAGCTTTTTAGGCAAGGGTTTTCCATGCTTAATTAATCGCTGTGTTAATGCGATTAACAAGGTGGCCCCAACCGAATCTCCTAAAAAAATAATATTTCCAGCATCAAAACCTTCTAAAGCTTTATTATAAATAGCATCAATATTGGCCGAAATTTCTTCGATTTGCGACGCTGGCGCTTTCGGATAATTACATAACCAAATACGGCAAGATGTTTCTTCAGCTATGGTTTCAACTGCGTCCCAATGGTGTTGAGCCGGACCAGAAATAAAAGCGCCCCCATGCACAAAAATAACAAGCTTTTTGGACGCTTTGTGCATCGCTACTTCATGAATTGTACTTCCTAATACCTCAAATTTTTTAGTTCCATATTCTTTAAAAAATTTCCCCTTAGGAACGATTACATCGTCCTTACGAATGCGCTTGTAATCTACTGGATCTCTTGAAAAATTCTTTTTAATCCCTTTCATACGAATCACCAAAAGGGTTAAATAATACGATAAGCTCTGTTTCATTGGTTAATTTATTTATCCTAATGTACAGAAATTTAGCGGGATAATAATGTTCTATTTTTTTGTATTATCGATTGCTACACGATGTTTAAGTCCAATAATTAAGGTGTGATTGTTTTCTATTTGCTTTTCATTCAGCACTAAAAATTGATTTAAATAGCCAGTAGTAAAAATAAAATTTTGAGAAATTCGAAACTCCATCCCAAAATAACCTCTATTCTGGTTAAAAAACCTATTGTTCACTACCTTTCCGAAATTTAAAAAAACAGTATTTGAACAGGATATAGAAAAATAATTGTTGAGCGGTCGTTTAATAGAAAACTTTAATCGCATTCGATTTGTAATAACGGATTTCGCGCTATTGTTTACCAAAATAAAATTCAAATGGCTTAATCTCAAAAGGGTTTTTAATTATTTTCGTTATTTACTGCATGAATACTTCAAAACCAATTAATAAGTGAACTTAGAAGAAATTTTAGATAAAATTGAGCAGTCTTATTGTCCGATTAACAAAGCATGCCGACAAGAATTTATTGAGAGTTCAGCAATAAAAACATTTGAAAAAGGAGAAATTGTCGTTCGGGAAGGACAATTCTCTAAAAAAGCTTTTCTGATTATAAAAGGATGTTCACGAGCGTATTACATCAAAGATGGAAAAGACATATCTGATTGGTTTACTTTTGAACATCAATTTATGGCTTCTATAATTAGCTTTTTTAGCAATGAGCCTAGCCCTCATTATGTCGAGTTTATTGAAGACGCTGTCGCAATTGAGTTTTCTAAAGATACCGTAAATCGCCTTTCCGAAAAATATCACGATTTCGAACGCCTCATTGGAAAGGTGGTTACCGAAACAATGTTGGGACTTTGTGAACGACTGCATATTATTCAATTCTCCAAAGCTGAGGAACGTTATTTACACTTGCTGCGCATTCATCCTGACATCACTCAAAGAATGCCTTTAACCCATATCGCTTCTTATTTGGGTATAACGTTAGAGACGTTAAGTCGAATTCGTAGTAAGACAATGCGAATTTGATTTAAATCAAATGAATCCACTTCCATTAGACCAAACTTTGTCAAAAAATAATCTTATGGAAGTTAAACATACTAAGCGACAATCAATTTGGGGCAAACATTGGGCATCCTTCAGAAAATGGTTCTACCCGACCTGGTTTTGTTATGAAACAACAATTCGTTTTTACGACTATTCTAATCCGGTGTATGACTATTTTATAAGTCAAGGGGATAATTTAGGGATTCATTGGGCTTTAATTTTAGCCATTTTACTGAGTTGTTTAACTTTTATCATTTGTTTTTTCTTCTTAACTGTTCCGGGTTCAATAGCCTTATTCAGGTATTTTAAAAACCACACTCTTGAATCTAACACCTTTGAACAAAAACTTAAAACCTTTTTCTAACACCATGAAAAATATCTTAATCATTAACGGTCATCCCGATAAAGAAAGTTTTAACGCGGCCCTTTCTAAAGCCTATTTAAAAGGAGTTAAAAAAACTAAGTCCGAAATAAAAACAATCGATATTCGCGATTTAAATTTTAATCCAAACCTCGAATTTGGTTATCGGAAAAGAACTGAATTAGAACCCGATTTACTAAAGGCACAAGAGTTCTTAAAATGGGCCGATCATATTGTGTGGGTCTACCCTGTTTGGTGGGGATCAATTCCTGCGATTATGAAAGGATTTCTAGATCGGGTTTTATTACCGGGTTTCGCATTTGCAAAACGCAAGGACTCTCTTTGGTGGGATAAACTTTTCAAGTACAAAACTTCAAGAATTATTTGCACAATGGACCAGCCTACCTGGTATTATAGGTGGTTTTATGGTAGACCAAGTCATAAAGCCATGAAAAAATTAACCTTGAATTTTATAGGAATTAAATCTGTCAAAATCACCGCTATTGGACCGGTGCGTTTGTCGAAGGATGAATTTAGAGCCAAATGGTTAAAAAAAATTGAAAAATTAGGTGCCTTTCAAAAATAAAATTAAATGCTGAAGTTTAAGTTCAAAAATAAGTTAAACTCATTGATATTGGATTCACCCGCTTGTATTGCAAAACGTTGCAAATAATTGGCGTTTGCAGAGAAAGTGGCTTTGCCTTTTTTTGAATTCTTGGATTTTGGATTTAGCGTGAAGCCAATACGGTGATTTAAAATATTTGATTGAATACTGCCGTTTGAAAATTGCCTATTATACGTCGTTCCAATGCTCAAGTTTGCAAGTTTATTCCATAAAGCTTTTTGAAGACTTAGGGTTGGCCCAAAGAAACGCATAAGTTGATCGTTAAAAATGGTTTGATTCAGGTTTCCGGCAATTGTCATTCCAGCTTTCATCGGTATGAACTGGCAAGCATAGGAAAGATTGGTGATCTGCGTTTTTGTCGGCACTTTTTCTCCTCCAAAAGATAAATTTGTGCCAAAGGCTCCTGCGGTTTCTATAGCCCCAGTAAGATTTGTTGCAACCTGATAGGTATAAAGCCCTTGTAAACCATGTCTTATACTATCTGTTCCGAAATTATATGAAATCATTCCTGACGCAGTTTGAGCAACCTGATAAAAATTCATTGTGTCCGCACCGACAAAATAGAATGGATCAGTTGTTGGACGATTTTTAGTAAATGTGCTGAAATTAGAATAGTTACCATTCACTACTACGTTTTGATTTGGTGTAAAACTTCCATTAATACTACCCACCCATCTTTTAGTAGTTCCTGCCTTGTCATTAGATAAATTATTTAACTGATATCCTGTATTTAAAGCTAAACTCAACTTTTTCTTAAATAAAGAAAAGCTTGGAGCAAAAGTATAGTTCTCTAAATCATTGTTGAAAAAATAACCTCCAAGTGTTTTATAACCTGGATCAATATGCTCAAATTGAAAAGCAAGGCTCATAAATGACAAATTGTATTTCAATGAGGTTTTATAAGCGTTGAAATAACCAGTACTTTCATTTCCGTTAATCAAGGCATAAACAGGTTTTCTTGAGTCTTTTGTCAACTCGTTTTCAAGAAGCGTATTTTGAGTTAATCCAGAAATCGCATACTCACCTTCAAGGATTAATCCAGAGAACAATTCAGCTTTACCATCTAGACTAATAACTAAATTATCTTGAGGTTTAACTAGTGTATTAAGTGGAATGTAAGTTAATGATTTAGCTACATCATTCGCCTTGAAAAGTGTAACCGATCCACCAAATTTATTTTTTTGGTATCCTATTTTTAAACCATACCCAAATCGTTTATAAACAATCTCGTTGAGGTTATCTGATTCCACATCATAATCAATTGCTTTGTTCAATCTCCCCGACATAATTTGAATCTTCCAATTACCAGGTGAAAGTTCAAGGCCAGCACCAGCGAATAGATGACCTGACAACGTGTAACGCGAAAAATTCATAGAAGTAATTCCTATGTAAGCTTTGGCCCATTTATAGGATGGATTAAAAGACGTTCGATTAAACGGTTGGGTAAATTTACCACCTTGATTAGAATACGTGTAAGTAAAAGGTAAAGAAACGTCCAAAATGGAAAGATTTACATTACCCGATGCATACCAGGTAAACGGTTCTCTACTTGGGTAAACCAGACCATTGTGGGCATAAGCAATGGAACTAAATGCTAACATCCCTGTGACTTTAACTTCTTCTCCTGACCCAATTTTATCAAAGTTTTGCGCCTGAATATAGAATGTTTGCGTTATTGCTATTATGACAAGCCACCATTTCATCAGCGACTTAAAACAAAGGTAATATAGGCGGCATCAAATTCTGCAACAATCCTTAAAACGTACGTACCATTAATAGCCGCCCCATCCATTTCAAAATCATCCTCTATTTCATCCACTTCTAAATAAGTTCGAGTTTCATAAATGTATCCAGTCATGTCTTGTATAGCGATTTGTACTCGTTGTTTTTTATGAAAATTAATGTTCGCTGTAAAATTACCCGTAGTAGGATTAGGATATAACTCCAAAGATTTAATTCCATTTTGGTTATTTAGATTTGCGAATGTGGAATCAAATTCTGAGACAAAAATTTCCTTTGTAGAACTAACCAAGCAATCTCCATAATAACCATTCATAGTGATAAAAAAGCTTCCAGTTTCTGGTAACTTAATTAAAGGGGAGCCATCGCTATCTCCTACCCATTCAAGCTCTTCTGAAAACACCCATTGAACGCTGTCTGTTGGAGGATTACTTATGTCAATTACAATTACAGTATCCATCTCAAAATTATACGTGGAGAAAACGAATAAGGGCTCTGGAAGTTTACTTTTTTCGTCAATTACAGCATCAAATTCATAAAAACAATTGAGCGAGTCTTTTACCCAAATATGATAAGTCCCAAATGCTAATTCGGAAAACGTGGGCTCAACTTGAAAACTTTCCCCATTATCAATAGAATATTCAAATGGAAAAAATCCTGATTCAGGTGTAATCACAATGGAACCTCCTCCATTCTCTCCAGAACAAGGTCGAAAAGTCTCAATTTTAATCTCAGGAACTGGCGGTATATTTATAGCTAAGGTGTCAGTTCCATAGCAACCATCATCACCAAAGACCTCAACTATTGCAAACTCATCTACTCCGGCGGTAAAGAATGTTGAACCATCTGTTGAACCATCGTTCCATAAATACGAAATACCAGAAATCTCTCCAACATAATTTGCAGTTAAATAAAGTAAATCGCCGTCACAAAGTACGGCATCATCTCCGAGAGAGACATCAATAAAATTGGTTGCAATCACTTCCATACTATCCGTTTCTGAGCAACCATTTTCATTCTTAGTAACTGTCAAAAAATACCAGCCTGGTTCATTGACTACGATAGGATTTGGAGCGTCCACAAATTCCCCACCCGTCCAAGAAAGTAATGTATCTAAAAAAATTGTCCCACCTTCAAGTTTTAGGGAATCATAAGAACAATTTAGATTATTTACATCCGGTAAAATCACATTTGGTTTCGAAAAATCAGCAGCTATATTATAGCCTTTAAAATTCTTACATCCATTTTCCGTATTCTCCGCCAAAACGTAATAATTACCTGATTCAGTAATATTTATGATATCCCCTATTGGTTCTGTACTATCCGCGTTTACCCAATTTAAAATAGTTTCCAGAGTATCTGAATATGCCGTTAGGGTAAACGACCAATCGTAACAATTAAGCGTGTCAATCGGATAACCAATATCGGCCCCTGTATAGCCAAGAACTTCAATATTTGGACTGGGTTGATTTAAATAGACCAAAATTGGGGAAGGTAAACTGTCTATACATTCATTTTCATTATTAATGGTATAAAAATTATATTGGCCAGGTAAGTCAACTTCTAGAGGATTGGTCATAGTATCATTCGTAGCTAATGCAACCCAAAAACTTGTCGTGTCTATTAAGTTATTACAAAACCCGGTATAAGTTCTTGTTGAATCAGCACAAGTCAAATCAAAAGGGCCCTCAATTGGATCAAAATTTGGTCGAATTGTATCCATAAATACTGTGATAGAGTCAAAATTCATACAGCCAATTTCATTTGTTACAGAAAGCACATAAGTATCAGCTGCCGTGATTGTAGTGTCTTGTCCTGCATGCATGTCTAATTCGGGAATTCCTCCTACTGGCATCCAAGAATATGTAACACCTAAAGTATCTGAATGACCGTGCAAAGTAGCCTCAGTTATGGAACAAGTTAGCGCAAAATCATCACCCGCAACGGCATTAGGAAGGGGGTTGGAAGCAATAGAAATCGAAATGGATTTACCCAGTAACATATCTTCCTTTTCTATTCCAAATTCTCCACATGTAGCAAATGGTGTAACTATTAGTTCTCCTGGAGTAAAAGTTGGAGTTATTCGAATTTCGGTGGACCAAGCATTTCCTGTAAAATTCGATAAAGTATCAATCGTATTCTCTACCAACCCAGTATTCCCTATATCAATTCCGGACCCTGTATATTCCCAAATATAACCATCCGCAAACTCTGCTTGTTCAACAGTAAAAGTGACTAATTCATTTTGACAAACCAATGTGTCAAATTCGGTAAACTCCTTCAAATCCATTGGCTCTAAACAATATGCCATTAACCCAATTCTTGACTCCCCTTCTGCTTCTGTTAGATTATCAAAAGAGGCAAACAAAATATTATTTGTGACAAACAAATGTTCTCTCCAATCCGTATTTAAACTAAAACTTGAATTAGACTCCCAATTTGACCCCAGTATTGGAACTCCATAAGGCCGCTTTTTAACAGAATAAATGTTATTTATCGGTGCCATTCTTGTTAACATTGAAAAAACATAATCTTTATACATAGCCAATTGATATGCAGTCTCCCCCTCACCTGTACCAGTGGGGCCAGGTGGCCTATAAAGAGAATGTTCAGGAAGATCTTCACCAGTGTTGATATCCGCTACTGCCATATAATTACCAATAGTTGATACACCTCCTCCACCAGGGAGTGAAAATAAATAAACAAGCAGCGAATCGTCAAATCCAATACAATTAAAATAATTTTGAGCTCCGCCATACACTATGGAAAAATCATGATCAAAATATCCATCAGATTTAAATTTTCCAATCCTACCTTTCATATCTTCATGATATGAGGTAACAAACAAATCAGAATTATACAATTCGAGCTGACTAGCTTGAGGGAAAGACATTGATATCAATTCAACTGATTCACGCGGATAATTGTCATTTAAAAATTGATTATGTGCATTATATGCAATAAGCCCCATACGGAAGGGATCCGGAAATTGGAAATCACCTCCAACCACTAAGGTATCTCCCTTTAATAAAATATCATACACGATAGGAACTACGTGCTGAACGCTTTCCAATAATGGGTTCCACTCATTTAACAAATAAGGGGCAGTCAATACTGATTCGGAAAAATTTACATGATTAAGTTTAAAAATACCATTCTTTTCACTCCCATTCACAGTTGTAAATTCACCTCCAATAAATATATAGAAACGATATGACCAGCCAATATCCCAGCCCCAGACCGAATCCTGATAAACTTCGATCGAATTAATTGCCCCATCAATTTCATCAATTACATTAAATAAATAGGAAGTGTTTACCGAAAAATCATTCCCGTTCACCACGGCAAAATTAGGGCATTCTACACCATTAAAGCTTGTAAAATCTCCGACGAAGTAATAAACATCATTGAATTTGTCATAGGCAATATCCCTTACCACTCCTCCGGGGTTTAAGTCGAAGTTGGCATTAATTAGTTTTTGAGCGTAACTCGATGATATTAAAAACAATAACGCACTTAAACTAAGATATTTTAGTATATTGGGCATCCCAAAATGTCTTAAAAAGATAAATACTTATGAAAGGGTTAATCAATACACAAATATTGGTAAAATTTTTCGTTCTGCAATTTTTTATGCCGATTTTTTTTACTCATTCCCAGTTAGATACGCTAGGAAACACCACTTACCAAAAGGTTATCGCTATAACTTCGGCCGTTGAAGATCCGGATAAACAAGTCGGTGAATTTAATCCAGAAAGTAGTCCTAATTTACCGATAGGATTGGTCAAAGAAATAGGTGGAAATAAATATATAATTGCAATTGATAGTGCTTATTGGCTGAATGATGCAGCATATTTTTCAGCTTATATGGCCATAGAGTTTCCACAATCTGATAAAAAAATTGCTTTTGCTGCCAAGAACATTAAATTCAACCCCAAAGGAGTACTTGGCGGCGATCAAGCCAGACTAATGTTGGTCAGTACTCACCAAATTAGAATAGGACCACACATCACAATGGAGTTAAGGGGAGATGGCAGTAACTACGTTAATTGGAATTGCAATGGATTTCAGTCAGTCAATTTAAAAGGCAACTTTACTTTTGATGAAGAATTAATTATACCTGCTGATTATCGAGAAAAAGTTGAAGCTTCATTTGAAGTTAATGTAGCGGATTTGAATAACATGATGACCGTTGTAGACTTTTCTCCATTTAAAATCAAGGGTTTAAATGATTTCGAAGTAAATGTATCTTCTGCGTTTGTAGATCTAAGTGATTATATCAACCCTCCAAGCGCTCCTATGCCTGAAGTCTATCATTCATTATATCCAGAAAATATTTCACTATGGAGAGGATTTTATTTAAAAAACTTCACCATAAAATTACCTGAAAAAATTAGTTCAGAAGGAGAGCGTTCAAAAATCTATGCGCAAAATATGTTTATTGATGATGCCGGAGTGACCGGACTTTTTGGCGCAACAAATGTACTTTCTATAGGCGCGGGGAAAACAGATGGCAACTGGGGATTATCCGTAGATTTAATTGAAATTGGACTTGTAACAAACAACCTAAATTCTGGTGAAATGAGTGGTAAGATTGAAGTTCCTTTTTTTGACAATCAAGCAATACAGTATGGCGCAATCATTTCAAAAGGGAATAATCGTAATGACGCAAATTATTTATTTACGCTAAATCCTTCACGACCTATCAACGCTCCTAGTTTCTTTTCTGAATTAACGTTATATCCCACTACCACAATTGGAATGAGTATTGAAGAAAAAAAATTCAAACCGTCAATAAATTTAAACGGAAAATGGAAGGTTAAACATGATAAAGCTAAGTTTTCTGGAGTTGAATTCCAAAATGTAAATCTCCATACCACATCCCCATATATTAGTTCAGGTATTTTTTCACTCAATCCGAGCAGCAGTGGACAAGCCGCCTTATTTCCCATTTCCATTGACCATATAGGTTTAGGAAGTATGGATGATAAACCAACTATTCAAACACAAATGAGCCTAAACTTTGGTAAATCGGATAATCCCAATAATATCTCCGTTTCGGGCAAATTCAGTTTTCTTTCAGAAGTCGAACGAAATCCAATATCGGATAAACTACAATGGGAATTTGACCGATTTAGCATGCATCGTATAGATATTGATGTAAGTGTAAGTTCTTTCAGTTTAGAAGGGTTTGTTGACTTTAGAGAGGATGATCCTATTTATGGAGATGGATTTTCAGGAAGACTTGCGCTTGAAGTTGGAACTTTTCTTCCAAAAACAACCATGTTTGGTATGTTTGGGAAAATGCCTTCCTATAAATATTGGGCTATTGATGCTACTGTACCTGTTTCAATTCCTGTTGTTGGAAATATTGCGATTGATCAATTATCTGGTGGTATTTCTTATCACGTGGAAAACACGCTTTCAACTGAGGATATACTAGCTGACGCTAGTGAGATAGGCAGTACTTCAGAAACCATGTCTACAGCTTATGTTCCTAACCAAAGCGTAGGTTTTGGTTTGAGAGCAGGAGTTGGTTATAAAATGACTCCCGAAACATTGCTTAATGGAGAGTTGATGCTCGCACTCGAATTCAATGAACACGGGGGCCTACGCGATATACTTTTTGCTGGTTCAGCCTATATGCTCACAAGTCGTTCAAACAGAGAAAGCGCAACGAGTTATGCTCGTGGATTAGTCGCTATGTCATTTGATAATGTGAATAAAATATTTGATGCACGATTCGATTTAGAAGCTAGTTTTAAACAAGCATTCACCGCAAATATATGGTCTCAAATCTACATAAGTCCAGACCTCTGGTACACGCATTTAGGTCATCCTGATAACAGATGCTCTGCTAACTTATATAATTTTGCGACTGCAAGCGCCTATTTTATGTTTGGCCAAAATTTACCTCCAATGCCTCCTCCGCCTCCTCAAGTGTCGGAAGAACTAGGTGCAGTTAGTGACGGAAGGGACACTGAATCCATAGCTTCAGGTAATGGCATCGCAACTGGAATGAATTTACACATCGGATTTGACGAATCTATTGGGTTTAAAAAATTTTCAATTTATGGTGCAGGTTACTTAGGAGCTGGCTTTGATATGACCCTCTATAAATATTCACCATCCGCCTATTGTTCCGAATCTGGTGACGGTTTTGGAGCAAATTATTGGTACCTAAATGGACAATTATACGCCTACGGCGGTTTAAGTGTAGGAGTAACTGGTACCTTAAGTGGTAAAGATTTTGATTTTCCTTTTATCGATGCTTCAATGGCCATGTTACTGCAAGGAAAACTACCAAAACCAACTTATGTATACGGCGGAATCAATGTAAGCGCTAGAGTATTAGGAATGCTTACCGTTAATGAAACTTTCGAATTCGAAGTTGGTGATAATTGCACAATTTTAGACTAATGAAGATTATTTTTTTTCTATCCATATTACTTTCAAGTACCTTATCCTTAACTCAAGGCAATGATATTATACTTAAATCTTTTGTCAAAAAAGATCTCATTCAATTAAGATGGGCAAGTACAAATCCTGACTTGTTTATTCAAGGTTTAAACAATGGTTATCAAATTACGAGAATTGAAAACAAAACAGGAACTAAAAAAATTATCGATATTCCTCCATTCCAAAATCGAAAACACCTTTATGCTTCATCCAAAGACAGCAGTATCTTGCTAATGTTGGACTTTTTAACTGAATATTCCAAAAATAGTTTTGAAAATAATTTACAGAAATCCTTGCCTTTTTTTGGCCTAGTTTTGGCCGCTGGTAGCAATAAAGAACTTGCCAATTTATGTGGCCTTTATGCTGAGGACACAACTATAATTAAAACCGAATTAACTTATGAGTTGAGAATTAATGGAATAAATAAAGTTCAAGATCAAATTGTAGTCAATCCCAAAAAAAAAGACAGCAACCCTCCTTGTTCGAACCTAACAGGTATCTCTCGAATCGATTTGAAAGAGGCCTATTTAAGTTGGGAAGCAATTAGTCAAATAAATGACTACAGCGCTTATTGGATACTAAAATCCACTGATAAAATCAATTTTAGTCGTTTAAATAGAACTCCAGTTTATTATTTGACATCTGAATATGAACCGAATAAAAGAATAGTTGATTATGTCGATACCGCTGTAGTTGAAGGAGGAACATATTATTATCAGATACAACCCATCAATCATTTTGGAGAGCTAGGGTCTGTTTCTAATATAGCTGAAGTTTATATCCAAAAACGATTATCAGGTATTTGCAAAATTGACACCATTTATCGAGCAGAATATAAAAGAATTATACAAGGAGAATACATCAGTCTAAATAACGATGAAATAAAATCATTTCTTCTATTTCGTTCAAGCGACGTTGACAAAGGGTTTGAATTAATTGATGAATTTAAAACGACCAATTGGAATTATCAATTTGAATACACTTCTGATGTAAAAACTGGTGATCGACAATACTTTAAAGTCGGTGCTCTTTCAGTAGATGAAGACACTGTATTTTCTTTTGCTGCCTATCATTTTTCTTATGACCAAGAACCTCCAGGTGTTCCAACAGAATTGAATGGTTTTATTACTGATAGCGGTTTCGTTAAGCTAAATTGGAATCCTCCATCAGATGACGATATTAAAGGCTACCGACTTTATCGGCAAAACAGTTTAGAAGAAGAGTATAAAGAAGTGACAACTAGACTAGCTGAAAATCCATTTTATATAGATACCTTAAGACTAGACAATTTAAGTTCTAACATCTATTATAGTATTCGGTCTGTAGACCAAAACCACAATAACTCTCCAATAAGTGAGCCTGTTCTTTTGCTAAAACCTGATACTATTTCTCCTGTCCCACCCGTATTCAAGTCATATAAAATCCAGACAAATGGTATATTTTTAAAATGGTCTAATTCATTAAGTTCGGATATCAATGAACAAGGTTTACTCAGGTCAAATAAAAATAGAATCGATACATTATTAATGGTGCAAAATCAAGATTCTACTTTTATCGATACTACTGCAATAAATGGAAAAACTTATACTTATATGCTCTATGCTTCTGACAAGTCCAAGAATACATCAACTTCAAACACTTTAAAACTTACTTTTGAAAACGGTGTTAGAAAAAGTGTTAAAGGACTAAGCGGTATTGCCAATCGAGTCGATAAAACAATTGAATTGAGCTGGAAATTAGATGAAAGAGAATCCATTTATTCTATAAATATTTATCGTGCTAAAAATGAAAGCGAACTTAAGCTCCATACAACAATCTTTAACCCCACAGACATGTACATCGATAATCAATTATCACCCAACAACACCTATACCTACAAAATTCAAATCAAGTATCAGTCGGGTCATTCGTCGGTTTTAAGCGAGGGGGTGGTAGTGCAGTATTAGGGAGGGAGTTGTAATTGTTCCATAAAAAAACCCTCTCCTTGGTAGCTGAGAGGGTTGCGACTCGCGGAGTCATTTTGGTTTGTTGTTGTTTTGCCCTAGGGCAGAGATGTTCGGAATTGATTAACGGTATTTAAAGCCCTTATTCAATAAATACTATTCGTCATTTGAAATCAATTCGAACAATTCGCTTAAATCTGGTGTGATAATAATTTCAATTCTTCTGTTTTTGGCTTTATCGTGCGGATCAACAGGTTGGTATTCTGATCGTCCGGAAGCCGATATGTGCAGGGGATTCATTTCGCTATTGCCCAGCATTATTTTTACCACAGATGTTGCACGCAATACGCTGAGTTCCCAATTGTCTTTTGGATGCACAGCACTGCGCAAGGCGTCGCTATCGGTATGCCCTTCAACTAAAATATCAATGTCTTCTTGAGCTTCTAATACCGCGGCTAAATCTATGATGGCTTTTTTACCTTGTGGATTAACTGCTGTGCTTCCAGAAGGAAACAATAATTGGGCTTCCATGCTTACATAAATTTTCCCATCGCGTTCTTCAACAGAAATTCCTTTATCCGTAAATCCGCGTAAAGCAGAGGCAATTTTTTCTTTCAATAATTTTGAGGCTTCGTCTTTATTGCGGAGCATGCTTTCTAATTCTTTAATGCGTGCTTCTTTTTGTGACAAGGCGCGCTCGCGGGTGTTGAGCTCTTTTTCCAATTTGTTTAACCGGTCTTCTTTGGCTTGTAATTCAATTCGGGTTGCTTCTAAATCTTGCAAAAGTGAGGCATTAGAGGCCGAACCTGATTTGAGCAATTTGGCATATTTATCTTCTAAAACTTTATTGAGTTCTTTGGTTTTATAAAGGTCAACGGCCAGTTGACGGTATTCATCTCCTAACCGAGCGGTATCGGCTTGTAAGGTTTCAAAGCCTTTGCGCATGACTTCAGTTTGGACATTTAATTCCTTTAACTGATTTTCAAAATCAATTGCTCGCGATTTATAGGATGCTTGTTCTTCTTGACATTGTGCATATTTTGCCTCCAGGTCTTTGTACTTTTTAATGGGTACACAACCTAACAAACCTCCCAAAACTATGAATATTACTAGCTGCTTCATTTATGCAAATTTCAATACTTACAAAGATGCTTAAAATACCGCCTTAATTTAAAGGGGTCAATTTGGAGTTATGAACAGTAAACTTTTGATTTCCAAAATTAATTGGCTTTTACAAATTTCCCCGACTCTAGAAGGTCGTTAAATTCGTCTAAAATGACATAAATATAAGTGCCTGCAGCAAGGTCAAGTGGGATGTTTACAAAGTTTTTATAATTGGCTTGGTCGTAGATAATTTTTCCGTCAATTGTGGTGACAGAGAAGGATAAATCTTTATCCCCTAAATGCGTTCGTGGTACTAAAATACTTTTTTCATTGATGAAAGGCGTAGAAGAAACATAGGTTTTTTGGTTCGCCGAATTGAGGGTTTCAATAGGAAATGAAAATAAGTATAACCCATTTTGTCGATCAGAGATAAGGATTTGATCTTTTTCGGGGAAAACATAAACCCCCCATGCACCGTTCAAGCGATACTTGGTTTCTTGTTCAAACGTATCGTAATGTCCAATTTCTTTGAAAGGCCCGCGGGAAATATCGTAAATTCTTAAGCCCAAATTATAGTAGGATACAAAAGCGAGGTTATCCAAAAGTATGATATTGTGTGGCACATAATCTTGATAACCTTTCGACGTGCAATAGCCAACAATTGAAATGGTGCTTAAATCACCGGTCCAACGGCAAATTTTTATACGAGTTCCTTTTGTTTCATCAATAAAAGCATAGGTTCTTCCATCAGGCGAAAGCCATCCACTGTGATTGTATCCCTGTGCCGGATAAAAATCTAAAATTCCTAATTGTTTAGGGGTATCATCGCTAAAATCATAAACATGTAAACCGTCAAACGCACAATTTAAATAAGCCGTATCATTTCTCACATAAGCATCGTGTACGTATGTTTTCTCCGTAAAAGTATAATCAAGTACAGGCAGTGTTGGGTTGGCAATATTTAGAATTTGCATGCCCGTATTATTTGCTCCACAGGCGTATAATTTTGCTTGCAAGGTATCGATATAAATATTGTGACAGATTTGAAAAAAATGAGGTTCGTCATACACTTTATGGACCGAATCAGGCAAATAACTCAAGTCAAAAATTTGCAAGCTGCTGGTTCCTTCATCACATACGCCGTATAAAAAGTTTTTATAGATTTTATAATCGCGATGTACGACATAAGGGCTTTGAAAGGCGCCGGGTTCAAAATGCAATTCCACCAATTGGTTTTTTACAATCTCAAAAAAATGGGTTCCCATATTAGAACCAATAACACAATACTGTCTACCGTTTTGATAAAACCCCCATACATCATTATATATGGCATCCTCAGACCCCATAGGTAAGGTCTTGTCCGTCCAGTGATCCAATAGCGTTACATTTCGTTGATCCTGAGCGAAAACTCCATTAAAATGAAGCATAAAAAGAAAGAGGGTTAAATACTTCAAAATTTTTATTTCTTGCAAAATTAAGGCCTTTTTTAATATGGAAACATACCGTTTATCCAAATTCCTTGAGTTTTAGAAAATATTAACGAATGAATTGCCGTTAAATTGCATTCACATATTCGTTAAAAAACTACTAAATTAGTCCCCTAATAAACGATTAATAAAAATAACTTATCTTAGCAAACCTGTAAGAAATTTTGAAGAACCTAGTAATCATACCAACCTACAACGAGAAGGAGAACATTGAAAAGATGATTCGCAAGGTATTCTCGTTAGAGGAAAAATTTCATCTCTTAATTGTTGACGACGGATCGCCTGACGGAACAGCAGCTATTGTAAAGGAGCTTCAGCAAGAATTTCCTGAAAGATTACATATTGAAGAGCGCGCTGGAAAATTAGGTTTAGGCACTGCATATTTACATGGTTTTAATTGGGGATTGGCGCGTGACTATGAGTATTTCATAGAAATGGATGCAGATTTTTCACACAATCCAGATGACTTAGAACGACTTTTGGCCGCTTGCAAAAAAGGGGCGGATCTCGCCATTGGTTCGCGTTATGTCAAGGGAGGAAAAGTGGCAAACTGGGATAAAAAACGGTTATTACTTTCCTATTTTGCTTCATGGTACGTTCGCACAATTTTATGGATTAAAATCAAAGACACTACTGCAGGGTTCAAATGTTATCATCGCAGTGTTTTGGAAAAAATAAATTTTGATGCTGTTACATTCAAGGGCTATGCATTTCAAATTTGCATGAAATATGCGGCATTAAAACACGGTTTCAAAGTTGTTGAAGTTCCCATTACATTTATTGATCGAGAGTTTGGAACGTCAAAAATGAGTACAGGTATCTTCAAAGAAGCAATTTTTGGTGTTTGGAAAATGCGAGGATTGAAACTCTAATTCACATTTTCATTTCAACTTCTTCTTCTTACGGATTTATAATCCTTAAATTTGCTTGAAAAATTGCAAAAATGGGGAAATATCTACTAAAAAACGCACGCATAGTTAACGAAGGAAAAACAATTGAGGCAGACCTACTAATTGACGGAGAACGCATTAGTAAGATTGCGACAGCAATTAGTGATTCAACCGCAGAGGTTATTGATCTTGCTGGAAAATTATTGCTTCCTGGTATGATTGACGATCAAGTGCATTTTAGAGAGCCAGGTCTTACGCACAAGGGAAATATTTATTCTGAATCACGTGCTGCAGTTGCGGGAGGTATTACTTCATTTATGGAGATGCCAAATACAAAGCCTAATGCATTAACGCAAGAACTGCTTCAAGACAAATATGATATTGCCGCAAAGAATTCAATTGCCAATTATTCATTTTTTATGGGTGCTTCAAATGATAATATTGAAGAGGTGTTAAAAACCGACCCTAAAAATGTATGTGGTGTAAAAGTATTTATGGGATCTTCAACTGGAAATATGTTAGTTGATAATGAAAAAACCTTAACCGGAATTTTTTCACAATGCCCAATGCTTATTGCCACGCATTGTGAAGATGAAGCAACCGTAAGAAAAAACTTAGCTACTTACCAAGAGAAATATGGTGAGGATATGCCGGTAAAATATCATCCTGAAATTAGAAGTGAAGAAGCTTGTTACCTTTCTTCTTCAATGGCGGTTGAATTGGCGAAAAAATACGATACGAGACTCCATATATTGCACATTTCAACAGGAAAGGAAACCCATTTATTCAGAAATGATATTCCATTGTCAGAGAAAAGAATCACTGCTGAAGCTTGTGTTCACCACCTATGGTTTTCTGACAAGGATTATGATGAAAAAGGGACATTTATAAAGTGGAACCCTGCTGTAAAAACGCAAGCAGATCAAGATGAAATTTGGCGGGCTGTAAACGACGATAGAATAGACATTTTAGCAACCGACCACGCCCCACATACCATAGCGGAAAAATCGAATAATTATTTTAATGCTCCATCGGGTGGCCCACTGGTTCAACATGCAGTTCTCGCAATCCTAGAGCAAGCCTCTAAAGGCAAAATTAGTCTCGAGAAAGCCGTTGAAAAAATGAGTCATTCGCCGGCAATTTGTTTCAATGTGGAGGAAAGAGGATTCATTCGTGAAGGTTATTTTGCCGATTTGATTATTGTTGATGAAAAAGAAGGCTTAACCGTTAATAAGTCGAATATTTTAGCCAAGTGCGGATGGTCTCCATTTGAAGGACATCAATTTAAACACCGCATTGATACCACATTTGTAAACGGTCAAATTGTTTATCAAAATAATCAAGTCATTGAAGGCAACATTGGTCAAAGAATGACGTTTTCAAACTAAATTTAACTTCATTTATAAAATTGCCTACATAGCATTAATGGGTTTATTGGTTGGATGTTCCGCCAATAAAACAGAGGAAAAACCAGCAACCATTCTTCCCAAAGAAAAGGTGATTTCGGTACTGATTGATTTACAAGTGTTGGAATCGCACTTTCAACGTACTTTTAAACGACAGGAACTATATAGAGATGCCCTCGATTCTTCTTCTCAATCCATTTTTGAATCGCATCAGATTAGTAAGGTTCAGTTCGATTCAGCTTTTAACTATTACGCTGGAAATCCGGACACCCTTTATTTAATTTATGAAGCTGCATTGGACTCTATCAATTACCAAATAGACGGAGGCCAATAATTCTATCACTAAAACAATTTAATTTGCACTTTATTTTTAGTCAACAAAAAAGGCTGCCTTAAGGGGCAGCCTTTTTAGAGAATAAGTTTAATAATTAAGCTTCTACATAAGCATCAATTGGCAGACAGCTACAAACTAAATTTCTGTCTCCATAGGCATTATCGACTCTTCTAACCGGAGCAAAGTATTTGGATGATTGCAAATACGATGCAGGGTAAGCGGCTTCTTGTCTAGAATAAGGATAATCCCAATTATCCGCTATCAAACAAGCAGCTGTATGCGGAGCGTTGTGCAATAAATTATTCGATTGATCTAATCCTAATGTTTCAATATTCTCGATTTCTTTTCGGATAGCGATCATCGCTTCTACAAAACGATCCAATTCCGCTTTATCTTCACTTTCAGTTGGCTCAATCATTAACGTTCCAGCCACCGGAAAAGATACTGTAGGGGCATGGAATCCGTAATCGATTAAACGTTTTGCGATGTCAGCTACTTCTACTCCGGCAGTTTTCTTAAATTCGCGGCAATCTGCAATCATTTCGTGGGCAACAGTTCCATTTTGTCCTGTGTAAAGAATTGGATAATGATCTGATAATTTTACACGTAAATAATTAGCGTTTAAAATCGCTGTTTCTGTTGCGTCTTTCAACCCTTCAGCACCGAGCATTTTAATATAACCGTAAGAGATTAATGACACAAGTGCACTTCCATACTTTGCCGCTGAAATCGATTTAATTTCTTTAGCAGCATCAGCAGGATTTGCATTTGGGTTACCCGGTAAAAACGGAACAAGATGCGCTGCCACACCAATTGGTCCCATACCTGGTCCACCACCTCCATGAGGAATGGCAAAGGTTTTATGTAAATTCAAGTGACAAACATCTGCACCAATATTACCTGGATTAGTTAATCCAACTTGGGCATTCATATTTGCTCCGTCCATATAAACCTGTCCACCATTTTCATGGATTATTGAAGTTATTTCGATAATCGATTCTTCGTAAACACCATGTGTTGATGGGTAGGTAACCATTAAAGCAGATAAATTTTCTTTATGCTTTTCGGCTTTAGCGCGTAAATCCTCTACATCAATATTTCCATTCTCGTCGCATTTGGTAACCACCACCTTCATTCCTGCCATTACAGCAGAAGCAGGATTTGTTCCATGTGCGGATGAAGGAATCAAACAAATATTTCTTTGGTGATCTCCATTTGCTTCGTGATAGGCGCGAATAACCATTAAGCCAGCATATTCACCTTGAGCACCAGAATTTGGCTGCATGGACATGCCTGCAAAACCAGTTATCTCACAAAGGTCAGATGCTAACTCCGATAAAATTGCATCATAACCTGCAGTTTGAGCTTGAGGAGCGTGCGGGTGAATATTGGCAAATTCTGGCCAAGACAACGGAATCAACTCAGAAGCTGCATTTAGTTTCATCGTACAAGATCCTAAAGAAATCATAGAATGAACTAAGGAAACATCTTTGTTTTCAAGTCCTTTAATATAGCGCATCATTTTTGTTTCAGAGTGATACGATTGGAAAACAGGAAAATCTAATATTTTATCTGAGCGATGAAGATTTGCCGCTAAAGGACATTTTTCTTTCTGCCATTCCGAAGTAATTTGCTTGGCCTCTTTACCACTTACCTCAGCAAATATCGCCACTAAATTTGATAATGCTGCCTCGTCAATTGTTTCATCAATTGAAATTGTCAATTCTTTTTCATCGATATAGCGCAGATTAACTCCTTTACTTTCCGCTACCGAACGGATTTTGGTAGTGGATACCCCATCTGGCATTTGAATGTGTAGCGTATCAAAATACGAATCATTCAATGAAGCATAACCTAATTCTTTTAATTTACCTTCAATATGCACCGCTTTCAAGTGCATATCAATTGCAATTTTTTTCAAATGTTTTGGACCATGATAAACGGCATACATACTTGCCATAATCGCCAACAACGCTTGTGCTGTACAAATATTAGATGTCGCTTTATCACGCTTAATGTGTTGCTCTCTCGTTTGCAATGCCATTCTCAATGCTTGATTACCATCCGCATCAACTGAAATTCCAATAATTCGACCTGGAATTTGACGTTTATACTCTTCGCGAGTTGCGAAATAAGCAGCGTGTGGTCCTCCATAACCCATGGGTACACCAAATCGTTGCGTATTACCGAAAACGGCATCAGCACCCCACTCACCTGGTGCTTGAAGAACAACAAGTGACATGATATCTGCTGCAACACCTACCTTTATATCCATAGCATGAGCTGATTCAATAAAACCAGACAAATCTTTCACCTTACCATTGGCGTCTGGGTATTGAACAATTGCTCCAAAATAATCAGCACTTGCTGTAAAATTTGAAGGGTCATCCAAAACGACTTCAATCCCCATTCCTTCGGCACGGCCTAAAACAACATCAATGGTTTGCGCATACGCATTTTTAGACAAGAAAAACTTATTTACATCCGCTTTCTTCTGATCTCGCGACCTGAGGTTGTAAAACATAATCATTGCCTCTGCTGCCGCAGTTCCTTCATCCAATAAAGATGCATTGGCTAAATCCATTTTGGTTAAATCAGCCACCATTGTTTGGAAATTCAATAAAGCCTCTAAACGCCCTTGAGCAATTTCAGCCTGATAGGGAGTATAAGCAGTATACCATCCTGGATTCTCAAAAATATTTCGAAGGTTAACACTTGGTACAATTGTCCCATAATAACCTTGACCAATAAAATTTGTGAAAACCTTATTTTCAGCACCTTTTGATTTCATGTGTGCCAAATATTCATTCTCAGACATTGCCGGTTTTAAATCCAATGGCGCCTTTAAACGAATTTGATTTGGAACTGTTTTTTCTACCAATTCATCAATAGAATTAACTCCAATAGCCGCTAACATTTCTTTTTTCTCAGAAGCATTAGGACCAACATGTCTGTCTTGAAATATCATGTGTTTCTAGTTTTAAAAATAAAGCCCAAAAAAGGCGGTACAAATATAACCATATCGGATTGATTTTGTTTTAATTTTAGGTTGATAATGCAAGGGATAATTTATTTAGCATGTCGTCTACTATATTGCTCACAAAAATGCGCATCCTTGTTAATAAATTCACTCATGGGATTTAAACAGTATTACTAACCTTAGAGATAAATTCAGAACTTTAGACTAAATTTGAATAAAATCAATATTTGTCCTCATGAAAGTTTTTTTAACCACTTTTCTTTTTACTGTTTTAGTATTCAATGCCTATTCACAAGAGCAAGATTCGTTGATTTTACTCAATGGTAAAGTGATTCGCGGTGAAATAAAAGGTGCAGACGTCGACTTTATCAACCTGAAAGAGCTTGATAAAAAGGGGCGCGTATACGATACTAAAATCGAAAAATACCGTGTTTTTTCATACACACAAGGCGGAATGGAAACAGTGGTCTATCAACAGAATGATGAATTCAACAATTTCCTCACTGTAAAAGAAGCAAAGCATGTCAGTTTAGGAAGCTATGATGCCAGACAAAACTTTAAACCACATTTCGTTTTTTGGTCGAGTTTTGCATTGGGCTTAACAGCGAGTATTTGGGACACTTATTTACTACAAAAATCAATCGATAATGAGGCATACATCGGTCCTCATACATCTGGTGGCTTTTTTAAATCTAAACCCAGTCTATTCCCAGTGCTTGCTCCGGTAATACTCTCTGTAGGTTGGTCTTTTCCAAGCTTTAAGGTAAAAGAAAAGGACATGATTCAAAAACACCTACTAAATGATGTTGATTATTATCGCGGTTTTCATCGTATCGCAAAACAAAAAAGAATGTTGGGTGCACTTAAAGGTAGTGTGTTAGGTATTGCTGCAGGCATGGTAACTTACGCCGTTTTTAAACCGTAACGACTTGCGATCACTCCAACAATTCATACAATTTCTAGTTTATTCAAATTTATGGATTGGATTTGGGTCGGCATGTTTTTCGTGGCAATTCTACCTTATCTACGAGCTAAAACCAAACTTAAATATCATTCTATTCGCTTTTTTCGGTACAATTCTTACCTACACTTTTCAGCGCTCTGTAAAAATAATTCAACAAACTAAGCTCAATAACAATCGCCTAATTTGGATGCAATCTCATCCAACAACCGTGAAAATTATCATCATTAGCTCAGCAATTGGATTAATCATTACTGCCCTAAACGTTCAACCATCCACCTACCTACTTTTAATCTTTGCAGGCCTAATTTCAGTTTTCTATATTGTAAAATTACCTGGTAAAACGAATACGAACCTTAGAGATGTTCCTGGAATTAAAATATTTTTAATTGGATTAGTTTGGGTAAGCATTACAACGGTACTGCCTTATTTAAATCTTAATTCCTCAACATTAAAATTTCCTGAGACCCTATTTTTCGCAAACCTTTTGTATGTCATCGGAATTACAATTCCCTTTGACATACGGGACATTCAATTAGACGAAACGAATAAAAAAACCATTCCTCAATTAATCGGAATTAAACCTGCGATTGGACTTGCAATTCTACTGGTTTTATTCAACCTTCTCCTGCTTCTATCTGTCACCAACCATTCTATTTGGTTATTGGGCATTAACAGTATCATGGCAACGATTTTGCTAATTGGCAGTATCAAACCACGAAAAGACCTTTATTTTTCATTTTTGATAGACGGTTTACTTATCCTACAACCGCTCTTGTTATACTTGGCGCTTTACGGTTTATAGACCTGATCTAAAACAGCACAGAAAATTGACGCCGCCTGTTTTAAATCATCCATTGTATGAGCTTTTGAAACAAATCCAACTTCATAACCGCTCGGTCCGATATAAACCCCATTATCCAACAATAAACTATGGATTGTTTTAAAATCAACCATGGTCGCAGGATCTATTTGATCCGCCTTTCTTATCGCATCATGTTCACCAAAAGTCAACCAAAAAATTGATCCAATAGAAACAAGCTCGAAAGGATAATCATTTGATTTAGCATAATCGTTAATTGTACCCGTAAAATATTTGGTGCGCTCTTCTTGATCTTCGTAAAAACCATCTGCCAAACAAGCTTTAATTTGAGCTATTCCGGCCGCCATTGCTACTGGATTACCACTCAAGGTTCCAGCTTGATAAACATCTCCTAACGGAGAAACATGTCCCATAATTTTATTAGAAGCTGCATAGGCCCCTACCGGTAAACCTCCTCCTATAATTTTTCCATACGTCATAATATCAGGTTGAATCCCATAATATTCTGCCGCACCCGCAAATGCTACTCTAAATCCACTTATTACTTCATCAAAAAACAACAAAATATCATGCGCTGTGCAGATTGAACGAAGAAATTTCAAAAACGATTTCTCTTGAAGTAGCAAACCGTTGTTAGCAGGTATTGGTTCTATGATAATACACGCAATATCTTTACCATGTTCCGCAATGCAATTCTTAACTGCTTCCTCATCATTAAGTGGCAATACAATAGTTTCTTGTGAAAAACTTTCCGGTACACCCGCCGAAGAAGATGTGCCAAAAGTTACAAGGCCCGAACCGGCTTTAACCAGCATCGAATCAACATGTCCATGATAGCAACCTTCAAATTTTACAACTTTATCTCTCCCCGTATAGCCACGCGCTAAACGAATCCCAGACATTACTGCTTCTGTTCCTGAACTTACAAATCTAATTTTATCGATAAATGGGTTATTATCAATGATCAATTTACCCAATTCATTCTCCAATACAGTTGGCGCTCCAAAAGAAGTCCCGTTCTGTAAAACCTCCTCTATTTTAGTTCGAACAGCCGAATTATTATGACCCAAAATTAAAGGTCCCCAACTGCAACAAAAATCGATAAATTCATTGTCATCCTCATCCCAAATTCTACAGCCATCTCCTTTTTTAATGAATAATGGAGCGCCGTCTACCGACTTAAAAGCACGAACAGGAGAATTTACACCACCTGGGAAAAGTTCTTTTGCATTTTCGAATAGTTGTTCAGATTTGTTACGAGATATCATAGCCTTTTTTATCAATGTTAGTATCTTTGAATAAATTGCAATTGCAAAACTAGTACAAACAATGGTAGCATACAAAAATTCGCTAGAATTCGCGAAAGAAAAAGATAAAAAAGACCCTTTAAATCCTTATCGTTCTAAATTTCATATTCCAGTAATTAACGGAATAGAAACTATTTACTTCACTGGAAACTCTTTAGGACTACAACCTAAATCTACGAAAGAATATATTGATAAAGAATTAGAAGCATGGAAAAACTGGGGTGTTGAAGGACATTTCGAAGCTGAGAAACCTTGGTTTTCTTATCACGAATTTTTGACCGAAAAGGCTGCGAAAATTGTTGGTGCTCAACCTTTAGAAGTTGTTATTACACATAGTTTGACCACAAATTTGCATTTATTAATGGCTTCGTTTTATCAACCTACGGAGACACGATACAAAATCATTTGTGAGAAAAAAGCCTTTCCTTCGGATCAATACGCGTTAGAATCTCAAGCAAAATTTCACGGACGCAAACCTGAAGAAGCCATCATTGAAGTAGGACCAAGAGAAGGGGAGCACCTTATTCATGAAGAGGATATTATCGCGGCAATTAATGAGGCTGGCGAAAGTCTTGCTATGGTAATGATTGGTGGTGTAAATTATTATACGGGCCAATTATTTGACATGGAGAAAATTACGAAAGCCGGGCATAATGTTGGCGCTTTTGTAGGATTTGACTTGGCTCATGCAGCTGGTAATGTAAAGTTAGAGCTCCACAAATGGGGTGTTGATTTTGCAGCATGGTGCTCTTATAAATACCTAAACTCAAGCCCTGGTGGTGTTTCTGGCTTATTTGTTCACGAAAAACATGCTCATAATAAAGAACTACCGCGATTTGCAGGTTGGTGGGGACACGATAAAGAAACTCGATTTTTGATGGAACCTGGCTTCCAACCTATTCCTGGTGCAGAAGGTTGGCAATTAAGTAATGCTCCCGTTCTTGGAATGGCTGCACATTTGGCTTCACTTGATATTTTTGATGAAGTTGGAATGGATGCATTAATTGAAAAAAGAAAAGACCTCACCAATTATCTCGAATTTTTAATCAATGATATATCTGATCGATTAGGTGATGCCTGTACGTTTGAAATTATCACACCAAAAAACGAAACTCAACGCGGAGCACAGCTCTCTATTTTAGCACATGGCATGGGTAAACCCTTGTTTGATGCCATTACCAAAATGGGGGTTATTGCAGATTGGCGTGAACCAAATGTAATTCGTATTGCCCCTGTACCACTTTACAATTCATTTGAAGATGTTTATCGTTTTTCCGAATGTTTAGAAAAAGCAATAAACCAATAATTTGAGATTAAAAATTAAACATATCGCTGTTTTCTTTGTTTTAGGAGGGATGTCAAATAGTTTTGCAATTGAACTGGACACCTTAGCGCAAGAAAATTTGTCTTATGATCCCGAAGTAATTCGCCAATACTTAAGTGGAACAGCTAGTGAAGCAATGCCAATGATGAAGCTCATGATGCAAGTTGTTGCTATACTTTTTGTAGGAATTTTTTTATGGCGAATTAGCGCAGTCTTTAGTCGTAGAAATGTAAGTAAACGACAAGACATGTTTAGTGATTCACGTTTTCAAAAGCATTGGAGAAAAAAATAAAAACGCATGGAAAAAAATGCCATTATTGTTGGAGCAGGTTTAGTAGGTTCACTTTGGGCTGTATACCTTGCAAAAGCAGGTTATAAAATAAGAATATACGAACGCCGTTCAGACATACGAAAAGCTGAGATATCAGCAGGAAAGTCGATTAATTTAGCCTTATCTGTTCGCGGTTGGACCGCTTTAAAAGGAGCAGGTATTGAAGATGCAGTCGATGAAATTGCTATTCCTATGTCTGGTCGTATTATGCACGCAGTTGATGGTGACACTACTTATCAGCCCTATGGAAAAGAGGACCAAGCCATTTATTCAGTCTCTCGAGGTGGATTAAACGCTCGAATGATGGATATTGCTGAAGAAAAAGGGAACACCAAAATTCAATACAACGCCAAGTGTATTGGTGCTGATTTAGCGGCCGGTATTGTATACCTTGAAAACACAGAAACAGGTGAAAAATTTCAAGATCAAGCTGATGTTGTATTCGCCTGTGACGGAGCATTTTCGGCCGTTCGTTACCAAGCCATGCAAAAAACCGATCGCTTTGACTATAGTCAAGATTTTATTGATGATGGTTATAAAGAGTTACTGTTGCCAGCCAACGAAGATGGCACCTATAAATTAGAAAAAAATGCATTGCACATCTGGCCTAGAGGTCGATTTATGCTAATAGCGCTACCAAACGAAGACGGTAGTTTTACCTGTACACTTTTTATGCCATTTGAGGGCGAAAAATCATTTGAAACATTAACAAACGACGAAGCAGTAATTGACTTTTTCAAAGAAACTTTTCCCGATTTCTATGAACTCTGCCCCAACTTATTAGAAAGCTGGCATCAAAATCCACTATCTTCTTTATCAATAGTAAGGTGTTACCCATGGACAAAAGGAAAATTTGCCTTGATGGGGGATGCCGCTCATGGAACAGTACCTTTCTATGGACAAGGTATGAACGGAGGATTCGAAGATTGCACGGTGATGAATCAGCTCATGGAAAAACACCAAAAAGATGGTCAAATTGACTGGCCTCTTGTTTTTAAAGAATATCAAATAAACCGTAAACCAGATGGGGATGCGCTTCAAGAATTATCAAAACATAATTACTACGTTATGCGAGATTATGTCGCCGACCCACTCTTTTTATTGCAGAAAAAAATTGAAGCTCGTTTCAGTCAATTGTACCCAAACAAATGGATGCCGTTATACAGCCAAGTTTCCTTTTCAAACATCCGTTATTCGGATGCTTGGAATGCTGGTGTCAAACAAGATGAAATCATGAAAAAAGTCATGAATAGAGCAGATATCAATGAGGTTTGGGACAGTCAAGAAATTGAAAATGCAATATTAAACCTAATCGATGCCTAACATGAAAAGTCTTTATTTACTTTTAGCAATACTCTGTTCCGCCCCTACCTTCAGTCAAATAGGCGGAGGTATTGAAAAGAGACATAAAGAAAGAAATAGCGGCAACCAGTGGAGCGCCAACCGACAAGACGCTATTTACAGTCATAGCAATAGTCATTACCGACCAATTGGTTGGCACGTTAACGCTGGAGTTACCTACATGATCGGTAATAACCCGAACGATAAAGACCAACTTTATGATTTAACACCTACAGGATTACCCGGTTATTATCTCGAAGGTGGAATGGAACATTTGTTTCGTAAAATAAGAAAAGCAGCTCATTACGTTGATTGGGGTATTGGTATTAAGCATTTCGGGGGGCAAGAAAAGTTCAACCTAGACCCTATCGTCGATCGTGGCAGTTTTAATTTCGGTTCAGTTTTCGTTCGAGGTGGCATTCATAACGTTTGGCAATTGTCAAAATGGAATTTTATTGATCAATCCATCGGTATTAATCTAGACTATCGAATCTATGGTGGTAAAGACCATCAGGCAACCGGTAAATACTTATCCCCCTTACCTTCGGATAATCAAAGTAAACTCGTTGGGCAACTGCACTACACCTTTGGTTTTGGTTTTAAAGTAAAAGACGGATTGTTTTTTGTGCCAACCATCCAAACCCCAATTTTAACTGTACTGGAGTTTAATGATTTTAATCCATCTCATAAGTGGTTTAACAGTCGCTACCAACCGTTAATTGTTTCTTTAAAAATGGCATGGTTGTGGCCAAAATCAGGTTGCCCTAAAGTGTTTAGCGTTGACGGTCAAAGGCAATCAGATCAGTTTCAAATGGAATAAGTCTTTTTATTCTTTATGGGCGTTCCGTTTTTGCACCGATAACGGATGCAAAAATCGGCGAGCTTTCCGCTCATAGTCCTCAACGTCTGCAACGTTTGCGGGCTATCCACTCCAATCTCTAACGCAGGATTTAATAGCGAGCTACGGTAATTTAAACGTCTTATTCATTCATACCTAATCTCAATTTTCAACACTTTTAATTTCATGTAAAAATGGAATTGCCTTAGCATTCACCCTTACTGATGTCATGAGCAAATTTTACTTCTATCGAAACGAATAATAGATAATACCCTTTCCTGATACATACATGTATTAATGCTATAAAAATGCTGTTTAAATTGCAATATGAAACGTACTATATTGTATTGCTGTTTTCAAGTCTTATACTTTAATTTTAGCTATAGTCAATGGCCAGCCAACACCAACATGTTCAATAAGAATTATGCTAGTATTATTGCTAGTCAGGACACTTTGACTTCTGGAAACATTTTAACACTATCCCATAACACTATTTACGAATGCATTCATTTAACTGACTCAATGAATAATATCCATTTAATTGATATAAGGGAAATAGGTTCTCCTGGATATTGTATTCTTTATGAGGATCAGGAAACTGCGGTGCTATTCAAATACCGTGGATCAGGATCTGAAAATCCCGTTTTCTACCTTTCCGTGAGTAAAACCAACCGCGAACTAAAGTGGATAACAGAAGTAGAACCTTAGGACATTACTCGTCTCAACAAATGTTACTTTGCTCAGTCAACGTTCGTAGTTAAGGCATCCTTATTTATACACTTCACTAAAACGAAATACTACTTCTTACCACCATTTAAAGAAAATTAGCACAAAAAAAGGACTGTCCATTTAGTAATGAACAGCCCTTAATTATTTGTTTATAGGTTTCTTTATTCTTCGGTTCCTACAATGTGTAAGTTACCTTGTCCGGCAAACTCTTCACCGTTATCTGTTACTGCAGAATATGAATAGAAGTAAACACCATTTTTACAAGGTGACCCTGATTTATCAGTTCCATCCCATCCATCGTTTATATTTGTAATTCGACCAACTTCTACACCCCATCTGTTCACAATCACACATTCAAAAGATGAAATAGATGCAGAATTAAATGAGAAGGTAAACACGTCGTTTATACCGTCACCATTCGGTGAGAATGTATTAACATCCACAAATCTTATTGGCTCAAATACTTCGATAATCTTACACGTCGTATCTGAACATCCATTTTTATTTTGTGCAACTAAACAAACATCTACTAAATAAGACTCTCCTCTTGCTTCATAAGTCGTATCCATAATTTCGAAATAATTATGTGACAAATACCAACCTGAACCCGGTGTATCCAATGACCAGAAGAATGTTGTATCTGCTAAAGGATTCAAAGGATTCGCGAAATACAATGACTTGTTTTCAAATGAAACTTCAACTGGTGCTGTTCCTTTTAAATCCGCATTTAATTGATCAGAAATTACGTCAAAATCAGCAATTGGATTCAATGAATCAACTGTAATGGTTCTTGTAATTACACATCCATTATTATCAGTTGCTGTAATAATATAATCACCAGGATTTCGTCCACCCCATGTCGTTCCAGTAGAAGTATTCCCTGTTTCAACTTCAGTCCATAAGTAATCATAATCAGGTGTCCCACCAGAAGCAGAAGCAAAAACTTGCCCATTTCCATTTTGGTAACCGTATACTCTACAGTAAGCAGGGTCATAACCTGTATCACTATTGAAGTATAACGAATCCGGCTCATTCATTGTTATGTCAATTACATTTGAACATCCTCTTGAATCATTAATGGTTAATACATAATCACCTGCTGGAATATTCACTGTATCTGCATCAGGTCCGTTCACAACGTCTGCCTCAGGTGCCCAGAAATAATACATTGGATTATTAATGTCTTCACCTTTTACAGAGTCAATAACAACGTGACCTAATTCACCAAAACACAACGGCTCTACAATTCGGTAAAACGCCTCTAATTGAGGAGGATCATTAAGTACAATAGTAGCTGAAGCTGAACAACCAGAACCATCCATTACCTCGATAAAATATACTCCTGATTCTAGAGTATTCGCTGTTGTTGAACCTTCTTCGTTTAACACTGTTCCGTCAGCATCTTTAATTTCGATATCGAATGTTCCACTTCCTCCAGCGATAAATGCTGTGATTGAACCATCGCTAAATCCAAAGCAACTTGGCTCATTAAATATCACGTCCAAAATCGGTTCAGTATAAATGATGATTTCTTTTGTAAATGTACTTGTACAACCTTCATCTGTTGTTACCGTCAAGGTTATCGTATACTCACCAACTTCTGAATATAAATGTGAAGGATTTTCGGCAGCAGAAGTAGAACCATCACCAAAATCCCATGAGTAATCATCTATAGCACCAGCAGGGATAGTAGAGAAGTTTACAAAATCAACCTCATTAATGATACATGTACTACCCAATCCTTCAGCGGATGAAATACCATCAACTTCATACTCAAAATTAGCTTCAGGTTGCGGATATACTTCAACAATAAACGTGGCAAAATCATCAGGACATTCACCTGTACCAAGCACTGTATAGGTAAATTCATACACGCCAGCTAATCCAGTCACGTCAAATACGCCTGTTGCTTCATTAAATTGCCCTGAGAAAGTCTCTTCTTCAAAACTTCCTAATGGGTTAGCACCAGGTGTAATTAAATCATGTAAATCAATTAAGGTTCCATCTGTACCACAAAGTGAGATCGCAGTGTCATTTCCAGCAGCGCCTAATCCTCCGAAGTCAATTTCTAAAAGGACAGCATCAAAACAACCTCCAGCAGTATCACCAATCATCAACCAAACTTCATCATCTGGTCCCATTAAAGGGCCTTCAAAGATTGGTTCAGTTTGTTTCGCACTATCCGGCATTTCAGAGAAGAAATAAGTCACCGTATTATCAATGCCATTAATATCCTCAAAAACTAAATCATTAATATCGAACTCTTCACAGAATGATCCTGGATCCTCTATTTCAATCTGCGGTCCTTCTGTAAACTCCACAATAATTGTTTTTGTAATCGACTCAGTCAAACAATCTGAAATAGGTGTACCAACAACAGTATACGCTGTCGTTTCATTTGGCGTAACAACCACCGTATGCCCTTCTGTCTCTAAATCTGGATCAAACGGATCAGAAGACCATTCCCATTCATAATCATCTGCATTTGGACCATCTACAGTTAAAGTTACTGGATTACCTTGACAAGACTGAGCCGTATCCACCACGGGGTTACATTGGCTGATAACACCACCTCCAACTCCACCTGCAGATTCATAGTCAATATAATATAAACTCGAGAAAGCTCCTTCTACAGCATCTCCACTCAGTACAATTGCATAGGTGAAATTAACTGTATCATTATCAGGAATATCCGTTTTGTATGCAATAGAAATCGCTCTATCTCCCACATCAACTGCTCCTACTGCTCCCTCTAAAATACCGGCTGCGTTCCATATATCAGAACCGCTTCTGTTCGCAAATCCTTTATGCGAAACTCTAAATTTATCGCCTAAAGCACCAAATCCTAAATAACTATCGTGCGGCGTGAATTGCTCTGCAGAAACTAATGATTTTTGACAATCACCACTTGGCTGAGAAACAATCGTATTTGTAGTTACGAAAGTACCTCCAATTGATTGGTTGTTATCCGGGTCAACATTTCGATAATAATAAACATCTGTTAAATCACTCCCTGATCCGTTGTACATTGTAATTTCTGTGGTATAAAACAATTCATGTTTAACCAAATGATACTTTACATTGACAACAACACCAGCAACTTCACCTTGCCACTCTACCGACATACAATCACCTTCTTCACTATAAAGCGGATAACCTGCATGTGGCACAATATCATCATCAGCACCGCCTGCATTGTTATTATAATTTACCCCATCAATCTCTACTCCATACCCATTCTCTGGAGAACCCGGTGTAAAGAAGTCCCCATCATGTAAAGCCGGATCCCAACCTGTATCACCCGGATCCGATACGAATCCACATGGGGTACCAGGAGCACCACCTCTATAGTGGAATCCACCTCCAGTGGCCGTTCCTTCTTTACCTTTTGCTCCATCGATTGCAATATTTACATAATCTCCAATGATGTAAGCATTTCCTCCAATAACCTGACCGTGAGAAGCAAAACCAAACATTAGTCCAACCCCCAAAGTGATTATGGATTTTAACTTATTTGCTAAAAACATATTCCTCATTTTTTAAGATTATTTACAGATTGATTGAAGATACTCGTTCCACCAAGTAACATCGTATGCCGCAGCTGCTCGATCTGCATGAATTTGAATTAAAACCAAACCATTATCGAAATCTGGTGTTAATGTCACTAAATTGTTAGAATGGTATCCACAATGTTTGCGAGCATCAACTGCCGACGTCCATCCAAAAACAGAAGCATCTGCACTGTAAAACTCTTTTAAATCAATTGAGCTATCTAATTCGATACAATACGATTCATTAATTGTCGCGGAAGCATATTCAACATCAGAAGACTGACTAAATGAAAATGAAGCCACTCCAAGCGTCAGAACTAGGAAGATTTTTTTCAAATTATTCATTGTTTTTATTTTATTATCTCCTTCGCATTCCAACGAATCCATGTTTACAATGCGAAGAGAATTTACGTTATTCATAAGGTTAGACTGCATACTACAACCAAAAGTTGCTTGAATGTAAAAAAATTCTTAAATCTATATTTTCTCCTACTTTATAAATCGTAAAATTAATGTATAACAGTTGAAAACAAAGCGTTTCAAGATTTGCGAACAAAAGTTTGGTAAACTGTTGAATTTTTAACGTGGTAAAACAAAAAAACCCCCTGCATTGCGCAGAAGGTTACACCTTTTCAGTGGGTGTTCTAGGTTATTATCTGAATCTAATACGAATCGGGACTGTAAATCTCACACGAACTGGTTTACCCGCATTTTTACCAGGCTTCCATTTCGGCATTTTCTTTACTACATCGGTAGCAGCAGCATCCAATTCATCATTCACACTCCCTTCAACCACCACTTGTTCAATCGAACCATCTCTATTGACAACAAAGCCCACATACACGGTGCCTTCTTCATACTGCGCATATTCGGGAATATCAATATTGTCGCGAATAAAATGTGCCATTGCGGCATCCCCTCCTGGAAATTCTGGTGGATCTTGAGATATTGGTAAAATTTCATTTGAAGGAACGACATAAGTAAAGCCTTCTTCTACCTCTCCCTCGCCTTCTCCATCACCTATCACAATAGTCTCATTTGTAACAGTTATTTGTTGGCCATCAACAGGGTCTTTATCAACAAGTATAAGTTCATCGTCCGGAGTAATTATACTTGATCGTTTCTCTTGTTTGGGTTGATGGAATACAGGCTCATATAATGGTTCATCTAAATAAAGCACTTCAGGCTCATCCAATCGTTTTACCTGCTTCTGGTCTGGAGTTATAGTCGAGTATTCGAATGCTGCTAAACATAACGAACCTGATACGATAAGTCCAATTTGAAAAAAAGCGAACCGTTTTCTTTCCAAGTCCACTTTACGATTTTTTTTTGCGATCATTTCAATACGTTTTTAATTAAACATATTGCAGTGATTGCAAGACTTATGCCAAAACTTTAACCTGCTGTTATACTACTACTTACAACAGTTGTATTCGTTAAATATTTGTTAAACCTTTAAGCGCAATTAAACCTTTTCTTTCGGACTTTGAAAAAATAAAGATAAAATATTACCCACCAGAATGATAGCCCCCATTGCAATCCATAAATAACCCCACTGACTAAAATCAAAATCTTCGGGATGCCACAATGTGAGTAATGAGATTACGAGAATTATAGCAATTGCCAACACTGTTCCGATAGCAATATTTTTACCTGCCCTGTGCTTAATTTGTCGTAAAACAATTAATTCGAAAACCAAAATAATTAGTGTGATAGGGAGACTGAACAACGCAGCTGAAAAGTTCAATTGAGGAATAATTTCCGCATCATAATAATGAATGTTATCCATGTCATTTAGGTAGTCAATTATGTCATTTGTTTTCGCATTGTGAATACTTGCTCCAAAATAAGCTGCAATGAGTATGAGCAAAAAAGCGATAATTGCGATTATCAAATGTTTTGGTCTTAAATTCGTGGTCATAACCCCTATTTTTAATTATTCAAGCTGCTTTCTTCGTGCCGCTGAACGTAAAATTAAAAGAAAAACAATTAGTGAGTCCTTACAACTTTTAGTAAATCGATATATTTGTAGCAAATTTTAGTTATGTCAGAAAAAATTAGTGCTTCTAATGCACCCAAACCTGTTGGCCTTTACCCTCATGCGCGAAAAGTAGGAAACTTATTATTTTTGTCTGGAGTTGGACCACGTGTTGCTGGTTCAAATGCTAATGATTCGGCCGTGCCAGGTTTAGAACTTGATCACAACGGAAATTTTAAAGCTTTTGATTTTGAAGCACAATGTCGTTCTGTTTTTGACAATGTAAGAACGATATTAGAAGCATCGGGGTCATCGTGGGAGAACCTTGTTGATGTAACAGTATTTCTAGTAAATATGAATAGAGATTTTCACGTTTACAATAAGGTGTATGCAGAATATTTTAAAGACAATCAACCTTGTCGTACTACTGTCGAAATCAACAAACTGCCGACTCCTATTGCTATTGAATTAAAATGTATTGCTACCATCGATTAAATAAAAAAACATGATTGGATTAATTCTAAAATCAATATTAACACTTTCTTCTCTTTTCTTTACAATCTTCTTATTCTATGATGGTTCATGGGGATGGGGAATAGTATTCATTTTTGTTACCGCTTTAATTGGCTTGTTCATCTTCAGGAATGAAAACCTCATTCTTGCTGCTCTTCAAATGCGTCAACAAAACATGGAAAAAGCGCAAAAATATTTGGGAAGAATTAAGCATCCTCAGTTTTTGCTAAAGGGACAACGAGCCTATTTTTATTATTTAACGGCAATAGCGGGATCAACATCAACCTCGATGGGTCAAGTGGAATCACTTTTTAGAAAAGCCTTAAGTATTGGCCTTAAAAAAGAGCATGACCAAGCCATGGCAAAAATGAATATTGGTGCAATATGCCTTCAAACTGGGCGAAGAAGAGAAGCTGATGTATTGCTAAAGGAAGCTAAAAAACTAGACTCAAAAGGCATGCTAACAGAACACATTAAAAGTCTCCGAAAACAAATGGGGCGAGCTACATCTCAAAACCAAATGCGCATGGCTCAAATGAGCAAAGGCAGACGTGGTAAAATGCGCTAATCTATAAAAACCTTCCTAGTAATTGATCTGTAGAAAGTTGATTGAGTTTCAAGGTAAACCTTATTTTATCGGCATAATCTACACCAGCAGGAAAGATATCTTTGAGTGATTGAGATTCGTAAAGCGGAAAATAAATACTAAAAACCTCTCCTAATCGAAGACCTAAACCTGCATCATAAACACTTTCATAGTTAGTTGACTCAGCGGGAAACATCCCGTAATCGGCATAAGCTACTACAAATGGTAGAACTGGTAGATCGACAATCATATTTGCTGTAAACAGTGATTGATTTGCCACTTGAATTGCATTTGTTTTAAAGCCTCCCTGATTCTCAATTCGTTGATTTGACCAAATTCCAGACGAGCGATTTCGTCCAAACATATACTGTTCATAATGCGCATCTTGTGTGCCTGTTTGACCTCCCAACGCAAAACCATAACGACTTGATTCTACTCCATTACTGAATAAATTTTGTCCATAAAATAATCTCAAGGCTATTTGTTTACGCTTTTTCTTTAAATAGGTAAACCCGTATTGTCCTTCTACACTTGCATTAAGAACTTCAGACGTAGATACCGCCCAATTATAACCGTTTTCAGCATTAAAATAATCTGTCCTCACCTGAAAAGATGCGGCGTGTCGTTCTTTCGCATAACTAAGTCCGTACGTAGCGAAACCGGCAAACATTTCATTACTTATTCCATTCCCTTGTTCCGAAATATATCCACCTGAAACACTAACTTTTTGGCGGTAGGGTTTTTTAACAATTGGTTTGCCGATCATCAAGTCAATAAAAGGTTGAATGGCATAATAAGTTGTAGGTTTTGTTATTGCCTCTGTCGATAGTGCATTTAATCCATTTCCAAAAGTTTTTCCCCTTACACCGACACTGATCATTTTAAAATGCTTCTTTGGAACCCAAGAATATTTAATATTTGCGAATCCGGCCAAATCATTCCTCCCAAAAGAATACATTGGTGCAAGTGCATATTCCAATTTATTTTTTGGAATGGTCGTATTATGAAACATTAATCCAATCATGAAATCATCATAAACATTACCACCTAAAATGGGCAACCAATAACTATTCCATCGATTCGGTTCATTATCTCCCCCTAAAAACTCCATTTTTAAAGGCTCAACTCGCTTGAACAGACCTTTTCTTGACCAATAATTATTATTACGGTTTAAATCAGGAATTTGCTGGTTATAATCAATCACAATCTGATCATAATCAGTTGCATCAAAAACCGCTTCCTTCATTTTATCTCCGGGCTCAAGCCATACACTATCCACAATTTCGTTTTGACGCAGAGCGTCCACTCGTATTGGGCCATTAACTTGACCTGTATTTCGTACCTTTACAATTGATTTGCCCCCTTTTCGCTTAACCGATTGTATTTTATAATCAATTTGGTGAGTCGTTTCAATTAAATCGTGGAACAACCAATGTAAATCTTTACCCGAAACCTCTTCAAGCACTTGTTTTATATCCTCTGGTTGCGGATGCTTGTAATGCCATTTATCATAATAAGTTTGCATGGCCTGGTCGTATAATTCATCCCCCAAATAATCTTTTAGATAAGTAAACACCAGTCCTGTTTTTGAATAGACAATTGCGCCATAATTAAGCGAAGTAAAATCCGCGGAGTGCAATTCAATCGGTTGATCTAATCCGTATCCTGCCGTAAATTGATAAGTTAAATCTGCCATGTCATGGTGGTTTAGGTGATCAAAGTGTAATTTGGCGACAATCCCATTAGCCATGTCAGACATCCTTTTATTATTCGGGTACTTAGTTTGCATATAACGAATCTCATTCATGGTATTCAATCCTTCATCCATCCATGCATGATCTCTTTCATTCGAACCCAGTAAACCATAAAACCAGTTATGTCCAACTTCATGAACGATAACCACTTCCAATTCCATTTTTGATGATGTATTGCCAATTACTGTAACATTTGGATACTCCATCCCACCACCAGCACTAATCGTTCCATCAACTGCTGTAACCTGATTATAAGGGTAATTACCGTTCCATTTAGAATAATAATAAATTGCATCGTTCAAATATTCAATCGAATTTTCCCACAATTCAGCGTGATGCGGCACAAACATTGACCAAGATGTAACTTTTCGATTCGAATTGGGTAATTGAACCTCTCCTTTTAAAACTTCGAACCGTTTATCAGCAAACCAGCCAAAGTCATGCACATTATCTTGCGTATAGCGGATCGTTTTCAATGTATCGCTAGAAGGTGGAAACTTTGTTGATCTTTTACCACTATTCGCACTGATAGAGGCATCTGCATATTTTTCCTCAGTAAGCTTCGCTTTAGCATTAAGAAAGTCTATTTCTGAAGCTGTTTGTAAATCACCAGTTGCTCCAACAACATAATTTTTTGGTAGTGTAATTTTCACATCAAACGAACCATATTCGGAATAGAATTCACCTTGGGTTAAATAAGGCATTTGGTGCCAACCATCCTGATCGAACACCGCTGGCTTAGGATACCATTGAGTAATTTGATAGGACTCTTCAACAAATCCCAATCGAGAGATACTACCTGATGGTATTTTTACGCGAAATGGTGTTTCTACTAACATAGATTCTCCGGGTTTCAAGGGTTTGGGTAAAATTAATTTACAAATATCGATGTGAACAGAGTCATATTCCCAATTTACCGCAATGCCATTCACTTTGAAATCGAGCGAATCTATAAAACCAATTTCTTCTGAACTCGCTTCGGCTAAATTTTTATTCCCCATACTTTTTAATTGCTTCGCCAACGCTGTTTCATTATTTTTATAAGCATTAGGCCATAAATGCACGTAAATAAAATCAAGTTCTTCTGGAGAATTATTTGTGTATTTAAATGCCTCAAATCCACGAAGCATATTCTCTTCATCAAATAATTGCACAGCAATATTATAATCAACACGTTGCTGAAAATAAGACTGTGCTTTTAAAGGTAAAACAAGAACTAAAAACAAGAATACTACTAAATACTTCATATGGCTTTTTGGATAAATGATGAATAGGAACCCTTAAATTTATATCCTATTCAGCTCGAAGATAGTTATATTTACTCAAAATATTTTCTACTTTTTTATGACCGGTAAATTCATCTTCAAGCAAATTTCATTTATAACGCTTCTTCTTATCCTCTGTTGTCATACTTCTAGTTGTTCAAGTAACGGAGGAGGTAAGTCAGAACTGAATGCTAACGATACAGCGAAACACACCAACGGCCTTATTAATGAAACCAGCCCATACTTATTGCAACATGCTCACAACCCGGTAAATTGGTTGCCTTGGAGTGAAGAGGTCTTTGAAATTGCAAAAAAAGAGAATAAACTCGTGCTAATTAGTGTTGGTTATTCGTCATGTCATTGGTGTCATGTTATGGAGCATGAAAGTTTTGAAGATGAGGAAGTTGCTTCAATTATGAATGAAAACTTCATTTGTGTAAAAGTAGACCGAGAAGAACGACCTGATGTTGATCAAGTTTACATGGACGCCGTTCAGTTTATGACTAATGGTAATGGTGGATGGCCACTAAATTGTTTTACTTTACCCGACGGTCGTCCGATTAAAGGAGGGACATATTTTGAAAAAGAACAATGGATCGAATTATTAAATAATTTAACTTATAACTATAAAAAATCCCCGCGACGTTTTGAACAATATGCAGACAATGTTATGCATAGAATTGAACAAAACGAATTAATCGAAATTGCAGACACGGACATGAATTTCGAAGAAAATGTATTGGATAGTTTAATTCGAAACTGGACTCCTTTTTTCGATACAATATTTGGCGGAGATCTCCGCACCAATAAATTTCCATTACCAAATAACCTTGATTTCTTGATGCAATACGCTTATCACAATAATGACACGGTTGTGATGAATCATGTTGACCTCACCTTGAAACACATGGCTTTAGGCGGAATTTTTGATCAAGTTGGAGGTGGCTTTTCGCGCTATTCGACAGATCCACAATGGCGTGTACCGCATTTTGAGAAAATGCTATATGACAATGCCCAACTGATTTCCCTTTACAGTAAGGCGTATCAAAGAACTAAAAACGAAACTTATAAAAAGGTAGTTTATCGCACTATCGAATGGGCTTATCGGGAAATGATGCATTCTAACGGAGCTTTTTATGCTGCCCTAGATGCCGATACTGAAGGCGAAGAAGGTAAATTTTATGTTTGGAAAGAAGAAGAACTAAAAACAGTTTTGGAAGAAGAAGAATTTCAACTGGTTAAAAATTATTATCAAATCAATAAGCAATCGCTTTGGGAGGGCAAACACATTTTAACGAGAGCTGAGTCAGACCAAGAATTTGCTATGAAAAATGGTTATACAAATGAGGAATTAACCAAAACAATATCAAAAATCAATCGCAAATTACTTCAAGATAGAAACCAGAGAATAAAACCAGGGTTAGACGACAAAGCTTTAACATCTTGGAATGCATTAATGCAAATCGGTCTATTAGATGCCTACCAAGTTTTTAAGGAACCTCTATTTTTAAGAGCTGCAGAACAAAATGCGAATTGGCTATTCAAGCAACAAATTAAAGAAGATGGTGGTTTATGGCATACTTTTAAAGATGGCCAATCGACTATAAATGGATTTTTAGAAGATTATTGTTTTACGATAGAAGCCTGTATTAAATTATACGAAGTGAGTTTTGACGAAAGTTATTTATCAAAAGCAGATCAACTTGCATCCTATGCAATAGCTCATTTTTATAACGAAAAACATGGCATGTTCTACTTTTCATCAGATGAATCAGAATTATTAACGCGAAAAATGGAAATAACGGACCAAGTTATTCCAAGTTCTAATTCAACCATGGCTAGCGTTTTATTTGATTTAGGAATTTTACTGGATAACCGTTCCTATAAAGAGAAGGCAAAGCAGATGTTAGCCAATGTATACAAAGACATTCCTCATTTCCTTGGGAATTATAGTAATTGGGGAATTTTAGCACTGAATATGACCCATCCGTACTATGAAGTTGCTATTACGGGAAAAACCTGGAAAAATCTTCAAGAAGATTTAAATGAGTTTTATATTCCTAATCGTTTATATATGGGAGCAGATACTACGAGTAACTTGGCCATATTAGAAGGTAAATTTTTAGCTCAACCGACGATCTTCGTCTGTATTGAAGGCGCATGTAAAATGCCAACTGAATCTGCCAAAGATGCCATTGAACAAATGCAAGAGTAGCGAATTCAATGAATATACCTTGCACTCGAAAAATTAACAGTTTCTTATTAATATCAAATTAAATAGTGAGCCAATAATCCTTCAATAAATAGTATATTTGGAGCATATGGCAGAATTAGAATCATTAGAGTACAATACTGGCCGACCAAAAATGCAAATTCCTGAATACGGTCGTAATGTACAGAAGATGGTTGATCATGCAGTTTCATTATCAACCAAAGAGGAGCGGAATAAAGTCGCGCAAGCAATTATTAAAGTAATGGGTGAATTAAAGCCCGAATTACGTGATGCAGAAGAATACAAGCCTAAACTTTGGACACATTTGTTCATCATGTCTGATTTTAAGCTCGACGTTGATTCGCCCTATCCATTGCCTGATCGTGAAGTTTTGAAAGAAAAACCAAAAAAAGTCGATTATCCTCAATCTAGAATTAAAATTGGACACTACGGTAAAAGTGTTGAAAAACTTATTGCCAAAGCTTGTGAAATGGAAGAAGGTGAAGAACGCCAAGCCTTAATTAAAACCATTGCCTCATTAATGAAGCAGTTCTACTTGACGTTTAACTCGACATCAATTGAAGATGATATGATTGGTGAACATTTGAGAAAACTGTCGAACGGTAAAATTATCATTGACGATTTATCTTTTTTACCTTCAACCAGTTCGATTATTAAAACACACGGCTTAAACACAAATTCGAACAACAACAACAATAAGAAGCAGAACAAGAATCGAAATAAAAACCGAAATAAAAACCGTAAACGCTATTAATTAACATGGGGGCATTTGAAATTCACGGTGGAAAACCGCTAAAAGGGGAATTAATTCCGCAAGGTGCAAAAAATGAAGCTTTACAAGTACTATGTGCTGTTTTAATGACGAGTGAAAAAGTAACTATTAGTAATATTCCTGATATTATTGATGTGAATAAACTCATCAACTTACTACAAGCAATGGGTGTAAAAGTTGAAAAAATTGAAAAAGGCACTTATAATTTCAAAGCCGCTAAGATTGATTTGGAATACCTTAAAACTGAGGATTTCACAAAAAGGGCGTCCGGTTTAAGAGGTTCAATCATGATTATTGGACCACTTTTGGCGAGATTTGGAAAAGCGTATATGCCTAAACCAGGTGGTGATAAAATTGGCCGACGACGCTTAGACACCCACTTCGAAGGCTTTACTTATTTAGGTGCAAAATTTAATTTTGACCCTAAAACTTATTTCTATACGGTAGAAGCAAAAAAACTGGTTGGAACTTATATTCACCTCGATGAAGCATCAGTAACCGGTACTGCAAATATCGTTATGGCGGCTGTTCTCGCGAAAGGTGAAACTACCATTTATAATGCGGCATGCGAACCGTACTTACAACAATTGTGTAAGATGCTAAATAGCATGGGAGCAAAAATTACAGGTATTGGCTCTAATATGCTAAAAATAAAAGGCGTAAAAGAACTAGGAGGATGCTACCATCGCATTTTACCTGACATGATTGAAATCGGATCTTTTATTGGATTAGCTGCAATGACACGGTCAGAAATCACAATAAAAGATGTGAGTTACCCTGATTTAGGAATCATCCCAAGCATTTTCCGAAAGTTAGGAATTAAAATGGAACTCAAAGGGGACGATTTGTATATTCCAGCTCAAGATTCGTACGAAATTGAAAAATTCATCGATGGATCAATTTTAAACGTTTCTGATGCTCCATGGCCTGGTTTTACACCTGATTTATTAAGTATTGTTTTAGTAACCGCCATTCAAGCAAAAGGTTCTGTACTCATTCACCAAAAAATGTTTGAGTCGCGTTTATTTTTTACGGATAAATTGATTGATATGGGGGCACAAATAATTCTTTGTGATCCGCATAGAGCTGTTGTAATTGGAATGAATCATGAACACCGATTGAGAGGAATTAGCATGACCTCACCTGATATTAGAGCCGGTGTTTCGTTATTAATTGCTGCACTTTCCGCTGAAGGAAAAAGTACAATACATAATATTGAACAAATTGACAGAGGTTACGAAAACATTGATGTAAGGCTTAATAATTTGGGTGCCGATATTAGAAGAATAGGTTAATCATATACATATTAATCCAATTTCCTGCTAACAACTTGTGCTAATATTAGACTTTATAATCTAGCAAACAAACACACGTTCTTAAAACGCGTATTTAATGCCGTTGAAACATTGATGGGTAATAAACGCGAAAGAAGATTTCTCGTTTAATAATAAGCAAGAGCAATCTATTTATTATTCCAAAAATTCATCGTACGTTCAATACCTATAGTCACAAAGCTCTTAATAAATTCTTTGCAAACCTCTAGTCTTTCAGCCATGGCGCTTTTTTCATCTTCAGACCACTCTCCAAGCACATAATCAACTTGACGTCCTTTCGAAAAGTCGCTACCAACACCAAATCGAAGACGCGGATACTCTTTTGAGTTTAAAACTGCAATAATGTCTTTCAAACCATTGTGTCCACCATCACTACCTTTTCCCTTCATTCTTAATTTTCCAAAAGGTAAGGCAATATCATCCGTAATAATTAATATTCGGTCAACGGGAATTTTTTCTTGCTGCATCCAATAGTTAACCGCTTTCCCACTTAGGTTCATAAAAGTATTGGGTTTAAGTAACAATACTGTTCGCCCTTTATGTTTCACAGTAGCTAACTCCCCTAATCGTTCCGTTGAGAACGAAGCATCATATTCTTTTGCCAATGCTTCCACAACTTTAAATCCAATATTGTGGCGCGTTTCTTCATATTTATATCCAGGATTTCCCAATCCAACAACGAGGTATTTCATCTTAAAATAACTGTAAATATAACCAATAAAAAAAGGTTGCTCTAACCGAAATTAGAACAACCCTTTAAATTTATAATTGTGATTTGACTATCCTTCTGCTCCTTCAGCAGCTTCAGTAGCTTCTTCAGCTTCATCTTCCTCTTCATCAGTATTAACAGCACCTCTTGCCATTTTAACTGAACAAATAACCGCACTTGCAGCATTCTGAATGTTTAATTCATCTGTATTTACGTCTCTTACACGAATCGCTTGTCCAATTCTTAATTTTGAGATATCTACTTCAATTGAATCTGGTAAATCCCCTGGTAAAGCATACACTTTTAATCTTCTAAAGATTTGTTGCAATTTACCACCGTTCAATACACCTGGTGCACGGCCAACTAAGTTAACTGGAATGTTAACCTTAATTTTCTTGTCATCTTGTAATTCAATAAAATCAACGTGAATAATTTTATCAGTTACTGGGTGAAATTGAATGTCTTGAATGATTGACTTAATTGTTTTCCCTTCAACTTCAACATTAATGATGTAGACATTTGGAGTATAAATCAATTTCTCCATATCAACGTGTGAAACGCTGAAGTGAGTTTGCGAACCTGTTCCATATACTACGCAAGGTACTTGACCTGCATTTCTAATTTGCTTCGCATCTTTTTTCCCTACGTTCGACCTAAGCGAACCGCTCAATGATACTTCTTTCATTATATATTTAATTTATGCGTGTGTTATTTTTACACGCGGTTTATTTACACATTAAAATGTTTACTAATCGACTCTTGACTAATTAAACTTTTCATTACAGCAGCATATAATTCTGCTACAGTTAACACTTTAATTTTATCTGATTCTTGTTTAAGTGGTATAGTGTCTGTAACCACCAATTCCGTTAAACCTGAATTTTCAATTCGTTCGAAAGCTGGACCCGATAATACAGCATGTGTACAAATTGCCCGTACTGATTTCGCTCCTTTTGACAAAAACAAATCAGCTGCTTTTGTTAGTGTGCCTGCCGTATCAACCATATCATCAACAAGAATTACGTCTTTTCCAGCAACATCACCAATTACGGTCATTTCAGCTACTTGATTCGCCACTTTTCTTTGTTTATGACATATCGCTAAACCTAAATCCAATTTTTTCGAGTAAGAATTAGCACGTTTTGCTCCTCCGGCATCAGGAGCAGCAATAATCAAATTACCCGTGTCAATTGATTGAATATATGGTAAAAAAATTGTGGATGCATAAAGGTGATCTACTGGTTTTTCAAAAAAACCTTGAATTTGATCTGCGTGCAAATCCATTGTCATAATTCTATCTACACCAGTAGTTTCAAGCATCGCTGCCACCATTTTCGAACCAATTGCAACACGAGGTTTATCCTTACGATCTTGTCTTGCAAATCCAAAATAAGGAATTACAGCTACGATTGAACGCGCAGATGCGCGCTTTGCGGCGTCAATCATCAGTAGAAGTTCAAATAAATTCTCAGTAGGCGGCATTGTAGACTGAATCAAAAACACATCTTGTCCACGCACAGTTTCTTCAAATGAAGGTTGAAATTCACCATCGCTAAACTCAGTAACAATGACGTTTCCAAGGCTAGTACCGAATTGATCTGCAATTTTATTTGCAAGTCCCTTAGTTGCTCTACCAGAAAATATTTTTACCCCTTTTGACATGATTCTCCAATTTTGGAAGCGCAAATTTAATCACAAAACTTGAAAAAGCCCAGTTTTTCATTGAAATACCTACCTATTTTTTTAATAAAAAACATGTTATAGATTTTCATCAACCTATGATTGTACCCATTCCTCACCTTTTTACGGTATTTTTCTTGATGTATTTCTGCTAAGCAATTTAAAGTTTTTACCTTTATGGACTTATATTATTACGATATGAAATACGAAAAAATAAATAATTCGCTCTTTATAAAAAATCGAGCAAAATTTACAGCTGCAATGGAGCCAAAATCTGTTGCAATTTTTAACTCAAATGACATCTATCCTGTAAGTGCGGATAGTACAATGCCATTTAATCAGCATCGTGATATCTTTTATTTATCAGGAGTTGATCAAGAAGAGAGTATATTAGTCCTATTCCCTGATGCATTTAATGAAGAACATAGAGAAATGTTATTCGTTCGCGAAACAAACGAACATATTGCAATCTGGGAAGGAGAAAAATTGACAAAAGAAGCCGCGTTTGAAACTTCAGGTATTAAAAATGTATATTGGTTAGATCAGTTTGATAGTATCATGAAAATTATCACTGCTCAGGCCGAAAACCTTTACATTAACACAAATGAACACACGCGAGCAGACACGACAGTTGAAACACGAGAAGATCGATTCATAAAAACTCTCAAGGTTAAGTATCCCGCTCATAATGTAAAGAAAAGTGCTCCAATCCTACACCGAATTCGTGCAGTAAAAGAAACGACGGAAATAGAGCTGATGCAAAAAGCCTGCAACATTACCGAAAAAGGAATTCGTAGAATACTTTCGTTTATTGAGCCTGGAGTTATGGAGTATGAAATTGAGGCTGAATTAATGCATGAATTTTTATGGAATCGCTCAAAAGGCTTTGCGTATACGCCAATTGTAGCATCTGGTAAAAACGCTTGTGTACTTCATTATATACAAAACAATAACCGTTGTAATGATGGTGATGTAATTCTTTTAGATGTAGGAGCTGAATATGCAAACTACGCTTCAGATTTATCACGATCTTTACCTGTTAACGGTCGCTTTACCGATCGACAAAAACAAGTGTACAATGCTGTTTTACGAGTTAAAAAAGCATCTGAACAATTGTTAGTCCCGGGAACATTTTTAGGAGAATACCACAAAGAGGTTGGTAAACTCATGGAATCAGAATTGATTGGTTTAGGGTTACTCGATAAGACAGATATTAAAAATCAAGATCCTAATTGGCCAGCCTATAAAAAATACTTCATGCACGGTACTTCGCACTTTATTGGTTTAGATACTCATGATGTAGGTTTATGGACAGAGCCTTTGAAACCAGGCATGGTATTCACTTGTGAGCCGGGAATCTATATCCAAGAAGAAGGCTTAGGAATACGATTGGAAGACGATTTGGTTGTTCAAGCAAGTGGAAAACCATTCAACCTTATGGGCAACATTCCTATCGAAGCTGACGAAATTGAAGGATTAATGAATGCTTAATGATTGCATTCAAATCTAACGACATCAATCTATATTTCAGGGTTTCTGGCAAAGGAAACCCTGTTTTTTTCCTACACGGCTTTCTTGAAGATCATTCGATGTGGGACACCCTATACCCACACATAGAAGAACTAGGGTTAAAAACATATTGCTTTGATTTGCCATGTCATGGTTTAAGTCGATTTTATGATCGTCAATGTTCTATGGAGCAAGTTGCTCAACTCTTATTTGATTTTATCCAAGAAAAAAAATTAAGTAATGTTACAGTAATTGGCCATTCAATGGGTGGGTATATAGGGCTGGAGCTCGCAAAGTTGATTCCTATAGATTTGATACTTCTTCACTCTAATTTTTGGGAAGATTCGAACCAAAAGAAAAAAGATAGAAATCGGGTTATTGAAATTGTAAAAACTAATAAGAACAAATTACTCCTCGAAGCTATTCCCAACTTATTCGCTCCAACCAATAAAGAAAAATGTTATAAAACAATAGATCACCTTATAAAAAAAGCGAGTAAAATCCCACAACAAGAAATTATTGCAACCACTATAGGCTTAAGGGATAGAAAGGGAAATCATGCCATTTTAGAAAAAATACCCGTGACTGTAATTCATGGTGAATTTGACCCAATTATTCCCACCAAAAAACTAATTGACGAATTAAGCACTATCAACCGAAAAACCCCATTACATATCATCAAGAACGCTGGACATATGAGTATTTGGGAACAGCCTCATCAACTAATTAATTTGCTCAAAATGATTCTAATTAAATAAAATAAAATATTTTTGCCCTTTTTCAGTTATACTAAGTCGAACTAAATTTAACATGTCCAAAAGCACATTCAAATACTTGCTGTACTCGCTAGTTATTGGCCTGGGGATTATCAGCTCCTGTTCGACTGAGAAAGATGCTCTGCTAAATGTAGGGTATCATAATATGACGGCTAGATATAATGGCTACTACAATGCCGGGGTAATTATAGATGAAGCTCTTTTCAATTTTAGAGACGGTTATCAAGAAGATTACACTCAAATTTTACCGCTGGATTTATACCCGAATGAGGAAGAAGTTGCTGGAATGGTGCCTGCATTAGAAGATGCTATAGAGCGTTGTTCCAAAGTTGTTGTTCGACATAGCATGCCAAATCCTCAAACGGTAAAAAATAAAAAAAACGAAAATTGCAGGTGGATTGATGATAATTGGTTAGTAATTGGTCAAGCCTATTATATTAAAAGAGATTATAAAGAAGCTAAGCAAAAATTAAAACACGTGTCCGAATCAGAAATGTTCCGAGATGAGGAGTCGATTTTTGAAGCGAGGATATGGTTAGCCAAAACCCATATTGCCCTTAAAGAATTTTCAGAAGCCAAACGAATTTTAACAAATGTTGAACAATCCGTAAAGCGTGCTGAGGCTGACCAAGAGAAAGACAAAAAGAAACGTCCAAAAAGCAAATATCAACGAAAAAAAGCTCGAAAAGCGGCGAAAGAAGAGAAAAACAGTAAAGCCGCAGAGTTTCCTAAAAAACTAAAAGAAGATTTTGAGCTGGTTTACGCAGAGTTATACATTGCACAAAAGGAATATAAAAAAGCCATTGAACATTTAGAAAAAGGTATAGAACTTTGTAAAAAAAGAAAAAAACGTTCGCGTTATCAATTTGTGCTTGCACAGCTTTATGAAAGAGAAGGTAACCTTGATAAAGCAGGTCTTTTATTTGACAAAGTAGCAAGTTCTAACGCGCCTTATGAAATGCGTTTTAAGGCAAAGATTAAAACTGCTTTAGCTGCTACAGGAGGAACGGAAGATATCGTAAAAGAGCTTCAGAAAATGTTAAAAGACGGCAAAAATCTGGAGTATAAAGATCAAATTTATTATGCATTAGCAGAAATTGATGTAAAGAAAGATGATATTCCAAATGCCAAAATAAACTATACAGAATCGGTGCTATGGTCAATTAGTAATGATCTTCAAAAAGGAATTTCTTATCTCGCGCTTGCGGATATACATTTTGAAGAACGGGATTATCTGAGTGCCCAAAAGTATTATGACAGTTGTGTACAAGTCCTTCCAAAAGAACACCCGGATTATGAAATGTTGCAAAATAAGGCATTAGGTTTAGCTGATTTAGTTTTTCATTATGAGACAGTGACATTCCAAGACAGTGTTCAAACAATAAGTAGAATGTCCGATAAAGAACGGCAAAAATTTCTTGAAAAAACCTCAAAACAATTGATTGCTGAAAGAGAGAAAAAAAAGATTGAAGCCGAGCAACGATTATTGCAACAACAAGATCGAATTAATCAGCAGCAACAACAGCAACAAGGTAATGGTCAAAAAGGAAAAGGCTATTTTGCAAATCCAAAACAAGTTGCTTCTGGTTTTAATGATTTCAGAGGTTTATGGGGTCAGCGACCTTTAGAAGATAACTGGCGAAGAGCAAATAAATCATCCTTTGAAGAAATTGTAGATGAAAACGGTGAAGCTGTAGATAGCCTAAAACAAGATGAATACGATGTGGAACTATTACTCCAAGATATCCCACTAACACCTGAAGCAATTGACTCTTCCAACAATAAAATAATGAACTCTTTATATAATTTAGGCATGATTTATAAGGAGCAGCTAAAAGAAGAAAAGGAAGCAGTTGTATATTTTGGTGAAGTTGTAGAACGAAATATTGAACACGAAAAAGTACTTCCTTCACTCTACCAACTATACCTTATTAATAATAAAAAGGGGAATGGTCAGGCGAACACATACAAATCAAAAATTTTAAGCGATTATCCAGATTCTGAAATTGCTCAAATCATCAAAGACCCTGAATACCTTAAGAAAAAAGAATTAAAAGATCGCGAAGAATTAAATGCCTATTCTAATGTACTAAGAACATATAGAAGAAGAAGTTATGGAGTAGTTATTACAGCCTGTAACGAAGTCATTACAAATGAGCCCGACAATCAATTCCTACTAAAATATTATCTGCTCAAAGCTTTTTCTCTTAGTAAAATTACTCCCGGTAATGTGGAAGCTATTTCAGAACCGCTTAAAACTGTTTACGAGAAATCACCAGATTCCGAAGAAGGAATTCAAGCTAAAACGTACTTAGGTCTTCTCGAACAAGGTGAAAACATCGTTGAACCTGATCAAGATGTTGCACAGCCCGAGTCACCTTATGAGTTTAAAGAAGAAGGGAAGCATTTCTTTATAGTTGCAATTCCAGCAGACAAAGGAAACGCTGGGTCTGCCAAAATTAGTGTGTCCAACTTCAACAGTGAGTTCTATCGAAATGATCGTTTAGCACTTCAAAATGCTCCTTTAGGAAATGCCATTACATTAATTGTTGTGCGATCGTTTGAAAGTTTAGAAGATGCAAAAAAATACCGAACAGCCTTTCAATCAAATCAAGCGAAAAAAACATTAGGTAAAGTATCATCTGATTATCAACACGCAATTATTTCAACAACTAATTTCACAACGTTGTTCCGTTTAAAAGATTTTGCGCAGTATTACGATTTTTACAAATTGAATTACTAATTCACAGCAATTTAGGTTGCAACTTTTTTGAAGTTTCATGCGTCTATTTTCTGAACAGTCAATAGACTGATTTCACAAGCCTTAATTAGAAACTTCAAAACTGATCAATCAATGAAACTTACACTTGCTTTACTCTTCTCGTTTCTCTCTCTCACTATTGCTTTTTCTCAATCCGTTCCTCCGTACACCGGCATTGATTATGCCACAGATTATACAAATCCATCTGAAGGTGGGCCATGTGGAGATATTACTAACATTAACCTAGCTTTAGGGGATGCCGATTTTGAACATGGTACTGCTGAGGTACCTCTTGGCTGGTCTTTTTCAGGAACTTGGAATAGTGGAACGACCTATTTCGACGGACCAGGAGATGAAGTTTTATTGGTATCATTACATACCTATACTGAGTCATGGCATGTAGCTCTTCGGTTGTCGGATGGGACAACTACTGACTTTCAAGATTACGACTTAACCCTTGTAACATCCGACGGAACAGGTCCCTTATCCACTTGTTGGGCTCCAGGTGGTGGATCAATTACATATGAAAGACCTTCTCAATTACTCGATTTCGCAGATTATACAATACCCGCTGGTGTTGGTGTTATAGGAATTGTCTTTGAGCCATATGCGGATGGTGCCGCTAACCCTGATCCTCACGGTGTGCTAATACTAGAAGGCACCCCTTTTGAGGATCCCTGTGAGGCGGATGAAACACCCACTTCATATTTTGAATTCGTAATTGGTGAAGATTCATCAGAGGACGGGATCACAGGTAGTTGTTATATCAACGAAGTTCAATTTAACAGCCTAGCAGAGGATCCAATTTCTGGAGTAATCACGGAATGGAATTGGAGTTTTGGAGATGGTTCAACTTCTACAGATGAAAACCCAACCCATACCTATGGTGCACCTGGAACCTATACGGTAACTTTAACTGTTACAACAGGCGCAGGTTGTACAGCCACTTACACCATGGATATTATAATGACTGAAGGTTTATCTCTTGATTTTATAATTAACGACCCTTCTTGTTATGGTTTTTCTGATGGTTCGATTACGGTAAACGTAGAGGGAGCTGGTGGAGACCTAGTTTTCGATATTACTAATGAAGACGGAGAAACTATCAACGAAGATAATTCTAACACGGCAAACTCATTAACTTCTGGCTGGTATTATGTTAATGTATCCGATGGAACAGATTGTGATGGAATTGGGGAAATTTTCTTAGATCAACCGGGAGAATTAGACATTGATTTAACCATCACTGATCCGCTTTGTTTTGGATTTGAAACAGGCTGGGTAAAG
>NZ_LYPF02000029.1 GCF_001661595.2 Crocinitomix algicola
TGGTAAGATTGCGGACAACCCTATAAATCACCATATGTCACGCAAAATAAATCTTGTCTTATTTACTCGATTATAATAATCTCCTTAGAGTTTTATAAAATCAACTCTATTATTTGCGATAGACCACTTTCTTATTATAGACTCTATTCCCAACAAACAGCGCAATTATATACGTTCCATTAACTAAATCATGGGAAAGTGACACCTCTTTATTGTAGCTCCCCTCTAACTCTTTCCCATAATCTTTTTGTAATATCAACCTTCCTGTCATATCCTGAATATTCAACACAATTTTATCTGCTGAAGACAACACATAGTTTACATGAACAATATTTGCTTCTTCATTAATATAAGCGGATAAAGGAGAAGGTTTATCCCGTTCAAAAACACTCGCTTCTGCATCCGCGCTGATATCTTTGGAACCTAAAAATATTTCGTCCCCAGAACTTGCCCCATTATTATTCGCTTTATTTATTGCAAAATACGCCGTAACGGTGCCCATATCAATTTCTGGCGCAACCCATTGAAAAGACCAAGTTTCCATCCCAAGCGAAGCTGAGTGCCGAACATATTCCCGACCACCAAAAGCCGTTACACTGGTATTTTCGCCGGCAATAAATTCTCCTGCTTTTTCATCATCCTCATTCAAAATTGTTAGTTCAAAACCATTTTTTGGTCCTTCAGGCGTTGTTATTGTAGCATTATAGGTTTGCCCTGGTATATAATTAGGTTCACCTTCAAAATTTAAAAAAGCTAATCCTTCTGCTGACATGGTTGACCCAGAATGGCAGGATGTACAATTTGATTCACCTGGCGCACCTGTTCTTCCTGCAGGAGGATTTGCAGAACTCTGCACAAGTTCAAAACCATCAACATGATATTTTTGAATGGAATTAGTTTTAGATAAAAAGGAGTAAAATGCAATGGTTAAGCCCATTGCTGCAAATAAGTAGATTTTTTTCATATTCAGCGTTTTATATATTATTTAACGCTCTACGATTAAAAAGGTTTGGTAACACAATAAATCGTCATTGACAATCAATGCTTTACAATTTAAACTTTCGATTAATTGAAAAACCAAATCGCCATTGTCCATCTAACCAATTAGAAGTGGTGTAGGGAATAAATAAATTTTCATTCAAAGCTCTTGCGTTTGAAAAATTTAAAATAAACGAATGACCACCTGTTAAAATCTCTAATCCAAAACTCAATGGATCCTGGTAGACCTCATCTAACTGTGAAGGTCTATTAATTACGTAATTATATTCAGCTAGAAATCCAAATGTTTTAGTCACTCTCAACCGACCACTTAAACCAGCAAAAAATAAACCATTAACATCAACAAAATCAACGAAATTACGGTGATTATATCCTCCATTCAACTGAACAGTAAATCGTTCTCCGAATTTTCTAGTCAATAATAATTGGTTGGTGAATGATAGCCGATGTATGAATGTTGGATAAGATAGAATTGAACTTTCATCATCAATTGCCTTTTTATAGGGGAGCATGAGAGAGCTTACAAAAACTGCGGTTAAGGGACTCCCTTCATTAGCTTGCTGGACAATTCTATATTTAGCATAACCATCCACAACTCCACTTATTAAACCAACCCCTTTGTTCCGACCGACACCTATGTCCAATTGTTCCAACAGCCCATACTCAAATGCTATTCTAACATCTGCCAAATCATCAAAACCATAAAAATTTTCTAATCCACCTGAAGCACCCGCAATATCACCAAATTTATGTGCAATAATGACCTCTAGAGATCTGTACGGAATCATCTCAACGGAATGATTCGACAAGACTCGTGTACCTGAAAAGTTCTCGGTGACAAAATCTCTATCCTGTCCAAAACCATTATTTCCTATAAACGATATGCCCCCTAAAAAAATAAAGAAGTAGATAATTAGTTTCATTTTTTAATTCCCGTTTTTATGTAATAGAGCAAGTCTAGCATTTGCTCTTCACTTAATTTTTCAAAACTGTACATTGGCATATATTGCTTTCGTCCACTCATTGCATAAGTCCCGTATCTTGTTATATGTGGAACCGCCAAATTATTATACTTATCTTTTTTACGGTGTAAATAATTAAGAGAAAGATTAGAATTGCTCAATGTAAAGTTTGTAATTCCCTTTTCTGCATCATGGCAATGCAAGCAACCTTTTGTGTAAACATATCTACCATTCTCATAGTTTGGAGTATAACCTGGAATTTCAGGAATTTTATTTGTCCCAAAATGCGCTCTATTTGCCTGATTATATTTACCTTTTAACTGTGCCAAGGCTTTATGTTTATCCGTATCTAAATGCTTTAAAAACTGTTTTAATTCAATTGCTGTAAAATTCAAATCTTCTATTTTCAATTGAATTGACTTATAATAATGTAAAACAGACCTAATTTCCCAGCTCTCCATTGGTCTACCTTGAGAGCATTGGGTTGCACATAGTTGAATTGCGTTAACCAGAGAATCTCTGGCAGGATATACCAAATCTCCATATTTTTTCAAATAATCATCATTGTACCAAGTTGACTTATTGTACATACCATAAAAAGTAGAAGCTGGCAAATACGGAATATCATGCAATTTTCCATATTTCAAAACAGCATCCGGCGATTCGTCCGACGGATCTTCGCTTTCCATGACTAAATTATGGCAATCAGTACAAACAAAATACTTCGAAATCCTTGTATTGGAACCATCCAATAGAGCTCCATAACGTATCATCTCCTCTCCCATTCGCGCTGAATCTAAGTCTAATTTTTCAATGTAATGATTGGGATATTCGGAACCACTCAACAATAACGCATCCTCAACGGTTTGGGGAAGACGAACATTATTCGATACTTGATAAGAACCAATGCGACCTTCTTCTTTTATAAAACTGAATCCGGTAACGAGGATCAAAAAAAATAAAGTAAATTGCAAAAAAATCTTCGACATTGTCACGATAAATATTCTCTTAAATTAATTATTTTTTTCAATCTGAGAATGGCAGAACTACTTTCCACCCCCATAGAATACCTCAAAGGAATTGGTCCTAAACGTGGCGCAACACTTAGAAAAGAGCTGAATATCAGTAAATATGGGGACTTACTTTATTATTTCCCCTTTCGATACATTGACCGATCAACCTTTCACGAAATAAAGGAAATTCCTTATTTAAAAGGAGCTGTTCAATTAAAAGGCAAAATAATTTCCGGAAGAGAAATTGGTAGTGGTAGAGGAAAAAGGTATGAAGCCGTGTTTACTGACGGAACGGGTAGAATAAATTTAGTTTGGTTTAAAGGAATCAATTGGATTAAATCAAAAATAACACCTAATTCAACGATCATTGTTTGGGGAAAGCCCACACAATATGGAAGTAAGCTAAATATTTCACATCCCGAACTAGAGTTCATTGATCCAGCTAAACCTATTGAAAAAGGACTTCAACCGGTATATCATAGTGGAGAAAAACTGCAAAAAGCTGGATTTAACTCCAAAGGAATTGAACGAGTAATAAGCAATTTATTACCCACAATAAAAAATCAAATAAAGGAAGATTTACCTCAATGGATTATTCATGACCTCGGTTTAATGAAAAAGGAAGAGGCCGTTTACAAAATACATCTGCCAGATAATGAAGATGAGGCAAAGCGCGCTTCATTTAGATTGAAATTTCAAGAGTTATTCTACCTTCAATTGGAATTATTAATAAGAAAACAGATCGTTCAAAAAAAAATAAAGGGGTTTACTTTTGGTGAGATTGGAGCACCATTCAATACGTTCTATGAAAACCACATTCCTTTTGAATTGACAAACGCTCAAAAAAGAGTAATCAGAGAAATTAGAAAAGACTTAAGTTCAGGCATTCATATGAACCGGTTACTACAAGGTGATGTAGGCAGCGGTAAAACACTTGTCGCACTGATGGTAATGTTAATTGCGATTGGCAACGGATATCAAACCTGTATTATGGCTCCAACCGCCATCCTAGCGACCCAGCATTTTCAGACAATAAACGATATGTTAAGTGAAATGGACATTAAGGTATCTTTATTGATTGGCGCTACAAAAAAATCCGAACGGAATGTCTTGCACGAGCAATTGCAGCAAGGTGAAATTGATATTTTGGTCGGTACCCATGCTTTGTTAGAAGATAATGTGGTTTACAAAAACCTTGGGTTAGCAATAATAGATGAGCAACATCGTTTTGGAGTTGCGCAACGATCAAAACTTTGGAAAAAAAACCTCTTGCCACCTCATCAACTTGTGATGACAGCAACCCCAATTCCTCGGACCCTTGCACTTACCTTTTATGGAGATCTCGACGTCTCAGTAATTGACGAATTACCGCCGGGTAGGAAAGAAATTCAAACAAGTCATCGTTACGAATCTTCTCGCCTACGTGTGTTTAAATTTATTGAAGAACAAATTAAAATTGGTCGACAGATTTACATCGTCTACCCGTTGATTGACGAATCTGAAAAACTAGATTACAAAAATTTGATGGACGGTTATGAAGCAATAACAAAACGATTTCCATTGCCCGAATATAAGGTAAGTATCGTTCATGGTAAAATGACTCCTGAAGATAAAGATTATGAAATGCAATTATTTGCTGCAGGAAAAACAAATATAATGGTAGCCACCACTGTAATTGAAGTTGGTGTTAATGTTCCAAACGCCAGTGTAATGATAATTGAGAGTGCTGAAAAGTTCGGTTTATCTCAGCTACATCAGTTGAGGGGGAGAGTTGGTCGTGGAGCCGACCAGTCCTATTGTATTCTTATGAGTGGATACAAGCTCAGTGAAAATGCAAAAAAAAGATTAAATACGATGTGTGAGACCAACGATGGTTTTAAAATTTCTGAAGTTGACCTTAAACTAAGAGGACCTGGAGATATAATGGGCACACAGCAAAGTGGAATTCTTAATTTAAAAATTTCAGATTTAGCGAAGGACAATCAAATTGTACAAATTGCAAGAGACAAAGCAATAGCATTATTGGAAAAAGATCCTAAATTTGAAAATGAAGAACATCAGTATCTAGGCAAAAAATTAAAAGCTATTATCCAATCAAAACCTAACTGGAGTCGAATTAGTTAAACTACTCAGCCTAAAATTAAATAAAAAAGGAAGTTGATGAATAAAATATTAACACTCGCTGTTTTGCTATTCTCTAGTGGATGGGCCCTAAGCCAGGTTGAAGGACCAGTAATGGATGATCAACGCATAGTCACTGATAGTATTTCATATCAAATAAAGGCGAGTTCAGCCGGCATTCTTGTTTTTGACATTGCCGTGGATAACAATGGCAATGTAACATCATGCACCCTAAACAGAGATTCTTCAACTCATAAGAGTATGAAGTCGGCATATGAAGCAAAAAACAGAATTTTAATGAATTTAAAATTTGAAAAAGGAACAAAATTCCCAGTTCATCACCAAGGAAGAGTCATTATAACTGCACAATAGGTTATTCAGTACCCATCAAATCCTCGTAATAGATTTTTATTTCTGCCGTGTCTCTCAAAAAGTCTACCTTTCCTATTTCTATTCTATGGATTTCCAACCCTGTTCGATCTTGCAAATCAGCCAATAAAATTTCATAGTTCTCTGGTTTAATATTCTGAATTTTCTCGTATGTAATCGTTTTATCCACTTCATTGCTTTGTAACCACCAATTTTCCATAACAAAAACGATAAACCAAACAATACCATTAATAAACAGGAGCTCTATATAACTCAGCTTCCCTGCTAATGCATTTATAACTGCCAACCCAATCACAAGGAAGAGATATGTCATCTCCCTAATCCTCATAGGATTAGTTCGATACCTTATAATGCCAAAAATTGCAAATAAACCAAGCCCCATTCCGACTTCCATTTCGAATTTTTTAAGTGCGAAGCAAATAAAAAATGAAATAACGGAAATCATATAAAAAGTGAATAGGTAGTTTTTACGGGGGGTTTTTTTGTAATAAACATACCTGATAATCACAGTTAAAAAGAGAAAATTTATTGTAAACCGTATCATTAATTTCCAAAGGTCATCATCAAAAACCTTCATTCCTAAAAATGAGAAATCACTATCCATATAATTATTCAATTAATTTTTCTATTGTTCTAATTTTGTCCTTAAAGTTGTTGTATTTCAAATTGGGGTATATTCCTAATGCGCCGATACAGTATTTACTCATACTGTGCTCACGGATCAGATTCTCTTTCATTAAGTTATAAAAAACACTATTCCTATTTGCATATTCTTGTTTAAGTTCGGCAACAACAATATCCGAATAGTTAATAACCTTCTTTTCCCATTTAAAGTTTAAGTCTAAGTCTAATGTCAGTCGTTCATTGTCTGAATTACTCACTAAGGTAATACGTCTAAACTTGTTCCAAAGTTTCGCTTCCAGTGGTATTGCTTCACCGATAGCCGCTTCTATATAAGCATTTGATTTTTCACTAAGTTCGAGTTGAAAATCTGAAAGGCTTATTCTGTTTTTCAACGTTCGACCTTTGTATTTATTTTTAATTTCCAAGAAAAATAGGTCAGACTCTTGGTAATTTCTAATTCTTACTTTATATCTATTGCCCTTACCGTTATGATGGTCTAGATAGAACTGAAAGTTCTGTGTATCAAAATAAAGGGTATTGTAGGTAGAAGCCGAGACCCCTTCAATTGTTAAAACTCTATAGCTAGGCGATAATTTTTTTAAAAAAACAGCTAAATCCGACCGTTTAAACACGAACTTGGTATCGTTCCTATTCATCAATCGTACCTCATCCATTTCAGCCAAAGAAATTGGCTTAAAACCCTTTAACGCATTTAAATCAAGGTATGAAGACTGGTTTATCATCAGGGGTCAAAAGTAATTTATTTTATTGAGAATTGTTATACATTAACAGATTATGAAAGATGAAATAAATAGTTGTCCATAATAAAAAAAAGAGCAAAATAGAATAAGCAAAATATTGCGTTAGGGATTGGCGCAATTGTTTAAGCTCTCCTCTTGTTTGCCGTCTGACACGGACAGACAAGAGGAAGCGAGTGCAGAAAGCCCGACCACCGCACCAATATGTTCTTCAAATTTCACTGAAGTTATAGCGGTGGGAACGCCCAGAAATAAACACATTGTATTATTTAATAAATCAACCTAATTTATGGTTGTCCGCAATTGTACCACCAAATTCTAGCAAACAAAATGCCTTATGCATCTGGGACTTGTTTTAAAAAAATCTGACTGTTATTAATATTGCCTATCTTAAAATATTAAAAAAGTCATACTTTTATGGTTGTCCGTAATCGTACCACAAAGCATTGCGACCACATTAATGATTTAGACCTTCAATAAACGAAACTTCAACTATGGGCTCAAACCGAATAGAAATTTTTTATGATTCATATCATTTAGATGATATTGTGGAAGAAGATTTAAGATCTCAAATTCTATCAACCATTGCTTTTGCTGATAATGCCTATGCCCCTTATTCTAAATTTAAAGTTAGTGCCATTATTCGTCTTGAAAATGGACTATTAGTTAAAGGTGCAAATGTTGAAAATGCCTCCTACCCAGTTTCTAATTGCGCTGAAAGGAATGTGTTATCCCATACTACAACAAATTACCCCAAAGAAACTATAGCATCCATTTGTATTTACGCCGACAAAAACTTAAAAAAACCGGTACCGCCCTGTGGCCTGTGTCGGCAAACCTTGTTAGAAATTGAAAATAGACAAGATTCTCCGATTAAAGTTTATCTCGTAACCAAGTCTAAAAAGATTGTGGAATTTCATCAAGCAAAAGATTTATTACCTTTTAGTTTTGACGCTACTTTTTTAGCTGAATAACTTATTCATCTTCATCGGGCAAAGGTTCTGCTCTAGGTAATTCAGATTGATTAAACGACTTGGACAAATTAGAAAGGGGCATTCGTGCATTAAAATAGAGCTCTTTTATTCTGGTTTTACGCGGCTGCTCGCTTTTTGAAAAAACAAGTAAATCACACACCCCTATTAAATCTTGATGCACCACTTTTAAACCCAGGTCTTTTGCAATTAAATACTCATCATCAACAGACACAACAACAAACCCAGATTCGCAATTATGTCCTGTACCACTGGCATAGATTACTTCTAAAAATGAAACATAAATGTTTGCAAACACAATTGCTTTTTCCGTTTGTCCATTTTTACCATAGAGATAAGTTAATTGAAGTATAACGTCTAGATTAATTGGATTTTCATAAAAAACAGCTAATCCTATATTTAACAAAGAATCACCCGTTTTTTCAGCATCTAGGGCATTATTAAATTGAACCTCTTTTTCTGTTGCTCCATAAGGATGATAATTCTCTTGAAAAACACTACCATAGTATAAGTATCTGAATTCATCAGCGGTTAAATTCGTATCCAACTTTAACAATCGATTAATTAAGTTGGGGTAGAAATACCGTGAATTTGAATCATTGATTGAGTCATTTATTACGTCAAAGTCAATTTTTGATAGCTGTTGAGAAAACGATATACCTCTTGTTGTGAGCATAAGTAAACAAAGAATTAGCTTTGACATTTCAGCAATTTTAAAGGATTAAAGACACCAATAAAAGTAACAATATACCAAAGAGTTACAGCTATTAAGATAATTTATTTGATATTTCATATCATTATTTCGTTTTTACATCGACCAACTGTGATAATTCAAGCAAAATAAATAAAACAAGATAGATACTTATCGATTAAATTTAATCATCGAAAATATTTCAAAATAATCATTTATATTTGTCCATTAAATTAAGTAAAAACGGGATTATGGCGACAAAACGTGCTGCAACCAAAAAGACCTCTAGTTCGACAAGAAAAAGTGGAGGAACAAAGTTTTCAAAGGAGACTTATATCAAGTGGTATAAGGACATGCTTTTGATAAGAAAGTTTGAAGAAAAAATCTCACAATTATATATACAACAAAAATTCGGTGGATTTTTGCACGTTTATATTGGACAAGAAGCCGTTGCTGTTGGAGCAGTTTCTGCCACAAAGGAGGGTGACAAACATATCACTGCGTATCGCGATCACGGACACCCTATAGCTTTGGGAACAGACCCTAGAGTATTGGCTGCAGAGTTGTATGGAAAAATTACAGGCTGTTCGAAAGGAAAAGGTGGATCAATGCACTTTTTTGATGTAGAAAAAGGATTCTACGGAGGACATGGGATTGTAGGGGCTCAAATTCCAATGGGAGCAGGATTAGCATTTGCGGAAAAATATAAAGGCACGGATAATGTAGCATTATGTTCGTTTGGTGACGGTGCCGCTCGTCAAGGTGCACTCCATGAAACTTTTAATATGGCGATGACGTGGAAGTTACCATGTATTTTTATTATTGAAAATAATAATTATGCGATGGGAACGTCTGTAGAGCGTACTACTAATGTGACAGATATGTCAAAAATAGGAGCGTCGTATGAAATGCCTTCGTTTGTTGTGGATGGCATGAAACCAGAAAATGTTCATGAAGCGATTGAAGAAGCTGCTGCAAGAGCAAGAAGAGGTGATGGCCCAACGCTATTAGACATAAGAACCTATCGATACAAAGGGCACTCAATGTCAGATCCACAAAAATATAGAACGAAAGACGAAGTCGCAGAATGGCAAGCTAAAGATCCTATTGAACATGTTCTTGGTGTAATTAAGGAAAATAAATTCTTAAGTGAAAAAGAAATTAAGGAAATTGATGAATGGGTGAAAAAGGAAGTTGCCGAATCAATTAAATTCGCAGAAGAATCACCATTACCTGAACCAGAAGAATTATACAAAGACGTTTATAAACAAGATGACTACCCTTACGTAAAGGAATTTTTAGCATAAGAATTAATAAATGGACTGTATCGTCCGAAAACAAATTAACATCCAAATTAGTGCAGGCTAATTAAAGAAATAAGAAATTATGGCTGAAATCGTAAGAATGCCCAAATTATCAGACACCATGACAGAAGGTGTTGTTGCAGAATGGCATAAAAAAGTTGGTGACACAGTTTCAGAAGGAGACTTACTCGCAGACATTGAGACTGATAAAGCGACCATGGAATTTGAATCGTTTTATGACGGTGTATTATTACACATTGGTGTTGAAAAAGGAGCTGCAGCTCCCGTGAATGATATCCTTGCCGTAATAGGAGAAAAGGGCGAAGATATTGAGAGTATTTTAAATGATGCTGCCAGTGAAACTACTCAACAAGAAGACAAAAAAGTTGAAGAAAGCAAACCCGCTAAAGAAACGTCGGCTCCAGAACCCGTGACCGATACAAAGCCTTCAACAAAAGAAACAACAACATCAGTTTCAACAACTGGCGGAAGAATTTTTGCATCTCCTTTAGCGAAAAGCATGGCTGAAGAAAAAGGCATTGACCTCGCCATGGTAAAAGGAACAGGAGAAAACAATCGCATTGTTAAAAAGGATATAGAAAACTATACACCTGGAGCCTCTGTTAGTCCAGGTAGTGTTATAACTGCTGGTGTTGAATCATATCGTGACGAGCCATTATCTCAAATGAGGAAAGCAATTGCTCGAACCTTGACGGCATCAAAGTTTTCAGCACCACACTTCTACTTAAAAATGGAAGTTGATATGGATAATGCCATCGCAGCTAGAAAAGCAATTAATGAAGATGAAGGAGTAAAAATATCCTTCAATGATATGGTTGTAAAAGCAGTTGCCAGTGCCTTACGTAAAAATCCTAAAGTAAATGCCGATTGGATTGGTGATGCAATTCGTTACAACGACCATATCCATATTGGAGTTGCAGTCGCTGTAGACGAAGGACTTTTGGTTCCTGTTGTTAAGCATACAGATACTAAAGGTTTTGCACAAATTGGAGCTGAAATAAAAGAGCTCGCTCAGAAGGCTAGAACTAAAAAAATTCAACCTCAAGAAATGGAAGGCGGTACATTTGCAATTTCAAACTTGGGAATGTATGGTATTGAAGATTTTACTTCAATTATCAATCCTCCAAATGGCTGTATTCTTTCTGTAGGCCAAATCAAACAAACTCCGGTAATCAAAAATGGTCAAATAGTTCCAGGAAACATCATGAAACTTAGTCTTTCGTGTGATCATCGTGTTGTTGATGGAGCTGTTGGATCCGCGTTTTTACAAGATGTTAAAAAGCTTTTAGAGAATCCAGTTAAAATGATTGTCTAAACAAAACTTATTTATATTAAACGTACCCAGTCAATTCCGACTGGGTATTTTTTTTTTAATCTAGCACAACAACCTCAGTCCGTCTATTTAAAGCCCTACCCTCTATTGTATTATTCGATGCTATTGGTTTTTCCTCTCCGAATCCTTTTGCCTGTAACCTCTCTTTAGCAATTCCTGAAATTATCAAATATTCAACAACAGCCTCAGCTCGACTTTGAGAAAGAGCTAGGTTATCAGATTCCAGACCAACATTATCTGTATGTCCTCCAATTTCAATTTTTAAATGAGGCTTTAAATTGAGGAAGCTAACCAAATCTTCTAGAACTAAATAAGAATCGCTCGTTATTACAGACTCTCCAGTTTGAAAATGTAAATCACTCAATGTAAATGACGATTCCTCTTCAAATTGAATGATAATGTTTACATTATTATAAACTTCATTCTTCGTCAATCTCGGGATTTCGATTGAACTATAATCTTTAACTAAACCAACACTACGTAATCGAATATTATAAACCCCTGGCGGTAAACCCACCTTAAACTTTCCCAATGAATTAGAAATACCGTTATACAATTCGCCGGACGTGGTATTGAAAAACTGTACTTGTGCCCCGCGAATTGGGTTATCTTCAAAATCAGAGACAAAAACATTCGCTTCAGCCTTGTCTTGCGCGCGAATCGACAATAAGATACCTAAACAAAACATAGTTATAAAATATTTAAACATTGTAATCAAATTTTGGTTTAACTAATACATGTAAAATTGTAGAAAAGGTAACTAAACATCCAAGCTATTTCTTGATTGTCCGCAATCTTACCAGTAAAGTTATATTGGTTGATCTGATATAATAGGTATGCTACCTTAAACTGGAAAAATATGATTGTCCGCAATCGTACCACTAAAATTGTTTTATGCCTATTAAGTGTCGATTTGATTTCCTTTTGGTATTTTTTGGAAGATTGGTTTTCACCAACTTGACCATTAAAATAGTATCAGTTAGAATGATAGGGGTACCATAGGTTGGGAAAATACGGTTGTCCGCAATGATACCACTAAACCATCAATGTGCATGTATAAGTCGCGTTAGGGATTGACGCAATTGTTTGAGCTCTCCGATTTTCCGCCCGACACAAACGGGAAGGAAAGAGGAAGCGAGTGCAAAAAGCCCGGCCCTGTCTACAATCAATATAAAAAACTGGAAAACGATGAACAGGGCAACGCCCAAAAAAACAAAATTAAAATCTAGGGTTTGAAGTAAAAACAAAAAACTCAAGCCCATAAGAACTTGAGTTTTTAAGAATTTATTAAGTATTTTAAATTGTTGCGCTTGATGTAGTAAATTTACGATCTATCTTTTTAAACAAACCTTGTAAAACTTTACCCGGTCCAACTTCTACAATCTCTTCACACCCATCAGTTATCATGTTTCGCATTGTTTGCGTCCATTTAACAGGCGCGGTTAATTGTGCTATTAAATTCTCTTTTATTTCATTCGGATCGATAACGGCCGTGGCCGGTACATTTTGATAAACTGGACAAATTGGTTGGTTAAACTCCGTCGAAGCAATAGCCGCGGCTAATTCTTCTCTTGCAGGCTCCATTAACGGAGAATGGAATGCTCCACCAACAGGTAACTTCAATGCTCTTCTTGCTCCGGCTTCTGTTAGTTTTTCGCATGCTATATCAATTGCTTCAATAGCCCCAGAAATCACTAATTGTCCTGGGCAATTATAGTTTGCTGCCACAACTACACCTTCCACTTCTTGGCAAACCTTTTCAACTACCTCATCATCTAGTCCTAGTATTGCAGCCATCGTTGACGGCTCTTTTTCACAGGCCTTTTGCATCGCCAGAGCTCTTTGAGAAACAAGTTTTAAACCATCTTCAAAAGTCAAGACATTATTTGCGACTAATGCAGATAATTCTCCTAACGAATGACCAGCAACCATCTTGGGAGTAAAATTATCCCCTAATACCTTAGCAAGAATTACAGAATGTAAGAATATCGCTGGTTGAGTTACTTTTGTTTGTTTCAGATCTTCTTCGGTACCTTCAAACATTATATCAGTAATTCTAAACCCTAAAATTTCGTTTGCTCTTTCAAATAATTCTTTTGCCAATTCGGAATTTTCATAGAGATCCTTACCCATTCCTACAAATTGTGCTCCTTGTCCAGGAAAAACATACGCCTTCATAATTCAATTTTTTGCTAGTTTTCAGCCAAAGTTAATGTAAAAAATAAATATCCCTATTCAAAACAAGTTCCCTATCAATAACCATGTGATAGTGAATGTAATAAAGGGAAATTTTAAATCCATGCTGAATTTCTCTAAAACATCGTATGAAAAAATCATACGAAAGTATTGCTTTAGAACATCTATTTTCAACTTATTAAAATGCTGCGCTTATCGATTGGTAAAATTGCGGACAACCATAAATTTGTTTAGCAATTAATTAAAACACTTGTCTGCTAAGTAATTTAGTAGAGATATTAACTTTTTTAGTATATTTAGTTCTATGTTGTAAATGCAACTTACTATGTTTAACTCGAGTCATACTCACAAAATCAAATTATGGAAGAGAATTTAATTCCTATAGCTATAATAGCGGGCTTAACACTATTACTTCTCATTAAATCAATAATTCTTGTCCCTGAGAAAAAAATATTTGTAATTCAACGATTAGGTAAATTTCAGCGCATGGCCATGCCTGGGTTTGGAATGATTATTCCTTTTATTGACCAAAAGGTGGGTGTTATTAATATGCGGGTACAGCAATTAGATGTTGATGTTGAAACTAAAACTAGGGATGATGTTTTTGTGCATTTAAGAGTATCAGTGCAGTTTCAGGTTATGAATGATAAAATTTTCGAAGCGCATTATTCTCTGGATAATCATAGACATCAAATTGCGTCATACATTTTTGATGATGTTCGAGCAGAGGTTCCAAAAATGGAATTAGACGATGTTTTTGCTAAAAAAGATGACATTGCACGCGCGGTTCGTCAAAACCTGTCTGACTCAATGTTAGAATATGGATATAGCATAGTAAAGGCACTTATTACAGATATTGATCCTGATGCGAAGGTTAAAGAATCGATGAATAGAATTAACGCAGCGAAACGCGATAAAGAAGCCACTATGGAAAATGCTGAAGCGAATAAAATCACGGTTGTCAAGGCTGCCGAAGCTGATGCGGAGTCAAAACGATTATCTGGTGAAGGTATTGCACAACAAAGATTAGAAATAGTGAGAGGTTTTAAAGAGTCTGTAGAAGATTTTCAAAAGTCACTTAAAAACATTACACATGAAGAAGTGATGCAATTTGTTTTGTTAACTCAATACTTTGATACCTTAAATAATATTGGACAAAACGGTAAAAACACTTCAATTTTAATTCCTCATTCGCCAAGTGCGATGGCTGACTTTCAACAGCAAATAATCAATGGTACATTAATCGGTAAGAAATTAGAAGAGGCAAGTGATGATGATGATGATACCACATCTTCTAGCAGCCTAAAATAATCAGTCTAACACTCAACACCTTGTTTTATGCAAGGTGTTTTTTTATCCTCTATGCCCCAACAGCTGAACCTTATATTATATATTTTGCTCATCTCTCAAGTTGGTATTACCCAGAATCCGCAAGAAAATAACAGTGGTATAAGGATCATGTTTTACAACGTAGAGAATTTATTTTACCCAATAGATGACCCAAACAAAGCTGACGATGAATTCACACAAGAAGGTTTGCGTTATTGGTCCTTTAAAAGATACAATGAAAAGATTAACAATATTGGTAAGGTAGCTCTAGCCATAGGAGAATGGGATCCTCCTGCTGTTATTGGATTATGTGAAATAGAAAATATTGAATGTCTGGAGGACCTTATATACCAGTCGCCCTTAAAAAAATACGAATATGAGATAGCATTTTTTGAGTCGGATGATAATAGAGGGATAGATGTCGCGATGTTATATCGACCTAAACTATTTCAACTCATATATTCGGAACCCATTAAACTAAAGTTTCCTGATCAAGACAGTAGGCCTACAAGAGATATTTTATACGTAAAAGGAATTGCCAACTATGACACTTTGCATCTATTTGTAAACCATTGGCCTTCGAGATATGGCGGTCATCTTGCAACGCTCCCAAAAAGGAACTTTGCTGCTCAAGTCTTACGCTCTAAAATCGACTCAATTTCACAGTCAAATAAAAACTCAAATATTCTTGCTATGGGAGACTTTAATGATCATCCTACAGATGAAAGTATGTCACAAATTTTACATGCAAGAAAACTCACTTCAGAAATTACTAACGACGATTTATTGAATACAATTTGGCAATATGAATTTAAAAAAGGAACGCACAAATACCAGTACGAATGGGGAATTTTAGATCAATTTCTAATCAATCAAACGTTATTAGACTCAACGAATAAACTTTACACTACCTTGACAGACTCACGAATATTTGAGTCAGATTTTTTGTTAGAAGATGACAAAGATGGCATAGGGAAACGCCCAAAAAGAACCTATATTGGATTCAAGTATTACGGAGGTTATTCCGACCATCTTCCCATATACATAGACCTACATTATAAATAAAAAACGCCTCAATATTGAAGCGTTTTTCTAATCAAAATTTTATTAAAATTAATTAGAAATCTCCAGGGCCACCAACCGTTTTATACTTCTTTTGTTCGGGCTTCAATTTCTCAACGAAAATCACATAAAAATGTTGATTTTCTTCATTAATAATTTCTTCTGAAATACCATTTCTCACTCCCGGTGATCGACCTTGTGTATTAACCAGTTTCATGTCCATTAATTCATATGTACCATCTTCATATTGCAAGAATACAGACACAACTCTCCCATTTTCAACTCTTGCTTTACCAGACACACACCAAGACTCACCATTTTCGATGAAACTCACATAAACTTTTCGATGCATATCATCAGAAACTGCAAATGATCCTCTTTTTTCAAATGCTGCTTGCCACTGTTCTAAACAACCTGTTTGTGCGTACATATTTGCATAGAATAATGAGAAAAATAGAAGTAAAATTGTTCTTTTCATAAAATAAATATTGTTATTACTGACAATCAATCTCCCAAATATAAGAGAAGTTTAACAAATGAAGGGAAATTGATCAATACATTTTTGTTACATTTGGTGAAACTTCAATACAGATGAGTAGTAAACAAATAGCAGACCATTTTTTAGAGGCCCAGGATATACTGAAGCAATTCATTGAAAATCAAGACAATTTTATTAAAATCAAAGAAGCCGGCGACCGAATAATTTCGGCGATTAAAAATGGGGGAAAAGTTATATCTTGTGGAAATGGAGGGTCGATGAGTGATGCTATGCATTTTGCAGAAGAAATGACAGGTAGATTTAGAGAAAATCGATCACCATTACCGGCAATTGCCATTTCTGACCCTTCTCATATTTCATGTATTTCTAATGACTATGGATATGATTTCATTTTTTCCCGTTTTGTGGAAAGTATTGGTTCTTCATCAGATGTATTGCTGGCTATTTCAACCAGTGGAAACTCTCAAAATGTTATCAACGCTATTGAGAAGGCTCGTGATAAGGGAATGTTTGTTGTAGGGTTAACTGGAAAAGACGGTGGCAAATTAGCAAAATTAGTCGATATAGAGTTAAGAGCACCTATGAGTAAATGGGCCGATAGAGTTCAAGAAATACACATCAAGATTATTCATTCGCTAATCCACTATATTGAAGAAAACATTGGCTAATTATTTACTTTTTTTCTTTTTTGCTGCTCTAATCTTCAACAATAAAACACCTAAAATTCCACCAATTATTGCAGAGGATAAAATGACGTAAATTATCCTAACTCGAAAATTCATGTTTAAAAATTCTATCTCAATTCGATTAGAATTTTGAACAACAAATGTAATCAACAATATAGCTAATAAGGTTAGGAAAATAATTCTCAAACGTTGTTTGAGTGTAATCTTACCTTGTCCAGATGAATCTTTTTTTTCATCTTTAATCTGTTCCGATTTTTGTGATTCCATCATTTGTTCTTTAGATTAACTAATGTATGAAAAAACTTCGTTATGGTGTTCAGTTTAAAAGAAATGATTATTTTTCACGATTATTTTATCGTCATTATTTTGATTAAAAAATAATCTTACCTATATTTGTAATTCAACCCCAAAACTTAAATTAATCTTTTATGTTGGTCAAGACATACGGTTTCGCCGTTTATGGGATTGAAGCAATTCCAATCACCATCGAAACAAATATTAGTAATGGGATTAACTTTTTCTTGGTTGGATTACCAGATAGTGCTGTTAAAGAAAGTCATCAACGAATTAAAGCTGCGTTTGCAAATACAGGTTTAAAATTTCCTCGTAAAGAGATAACCATCAACATGGCTCCAGCAGACATTCGTAAAGAGGGATCTTCATACGATCTATCAATAGCTATGGGAATCTTGGCGGCGAGTAAACAAATTAATATAGAAAACATTGAAAAATATGTTATCATGGGCGAATTATCTCTCGATGGTGGATTGCGACCAATAAAAGGTGTATTATCAATGGCTATAAGAGCTAAAGAGATGGGGTTTAAAGGTTTTATTTTACCCAAACAAAACGAGCAAGAAGCCTCAATTGTTGAAGGTATTAAGATATTTGGTGTTGAAACAATACAAGAAGTTGTATCCTATATCAACGGAGATATACAATTAGTTCCTGCAACTTTTAAATCAGATGAGAGTGCAATACATACCGAAGAATTTGCAATTGATTTTTCGGATGTTAAAGGACAAGAGAATGTAAAAAGAGCGCTAGAAATTGCTGCATGTGGCGGGCATAACATTTTGTTAGTAGGGCCTCCGGGATCAGGTAAAACAATGTTAGCGAAACGACTACCTTCAATTCTTCCTCCTTTAACGATTGATGAAGCCTTAGAAACCACCAAGATTCATTCTGTCGCCGGTCTAGTAGGTGAGAACAATGGGTTATTAACCACAAGACCTTTTAGAAGTCCGCATCATACAGCATCCGATGTGGCATTAGTTGGTGGAGGACCAAACCCAAAACCTGGGGAAATTTCACTTGCTCATAATGGCATCTTATTTTTAGATGAGTTACCTGAATACAAACGTCAAGCGCTCGAGGTTATGCGGCAACCACTTGAAGACCGTGTTGTATCCATTTCGAGAGCAAAAATGACCGTTGACTATCCAGCTGGCTTTATGCTTGTTGCTTCAATGAACCCTTCACCCTCCGGAAATTTTTATGATCCAAATGATCCCAAATCAGACCCTGAATATATCGTCAAAAGGTATATGAATAAAATTTCCGGACCTTTAATGGATAGAATTGATTTACACATTGAGGTTCCTGCTGTTCCCTTTGAGCAACTTTCCTGTAAATCAAAAGGAGAAACAAGCGAAACGATTAGGAATAGAGTCGTTAAAACCAGAAAAATTCAGGAGCTACGCTTTAGTAAAATTCCGTCAATTCATTACAATGCACAACTGTTGCCAAAACAAATTGAAAACTACTGTCAAATAGATCAAACTAGTCATGAAATCCTAAAAAAGGCGATGGAAAAAATGGGATTAAGCGCAAGATCTTATGCTAGAATTTTAAAAGTCTCACGAACAATTGCAGACATGGAAAACTCAGAGCAAATAAATGCTAAACATATCGCAGAAGCAATTCAGTTTAGAAGTTTAGATCGAGGTTTGAATATAGAGTGATACTAAGTAGGGACTTAGGAAAAATTGGCTTAGAAATTTTGAACTATTAATTTTCCAACGATGCTTTTAAAAGAATTTTATAAAAAATATTGCGATGAACGCACATGTAAGCTTCATTACAAAAGATTGAGAGAACAAAACGGAATTTATTGCAAAAGATGTTCAGGAACTAAACATTATTGGCTTAAATCAAAAGAGCAGTGGCAATGCAAATCATGTAAATTTAGAACTACACTGCGGAGTGGAACTGTCATGGAAAGCAGTAATTTACCTTTTCATTTATGGTATCAAACATTCTACTTATTAACCACAACTAAAAAATCTATATCAACCTGTGAAATACAACGTAAATTAGGGTTAAAAAGGTATGAGCCAGCCTGGTATATGGTGCATAAAATCCGAAGAATAATGTCTAAAATTAATGAAATAGAACAATATTCTAGCGATCAACCTTATGATGAGTTATATCTTACGCGTTTTAATCAACCGGAGAAATCAGGAGTCCAAAACAATCAATTTAGAAGGAAGAAGGGACATTATGGAATTTTAATGACGAGCTGTCTGAATGAAAGATCTAAAACCAACATTTTGGATAAAATTAGATTGTTAGCAGTAGATCAACCCAACGAATATTCCATAAAAAAGGTAAGTATTGGTAAAGTCTACCAAACAGAAAATTACCGAAATTTCAAAATTTTGAATCCATTAGAAAACAATATTAATTTTGGAACCTTCCCAAAGTCGCCGAGGAAGTCACCTTGGATAAACACTATAATACGTAACTTCAAAATTATTTTAAGAGGAATTCACCACCATATATCACCCAAATTGAGTCAATTATATTATGATGAATATTGCTTTAAATATAATCATAGGCATACTTCCGAGCCTTTGAAAACTGTGATGCGATTTGGTGTACTAACATACTGGTACGATTGCGGACAACCATGAAGTATCTCTTTAAGAAATCTTAAAAAGATTATCGAAAATAAGGTTACTTTTGCATTCAAAAAACATAAACATATAAAGGTAAAATGTAGAATGGTATCAAATTTGCCACCATACATAAATCGTACAAAGGCTATTAGATTTTTAACAGAATCTCTTTGTTTTGATGTAGATTAAACTATCTTTATTGACTATTGATTGTGAATTATTCGAAGAATTGATGTCAACATAGATTTTACTTTTTTGTATATTTACTAGTAAACCAACATTTATGGATAAAAGATCGGTACTTGTACCTCACGATTTTACAGCAGTTGCTGACAATGCTGTTTCATACGCGATTAAACTTGCAAAATCAATTCGGGCGAATGTCGATTTATTGCACGTCATAAAGGATAAAAAAGAGCGGGCTAAAGCTGAGTCTAAATTTCAGTCTATCATATCTAATATATCTGAGAAGCCGCAAGATGTCGATATTAATTACCACATTAAAACAGGATCTATTTATACAGACATAGCTGATACGGCAGCCGGTTTAAAATCTACATTAATCATCATGGGGACTCATGGTCCTAAGGGAATGCAAAAATTATTTGGAAGTTTTGCCCTAAAAGTGATTACCAGTACGCACGTTCCTTTTTTAATTGTGCAAGAAGAGTTTACGGGTATTGATATGAGCAAAATTGTGGTTCCGATTGACGAATCTCAAGAGAGTTTACAAATAGAACAAGTAGCTACGGGTCTGGCTGAAATTCTTAAATCAGAGGTTCATGTAGTTTCTGAGAAGAAAATTGATAGTAATTTGAAGTTAAAGGTGGCTGTTCATAGCGGGCTAATTACTAAACAACTTAAAGCAAAAAATATACCATATCAAACTAAAATTCTTGACAAGAAAAAAGGTTATGCGCAAGATATAGTTCGATATACCACAGGAATTGGAGCTAATTTAATTGCTTTTGCATATCATTCTGATCGTTTAATACCTCAATTAGATACGTTTGCGCAGAGTTTAATCACTAACAAAGACGGTGTACCTGTATTAGTACTTAATTCTAAAGAAGCTGGTAATTATTTCTTTTAAGAATTTAATCCATATTTGAACACAAAAAAACCATGGCTTGAACCATGGTTTTTTTGTATAATTAATCAACGTGTTCGGATTAACTATTGAAAAAGTTTTTCATTTTATCAAAAAACCCCTCTTCTTTCCCACCAGGGTTAGGCTTAAAGTTATCTGAGTCCCTTAATTTTTCCAACAAATCCTTTTCATCCCCTGAAACTTTTTTAGGAGTCCAAACATTTAAATGAACGAGTAAGTCTCCGCTACCATATCCTTGAACACTCGGCAATCCTTTACCTCTTAAACGAAGCATTTTTCCACTTTGCGTTCCAGGTTCAATTTTAATTTTTGCTTTACCTTCAACTAACGGAACCTCAATAGATGCACCAAGAACAGCATCAATAAAGCTCACGTAGGCTTCGTAATGCAAATTATTCCCTTCTCTCTGTAATTGATCGTGTTTTTCCTCCTCAATTACAACTAATAAATCTCCTGGAACTCCCTCAAAAGGACCTGCATTCCCTTTTCCACTCACTTTCAATTGCATCCCTTCTTCTACTCCAGCAGGAATTTTAATTTCAACTACTTCTTCACTTCGTTTCAATCCCTGTGAATCCGCCCCAGCCGGTTTTTTATCAATTATTTTACCTGTTCCATGACATGTATGACAAGTTGATTGCGTTTGCATGGCTCCCAGCATTGTCTGTGTAACACGCATAACCCGACCTTGGCCATTACAAGTTGAGCAAGTACTGTAAGTTACGCCTTCCGCATTAACTAGTTTATTAACTTTTATTTTCTTTGTAACACCGTTTGCCACTTCCTTAAGACCGAGCTTAATTTTGATTCGCAAATCGGACCCTCGAGCGACTCTAGACCCACCAGAACCTCTGCGTCCACCTCCGAAGGAACTACCAAAGATATCTCCGAACTGATCAAAAATATCTTCCATATTCATCCCTCCGAATCCGCCTCCTCTTCCTTGTGAAGCTCCGCCTACGCCTTGGTGTCCAAATTGGTCGTATCTTGCCCTTTTATTTTGATCACTCAGGACCTCGTATGCTTCAGCAGCTTCTTTAAACTTTTCCTCAGCAACTTTATCATCTGGGTTTTTATCTGGATGGAATTTTAAGGCAATTTTTCTATAAGCCTTTTTAATTTCCTTTTCATCAGCATTTCTCTCAACCCCTAGTATATCGTAATAATCTCTTTTTTCACTCATTCCAATACTCTTTCAATCTTATTGTCCTACTACTACTTTTGCGTATCTCAACACTTTCCCTCGCAGATTATAACCTCTTTCAATTACATCAACAATTTTCCCTTTATCCTCCTCATTTTCAACGGGAATATTCGTAATTGCCTCATGTTTATCCGCATCAAAAATATCTCCTTTACAATCCATAGCTTCGAGTCCTTTATTCTTTAAAGTTGAAGAGAATTTATTGTAGATGAGTTTAAACCCTTCTCTTAAACTATCGATATCATCAACTTTTTCATTATTGGAGATGGCACGTTCAAAATCATCTAAGGTCCCAATTAAATCAGTCATCAAAGCACCATTCGCTGTACTAATAATATCGGCCTTTTCTTTAATCGTTCTCTTTCTAAAGTTATCGAAATCCGAATAAAGTCTCACGTATTTATTATTTAACTCAGCAAACTTTTCCTCCAAACTAGGCTCCGCTTTCTCTTCATGGTTATTATCAGTGCTCTCACCAGCATTATCTAGTTCTTCTTGAGTTGCTTCATTATTTAAATCCTCTTGCAGCTCTTCGTTAGTTGCATTTGTTGTATTTTCCTTTTCAGACATTCTTCTAATCTTTTTTTATCCCTCAGCAAAAAAACTGCCATTTTAATTTGTAGGACATTCTGTCACTAAACATTAGAAATTCTTTTAAGTATGAGTGGCAAATTGTCTAAAACATGACAAGATTTACAGATTATCGATTCAATTTCATTTTATCCGTGATTCCTTTGCTTTTAGCATAGGTAGTTAAACTATAAATGAACATTGCAATTGCTAAGAACATAGAGATCCTACCTATTACGTCACCATATCTCACAAAAAAAGTTATTTCATTATTCTTCTGTAATGTAATGTTCAACGCTCCTTCAACATCCCATTTGAGTTCATCGATTATATCACCCTTCTGATCAATTCCGCAAGATATACCTGTATTTGCGGAACGGGCCACACTTCTTCTATTTTCGATCGCCCTAATTTGGGAGAAGGATCGATGTTGCTTATAGCCAGGCGTATCTCCCCACCACCCGTCATTTGTTATAACGCATAGAATTTCAGCTCCTCTTGCGGTGAAATATGACACGTAGTCTCCATAAACAGATTCGTAACAAATTAGCGGTGCATACATCGTTTCATTTGCAGTAAAATTGATAGGTTCTTCCCCTAATCCAATCATCGCAGATGTTCCTCCTAATTCAACCGAATACTGTTTTAACCCAGGGAACCAAGATAGAAACGGAACTTTTTCTGCTCCTAGAACAGGTTTAGCCTTATGATAAATTTGTGTTTTTTCATTTGGATCAATTAAAAACGCTGAATTATAGGATTCGAACCATATATCTTGTCCATTTAACTTACGTGCTGCCAAAGAATTTTCATGCGAAAACAATTGATAAGAATCAGCGCCTATCAACATTTTCAAATTTGGAAACTCCCCCAAAAAACGTTTAATTTCATGCATTATTGGCTCTTGTTCCAATTTAGTCTCGTCAACACGTGCCGAAATTGCAGTTTCCGGACAAAGGATCAAATCAGTATGCTTGTCAATTTTACTTTCAGCTAACGAAAGCATCAATGAAAGTTGTTCTGGAAAAGGTGTGAAAAACTTCTCTGTATAAGCATCTAGATTTGGTTGAACTATAACAATATCCACCGGTTCACCTTTTTCGGTATGCGAGTAGTACATAATTATTGAACTAACAATTGGCAAAAATAAAACCAGGCCTCCAATTAAAAAGATTGGTGCTTGTATTCTCCAAGACTCACCACGCAAAAAACGATTTCGAATTAGAAAATAAAAGGAAATATTTGCGAGTAGCACCCATAAAGAACCTCCTGTTACTCCAAAAAACTCATACCATTGGATGAGCCACGGCTGGCTTCCAAATATATGCCCAAAACTTAGCCAAGGCCAAGAAAGTTCCCAAAAGTAATGCGCATATTCAAAGGACAACCAAAAAACAACCAATGCCAACAATCCTTTGTTTTCTCCTAAAAATCGAGCTATAAAACCAAAAAAGAAGAAAGGAATTGTCATTAGTAATGAATTACTAAAAACCGCCATATACATGCCTCCTTCAGAAGCCTTATAAATCCACCAAGTAGTAATAAAATTAAATAAAACGAAGTAAAGGTAGTTTAGTCCAAAACGTTTAAAAAAACGAAATTTATTCGGTTTATTTAGCTCTAAGTTTATTATGATTAAGGGCACAAAACCTATAAATGACAGAAAGAAAAGGCCTCCCGTAAAAGGGAAACTTACCCCCATTAGAGTTCCTCCAATTACAGCTAATAGCGAAAGGTGAAGAGTTTTTAGTTCCATTCGGTAAAGTTAATTCTTTTTCAAGAAGAAAGATTGCAAACAATTACTGTAGCGTGAATTTAATGTAAAATTGATTTAAAGCATAGATTCACAATTAAATGAACATTAATTTTTGCGGTTGTCCGCAATCATACCACCAACGATTATAAAACTATATATACATCACTAAGAGTGATAAAAAATTCACTATAAAGTATAAGCACCTGTACTTAAAGAACAAGGATTTTATGGTTATCCGTTATATTACCATTGACTTATTAGGTTTAAATCTTGTTTCTTGTGCGTTAGGGATTGGCGCGATTGTTTGAGCTCTCTGTTTGTCCGTCTCAGACGGCCGAATAGAAGCGAGTGCAGAAAGCCCGCCCCATAATTTTCTATCTGTTATTCAAGTTCGAAAAAATTATGGGGAACGCCCTTAGTTTTCATAAATATTTAATCAGTAAGCATTTTTTACGACTTTAAACGGTCTGTATTCACCTTTTAAAATGGTTTAATTATTTAAAAATCAACCTTATTTATATCGCAAAGTTTGTTGTGGTATGATTGCGGACAACCAATTTTTTTTATATTTGCTTGAATAGACGACTAGTTTATCCACCGAAACCTACTTATGCCCCGCAGTAAAAGACTACATTTTAAGGATATTAACGCGATTAAAGCGTTGGCCTTTATTCCTGTTTACCTTTTTAGTATCTTATTTTTAATTAATTCTCCTGAACGAGGTGTTTTGTATGATGCTGTAATGATCTTAAAAAACATGGTTTTTGGCAGTATAGATTTATTTTTCTTTATTTCGGCTTTTTTGATTACGTCTCATGCGCTTAGGGAATATAAATACCTGGATAAATTTTCTTTTAGGAATTTCATTATTCGTAGGGTGTTCAGAATAGCCATTGTGCTCATTATTGCTTTATCTTTTGCCTATTTTGTTCATCCCTGGCTTATTGAAGTTCTAGATCTGAAAATGCCTAACCTTACATTCCCTTCTATTGAGCCTTTTTTACTCCTAGTTCCAAACTATTTTGCTGAATTTAACGGCGATCATTTATTGTATATATTGATTATTAGTTCGATTTACATGTTTGTGCAATTTTTCATTGTTTGGGGCCTTGTGCTGCGATTTTTTAAGAAGCAACTCGTGCTGTTAGCATGTGCATTAATTGTAATAGGTCTTATTGCAAGAATCATACACTTTTTTAATGGATCAGCCTTTTTCTTAGACACCTTTTCATATGGCGTAATGATGGGGTTTGGTTCTTTAACCGCAAATATTGTTCGAAATGAAACCCCAATTTTTCATAAAATCAAAGAGCTTTCAAAACGTACAAACACAGTAGTGTATGTTGCAGGATTAGTATTGTTTTTGGGCACCTATATTCTTTGTGCAAACACAATTTTTATGGTATTTACGCCCCTATTACTTGCGCCATTCTTTTGTTTTTTAATCGTAGATCAAACTTTTGGGAAAAATTCGGTGATTCAGTTTAAGAACATGAAAATACTTTCTCACATGGGAAAATTAAGTTATGGATTTATTGTTTACCAAGGGATTGTTGGTGTTCTGATAGTATTAGGAGTATTATCGTTAGATTATCAACTCAATTCGATATTAATCGTTACTGTAATTGTAATTGGTGGATTTATAGCCTCTCTAATTGTCGCTGATATCAGCTTTAAGCTTTTTGAGAAACCGTTACAACGATTTAGACGTGAATTTAAAAAAGTATAACTAAGACTTATAATCTTCTAGCTCTAATAAAGCGTTTTCCCAATTGGCCATAGTTACTTCGAGCTCTTTCTCTAGCTCTTCAAATTCTTTAAGCATTTTTTTATATTCAGGCGTGTCTTCGTATGGCGTGACTTCAATTACTTTAGATTGATTTTTAATTTTATGCTCAAGATCTTCAATACTTCTTTCATACTTCTTCACTTTATTGTTCAGCTTTTTTAGTTTTTGCTGTTCTTCTCTTGAAAGGTTTTGAGACGTTTCTTCTTTTTTCACTTCTTTCACAGCGACTTTTACAGCTGATTTTTTTTGCGCTTGAAGTTCTTCTTGGTTGATGCGCTCTAAAAACTCGTTCACTCCAAAATAGTGCGTCTTTATTCTACCATTTTGAATTTCCCAAATTTTATTACTTAAGCCGTCTAAAAATTCACGGTCATGCGATACTAAAAGTAAGGTACCTTCATAATTTTTAAGAGCTTCTTTTAATATGTCTTTACTTTGAATATCGAGGTGATTAGTAGGCTCATCCATGATCAAAAAGTTAAATTCTTGGAAAAGCAGTTTACAAATCGCTAATCTTGTTCGTTCCCCACCACTTAAAACTTTTACTTTCTTTTCGGAATCCTCTCCTGAAAATAAAAATGCGCCAAGTATTGAGCGAATATCTTTACGCTTTTCACCTTTCGCAATATCATCAATCGTTTTAAAAACCGTTTTTTCACCATCTAATTTTTCGGCAGAATCTTGAGCAAAATAGCCAATTGAAACATTATGACCGTACTCAATTGCACCCTCATATTTTGTCTCATTAGTGATACATTTTATAAGAGTTGATTTCCCGACACCATTTGGACCTAACAGAGCAATTTTTTCACCTCTTCCGAGTACAACTTCTAGATTTTCAAAGATTTTCTTGTCTCCAAAAGACTTGTTTAAACCATTTAAATCGAGCACCCTTTTTCCTGAAGGAGTTTCTAAAGTAAATCGTAAATTAAAAGCTCGACGTTCAATTGTATCTATTTCAATTCGGTCAACTTTATCTAATTTTTTGATCAAACTTTGAGCAAATGAAGCCTTATTCGCTTTTGCTCGGTATTTATTTATTAGATCTTCTGTTCTTTTGATTTCTTTATCTTGATTCTTTTTAGCCTGAAGAGTTCGTTCCATTTCTTCGGCATGTAGTACTAGATACTTCGAGTAATTACATTTATAATCATACAAACGTTGATTGGCAATTTCGACAGTTCGATTGGTTACATTGTCCAAAAATCGTCTATCATGAGATATAAGGACTAATCCACCTTTAAAATTTTTCAAATAATTCTCCAACCACTGAATCGACACAATATCTAGGTGATTGGTCGGTTCATCAATTAATAAAACTTCAGGATCATTCACAAGCAACTTTGCTAACTCAACTCTCATTTGCCATCCTCCACTAAAACTTCCTATTTCATTATCAAATTCCTTTTGTTTAAAGCCAAGACCTTTTAGTACTAATTCAATTCTCTCAGCAAAAGAGTGAGCATCAAGTACCATTAATCGATCATTAATTTCGGTCACTTCTTCAACTAAACTCAAATACGCTTCAGATTCATAATCTGTTCGTGTCGTCAGTTCATTGTTCACAAAGTCTAGCCGCTCGTTTAACCGAGTAATCTCTTGGTTGGAATTTTCAATGTAGGTTCTGACAGAGATGTCCTTTCTAATTTCAATATCCTGTGTGAGGTACCCCACTCTTACCTCTTTTTCAATTATAACAGTTCCTTCAGAAGGTTGAATTTGTTTAGAAATCAAACCCAATAATGTTGATTTACCGACACCATTTTTACCAGTAAGACCAATTTTATCGCCGCGATCAATAAATAATGAAATGTCTTTGTATAAAAATCCTTGCGGCAAATGATACGATAATCCTCCTAATCTGACCATGATAAAATAAATTGAAGCTGCAAAGGTAAAAGATTAACCCGAATTAACGTTGGCAAATTTGCTCTTAACGTAATTCGGGTCTCCTGGTCTAATTTTATTTATCGCACATTGAACACGAGTGGTGAAGCATTTTTTGTAACGCGAGACGGGTCTTTATATTTACAGGTTATGGTCACTCGTTTACCACAAGATTGTCTAAGAATTTGTAAGGCATCCTCATCTAAGCGCCCGCCATTTAAGACTTTTCCTTTCCTATACATCCCTTCAACTTCGACTTTTCCATCTATAATATCAAATACGACGCCTGCAATAGGTACCCCTGGATCGTATTTAAGAACAATTCTATTTTGAACACCAACACTAGAACACCCAGGACGTTGACCATTAGAAATTCCTCCTAAAAATATTTCCGGTCGTGGTAATGGCCTTACATCAAAAGAATTAGTTGCGATTGTCACGATTGAACCATCTTTCTTTTCTCCTTTAACACTTATTGTAGCTTGACGAATCCCTGCGCCAACCTTAACAAAGAACTTACCATTCCGCTTGATAATCTGACAACCACTACTAGCTGATATTGAGATTTTATCTTGAGAAAATCCTGATGCTGCCGCTTCAATTTCATTCTCATACCCACGATATAATAACCTAAGATTTGGTTGTGAAATCACTCCCATTGGCTGACCAACTGTATAATCAAAACTCCAAGGTTTCCATATAGTCTGATTACGTTCTTTTACACCAATTGCGCCTTTTACTCTATGAATTCCTGGAGCCGCCCCGGATAGATTAATTTTTCCACTTGCTGTTTGCCAGTTCTCTGGTAACGTATCTTCATCCATGCCCCATTTTAATGTATACACTTGATTAGAATCATAGGCTGCGATGAGCACTTTTAAGTCCATTGAATCACCCTGATTAATATAACCACTTGGAGCAACGGCCATTGGTTCTATTTTATTGATTACATATATAGGCTCTTTTATCTTATTTAATAAATATTCAACCGCTAGTGCTTCTCCATTTTTAACATCAACTTTTAAACTGGTGAACATGGCTGCTGCCGCAACTAAAGGCGCATGGTTAAAAGTTGCTGACACCCAAGGCATTTCACGTTCTTCACCCACATCATATAATTTATCTGGAATTGTTAAACTCCTATAAAAATGTGCAATTTTCGCAGTATCAATTGGGTTAGATGATTGAAGAGATTTAGATAGATCAGTGTAGTTTTTAGGTGGATCAAATCTGTATTGTTTTCCGTTCTCACTGTAGTTAGCCATGATTGAGGCGATAGTGTCCCGGTAATTATGAATCTTATCTCTAATCAAACGCCCCCTTTCTTTAGGGTTCAAAGGATCTGATCCTATAAATAGTTGAGTTGGGACATCATAATTGTCTTTTATCAGGATATCCTTTAAAGGCTTCAAGGTAACCTGATCATTGGACTTTTTTCCTTCAGGTCGTATAATCCAATCTTCCCCTTCTGCCGTTTTTATCATTTCATTGCACTCAGTCAGTAAGTAGTTAATGAGATTATTTGTTTTACTTTCAACAATCTTCGACTTATCCTGCCAAATTTGAAAGAATGAAATATCTCCCTTTTTCGCTTCAATTGACATTCGTTTTAAGTCAAACGAAGAATAGTCCTCTTGAATCTTATTGTTGATAATAGTCGCGCTACCATCCAATTTATCGTTTATTGTCACAAATGCATTCACCACTTCTTTGGTTACATTTAATGCTAGTAAAGCTGTTAAGACAAGGTACATCATTCCGATCATTTTTTGCCTTGAAGTTTCCTTTCCTCCTGCCATAATTTTTTGAGATTAATTAAGTCAACACTATTGTTGGTTCTTAATCAATCAATTCAGAATGTTGTGAATAGTAACAAAAAAAGAGACACCTTTTCAGTATCTCTTTTAACAATAGCTTTATCGCATCTTTAATAAGCCCATAAATCGTGTTCAAATCTAGAAATTTCACTTTTAATTCGACCGGCCTCAATAAGGGCATCTACTCCCGCTTTATATTCGTCAACTTGCCTATTATAAATATTAGATTCCTTAATCGCGTAAGAATGAAACATCCGTTTCATGAACAGATCATCGAGAGACATCCGTTGTGCATCGTTCTTGCTATTCGCAACGAAATAATTTTGAAAAATGTACCTACATTGAGGAAAATACAACCAAAATAACTCCCTTGTACCCGTTATATTACCATTTACATCTTTTTGATATACTACTGGTGCAATACCGATAATTCTTTTCTCCACCATTGACTTTTCTTTGTCGAAATACCAATCTTCCTTTAAAGTGTAGCTTATTATATCTTGAGAGTTAAACCAAGATGTGTCATTGGGCGGATAAATCACTTTCCATGAACCATCGTCTAATTGAATCATGCTATCAATTGTTGGGTCAAGCATCGAAGTAAGGGGAATAGCTTCTGGATCTACTATTTCATTACCTAAATATAGGAATATTGATTCTTTAAAACTTTCATCAGAATAAAAGGTACCATCCGGAGTGGTAGGATATATTGGATATTTAAACGAATCACCATCTTTCCAACTTTCCCAATTAGGATTAAAAGGTGAATATAAAGTAAGATCTCCCGCTAAGACATGATGACGTATAATTGTCCAAAGACTCCAAATGCTTGTATACCTATTCCAACCAGCATAATCAACTTTATCTAATGGATAATACAGGGAGTGATTTATTTTTTGCCTTAAGTCTATCGAACTCCACATTCTTTTACTCCAAGTAACATCAGCTGCTCTAACATACTCATGTGGGATAACTTTTTTCGTTGGAATGTGTTCATCGATATAAACACCATCCAATACACCGTTATTAATGTAAATAGGGCCTCGCACGAATTGTGCTTCTGAAAGGAACGGCAAAAGCCCTAAGAATAGAATTAATTTTTTCATGGTTTGAGGTTTTATTAATCATTGTTTATAAATAAAATACCAAACCATAGAATTGGTTACAAAAAAAGGTCAACCGTTCTGGTTGACCTTTATATGATTTATAGTTTCTCTAATAACTCCAGAGATCGTGTTCGAAATTAAATATTTTCTCCTTTATTCTTTCTGACTCCAGTAGTGCATCCACACCTGCTTTGTAGCTCTCCACATCTCTGTCGTACAAATTAGATTCTTTTACGACATAAGAATGGAACATTCGCTTCCAAAACAAATCATCAAATGACATTCTTTGAGCATCGTTATTTCGACTTTGAACAAAGAAATTTTGGAATACATATCTACATTGTGGGAAATATAACCAGAAAAGCTCTCTGAAACCATCTATATTACCGTTTCTATCTTTCCGATAAATTACTGGGGCAATACCAATTATTCTTCGATCGAGTACAGATCTTTCTTTATCAAAAAACCAATCTTCTTTGATTCTGTACTGCACAATATCCTTAGAAGTAAACCATGAAGTATCGTTAGGAGGATAAACAGCTACATAATCACCTGTTGCAGGGTCAATGACAACACTATCTTCCTCTGGATACAACCAGCTTTTTAATGGTAAAGCTTCTGGATCAATATTTTCCGTACCGATGTAGATGAACATTTTTTCACGGAACTCCTTATCATTGAAATAATTTCCAGAAGGTGTTGTTGGTTCGATAGGATATTTAAACATATCACCATCCTTCCAGCTTTCCCAATCCGGATTAAAAGGTGAATACATTGTCAAATCACCTGACATCACATGATGTCTAATAATTGTCCATAAACTCCATCTTGTGGTATTCTTTTGCCACATACCCAATTGAAGCTCATCCATTGGGTAGTAAAGTGGGTGATTAAATTTTTCGCGTAAATCAATAACGCTCCAAACCCTTTTACTCCAAGTCACATCTGCCTCACGAACATACTCATAAGGAACAACTTTCTTGGTAGGGACGTGTTCTTTAATGTAAACTCCATCCAAAACACCTTTTGCAGGACTAGCAATTGGCCCTCTAATATCTTGAGCAAATCCAACCCCTACACCTAACATCACTAAAGAAAAAAATAATCTTTTCATCACCTTACAGTTTATATTACACCATTATTTCCAATAAAAACCGTGACTCAAAAATTAATCATTGCCACGGTTTTAATTTATACTTTTATTTATCGTGTGGTAAATACTAATGAAGTACGTTTAGTTACATTATCTGGCCCTTTGTAATTTACCATAATTGTAACTTGCTTACCAGACGATTGAGCTAAAATTTGTTTAGCATTCGCATCTAGGTTACCACCTCTCGTAATTTTACCTTTTCTCATAATTCCGTCAACACTAACAGTACCACTAACAATTGTAAAGGTTACCCCAGTTAACGGTACACTTTCATCGTATCGACAACTTAATCTACCTTGTGCTCTAACACTTGATAAACCTGGATTTGCACCATTACTAATTCCTCCTAAATATAGAGCCGGTGTAGGTAACGCTTTAACTTTAAATTTAAACGATCCTAAGTTTACCGAACCTCCATCATCTTTCTTACCATTTACGCTAATTGTCGCTTCTCTAACACCAGCACCAACTTTCGCGATATATTGGTTACCGCTTTTACTTATAGAACAACCGCTACCCGATAAGGTTACACGATCTGCAGGAAAACCTGAAGCTGTACCTTCGACTATATTGTTGTAACCACGGTAAAGAACACGCATTTCAGGTAAAGCTACAACACCCATTGGTTGTCCAACTGTATAGTCAAATTCCCACGGTTTAGGGACTTTAACACCACGTTGTTTTACATAAATTACACCTTTCACTTTGTGTAATCCAGGTTTCTCACCAATTAAGCTAATAGAACCATCAGCATTTGTTGCTGGTTTCCAACCATCTTGATTTGACGTATCTGCATCTTGACCCCATTTCACATCAGGAGTTTCAGTTGAATCATAAGCCGCAATCATAACTCTTAAATTTAATGAGTCACCTTGGTTTATATAACCAGTGCTAGCAAATGCAAGTGGTTCAATTTTATTAAAATCAAATTCTTGAACATCAACTTTACTCAACAAAAATTCAGTTGCCATTGACTCAGAGTTCTTTACATCCAATTTAAGCGCTGTAAGCATCGCTGCTGCCGCAACAATTGGTGCATGATCAAACATCACTGCTGGCCATTTGTGCGTTTCCTCTTCACCATGAATCTTTTGTGTGATTTCCTCTGGTAAATCTAATGAACGCATGAAAGCTTTAATTTGAGCTGTATCCTGTGGATTAGCAGTCAATAAGGCTTCATCTAAATTAGCCAAATCTTCTGGCGCATCAAACGTATAATCTCCTTTTGGAGTTTTATATGTCGCCATAATTTTAGCCACTGCATTACGATATTCAATTACTTTTAATCGAATATCTAAACCTCTTTGCGCTGGTTTATCCGGGTTACCACCTATAAATAGGTTTGTTGGAATGTCATAATTATCCATTCCCGTAATATCACTCAAAGGTTTTAATTTAGTTATATTTCCCTCTTCATCTTTTTCTTCTACCCAGTCCGCACCTTCAGAAATCTTAATCATTTCATTCGCTTCACCTAAAAGGTAACTTACTACTTCTGTAGTTAGCTTTTGAACTTCATAAGCTCTTTCTTGCCATACTTGTACTGTTTTAACATCACCACCCTGTGCTTTAACAGTTGTGATTTTTTTGTCAAAAGAAGAATAGTTCGATTGATTATTGTTATTAATAATCTGTGCACTTCTATCTAATTTATCGTTGATCGTTACGAATGCAGCGATCACCTCTTTAGAAACGTTCAGTGCTAGAAGGGCAGTCAGTACGAGGTACATCATACCGATCATCTTTTGTCTAGGGGTTTCTTTTCCTCCTGCCATGATTTATCTATTTTTTTGATTTAACATTAATTAATTTTGCATTATGGAAATGAAAACTAATCTCTAGATATACTCATAGCTTTTAGCATATTACCGTAAACTTGGTTCAAATCAGTCAAGTTTTTAGATAACATTGCCATATTCTCTTTGTACAATTTCGTATCTTCAACTGAATCACTTAAGTTAGACATCATTTCAGACACCTGACTTTGGAATTTCTCAGTAGTTTCTAAGTGTGCACTTGAACCTTTTAACTGCAATTCATATACATTATTTAATGCAGCCAAATTAGTCGATACTTTCGCCATTTGCTCTCCAAAAGAAGCACCTTCATCAGCAGTATTTGTTAATCCTAAGATAGACTCTGATGCTCTTTCGTAGGTTTGAGATAATCCTTTTACTTGTTCAGAAGCAGACTCCAAACTAGAAACATAATTATCTGTTGCTGCAGCAGCTCCAGAAACAGCTTTTAAACCTTCAGCGTTATCGCTTAATGTTCTAATACCATCTCCTAAACGATTCAATAAATCTGCATCAATTTTAGCTTCTTGTAGAAGGTCATCAAATTTTTCTGTAATTCCAGTCACGGTGCCGCCACCGCCACCGCCGCCACCGCCGTGGACTAATCCTGATTCACCTTTCTCATCTAAGTAAGCATGTAAATCAAAATCTTCATCATGTGCCAAAGCTAGTTCTGGATATACCAACTCCCACTTTGGATCTTCGTGTAATGGTTCGAATGCTGAGAAAACGAAAATTATTGCCTCTGTTCCTAGACCTACAACTAGCATTGGTCCTGCACCTGGCCAGTGCATAATTTTAAAAAGGGCTCCGACGATTACTACTGCTGCACCAATACCGTACAACTTCGCCATAAATAATTTCCATTTTTTAGTTCCTGGTCTCATAGTTTCCTTGCTTTTAGTTTAACATTTATTTATTTGGTTATTTATTTGATTGCTTACTGTAATTCGATATCCGAACGTAGCTCTTCGCCACCTTCATTTTCGAATGGATCACCGCCTCGTCCAATGTGTGTTTGTACACATCTGAAACCTACATAAGACTTAGCTGTATCTTGATACTCGTAAGTTCTTGTTCCTGTTTGCAGATAATACCCGATATCTTTCCAAGATCCTCCTCGTATAACTTTTCGTTTCATTGAAGGTGGATCCCAATCCATAGCGTGGTATCTATATTCCGGACTTAAATCATGTGTAAACTCATAGACTGATTCGTCAAATGCAGTCTCTGTCCATTCAGCTACATTTCCAGCCATACAATAAAGACCATATCCATTAGGATTGTAAGAATAAGCTTTTACCGTATAAAAACCACCATCGTCAAAATATCTACCTCGCATGGGTTTAAAGTTCCCTAACATACATCCACCTGAGTTTCTGATATAAGGACCTCCCCAAGGATAAGGGCTATGTTTTAGATTTCCTCGAGCAGCGTATTCCCACTCCCCTTCGTTTGGCAATCTAAAATCTTGTACCCATAGTGAACCGACATTGTGTAACCAGCTGTTCAACTTTTGCGTTCTCCAAATCGCGAATGCTTTTGCTTGCACCCAAGTTACACCTACCACAGGGTAATTGTCATAAGCTGGATGCCAGAAATACATATTCGTCATTGGATCGTTAAATGAATAAGTAAAATCTCTTACCCAGCAAAGTGTATCTGGATAAACATTAATCACTTCATCAATAATAAAACGACTTCGATCTTCATGTGAACGTAAAGCATTGTTTTGACCTTTTTTATTGAAGTATCCTAAGTCTAAATCCTGTCCTACAGGCTCACCAGTGAACGGGTGTTCAGGATTCTTTAATGCTCTATGCTGAGGATCTAAAGATGGATTAGTTAAGTTACCTGCCGGCGTATAACCATTTCGAACGATATTTGGACGACCTTTACGGGCAGCTTCCTGTAGATCAATCCAATAATATCTAAACTTCAATTTTCGTGTATCTATCTCTCTTCTTTTGTAAAAACGCTCATTAGGACGTAAATACATGTCTGAAATTAGTGGAATGATTTGCTCATCATCGATTCCTTTAACACGCCATGAAAGTGAGAATAACTCTCTATTGATATAAGGTTCTGACGGGTCGAATTCTTTCCATTCCAGATTTACTTCATCATAGTAAATATCTGGATGATTTAACATGTCTCCAATAACCTCCTCATCAATACCATTACTTCCTGTAGGATCGGTATTCTCATATACTTTTTCTAAAAAGATTGAATCTCTTACCCAGTATACAAACTCACGATATTCATTATTCGTAATCTCAGTTTGATCCATATACATTGCGTGAATTGACACAACGTGCGAACGTGACTGATGCAAGAATGGAACATCTTCATCGCTACTTCCCATAGTGTAAGATCCCGAAGGGATATACACCATTCCTAGAGGAATCTCTGGAAAAAAGACTTTTCTTCCCTGCACTCCGAGCAAGTGCCCAGATCCCGAATTACAACTTGAAAACAAGAGCGTAATTCCAACTACAAAAACCATTAATTTTTTCATGCTACCTTTGTTTTTTCTACCAATCTTTACCTTTCGACTATCAGGACTTAATAAGGGTTAGGTCTTCTATTAACGAGAGTAATTTAATTAGGTTACATTTTTTTTTGAACTATTGTAAAATAAACGGGTTACCATGTCTAGGCACTACCGGCTCTGGAGGGAACATACAATAATTCAACATTAACTCATGTGTTCCTTTACCGTAAGTATTTAATGGGTTAGTCATGATATCAAAAGAGTATCCAAACTTCAACATATCTTGATTAACATTTGCTTTTGGCGAGAAACCATATCCAACCATTAAAGCAATTGCATCAGAATAACGATAAGTTGCTCCACCCCAGAAATAAGAAGCGTTATTCATCCAATAATTAGCCAATACGTTTACATCAAAAACCATTGAAGCTCCATCGGCTTTTAACAACACACTTGGTTTTAAATCAAACTGATTTCTTGTACCAATCAACTCCTGCATATCCACAGTATAACCAGCCAAAACATAGTAATGACGAGCGACGCTAAAACTTACTTTAGATAAATCAGCAGGCGCTAAGTGAGTAGTTGATAAACCCACATAATACGGCAAGTTTTTTCCGTACCAAAACAAACCGAAGTTCATATCAAATCCTGTTGCTGCAACTTGGTTATTAATAGAACTAATTGCTGGATCCGCATCTGCAGGGGTCTGAGGAGGAACCCAATTCGGACTAAAACCAACATTAATTAAGCCTAATCCAACACCACCACTTAATGTTCCATAATCAGTTGGATAATGATAAGCTCCATTCACTGTTAAGTTATTGCTTCTAGAAAACCCAATAGCATCATTCATGAAAGACAAACCTACACCTATCGCACCTGGCCCCAACTGCACTTGCTGCAAATTCCCTTGAGCATTGAACAAGGTTGTATTCGGCGCGTCTTGTACTCGATCCCACTGATTTCTGTAAATCAACGTTCCGCAATATCCTCGCGTACCTGTTGTAGCAGGATTATACGACATGCGATCGAACATGTAATGTGTAAATTGTTTATCCTGCTGACCGTAAGCAAAACCTACTGACAAGCAACACAATACAAAAGATAAAACTCTCTTCATAAATTAGTTTTTTCTATACCATTTAATGCCGGAACACTCCAACAAGTGGCTAAAATAAATAAAAATTATTGAAAATTAGATTTTTTTCACAAAGTATTTTAAAATTATTTAACACTCTAAATATATTACACCAATTTTTTATAAGTTCTTAACCACAGATTAGGTAGTTCATTCTTTAAGGCGTTCTCATAATCCTCGTAATTACAAGGAACAAGCAGGTGTCTTTGCAACTTCATTCCTTCTAATTTGGGGTAAGGAACTTCGAGCCACCAACGATTACTTTTGTTGCTTTTGTAAAAAATAATCTCATCACGAAAATCATCTATATTCACACGATATTTTAAATATGCTGATTTAGAACCTATTGGGTAATCCTCTTTTCTCAAGTTATAACCCTCTATGAAATACCACAACATTTGTGACATTAAATTAATGTCGCTGTTATAATTCTGATCGTTTGGACTAAAATTAAACAAACCTAGACTGGTTAATTTATCACTTAAACCTGCATACCTTAAAATGCGGCATGCATCTTCACCATAGAAACCGTTAGGAAGATGACTACTATTACTTTTATAATCAGAAGAGCGAATTGCATTCATATCAAAACTTAAGATATCAGCATTTCGAAGGAGTGGTTCAACCATTTTCTCATTGGTATAAAATTCACCCAAACGATAAGCATCGAAATACAATTCTTCTAAGAGATCGAGTTCTTTTGTGTTCACGAGGTAAGATTGATATCCTAACAATGAAAAATTGAATAGATAATTTGGTTTATGAAGAACAATTTTATTGATCCAACTATCAGCGTAAATCCCTTCATCTGGATCTCCTAAATCGAGTGCGGCGTCTACAGCAATCAAATTAATCGTTTGCTCCAATTTTTCATAAGCCTGATAAACCGCATAGTTTAAATCTTGACTTCCACCGACAACAATTGGAAAAACCTCATGTTTGACCAGCTCGGTTACAACATCCTTTAAAGCAACATATGTATCTTGTACAGATTGACCTGGTTTAATAACCCCCAAATCATAAATAGGAACATGCCAATGTCCCGGATAAAGTTGATAGAATGAGTTTTTAAACCCATCAATCCACTGGGTGTTTTCTTGATTTAAATCCGAGTTTCTATATTCAGGCACAGTGATAATAGCGATACTTTTGGACGCTATTGATTCAAATCCTGCAGTTTTACAATCTATGATTTGATGGCCCAACTGTCCATCTTTAAAAACTATTTCTCTTTGGTCTGAATTGTTAAAGTAAATCCCCAAATCTTTCATTGGCACAATCTATTCGTTTAAATTGATTGTGAATTTACTTCTTTTTTGTTTTACGACGTGGTTTTGGTTGATTTTTTGAAATTTCTATGCACTCTTCGTAAGACAACTGTGCTGGCTCAACGTCTTTTGGTAATTTAAAATTTTTCTTACCAATTTTAAGGTACGCCCCATATCTTCCGTTTAACAGCTGCATCGTTTCATCCTCCGGAAATGTTTTTATCAACTTATTTCTGTCTTCTTCCCTTTTCTGCTCAATTAATTCTATGGCTCTATCAATCGTCATATTTTCAAGCGTATCACCATTCGCCTCTTTAATCGAAACAAACAATTTTTGCAACTGAACATAAGGACCGAATCGACCTTTGTTAATTTTCACATCTTGACCTTCGTACTCACCAATAACTTTTGGAAACTTAAACAACTCCATTGCTTCTTCTAGAGAAATAGTTTGGATGGATTGATCTTTTTGCAACGAAGCAAATTTTGGCTTTTCCTCATCATCCGACTCTCCTATTTGAACCATTGGACCAAAGCGACCAATTCTTGCATAAACATTCTTTCCAGACTTGGGATCAAGTCCTAACAACCTTTCTCCTGATGCCCTTTCTGAATTCTCGATAGTATCTTCAACTTTATCATGAAAAGGCCCATAAAATTCTGAAATCATTTTAGTCCATTGAACTAGACCGTTAGCAATATCATCAAATTCCTTTTCGACACTTGCGGTAAAGTTATAGTTCATCACTTGATCAAAATGTTCCATTAAGAACTCTGTCACAACCCGACCAATGTCTGTTGGCACCAATTTACCCTTATCACTACCCGTTTTTTCTTTTTTATTCAGCTCCTTAACACCATTTTTACCGAGTTCTACTACGCGATATTTTCTTTCTGTTCCTTCACGTTCTCCACGCTCAACATACCCTCTTTTCTGAATTGTAGAAATTGTAGGGGCATAAGTAGATGGTCGTCCAATGCCTAGCTCTTCCAATTTTTTAACCAAACTTGCCTCAACATAACGTGCTGGTGGACGAGAAAAACGTTCTGTGGAACTTATTAATTTCCGCACTAATACATCTCCTTCTGACATTGGCGGTAAAAGCCCTTCCATTTCATCTTCTTCTTCATCTATTTTTGATTCTAAATAAACTTTTAGAAAACCATCAAACAGTACAATTTCACCATTTGCTGAAAATTCTTTTCCTTGCGGAGCATCTATTTTAATCGCCGTTCGTTCCAATTTCGCTTCTGCCATTTGCGAAGCAATTGAACGTTTCCAAATTAATTGATACAGTCGCGCTTCATCTGAATCTGCATTTACTTCATGCAAGCTAAAATCAGTAGGCCTAATTGCCTCGTGCGCTTCTTGAGCAGAATTTGATTTATTTTTAAACTGTCTAAATTTAAAATACTCATTACCATATGCTGATTGAATCTCTTTCTTAGCTCCTTCTATAGCAGTTTCAGATAAATTCACTGAATCCGTTCTCATGTAAGTAATATGTCCGGCTTCATATAACCTCTGAGCTACCGACATTGTTCTTGATACTGAAAACCCCAATTTTAAACTAGCCTCCTGTTGCAAAGTTGAAGTTGTAAAAGGAGCGGCAGGATTCTTTTTAGCCGGTTTTTTGGTAATACTGTTTACCTTAAATGAATAACCATCACAATCCTCAACAAAGTTTTTGGCTTCTTCTATCGTTTGAAATTGGGCATTCAATTTTGCTTTAAGTGGAGATTTATCCACTAGAAACTCTGCATCCGTTCGGTAAAAACTTTCTGATTTAAACTTTTCAATTTCTTGCTCTCTTTCAACCACTAGACGAACTGCAACGGATTGAACTCGACCAGCTGAAAGTGAGGGCTTCACTTTTCGCCATAAAACTGGAGACAATTCAAAACCTACCAATCGATCTAACACACGTCTTGCTTGTTGTGCGTTCACCAAATCAACATCAATTTCGCGAGGATTTTCAATTGCGTTCAAAACCGCATTTTTAGTAATCTCATTAAAAGTAATTCGCTTGTAACCCTTTTTTTCTAGACCAAGAGCTTCTTTTAAATGCCATGAAATAGCCTCTCCTTCCCGGTCTTCATCGGACGCTAGCCAAACCGTTTCCACAGATTTAACCATTTTCTTTAGTTCCGTTATTACTTTTTTCTTATCTGGAGAAACAATATACTTCGGTTCGAATCCATTCTCGATATCAATCGACCCATCACCTTTTGCTAAGTCTCTTACATGCCCATAACTTGACATTACAACAAAATCTTTCCCTAAATATTTTTCAATTGTCTTTGCTTTTGCGGGTGACTCGACAATAACCAGATTCTTACTCATAACAGTTTCGGTGTTCTTGAATTCAATAAAATATAAAAGCTTGGTTTGCGGTGGTAAAATTAGGAATGATATTTAAATTTTTATTCAGTTTTTAACTTAAAATTGTTTTTGACACGTCTTATTATGAAATAATAAAAAAAATTAAAATCAAAAAAAATAGCGCTCTGCCATATTGTCAGCGTTCTTTTTATAGCTAGATTTGCATAAAAATTCAGCAATTAATTACGTGAAAGAATTGAAAATGGAAGAAAAGATAATTGAAGAATCGAAGCAGGGAACAGCAACTATGTTAGATAATGCTGTTGAGAATTCAGCGGGCAAAAAGCTTTATTTAGAAAGTTATGGATGCCAAATGAATTTTTCAGACAGTGAAATAGTTGCTTCAATTCTATCAGAGGAAGGTTATACAACTACCCGAAATTCAGAAGATGCTGATGTCATTTTGATGAACACATGTTCGATTCGAGAAAATGCTGAACAAAGAGTACGAAATAAATTAAGCCAATACAATAAACGTAAGAAACAAAACCCTTCGCTTGTGATTGGAGTGTTAGGCTGCATGGCAGAAAGACTTAAGAAAGATTTATTGGAGCAAGAAAAATTAGTTGATCTTGTTGCAGGTCCAGACGCATACCGTGACTTACCGAACTTGATTGACGATGTTGTTGGAGGTCAAAAGGCCGTAAATGTTTTATTATCACGCGAAGAGACCTATGCTGATATTGCTCCTGTAAGACTAGGAGAAGGAGGTGTCACAGCATTTATCTCAATTATGAGAGGGTGTGACAATATGTGTTCTTTCTGCGTTGTACCGTTTACAAGAGGTAGAGAAAGAAGTCGCGACCCAGAATCAATCGTTGCGGAGGCACAAGAACTATTTGATAAAGGTTATAGAGAAGTCACACTATTAGGCCAAAATGTTGATAGTTATAAATGGAACATTACCAAAAAAGGTGAAGTTATTGATGAAAGCAAGCCTGTGGTGACATTTGCAGGGTTATTAGAGAAAGTCGCTTTAGTCAACTCTGATTTACGTGTTAGGTTTTCGACATCACATCCAAAAGATATGACTGACGATGTTTTGCATACCATGGCGAAATATGAAAACCTTTGTAAATACATCCATTTACCCGTGCAATCTGGAAGTACCGATGTCTTAAAAAGAATGAACAGAGGGTATACGAGAGAATGGTATATGAATCGAATTAATGCCATTAAAACAATTCTACCGGGCACCTTTATCTCAACCGATATAATTACAGGATTTTGCGGTGAAACGGACGAAGACCATAAGGAAACATTAAGCTTAATGGAAGAGGTAGGATACGAATTCGCTTATATGTTCTTTTACTCGGAACGTCCTAAAACTTTGGCCGAGCGTAAATTTGAAGATGACATTCCTGAGGAAACTAAAAAACAACGATTATACGAAGTGCAAGAACTTCAATCCAAATTATCTTATGCTGCAAATGAAAAGTTAGTAGGACAAGTGTGTAAAGTTTTGGTTGAAGGGACTTCGAAACGTTCGGAAGACTATGTATACGGTAGAAATTCGCAGAACGTGACCACTATCTTCCCTAAAAACAACTATAAACCTGGCGACTATGTAAATGTAAAAATCACAGATTTTACTAGCGCAACAATAAAAGGAGTGCCAGTAGTCGAGTAAATTATGGACATTCAACAAATAAAACAACGTTTTGGGATAATCGGCAATTCATCTGCCTTAAATCAAGCATTGAATATTGCGACACAAGTTGCCCCCACTGACATAAGTGTTTTAATAACTGGTGAAAGCGGAACTGGTAAAGAAGTGATGCCTAAAGTTATCCATCAGTTGAGTGCGCGGAAACATGGCTCGTACATTGCTGTAAACTGCGGAGCAATTCCCGAAGGAACTATTGACAGTGAGCTTTTTGGACATGAAAAAGGATCATTTACAGGCGCCCATGACCAGCGTAAAGGTTATTTTGAAGTTGCTGACAACGGTACAATTTTTTTAGATGAAGTTGCAGAATTACCGTTAACCACTCAAGTCCGTTTACTACGCGTATTAGAGACAGGTGAATTCATTCGCGTTGGTTCATCAAAACCTATTAAAACGAATGTTAGAATTATAGCTGCAACAAATGAAAATATGTTTGAAGCGATTCAAAACGGAAAGTTCAGAGAAGATTTGTTCTATCGATTGAGTACAGTACCAATCAACCTTCCCCCATTAAGGCAACGCAAGGATGATATCCATTTACTCTTTCGCAAATTTGCATCAGATTTTGCTGAAAAATATCGGATGCCTGCAATACGATTAACAGATGAAGCTATTCATATGTTGAACAATTATACTTGGCCAGGGAATATTCGACAGTTAAAAAACGTAACAGAGCAAATTTCGGTTGTGGAAAACACGCGTGATATTGATGCAGTTGTATTAAGAAATTATTTACCTGATTATAGTGCTACTAATTTGCCAGTACTTTCAAAACAAGATAAGAACAATGGTGATTTTAGCGAGCGTGACCTTTTGTACAAGGTACTTTTTGACATGAAAAATGACTTGAGTGAGTTAAAGAAAATGGTCATAAACATGTTAAAAACTGGAACAGACGAAATGAGTTCCGCTGAAAAGAACGAAATGATCGCCAAGCTATACGACACTAATTCCACCGCTTCAACAGCTAAGTTATTAAGTGAACCTATCAGTTTTGAAGAAGACCCGGTAATCCATGACTCTAGCACATATGAAAATAGTTATGAAGAGCATGTAGAGGTTGAAGAGTCATTATCTCTTGAAGATCGAGAAAAAGAACTTATTCAGAAAGCACTTGAAAAGCATCGTGGTAAAAGAAAATATGCTGCGCAAGACCTAGGTATTTCTGAAAGAACCTTATACAGGAAAATTAAAGAGTATGATTTAAAATAAGGATTTGATTAATTCGTTTTAAAGCCATGAAGATAAAATCGTTATACCTAATAGTATTCAGCTTTATAGTTTCTTGCGCATCGGTTGATTACGGCATGCTAGATGGAAGTATTGATGCCGAAACCTTTTCTGTTGAATTATTCGAAGAACAAGCTGCAAACGCACCAGCCGGTTACGGTGCAACCTTCACGGATTTCTTGAAGGACTATATGATATCTAGAACAAAGCTAAATCTCTTAAATAAAGGCGCTGATATCGAAATTTATGGTAAAATATCCTATTATAATACTTCCCCTGTTTCCGTTCAATCAGACAATGTTGCCGCAGTCAATCGGTTAACGGTGAAAATAGATGTAACTGTAATAAACAATGTCAATGAAAATCAAAGTTTTGAATCTGTTTTCAGTCAAATATCAGACTTCGATTCAAATCAAGACTTGGCAAGTGTTCAGGATGAACTACTCGAAGATATTAATGGAAAACTATCACAAGACATCATTAACAAACTAACAAGTAATTGGTGATTTCAGGAGAAGACATAGCAAAATATATTTCAAATCCGGCTGCAATTTCAGCCGCTCATGTACTTGAATTAGAAAAGCTACTCATTAAACACCCTTATTCGAGCAGTTTACATTTATTGTATTTGAAAGGACTGGCCTTGCACAATCACTTGAATTTTGAAGAGAAATTAAAGTCAACCGCCATTCATAGTGCAGATCGTGCACATTTGTATCAACTGATTCATTCGGGCGAAGGCGATGTAAACGACAACGAAACACCAATCGTTGAGAACACGTCAACAAATCTTCAAGAAAAAGAGCCAGAAACAATTATTGAAGCAACACGAGTTAAGGAATCGGTGATTCAACCTAACGAACAAACTGATGAACCGACTAGTCAACAACCTTCTGAGAACTTAATCCAAGAGAATGAAAAAACTGAAGATGAGCCTGAGCAACGAAATGAAGCTCACGTATCGATTGAACAAACTGTTGTTCCAGAAGAAAAGAATTTTGACGAACTAGATGTAGACATAATCAATGCAGCCATAGATCAAGCGTATTTTGAAGAGCATCAATTGTCCGAAGAAGATGAAACCGATGCTGAAGAAAAAATCGCTACACATGTCTCAACTGAACAATCACCAGACAATGAAACAGGATTAGCAGATAAAAACTCTACCAAAACGAATGAAAAAGAAATTTCTACTGAAAATCTATCGTTCACTGCTTGGCTAAAATACAAACAGAATAATCCTACAGCAAGTGCTGAACCTTCTGAAAAAGAACTTAAAACGGCACCATCTCACGAAAAAGTAAGTGAGGAGCCGCAAAAAAATAAAAAAACTAAATCTGAGATTGACGCACTATTGGACAAGTTTATGAAGGAAGAACCAAGAATATCCAAGCCCATTAAAGAGTTCTACAACCCCGTTGATCACGCTAAAAAAAGCATAGAAGAAACAGACAATCTGGTAACAGAAACATTGGCAAAAATTCATGTCATGCAAAAGAATTATTCAAAAGCAATTACGGCTTATGAAAAATTAATTTTGCTATATCCAGAAAAAAAGACTTTCTTTGCAAGTCAAATTGAAAAAATTAGAGAAGAAATAAAAAATAAATAAAATGGGAGGAATATTAACTGTAGTTATTCTAATAGCTTGTATCGCATTAATCTTATTTGTTTTGGTTCAAAACCCAAAAGGAGGAGGTTTAAACGCTGAATTTGGTTCGGCAGTTCAATTAGGAGGAGCCAAAAGAGCCACAGACATATTAGAAAAAGGAACATGGGGTATTGCCATTGCTATTGGTCTATTCTGCTTAATTTTAGCAGCTGGAGGAAATAGCGTAATAGAATCAAGTGCAGAGGGAGGAATAAAAACCGAAGCAGGAGCAATTGAAACTACTGCACCTGAGACTGCTCCTGGAGCAAATCCGTTACCGGAACCAGTACAGCAGCCATAAGATTCCTAAAAACACATTCTATAAAATGTCAGTATGTCACAACATGCTGACATTTTTTTTTACAACAACAATAAAATTCCGCAAAATTGACACAAAATTTGCCATGTTATTAATTGGCATAAAATATGACTAATTGGAGTGAAATAAAATAAAATTAATCGTAAAAAATATAATTATGTTAAAACCATTAGCAGATAGAGTTCTTATCGAAGCTGCGCCAGCAGAAGAGAAGACGGCTAGCGGAATTATAATTCCCGACACAGCCAAAGAAAAACCGTTAAAAGGTAAAGTAATAGCAGTTGGACCTGGAAAAACGGACGAGCCGATGACGCTAAAAGTAGGTGACACAGTATTGTATGGACAATATTCTGGTACTGAAATCAAACTAGATGGTTCGAACTATTTAATTATGCGCGAGTCTGACGTATACGGAGTGCTTTAATTAACGAGTATTAACACAATTAAACAAAATTAAAAATGGCAAAAGAAATTATATTTGATATTGATGCAAGAGACCGCTTAAAAAAAGGTGTAGATGCATTAGCTAACGCAGTAAAAATCACATTAGGGCCAAAAGGTCGAAATGTTATTATTGATAAAAAATTTGGTGCCCCTCATATCACAAAAGACGGTGTTTCAGTAGCAAAAGAAGTGGAACTGAGCGACAGCGTTGAGAACATGGGAGCTCAAATGGTTAAAGAAGTTGCTTCAAAAACAGCTGATATTGCTGGAGACGGAACGACAACGGCAACGGTTTTAGCACAAGCTATTATCTCTGCTGGTTTGAAAAACGTTGCAGCCGGAGCAAATCCGATGGATTTAAAAAGAGGTATTGACAAAGCTGTTGACGCTATTGTTGAAAACCTAAGAGCACAATCACAAGAAGTGGGTTCTGATAACGGCAAAATCGAGCAAGTTGCTACCATTTCGGCAAACAATGACAACTCAATCGGAAAGTTAATTGCTGAAGCAATGAAAGTTGTTGGCAACGAAGGCGTAATTACTGTTGAAGAGGCAAAAGGAACTGAAACAGAAGTAAAAACTGTTGAAGGAATGCAATTTGACAGAGGATATTTATCGCCATATTTTGTAACAAATGCCGACAAAATGATTGCGGAATTAGAAAACCCGTACATCTTAATTTACGATAAAAAGATTTCTAATATTCAAGAGATTTTACCAATATTAGAGCCTGTTGCTCAGTCTGGTAAACCATTATTAATTATCGCGGAGGATATTGATGGAACAGCATTGTCTACATTGGTAATAAACCGTTTGAAAGCAGGTTTGAAAATTGCTGCTGTGAAAGCTCCAGGCTTTGGTGACAGAAGAAAAGCGATGCTAGAGGATATTGCAACATTAACCGGAGGAATTGTAATTTCTGAAGAACAAGGGTTAAAATTAGAAAACGCGACAATTGAAAACCTAGGAACTGCGGAGAAAGTTGATATTGACAAAGACAATACAACTATTGTAAACGGTCAAGGAGACAAAGCGCTAATCGATGCACGTGTCAACCAAATTAAAGCACAAATTGAAACAACCACTTCTGATTACGATCGTGAAAAATTACAAGAACGATTAGCTAAACTATCTGGAGGTGTTGCAGTATTATATGTTGGTGCCGCAACTGAGGTTGAGATGAAAGAGAAAAAAGATCGTGTTGACGATGCTTTATCAGCAACTCGAGCAGCTGTTGAAGAAGGAATTGTACCTGGAGGTGGAGTTGCTTTAATTCGTGCCATTTCAGCTTTAGACAATTTAGCAGGTGACAATGCAGACGAAACTACAGGTATTGCAATTGTAAAAAGAGCAGTTGAAGAGCCATTACGTCAAATTGTTATCAACGCAGGTGTTGAAGGCGCTGTAATTGTTCAAAAGGTAAGAGAAGGAAAAGGGGATTTCGGATACAATGCTAGAACAGAAGTGTTTGAAAACCTTTTAGATGCTGGTGTAATTGACCCAACAAAAGTTACGCGTATTGCAATTGAAAATGCAGCGTCAATTTCTTCTATGCTATTGACTACCGAATGTGTCATCGCTGACATTCCAGAAGAGGAGCCAGCAGGACATATGGGCGGAGGAATGCCAGGAGGAATGCCGATGATGTAAAACTAGAATTGTTTTCTAGACGGTCCGTTTTTCCCACCTCAGCTGTGGATAGAACGGAACGGCAATATATAATGATCCCGTCTCAAAATTATGAGGCGGGATTTTTCTTTTCTGGGCGTTCCCATGTTTCCAGTAAGCTGTCAAAATATTGTATTGAAAACATGGTCAGGCTTTCCGCACTCGCTTCTGTCTGTCCGTCTGAGACGGACGAACAAACAGAGAGCTCAAACAATTACTTCAATCCTTAACGCAACTTCAAATTGCCTCAGGTTAGAAAATAACCTTGAACACATGTAACGTTTCCTCTTCTCCGCTCAACCTCACAAAATATAAACCGTTTGATAAACCAAGATTCATATCGACCGATAAATTAGTTGAATTGTTAATCACTTGTTCTGTAATCAAACGTCCATTCGCATCAATTATCTGTGCTGATACAACGCTTTGGTTTAACGAATTTGAGATGTAGAACACATTGCTCATACGATCCAAATACCCCTCGAAATTAGACATATTATCCTCTTCTATAGACAACACAGTTGGAGAAACAATAAAAGTTGTATCCAATAAACAATCGTTTGCATCTTTAATTTCAACACTGTAATCACCTGCATCTAATCCAGTTAAACTACTTGTATTCTCACCACAATCCCATGTATAATCATAAGGTTCAACACCACCGGTCACAGCTACTTCAATTGCACCATCAGTTCCATCAAACTCATCAATAATCATTGCATCTACGGCGAGAGCACTCGGTTGATTAATCAAAATGCCAAACTCCGTTTGTCCACACAAATCATCATAATCTATCAATTCCAAAACATAAGCTCCTGAAGACAAACTATCAATTATTAGCGGATTAGCAGCGTCAAAATCACTAACCGTTTCACCCTCATAGGTAAGACTATAAACCACCATTTCTTCTCCTAAATCAATTTCTATCGAACCATTCTCTCCATTATGGCAAGTTACATTTTCTTTAAACGGGTACAATTCCCTTCCAATATGTAAATTGAAACGAGGGGCATAAGTTGAATCAACCATGTAAAACGTGAGCGGAGCCCCTTCTTCGACAGAATAGAATTCTCCAGTATACACATCTTCAACCATCATGCACGGTACACCCAATTCAAAGATTTGATGAAAAGACAACTCATATTCTCCCGATTCAAAAACGATAACACGCATAGGTAAAACCCAAGTTTCATTACCCTTATCAAAAGATTGTATTGCAAAATCTTGACCATCCTCATTCATTAATGACAATTGAGGTTGCGATCCCCAACCACCGAACAAATCAAGCGCATCATAAGCATATTCCATTTCCAAACTAGCACCGTCAACATGTCTTAAAACAGCTTGATCTTCCTTATCAAAACCATTAATTTTAACAGTCATACCAGCACTTAATTCGGTTGGTTCATAAAAAACTGCATCAACATTTGACTTAACTCCTTCCTTAACTGACAATTCTGGATCAGCTGCAATAGCTTGCACCCAAAATGACTGCTGAGACGCAATATATTTACTACCACCATTAACACCTGCTCCCGCTACATAAGCTGCGTATAGTTTTGTATCTGGATCCTGAATATAAATAGCGTTTGCCATATTTGTTTTTACCCAATCAGCATCATCCCAGTTTATAGTGGAAGCGTAAGGATTTCCGACCAAATTCCATCCATCTTCACTTGGCGTACCGGAAAAAGTATAAGTTACAGGAAGCGCGATATTTCCTTGATTTGCCGGTCCTGTTAAATCCACTTTAAAGGCATCCGTACCGGTGATTGTATCCCCTGACCAAACTTGATAACCTTGTCCTACTTCAATAATCTGTTCAACACTTTCGCAAAACACGTATCCTTCACCTGGCGGGAGAGATTCATCATAAGAAGCAATTGAATTGAAGGGAAAAGAAGGATAATGAGCACCTTCAAATCCAGAAGTAGTAAAATCATCGAGGTACTGTTGAACTTTAGGGTTTTCAACTGCACTAGCAAAATATCTCCAATACGTTTCTCCCGCATCGATATAGCGTTCCATGGTAATATCACCTTCAATACTATTTTCAAAAGAACAACCCGTTGCAATACTAGTATAAACAACTCCTGTAGTTGGATTTGGTCCATCTTCAAACAAAACATCCCCATCCTCATCTATAAGTGAGTAAGAGTTTTCATTCTCATAAGACCCGCTAATATATTCCAACATCAACTCCCGGTCTTTCGAAATATGAAATGTTGCTGAAGAAGCTTCATCGTGGCAACGAATTTCAGTTAGTAACTCTCCGTCCTCATATATATTTAAACTTGCTCCATTCCAACCGTCACCATAGGTATCTTCCATATTAACCGTATAAACACAAGTCGTTTTAATCTCATCAATTCTTCCAGTTTGAATCGCCGAAGAAGCGATTGTCAAACTATCATTTGTATATACAGTTCCTTTTTCTATTCTTAATGCGTTATTAATTGAAACCATACGATTCGTTATTGAAAAACCTGAGGACGAATTTGATTTTAAATTGTAGAAACTAGTTGGCTCTGTCGCATTAATTTCATGTAAACCGGTACCATTAAAACTTACTTCTCCTCCCAAATCTGTGAAAGAACCGGAAACATTTAAATCGCCATAAATTTTTAATTCACTCCATTCAAGCATCACTAAGTCCCCTACTACACTTACATTCTTTCCTACCGCTATACCATTCACTTCTGGATAATTTAACAAGCCGCTAGGAATAAGCACATCCATTTCATTATTTGGCACACCAGCCGACCAATTATCAGCATTAAACCAGTTAGAATTATCAGCGCCAGTCCAAACCGTTTCGTCTTGAAAAACAAATCGAATATGCGGCTTATAATTAACATTAAAAACAGGATTTAAACTACATCCAGAGCCATACGCAAACCATCCACCATAATATTTATAACCTCTGCTAGATGAAAAGATCCTCACCTGACCAGAGTTGTCTGAACCCTCAGGGATGGATGACCAACAAATTCTAATCACAATATTTTGACTTCCATTCCACTCAAATGGAGAGTCAAGCGTTAACATATCCCACCCACCAGCATTTGGATGGTAACTATCAATAGTTTTAACAGTTGTAAACCCACCTGCAGAAACACCATTTGCATTAGCTGCAGAAGTATGTTTAATTTGAATTTCGTAATCAGGTAAATTGTACACAGGTGCATTGGTCACAAAGAACCCCAATTGCGAGATTTCTCCTGCCCCTATTGCTCCAGCTGCTGTTAATTCCGCAGCGGTATATACAATATAGGAAGCATTTCGTCGCTCACCGATATTTATTGGTGAGCTTTGCGTGATTGTGTTTGTAGCGGTGCCAGTTCCGATATCAACAATTTGCCCCATAGAGGGTGCGGAAAAGAACATTATAAATAGAACTAAACTAAAGTTAAAACATTTGTCAACTTCTATATTTAAGCTTCTAATTTTCATGACGTTAGTTTTTCGTTTGTACTAATCTAGGTATATGTACCTACGAAGTACGTCATTATTCTTAGATGAATTTTATCAATTCGATTAAGCGACAAAAATGTTAGATTACAGGTAAATCCGATAGAACTTGTACGAACAAGTACGAATACACAAATCTGGCAGACAGTTTAATAAAAGAAACAAATCATATAAAACACTTAGAACTTAAGTGCTGGAAAATATTTGAGAACTTTTTGTTTGAAGAGCTCTAACTCAATCGGTTTTTTCAAGAATTCGGAGGCCGTATATTGTTTATCAAAACTTTCGTAATCTCTCATTTGTTGCGAACTTGTTACCACAAAAACCACAGGTTCAAAACCATCATCATATTCATCAGCAACAGAATCGATGAACTCAAAACCATCAATAACGGGCATATTAATATCAAGCAAGATTAAATCCGGTAAACTTTGACTATCAGATGTGTTTAGGATGAAATTTAATGCCTCGGAAGAATTATCATAAATATCAATGCGATCAAATAGATTGGAAGATTTTAACACTTCCTCTACTAAGAAAGCATCTACTTCAGAATCATCAACTAACATCACTGATATTTGTTCCTTACCCATTTTAACTTTTGTTTTTAAATTCCCGCAAATTTACTGACAATTTGAAACTTTCTTAAAAAAGTAAACGAAAGATTTAATTAAAAACAGTATTAATTTAGAATTCTTAAGAGTGTATTAATAATTAATTTACAATCCGTTAACACACTCCTTTCTTCTATATACTTTCGATTGAGCGCTAATTTTGCTGGCATTATTTCTTTAATATACGTATTATTTGGATCATTGGATTGGCCAAGAATTTTCTGTTCATCTATATATTCAAGAGAGGCATAATCTGTCAAACCAGGTTTTACGCGTAATACTTCTCGCTGTTCTGTTGAATAAAGCGCGACATATTTTGGAACTTCTGGTCGGGGACCTACAACAGACATATCCCCCTTTAAAATATTAAATAATTGAGGGATTTCATCAATTTTATATTTACGAATAAAACGTCCTACTGAAGTTACACGATTATCGTTACCGATTGTAATTTGACCTTGTTTATCTGCATTAACGCGCATGGACCGGAACTTATACAATTTAAATTCTACTCCATTTAAACCAACACGAATTTGTTTATAGAAAGGCCCTCCCTTACTATCAATTGAAATCCATAGCGCAATTATTAGCAAAATAGGACTCAATACTAGAAGTGCTATCAGCGAAGCTATAAAATCAAATATTCTTTTAAGAATGCTATACATCAATTTAAAACTGTTTCAACGGCTTCAACTACTGCGCTTGTAACTTTAACCAAATCAGAATTTGAAAGTGAGAAATAAACTGGTAGTGTAATTTCATTCGAATATTTTGCATACGCTATTGGATAATCCTCCATTTTATACCCTCTCGATTTGTATGCTGTGAGTAACGGTAATGGTTGGAAATGAACATTTACTGATACCATCCGGTCAAAAACTCCTTTTATAATTTCATCTCGCTGTTCTTCGCTAATATTTTTAATCCGAAGCATATAGAGATGGTAAGACGATTCTGAATTCTCGACTTTAAAAGTTGGTCGGATAGCCCAGCTGTATTTTTCAAAAACGGATTCATAGTGTTTAAAAATAGCTTTTCTTCTTTCAAGGTTAGAGGCATAACGTTCAAGCTCAACCAATCCAATGGCTGCTTGGATGTCCATCATATTGCATTTAAACCCTGGTTCAATTACATCATAGCGCCAATTTCCGCCGCCTGCTTTTGATTTCGCTAACGCATCTTTAGACTGACCGTGTAACGATTTTATGTTCAGTTCTTGATAGATTTGTTCAACATCAAAACAAGCTCCTAAATTCATTGCGACTGCGCCTCCTTCGGCAGTAGTTAAATTCTTTACCGCATGAAATGAAAAGACGGCGACGTCAGTGACAGCTCCAACCTGCCGCCCTTTGTATTTTGCTCCAATACTGTGCGCTGCATCAGCCATAACCAAAATTCGTCCAAGTTTAGTTTGATTTTCTGTTCTTGGCTGGAACATATTTAAAACAGACTCTTCCTTTACAAACTTCATCAGTTCGTCATAATCACAAGGCCATCCTCCTATATCAACGGGAATAATTGCTTTTGTTTTAGGGCTTACTGCAGCTTTGATTTTCTCCAAAGAAATGTTGAAGTCATCTTCATTGATATCCACCATGACAGGTGTTGCTCCACAATGCATTACCACATTTGCCGTCGCACAATAAGTATAGGCAGGTATAATTACTTCGTCACCCGGTTGAATTCCAAACCAACGCAACACGAGTTCCATTCCTGCGGTTGCCGAGTTTAGGCATATCACTTTTTCACATGTCAAATAGGTTGCCAGTTCATTTTCGAATTGTTTAGTTTTCGGTCCTGTAGTGATCCAACCTGACAATAACACTTCAGCGACTTTATCTACAATTTTTTGATCAATCCGAGGTGGAGAAAACGGTATCATAAACAAGTTTAAATAAAATTAATTTTTGGTCTCTTTTTTCAGCAAATATTGGTAAAATTCTTCTACTATCGTAGAACGATTAAAATTAGCCGAAACGTAATTGCGCCCATTTTTGCCTTTTGCAACAACTTCACTTTTTTGATTGAGGATTGTATTGATTTGGGAAACTAAATCATCGACATTTTCAGGTTCGAAATACCAACCACAATTACCTTGATCAATAAATAACTCTTTTGCCTCCCCGTTCACCCCCAATAAAATAGGTTTTTCCATTGCTAAAATTTCAAAGATTTTTGATGGAATTGCACCTTTAAACAACTCTAAATTCCTGAGTGGAACAATTGACACATCTATATCTTTAATTATACCAGCGATTTCTGTTCTACCAACAGCATCAGCAAAAATAACGTTATTGCAATTTAACGTCTTTTTTAGCCTTAGAAGTTCATCTTTTTGCGGACCGGAACCCATCAGCACAAATGAAATTTCTCTATTTTTCAGCTTTTCAGCAGCTTTAATAATAACTTCTAATCCTTGGGCATGCCCTAAAATCCCTCCATAAAAAAACAAAAGGTGATTTGAAGGAATTTGATATTTTTCTCGAAAGCCAACAGAAGAAATTTGAGTTGGTTGGTACCGATTTAAATCGACACCATTGGGTAACCAGAATACATCCCGATCGGGGAATCTTGTTTTTATACTCTTGACAATTCCTTGCGTTTGACCAGTAATCAGATAAGAGTTTTTATAAATTTTCGCTTCTAGATTGTACGCTAGTTTAAGAAAAAACTTATTTGAAACCAAACCCATTTTCTCAGCACTTTCAGGCCATAAATCAGAAACATTAAAGATTAATTTTGCTGAAAGCTTTCGACTTAATCGCATAGCTGTGTATCCTAAAAAAAGAGGTGGTGATTCACAGAGAATATAATCATAATTTCCCAATTTTTTACCAAGGGAATAAGCTGAAAAAACAAATGAAAAATAGTTTAACAACCTTTTAAAAATGCCTTTACTTTTGGTAACATAGATATTTGAACGGTAAATCTTTAGCCCTTCAATCATTTCTACCATTTTTTTCTTGCCTTCGTACTCTTTAAAAACCTCCATTTTAGGGTAGTTAGGCATTGCCGTAAGCACTTCTACATCCACGTTTTTATTTTTTAGTTGTAGAGCTAACTCAAACAACCTATTTTGAGGTGCACCTGTTTCGGGAGGAAAATATTGTGTTAAGATTAGTAATTTCATTTGGTGTTTTCAGTTGTAGGTTTATTGTTATTCATTTGATCTAGCCAAACCGTGGAAATAAACATGAAAAATACTATACCCCATTGACGTTCTAGGACTGATTCAAACAAACAAGCAAATGAAAAAAGTGCGATAATGGCAAGTAAGGAAAAATTATTTGACTTAAACCCCAAGTATCCCCAATAAAACAAAGAAGCAATCAAAAATAAACCACCTATAATTCCAATTGCAATAGACGTTTGCAGGTATTGGCAATGCGGGTTTAGTTGACGTTCCGCATAAACATCCATCCCTTTATCGCGATAAGTTTGCATTAAAACGTCTCTCATATCCCCTGTTCCTACGCCGAATGGATGCTTTTTTATAACTTCGGTACTTGTCATCCAAATTAGAATTCGTGAATCAATACTATTAATTTCATTTTTGGTTTTCTCGAAAAACTCTTCTGGGTTATTGAAATAGGAAGTCAGCTTTTCTTTCACTCCTTCATAGTCTGATTTTAAAAATGGCAAGGAATTAAAACTAATTAAAATTACACCCAATAAGCCAAGCGATCCGAACAAAGCAAGTTTATATTTTTTTCTTTGAATAGTATGTGCTAAAATAAGTACTGCGATCATGCCGATAAATCCAATCCACGGTCCTAATGAATAAAAGCGGTAAACCATGAAGAGTAGAACAAATGAAACAAATACCATCCCTATTTTACTCCATATTCCAGCGCTTATAAATGAAAAATTATACCACATTAAAACAATTGCTGAAATCATGTAAAGCGCAAGGTAAGTTGGGTGCATATTAAATGCTAAACGCACCCCTTGATAACATTGGGGATAACCAAATTCTTGAAAACAAATATTAGCATAATAATAGCAGCAAGGAATGGCAACTAAGCAGCCTAAAACAAGGCTAAATGAAATTAATTTAAGTGGTAAACCTGAGCTTCGTTTGGTACTTCCGTATATCAAAGGAAATAAGAAAAAGGTCATTCTAGTTTCTATATCATGTCCGCCATAATTAAAATTAGAAGTAAAAAAGAGACCAATTAAATAAAGACCAAACAAAATAGGCATTGGCCAATATTTTTTCTCAGGTAACTTTATTCCCACTTTAACCCAACTAAAAATAGCCACTAAACCAGACAAAAGAATGAGTAGTACAACTACCTTTTGATTTAAAGGCAAGAAAAAGGCTATAAGTGCCGCCAAAACACCCAAAAAGCCCTCAAAATTTTTCTCTATTTTATTTCCAAATATTAACACGGGGGTAAAAATAAGCTATATCAGCGGAACTAACGAATTAAAATTGGATTCGTGGGAATAATTCCTTCAGTTTTGATGACTATCGAAATTCAAATTGGCCTTTTGAAACAGTCGTAATAAATGGAATATGTAGTTGTCCGTAATTGTACCACTAAATTTTTTGACGATTGAATCTATGAAGTTTGAGTGTACTTATAGTATGGTAACTAATGGTTATCCGCAAAGATACCACTATATGTAAAATGGTATTTTATTTTAAAATCTGCGCGTTAGGGATTGGAGCAATTGTTTGAGCTCTTTGTCCGTCCGTCTGAGACGGACGGAGGAACAAAAGCGAGTGTGTAAAGCCCGCCCCATTCGAAAAGCAATTTCGAATGGGGAACGCCCTACAAAACCCATCGAACGCATCAAAACTACCCTTACAGACTCACAAACAATCACTTACAAATATTTTTCTTTTTCTCTTCCTGTAAAACCCTTATTAAATTTCCGAATTAATTTTCGGGATTTATAGGAGTGTGATAGTGATTTCTCTATCTTTATTAGAAAATAATTCGTTTTGAAAAAAATTATACTCATTCTTTTTGTTTTTGTGAGTTGTGTCAGTATCTCACAAGAAAATCAGCTGAAGTTAGATTATGCAACATTTGAAAAGTTTTCTGCTTTACCCCTTCATTGCATTCCAACAGAGTATCCTTATAAATTAGGGCAAGTTATTTCAAGCGACGAAGACTTACGTTCACCAAGGGATTTACACCCTATTTTTTATGGTTGTTTTGATTGGCACTCGGCCGTTCATGGCCATTGGTTATTGGCAAAAGCTAAATCAAAATTTCCGGATTCGGACTTGAGTAAAAGGATTACCGCATTATTCAACAAACAATTTACAACCCAAAAAGTAAAGCGAGAATTGGATTATTTTGGAACCAAACTTAACGAATCTTTTGAACGAACATACGGTTGGGCCTGGTTGTTAAAATTACACGCAGAACTAAAGGCACTCCCTGAAAACAGCACGCATAAATGGAGTGATAAACTTCAACCACTTACGGACCATATTGTTAAGCTTTATATCGATTTTTTACCAAAGTTACTCTATCCGATTCGGGTTGGTGAGCACACAAATTCGGCATTTGGACTTTCTTTAGCACTCGATTATTCAAGATCTGTAAAGAATGAAAAATTTGAAAGTGCCATTATCGAAAGAGCCAAGTTTTTTTATCTACAAGACCAACATTGCCCATTGAGTTGGGAACCTAGTGGGTATGATTTTATTTCACCATGCTTACAGGAGGCTGAATTAATGTCAAAAGTTTTACCTCAATCAGATTTCAGAAGTTGGTTAGCAGGTTTTTTACCACAAGTATTTGAAGGCAATTTTAATTTAAAACCGGGTAAAGTTGCGGACAGAACAGATGGTAAGCTCGTTCATTTAGATGGATTAAATTTTTCAAGGGCATGGTGTTTTTATACCATTGCAAAGAAACTTCCTGAACTAAGGGAAAATTTCATTCAACTAGGAGACACTCATCTTTTGGCATCAATGAACCAGGTTGCCGAAAGTGACTATATGGGGAGTCATTGGTTGGCAAGCTTTTTAATCTATGCTTTAGAACGAAGAGAGGTTTTAATGAATTGATTTAGTGAATACCATTTGGCATTTCGACAGAACGTTCAACATTTTCTGAAAAACCATCCGGAATTAAGGACATAACATGCAAGTATTCTTTTACTATTGGATGATTTTTTGATTGATCATCGATAATTATGATTTGTCCTTTATCATCAGAAGATTCTGGTTCGAAATAAGTAAACGATTTCAATTCTCTATCTTTTACATGAAACACCACTGTTTTTTTCGCCTCTCTCATTTCACCAAATGTTACATCGGAGGGAAAAACCTCTAAAGAAGATAAACAACCCTTTTGATAGGCATACTTAATCAAATACTCTTCGGGTTTTCCATCCTGAGTTAATTGAAATTGTTTACGTGCCTTTATTAATAGTGTATCTGCGTTAAAAGTTACACTGCTTACAAATTGGTTATTTTCATCATACTCAAAATCAGTCCAATCAAATAACTGATCAGAGGTGTTAAATCGTTCAACTTTTGTTTGCATCCCATTTTTATAGGAATAACGATTTGAAATAAAAAGTAACCCACCGGTATTGTACCCTCGAACTCTTAAAAGTTGTCCAAAATCATCATATTCATAATCATAAGTATATTTTGAAACGAACGTACCACGCTGCGTAGTGGACTCTAATAAATGACCAAATTCGTTGTAAACAGAATATATTTCGCCTGCGTTGCCTTTAAACTTTAGAAGTTTCACGCTATCATTCTCATGATATTGAAATAATGAAACACCTACCTCTTTTTTTGTTTCATCATAAAAAGTAATTTTCGCAGGTTGTTTTTTAGCATTAAACAAGGTATCTGAATAGGACGTTTCAAAAGGATTGTATTGGGTGAAAGCCATCCCATTAAATAACAACAACACGAATAAGGCAAACTGCTTCATATTTCAAAAATAAGAAAACACATTAGTTAAACGGCATTTATAAACGTTGAATCTACAAACGGTAGTTCTTATTTGATAAAAGGTATTTTGACAATAACCGTTCTTAAACACCATTTAGTTTTTGCGATTCCTTGACAAGATTAATGCCAAAAAATAATGGCAAAATTCTCATACAAAAAATTGATTAGCTTAAAGAATATACTGATTTTTTTAAATAATGTTCGCATTTTAACGTTTAAATATCAAATTTTTAACCAAACAACCTATTTTCGGTTACCTATTAAAGGACAAGACATTAATTAAAACCCAGCGCTTATATCAACAAAATTACTTCATTCACTTAATCTATTTAGACATGAAAAGTTCATTTTTGTTTTTGTTGATTTTCACATCTTTACCCACATCTTTTGCCTTTAAAACAAGCGACCTACAATCCATAAAAGGAAGAGAGCAGGAAGTTACAATACTCGACCTATCTAATCAAGCCCTCATTTCAATTCCAGAAGAAGTTTTAATGTGCAAAAATCTTGTAGAATTAGACGTATCCATGAACGGCATAGTTGAACTACCCATAGGTTTGGCAAAGCAGAAGAATTTAAAAATTTTAAACTTATCTGACAATGTTGGAGTAAGTATAACTGATTTAGACCATTTATTTGAAGCAGCTACATTTCAACTCACTGAGTTGTATCTCAACAATTGTGAATTAGGTTTTTTACCCCAGAACATTGGTCGCCAAAAAAACATTACTCGACTAGATGTGCAAGGGAATAAATTAAATAATTTGCCCTATCCAATTGTTCAGCTGGTTAAACTGGAGTATGTTGATTTATCGAATAATTTGATAACGGATATCAGTTGGCAAGTGAATCAATGGTGGCACTTACGATCGTTGGATGTTTCCGAAAATCCCAAATTAAAAACGGATGAATTGATATTTAGTCTGTCTGTGAAAGATCAAATGGATTTTTTAGCGCTTAGCCATTTAAAAACATTACCCGTCGAATTTAAGCACCTAAATATTCATCATCTTTCAATAAGCAGGTCCACCTTAAAAACATTTCCACGCGTAGAAACCTCCACTGTAATAGAAAAACTTAGTTTTAACTATTGTCAATTTGAACAACCCGAAAAAACCGCTGAAATAATAGACAAATATGTTCATCCCCGTTATTTAAACTTGGACCATTCGAATTATTCGACCTTAAAAGCATTTTCTCTTATTGATGTTGATTCCATCAGTATAAAAAACAATGCACTTACTAATTTAGATCCATTATTGGAAAAAAAAGAGCTAAAATGGTTGGATTGTAGAGCGAATAAAATCTCGATTGAAAACATAAAAAAATTTTCAAGTATAAAACCTAATGTAGCCTTACTTTATAATGAACCCATTGAGGAGAAAATCGGCATTAACCCTCCTTTACCTTCACTTGTTCCTCAACCAACAACGAAAACATTCTCTTCATTAGAAAGTAATTTGTTGAGTATTGGTAGCTCTTCCATCACTGTTCCAAAAGAAGCTTTTATTGATAAAGACGGAAAAATTTATCGAGGTGAGGTTAAAATTGAGTATACTGAATTTATGGAGCCCGTTTCGATTTTATTGTCTGGAATAACCATGACATCAGATTCGGCTCGTGAAAACCTGTTCTTTTCATCAGGAGGAATGATTAACCTTGAGGCGTATGATCAAACCGGCAACCCACTTAAACTAAACGAAGATAAAACCATCGAAGTTAACATGATGAGTCCTAGTGCAAATACCGCCATGAATTTATATCAATTAAATGAAAATGGCAATTGGGAATACAATAAAAAGGACCTTGTAAACGAACCGTTTAAAATTGATCTTTCTAAAATAGACTCTGCAGCGAATGCAGCGTTTTTAAACTTCAACAGAACGAAAATTCAAGTTGTTTCTAACCGTATAATTCCACATGTTAAAGGTAACAGTGAACACCGTTCGCTTGAACTCACCTTTTCACGATTAATTACATTACCGAAATTAAAGAGCATTCGAACAGAAAAGAGAAAAATAACCGTTCGTAAACCCGAATTTGCAAGCAAATTTCTTGCATCACAAAAATACATTATCGATGGGAATTCAGATAGTATACAGTTCTATAAAGATTGGATAAAAAGGGTAAGCAAAGGGTTGAAAAAAAAATACAATCACTATAAGATGCGTCCCATGTCTAAAAAATATTTTGATGGACTCAATGTTATTCAAAACTTAAACATTCAGCATTCGGAAAAACACGATCGTTTATATTTAAATTTTTTATATGAAGATTCAATAGTAAACATTCCCGTTACTTTGGCAACAAAAGCGGATGACATTAAAAGGAGAATTAAAAGTTTTAAATCATTTTCCAAACGTTACCGGTTTTACCAAAAGAAGGACGAAGCATTAAAAAGAAAAAGGAATCGTAAACTAAAACGCATCATCAAGCAACAGGAAATTGAAATTAAAAAATTGGCTCGAAAACTTGAAGAGCAAAGACAAAAACTCATTTTTGAGAACAAGGAACTTTTAAACAGCTCTGTAAATCAAACCAGTGTCCAACGAATATTTTCAATTACCGGTCTTGGTATTTGGAATTGTGATGTTCGATCTAGAATGGAGAGACCAACTGTAATTGCCAATAATTTCATTGGAGATGATGGTGTAGAAATTGAGGGTAAACCTACACAAATTAGTGTGCTTGATTTTGACAAGAATGGCGTAATTACGTTTAATAATTCATCCGCCTTTTTTGATGCAGCATCAAAAAAAGTTGCCATCATGGTTTTTTTTAAAAATGATATGATTGGCATTCACAAATCGTGGAGTGCGCATAAAACAAACCCTAAAAAAATAACGCTTGAAACATTTAATTCTAAAGCGATAACTGGTGATCAACTTATGGCCATGATTTATACCGAATGAAAATAAATTCGACCATACTAATTTTACTTTTTGCTTTTAATGCTCGAGGGCAGAATAAGGTGTTTTTTGACCAACTGGATCGAACGGAGCGAAATGAGATTGTTTCACGAGTTCCAAATCGTTCGAAATTGTCTATTGTTGATTTTGATAAGAAAAATTATGCGTCCATTATAGTACACCAAATAAATGCGTATCGAAAAAAACGTGGGAGAAAAATATTTGAACAAGACAGTGTTTTCAACCAAGTATGCAATACTTCAGTGAAACATTTACCGCGAAGTTTTTTTAAAGACAAAAAGAAAAGAAAAAAGTTAATACGGTATGTAGAACGATCAATTAAGTATTTGAAAGGCGACTATAGGGTGTTCAATGCAATTATCTTTCAAGTAAACCTAACGAACCTAAAAAAACATCAAAATTTCCATTATTTAAGCAAAGATCAAAGTACAGAATTAAAACTTTTCTTTGGAAAAAGAATGAAGTTAGAAGACCTCAAAAACCCAAAAAAGAAAAAGCCAGAACCTGTTAAAGCAATAACAGAATTAGACTTTACGAAAGCCGTTATTACCAAAATTCAAAGCCAGAATACTATTTACAATTTACTTGCAAAAAATTTTTCTCATATCGGATTGTATGTAAAAGTTGATGAATATTCGCTGCATCGAAAAAAAATTCCAACAGCATTTGCTATGGTTATAATTGGAGGCAAGCAGACTCAAGAATACAGTGTCCCCAAAGTTGAACAGAAGCAAGATGAAGACCCAACGATTATTTTAAAATAATTTCAAATTAGTATTCATTTTAATGAGGATAAAGCAGGTTTAAAGATTGACAATTTTTTGAGTTAAATCGATCTTTCTATAGATTAGATTGACTTATAAGAGTGCTACATCAACCATATTAATAGAATGCGATAAATGTTTATTATATGGTTGTCCGCAATCGTACCACAAGAATATTTTTAGTAATAATCTGATGAATTGTTCAACATGTCAAGTCCAATATTATGGTTATCCGCAATCATACCACAAAAT
>NZ_LYPF02000003.1 GCF_001661595.2 Crocinitomix algicola
CGACTCCTGGCAAGTATTTGTTTTCTTGTTTCGCCGGTCAACAGTAATTCGGGTTGATAATCCGTTTTAATCTTTCTTGCGGCTAAAATCATTTCATTTTCCTGATCAATAGCTTCCCATCTGTGTTTAATTCTGATTTCTTGCAACGCTTCTATCGCCAGTTTTTGGACGTGGAATCGATCGATAACCTGCGTAGCTCTGGTAAAACAAGTTTTAGCAATTAATTTCATGTTTGGTGCCATATCCAAGGTTATTTCTTTCACCTGTCTACGTTTATCGATTGGAATCTTTTTTAGATGTTCAATAACGACATCAGCTTTGGTTCCCGCAATTATAGCTACCACTGAACCTGCTTTACCTTTTGCTTTTTTATTAGTGACAACCGTATAGAGTTCTCCCTGAGATAAGGCTACTTCATCAATAGACAATCGCCTTCCCATATTCTCTGGGAAAACCAACCAATCTCTTGCATGAGCTAGCTGCTTCCATTGTTTAAAATCACTCAGGTAGTCTTTGTACTGTCGTTGCAGCTTCTTCCCGGAAACACCAAAAAACGAGCCTATTGTACGACAATCAAGTGATTTAGTATTGATTAATTGATTTTAAAAAAGCGGCAAACTCCTTTGTCATTCGAGTGCCGTTTGCTACTAAATTCCAGTTACGCTGAACAATCTTTCCTGACTCTTTATCAGTCCATCTCCTACGCTTTATATGAAAGAAAACAAACATACCTTTAAGTGGAAAATCCTGAACCGTTATTGACTTATGAAAGCCTTTCGATATTAATTGCC
>NZ_LYPF02000030.1 GCF_001661595.2 Crocinitomix algicola
TTTCGTAAAACAAAAAAAACTCCCAGAAAATCTGAGAGGTTTTACTTTGGGTGGAAGATGGGTCTAGCAATGCAGGACCCATTATCTTCTGTTTGACCATCAAAGTAAAACCTTTACTCGTTCCTCGTAAAGTACTGTTTTTTTGATTTCCGCATCGCTTTTGAAAAGGGTTTTCAACGCTTCCGTAAAACAAAAAAACCTCCCAGAAAATCTGAGAGGTTTTACTTTGGGTGGAAGATGGGTCTCGAACCCACGACCTCCTGAACCACAACCAGGCGCTCTAACCAACTGAGCTACAACCACCATTTGTGTCTTTTATTTTGTTTGCCCTTTAAGTCGAATTACGTTAAGCACGAAATCAGACATATTCAGTAAACAACATTTTCAATTTTTACTAAAGCAAATCTTTTTTTGCTTCTCTTAAAAGGTCTCCCTTTTTCATTTGGGTTGGCAAATATAAATCATTTTTTAGAAATAAATTCCATTCAGATTAAAAAAAAATCAGAAAAAAATCTTATCACTTGAAACTCAATCGAGCAAAGAGCTTTTCAAGTCCATCCAACAGCTTTTTAAAGAGGTCAAAATAGAGCGTAATGATGAAAAATAGAGTCATTGACCATATCACCATAAGGTTTCCAGAAAATGTGCTTACATAAGTACCCATCATTCGTTTTCTCGGAGCATAAAAGTGAGCATTGAAGAAACTCACATCATAGGGGTCTAAATATATAGGGTCTGACTTTTGTACGAGCTGGTTTCCAGCAACAACGAGTTTATTTAAATCTGTCTTATTGGTTACAAATCGAGTTAAGGCATCGTTCGTGTAGGTATCTACCAATAATAAATACGCATCTTTACCATGCTCGTCAATATAATTCTTTGTAAGGTCATCAATGCGTTCTCTGTTACGATCAACAATCGAACGGTAATGTGATTTTAACGTTGCAAAAAAAGATTTTAGTTGATCATAAGTACCGTCACTATACGATGTGAAATTCAGTTGATCAACGCAATCATTACATTTAAGGTTTTGAATAAAGTTTTGTTCTCGTTCTATTTCGTGTTTTAAAACAGCGAATGAATGTTGTACATCATCTTTTCTTTCAACCTCGTTAATATTGGTTTTAATAAAATCTAATTGTGCCGCCATTTCTTGGAGCCAATAGTCTTTTTTCCACGTGGCAAAACTTTTATTTTTTTCCAATTGATAAAAGATTTTGCTGTGCTCATTATCCTTGTATTGGGTAACAGCAAGCGCTTCATATGCCCATCTGGAAGCCATTACATTTCCAATTAGTGGAACAGAACTTTGATTTCCAAACAAAGGGTGTAGCTTATCAAACTTAACAATCACACCGCTAAACAAAAGTTGAGGTATAATCAATATCGGAATTAAAATATAAATTACCTTAACTGAATTGAAAGAGGCCGAAACGTTAAGACCTAGCAAGTTAGCGAAACACGACAAGCTAAATAAAATCAACCAATAAGAGAGCCACATGCCTTTGATTTCTAGAATGTAATTTCCAACTATTACAAAAAGTAGCATTTGCACAGCCGAAATTATGAACATAATAGAAATCTTAGATATAAGATAAGAACCTCGGCTTAAATTCAGAAAGGACTCTCGTTTTAAGATTTTTTGGTCTTTTATTATTTCCTCTGCAGCTACAGTTAATCCAATAAATAGTGCAACAATTACAGCTATAAAAAGAAAAGGAGGAATATTTTGATTCTCATTGAAGGTATAAACACCATCTCCCGAAGAATTATAAAACTTAACAAAGAAAGACAAAACAAAAGCCAGTACAGGCGCTTCAAGGAGGTTGATTATCATGTACTGTTTGTTGGTCAGTTTTGATAATACATCACGTTTGAAAAAAACATAAAGCTGAACAAATATATTTGGCTTTTTAAATGTGCTCTCGGGCACATGTTCTTCATCTTTCTCTAATTGAATTCGATTTGGATCCTTCTCCAAGAGTTCCAAATAATGTTTGTTCCATTCTTTTGGCGATACCTTACGGTGCTGTGTTAATGTTCCGTATTCGTCTACAACTTTTGATTCAATGATATTAAAAATCTGCTCGGGGTTTACATTACCACAAACCGGGCATTCAGATTCGTTACTTTTGGCATGATTAATTAAATCCTTAAAGTACATTACTGCATCCACAGGATTTCCATTGTAAATCGGATATCCGCCCACGTCCAGAATCAGTAACTTATCAAACATCTTAAAAATATCGGAACTTGGTTGATGAATCACCACAAAAATCAGCTTACCTTTTAGAGCTAATTCTTTGAGTAAGTCCATGATGTTTTCAGAATCCCGAGATGAAAGGCCTGATGTTGGTTCATCCACAAACAAAACTGATGGTTCTCTGATAAGCTCTAATGCAATGTTCAATCGCTTCCTTTGACCACCAGAAATGGTTTTTTCAAGTGGGCTACCAACTTTTAATTCACGCGATTCATAAAGTCCTAATGATTTAAGAAGGGATAATACTTTTTTTGCTATTACACGATCGGGTAATTTGCCGAAGCATAACTTAGCGTTGTAAAAAAGGTTTTGATAGACCGTTAATTCCTCAATTAGTAAATCATCTTGAGAAACATAACCAATAACACCTTCAATTTCGTGTTTTTCGCTATGAATATCAATTCCGTTAATTGTCACTTGCCCTTCTGCCGGCGTATAATTTCCGTTAAGAACATTTAATAAGGTTGATTTTCCTGCACCGGAGCCTCCCATAATTCCAAGTAGAGAACCGGCTTCTTCAGCAAAATTAAAATTGTGAAGACCTATTTTTCCTCCTTTAAAACGGTAAACAACATCTTCGGCTTTAAAGACAATTTTTTGTTGTGTTTCATCGGATAAAAATTGTCCAATTATATCACTATAGTAGATTGGCGATACCTTGGAAGAACGAATAGAACTTCCTTGGTTTAAAATCATGTGACGGTTTGGACGGATGGGTTGACCATTAAGGTTTAAGGCACCGTTGCCCAAGTATTTAAAAAAGTGGAAATTGACACTTTCTATTTTTAAAACTCGTATTTCTCCTTCGATGTTTTCAGAATAGATGTGTTTCGCTTCTGAGAATTTTTCACTTGGATTTGCTGTAATGTACAACATCTGACTCGCGTCAATAACACGTTCAATTGGAGCCTCGACAAAATCTTTAATTTCGTCATATTCCTCCATTGTAACATTAAAGGTATCAGCAACAGTTACGGCAAATTCACGTTCCTGTTCAGCAACAACTTCATTGGCATTAATAAATTCCAAAATACGCACAAGCACAATCATTTTTTGGCTTTGCGTCAATTCTTCATTGATTTGCGTACAAATTCGAAGAACTTTAACAGAATGAACGGATGTTTTTTTTCTTTTCCCGTCTTTTTTCTTAGAGGTACCCTGATAGGCAATGAGGAATTCGTCAAAAACGCGTAGATACTCTTCAACGGTTGCCGAACCAAGCTCTTGACTTAAGAAGGCCTGAACGATTTTCCGCCCATTGCCTTTCGTGACTGGGTTTTTTTCGTCAATTTCTTCATCAACTCTCGCAATAATTGCAAAGAGTTGCATCAGAGCTTTTAGTATCCTTTGACTCATTCAGTGGGGCGGTTAAAATTTATTTTTGGAACCCCAATAATACGACAATACAGCCTGATACTTTTTTGTCTATATCTAGTTGAGCCTCGATGTAACAATCTAATGTATGATCGACTTTGAAATCCCAGTATGGTTTGTTGGCATAACCTTCGTTAGAAAATAACAAAGTTCTGTCTTTATCATATACATTAAAAATAACGTAATCATCCTTTATTCCTGCTGTAGTAGCTATGCGATAATTAGATCCTCCATAAAGGGTTACTTTAAATTCAGCCGCTTGTTCTGCATCTAAAAATGCCTTGTAAACCTGTCCATCTGAAATATAAATTTCTCCATCTTTAGCGTCGGCCATTAAGTGTTTATAACAAACATTAGCCAAAGAATCACATTCTTGCGCAAATCCAAAGCAAGAAATAAATAGTGTTGTAAGAATTATTAAACCTTTTTTCATTTTTTTATCCAATTAACGCTGTTCTGATAGCTTTGACTTTTTTAACAATATTGTCTAAAACTTTCCCTTCAATCTGCACTGATGATTTACTTCTAATATGTGTCTCGCAGTTTTTTTCATCAATCACCGGTTCTACATATTCGTAATTGAATTGAATTTCATCAAAGTCTGTTTTTAAGTCGGTAAGGTCTTCAATTAACTCTGTATATTCACCTTCCGCGTTAAAATCATTCAATAAATCAACGATTGTTTTTAGTGCTGTTTTTTGTTCTCCAATTCGATTGGCAACCTCTTGGTCTTTTGTTTTATCAAAAATTGAAGTCGCAAAATATAGTGATTCAATCCAGCCGCCTGTTAAAATTAGTGAAGCAACATCATGTTGTTCGTTGTCTTTTAGAAATTGGTCACCTTTGCGATAGCCCTCTGACATTATCACTAACATTGAGTCTTGGTTATTACCATTATCAATAAATCGTTGAACTAATTCACCATCAAATGCTCCTGCAATTCCTAATTCTGCCGATAGTTTGTCAACAGAGTTAAGGTAGGAAACGGCCTGCATATTTTTCTCATATACGGTCGCATATCCTAAGTCTGCCCCGTAGACACCCATGTTAACCGCGCGCTTGTATGTTGTTGTGAAATTCTCCACATTTTTCGGGTCTGTCAATAAGAGCTCATTGAAGACGTCATCTTGATTTTTTAACAAAGAAACCATTTGAATAGGAGAGGGAATACTGAATATTTTCCCATTGATATTTGAAGTCAACGACTGATCCTCTTCTAAAAACTTTTCGTCTACAACCACGAGCTCATTGGTGTCGGTTCCATCAGATTCACCATTGGTACCTTCACCGCTGCACGAAATCAGTGCAAAAAGCGATATTGTAGGCAAAAACAGTTTCTTAACAATTTTCATAGCACAATTTTAAATTCAAAACTAAAAAAATAATTCGATTATCTGAAATAATATCAGGAACTAAGCAAAGAAAAATGAAAATAAATAAATTGAGCGAATTTATTGGCTTCAGTAATCGCTCAGAGATATAGAATTAAATTAAATTTTAATTTTGTAAAAAAGAACTATAATGCGTGTAAGACCAAGAAGAAATAGAAAGTCAGATACCATAAGAAAAATGGTAGAAGAGACGCAGCTTAATGTTGCGAATTTGATTTATCCCATTTTTTTACAAGCTGAGGGTTTGCCTAAACATCCCATTCAGTCGTTGCCTGGACAATATCGATTAAATATTAACGATATGTTGAAAGAAATCGAAGAGTGTTTGAGTTTAGGTTTGACAAGTTTTGATATTTTTCCAGCAGTACCTGATCAACTCAAGGATACAACAGCGACCTACGGTTTAGATGCAGAAAACTTTTACTTAAATGCAATCCGAAAAATAAAAGAGAAGTTCCCTTCAGTGACAATTATGAGTGACGTTGCAATGGATCCGTATAGTTCAGACGGTCATGACGGTTTGGTGGAGAACGGAGAAATTTTGAATGATAAAACACTTGAAATTTTAGCAGAAATGGCTTTGGTGCAAGCTCAAGCAGGTGTTGATATTATTGGTCCTTCGGACATGATGGATGGTCGTGTTGGTATCATTCGTGATAAACTAGATAGTGCGGGGTATACCAATACATCTATTATGTCTTACACGGCTAAATATGCGAGTGCATATTACGGTCCGTTTCGAGATGCATTAGAGTCTGCACCTAAAGCGGGTGATAAAAAAACGTATCAAATGAATCCGGCAAACAAAAGAGAAGCATTGATTGAGGCCGATTTGGATGAAGTGGAGGGAGCAGACTTTTTAATGGTAAAACCTGCCTTGTGCTACCTGGATGTCATTCATTTATTGAAAGAAAACAGTAATTTACCCATTGCGGCTTATAATGTGAGCGGAGAGTACGCAATGCTAATGGCTGCCTGTGAAAAGGGATGGTTAAATTATGAATTGGCTATGGAAGAAATGTTGTTGAGTATACGACGCGCTGGAGCTGATGTAATTCTTTCTTATTTTGCCAAAGATTATGCACGACTGAAACAGTTGTAATTAATTGCCCACGGGCATGTAACGAATGCCTTGCTCATAGCCATCTATATGAATCATTGTTTCTTGTTTTTGGTAAGCCAAGTCGGTAATATCAAAAATTAATACTTCTTGTACTATTTCTCGACAATCATCCCCATTATTATCATGGTGCAAACGGACACTTCTTTTTGGGGGCAATGATTTAGTGACCATTCGGTGACCAATTAAGTTAAATTTGTGGGTAGTACATCCACCACTGTATTTAACATGAAGACTCAGAAGGTTTTTGGATAAGGTGACCTGTTCAATTGCTAACGGTGCAGAACTACCAAAAGCACGGAAGTCTTCGACTATTACTGCTTTAGGTGCGGTGATTTCAGGTTCTTGAATTTCCTGTAAAGTTTGTTTTTTGGCTACACACCCAATAAATATTAAACTTGTAACGATTATTGATGCAACTATTTTCATATTATTTATTTTTTTGTTCGAATAAGTAGTAGGCTTAAGATAAAAATGAAAAAAATACCGCCAATTAAAATATATTCAATTGGAAAGGAAATTTTCGGTTTTTCAGGCGGTAACATTAAACTTGGATTTGTTTTGGGAATGGTATCATTTCGTTCTTGCAACGTTTTTTCCTTAAGGACTTCATATTCAAAGCGCCAGTGTTTAGTGCGTGGAAATAAGCGTCTGAAAATTGGAATTTTATAGTTTTTATTACTGAGTTTTACTTTTACTTCTTTTAAGTGGTTGAGGATGTCTTTATCCCAAATGTTATAATGTCTTCCTAAACTATATGCATTATAGGCTTCGGCGAGTGAAATATGATGCTCCAATATTTGCCCCATTTCTTTTGCTGCACCGGCAATTATCGGATCATCATCGTGAATATGATGTATTAGTAATTTTAGTACGAAATCTAAATTGTTTAATGGTGTGATAATTTCTCGCTTAAATGTATCACTGTTTTTATTTCGATAAATTTTTAGTGTATCAACAGGCCAGTCTAAAATTGAATTTTCTTTGTGCCATTTGTTGTTTTGTTGCTCTGCTATGTACGCTTGTAAAATTTTATCAATGAAGTATATCTTAGATAACTCAAAAATACCAGGATTTGACCTGTGAATTTTTTCTATGCCTCGCTCATAATCTTTTTGAATGATATAAAGTACAATTTCTGACCACCAAAAATCATTTTCAGCGTTAAAATCAACATTTAGATTCTCGAAGTAATAAGCTGATAATTTTGTGTTTCCTGTTTGTAACGAAGTTTGAGCAAAATTGAGACTATCTTCTCTTGACCATTGTTTACGTGGTTTTCCTTCAAGTTGGTCCAGTATCATTTTTAAGGAATCACTATCGAATCCGCGTTGAAATTTGGTGAATTTGAACCATTGATTGTATTCCGTTCTGAACGGAGAAACCACACGGACAGTTTGTTCAACCGAATCGGTTTGTGCAAAAGAATTTGCCTGAAACAAGAATAAAAAGAGAAGGATAATGTTAATGTGCCTCATTGAAAACAAATTCTATAATATTTGCGCCCATTTTTAAGGCTTCACTTCTTTTTTCCGGACTGTCGCCGTGAACTTCTTCATCTTCCCAACCATCCCCTAAATCCGTTTCATAAGTGTAAAGACAAAGCAAACGCCCTTCGTGAATTATTCCAAATGCCTGACTATTATTGTCGTCGTGTTCGTGAATTTTAGGTAATCCTTTTGGGAACTTATACGTTTGATTAAAAATTGGATGATTATATGGGAGTTCGACTAATTCTAAGGCGGGAAATACTTTTTTTAATTCAATACGAATGAATTGATCCATACCATAATTATCATCAATATGTAAAAATCCACCACCTAAAAGATAGCTTCTAAGATTTTCAATATCGTCATTTGTAAATACAACATTTCCATGGCCTGTCATATGCACGAAAGGATAGTTGAAGATATCAGGGTCTTCAATCGAAACCGTTGCGATCTCGGTTGATATTGTTGTTCCTAAATTTTCATTACAGAATTCAACCAAATTTGGCAATGCGGTTGGATTGGCATACCAATCTCCACCACCTTTGTATTTGAGCACTGCAATTTGGTAGTTGCCATTTTGCGAGAGCCCTAAACAACTGGTGATTATAAGTGTGACTAGTGTTAGGATATAATGTTTACCGTATGACATGCTACAATTCCTGCTGTTTCTGTTCTTAATCTACTTTCCCCTAAGCTAACGGGTAAATAGCCGTTTTCTTTTGCTAAAATAATCTCTTCTTTGGTAAAATCACCCTCAGGCCCAATTAAAATTTCGACTTTTTTATCTGTTGGTAGCACAGTTTTCAAGGCAGTTTTATTTTCGTCATCTTCGCAATGCGCTATATATCGATGATGATTGCCTGAAGAATCGTTAAATACATGTTGAATTGGTACGAGATCATCTATCTGCGGTAAAAAATAATTACCTGATTGTTTTAACGCCGCTATAGCCCCTTTTCTAACTTTCTCAATATTGAGGTTTTTTCGTTCGGAGTTAGAGGTAATTACTGGACTGATTCGCTCAATACCAATTTCAATTACTTTTTCCACAAAAAAACTAAAACGATCCATGTTTTTAGTAGGAGCAATCACAATTCGCAGTTCTTGCTTCGGTTTTTGATGAGTTTTTGTAGCGTCGACTTGAAATTGGACTCTTTTTTTGTTGGGGTCAATAATCCGCCCTAGAGCCGACTGTCCTTTGCCGTCAATAAGCTTAATCTGCTCTTGCTCTTTAAGTCGTAACACCCTTATGGCATGGTTAGACTCTTCTTCAGATAAAAAACCTGATTCAATTTGCTCACAAAAAAATGTATGTTTCGCTGTAGACATAAATCAAAAATGTACTTTTGCAGTGCTAAAACCTTTTCAAAATGGTTAGAACAAAAATAACATTTTTATACAGTGAAGTAGCAGGATATTTTTTAGCCTGTGCGAATGAGTTATCACGTGTAGCAGATGTGTTAGTCGTAAGATGGCCGGTCAATAAAGAGGCTCCATTTCAATTAGAGGTTGATGAAAGAGTAAGAATTGTTGATAAATCAAATTATTCTGAAAAGGAACTTTTTGAATTGGTAAAGGATTTTAATCCTGAGATTGTTGTTTGTAGTGGTTGGATGGATAAACAATATTTAGAAATCACAAAGAAATTAGATAACTCTATTATAAAGGTGTTGTCATTGGATAATCATTGGGTGGGAAATGTCAAACAACAAGTTGCTCGTCTAATTTCACCAGTTTATTTAAAACGAATTTTTTCTCATGCATGGGTGCCTGGTTTGAAACAAGAAATATTTGCTAAAAAACTCGGGTTTGGAAATAATATTGTCAAAGGTTTCTATTGTGCAGATACACGCTTGTTTAAAGAAAAATACAATCAAAGTATCGAAAAAAAATCCGAGCTATTTCCTAAGCGATTTTTATATGTAGCGAGATATGTGAAGCATAAAGGCATATTTGAGATGTGGGAAGCCTTCAATGAGCTGCAAAAAGAAATGCCGAATGAATGGGAATTGTGGTGTTTAGGAACAGGTGATGAATGGGACAATAGAGTAGAAGGGGATAAAATAAAACATTTTGGATTTGTTCAGCCTAAGGATATGGATGAATTTGTAGAGAATACGGGTGTTTATATTTTACCGAGTGTATTTGAACCATGGGGAGTAAGTGTACAGGAGTTTGCAATTGCTGGGTTTCCGATGATTTTAAGTGATGCTATTGGGTCGAAAGAGGCATTCTTAAAAGACAATGGCTACTCATTCGAAGCAGGAAAGAAAGAGGAGCTGAAATCGGCGATGAAGAAAATGATTTTAGCTGCGGATATAGATTTAAAAGCGATGGCCTTTAAAAGTCATCAAATAGGGATGGAATACACTACAGAAATGTGGGTAGAGCGCTTAATGTCGTTAAAAAAATAGTAAGAAATGGAAATGGAAAAATTAATGATAAAGTTATGTATGACCAAGGATATTGGTGTACACGGTAACTTATTTGGAGGACATATGTTGGCATGGTTGGATGAAGCCGCGGCTACTTGGGCTTGTAGTGTTTGTAAAAATCCAAATATGGTTACCGCAAAAATCGATGAAATGGTTTTTGAACGTCCTGTAAAAAATGGAGAGCAGGTTATTATTTACGGTAAAGTAAAAAAGGTGGGTAAATCTTCACTCACCGTTTATGTTGAGGCGCGAAAGAAAGATTTTTATTCTGGGGAAGAGCAAACGGTATGTTCTACGATATTTATTTTTGTTCGTATCGACAATAACGGTCGTTCTATTGCCATTGACGATACGGTAAGGGAAAAATATGCTTATTTGAATTCGTAAGTTGGATAAATATTTAATCATACAAACCTCATTCATCGGTGATGTAATTCTTGCTACCTCATTGATTGAAACATTGGCTGAAGCAACAAATAATAAGGCTTCGATTGAAATACTCGTTCGCAAAGGAAATGAGCAATTACTTCAGAATCATCCACTAATTAGCAAGGTTCATATTTGGAATAAAAAAAATAAGAAATATAAAAATTTATTCCACCTGGTAAAAAAACTTAAACCAACGAAGTATAAAAGGGTATACAATTTGCAGCGCTTCGCATCTACTGGATATGTCACTTGGCAGTTAAATGCTGAGGTAAAAGTAGGGTATAATAAGAATCCGTTGTCTTTGTTTTTTGATCGAAAAATTGAGCATGAAATAGGGAATGGGGAGCATGAGATTCAGCGAAATTTTAAATTGATATCTGCCGATTTTCCACAGCAAAAGGCTGCTTTAAAGCCAAGACTTTATCCATCGGAATCGGATTTTCAGAAGATTGAGGAAATGTTGGGTAGCATTAAATCATATGTGGTTTTCGCTCCTGCTTCTGTATGGTTTACAAAACAAGCACCAAAAGAGAAGTGGATAGAATTAACGAAGCTGTATGCTCAAAATCAACATATTGTTTTTATTGGAGCACCTAGTGATAAAGCTTTTATTAATGAAATCATTTATGAGGCTAATGAAGCAAATTGCTTGAACGCAGCAGGAGCTATTTCTTTATTGCAATCTGCAGCACTTATAAAAGGTGCAAAACGCTCTTTTGTCAATGATTCAGCTCCATTACATCTTGCTTCAGCTATGAATGCACCGGTAACAGCCTTCTTTTGTTCAACAATTCCTTCCTTTGGTTTTGGTCCTTTATCAGATGATCAACGTATTATTGAAACGGAACTAAATTTAAAATGTAGACCCTGCGGTTTACATGGATTTAAAACTTGCCCCGAAACTCATTTTAAATGTGGAACGAGTCTTTTGATTGATTCTAAATACTGAGTTATTGAAACATATTACCCTACTCAACGTAACCTTAACATTACTAATTAAGGTCATTTTTTATAATGTATGAGATGTCACTGAAAATCAATTTAAAGGGTTGATAAATAAAATGTGGCATTTATTTAATGGAGATTATACGCAACAAATGAGTGCTACTGCTCAAAAACAAAGTGTATATTTACATAGAAATGAAACGTATGAGGTTAACTATTCTTGTCATCCTTTTATCATTGAATACTGATTCTTTTGGTCAGGTAGATTCCGCTTTGGTGAATAGAATTAATGTACTGCGTGAACTGTTCGAGAATACAAAATATGAACAGCTTGAATTTAAAGACACGAGTCTAGCGCTCCTGCGAAAAATATCAAAAGAAAAGAAAGGGAATCAATACCCCAGCAGATCTAATTATCTTAATTCGAGGGCAGAACAATTGAACAAAGATATAGGACTTGATTTTGCAGGGAGCTTTATCGAAAATTTCAATTTAGATCCTGTTCAAGATATCGAAGAAAACATTTCCTATCGCCGACGTGTTCAAGTGGGTATGCAATGGGATGTTCTCGACGGTGGATTATTGGAGAATAAGGTGAGGGCACAAATGATGAGAGACCAAGCTCATAGGGTAGAGCTTTTAAATACATTTGATCGTGAAAATCATGATTATTTGGAGCGGTTTGACCTCACAATTTTTGTCTTCAACCATTTTAAAATTAAATTGCTTGAAAAACGAGCGAATGTCTTGCGAAAGGAACAGCGTATTTTAAGAGAATTGGTTTATTTAAAAAGGATTCCGAAGGAGGAACTCCTAAAAATTGATATCAAGTTGTCAGAAGTTCAAAATTTGATGAGTATCTATGAAAGTTATAATCAATACCTCGGTTATGATATTAATCTGAGCCAATACACGTTAAATTCATTCCCCTTAATTGACTTAAATTATGAAGCTGTTTTTCATAGAATTGGCATTCAACCAGACTCCTTGCAAACACAATCTGACTATGTAGCGTATTTAAAATGGTATCACCAAATTGGTCTAAGACCATTTGTACGCTATAATTATTATGATATGGCTGCAAGTTTTGATCGGTCATATTTTTCCGCTGGATTAAATTTTACAGTGCCTTTAAACTTTGATACTGAACTCAACAATCAAGTTGAGCAAGAGCGTTGGGAATATGAAAATGATCGATTGGTTTATCAACAAAATAAGGTAACCGAGGATATAATGAACTCCGCTTATGATTTTAGACACCAGATGAAACAATTTATGGACCGCTATCAACGCAGAAAATTAACAAATGAACGTTTGAGAGTTGAACGAACAAAATTAAGGTTAAGTCAATCATCTTTAGATCCAATTAATGGTTTAGCTTTAAATGACGAATTGTATGAGGCGGATATCGATTTGTTTGAGTCATTACAAAGTTTATACTTGAAAGCCTTAAAAATTCAGTCCAAAATTCCTGGTACTTCAATTGATCAAATCATTAAGCGAAAAACACTTAACGAGAATTACTCTTACACCACCACACCTAAAAGATCCGTTTATATCTGGTCGAAGACTTTTGAAGATTATCCGAGTGATTTTTTAGCGGAGTATGCGGTGTATAATGAGTTTGAAAAAGTTATTGTTGCTGCAAGTGATGTCTCTAATTCGCGCCAAAAAGACGCCTTTTTTCAATATGCCCTACAAAATAGTGCTGTTTATTTTATGTTGGGAAATAATAAGCTTTTTTACAATAAAGACATCAAAAGTTATTTGAGTAAAGTATTGGATAATCACAAAACAATCGCTCCAAATGGTATTCATTTAGACATCGAACCGCACACCTTTGAAGATTGGCCAGAAAATAGAGATGAATTACTAAAAAGCTATTTGAATTTGGTCAAGGAGGTGAAATCATTTTGTGATACTAATAACCTGAAACTTGAAATTTCCGTACCAAAGCATTACGACCTTAATATTATGCAACAACTGTATGAAATTGTCGATAAAGTTTATTTTATGTGTTATGAGAATGTCGATACGGATTTTTTAGTTCGTAAATTAAGACCATACGCAGATCAATACCCTAATAAAACAGTAATTGCTCTCCGAACAGAAGATTTTGAAGACCGTTTAAGCATGGAGAATAAAGTTGAAGATTTACAAAGAGAATTAGGATTAGGCGAATTTGCCTATCACGATTTACAGCGCTTAATTCGTTTTGATAAACAAGGAAATGAATAGATGAAAAGCTTAAATTTTAAACGTAAAGAAAACGCTCAGTTGAGATATATTGAGGAGCAAATGACTGGTAAACGCTCAAAAAGGGTGAACTGGGATAGAATTGTATACCTTACCATTTTGGCACTAGTGGTGTTTTTTGTTTTGCGTTATTTTTATCTCAATAGCTTTTATATTACCGCAAATGGTCAAGTTATTTTTGATAATGTGAATGTTTCTAGCACTGAAGATATGCGGATTGAACGCTATTATCACAAAGAAGGAGAGACGATTAAAAAAGGGGACACGTTATTTATTTACTCCATCCAAGATTCTGATTTAGCAGAATTAGGAAATAGTTCTAGCAATGGCGTTTCTTGGACAGACAAAGAATTATATTCACTGCAGAAAAGTATTGATTTGAATAATTCAAAAATAGCGGGTGATCGTGCTTTACTGAAATCTTATAAAGGACAGTTGAGACAATTGGAAAATGATGCGATACTTGGAGCAGCATCTGATCGCGATATCAATAATATGAAGTATCAAATAAGCCGAGTGGAAACTTCGATACAATTAACTAAATCAGAAACGGATGTTTTAAGAAAACAACTTAAAACAATGCAATCTAAAATGTCAGAAATTGCCGATTCAGAGACAGGAGAATTTGCTGATTTTAGTCCGTTTAGAGCTTTTGTTTCCCCGATTGATGGATACATTGCAAATCTATATATGGAACCTCACGAAGTGGCCTTCAAAAGTCAAATTGTTCTTAAAATATATCAGTCTGATTCTGTGTTTGTAAAAGGGTATTTTGAGCAAGAAGATTTAAAATATGTAAATGTTGGGGACAAAGTGGATGTTTTATTTCCTGATGGATCAGAAAGTGAAGGAATAATTAACCGATTTTATTCTTCTACCGTATTAATTCCTGAAGAATTTCAGAAAAAATACGAGCCAGCAAAAAGAACCATTGCCGTTGATGTTGTGCCAGCCAAAGGAGCAAATTTGGATTTGTGGAAACGATACTATAAATTAAGTGTTAAATTAGAGAAAAGGACATTTTAATGAAGCGGAGCACAACAAATATTGGAGAAATTGGAACAACTATTGAAGTCGGTGACTATAACTTTTTGTTCATAAGAAACATGAGCGCAACGGCTGTCGAAGAGCTACAACATCACGCCGCTGTTGTTATTGAGGCGGTGAACCAAGATTATGTGCGCATGGTGGCAACCAGTATTCGAGCAAACCCCAGTCCAGATATTTATTTAAAGCCAATATTTCTATTAAAAAAAGACGCCTCAGAAACGCCACTTATTGATGTCTTAGCAGATGATTCGGTTAAAAATTTGTCAGAATTAGAAAGTTTACTGCCTTTGGTGGGCAGAATCGCGTCGCGTTCTCAAGAATTAACATTTATTAATTCCATTTCGTTTGAAGCACAGTTGATTACAAAAATAATCTCCCTTCTTTATGTTCGAGAATTAAAGGTCATAGAGCCTGTTCCATACACTTATTCTAATATTTGTTATTACTATCCATTATTGTCCGTTAATTTCGATCATGTGGACGAATATATGGCGCTTGAAATTTTAAATATTGGTGAAGAAGATGGAATTTTCAGGTCGGAATTTGTAGATCGAGTTTACCTCTGTTCAACCTGTTCAAGCGGCCACTTAAGTTACCGAGAAGTTTGTCCAAAATGTAGTAGCTCTGATACTACACCAGATGATGTAATCCATCATTTTCCATGTGGATACGTGGGACCAATGAAAGACTTCTCAAACCAAATTGATGATAAATTAGACTGTCCTAAGTGTAACAAAAGATTGAGACATATTGGGGTTGATTATGATAAACCATCCATTATCCATGAATGTAATAATTGTAATCACAGCTTTCAAGACTTTTATGTCAATGCCAAATGTTTATCGTGTGGTGATGATCGTTCTGTTGAAACGCTAAAAGCAACAGATATTCGCCGATATCATTTAACTAAAAAAGGTGAGTTGTCAGCTGTTAAAGGGTTGATCACCACCACTAAAGACATCGATGAGGTTATTGGTACAATTAAGTTTGATACGTTTAAAACCATGTTGAAATATGAGATTGAACGTTTAAAACAAACCGAAGGAAGTAGTAATATATGTGCAATCCATATCACAAACTCTTCTCACGTTTACTCTAGGTTAGGAAGTGAATTACAGAGAGGATTACTAAAGGATTTGGTGACCGTAATTCGTGGGAATATAAGAACGGCTGATGTAATAGCTTTTCAAAGTTCATCAACTATTGTGCTTTCTATGAGTGATTTGCCTGCTAAAATCGGGAAAAGAATTCTAAATGCAATTCCCGAATTATTACATGATTTAATTAAAACACGATTTGACGATCTTGATGTTCATTTTGAGTGTCGATTAGTGCAGCTTGATTATACAAAGTCTGACGAAGTGCATTTACAGGAATTATTGGAAGGATACTTTTAACCAGTGGAAGAATTATTAGATAATTATATCCGATTTTTATATACATTAACACCGAAACATTTTTTTGAAATGTTTTGGTTTTATTTTGTGTTTGAATTCATCAGGTATTTTTTACTCGAATTTTTTGTCCTTAATCTCGCCAAAGTAAAACAATGGGTTGATCGGCCAAAACGTGAAGATGCCAGAAGGAGATTGTTCATAGAAAATCCATTAGTATCAATTCTGATTCCTGGAAAAAACGAAGGTAAACATATCTACAAGCTCGTCAATTCACTACGAGAACAAACCTATAAGAATATTGAAATTATTGTAGTTGATGATGGCTCAGATGATGATACACCAACTATTGGGCGTTCGCTTGAAAACGCACGATTAATTACTAAATTTTTAAGAAATGATGTCAGAGGAGGGAAGGCCTCTGCAGCCAATATGGCACTGCGTTTTGCTAAAGGGAAATACATTATTCACCTCGACGCAGATTGCTCATACGATTTAGACGCAATGGAAAACATTTTAATTCCATTTTTTATGGATGAGAATGTTGGAGGTGTTGGGGGGAATGTAAGTGTAAGGAATCACAAAGAAAGCTTAGTAACGACATTGCAGGCCATTGAGTATTTTAATACCATAACAACCGGTCGAACAGTGACGTCTTACTTGGGAATTTATCGAATTATTTCGGGTGCTTTTGGCGCTTTTCGTGCCGATGTTCTTCATCAATTAAAAGGATGGGATATCGGTCCGGGCTTGGATGGGGATATTACTGTTAAGATTCGTAAAAAAGGTTATAAAATAAAATTTGCGCAGGATGCTAACTGTTTAACCTCTGTTCCTAATACCTTTAAAAAATTAATTAAACAACGTCTCCGATGGGATAAATCATTAGTTAGGTTTAGAATGCGTAAACACAAAGATGTTCTATTTCCAAACCATTCTTTTCGTTTTCTAAATTTTATTTCTGCATTTGAAAACATTTTGTATAATGTTGTGTTGAATTTTAAATGGTATGTTTATTTGACCATAATGCTCACTTTTTATCGACCTCTTTTTGTCAACATTTTCATTACCAATGTTTTGCTGTATACGGCCACCAATTATGTCAAATTTATCATGTATTCTTTATACCGTCCTAAAGCACATGCCTCTATGTCCTATTTTTTAGTGTATTTACCATGTATGGTTTTCTATTACGGTATTTATTTAAGGGTAGTTAGAACGATTGCTTATTTACAGGAATTATTATTTAAAAAGTCGTATCAAGATCCGTGGAACCCACCAAAAACCTCTATTCACGCCCGTTATCTTGGAATTTAATCTAAATCAAAATCTTCCCAAAACTCGGGGTAACTTTTAGACGTACATTCTTTACCAATAATTTCAATCGCTCCTTCATTGGTCAAGGCGGCGGCAATTGCACCTGCCATTGCTATTCGATGATCGTTATGAGCATTGATTTTACCACCTTTTAAACCTCCCGTACCATTAATCACCATTTGATTGCCTTTAAGCTGAATGTTTAAACCTAATTTTGTAAACTCTTCTTGTAAAACTAATCCTCGGTCACTCTCTTTATTTGAGAGCCTATTTACACCTAGAAATGTGCTTGTACCCTTTGCGGCTGCAGCCAAAACTACAAGTGAGGGAAAAAGGTCAGGACAGTTTGTTGCATCAAAGTTAAATGGTTGAATGATGGATTTATAGATGGTTAAAGTATCATTTACCCATTCGTAATTTACCCCAGCTTTTTTAAGGGCGATGAGCATAGCTTTATCACCCTGCACCGAAAGTGGGTTTAAACCGTTTATTTGAATGCCTTTTTTAAGGGCACCATGTACCATCCATATTGATGCTCCACTGTAATCTCCTTCAACAGTGTACGCTTGTTTTAATTGATAATTTTGTGTACCGTTTATTATAAAGTTTTCAGGTTGAGGTTCTTCAATTTGGATATTGAATTTTCGTAAAACATCTAAGGTGATATCGATATACGGACGACTTGTTAAATTGGCAACTTTAACGTTTGATTTTTCATTGAGTAGGGGAAGGGTCATCAATAATCCCGATAAATATTGAGAACTCATTGACCCGTCAATATTGATTTCTCCTCCTTGTGCAAACCCCGAAATGCGAGCCGGTAATTTATTTTTGTTTAAATGACATTTTAAGCCAATTTGAGGCAAAATTGTGAGAAAGGGGGCCATTGAACGATCGAGTATACTCCCTTCTCCAATTATTTTATAATCCTTTAATAAAACTCCTGCAATCGGTCCAATTAAGCGACATCCTAAACCAGATTCACCTATGTTTAATTCACTTTCTGGCGAATTGATTCTACCAGTTATCATTAGGGATTGATCTTGTTTTTCAACCAAAGCACCAAGTTGCTTTGCAAGAGAGGTAATGTGCCTGACATCTTCGCTATTACCGACGTTTTTTATCTGCATGGGAGATTCACCTAAACTAGCCGCAAGAATAGCACGTTGAGCATAGCTTTTCGAAGGTGGCACTTTAACCTTGGTAATTGTTTGATGATGAGGGATAATTTGATTCATTATTTATTCATTACGCTTGTTTGGTGTCGAATAGATTCTTGATGAATGGCCTCTAGATACCGTTCAATAAATTTCGTAGTTAATCCTTTGTCTTGTCCCGCTTTAAGTTGTAATTGACGAATTTCTTCCCATCGTTTTGGTTGCAGTATGGTGATGTGATGTTCCTTTTTATAAGCGCCTATTTCTTCAGCTATGCTCATTCTTTTTTGAATTAAAGACAGCAGTTCAAAATCAATTTCATCAATCATTGTACGCAGCTCATTCAAACTTTTTTTAACACCAGCATCTAAAATTGATTCCGATCGTATGATAAGGTTGTCAATGAGTTCGTTCAGTGTATTCGGTGTTATTTGTTGTTGCGCGTCGCTCCAAGCGTCATCAGGTGAAAGATGCGTCTCAATCATGAGGCCATCATAAATCAAATCCATTGCTTTTTGAGCAATACTGGATAATATATCACGGCGACCACCGATATGGCTTGGATCACAGATTAGTTTTAGGTGAGGAAATTCATTTTTTAATGCTAAAGGGATTTCCCACATGGGTTCATTTCTGTAGGTTTGACTTTTTGCCGCTGAAAATCCACGGTGAATTGCATTAACTTTCTGTATCCCCGCATTTTTAATTCGTTCAATAGCCCCAATCCATAAATTCAAATCAGGGTTAATAGGATTTTTTACCCAAACAGCAACCGATGTTCCTTCCAGAGCATCTGCAATTTCCTGAACGGCAAAAGGGTTAACAGAGGTACGAGCACCAATCCAAAGATGTTTTAATCCAGCTTTTAAAGCAGCCTCAACATGTTTTCTATTGGCAACCTCAGTAATGGCAGGAATGCCTGTTGTTTTGCTTGCAGCCATTAACCATGGCAATCCAATTTCGCCTACTCCTTCAAAAGAATTAGGTCGGGTTCGAGGTTTCCAAATACCTGCCCGTAGGAAATCAACTTTCTCCGTTTTTTTTAAAGCTAAAGCTGTATTCATCATCTGCTCTTCAGTTTCGGCACTACAAGGTCCAGCTATGATTAACGGTTTTTGTTTATTGTGATTTTCTGCCATTGTTACGAATTATGCATTACAAAATTACAAACTATTTAGCGTTTATATGAGGAAAAACGGTGTGTTCACGAAAAGGTCTTTTACCCCTTGGCTTAGCGATTGTAACAATTGTTTGAGCTCTTTTGTTCATTTACTGATATTTAGCACTAGAACAAAAAGCGAGTGTGTAAAGCGCGACCTTGATCGCGTTAGCGACAGAAAGGGAAGCCCCAAAAAATAATCAACAGAACTGGACGATGGAATAAAAATTATGGGACTAAAGGTATTGGCATATCTGCGTTTGTAAAAAAATATGTAGTTTTGGTTGAAAAGTCGGTTTAATCAAAAATAGACCTGAATTTATCAAAAACTTATAAGCATGAAGGGAATTGTATTAGCGGGAGGTTCTGGAACGAGGCTGTATCCATTAACAAAGGCGGTTTCGAAACAAATATTACCGATTTATGATAAGCCGATGATTTATTATCCGGTTTCGGTATTGATGCTTGCTGGAATTCGCGAGATTTTGATTATCTCTACGCCTCGCGATGTAGAAGTTTTTAAAGAATTATTGGGAGATGGTTCTCAGTTAGGTCTAGAAATTACCTATAAGATTCAACCTTCTCCAGATGGTTTAGCACAAGCATTTATTTTGGGAGAAGACTTTATTGGCGATGATAATGTATGTTTAGTTTTGGGCGATAATATCTTTTATGGTTATGGATTTCCGAAAATACTAAGGTCAGCAGCCAATTTAGAGACTGGCGCCGTCGTTTTTGGATATTATGTAAACGATCCAGAGCGTTATGGAGTAGTAGAATTTGATGAAGCGCGCAATGTGGTTGGATTAGAGGAAAAACCAAAAGATCCCAAGTCTAATTATGCGGTAACTGGCTTGTATTTTTACGATAATACAGTTGTTAAAAAGGCGAAAACGTTAAAACCATCGGCTAGGGGAGAATTGGAGATTACTGATTTGAACAAGTGTTATTTAGCCGAAGGTAGTTTAAAAACTGAATTGTTGGGTAGAGGTATGGCATGGTTGGATACAGGTACACATGAGTCGTTGATACAGGCTTCAAATTTTATAGCTTCAATTGAGCAAAGACAAGGCTTGAAAGTTTCTTGTCTGGAGGAAATAGCCTATAGAAATGGTTATATCGATGCTGCACAACTCGAAAAATTGGCAAAACCTTTGGCTAAAAATCAATACGGACAGTATTTATTGAAGTTGTTGGATAAACGTAAATTATCGTTTTAGTTAGGTTCGAGGGGATCGTTTTTAAATTTGGATTGATTTTATGGTTGCTGCATATAAACTGCATTTTCATTTTATTTTATCGCTCGTAGTTCTGTATGTTGTCGGTGTTTGGGGTGGACCAATTATTTATGCGCTTTTACCCATTGCTTTATTATTGTTTGGTACAAAAAATCGTTTTTTCGAATTGTTTATTCTAACGATTTGGATGCTCATTCTTTCCGATTATGTGCCCGTTGCAAATGCAACGCATGATGATTTGCAGTTTGCAAAAGACTTAAAACCGCTCATGCCACTATTTTTAGTTGGAATGTTGTTGCGGTCACGCAATTCGTATCGCCCCCTTCCACAGGTATTTTTGTATTTCGTGCCCTTTTTTGTGATTGCGCTCCTGTCTTCTTCTCTTGGTCCAAATCCGGCAAAAGGTATTCAGAAAACCATTTCATTCATACTGATGTACTTGTGTGTTCCTTTTTTTGTGGTGTATTTGCATAAGCAATACAAAGAGATGTTTTGGAAATCATTGCTGACCTTTGTAATCGGGATGTTAATGATTGGGATTGTCTTAAAATTTGCAGCTCCGGATATTGGAAACCTATCTACTGGAAGGTTTAAAGGCGTTTTTGGAAATCCGAATGGATTAGGACTATTTTTGAATTTAATCTTTGTTTTATGGATCGTAATAAGTGAATTTAAGTTAGCCACCTTTACGCGAAAAGAGAACAATCTGATTTTTATAGTACTACTTTTATCCCTTATCTGGTGTGGATCTCGGAATGCGATGACCAGTATGATATTGTTTTATGTTGTACATAAAATCATTAAAGTCAATTGGTTTTTAGCTTTGGTTGCCGTGGCGGCATTATTGATATTAAATGATCCGTTTTTCGAGTTGTTAATTGATATAATTGAGTTTTTTGGTTTGGAAGAATTTTTTAGGATTGAATCAATAGAAGAGGGTTCTGGGCGAAAAATAGCGTGGGTTTTTGGATGGTCACAAATAGATACGTATTATTTTATTGGAGGAGGATTTGGGTATACGGAAGACTTGTATGCCGCTAACTATAAACATTTGTCCAGCCTTGGACACGAAGGTAATGCACATAATAGTTACCTTACTTTTTGGCTCAATAACGGAATTTTAGGTGTCATAGCTTATTTTGGAGGCTTATTAACACTTGTTTTGCGCAGTATGCGTCATAATTATATAGTTCTTGCTTTCTTAGTAGGACTTAGTTTTAATATCATGTACGAGTCTTGGTTAGTGGCTTCATTAAACCCCTTCACGATTATTTACTTAACCATTCTTACGATTCTAGCGACGAACCTACATGGCAAAGATTTTTTACCCACAGAAGTCGCAATTGGAAAATAGAATTCTTGTCAGTAACAATTAAAAAAAATCTGTACGATTGCTTAAACCATTTTTTAATCTAACGGTCAAAGTTAGAAATTAAAGGTTATGAGCAGAGACATGGAAGAAATATTTAACGCGGTGATTGGTTTTATATTAATGCTTATTCTGTTTTTAATTTAGACTTTGTTTTTAACGGTTTCAAGTACGCCTGATTTCTCCTCTTTTGGAATAAAGAATAATGCGACAAACCCTAGAATAAAAAATGTAATTAAGGCCAAAACAGAAGTCCGCATATGTCCTGACGAAGCTTCTACGTAACCAAAAATAATCATTCCCAATACAATTCCAATTTTTTCCGTGATATCATAGAAACTAAAAAATGACGCCGTGTCTTTTGTTTCAGGTAAGTATTTAGAATATGTAGAGCGGGACAATGCTTGGGTGCCTCCCATTACAAAACCAACAATTCCTGCTAGGATGTAAAAATTAATTTCGTCATAGACAAATAAATAAGCGTATGTGCAGCAAAGCGACCAAATAAATAGGGCTACACCAAGTGTTTTTACATTGCCAATTTTTTTTGCAGACCAACTAAAAGCATACGCACCTGGAATGGCGATAAATTGTATGAGTAATACAGCTATAATTAAACCGGCTTCATTAGCATTTGGTCCTACAAATACTTCTTTTTTTGCGAATAATACAGCAATTAACATCACGGTTTGAACGCCCATGCTAAATAAGAAAAAAGAGATTAAATAACGTTTTAAGCGTTTTGTGGTTCGAATGAAATGCCCAACTTTTAATAATTCTCGAAACCCGTTACCTAAAATTTTTCCAGTTACTTTGTTTTTACTCGAAGCATTAGGTAGTATACGATAAGTAAACTGGCTAAAACCGATCCACCAAATTCCCGTTAGAATAAAGGCATATTTAGCCGGCATTCCAACAATCTGAATTAGAATTAAGCACGCAATTAAAAGTATAGAGGCACCGCCGTAACCAAGTGCAAATCCTTTTGCACTTAAGCGATCATGATCTTCTGGTGGAGCTACTTCGGGTAAATAGGCATTATAAAAGACTAAGCTATTCCAAAACCCAACGCTGGCAAGAAATAAAGACAACATACTTAGCTCTATTTGCGCAGGATTAAAGAAGAAGAGGGTAGCGGTTGATAATGCACCCAAATAACAGAAAAATTGTAAAAACCTTTTTTTACTTCCGCTATAATCAGCTATTCCGGAAAGTATAGGAGAAAGAATACAGACCATAATGAAAGATGCTGCTACAACATAGGAGTAGAGTACAGTGTTTTTAATTTCCAACCCAAAAAAAGTAACCAAATCAGAAATTACTTCTTCGTTAGGACCATAAGAGCTCGTCATTTTCTCGTAAAAAATGGGAAAAATTGCTGTTGATATAACGAGTGGGTAGACAGAATTGGCCCAGTCATAAAAGGCCCAGCCATTCATTGTTTTTTTATCTCCTTTGACAATCATACAAGTAGGTTTTATATGGTGTCCTAAATATAAGTAAGATTTTGAAGGGAGGGCAAAAAAAATCCCGTTTCCATGGTTGAAAACGGGATTGATTAAATAATATTGGTTTTTTACTTAATGAAGGTAAAGGTCACACGTCTGTTTTTTGCTTTTGCAAGATCGTTATGTGCTTTATCTGCAGGTTGTGTATTTCCTTTTTCTTCCGTTAGGATTCTGGTGTAGTTAACACCGTTACTCATCAAGAAAACTTTAATTGCTTCAGTTCTTTCTTTACCCAAATTAGTTAATTCAGGATCTTCAGCTTCATTTTCATCCAGGTGACTTGTCACCATTATTTTTGCTTTATTGTTTTCCAATAGAATGGTAAGGATGTTTTTTAAGTGAGCTTCACTGTTCTTAGAAATTTCAGCATCTCCATAACCGTAATATACTGAGGTAAGACTGGCAACTTGCTCAGGTTGTAATCCATCAATAGACATTGGAGCAACTTCATAAATAAATTTAGTTTCAACTGTACGGTCATCTGCTTGGCATTTACAATCAGATTCTTCATCAATTTCTACAACAGAAATATTGTCAACGTAGTAATAAGCACTTACTACTTGCGCACCAGAAAAGTCTTTACTCTTTTTTAAGCGGCTATTCTCAGTGCTTCCGTTCGATGAAAAGTTACCAATTGTGATAAACTTTTCTCCACCTTCCGCTCTGTACACTCCGCAAACTTGATCCCAACCAAACTGCCCACTAAACACAGGATTGTCTTTATGTTGAACATGTGTTTGCGTTAAAATACTCTTAGCTTCGCTGATATTATACTGCTTTTTTGAGAAGTTAGCTCCGATATTGTTGGAAGCATATTTTGAAGCTTCAGCTAAATTAACATAAAACGTTACACAATATTTCTGGTCTTTACGCAAAACTTGCTTTAACCTTGATGAAATATAAGTTCTAGCTTCTTTGTCATTATAGCTAAATGCGCGAATACCCACGTAATTTTCTCCATCTTGTGGATCTTCCATTCCTAGTTCATTACTAGGCGTTCCGTAATCCTCTTTTACTTTACCAGCAAACAGATCAGCCGATGCTTTAGTAGGTGACATCCAACCAACTGCAACTGCAATTGCTCCTCCTCGCTTGATTCGCCCCTCTGTTTGCTCGAAACTTGGGTTCTCTACCAGGTTATTCATATCCTGTGCAGATAAATTTACCATTAAACTTAACGATAAAAACGAAATAATAATTTTCTTCATTTTTCTATTTTTTTAATTAATTGAATGTGCTTTCACAGTTTCAATAAAACACTTTACCTTTTCAGGGTCGGTATCCGGATAAACTCCGTGCCCCAAATTAGCAATATGCCGTCGATTACCAAAAGAATTCAACAAGTTTTTTGTATTCTTCTCAATTGTGTTAAAATCGGAGTAAAGCACGCAAGGATCTAAATTTCCTTGTAACGTCTTTTCCATTCCAATAATTCTCCGACTTTCTTCAATATCCATGTTCCAATCGATACCAATTGTTTGGCAATCTAAGGTTGAAAGTTCCTTTCTGGCATAATACGCACCTTTTGCGAAAACAGTTACGGGAACTTCGTTAATTGCTTCACATATCCTTCTTACATATTTCGTTCCAAACTCTGAATAAGTAGAAGGAGAAAGGATACCGGCCCAAGAGTCAAATACCTGTACAACATCAGCCCCTGCTGCGATTTGAGCTTTTAGGTACTTTATTGTTACATTGGTAATTTGGTCTAAAATCTTGTGGGCTAAGTCGGGTTGAGAATATAAAATTCGTTTGGCTTTTGAGAACGTTTTTGAACCTTCACCTTCCGTCATATAACAAAAAATTGTCCATGGAGCTCCGGCAAAACCAATTAAAGGAACGCGGTTATTGAGTTCTTTTTTTGTGACTTTAATCGCTTCTAAAACGTATCCTAAACGGTCCTCTATGTCGATTTGGTCGGAAATTTTGCTCAGGTCTTCTGTTGAGCGAATGGTGTTTTCAAACCAGGGTCCTTTTTTTTCAATCATTTGGTAAGGAAGTCCCATAGCTTCTGGGACAACAAGAATATCAGAGAAAATAATAGCGGCATCTACACCTAAAATATCAACAGGTTGAATGGTTACTTCTGCTGCCAAGTCAGGAGTTTCAACAAGTTCTTTAAATCCGCTTAAGCTTGATCGGACGGCACGATATTCGGGTAATATTCTACCAGCTTGGCGCATTAACCAAACCGGAAATCTTTCCGTTTTTTCGCCATTAATCATTCTTAAAAAAATATCGTTTTGATATGTTGTCATAATTTTACCAATTAATAGGAGCTTTACCTTGCAAAGCTAATAGTTCATTTGATTTACTGAAGGGTTTTGAATTAAAAAATCCTCTGTAGGCAGATAGTGGAGAAGGATGCGGGCTTTTTAAGATATGGTGTTTATTCTCATCTATCAATTTCGTTTTATTTTGCGCTTGTTTACCCCAAAGGATAAAAATGATTCCGTCCAAATTAGAAGAAATAGTTTTGATAACTTCATCGGTAAACAATTGCCACCCTATATTGGCATGAGCATTTGCTTCCCCTTCTTTTACCGTAAGCACTGTATTCAATAATAACACTCCTTGTTTTGCCCAATCTGATAAATCACCTGCTGTTCGATTTTTAGTGGGAATATCTTGATTAAGTTCTTTGAAAATGTTAATGAGGGATTTGGGTAAAGGGCTCACATGTGGAGCTACGGAGAAAGCAAGACCATTTGCATGTCCTTTAGTTGGATAAGGATCTTGACCTAAAATAACTATTTTTGTTTGTTTAAACGAACATAAATTGAAAGCCCTAAAGACTTGTTCTTTTTTTGGGAGAATTGAATTTTGGGAATAGGCAATTGATAGATTTTCAATCAGTTTTTTATATTCAGCTGACGCTAGTTGTTTTCTCAAAACGTCTTCCCAACCTTTATCCGTAAATTTTATCATTGCCTAAGGTATAAACAGAAAAAGGTCTAGCGCTATTGCACCAGACCTCAAGTCTTTTTTATTCAGAATACTAAAGTCCGTTTACGTGACTTGTCAAGCTTGAAATTAAGTTCGCAGCTTTGTTCTTGTGAATAACACGACGTTTTGCTAATTTGTCAATCAAAGAAGTCACTTTTGGAAGCATTTCCTCAGCTTCTTTTTTGTTTGTATTAGCTCTTAACGCACGTACAGCATTTCGCACAGTTTTGTGCTGATACTTGTTTCTTAAACGCTTTGCGTTATTCGAACGGATTCTTTTTAATGCCGATTTATGATTTGCCATAATATCTTTCGTTAATCTTTCTTTCTAATCTAATTTTTTCCTAACCACTTTTCTCTCTCACTCCTCATGGAGAAGTTGTGTAGCCCATAGGAGAATCGAACTCCTGTTTCCAGGATGAAAACCTGGCGTCCTAACCACTAGACGAATGGGCCATTACATTAATTTTTAAATGTCTTTGATTGTTTATGAACCTCCAAAATACATTCGTAGCCCATAGGAGAATCGAACTCCTGTTTCCAGGATGAAAACCTGGCGTCCTAACCACTAGACGAATGGGCCAATACTTTAAATTCGAAATCGATTTTTCAAATTTGGAGTGCAAATATAAGTCTAATTTCTCTAACTGCAAGCAAAAAAATCACTTTTTTTTAAGTAATATTTTCTCTTGATTCAAACTTGAATCCTAATCGCTTGCCAGTCTTTAGTTTAGAGCTGTGATTTAAATTTCGTAAATCTTGTACAGTTGCTTTTTGCACCGCTTTATAAGGAGGAGTATAAAGGTCAAAATCTACTGCATGAATACTTAAACGGAGAATAATATCTTGTATAATTTCCTTGGAAAGTATCTGATGCATGAAATCTTTATAGATAAATCCTAGTTGTCCTTTGCCTTCAATTAAAAAATGACTTTCTCTGTTTATAAATATTCTACTGATTAAATAACCAACATCATGAAGGCGATTGTATTCGTAGGAGTCAGCTAAAAAATTATAGACATTGATAATGCCACAGTAACCATTCATGGGGTTCTGTTGAACGTATGAAGTTCTTGAAGAGTAGGAGTTCGCATCGAGCTGAAAAATATTAGTATGCATAGAGAAAACAATAGCATCACTTCCGATATACAATTCAACATCCGTGTCTCCCTTTTCAATAACCCTAAGTCGAACGCGGGCATCAGGAATGTCTTTACGAATTAATTCAACGCTTTCTTTTAGTTCGTCTTTGAATACTTTGAACCAATTTAAGGTGTTTTGATAAACATCGAGTTTAACACTTGTTTTATTGTTGAGGAGTTGCGATAAGTAGGTTCTTCCTTTATCCAAATGTTCTGCGAATTTTTTTTCATCCATATTAGTAGGCTTTTGCAAAAATTACGCGTTGTTTTGATGGTTTTCCCGTGACCATACAAATTCCTTCTTCTTTTTCTCCATTTAACGGTATACAGCGAATAGTTGCTTTTGTTTCTTTTTGAATTAATTCTTCCGTCTCTACTGTTCCATCCCAATGAGCGAGGTAAAAACCAGGTTCATTTTCTATTTTAGTTTTAAATTCATCGTAAGAATCAATTTTTTGTGTTTGAGCTTCCATGCGTTGTTGAGCTTTAGCATAGATATTGTTTTGGATTTTTTCCATTAAATCTACAACATGTTCAACAACATTATCAAGTGAAATTGATTCTTTTTCTTGCGTATCACGTCTTGCAACTTCGATTTGGTTTTTTTCTAAATCTCTAGCACCTACAGCAAGTCTAACGGGTACTCCTTTTGCCTCATATTCCGCAAATTTCCATCCTGGACGTTTTTGATCATCATCGTCAAATTTTACATTTAGTCCAGCTACGCGTAGGCTTTTTATAATTGGGTTAATTTTTTCTTGAATTAATGTCAATTGCTCCTCACCTTTAAATATAGGAACAATAGCGACATGAATTGGCGCTAATTTTGGTGGTAAAACGAGTCCTAAATCATCTGAATGCGACATAATAAGTGCCCCCATTAAACGAGTTGAAACTCCCCAAGATGTCGCCCAAACATGATCCTGTTTTCCCTCTTTGTCGGAGAATTTAACATCAAAGGCTTTTGCAAAGTTTTGACCTAAGAAATGAGACGTACCTGATTGAAGCGCTTTTCCATCTTGCATCATAGCCTCAATGGTATACGTTTCTTCAGCACCTGCAAAGCGTTCACTTTCTGATTTTATACCTCTAACGACTGGCATTGCCATAAAGTTTTCCGCAAATTGCGCATAGACTTCAAGCATTTGTTCAGATTCTGCTACAGCTTCTTGTTTGGTTGCATGAGCAGTATGACCTTCTTGCCATAAAAATTCCGCTGTTCTCAAGAAAAGACGCGTTCGCATTTCCCAACGAACAACATTCGCCCATTGATTTATTAAAATCGGTAAATCACGATACGATTGAATCCATTTCTTATAGGTATTCCAAATGATAGCCTCAGAAGTTGGACGAACGATTAATTCCTCTTCAAGTTTCGCTTCTGGATCTACAATAAGTTTACCTGGATTATCTTGATCCGATTTTAAACGATAATGTGTCACGACCGCACATTCTTTGGCAAAACCTTCTGCATTTTTTTCTTCCGCTTCAAATAATTTTTTTGGCACAAACAATGGAAAATAAGCATTTTGGTGTCCCGTTTCTTTAAATTGACGGTCCAATTCCGCCTTAATATTCTCCCATATTGCAAAGCCATAAGGCTTAATTACCATGCAACCTCTTACATCTGAATTTTCAGCAAGGTCGGCAGTTTTAATAATATCTAAGTACCACTTTGAATAATCTTCTTGGCGTGAAGTAATTTTTTCGGCCATTTTTGGTATAATTTTTGTATCTTTTGTATTTGAAAACAAATGTAATTATAAGTTTCATCCATTCCAATCGATAAAGCTATGAAAAATTTAAAATATCTAATACCTCTAATTGTTTTGACCTCATGTATAGGGACAAAAGAAGTCTATGATGATGTCTATTCAAAAGTTGAAGTTGTGCAACCTGAGGTGAAGGCAAACGAAGATTTAGGCTACGCGGACTATGTTAAAAATAGCGAGTCGAAATATCAAGTAGAAGTGGACAGTAGTGCTTTTCAGTCGAATAATGCAAGTTATATGAATGGATATAATAGCTACAATACCAATTCAGGTGATATTAATATTTATAATAATTCGAATGACTATGGTCGTTACAATAATGGTCCAGCGCCATGGTCAGATTATTCGGTTTATTATACCAATAATTATTACTGGGGATTCAATAATTATTCCTATTCGCCTTGGGGATGGAGGTATAGACCGTATCGAAACTGCATAGGATTTGGTTATGGATACGGTAATTTTTATGGTTATAATGGAGGATGGCACAGTCCTTATTATGGATGGAATATTCCGTATTATGGTCCGTATGGTCATGGATTTTATGATCCTTATTTTATGGGGTATGGACATCCTTATTATGGTTATGGCTACGGCTACGGTTATTTTGGGAATGGTTATTATAGTAATCCTTATGGCGGCGGCGATGGCGGTCATGTTGTGGCGAGTAACAATAATCATCATTATGGACACCGTAGAAGTGCGACTTCGACTTCGTCCAATACTTCCACCTATGAGCACACAGTAATGTCTCAGGTAGATCAACCAAAGGGTTCGAGTAAGCCGTTTGACGCTTACTCTTCGGCTAAGGCGACTGTAGCCAAGAATCCAAATTTTGTATCAAGTACGGTTGAAAAAAAAGAAAAACCATCGAATACATTTAATGGCGCTCAAGTTTTAGAAGGCGATAAAGGGCTCAGTGGAAAGGTTGATGGACGGACAGTTAAAGGAAGTGGTAATACGGTTTATAATGATTATACTTCAACGAAAGTGAATCGAACAAATGCAGCAGCATCTAACAATACCACTAATTCGCGAAACGAAGGAAATAATTTTATGCATCTTGGTGCAGAATCTACAGGGACAAATACAGGTATAAACGGAACGACACGAAATGAAAATTTTCGTCCAACAAATTCTGCTACATCGAATAATAATATCTCAGCAAAACCTGCAACAAACAGGTTTAGTTCAAATTCGGGCGTAAATCAATCTTATTCAGGATATAGTCAGCCAAAAACTGGTACGAATGGAGTGAGTACTGCAAAAAAATACACGCGTACGAATGGAACTAGTAATGGGAATCAAAATTATCGATCAAATAGCACTTCCCGTTCTAATTCCAACACTTACTCCAAACCATCATCAACGAATCGTTCATCAAATACTAGAACATATAATACGTCAAATTCGAATAGAAATACAAATGCTACTTATCAAAACAGGTCGAGTTCTAGTTCTAGAAGTAGTTCAACTAGATCATCATCATCAAGTAGCAGTCGATCATCATCTACATCAAGAAGGAGATAGATACCCGATAATGAAAAAATGATTTACCTGTAGTTGCTCGTAATTTGCGACTTCAAAAGCTAGTGATATGAATAAAATTTCAATAATAATAATCTTGTTGATGAGTACAACAATAGGGTACGCTCAAAATGAAGAGGATGCATTGCGTTATTCTGAGATATATTTTGATGGAACAGCGAGAAGTACTGCGATGGCTGGAGCGATGGGTGCTTTAGGAGGAGATTTTAGTGCTGTGATGCAAAATCCCGCAAGTTTGGCTCGAATCAGAAAGTCTAATTTTTCAGCAACGTTTAACCTTGAAAACCCACGAACTACTGCAAATTATTATGGGGCAAATACTAATGATAGAGGGGTGGCTGGCAATTTCAGTAATTTATCTTATGTGAAAGCTTATGAATTGGACCCTAAAAAATTTAATAATTGGTATAGCGTTCAATTAGGTATGGGGATGACAAGAGTAAAATCATTCCAACAACGTTCTCGTTACAAAGGGACAGCAGATTCGTCAATTGTTCATTCTTTTATTAATGAGGCAAATGGTACACCAGATAGTTTAATCTATGATTTTTTTCCCTTTACAGCAGGACTAGCTTACGATGTATTTGCCATGGATCCTGCTCCTGGAAATCAATACGTCACAGACTTTACTTCAGGACAAGCCATTCATGATCGGACTATCACTAATAAAGGAGGTATGAATACTTATAGTTTTAGTTTAAGTGGGAATTATGGGAATAAAGTTTATGTGGGAGGTGCAATAAATTTCACCAAAGTAAACTATAATAGCCAGTTTCAACATATAGAAAGTTATACAGATACAGCTCTTTGGTTACAAAGAATTAATTATACAGGAGAGTTAGATATAGAGGGATGGGGATATAATGCAAGGTTTGGATTTGTCTATTTACCTGTTGAATGGTTAAGCGTTGGCTTATCAGGTCAATTGCCAACACTATTTAATCTATCAGATAGTTGGACCAATAATATGACCTCAATGACTGATGATGGGGAGAAATTTGTGGATCCTGAATATGTTCCAACAGGTTCTTTTGATTATCGTATTACTACGCCGGCTCGAGCAAATCTTTCCATTGGAGCTATAATGTGGGAGCTAGGTTCGATTGGTTTAGATATTGAATATGTTGATTATGGGAAATCAATTTTAGCTTCGAAACGATATAGTGATGCACCGTATTCTTTTGATTTAGAGAACAGTCAAGTGGCAAATCTTTATAAGTCAACTTTAAACTACAAATTAGGCGTTGAAGGGCGTTTAAGTAAACAATCATATATTCGAGGAGGTATTGCTTATTACAGTTCACCTTATGTTGATGGAAAAGGAAATGCGGCTTCACCAACTATTTTTTATACGGGGGGATTAGGGTATAATTGGGGTAAGGTATATGCTGATTTTGCAACTGTTTTATTGTCAAAAAAAACAAATTACTATGCATATGATCCTACTATGAATGGTAGTCGTGCGGCATTTGATATTTCAAATTATTCATTTAAATTTTCTGTAGGATTTAGGTTTTAAAAAAAAATCGCACCATTAAATGATGCGATTTATAAGCATAATTATTGAACAATTAATTTTTGTTTTGTTGAGCGATTCCCTTGTTCCAATGAAATAATATAAATTCCCTGATCGAGGTTTTCAAGCTCCAAATTGATTGTATTATATCCAGCTCCATTAAAAATGACTTGACCTTTTAAGTCTATGAGCTGATAATTAAAGTTCCCTTTCAACGCTATAGTTACATGATTATTATTTACAGGATTTGGATAGATGTTCACATCCAGTTCATACTCGTTAATTGAGCTATCGTCTACCTCCTTAGCACTGTAAAATGCTTCCCGGTTAAATACTGTTTCAAATGAAAATGTTTTAGCACTTGCTTTACCTGGAGGAAAATCACCCGCATAGTAGGATAGTCCGAAGGCTTGATCTGAAAGAGCGGAACTTCCTTCTTCAACGTTTAATCCATCCAAACCATGCCACATAACTCGCCCATTTCTATTGCTAAACCCGCCAAAGAACCCTTTCCATTCCGGGCCATATGCATTAAAAATAAGTTCTGCTACCCAATCACCTTCACTTATCGCACTGATGATGACAGAGTCATCCGACATGCCGCTTTGAGATTCTATTGTGTTTAATGTAGCAAATCCCCAGTCAAGATCTTGATTGTTATCGGCATCTATATTTCTGTAATAATAAGTGTTCGAAATTGTTTCAGGTCCAAGATTTGCTAAACTAACTGTTGTGGTATAAAAATGCTCGTCTTTTTTTAGTGAATAAGTTACAGCTATCTTGAGGCTATCAACCATTCCTTCCCACATAATTATTGTAGAATCTAAATTGTCAACAACATCGATTATTTCTCCAGGAATTTCGTTCAGTCCAACAGCGTTATTTCCGTATTCACGCTCTCCGCCAAGTATGGTAAAAGTCAAACCGAAGCCATTTTCTTTTACTCCAGGCATGTAAAAGTCTCCGTTATATTCAATCCAACCATCTCCTTTTGGGTTGGATACAAATCCTAGTTGACCGAATCCGTCTCGATCATGTGTTGGGATGGAGTCTACCAGGTTAGCCCCTTCATAGCCGTTAGCATTAATGCCAATTTCAACATAGTCACCAATCATAAACGCTTTATCACCTGACCATTGAGCGATTAGGCTTGAGTTCATGAATAAGGTTGAGATTATAAAAAACGAAAATTTGAGTTTATTTGTTTTCATAGTTATTTAATTAGGTTTATTATTGAATCATATAATTAGCAGAAGATCCATGGAAGTTTTGATTTTCAGAAAGATAAGTAAAAACATTGAAATAATACTTGTTTTTTAATCTAAAAATTTGTTCTACAGGTGTTTACAAAAAAAAATCGCACCCAATAAGATGCGATTCCTTTGAATTATTAAGCATTGGTATTATTGAAGAATAATTTTTTGTTTCGCTATTTTTTCTTCTTGTTGAATGTGAATGATGTAAATGCCATTGTCGAGTGCATTGAGGTCCAGCTTTTTGACATTGTTTCCATACCCCGTCTTAACAAGTTTTCCACTTGCATCAATGATTTGATATTCAAAATTACCGTCAACAGTTATTGTCGTTGTTTTGTTTTCTGTTGGGTTAGGAAAGAGTTTAAAGTCTAGGTTGTATTCATTGATTCCACTATCGTCCTCTTCCATAGCTGCATAAAATTCTTCTCTATTGAATACAGTTTCGAAAGAGAATACATCACTCCCTGCCTTACCGGGAGCCAGCGTTCCTACTTTATAAGCAAGTCCAATAGCTTGATCAGCAGTGTTGGAATAACCTTCATCTACATTTATACTCGCGGTTCCATTCCACATTGCGCTGCCGTTTCTATTAGAGAATCCTCCTGTAAAACCACGCCAATTAGCTCCATAAGTATGAAAAACCATCTCTGACAACCATGTCACATCGCTTACTGCGCTTACACGAACTGTATCGTCGGACATGCCAGCTTGTGTTTCAATTGTGTTTGTGGTAGCAAACCCCCATGCAATGTCCTGATTATTATCGGGGTCAAGCGTTCGGTAGTAATACATGTCAGTGAAGGTTTCAGTACCAACATTTGTTATGCTAATTTTTGTGGAATAGCTATGTTGATCTTTTTGCAGTTCGTACATCACATCAATCTCCAAATCATCAATGGTTCCTTCCCAAATGACTATAGTTGAATCAACATTATCTATAACAGATGTGATTGATCCAGGTATATCTGCTAGCCCCATTGCATTATTTGCACGATGATACGTGGAGTCAAGTAAAGTGTAGGTAAGTCCGAAACCATTTTCTGGACTCCCGGGTAAATAAAAATCACCGTCATAATTTATCCAACCATCAGCTTGAGGATTAGCTACAAAACCTAGTTTTCCAGTAAATCCTCTCGCATGCGTAGGAATGGTATCAACCAATTCCGCACCTTCGTATCCGGATGGGTTAATTCCAATTTCAACAAAATCTCCAATCATAAAGGCGCGATCGTCTACTAATTGAGCCTTTAAACTTGTCCCAAAAAAGACAGCTGTAACTGTAAATAGAGACAATTTTAGTCTGTTTCTTTTCATACTACTTATTTTAATTTAAAATGTTAGGTTCAGAAGATTAATACAAAACATTTATAGTATTAACAGCGAAAAAGACTTTTATTTTGCTGTTAATTAGGTAAGTTGCGGTTATGTTAAAAACGATTCTGACGGTTAAAGGTTGCATTAGATTTATGTTTAACGTTTTGTTAGTCAAATCGTTAAAAATAAAACAAGTCTAATTGTTTGTGACGACACTGTCCTTGTGTGAGTAATGATAGATTAGTTCTTGACCACTATAATACATAACATCTGATTTATTGGTAAGTTTAAAGATGCCACTAGAAATCATTTCAATCTCGTCGAATGAAATATCGAAAACCTTGATTAAATTACGGTCATATAAATACCAGTCTGAATTGTTTTTAGCTTTGAAATAGGGAAAGTCATCATCTGAAAGTGGAACTATACTATCCTGTTGAGTAAGGGCTATTTCATGATCTAAACTACTTAATATTTGCCTTGTGCCACTCATTCCTTCAAGAATGATGAAATCTTTATTTGAAACAAAAAAATCACGGTATAAACCAATCCGTATAAATTGATTGTTTTTCTTTCTCTGATGTACGCTCCAAACAGGATTCTTTATTTTTATGACAGGAGAACTTGCCATTAATTTAAATACTTCAGTTGAATGGATGATGAAATTGTCCAGTGAGTTAATCATCTCAAAAAAATCGCGATAGGTCATTAGCTCATTTCCTTCGTCGAAGTTTAAAGTGCCTGAAATTAGTTGCAATAAAAAATCGTTGTTGGGGCGATGCACATAGTGAAACTTGCCTTGCTCTCTTCCAAAGTGTGTGTGCCATTGAAATTCTTTGTTCAATATTGGGAAATGATCGTTGATGCTATAGTTCGTTTTTGAAAGTGCTAAATGTGGGTTGTCGATATAATTTAAATTTCCATTAAAAGGTATTATCAATTCTTTATGCATCAGTTGAATGCTGTCAAAGCTTATTAGGTTTGCAGAATCCTTTTTACCAAAATTTAAATGACTAAAATCTATCACGTTAAAAAGTTGAGGTTGAATGGTGTAATTTGGTATATGTTTGCTGCGGGCTCCATACTTCCCTGTAAGTTGGTCCTGAAATGTTAGTGAATTACTTTCTTCAATCCATATTTTTGAGTTTCTTTTTAGCCGGTTTTGTTGAATTGATTTTTTTAAAGGGTAAATCGTAGTGTCAACCACACTTTCCTCTTCTAGGTTATGCATCACAATTCGGTCTGCTAAATAATATTTTACAAGATTTCCTTTGCGAACTATTTCTTGACAATTTAATGGAGTAATTAGCCCTTTACTGTTTACCATTGCATAGCCCGCTGAACTCTTAAATTGTATTCCTCCATTAAGGCTGAGTGCGTAATCCATTCTTGGGTCGAGTACTTTAATTCCGTTTAATAAATAAGCTCCATATTTTTGATTTTTTTGGGTAATTACAAAATCATTCATGATCTGTAAATAATCAAACTCAATAGGAACTATAGTTTCACCTGAATTATTAACTAAGCCTCTCTGTTTTTTATCGGTCAGAATAAAGTGTTCTTGTATCGGTCGAATTGAAGTAAATTTAATTGGGACAATTATGGTGTTACGTTGGTTGACAATGCCGAATAGACCTTCTTTCATAACGATAAAACGGTTTGAATTTGCGCAGGTTATATGTTCATACTCAAAAGGTAAAATAATTTGATTTTCACTATTAACTAAACCAATTCTATCCTTATTTTTAATTGCGAAAAATTTGGGAGTTGAATTTGTTGATGAGGACATGCCAATGCTCAGCGGAAAGATATCGTTTCCATTGTAATTGAGAATCAAATTTAGATTGAAATCGTATAATTGAGCCTTTCCATTTTGATATACCTTTATAAGGTTAAATTCACTAATAAACACCAATGAAGAGTCTGATTGAGGAATTTTTTTTCCGTTTTTAAGATAAAAAGTCTTCCTTTTGTTGTCATCCCAGGTTTCAATTATGAATTGATTAAATGAACCGATAGAAGAAGCGTTACAATGAACAATTTTATCCGTTTTATCTATGAACTGAAATCCTAAAGCATTTTGGATATAAATTGTGTTTTTTAGATAAAAAGCTTCGATAAATTGAGGTTGATATAACCATTTAAAATCGGAGTCTAGAATACCCACACCATCAGTTGTTCTAATAATCAGATTGCTCCTCTTTGTATAATCTTCATTTTTTTCAAACGATAAGAAATTGTTTATGAGTAATATTTGTTCGCCTTTATCATCAAGGATTTCTAACACCCTATCCTTTTCAGCCAAGAAATGATCGTTATAGCTATTAATGGTGTTATAGATAGGTTTTGTTAACGGTTGAAGGTCCCTCGAAATAATACCCTTTTTACCTCGATGGGTATAAATCAAATTTGGGGTATTATAATGAAAATCGATATGGTCAATTTTTGCCCAATCGCTCAATCTGCTTCCACTTAAGTCGAATAATGCTTTATATCCTGAGGAATCTAATGGAACTCCATACTTTTGCGATGTTTGACCAATAGATTTAAAGGTTAAAGATAACCAAATTAGGACCAGCGCTTTTGAAATCGTTTTCATTTAATTACTCGCTAAACAGTCAACAAAATCCTTCTTGTTCATTATCGGTTGAGAACTTTCTTCAAAATGGATGTGAATTTTTTTCTCATTAGCCTTTAGTTGGTCTATCGCATCATGGAACATTTCGCTATCCGCCGTAGCAACAGAACCATCTTCAAGTATTGCGATTATTGAGCTTTCAGAATAAGGATTGTATTTAAAATCGGGATATTCAGGCGAATAATATTTTATAGCAATTTGTTTATTATTAGTAATGTACCACCAGGACATTATTTTCTTTTTACAAGTTAAAACTATTGCTGCTGGAATTAAGGATAAATATTCAATTGTTCGATCGCAATTGTATATCCCCATTCGATTAACTCTGAAACCTCTGAGAATTTCAGCCTCTTTATTCGCGACTTTATTTGCTGCTTCCAGCGCTGCTAATCTCTTTTTGTATTCTCTGATACTTGCTTTGTACTCTTTCTTGACTTTGTCTAATTGTTTTCCTCGCCAGACTGGTGCAACAGAAAAGACTTGTTCTTCTTTATTATTTAAAGATTTATTCATCATTAGTAACTGGTAGTTACCACAGCTATCGGTAGGAACGATATTTATTTTGTCATATTCATTTCTAACAGTTAAGAATCGTTCTCTTTCTTCCTCGGGTTTTGTTAAAACCCACATTGCCCCAGAAAAAAGAGAATGGTTAAAATTATTGGGAAGGTTAAGATCAAAATACTCCTCATTTGGGTTAAAGACTCTGGGTTCGGCAAAGCACTCTAAAGCAGCATTTTCTTGATCCTGTCTAATGTCGGTGAGAGCATCTTTTTTTGCCTGATTAATTTTTGGCTTTTCGTGAGGTAATAATTCCCACTGTTTCTTTTCTTCGTTCATATAAAAATGATCGAAATGACCATTGCGATAGGAGCCGAGTTGAACGCTTATTTCTTTACCTGGCTTGAGAGCTAACTCTTCGTGATCAGCATATGCACGTATTTCAAACATCCCCGCTGTTTCAAAATCACTGCCGTTATAATCCATCTTGATACCAGTGAGTATAATGTCGACAATATCATGCATCTCACGATAATGAATTTTAATATTCTTTGAATCAAATTTAGAAGGATCTATTTTAAATGCATCTGGTGGAATGTTGATGGTAGTGCCTGATGGCATTCTTGTGTTTAAACCTCTGTTTGAATTGTAATTAAGAATTTCATACGGTACATCGATATCTTTGAACGGTTTAGCGATAACACTCTCTTGTTCATAAGCTAAGGTTTGACGTGTAAATACAATGTCAGAAGGTTCTGCCTCGGAATGGGATGTTTGTTTTTCATTTACTTGAGTAGTACAGCTCCAAAATAAAAGAAAAAATAATCCATAAATTTGGGTTTTTCTAATTTGCATACTTTTAGAAAAAATGTATCGGTAATAGAAAAGTAACCAAAAAATATCAAACAAAGTGAAAATAGAAGCTTTAACCAATCAAAATTCTAAAATCCATTGTTTTTGGAGATTTAATGAGGTGACGAGGTTAGTCGTCCAATTAAATTAACTAAGCGGTCTTTTTGCCTTTATTTTTTCCATCTAGCCATTTACCTCCTTTAACTTGACCTAGATATGTTACAGTTTTGCTACGACCATATTGCTCCATAGCTAACTCTACTTCTGCCATGCTTTCTCTTCTTATTTTAACTGGAGAATTGTTCCCCTTTGTTTTAAGTTCAATGTAAAACCCCTCTTTTAGTTCGGCTTGTTTAGTCGCCGGTCTTCCTTTCCTTTTCATCTAATAATTTTGACCTAATTTAATGGAAATCTGTTAAAAATGAAGGATTTTAGGAGAAAATCTATATTTAGGATGATTTTTTGTTAAAAATTATGCGACATTTCTTTGAGGTATCAAAAATTACTTGAATTTAAAACAGTCCATAGAAAAACCTTATATTAGGGGGAATTCTTGAACAAATGTCTAAGAAAAGTAAGCGAAAATTTAAGTTTATTTGGCAAAATATTATACTCCCATTTACGGTTTTAGTGGGATTGTTTTTGTCAATTTTCTACCTTACAACCATCATTTCTGGTGTTGGTTACAAATCGGTTATGTTTGCTTTGATTCTAATGTTTTCTTTCTTAATTGGCTGCTCACATGTACTGATTTACTTTCTGAGGAGAGCTTATGAAAATGAATTTTCAAAAGAAATTCGGAAGAAAAAACGTAGACTCGAACTTTTCAGAAATACCGTAAATTATATGACACCATTTGTGTTATTAGCCATGCTTTATCATTTTTGGCAAAGGGATTGGTTTTCGGCTTGCGTCATTGTGCTGGTTTTACTTTTTGATCGGATGCATGAGTTGATTCGTGTGAATAAATAACCTATATTCGGACAAACTATTAAATCCTACAGAAATGAAATCGATCAAATTAGAGTTAAAATGGGCGGTGATTTTTATAGTAATGATGTTGACTTGGATGCTCATGGAAAGGGTATTAGGTTTTCATGACGAACGAATAGAATTACATCCCGTAATTACTAACTTCGTCGCAATTCCGGCAATTTTAGTTTACATATTGGCACTAAGAGATAAACGAAAGAGACATTATCCCAATAAAATGACATATTGGAATGGATTTAAAACCGGTTTAATCATTACTGCGATTGTGACAGTTTTCAGTCCGTTAATGCAGTATATAACCAGCGCTGTTATTTCACCTGATTATTTTGAGAATGTAATTGCTTATTCAACAGCCAACGACCTGATGCCAGAAGAGGATGCTCGAGCCTATTTCAATATGGAAAGTTATATCGTACAAACAGTTATGTTTACACCAATAATGGGGGTGTTTACGAGCGCATTAGTTGCCTTATTTTTTATTCGGAAAAATTAATTTATGGAATTTTAGGTGGTTAAACATCTCACGAATAAAAAGATGAAATATTTATTACTGTTAAGTACTTTACTATTTGTTGGGTTTTTAAAAGCGAATTCTATAAACAAATTCGTTGGTAACACTGGGTTTGAATTGATCACAGGACGAGAGGCAAAGGATGGTGAATACGAACAAGAACGAATCCGTTATCACTTACTTTATGTTGAGCATTTATTGCGAAGTGTTCCAACAAATCATTTACAGTTTTTTCAAAAAATAAGAAGGAGCAAAATGTTGGATTTATTGCATGAATATGCGCATGCAGGTCAATTCCCTCAAAATACGAAAGTCAAAAATGAAAGACGCCCTTGTTTTATTGATGAAAATAATCAAGTTTGCGCGGTTGGATATCTTGTAGTGAACACGGAAGGTTGGGAGCAGGCTAACAGGATAAATTCTCAGTTCCAATACGATTATATACATGATATGGATGAAAATTTAATTTCACAATGGGCGGAAAAGAATGGATTAACTCTTGAAGAATGTGCGATGATACAGCCAACCTATGAATGGGTGCCGTTTTATACCAAATCCTTAAATTTATCAGTTGGTAGTGCGTATCGCTTTACAAAAGATATTTATTCAACAGTTTCATTATCCTACTCGTTCAACACAGCATTTAAAAGAAATTTTAAATCTAATATTGGACTAGTTTTTTCATCATTAAAGGAGAAAAATTATGCCTTAATGGCCTTTTATGAAAAAGCCGTTTATACATGGAGAGGGATTAGGGGGTATATTGGTGTAGGTGGCGAGTACTACGGAATTGAAGGTCAATTTGGGTACAATTTAGTACCAAACACGGCATTGGTTTATCAATATGCAAGAGGAAGGAGTGTTTTTGAAGCTAGAATGTCGTACGGACATCATGTTAATTTGAGTAATTCTTTTGACTATAAAGTAGGGAGAAATGAAATTGGCGTTTCGGTTGGTTTAGGATTCCGATTGTAATTAAAATTTTAACAAGTTGATAACAGTGAAATGATGAATCTTTTCTAAATTTGTTTTATGCTACGTTTGAAAGCGATATTTTTATTTTGCTTATTCTCAGTGACAACATTCGGGAATACTGTAGCTGTCCATTTTTGTAAAGGAGAGATCACCGATTTAGCTTTGTTCGGAGAAATACACTGCTGTTGTGAAATGATTCAAATGGTAAATGAGCAGGAAAAATCATGTCACGAAAAGGCGGACGATGGATGCCATGATGAAAAAGAGAGTAGTTCTGAATTAAAGGATTTTGAAAAAGGGACTAAGAATTGTTGTGATACTGAAACCGTTCAATTTTCCGGTGAAAATCAATTGACGATTACCAAATCCATTGCTATACCAACAGCTATCTTAATCCTCAATTATAACCTTTACTTTTTTCAGGATTTAAGAACACATTCAACGGTTGAGCCTACCTATCAACCACCTCTTATACCACGGGACATACCCGTTCTAATTCAATCTTTTTTAATTTGATACCCTTTCCTTTTTAGAGAAAGTTAACGAGTATAATCAAATTTTAAAAGTAAAATCATGATCTATAAAATAGGGCTGGGGCTATGCTTAATATTAGCAGTTCCAATTTTTGCCCAAGAATCAAAAATAATAAAAGGAAAGGTGGTCACCTCACCAAAAAAAGGAGAAGTTTCAGGAGTTCCTGGAGTAAAATTAAAATGGGTAAAAGATGCAAATCTGGGCTTATCAGATGTTGATGGAAATTTTAAAATCAATGTCAATCAATTACCAGATACGCTAATCATCAGTTATACAGGTTACAATACCATTTATTATGAAATTAAAGATACGAATGAAGTTTATACCTTTAATTTAAAAGAAGGCTTAGTTTTGGATGGTGTCGAAGTTGTTGCGAAAAATGTAGGTAAGCATATCGATTTAATGGATCCAAGACATGTTGAAACTATTGGTACGGGAGAGCTCCGTAAAGCTGCTTGCTGTAATTTGTCGGAGTCCTTTGAAACCAATGCTTCAGTAGACGTAAATATGACAGATGCCGTTTCTGGAGCAAAGAAAATCCAAATGCTAGGTTTAGATGGTGTTTATACCCAACTGCAATGGGAAAATATCCCGCTTGTTAGAGGATTGTCGACTTCTTATGGGCTTAACTTTACACCGGGAACGTGGATTGAATCTATTCAAATAACTAAAGGTACAGGTTCCGTTTTAAATGGATATGAGTCGATGGCCGGAATGATTAATTTGGAACTAAAAAAACCAAATGAATCTGAATTGCTCTATGTTAATATGTATGGGAATAAGTTTGGAAGGATGGAGTTAAATCTTCATGGTGCGCAAGTACTTAACCCCAAATGGTCGACAATGACTTTTGCTCATGTTGCACATCAGTCTTTTGAGTCAGATGTCAATAAAGATGGTTTTAGAGATATGCCCATTGGAACATTAGGGGCTTTCATGCATCGGTGGAATTTTGAAGGTGAAAATTCTGAAGCCAAATTTGGTATAAAAGCTACCTATGCCGATAAAGAAGGGGGACAAATTGGAAGTTCTAATTTTGACGTTAGCAATCCAAAATGGAATGCATCATTCAATACCGAGCATATTGAGTTGTTCGCTAAAAATGGTTATTTCTTAAAAAATCGACCTGCTGGTAGTTTGGGTTTAATTGCACAAGCCAAGTACCACCATATGAATAACCAATTTGGGAATTCAGAATACGACGGAACGCAAAAGAAAATTTACCTAAACACAATTTATGGTGACATCATTGGTAATACGAACCATAATATCAAAACTGGAGCCAGTTTCATTCTTGATGATTATACACAACGATATAATGACTCTGTATTTCTTAAAACCGAAATCGTACCGGGAGCATATTTAGAATATACCTATAATAGGTTGGATAAATTTATTTTAGTGGCCGGGTTTAGAGGGGACTATCATAACCTTTATGGACCATTGATTACACCACGAATGCATGCTAAATGGAATATTAACCAAAGAAATGCAATTCGAATTAGTGTTGGACGTGGATATCGTGTGCCAAATCCTTTCGCCGATTATAACGGATATATGGCCAGTAATCGTCAATGGATTGTAAATCCTAATATCGTACCAGAAGATGGTGTTTCAGCGGGAATTACTTATACTCAAAAATTCATCATGTTTGATAATGCCGCTAGTTTTACAACTGATTACTTTTACACGCACTTTTTTAATCAATTATTAGTGGATTTGGATGTGGCTCCAAATGAAATTCATGTTTACAATACTAATGAGACGTCATTTGCACATAGTTTTCAGGCAGAATTGTCCGTTGAGCCATTGAAAGGGTTTGAATTAAGAAGCGCTTTTAAATACTATGATGTTCGTGCAAGTTTTAACGGCGAATTACAACAAAAAGCTTTCGTACCTAAATACCGCGTTTTATTGAACGCGGGTTACGAGACAAGAAATAAAAAATGGAGTTTTGATTTAACGGGAAATTGGGTTGGCCAAAAAAGGTTGCCATCTTTGTCGCCTAATCCTATAGAACATCAAAGAGAACTCATTTCAAAAGCCTACTGGCTCGTTAATTCACAAATCACATACAACTTTAGACGGTTTAGTATTTACCTAGGGGGTGAAAACTTGCTGAATATAATTCAAGAAGATGCAATCATTGCGGCAAATGATCCGTTTGGTAATTACTTTGATGCTACTCAAATATGGGCGCCTATTAGTGGAGTAAATATTTATGCTGGAATACATTTTGCAATAAAACAAAAGAAAAAATAATAATAATCAATCTAAAAATGAAAACAATGAAAAATTTAGGAATTTTAATCGTGTTATTTGCACTGACATCATTCACTTTTAACACATCAAATGATAGTAAAGGAGTGAAAACAATTAAAGTATTAACGAGTGCGGTGTGTGGAGAGTGTAAGGAAAGAATAGAAAAAGAGTTAAATTACACCAAGGGGGTTGTTTTTGCAGAATTAGATCTTGAGACAAAGGAGGTGACTGTTAAATATAAAACGAAACATTTATCGGAAAAACAAGTGAAAGAGGTGATTGCGGGTATCGGTTATGATGCTGGAGAAACGAAACGAAACGAAGAAGCCTTTAATAAGTTGCCGAAATGTTGTCAGTCTGCAGGACACTGCAGCAGGGATTAATTGATGCATTAACAAAAGAATCAAGCTATCGTGAAACACGGTAGCTTTTTTTATGCCGCGCTTTGTTTTATTACGTATTTTTAACCAAAATAGGATAATGGATTTTTTACCAGAAAAGATTGAAGAGTATATTGAAAATTTGACGACTTCGGAATCAGAAGAATTGGCGAATTTAAATCGTGAAACTCATTTGAAAATAATGAGTCCTCGAATGTTATCTGGGCATATTCAAGGTCGATTTCTAAGTTTGATTAGCCATATGATTCAACCAGCGTACATTTTGGAAATAGGAACGTATACAGGTTATTCAGCGCTATGTCTTGCTGAAGGATTAAAAGAAAATGGGAAATTGATTACCATCGATAGAAATGAGGAACTGGATAGCATTATAGAAAAGTACCTTAAATCATCTAAATATGGAAATCAGATCGACTTTAGAATAGGGAATGCAACGGCTATAATTCCAGAATTACCAAACGGAATTGATTTAGTCTTCATTGATGCTGATAAACCAAATTATAGTAATTATTTTGACCTAGTTATTGATAAAGTAAAACCAGGAGGATTTATTTTAGCAGATAATGTCCTTTGGAGTGGAAAAGTGGTGGAACCGATTAAACAGAACGATAAAAGTACAATTGCAATTCATGAATTTAATCAAAAAGTGCATGATGATAATCGCGTAGAAAATGTTTTACTTCCAATTAGAGACGGAATAATGGCGTTGAGAAAATTATAGGTATGAAAAAGGTTGACTTTAGGAGCGACACGGTAACAAAACCGAGTAGGGAAATGCGGACATTTATGGCGGAAGCAGCAGTTGGTGACGATGTGTTTGGAGATGACCCCACTATCAATGAATTGCAAAATTTTGCTGCTGATATGTTTGGTAAAGAAGCCGGATTGTTCTGCTCATCAGGTACGATGACTAATCAAATTGCAATTAATGTTCATACCCAGCCAGGGGATGAGGTTATTTGCCATGAAGAGGCACATATCTATCGTTATGAGGGTGGAGGAATTGCAAAAAATTCAGGTGCCTCAGTTCGATTTATTCGGGGAAATCAAGGGAGAATAAATCCTGATGAAATAATTGACAACATAAATCCAATGGATGACCCGCATTACCCACGAACAGCTATGGTTAGCATAGAGGATACGGCCAACCGCGGAGGAGGACTTTGTTATAATTTCGAAGACATTAAAACTATCGCCGAAATTTGTAGAAGGGAAAAATTAATTCTTCACCTAGATGGTGCTCGAGTTTTCAACGCGCTGCAAGTCAGTGGCGTGGACCCGAAATTATATGGCGAACAATTTGATACTCTTTCAATTTGCTTGTCAAAAGGTTTAGGTGCACCTGTTGGATCCTTATTACTTGGTTCAAAGTTATTCATCGATAAAGCGCGAAGGGTGCGCAAAGTTTTTGGCGGTGGAATGCGACAAGCGGGAATTATAGCCGCAGGAGGTTTGTTTGCGTTAAAAAATAATATCGAACGGTTGAAAGTAGATCATGATCATGCAAAAAGAGTTGGTGAAATTTTGTCAAAACAAGCATGGGTTGATAAGGTTTTACCTGTGCAAACGAATATTGTGGTTGGAGTTTTGCAGCCTGGAATTTGTGAAAGAACTATTGTAAATCAACTTGCAGATAGGGGCATTTTATGCGTACCTTTCGGTAAAGGTCGGGTGCGTTTTACCACGCACTTGGATATTTCAATGAAAGATATTGAGTTTTTAGAAAAACATATTTCTTAGGTTTAATTATGAATAGAGTTTTTAATATAGCTGTTTTCTGGTTTAGCCTCGTTTTTGGCGTGACATCCTGTGCTACAGGAGATTGGTCTAAAGAAGAAAAAGATAAACTGGTTGATCGTTGTCGAAATGAAGGAGGTTCTCGATCATACTGTAATTGTTATTTAAATGCTGCAATCAAAGCTTACCCAAATCCTGAAGATATGGAGGAATTGAGTTTTGAAGAGGCGGTGGAATTATCTATTCAATGCAAATGAAGTATTTATTTTTCATCAGTATTTTCGGCTTCATAGTTGCTTGCGGAAACAAGTCAGAGAAGGAGGAGCAAATTTCATTTGAAGATTTGGTAGGTGAAACAGGGGTTTTGGAAGATAAGGATACCATTGAAGTAAAAGATTCGGCAGTAAGTGTTCCCCAAACTAAAATTGACCAATTTATTGTCTCGCAAATGTCTGTTTTTGATACAGCTACAGTTGAAAAGTTTCATCCAATTGATCGGTTTTCATTTAATCGGAGAGTAAAGGTTGAGTTTAAAAGTAGAGAGAAGGTTAATTACGACGAAATAGAAGTTAATCCAAGAGTGAAGCTGCATTATTATACATTTAGTGATACCGCAAAAACAAAAAATGCTTTATACAATTGGCTTGATTGTTTCGGAGAAGATTGTCAAATGATCAATTTAAATCAGGATACCACAGGGATTAAAACTCCTCCAATATTCGCAGTGGTTTATGATACATTGATTCTAGCGCTTAATTACCGTTGTGAAGATCGGAATTATAATTGGAATCCTTTTCAAGATAGTTTATTAAGTCAATTTGGTTATAATTATAATTACCGGCTAAAAGTAGCTTGTGGGGGTCCTTTAACTTGGGGAAAATGATCCGCTATTGAATATAAGGCTATGATTTTAACCATTTAATTCGTTATTCCAATTAGCTTTGCTAAGCATTTTAAAGCGATTCATTATAATGTCTAAAATCAAGGAGTTATTCTTAAATATAATCCGTTTTTTTCCGCTTCAACTGGTTCTTATTCAGTTGAAAAAAAGCCATTTTATGGTGGGGATATGGATAGTTTTTATGGGAATTATATCGCAAAACTTAGGGACCAAATACGGGATTCCTTACCTCTTCCTTTCTCCGGAGTATTTAGGAGAGGTAAGCTGGATGTCATACCTAATACTTGGTTTTGCTCTTGGCGGTTTTTTTATGGCCTATCACTTGTATAGTTATATCATTCTAGGTCCTTACTTTCCCTTTCTCGTTACATTTTCTCGACCTTTTTATAAATTTTCGATTAATAACTCTTTCTTCCCATTGCTTCTTTACATTTTACTCGTTTTTAATATTTACGATGTGCAATGCAATGAAGAGCTGATATCGTTATCTGAAGTTATCCTCGAAATTGTAGCGCTTACAACCGGTATAATTTTATTTATTATTCTCTCTGTACTCTATTTTTTTCAAACGAATTTGGATGTTTTTAAGCTAAAACGACGACGAGAGCAAGAGAAGGCGGGACGAAGTTTGTATAGTCGCGCGAGAACTTTATTCACCAGAGAAAATTTTTGGTTTCACCATCATCCAAATGTAACTTATCAACCGAACCATTATTTTGGAGGACTTTTCAAAATTGCACGCGCTAGACAATCTAAACATTATGACCGCACTGTCATTCGGGATATTTTTAGGCAAAACCATTTGAACGCATCTTTTTTTGAACTAGCCTTGCTAGTAAGTTTTATCGTAATGGGGTTGTTTCAAGATTATTCTTTAGTTGTGATTCCTTCTGGAGCAAGTTTTTTCTTGTTAAGCACTATTATCTTAATGGTCGTCACAATATTTTATTCATGGTTTAGAACGTGGGCTGCAAGCCTAATCGTTTTGTCGTTGATCTCATTGAATTATTTTTCAAAAGGGACTGGTTTTTTGCAATCCGATAATAAGGCATACGGTTTAACTTATAATAAGCGTTCACCATATAACTTAGAAAGGTTAAAGCAAATTCAGTATAGCCAAGAAGTGTTGGTGAATGACATTAAAATACATGAAAATATTCTTGAGAATTGGAAGAAAAAGGCGATTGTGGCGCAACAAAACAAAAAACCAAAATTGATCATAGTCAATTGTTCTGGTGGAGGTTTGCGTGCAGCTATGTGGACACATTATCTCTTTCAAGAACTTGATGAAAAAACGAGAGGAACTTTTTTTAAAAGTACTCATTTAATAACAGGGGCTTCAGGAGGAATGGTGGGTGCAGCCTATTATAGAGATGTCTATAATTCTACACATTTTGCAGAACGACTGGCTAATAGGCAAAACTATTTAGACGATATTTCTAGGGATTTACTAAATCGAGTAGCATTTAATTTGGCCTCCCATGACATCTTTTTAAGATATCGAAGATATGAAGAAGAGGGCGAGGAATATCTAAAAGATCGGGGATATTCTTTCGAAAATCAGCTCAATAAAAACACTCATTTTTTAATGGATAAAACCTTGTTGGCTTATCAATCGAAAGAAAATAGTGCTGAAATTCCATTAATGATTTTTTCGCCTACTATAATCAACGACGGAAGAAGGTTAATAATCGGCACGCAACCTTATTCATTTTTAAATGGAACTGAATTCCAGCAAAAGAACATCGGTCCCGAAAATATTGAATACCTCAAGCTTTTTGAAGATCATCACCCACTTAAGATTAAATTCACATCTGTGTTGAGAATGAATTCAACATTCCCATACATACTCCCTATGGTAGCGCTTCCTACTTCCCCTGAAATACATGTGATGGATGCTGGAATTAGAGATAATTATGGAACAAAAAGTACCATGAGATATATTGCTGGACTTCAAGATTGGTTAAAGTCGAATACCAGTGGTGTAATTGTTGTTGAAATGAGGGATATTGACAAAGATTATGATATGGTCGGAAACGGTGAGTTTACACTTTACGATCGTATAACAAAACCATTTTCTAATTTTTATGGTAACTTTTATCAATCTCAAGAATTTAATGCAACGGAGTTAATTGAAAATACCAAGATAAAAGGGCTACCTATTGATGTGGTAACTTTTATCCTTAGAAAAGATCCAACCGAAAAAATCGCGTTAAGTTGGCACCTGACCCAGCGAGAAAAAAATGATATCGTTAGAACATTTTTAAATTCTAAAAACCAAATCGAATTAAAGAAATTATTAGATTTACTAAAATCATAAAATAATATGGAAAACAAATTTGATGAAGAAAATGAGAAGATGAAGAATGGTAATGAAGGTGCTGAATCAAATCAAAATAAGGATAATTCATCCGATTGGAAAACGATAGAAGAAGATCCTACAAAAATTAATATTGATAGCAATTTGGGAGAGTTGGCGTCAGGTACGTTAGACTTTTTAAAATCTATACTTTCTTTAAGGCATGGTAATTATAAATTTCAGAAAGTAATCGATGAGGCCAAAGAAAACATAGTTTTCGAAGGATACAATGTTTGGGTTTTAATATGCTCAATTGTTGTCGCCTCTGTTGGATTGAATATGGATTCAGTTGCGGTTGTAATCGGCGCCATGTTGATTTCTCCGTTGATGGGACCGATTCGTGGAATTGGTTTTGGAGTTGGAATTAATGATTTTCCTCTCCTAATTTCATCGGTTAAAAACTTTGCCGTTATGGTGGGAGTGTCCTTAGTAACCTCAATCGTATATTTCCTAATCACACCAATTGATATTCATACAACTGAGTTGTTGGGCAGAACACAACCTAATTTTTTGGACGCTATTATTGCATTTTCTGGTGGTTTGGCTGGTATTATTGCATCCGCGAATGGAAAAAATGATACAATCGTTAACGGTGTGGCTATTGCAACGGCCTTAATGCCTCCCCTTTGTACAGCCGGTTGGGGAATAGCAAATGGAGAATGGACTTATTTCCTAGGGGCTTCTTATTTATTTTTATTGAATTCCTTATTTATTGCGTTATCGACAGTAATGCTCCTACGTTATTTGAGATTTCCTAAAAGAGAATATCTGAGTGAAAAAGTAGAGAAAAAAGTACAAAATTATATCGTAATTTTCTTAGTTATAATTATTGCTCCTTCAGCTTGGTTATTTTACAAAATGACGAAGAAAAGTATTTTTGAATCAAATGTTACAGAGTTTGTTGATCAAGTTGTAAGACCTTCAGAAGAAAATATGATTGTAACTGTTAACCCAAAATTTAGCATGAGCGGTTCTGTTATCGAATTGTCATTTTTAAATACCTATATTGACTCGACAATGCTTGGTACTTGGAATAGATCATTAAAAAATCACAACCTTGAAGATGCTAAAATCAAGATCTTCCAAGGACAGGATGATGTTGCAATGATGGATAAAAAAATTAAAGAAGCTTTAGGGCTATCTGGGAATCAAAACGAGCTGATAAATTTGCTGAAGGAGAAAGAGTTACTCGTGAGTCAAATGGAGGATCGATTTGAGCGCTATCAAGCAGAACAAGAAAAACAGAAAGATCCAATTGACTTCGATTATTTATTGCGTTCGTTCAGAGCGGAGTATAATGAGATTAACAATGTTACTATTAATAGGGGATTTACCTATGGTCAAGAACAAATGGATACAACCTATGTAATTGCTGTAAACTTTAAAGGAAACGTGGATAAAGCAAAGCAGAAAGAAGTAAAATCTCGTATGAATAAGAAGTTTTGTTTCGAACTCAAAGAAAAAGCAAACATTCAGCTTGATTCTGTAAGTGTGATAAACTACTAAGCATGATTGATCGATTAATTTTTTTGGTGTCAATCTTCTTCTACACGAATGGTCATTCACAAATTCAATACAGTTTAGAAGCAAATATCGGATTAAATCGAATAGGGCTATTCTATGAATTAGGGACAGAATTTGTAAAAAGGAATCATGTAGTGAGTATTGGTGCACGATTATACGAACCCGATTTGGTTTTTGAAAAAGATTTTCCTGGATTAAGCTTGGCCTATGAATATGGTCTTCGAAAATCAACTCAAAACGCGCTTTTTATTGGTGTTGCCATCGACGCTTTTACAGAATTAAAAGATGAAAACCGTTTATGGCTTTATAATCCTAGATTGACGCTGCGTGGACAACGACGTATTGCTCAAAAATGGTCACTAAATTTGGGGTTGGGGTTTGGAGGCACAATAAACATGCTACAGAGTGATGACCCTGAAATTGCAAATAATTTTGTTTATGTAAATTATGAATTGGCATTCGGTTTTATTTATCATATTGGTTCTACTCAGTAGTGGAATCAATAGTTGTCATAAAGAAGAAGTCTATACGATTCCCGTTATTTATGGACATGCAGGAATTTCGCTTTCGCCAGAACGGGAAGTTTTTCCGCGAAATACAAAGCCATCAATTCTTTATGCCTTAGATGTGCTAAATGCAGATGGTGTCGAAGTAGATGTGCAAATGACAAAAGATTCGGTCCTCGTTATTTATCACGAAGATTTTTTAGAAGAATCTACCAATGGTTCTGGTTGCGTTTCAGAAACCGACTTTGAAGAAATAGAATCTTTGGCTTACTTTAAGAAATATAAAATTTTAAAATTAGAAGAGGTTCTAAAATGGACTAATACCCGTGATAAAAAGTTATGTTTAGATTTGAAACACTTTAACGCTTGTAAAGAAAACTATGTAGATTTTGAAGCCTTTAATTTAGCGTTCAATAAAGCTTTATCAAAAATTCAAAATCTTAACAAAGCTAATGTTTCAATTAATTCGAGAGCTATTAATTTGCTGACAATAATTGAAGATACAGAAGTTAACCGTATCTTTGAAAATGATGATGTCAAATTAGGCTTAACTTATTTTAACGATGGCTTAATTGATAAAGTAGCAATTAAACTCGCTGCTTTAAATGAAAACAATTCGAAGGTATTGAGACAATCGGGTATTGATTTTATGGTTTTTGGAATTAAAACTAAGGCAGAGATTCGAAAAGTAAGCGTTTTTAACCCTACCGACATTATATCTGATAATATTGCAGCAACACGAAAATTTTATTATTAAAATGGGGAATAAGAAAAAGAGAGTAAATATTGTATACAGTACTAATCCAGACTACAGCTACGAGGATGATGATTATGAAGTAGAAGAAACTCTAGCTCCCAATCAGCAAAATCTGCGTGTATCAATTGATCGTAAACAAAGAAAAGGTAAAGAAGTTACACTGATAACAGGTTTTGTAGGAACGGAAGATGATTTAAAAGCGTTGGGGAAAACCATTAAACAGAAATGTGGCGTCGGAGGCGCAGTTAAGGATGGAGAAATTATGGTGCAAGGAAATCACCTAAAAAAAGTACTTGAAATTTTAAAAACAGAAGGATATAAAGCTAAACAAAGTGGCGGTGCTTAAGATCAGCATGAGCTAACCCGATTCTAGACGTCGGATGTGAAGCATCCTTTTAACCAATTTAAACCCTATGAAAATAAAAAAAAGTCTAAAATCGGGGCTCATACCATACTGACAATGATGCCAGTTTTACCCTACCTCAAAGATAAGTTACTTCTTTGCTTAAAATCGATAAATAACTTAAAGTGATAACCTTATTGATTGATTGGCTATTCTTAATTCTTAATCCAAATTGAAATCTATAAAAACTCATTCTTTCCCTTTTTTGTTTCTTGTGTTTTGAAGGAATTATATTACATTTGCTTAATCGAAAAACAATGGATAAAAGAACCATTCTCAATAGCAGGCACTTCGAAATAACGCTGAGGCGATTAGCGAGTCAATTGAAAGAAAATCACGGAAATTTTGAAAATACAGTATTAATTGGTTTACAACCACGGGGTATCCATGTGCTAGCTCGTTTAAGGTCGATTCTTGAAGAAGATTTAGGGACAGAAATAAAATGTGGGCAACTGGATATTACGTTTTATAGGGATGATTTTAGAAGAAGGGAACAACCAATTATACCTAGCGTCACAAATATCGATTTTATGATTGAAAATTTAAACGTGGTGCTCATAGATGATGTGTTATTTTCAGGTCGAACAATTCGAGCCGGTTTAGATGCGCTACTTGCTTTTGGACGACCAAATAGAGTAGAATTATTAACGTTAATTGACCGAAGGTTTGAAAGACACTTACCTATACAGCCAGATTACTCGGGTAGGACGGTAGATACACTTTCAAGTCAAAGGGTATCAGTTGAGTGGGTTGAAATAGAAGGAGAGGATAAGGTAGTTTTATATACGGAAAGTAAATAGATGAACAATTTAAGTGTAAAACATTTAATCGGAATTAAAGACCTCACCAAAGAGGATATCGAGTTAATCTTTCAAACTGCTGACAGCTTTAAGCAAGTGATTAATCGACCAATCAAAAAGGTCCCCTCTCTACGCGATATTACAATAGCTAATCTTTTTTTTGAAAATTCGACAAGAACTAGATTGTCTTTTGAGTTAGCAGAGAAAAGATTGTCTGCAGATGTAGTTAATTTTTCAGCTGCAAGTTCATCTGTGAAAAAGGGAGAGACTCTCATTGATACCGTAAACAATATTTTAGCAATGAAAGTTGATTTAGTTGTCATGAGACATCCAAATCCAGGTGCTGCTAAATTTTTATCCGAACGAATTGACGCAACAGTTGTAAACGCTGGTGATGGAACGCATGAACATCCCACACAAGCATTGTTAGATGCGTACTCTATTAGAGAACAGTTAGGAACTGATTTTAAAGGTAAAAAAGTCGTTATCGTGGGTGACATTAAGCATTCGCGTGTCGCCTTATCAAATATCTTCTGTCTCCAAAAACTAGGAGCTGAAGTCATGGTTTGTGGACCGACAACTTTAATACCTAAACATATTCACGAATTAGGAGTAAAAGTTGAACATAATTTGAAAAAGGCTTTAGAATGGTGTGATGTTGCCAATATGTTAAGAATTCAACTCGAACGGCAAGACATACAATTTTTCCCCTCTTTAAGAGAGTATTCTATGCAGTTTGGACTAACAAAAGAACTTTTAGACAGTTTGGGAAAAGAAATCATAGTAATGCATCCGGGTCCAATAAATAGAGGAGTAGAAATCTCTTCAGATGTGGCTGATTCAAAGCAATCGATTATCTTACAGCAAGTTGAAAACGGTGTGGCTGTGAGAATGGCGGTAATCTATTTGCTAGCAGCTCAAATTAATCGTTAATTTGGTTTTGGTAGGAGAGGTTTTAACTTCTACTAAACGCTTATTTCTTCAATAATTCTGATGAATTGAAGTTGATGTTTTAAAAAAAATGATAAATTTGAGACTATTGTTTTTTACATATGTTTTTTTTATTTCTTTCAGGCTAGGGAGGAAAAAACAGATAAACAGAAGACGTAACTGAAATTGTTTTAAATTATGAGTTTTAATCAGCAAAAAAAGGAAAAGTATACAGAAGTAAACTCCCAAGTTGATAAGTTGGATGCGAGCCAATCGCCAGAGCTGAAATCCCTTTTCTTAATGTTGAACAAAAATTCTGAAAACAATATTGTCTTAAACTTAGAAAAGACCAAATATTGTGATTCTTCCGGGTTGAGCGCTATTTTAATTGGAAATAGATTGTGTAAAGATTCAGGAGGGAAGTTTGTTTTAGCTGGGTTACAACCTAACGTAAAAAAACTCGTCGAAATTTCACAATTACATAATGTGCTTAATATAGTTGGTTCTAGCAAAGAAGCTTCAGCGCTTTTTGAATCTTAGTAAGAAACACTTTCTGTGTAATGAGTAAATACAAAGAGCTAGATGAGACAGATTTTTTGTACTTTATAAACCTTCTAGGCGAGAAATACGTCCTCGCTGATCAAGTATCAAAAGATAAATATAATCACGACGAAACTGAGGACTTAAAGTATAATCCTACCGTCGTCCTAAAACCAGAAAATACCGCTCAGGTAGCTGAAATTTTGGCTTACGCAAACCAGAATAATATACCTGTGACACCTCAAGGTGCACGAACAGGTTTGAGTGGCGGTGCGCTGCCTATATTTGGAGGTGTGGCTCTGTCAATGGAGCGATTTGATAAAATAATAAAAATTGATACCGAAAATGGTCAGGTTACAGTCGAACCAGGCGTGATTACTCAAGTATTGCAGGAAAAAGTAGCAGATGAAGGATTATTTTATCCTCCTGACCCTGCAAGCAAAGGTACTTGTTTTATCGGAGGAAATCTCTCAGAAAACTCCGGAGGTCCTAAGGCTGTTAAATATGGCGTTACAAATGAATATGTACTAAACCTAGAGGTTGTGCTCCCAACTGGTGAAATTATTTGGACCGGTGCTAATGTGTTAAAAAATGCGACTGGATATAATTTAACACAATTAATTGTTGGATCAGAAGGTACGCTGGGGGTTATAACTAAGGCGGTGTTAAAATTAATACCACTTCCTCTTAAAAATATGCTTCTTTTAATACCTTTCAATTCCGCAGAAAAAGCCTGCGAGGCGGTTGCTGCAATTTTTCAAGCAGGAATTGTTCCAAGTGGAATGGAGTTTATGGAACGAGATGCTTTAATATGGACCAAAAATTTTATAAATGATGATTCTATTCAAATTCCAGATAACGTAAGGGCCCATTTATTAATTGAGGTGGATGGCAATTATGAGGACATTTTAATGCAGGATTGTGAAAAAATTATGGCGATTGTCGAGTCTTTTGGAGCTGGTGAAGTTTTATTTGCAGATTCAGCTGCGCAAAAAGATAAACTTTGGAATTTAAGAAGAAAAGTGGGGGAGGCTGTTAAATCTCAATCGGTATATAAAGAAGAAGATACAGTGGTTCCTAGATTTCAATTACCCAAATTATTGAAAGGTGTAAAAGAAATTGGAGTTAAATATGGTTTTCATTCAGTTTGTTACGGACATGCAGGTGATGGAAATTTGCATATCAACATTATTAAAGGTGATTTGACTGATAACGAATGGAACGAGGAGTTACCTAAAGCTATTCGTGAAATTTTTGAATTAACTGTTGGATTAGGAGGAACGATTTCTGGAGAACATGGAATTGGACTTGTCCAGAAAAATTATATGGATATTGCTTTTGGTGAAATTGAATTGAACCTTATGAGAGGAATTAAAAAACTATTCGATCCAAATAATATTCTAAACCCTGGTAAGATATTTCAATAAAAAAGGGAGCCAATCGACTCCCTTGTATTTTTATTCATCATAACATTCCACTTCCGGATGTTTGGCCCGATCAAATTCGAAAAGTGAATCTGACATTTCTATATTCTTTTTAAAACTTGTGAGAATGTATTTCATATTCATTCCATCCTTGCCTTTAACCAGTACGGAAACAACTTCATTCTTTTCTTTATCAATTTTTAATATTATCGCAAAAAATTTACTTGATTTTGCATCTTTAGGAAAAAGATTGATATGGTGTACAGCTTTCCCTTTATAAGTAGTTTCTTGAATATATTTATACTTATATCCGTCTTCCCAAATCGTTAAAATTTCGCTTGGAGAAACCATTCCTTCTTCTTTAGAATCGGCCACAGATGAAGTAAAGCATTCTTGGTCTTCTTTTAAATGCGTTGTAATCGTTTCACCGTCACAATAAATATCTTGATCTTCAAGTTCAATTTTATATTTATCCCCCTTTAAAGATGCCTTGCCACTCTCGGTTATTGGAGCATTTCCATCTTGTCCTGTTATTCTTAACTCAAAACTAATTGCAATATTCTCATAAGCATTGGTTTTTGAGCTTACTTTATCGAGTATTTCTTTTGCCTTCTGATCTTGACCAATTGCAGTTCCTACAAACAAAACTGCCATTAATATTCCTATGCTTTTTTTCATATTATTTTTTTTCATCACAAATATCCAAATTCTATGCCAATTCTATTTAATATCAGCCAAAAAAAGTTCTAAACTTACAAGGTCGGCAACCAAAACCTCCCGTGCCTTACTGCCTTTAAATGGTCCAATAATGCCAGCTACCTCCATTTGATCAATAATTCTACCTGCTCTGTTGTATCCAATTTTTAGTTTTCGTTGCAGTAAGGACGCAGAACCTTGCTGATGAGTAACGAGTATTTTTGCTGCCTCTTCAAATAATGTATCGCGGTCATCCAAATCAACATCTGGTGCACCTTCTTCATTTTCGCCTACATATTCAGGCAAGATTAACGCGTCAGGATAAGCACGTTGATTACCAATATAATCACAGATTTGCTCTACCTCCGGTGTGTCTACAAATGCGCATTGTAATCGAGTAAGATCATTACCAAATGAGATGAGCATATCTCCTCTACCAATAAGTTGTTCTGCCCCCATTGAATCTAATATAGTTTTAGAGTCAACACCGGAAGAAACTCTAAACGCAATTCTCGCGGGAAAGTTGGCTTTAATCATACCCGTAATAACATTCACAGATGGTCGTTGAGTAGCGACAATTAAATGTATACCAATTGCACGTGCTAATTGCGCTAACCTTGCTATTGGATGCTCAATTTCTTTACCTGCGGTCATTATTAAATCGGCAAACTCGTCAATTACAACCACAATGTAGGGTAAGAAGCGATGTCCGTTTTCAGGATTTAATTTACGTTGTATGAATTTTTTATTGTACTCTTTAATATTACGGACTTGAGCATTTTTCAATAACTCATATCGCTCATCCATTTCAATGCAGAGCGAATTCATGGTGTTCACTACTTTACTTGTGTCCGTAATAATTGGCTCTTCTGCGTCTGGAAGTTTAGCTAAAAAGTGTCTTTCTATCTTATTATAGAGTGTTAATTCTACTTTCTTAGGGTCAACCATCACAAATTTTACTTGCGAAGGATGTTTTTTATAAAGAATTGAAACCAAAATTGCATTTAAACCTACGGACTTACCTTGTCCGGTTGCACCAGCACAAAGTAGGTGAGGTGCTTTTGCTAAATCAAAAACGAAGGTTTCATTCGCAATAGTTTTTCCAATTACAATTGGTAACTCCATGTCAGAGTTTTGAAATTTCTCCGAAGCTATCATAGTACGCATAGCTACCATGTCGGGGTTTGCATTTGGAACTTCGATACCGATTGTTCCCCTTCCTGGAATTGGAGCAATAATTCTAATACCATTGGCAGCAAGGCTTAAAGCAATATCGTCAGACAGGTTTTTAATTTTAGATATCCTTACACCCGGGGCAGGCACAATTTCATATAAGGTTACAGTGGGACCTACAGTTGCTTTTATTTTTGAGATTTCAATTTTGTAATGGCCAAGCGCTTCAACAATTCTATTTTTATTGTTCTCTAATTCTTGTTTGTCGATTTTAAGTTGTGAACCGCCATAAGATTCCAATAAGTCAAGTGTAGGTAGTTTATAGCTCGATAAATCTAAAGTAGGATCATATTCTCCAAATTCCTTGAGTTTATGGTTCACGTCTTTATTGCTCAGTTCATTTTCTGCCTGATTTTCTTCTATTTCAATATTTAAGGCTGGCTCAATTTCTGTTTCTTCTTTTGGGATATTGATTTCGAATTCATCTGTATCATCATTCAATTCTTCCATCGATTCAGACGCTACGTTTTTTTCCGTGATGAATGTTTCATCTGTAGACTCTTTAATCTCATCTTCTTCTTCATCCTTTTCATCTTCAAATGAAATTACTTCACTTATCTCGTCCTTCTTTATCTCTTCATCTTTTATTGTGTTTACGGCTATGATATCGCCGGTAGGAATAGTTTCTGAATTAGTATTGTTATCTGATTTAGCAAAAGGATTGTATTGTTGGTATAGTTTCTTGAAATTAGGGTTGAACATTTGAACGATGACAACGAATAACAAAACCATTAAAAATAAAAAAGCGCCAAAACTACCCACAACAAGTCTTAACCATTCGTTAAATTGAAAACCGAAAAGCCCTCCATATGGGAAAGATCTATCTACGGTGAAAAAACCTAATACGAGTGAAATTGTAAGCATACCTATAATAACACGACCAATAAATTTCTTTAGAGGCATGACTTCGACTCTGAAAAGTAAAAATATACCTAGGGCAATTAGAATGATTGGAACAAAAAATGAAGCTAAACCGAACCACGAAAATATGAACCAGTGAGACATCCATGCACCGAACTTGCCTAAATGATTGCCAATTTCAATTTCATCTGTATTAAATATGAAACTGAATAACGATTGATCCATGACTAGGCTTTGATCAGCTTTCCATGTGATAAGGTAAGATACAAAAGCCAGTAATAAATAAACGGCGCCCAACATGAGGATTGAACCAGCGGTTAGATTTAGCTTTCTGTTATCTTTAGAAAAAAGTTGTTCTAAAGGTTTTAGCAAATTAAATTTTCGCTCAGCGCCTTTTGATTTTTTTACTTTTTTCGATTTTTTTCTATTAGTACGTTGTGTTTTCTTTTGTTCCCCGATAGGTGCTTCTTTCTCCCCCTTCGTCTTTACATATTTATTAGATGTCTTTGTCATCGTATAGCTCCTCTTATAATATTACAGTGTATGCAACAAAAATGCTAACAACGAAGGTAAGGGTTAATTATGCTATTATAAGGAGGTGATATAGACATCTGTCAACAAATAAATGTTAGAAATTCTTCGTGGTCTCCCAAAAAAATCTTAAATTCGATGTTTATAAGAAGCTGATTATGAAGCGTTG
>NZ_LYPF02000031.1 GCF_001661595.2 Crocinitomix algicola
GAGACTTAGAATTAATGATATGATTAAGAGGTGTGGTTTCAAGACTTGGGTCAATTATTTCTGTTTAAAGTAGTAAAAATTAATGAATTGCTTCAAGGGGGCTTTACTTTAGGGGTTCGTAATTACTTATTGAATTGAAATATTATCTTTTCCTAAATAAAGTAAAATGAAACTTACTAATAGGTATAAATAATTGTGTTTTTGAATTAAATTGCCGTTTGAACAACAAAATTTCAATTAATTTTTGGCAAAATTTTAAAACAGTTAACCCAATTACGTGAAAAATCAATCAAAAAACGAAATTCAAAAAACGAAAAAACAAAACACTGTATTGGTTTTAATTGTCACCTTTTTTTGTGTTTTACTACTTTTTGATCGCTATACAACATTGTATTTTTTCGGCTTTAATTTTACCGATATTGATCAATTGGTCATGTGGAATGGAGCTTTAAATTATTCAAAAGGCATTTTTCATGAACCTTTTTTTTACGGTCAAGATTACAATTATATGCTGGAATCATTGGCGGCTGTGCCTTTGCTCAAGTTAGGTGTTCCAATTTACCAAGCAATGCCTATTGTAACGAGCTTTTTTACGTGTTTGCCATATCTCGTTTTTGCGGGATTGCTAATAGTAAAAAAGAGAATGTTTTGGGCTTGTGTTTTCCTCTCCACACTCGTGTTATTGCCGCTTGATTTTAATTTTTTGACAACTATTTCTCGTGGGTTTGTTCAGGGTATGCTATTCGTTCCTATGTTGTTCATGCCTTTATTTTATCACAATAAAAAAATCAGTTTATTCACTTTTAGTTTGGGCTCAGGACTTTGTTTAGTTGCGAATCCAAGTACTATTTTAATTGTGTTTCCATTTTTTGTTTACTATTTATGGGATAACTATAAATCGATTTCATTTTATCTAAATTTCCTCATTACAATCCCTCTGTTTATATTCGATTATTTTTCAAAATTATTTTACAAAAACAACCCTAATAGACTTATTCACGAAATAAATGGGGTTGAATTTAATTGGGATACGTTTTACGCGACTCTTTCGAATAGAAATCCCTTTGAATACCTATTCCCTATTGCAAAATATGGTGTAATACTATTTTTTGGAATAATATTATTTTTAGGACTTACAGCATACCTCAAAGGAAAAATAAGAGCGCTTTTATTTATTCTCTCATTTGGAATGATTGTTTTGGTGTCTCTTGGTATTACGAAGGTTCAATCTCCATATCCAGTTGAAGGTGCGGGTATATTCTTTAGCGTAAGTCGTTTTTATATCCTATTGCCGTTCGGCCTGATGGTTTCGTTTTATTTGGTTTTTAAATCGCAATTGATTAAAAATTATTTTCATTTTCCTTTAGTAACAGTAGTATTAATTATAGCTATTGTAAAAATGATTAACACTTCGCAGCATGCAGCTGAAACAATGAAGACATCAATTTTTCCAACGGCAAATGTTGAACAACTTAAAAGTGATTCTGAAAAAATTAAAAAATGGGCAGTGCGCTTAAAGGCAGATTTAATTGTATTTAAAATGTCGCCTTCATGGAGTTGGACAAACTGCTTAAATGCTTACGCTTTTGACCCTTTATTAAAAGTGAATAATGATAAATTATCCGATATCAAAGTGGTTAACCTTAATGGGGATAGAAGAACATGGTTGTATGATGAGGCGAATAAGAGTCGCAGAGTGTTGATGATTGGTTTCAATTTAGACAGTGAAACTTTAAGATCATATGAATATTTATCGATTGAAGATGAAATTATTTTTATAAAAAACCAAGACGCTCCAATCAGTACATTGTTTAAGGAATTTGATTTACAATTTGGGAAATAAATCGAGGTTAAAATCAAAATTTGCCTAAGTATAAAGTAGGTATATCTTTTATTGATATGATATACGAAATTTTGCGTATTGGAAAGAATTAAATGTTGAGCTAAATTTGATGAAAATCTAAAAACATGATTCATGTAGGAATTGTAGAGGATAACACTAAACTAGCAATCGACTTGAAGGAAAAAATCGAATTGTCCGCTGACTTTACGGTTAATTTTTTGGCAAAAAACGGAAAAGATGCTGTTTCACAATTTTCAGCGCAAAACCAACTTGACCTTATATTAATGGATATCGAAATGCCGATAATGAATGGAATTGAGGCTTGTCGTGAAATTTTAAATTTGAAACCTAATTTTCCAATTATTATCTGTTCGATTTATGATGATGAAAATTCTATTATGGAAGCAATTTTTGCTGGAGCATCAGGCTATTTATTAAAAGATGAATCACCTTTAAGCATACACGAAGCCATACATAATGCCATTCAAGGAGGGTCACCTTTAAATCCCGCTATTGCAAGAAAAACGCTTAAATTATTAGCGAGGCAAGCGCCGACTAAAAACCTTCAAACGAATTTTGGTTTGACAGAACGTGAATTTGAGATTTTAAAAATTTTAGCTTCAGGTAAAACATACAACCAAATAGCAGAACAACTCTATATTAGTCCCGGTACAATTCGAAAACACATCGAAAATCTATACAGGAAATTAGGTGTGAACAATAAAATTGATGCAATAAATAAACTCACAAATTAGAAATAATCCTTATTAGGAACGACTTCTAAAAAGTTTAAAATCCACTATATTCGAATAAAAAAATGAATGAAAATAGGGGTATTTACCATTTTCCTTTACTTGTTTTTCACTTTATTCAGCGCAAATGTTTCAGGCCAACTGAATGAAATTGATCGACTGAAAGTTGAAGCCAATAACGCGAGGTTCTCGAATACGAACGAAGCGAGTAGTATTTTATTAAAAGGACTACAAATCGCTAAAAAATCAAATAGTGAGTTAGACATCGGTTATTTTTACAGGAAGTTAATATCGGAGAAGGGGAATGCTCAACAATTGGATAGTGCCTTATATTATTTCCATAAAGGCCTTTCCTTTTATGAGTCCACACGAAATCAAAAGGGGGTGGAGAATATGGAGGATAACCTCTTAAAGGCACATTTGCACAGTGAGTTGGGCGAGGCGTTCAGCGCTAATTTAGATTTTGATCAGTCTCGTAAACTTTACAATCAAGCTCTTATTGAATATGGTGTATTAAATGATTTTATCGGCGTAGGAATAGTTAAAACGAACTTGGCTAATTTAGCACTTAAACAAGGTGATTTTCCAACAGCCATTCAAGCTTTTTTATCCAGTAAATCGATTTTTGATACGACTGAATATCATTATGTTACTGCTGAGATTTGCCAAGGTATTAGCTCAACCTACGAAAAAATGTCCAATCTAACAGGTGCAATTCAATTCGCCGAGCAATCACTCGCTTATATTAAAAAAGGCGATTACGAGTATCCTGGAATTATAAATGCGCAAATAAATCTTGCCAAACTCTGGGTAGCATTCGGGGACACTTTAAAAATGAAGTATTATATGAAGCGGGCAGAGGAAGGAATTGACACACTCTCATTACACTATTTGAAGCCAATGCTGGCAAATGTTCAAGCGTCATATTTTATGAATAAAAATGATTTTGAGAGTGCAAAACAAGTTTTATTGGCTGCAGAACCGAATTTAATAGAGAATAAAATTGATGCTATTCAAATATTTGAGTTTAAAAGGTTGTTGTCTGATGTTTTGATTACAACTGGAGACATCAAAAAAGGCGAGCTAATTTTGCGCGATATAATTGAAATAGTAGATAGTTTGGACATGTTTCAGGAAGGAGTTAAAGTAGCGAAATTATTGGCAGATTTATATGAAGAGGACCAACAGTATGAATACGCGTATTTTTTTCTAAAAAAGCATCATTTTTATAAAGATCAAACCATCGGTTTTAAGCAGCAAAAGGCTTTTAAAGAAATTGAGGCAAAGTATCAAAACTCCGTACAAAAAAACCAATTGCTCGAACAGAAAAGACAAATTGATGAGGCAGCCTGGCGCATTCAACAAAATGAATTTTTGGTAATTATTCTTGTTTTGTTATTGTTATTATCACTATTAATTTATGGTTTAATCAATCGTAGTTTGAGGCTAAGAAAACAAAAAGAACTACAAGCACAACATTTAAAATCAAGTCAAGAAAAATTACGAATTTCACGGGACTTACATGATAATATCGGAGCTGAGTTAACGCTAATTAAGTCTAAAATAGATCAACGTATTTATGTCGAAAAAGACCAAGCACATGTTCGTGAATTAAAAGAACTGTCAAACTCTTCAAAATATGCGATGGATGAATTACGAAAAACAATCTGGGCAACTAAGACGAATCAAATTATGTTAGCCGAATTGATTGAGAAAATTGAAGTCTTTATTCAACGTTTTGAAATTGATTATTCTATATCGAAAAATTATTCAGACCTTATCATTTCTGCCTTAACGGCGCTTAATGTGTATCGGTCAGTGCAAGAAGCGATGCAAAACTCGGTAAAACATAGCAATGCTACCAAAATTGATGTGATAGTTAAAAAATTAAAGGAGCGTAAAATACAGCTGGAGTTTCAGGACAATGGAACTGGGTTTGAATTGGCGCAAGTCACTGAAGGAAATGGAGTTCAAAACATGAAGGATAGGATGAGTGAAATCGAAGGTGAGTTTATGCTCCATTCATCCCAAAATGGGACAAAAATTAAACTCACCTTTTTATCGATGCAGAATAAAAAGTGAATCTCCCAAACACTTTAAAATCAACTCATCACTATCCTCCTGTTTCAACTTTCGAGGTCTCGGGTAAAATGCATTGACATTTTTTTAAAGAATAACGAGTTGCTTTATTGTTTTCCATATGAAGCCAAACCATGGCATTATGACTCCTCTCCTCGATGCTATATATTTTGCCACTTCCTACAAAGTTCCCTTCGAATATTATTCGCTCTGATTGAGCTGAAATAGTGGCTTCTTCAAAAATTTTATTATTGATAAACAATTCCCCATAGTTTAAGTCAATTACTGTCCCGGATACAATTTTAGAACGTAAGTAGAAATGAAAGAAACTATCTTTTGGTTGTAGTGTTTCTTTTACTGGATCAACGGAAGTTGCGTCCCAAGTTTCAACCTCTACTATCTCCCATGTACCATTGCCTTGAGCAAGTTTTGGAAACAGTTCGTTGTCGTCATTAATATCTGAAAATTGCTTGAAACAACCCGTTAATATTGAGGTTGATAGTAGGAGTAGTGTAATCTGTTTCATGTTTTTCGTTTTTTCCGTAGCTCTTCTAAATTGAGATAGAAAACTGCAGATAGGGTTATACTATGGCGGTTGAAATAAGGGCGTAATTCATTGCCTGAAGTAATGGAGATGGGTGCCAAAAAATCTTCTGGAAAATAAGAGTAATCAGGGTTTTTGGTAATGGAGTTATCTGAAAGGCCAAAGTCCTCGCTCTTTGCTATTCCGCCAATGCCTATTTTCGAATATAAATAACGGCACTCTAATGCGATAAAGTTCTTAAATCGGAATCGCAGTCCACCACCAAATGATAATCCAACTGTATATTTTTTATAAACTCCGTTATAAGCAAACTCATGGCTTAAATTGCGACTTTTGTCCGGATAGATATAATAAGAAACCATTCTAGTCCAGTTCCAATTTACACCAAATGTGCCGTAGAAGTCAAATCGTTTTGTGCCAAAAAAACCAACATCAAATAAGGTTTCTCTTCGGGTTTCTTTCCACGTGAAATTCCTACCAAAACCATTAGACCAATAGACGTCCCTTGATTGTGAAGTTTTCGTGCTCATTGCCGTAAAAACTATTGAATAACCATCTTGACCTACACCAGCTTGAAAAATGAATGCTCCAGTTAAGGCATCATTGCTAAAATTGTCGTCAACAGCAGTGAACTTTAAATTATTCTCTGAAAGTATAGGCTCCATAAAAGTTATGTATGAAGCGTAGCTTTTTTGTAAATCCGAATAGTCTGCGCGATAACCCATAACTCCGTAGGTTAATGACCCATATATATTTTGGGAAAATGAAAAATTACCCAATGGAAGTAGAATTAAAAACAGGGATGTTAACCTCATAGTTATAAGAATAATAGGGTTTTGAGACCCCAGTGACTAGTTTGAACTAAAGTTCGCTGGCGATAATTTTCAAACGAATTTGGGTTAAGTTCGCGGTTGAGCAATATCAAATCGTTAGTGTTAGAAAACCATCCTAATGAATAAAATAGTTGAAATCGTATGCCTGTATTCTTATCGGATGAACGACGGACAAGGTCAATGTGAAAGCAAGTATAGGCATCCATGTTAAAGAAAGCGCGGGTAAAATCAAAAGATTTTTTTGCGAAAGGACCTATTTCTGGCTTTTCACCATTAAGTTGTGTTCCAAATTTCACCCACGTTAGGCCAATAGGCATTAAACCAAAACCAAAGTCAAACCCAGCTTTATGGAATGGAGTCCACCAGGCGTCAATGATATCGATGTTAAATTGCGATATTTTCACACTCCTTTTAAAAGAATTGCCATTGGGTAATTCCCCTTTTACTTTGTCTTTTCTAGTAGAATAAGAAATGGTGAATATACTTGCTCCGCCAAAATCTGATTGGGTTCCCAAACTAAAGTCAAACCCATGCATCCACAAATTTTCCGATAATGATTGCGCTAACCATGGTCGTTGTGAATTATAATAAGCTTTGATATCTTGATAGGCTTTAAATCCTCCAATTTCCGCTCGGTAGCCAATATGAATGCCCTCACGATAGTTATCGGTTTTTTTTAATCCTTTTTGAGCGAAATGATGACTGCATAAACTCAAACTAAATAAGAATAGCAACGAATGGAGACGTAACATGGAAGATTTTTGTTCAAATTTAAAGAGATGAAGTCCGTCAAACAATACGCAGTTTATCGTATATTCTTTTAAGAAATCCTTAACAAACGGTCTGTTAGCATATTGTATTTTTGTATGTTAAAGAGTCTAAAATTATTTTTTTTCAGTTGAATTGAGATAACAATGAAGAATTTTGGTGCGATTATTATAAGTTTTTTGGTACTAATTGCTTGTAATCAAGAGAATGAAGTAGAACAAGTAATTACCTTTAAAGGTCAGCAAGTAACCGGAGTTACAGTTACTGCTGAAGGGAGAATTTTTGCTAATTTTCCGAGATGGCGAGAACGAGTCGTAAATTCGGTTGTCGAAATAAATGATGACAAGCGTTCATCTCCATATCCTAACGAAAAATGGAATAGTTGGAAGCTAGGTAACCCAATTGAAGAAAATGTCTTTCTTGCGGTTCAGTCCGTGGTGGCTTTTGATGGTGTTCTATATGTATTGGATACCCGAAACCCTTTATTTCAAGGAGTGCTAGATCAACCTCGTATATTTGCTTTTGATTTGGATTCAAATGAATTAATATCAACCTACTTGTTAAGTGAAAATGTCTATCATCATGATTCTTATATTAATGATTTGAGGGTGGATAAAAAGAAACAGAAAATCTACTTGACTGATTCGGGACATGCTGGTTTAGTAGTGTTAGATTTAAAAACTAAAAAGTCTATTCGAATTTTAGATAATCATTATTCCACTCAATCTGAAGTCAATCGTTTAAACTTTGAAAATGGTGTTTGGGAGAATACTGTTCATTCGGATGGTATTGCTTTTGATGCTAAAAACGATTATTTATATTTTCATGCATTAACAGGATATAGTCTTTATCGTTTATCGACTAACGAAATTTTAGATGCCGAAAACAAAGTAGAGTTTGTCGCGAAAACTTCGGCACCTGACGGTATGATAATAGACGAAAGTGGAAGGTTGTATTTTGCCGACTTGGAACATAATAAAATTATGAAAATGGATTTGCAAACAAAAGAAAAATCTGTTTTTGCTGAGGGTGATAAGGTGCGCTGGGCTGACACTTTTAGTATTTTTGACGGGTACTTGTACTTTACGAATTCGAGAATTAACGAAACGAGTGACGATATAAGCACGATGAGCTTCAGTATCAATAAAATAAAACTATAACAATTCGTGAAGAAGGGGTGGTTAACCCTGGGAAAAATATAATATTTTAATAGATAAACAAGGGCTGCTGTTCATTTGAAAATAGATTGAACCTTTAGCCGCTACATTCGCAATTTATGGACTATTCTAAAGGGTCAAATCAGTTTAAAAACTTAATTGCTTCACATTTTACTCGACGAGAACTGAAAGCGGGAGATTTTTTATACGAGTCAGGTGATTATTCTCCCTTTATTTACTTTTTAGAAAAAGGTTTGCTTCGTATGTTTTATTACAATGAAGAAGGCAAAGAAATTACGGCTTGGTTAACCGTTGAGCAAAATTTTGTGTCGGCAATTGGTGGTCCGTATTCAAACCAACCCGCGAAAGAATATTGTCAGGTTGTCGAGGATGTCGTTATTTATGAAATTAAATTTGATGCATTTGAAAAACTCTTGGAACAACCCCTAGGTGCAAAAATGACGTTTTATGCCTTATCCGAATTGAATCAGACGTTGTCCCGATACCTTCATTTTTTTAAATTCCATTCGGCTGAAGAGCGGTATAGAGCCTTAATGGATTTTGCTCCAGATATCATTAATCGGGTATCATTAGGACAAATAGCGAGTTTTTTAGGGATAAGCCAAGAAACATTAAGTAGAATTAGAGGTCGAATTTAACTTAATTTTAGGCCGTTTTTGACATATGTCAAAGGAATTTTGATGGTATAGTTTAAACTTTGTAGGGAAGTCTTGTTGATTTTGAATCTTGTGTAAAAGATGTGTCAACAGGACGCAATAAAATAAAACTATAACAATGAAATTTAACAAAATAACAATCGCAGGTGGTGGAGTACTTGGTGCTCAAATCGCATTTCAATCAGCTTTTCACGGATATGAAGTAATGGTTTACGATATTTCCGAGGAGGCTATAGAGAATACAAAAACCTTTTTCAAAAGAATTGGTGAGGCATTTATAACTGATTTGAATGCCAGTGAAGCTCAGGTAAACGAAGCAATTAATCGCATTAGTACCAGTATAAGTTTACCTGAGGCGGTTGAGGATGCAGACTTTGTGATTGAGGCCATACCGGAAAATCCAACTATAAAAACTGAGTTTTATCAACAATTAGGAAAATTGGCGCCTGCAAAAACCATTTTTGCAACAAATACTTCTACCTTACTTCCGAGTCAATTTGCAGATGCAACAGGAAGACCCGAGCAGTTTTTAGCCCTTCATTTTGCAAATGAAATTTGGAAAAGAAATACGGCTGAAATTATGGGCCATGATAGAACAGATAAAAAGGTGTTTAATCAGGTTGTTGATTTTGCAAAGTCAATAGGAATGGTCGCTTTGCCATTGAATAAGGAGCAGCCAAAGTACATTGTGAATACGCTTTTAGTGTCGCTTTTGAATGCTGGATTGGAATTGTGGGGAAAAGAGGTTGCAGACATTCATACCATTGATAAAACATGGACACTTTCAACGGGAGCGCCTTTTGGACCTTTCGCTATGATGGACGTGATTGGAATTAACACGGTTTACCAAGTCAATCAAATAAAGGCGAACGAAACGAAAGATCCAATAGACATTAAAATTGTGGATAAATTGAAAGAAATGGTTGAGGCCAATGAACTCGGTACAGCAACCGGAAAAGGTTTTTATTCATACCCTAATCCAGCATATAAAGACAAAGATTTTTTAAAATAAACAAAAACTAGGATACGTTAAAGTGCGATTTTTTTAATCGCACTTTTTTTATTATATTATTTTTCTGGTTTTTGCTTTTAACTGCTGTTATATTTGGCCCTATAACAATTGTTACCCATGAGTCACGAAAAATTTAATGAATTAGCATTTTATACGTTATCCCAAACTGACCCTTTTTTTATACATCAATTGGCTGTAGATGCGTTTGCAGCGCAAGCTGCTGATGAGCGTACCAAAAACATTACCTTAGTTTTTGCTGTCGTGGGTCTTTATTTGTTTGTAGAAAAAGACTTTACGGGAAAACAGGTGCAAGATGCTCATGTAAAATTGTCTCGATTTAAAGACCAATTGCCTGAAATTATCCTGCCGGTCGAACGAGGAAGTATTACAATTGATGATGTTTTAAAAGCTGAAAATAAAACGAATAAAATTAAAGCGTGGAGTAGGAGTGTATGGGGTAGTTTTAAGTCGAATCAATCTGTTGTTGAAGCGTTTTGCTCGACTTACTTGTAAATTTGACTTAAATTAGTGCTCATGGAGAATTATGTTGATGGTTATGTTTTTCCGATAAAGAAGAAGGATATACCGGTTTATTTGAACGTTGCCGAAGAAGTGGCGACGATTTGGAAAGGATATGGTGCAATTGAGTATAGGGAGTTTGTAGGGGATGATTTGATTTTTGAAGGTGTGCAAACTTTTCCTGAGCTGATGAACTTGTTGGAGGATGAAATACCAATTTTTGGTTGGGTGATATTTCCGACAAGAGAAATTCGTGATCGTGCACATCAGGAAGTTCGAAAGGATAAAAGAATGAATGAAATTTTGGCCCCTCTTCATGAAAACGGGCGACAGATTTTTGACGCCAAACGAATGGTTTTTGGAGGTTTTAAGTCACCTGAAAAATTAATTTAACCCAATAATTACCAGTGATGGAAGAAGCAAAGTTAATTTGTTTGAACCTGGAAGAGATAAGAAGAAGGAGTATTGTTCTTTGGAGAGGTTTGCCAGAAGATTTTTATAATTGGAAGCCAGATGATGATGCCATGACAGCGTTAGAAATGATTAGACATGTTTTAGCTGCAGATTATGGCTGGACAAAAATTATTAAAGGGGAGGATATGTCCAACTTCAAGTCTCCATGGGATGGTGTGCCTTTAAAGAACGTAGGGCAAGAAATTGAAATGGCAGTTCCATACCGGGAGGAGTTTATAAATACTGTTAAAAGTTTCTCTATAGAAGATTTGAAATCGACTAATATAATTCACCCTGGAAATGGAAAGGAAAAACCGTTGGGTCAATATATTCTTCGCATTGGATACCATGAAGCGGTGCATGCAGGGCAGTTTATTTCATATTTGCGGAGTATGAAGCTTCCACGTCCTTTTATTTGGGATTAATTGGTTGTATCAAGGTAAAATAACATGTTAATGCGCCTATTTTTTGCTCGCGTTAGGGATTGACGCAATTGTTTGAGCTCTCTTTCCGTCCGTCCGTCTCAGACGGACGGACGGAAAGAAGCGAGTGCATAAAGCCCGCCACTCAGACGCGATTTCGGCTGCAGTGGAACGCCCATCTTATGCTCATTTAAAACCCTTAAATTTCCTTAACGAACGCTAACAAAAGTTAAAATAAATTGTTTTTTGATGAACGGTTAACGAGGTGTGTAACGAATAATTACTTTTGGGTTATGGTTTTAATCTAGCGTTGATTTACCCTCACCTAACCAATTTAAATTATGCAAAACCTAAAATTTTTACTAGCTGTTTGGCTATGTATTACCCATGGAGAGATTCAAGCCCAAAATGTTCGTTTGACGGGGACTGTTATGGCTGAATCAGAAACCATAGATTTAGGGCAAATAGTGGTGTTTAACCGCAATGATTCGTCGCTTGTAAAAGGCTCGTATTTGGATTCAACTTATTTTTCGATGGTATTTAATTCAAAAGGTAGGTCGGACTTTTATGCTAAAATTACTTTACCTGAATACTTGGATACTTTGGTTGATTTTACAGTAATAGATACGGTGGTTGAATTGGGGAGCATTGTCATGACAAAGAATAAAGACCTTGAAACTGTAGATGTTGTATTTAGGAAAGAGATGTTTAAAAGGACGATGGATGGAGTTACCGTGAATGTGGAAGGAACCAATTTACAAAGTTTAACCAATTTGTTTGAAGTGTTAAAGGCATCGCCTAAAATTACGTCGCCTGATGATGAAACAATTGAAATTATTGGTAAGGGAAGTCCGCTAATTTTGGTTGATCGACAAGCGATTATATCGAATGATGAATTAAAGGCAATTCCTGCCAGTCAGATAGAAAGGATTGAGATTATTACTAACCCATCTGCCAAATATAAAGCTGAGGGTAGTGGAAATGGGGTAATAGAGGTGTTTACAAAGGATTTCCATTTGGAAGGGTATAATATGACAATAAGAACATCTTTTGGAATGAATACAAGAATGTATCCACAAGCGGGCTTAAATGCAGGTATTAGCATGAAAAAGAAGAAGTTTAGTTTGAATGGATATTTGGGAGGGAATTATTCTTCTAAGGATGGTTATGGGGAATCGTTTGGAATTAGCACTGATGATACGAATAGAGAGATTGTTCGGTCCAATAATTTCGAGAACAATAATGTATGGCAGTATTACAGCATTAAAGGTGCGTACCGGATTAATGATCGTCAAAAATTGGCTGCTGGCATTAATGGTTATGGGAGTATTGGAATGTATGACAATTCAAGTAATACGGACTATTTGATGAATAATGTGAGCTTATCGAGCGGCAATACCGCTTCTATTTCAGAATGGACTTGGTTAAATAATAGTGCCTTTATTAATTATACCGTTGATACCGATACAAATAAGAGTAATTTCTCTGTGAATTTGAATTATGTTAATAAGGTTGATAATAGTTTTAATGAGTCGTTGAGTCAATTTGAATCACCTATTGATGGCTCTAATTCAGAGTTTAATGTGCAAAACGTTTCGAAGAACATTCCAAATGTTGGTGAGTTAAGGGTGAATTATGAGCATTATTTTGACACCACAGGTTGGAAGTTGAATGTGGGAGGATCTTATAATTTATTGCTGAATACGAAATCTTTTGATCGTTATAATCGGTTAGCGGGGACTTGGACAATTGATGATGAATTTTCAAACTCATACGATTACCAAGAGCATATAGGTGCAGTTTTTGCGGAAGTATCCAAAAAGTGGGACAAATGGGGAGGTCGACTTGGGGTACGAACGGAGTACACACGTTTAGACGGATATAGTTATTCGTTAGAGAAACAGTTTATGGATTCGGCATATATTTTACCATTTCCAACAGCAAGTTTGATGTATGAACCGACCGAGAACGTTGCCTTAACAATGCATTATAAAGCGGGCATAAATCGTCCAGAATTTTCAAATTTTGATCCCTTTATTCGCGTAAATGATAGTTTGAGTATCAGTTATGGAAATCCATTTTTAAGGCCGGCTATTCGACAGTCAATAGGATTAGATTTAGATTTGTTTTATGCTTATTCGCTCTCTTTGGGTTATAATTATACAAAAGAACCAACGAGCGAACTTTCTTTCATTTCCGATGATTCATTTGTAGAAGAAACAACCCCTTGGAATGCATTGTATCAAGAAGGATTGAGTGCGAGTTTAACGTTACCTTTTCAATTGGATTGGTTACAGGGATATAATTCGATTTGGGTAGATTATGATCGTTATGTTTTTACGGATATTTTTGAACGAGATCCTTTTAATGTGCTGACATATGGAGTGTATTCATATTTAACTTTTATTTTGCCACACGACATTAATATTATGAATAGGCTGAGTGTTTCAAAATGGGGCGGTGATAGAAATGAAGCAAAACCCATGGCAAACTGGGGGCTTCGTGTAACAAAAAAATACAAGGGGGGAAATTTTCAACTTTTCGGAGAGGTGGCCAATATCGTGCCTCCAAAATACCGGTCAACAGTTTATGCAGGAAACTACCAGTATCAAACAATGAGTCAAAATGATTTTACCACCTTTAAAATAGGTTTATTCTTAAAATTTGGACGTTTGAAAGCTCCAACGCACATCGAAGAATCAAAATCAGGGCAGTCTGATAGACTCTAGATTTCAATGACTTTTTTACTTTCCGTATAATAGATTTCTCCTCGAATGTTTTGGTAGTTCAATTCTGACAAAATCGCTTTATAGGCTGCTAATTGTTTTTTATGACTAGGAGCCCAGTGCCCTGTTTTAAAATCAACTATTATTGTTTCTGTTGGCCGAAGAATGATTTTGTCTGGAATTAATTTTTCGCCTTCACTATTAATGAAAGCTTGTTCATTAATTTGTTCGCCAATGTTAAAATAATTGGCAAAATGTGGATCGTCAAAAAGGGTTTCTATGGTAGCTTTAATTTCTTTGGCTTCGTCTGAATTGATTTTTCCTTTTCTTTGCATTTTTTCAATAGCAGTTTCAAGGTCTTTTAAGCCACTTATTTCAGACAATATATAATGCACCTTTGTTCCAAACAATCGCTTTTCATCCATGTCATCAATGTCCCAATTTTCAGCAGACTTAAAACTTAAAACTGGTTTATCCATTTTCTTACCATGAAAGGTAATGGGGTAATTGTTGACCTCTTGGTGTTTACGAGAAGTAGGAGGTAGGAAATCACCATAAGTGAATTGGTTAGATTCAACTTTTCCAAGTTCAGTTTGGTTTATAAATGGAAGGATATAGTCTTTGGCAATTCCAACGGCTTTGTTGGGGTTACCGCTAAAAAATAACGCTCGTTCGGCCCGCGTAAAGGCCACATAAATGAGGTTGAGATTGTCCAAGATAACTTTCCCTTGTTGTTCTTCAAAAACATGCGCCAATTCGGTTTGGGCGATATTCTTGTTCATTTTCACAAAATAAGCAGGTAACCCATTCCATTCTTGCTCAACCCATGCTTTTTCTTTATTAAGTTCTATTTTCCAATCCATGAAAGGACATATAACGACAGGAAATTGCAACCCTTTAGATTTATGAATGGTCATGACTTGTACAGCGTTAGCTCCGTCGGGACTGACGATTGAGGTCCGATGTCCACGATCTTCATACCACTGAATAAACTCACGTAAACTTGAATTATTGAATTTTTCAAACAAGTGGACTTGTTCGAGTAAGAATTGTAGAAAAGGATTAGCTCCTAAATTTAAATGAAAGGTAGCAAGGATACTTTCGGTAAACTCATATAAGTTATGAAACTGATTTGGGAGTTTAAGTTCATAACCAAACTCTACCATCAATTGTTGGATGTTTTTAAAGGCTAAAACCTCCGTGTATTTGGCAATCGTTTCTCTCGGACTTTTATCAAGAATTAAGTTAGAGAAATGTTCGAGTGTTTTAATCTTATAATTCTTATTGGTAGGATTTATTAAGGCAGACATCAGGTTGACCACAAATTTTACTGTGAGATCTTTACCGATAAACAAACTATCCGGAGAAATTACTTTTATTCCTTTTTCCGTTAGGTAACGAGAAACTTCAGCTCCTGTACTATTGGTGCGTACGAGTACGCAAATGTCTCGTAGGGCATAATTGGTTGCTAACGCCTTTTCTACTGATTTATGAATGTAGACAAGTTGTTCCTCAAATGAAATTTTCTCCGTTAGATTCCCTTCAACATAGCCTGCGAATTTTTGCGTGGATAGCTGCTCGTTGTCCTTGTAAATAGACTGAAGAGATTCGGGTAATTTGGTTTTGTTAAAGGTGAAAAAAGCATTGTTAAATTCAACAACTTCAGGAGCTGAACGGAAATTGTATTTTAAGGTTTTCTTTTCACCTAAAGCCTTAAACAAAGGTTCTGCGTCATTTAATGAAGCGATATTGTCTGGGTTTAAAATTTTATCTGGAAGATTTGTAAACTGCTCAACTTCGCCATTACGCCATCGATAAATAGCTTGTTTACCGTCACCAACAATCAGATTGGTATTTTCGCTAGCAAGGGAATTGTGTAACAAGGGAATTGTATTTATCCATTGCATTTGGGAGGTGTCTTGAAATTCATCTAATAAAAAATGAGCATACCTAACCCCAAGCCGCTCGTAAATAAAAGGAACAGGTTCTTCCGTAATAACTTCAGCAATCTTACGGTAAAAATCGGAAATTAATAACACATTTTCCTCTGCTTTTACTTCTTCAACAAGTTGCAATAAATTATTAAGAAGGGAGAGGTTGTTGAGGTTTTTCAAAATTTCTCTATTCAATAAATAGGTACCATATTCACCGTCGTAAACGGCTTGAATTTGGTTAAAATACTGACCGAGTTGGTGTGAGATGCCTTCAACAGTTACTTTATTTGCACTGGAAGGATGACCCCATTTATCTGCATTAACATTTTTGATATGCGTTGGAGTTGGCCCTTTTTCTATCTCGCCTTCACTTAAACGTTTGAATAATGTGTAAACTGAATTTGATTTACCAACGAAATCATCGGCGGTTAACTGCTGATTTTTAATTAAATCATATGCTTCTTTGGCATTTCGAATTATTTTTTGTTTGATGATTGCATTATCCTTTGCAATGGATTCTTGAACATCTATAAAGTCTTTGGCTTTTAATTTTCTCAGTCTTTCAATGGCGTTGTGGGCATCTTCTTGAAATAGTTGTTGACTAAATTCCATAACTTGACCATTAAAATTCCACGATTTGTCTTCCGACAAATTAGCATTAGCATAACGAAGCATTAAAGCCGTTAAATCTCCATCGCGACCAATTTTATCAAAGATCAAGTCAGTAACTTGTTTTCGAAGTTTTTCCATGTCCAGTTCTACGTCAAAATCAATGGAAATATTAAGGTCCTTCGCAAAAGTTCGAATGACTTTATGTGTAAATTTATCGATCGTCATTACAGAAAATGCACTGTAATTGTGTAAAATGCTGTTTAGGATTTTATTGGATCGTAATTCAACAATATCTTCATTTAATCCCAAGTTTTTAGCCGTAGTTTTTAAAAAGGCCCAATCAGATTCAGTTTTTTTATTGGCGGATTTACTAAGTTGAATAAGCCCTTCAACAATTCGTTCTTTCATTTCGTTTGCGGCCTTATTGGTAAAGGTCATTGCTAAAATGGAACGAAATTTCAGCGGGTTTTTACTGTGTAAAACTATTCTCAGATACTCTTGAACGAGTGTGTACGTTTTTCCACTTCCAGCTGAGGCATTAAAAATTTGTAGGGGTTTATGATTTATCATTCTTTGCTTATCAATAGGTGATTAAAATTACAAAAATTGATTGCAAACTGGTTTGATTTCAATGAGATTTACTAACTTTCCTTCCTAGCATAGTTTTTTTTACTTTGATTTCCACTGAGTTTCTCTTGAAGGGATAATCATGGAAACTATTACTACAAACGCATGAAGCAAGTTTTACTCGGGTTATTATTGCTTAGTTCAGGTTTGATATTTGGCCAAGTTTTTCCGCAAATGGGGGCGCGTTCTGGTGGACTGGGGGGCGTGGGATTAACACTGTCGGATGTTTATGCGATTTACAATAACCCCGGAGCATTTGGTGCCTTGGACGAAACTTCGATAGGATTGAATTATGAAAATCGATTTCTATTGAAAGAAATTTCAACCCAATCTCTTGCTTTTGGTTACCACACCACTAATCAAGGAAATTTTGGGCTATCGTTTCAACAAAATGGTTTTAATTTATTCCGAGAGATGCAGGTAGGTCTTGTGTATAGCAGACAATTGTTTAAAGGTTTTTATGGCGGGTTTGGTCTAAATCTGCATCGCTTGCAAATAGGAGAAAACTATGGAACAAGAAATACCGCTTCTGGATCTTTAGGGATTTTTTATCAGGCGGAAAACGATTTACGCTTTGGGGTTCGCGTACAAAATATTTCACGAACAGAATTAGCGGAATATGAGGACGAACGATTCCCAACACGATTTGGTTTAGGTTTCGCATATGATTTTAGTGAATTTTTAACTTGGCTAGCTGAAATTGAGAAAACCATTGTTCACCCAATAAACATAAAGTCAGGTATAGAAGTTAATCCACATGAGGCTGTTTACTTACGTTTGGGTGTTAATTCATATCCTTTTCAATCCTCTTTTGGTTTTGGGTTTAAAGTAAATCAATTGTATTTTGATATGGCTGCACTCTGGCACAATACTCTTGGAATAAGTCCATCTGCGGGGTTAAAATATAGTTTCAACTAGTGCGAATTTGGGGATTAATCATATCATTACTGACGCCTCTTATCATTAATGCACAAGAAGAGAAGCAGCAAATTATTGAGCAGAGAATTGAGTTCATAGGAGAAAGTTTAGAGGATTCTGATATCGATTTAACGACTTATTTTGATGATCTCTATATTTATTACGAACAACCTTTAAATCTGAATACAGCTACTCAAGAAGAATTAATGCGATTGCATTTACTTTCGGACATTCAAATTATTTCAATACTCAATTATCGACAAAATTATGGTGATTTTTTGACGATTTATGAGCTGGGTGCAATTGAGCAATTGGACCCACAGACTATTCAGATGATACTACCCTTCGTGGGTGTACAGGAATCGAAACAGGATAATTTCCGGTGGAAGAATGCGTTCCGTTACAGTCGACATGAAATTACATTGCGTTACATCAACACGTTTGAGCAGAAAGAAGGGTATATTCCCAAACCAGACAGTATTCTTGCAGCGTCCCCCAATAAACAATATTTAGGAAGTTCAGACCGGTTATATATGCGTTATAGAAGTACGTATAACGATCGTTTAAGCTATGGTCTTACTGGTGAAAAAGATGCAGGAGAAGAATTTTTTAGAGGTTCGCAAAAACAAGGTTTCGATTTTTATTCTGCTCATTTATTCTTACGTGATTTTTGGAAATTTAAAACAGTTGCATTAGGAGATTATCAGGTGAATTTTGGGCAAGGATTAACCATGTGGTCGGGATTTGGGATTGGAAAGTCGGCGGATATAATGAATGGTAAACGTTATGCTACAGGACTGAGGCCATATACATCAGTAAATGAATCTCGTTTTTTGAGGGGGGGAGGTATTGAATTAAGTCACAAGAATTTAAATTTTACGGCATTTGGTTCACATAAAAAAATTGATGCAAATCTTAATTTAGGAGATACATTAGACGGTTTTGAAAATAGCTTTACTTCGTTTCAAATATCTGGATATCACCGAACCCCGGGAGAGTTAGAAAAGAAAAACACTTTGCAAGAAACCATTGGGGGTGGTGAAATAGCCCTGAAAGGCAATTCTTTCCGTATTGGGTTGTCTTCGGTTTACACAGCTTTTAGTCAGCCGCTTTCTATCGATACCTCAGGCTATAAAAAATTTAAATTCGCGGGTAATTCAATGGCGACGACAGGTGTGAACTACCGTTTTTATATCCGTAAATTAACCCTGTTTGGTGAGACGGCTATGAGTGATAATCTGAAATTTGGAACAGTGACTGGATTATCATGGCATGTTGATCCGAGATTTGATTTTTTAATGATTTATAGAAATTATGATAAAGCATTTCAGTCTATGTATTCAACAGCATTTGGTGAGTCGTCTGATAATTCAGGAGAAAGAGGCGTTTATTTAGGGGTGCAAGCTAGATTAACTAAAAAAATAAGCCTTAATCTTTATTATGATCAATTTCAGTTTACCTACTATAAATGGTTAACGAATGATTATTCGCAAGGCAGAGAGTTTTTTGCTCAGCTAAACTTTAAAGCCTCTTCAAGATCTAGTTTTTATCTTCGATTTAGAAATAAAGTCACTGAACGAAATAGCAAAGAAGACGCTTTTGGAATAAAGGGACAGGTGAATATTATTAAAAATACAATTCGCCTAAATTATGATCAACGTATAAACGATCAATGGTCATTTAAAACACGTGCCGAAGTGGTTCAACATTTTTTTGGAGATCAATTGAGCACGGGAATCATGTTTTTTCAAGATTTAAAATTTAAACTTAAAAAAACGCCAATGACAATCTATGGCCGATATGCAATTTTTGATACAGATAATTATGATTCACGTATTTATGCTTACGAGAATGATTTATTAGGTGTTTTTAGTATTCCTTCTTATTATTATAAAGGAATTAGAACTTACCTTATGGTGAAATATGATATTGGTAGGAGAATTGATTTTTGGCTACGATGGGATGTGTTTTCTTTTGCCAATCAAGATTCGATTTCATCAGGATTAGAAGAGATACAAGGAAACGAAAAAACAACAATTAAATTACAAGTCAAGATCAAACTTTAATGCAACATATTTTTACGCCCCCACAAACTACCTATAAAAATACATACGACCAAGATGCCTTCGATTTGACTTGGCGCTACAATGCTTTCATGAGCTTTCTTTATCTTCTGCTTATACTTGCAGGAGGATTAAATAACATCGTTCTGTTTTTGGGAGGATTGGGTTGCTGGCTGACGCCAATTACATCCTTGTTTATTTTGCACAGGACCAGGAAGTATAAATTTGTAGCCTACCTGCAAGTTACCGTTGGAACAATTGCGACAGGAATTATTTTGAATTTAAATATTGTGCATGTACACTCTATTGAAATTGTTTATATGCTGCTTGTAGTGCTTTATGCTTTTCTGGTGCTTGGATCTCAAATTGGTATGATTTCAATAAGTGTCCAATTGTTCTGGTTTATTCTTTATTTTTTATTTGCAGAACCTAAAACGTACGAACCTTTAACCTTGGTACAATCTTTTTCAATTGTATTAACGATTGCTGTGGGAACTGTGTTATTTGGATTTTTAATATTGCAGTTTTTGAAACTTCGTGAAAAGTCAGAAAATAAATACTTATCGATTAATAAGGATTTGAATGAAATTAATCACCTCGTTAACCTTCAGTATCACGAAAAAACAGTCATGCTAAAAGAAATCCATCATCGGGTTAAAAATAATTTACAAGTAATTTCCAGTTTACTAAGGTTACAAGTCTATGAAATTGAAGAGGAGGAATTAAAAGCGCATTTTCAAGATGCCATCCATCGTGTCTCTGCTATGGCCCTAATTCATGAGAAAATGTATCAAAATGAAAACCTGTCAAAAATTAATATAAAAAATTACATCAATACGCTTGCGGAGGAGTTAATTTCAACGCATGCTCATGAAACTGAAATCAATTTGGAGGTATCAAGTTCAATTTATGAGCTTGGAAACGATACCCTTGTCCCTCTTGCATTGCTAATCAATGAACTTATAGTGAACACACTTAAACATGCTTTTGAAGGTGAATCACAAGGACGTATTAAAATTCAAATTAGCCGCATTAATTCCAGTAATCGTTTTCAATTTATTTATGCCGATTCTGGTGTATGGAAAGAATGCACGAAGCCAAGTTCGTTCGGTCTTGAATTGATTTCAACTTTAACAGAACAACTGGAAGGAGAAATGGAACGTAAAATAGAGAATGGAACTGTTTACTCTTTTGTTTTAACCGATTTAGTGTAGATTATTTCACCAAAAGTTGCAAAGCAGGAATAATTTCTTCGATTGGAACAATATGATTGTAACTGCCATTCCCAATCCCTTTAAGTAAAGTGAAGTTAATTCCGCTAGTGGTGTTTTTTTTATCATTTAACATTAAATTTAATATTGCTGGAAAATCAGCTTCTTTTACAAGCGGTAATTCAAATAATTCATTCAGGCCATTTTTTATTTGATCAAAATCGTTTGGTGTGATGAATTTTTTTTGCATTGAAATATAACTTTCGGTTAGTAAGCCTGCAGCCACAGCAAAGCCATGGGGAATTGCTTTGTTTTGACTGATAAAAAATCCTTCAACGGCATGTCCAATCGTATGACCAAAATTGAGGATTTTTCTTTTACCCTCTTCTTTATGGTCTTCAACTACAATGTCCCGTTTTATCGCTACTGAAGTTTTTATGCGATCGAGGAGTTTATTTGATTGACTAACAGGGTTTATTCGTGTCAAGTCTTCCCAGTATGATTTATAAGCGATGAGTCCGTGTTTTAACATTTCCGCATAACCGGACTTAATTTCTTCCTCGGGTAAAGTCGTCAAGAAATTGGTGTCAATAAAAACAAAGTCAGCATCAGCAAAAACACCAATTTGATTTTTAAAAGGACCTAAATCTACACCAGTTTTACCTCCTACAGAAGCGTCAACTTGTGCGAGTAAGCTGGTTGGGACATTGATGAAAGGAATACCTCTTTTATAAGTAGACGCTACAAAACCACCTAAATCCGTGATCATTCCACCTCCAATATTAATAATTAAATCTGAGCGACCAATTTCATAAGCACTTAACGTTTCCCAAAGTTGAAGGCAAATTTCAATAGATTTTGAAGATTCGCCAGCAGGTACTTGAATAATTTCAGCCTCGCGTAAACTGTCGTTCTCGAGTATAAAATGCTCTATCCATAAATCATAAATGTGCTCATCTGTGAAGATGATTTTTTTCGCGTTTTTAAATCGACCTGTTGAGATTAAATCATTAAAACCTGAATCGGATAATGCGCCAAATCTTATTTCAGAATTGTTGTAGTTAAGTGTGTTCATAATGCTTTAACAAAGATAAAACTTTCATAATTTCATATTAAAATTCAGCTTACCCTTTTATAGAAAACATAAGAATTAAAAAAACGACCTTATTTATGTTTACTCGTTTAATTCTTGCAGTAAATTATTTTATACTTAAACTTGAAAATTCAAATATTTCACCATCAAATAAGCCTAAATCACTCATTTTTAGTTGAGGTATAACCAATAAAGCCATAAATGAAAGGGTCATATAAGGAGATCGAAGTGTACTACCCATTTCTTTTGCTTTCAAATCTAGCTTTTCATACAATGGACCTACTTCTTCAGCAGATTTATCACTAATAATGCCAGCGATTGGTAAAGGTAGAACATCAACTGTTGTGGGAGAAGCCGCCGCAATTCCACCTTTTTGCGCAATAATGGCATTAGCAGCAATGGCAATTTGTTGATCATCTGTTCCAACCACAATTATGTTATGAGAATCGTGTGCAACTGAAGAAGCGATAGCACCTTCTTTTAATCCGAAGTTTTTAATAAATCCAACTGCTGGTTTGCTGTTATTGTAGCGATTTATAACCACGATTTTAAGTAGATCCCTATCGATATCAGACACATATTGACCGTTTTCTATTTTTGCTTCAACGATGCTTTTTTTTGTAATTAGTTCTCCATCTAAAGCTTCAATTACACGGATGGTCTTTTCTGTTGCTTTTATACTTAGATCAGTCGCCTTGATAGGAGCACAGTTAAAATAGTTTGGTTTGTTGTATTGAACAGGCTGAATTTTTGATTCACCCATGTCATAGACAATATCACCATTAATAAACGTTTGTTGGACCTTAAAGTTTTTGAGATCTTTAACAACGATAAAATCTGCATCATCTCCTATATTTAGTAAACCACAGTTCAAGTTATAATGTTTAACGGGGTTAATGCATGCCATTTTGAGAACGCTAAAAAGTGGTATTCCTACATCAATTGCACGTTCAACTAATGTATTAATGTGGCCAACGAGCAAATCATCGGGATGTTTATCATCTGAACAAAACATCATCATGTCTGCCCATTCCTTAGCAAGGGGTATAAGGGCATTAAAGTTTTTCGCGGCGCTTCCTTCTCGCACCAAAATTTTCATTCCTTTCTGAAGTTTTTCTAACCCTTCTTCAAAAGTGTAACTTTCATGATCCGTTGAAATTCCTGAATTGATATAGGTCGATAAATCGTCGCCCATAAGTCCTGGCGCATGTCCATCGATAGGTTTGTTAAAATGTTTGGCCCATGCTAATTTTTTCAACACAGATTCATCTTTATAAATTACACCGGGGTAATTCATCATTTCAGCGAGGTATAAAATTTCTGGTCTCTCAAGCAATTCTTTTATTCCTTTATCCTCAATTGTAGCACCTGCAGTTTCAAAGGCTGTAGCGGGGACACAAGAAGGAGCACCAAAATTGAATTTAAAAGGAACCTTATTTCCGTTTTCAACCATAAAATTAACGCCCTCAATTCCTAAAACATTTGCAATTTCGTGTGGGTCGGAAACGGTTGCCGTTGTTCCGTGTTTAACCGCGATTCTTGCAAATTCAGAAGGAACAAGCATCGAACTTTCAATGTGAATATGAGCGTCAATAAAACCGGGTAAAATATAATTTTCTTCACTATGCTCAACTCGGTTTATAGCTTTAATTTTTCCATTTTCAATCAGAACTTCTCCTTTGTAAATTTGTTGATTTTCAATGTCTACGATATTGCCTTTTACTGTCAAAACTAGTTGTGTTAAATTTTTGAAAATAATCAAGAAGCAATGTAGTAAATTCCATTTATATTTACGCCATGATTTCGTTTGATAATACGGAGATTGCTTTTGCTGGTAAGAACAATAGCGATTTAAACTGGACTTATCGTTTGTTTAAAATGATAGGTAAACCATGGTTAGTGAAGTTTGGCAAGGTTGCTACAAATATAGCCTTTGCCATACGTTTACCGATTAAAGGATTGGTGAAGAAAACCATCTTTAAACATTTTTGCGGTGGTGAAACAATTTCAGATTGTAGTTTGAAAATTAAAGAATTGGGCGATTACAAAATCGGTACAATTTTAGATTACTCGGTTGAAGGTAAAAGTTCGGATGATGATCTGGATCGAACGAGAGATGAGATAATCGCTTCAATAGAGACTGCTAAGAACAATCAAAATATTCCTTTTGCTGTTTTTAAAATTACGGGGATTGCTCGTACAGCTTTATTGCGTAAAGCAAATATTGAAGGTGCTGAAATGACCGATGAAGAGCGGGATGATATGACTGCAGCGGTAAAACGAGTTGATGCTATTTGTGGTGCGGCTTTTGATGCAAATATTCCTGTATTCATAGATGCAGAAGACAGTTGGTTTCAAGATGTAATTGATCGAATGGCGAAAGCCATGATGATGAAATACAATAAAGATCGTGCAATCGTTTTTAACACCATTCAAATGTATCGTCACGATAGATTAGCATTTTTGGAGAAAACCTATCAAGAAGCAATTGCTGGAAATTTTATTCCTGGTATTAAGCTGGTCCGCGGTGCGTATATGGAGAAAGAACGCGCGGTAGCTGAAAAAGAAGGCTATCCGTCACCAATACAAGCAACAAAAGAAGATACAGATAGAGATTATAATTTAGCATTAGAGTTTGTTGTTAAAAACCTAGACAAATTTGCGCTATGCGCTGGAACACATAACGAAGAAAGTTCGCTATACCTTGTAGAATTAATGAAACAATACAAGATTGATAAAGGTGATGAACGTGTCTTTTTTGCTCAGCTGTTAGGTATGAGTGATCATATTTCGTTTAACCTTGCTCATGAAGGTTATAATGTGGCAAAATATGTGCCTTATGGTCCGGTAAAAGAAGTTATGCCTTACCTTATACGAAGAGCACAAGAAAATACATCTGTGGCTGGTCAAACTGGGCGAGAGTTAAGTTTAATAATGACCGAGTTAAAAAGACGTCGATCATTGCGATAAGCGAGATAATTCGTCCAAACATTTTGGACAAAGACAGTCTTCAAATTCGTTCCGTAATTGTTCTAGAATTTCTTGCTCTAATTTTACTTTAGTGCAATGACAGTTTTCTATCTCCTCGACTTTACATTCGAACGAAGCATGGCATTTAGTGCATTGTTTTTTCATTTTTAAAATTCTTGTTCACCCACAAATGCTGGTGAAAAATTCACCATATATAACTGTTCACTTGCTCGTGTAATAGCGGTGTATAACCACCTCATATACTCAACATCCCACATGTCATCAACAAAATAACCATGATCCACAAAAACAGCACTCCACTGTCCTCCTTGTGCTTTGTGACAAGTGACTGCATAACCAAACTTAACTTGTACCGCTTGAAAATAAGGGTTTTGCATTACTTTTCTGTTTCTTTCTTTTTTGTTGGTAAGATAAGGATACTCTTCCGCAGCAATTCGATAAAATAACTGCTTCATCATGTCTCTAGGAATTGAAGGGCCTTCGTATCGAATAGCATTTAACAAAATTTTTATTTCAACATCTTTCATGTCTGGATAATCGATCAGTCGAACCAAAACATCCGCAAATTCACAACCAAAAATCTCTTCTCTCCGAATGATTTTTAGGATTTCCATTAACTCACCATTGGCAATAAATCCAGCTTGTGATTTTGCGTCCAACCAATGGTAATTGTTTTGTGTCGCCATCAAAACATCTCCAGCATTTAAATCATCTTCTTGCCACAAAATTCTTCTTCTTATTTGCTCATTGAATAAATTAGCTCGTTTGTTCGATCGCGTGACAACCATGACTTCATCACGACCATAATTATTAATCGCGCTCTCCAATTCTTCTTGTAGTTCGGTGCCGTTTATAGCTCTTGCATCTTTAAATTCGGTAGGAAGCATTGGCGGTAAATCCTCAAAATCTCTCAAACATGTAGCGACAGAGAGTATACCTGATTCTTCGGCTTGACGTACAATTTCATTCAATGCACCACTGTATATTTTTAAACCATAGGTTGCTCGAATAAAATCTAATTCCAATGCGGGACTTTGAGACATTCCTACAGGTGGCAACTGACCTTTGTCTCCAATAAAAACCAATTTACAGTTCTCACCAGAATAAACGTATTCAATTAAATCATCAAGTAAACTTCGCTCAGAGTATTGATGATTGCTACTCACGGAAATCATGGAAGCTTCATCAACTAAAAAAACCGTGTTTTTATGCTTGTTTTGTCCTAAAGTAAAAGCATTTTCACCTTCTGCTTCATTACTGAAATAAATTTTCCGATGAATGGTTGAAGCTTTGACGTTACTATAATTCGATAAAACTTTAGCCGCTCTTCCGGTAGGTGCTAACAATACGGATTTGAGACGAAGTATTGGAAGTGTATTGACAAAGGCTCCAATTAAACTAGTTTTTCCAGTTCCTGCATACCCAGTTAGAACGAATATCTCAAGACCTTCTGAGCTTTGGTTACCAAAAGTCCAAACAAAGTCTGTTAACGAATCGATAACCTGAGTTTGATCAGTGGTAGGGGCAAAACCGAGATTTTCATTCAAGTTTTCAATAAAAGTGGACTTTAATATAGGCTTTTTCAAGGTTTATAGCGTTTTATTGATGATTTTCAATGTTATGGAATTATTAATTTTACTCCACTTACTGCTTAAGAAACGCTAAGGTATTGAACTATTTAAAAACGATTGTTCATATCATTGAGTTAAATATGTAAAAAATATATTGACTGACAGATTAACGTTCGAAAAAAATTGTAGTTTTGTCCAATAAGAGTGTACTGAATTAAAATTTAAAAATGGATTTTTTTAATACTTTAGATAAAGTGAAATATTATATCGGACGATTCATGTGGCCGGTATTATTTTTAATTGTTGGATTATTCCTATTGAAAATGGCGGTAGTGCCAGAAGTACAGGAATTAAACAGTTCAAAACTTTCCGAATCGGGTGAGGTTGTAAAAGATACGGTTGAGTTAACCCAAAATTCAGGTTTCCTTTATGCAAGTTTATTTTTCCTTGCGGCAGCAGTGGTTTGGTTCTTATACTTATTTGACATTGCGAAATCTTTTGTAGGCTACCTAATAATGGCTGCAATGGTTGTTTGTTCTGCTGTTGTTATTTATATGGATTACACGAATATTCAAGAAACTGTTGAATTTAATGCAGCAGTTGAGATTCGCGACATAGATATCAAAGCCAGAATGGATGATATTAAAGAAGCTGAACTGGCATATAAAGAATTCCATGGACACTACACAAATAGTTTCGATGTATTAATCGATTTTGTGAAAAATGGAAAGAAAATGAAAATCTATAAGCGAGGATCTATTCCTGAACGTAAAATTACTCCTGAAGAGCGTGATTTTATTTATGGTGATAATCGTCCAATTGATAATTTAATGACAGAGGTTGAAGCAACATTGTTAGCGAACTCTGAAAATCCTCCGGCTGACTTAGAAGGATTTAAACGTGATACAAATTACGTGAAAGTTTTGGATGCCGTTTTCAGAGATTCTACAAGAATAGATAATAGAGCTAAAACTGGTGCTTCATTACAATTTCATCCAGATTCATTGCGCTTTGTGCCGCATACTAAAAACTTGGTTACGCTAGACACAGCAAGCACTATCGTAAATGAGGTTGTAATACCAACAATTTATATTGAGATGTTACATCCGTTGAATAAACAGCTAGGAGAAGATTCAATTGTTTACTCTATTGGAGACTTAAACTCTAATACGACTAGAGAAAGCTGGAAAGATTAAATTGAGGGTAAGTGCATGGGGGTGAATAAAGAAGATGCTTATCAATGTGCGCTTTGCATGGATTTAACGGCAGATTGTTTTCAATTCGCTATACTAAATCCTAAAACCAAAAAGATTATTTCCAGAAAACGATTCGAATTAAGTACGTATTCAAAGGATGAATTAGCAGATTTATTGAAGGATGAATTATTTGGATATGAATATTTAAATTATTCTCTCACGACGGGTACAATTCGGAATACCTTAATTCCAGTGGATTTATTTTCTTTTTCTAAACCAAAAGAAATCTTTAAATTGAATTATCCGGAGCCTTTTGAAAATTTGGATTATAATCGAATTCCGGAATTGGGTATTGTAAATATTTACGAGGTTCCTCTTTGGATTAAATCGCTTTTCGTGATTAAATTTCCACGAATCAAAATTGTGCATCGTTCGACAGCTTTATTAAAAGGAGTTTTTGACCTTCCTACTTTTAGTCCAAAGCTTCATTTATTGATCGACGAAAAGGGGTTTTATTTATTATTGACGCAAAAGTCAAAATTGGTTTATTTTAATCACTTTGATTACAAAGAATTGTCTGATATCATTTATTTTGTTCACTTTGTGTTAGAGCAAAAAGAATTAGATCAATCAGATTTTGATATTCATCTTTACGGACAAAAAGAAAATTGGAAAGGGTTAAAGGTATTACAAGATCACTTCGCTTCCAAAATAAAAATTGCAAATGAGGCTGAAACTGCAGAAGATTTTTTGCTAGCCAAACAATTATTATGCGTATAATCAGAGGGAAGTATAAAGGGAAACGATTTTCACCACCAAAAAAATTTCCATCTCGTCCCACTACGGATATGGCGAAAGAAGCCTTGTTTAGTATTTTAGATGCGCGCATGTATTTTGACCGACTGGAAATTTTAGATTTGTTTTCGGGGACGGGAAATATTAGCTTAGAATTTTTATCGAGAGGAGTTGGTAAAGTAGTGAGTGTGGACCAACATCCCGTATCATACAAATTCCAACAAAAAATAGCTCATGAGATAGATGATGTTAATTGGTCTATCATACGTAAAAATGCGCTTGAATTTCTTGCCGAAACACCCCTAAAGTTTGATGTGATTTTTGCTGATCCCCCATTTGATTTTGATAACCTGCAAGAGATATGTGAAACTGTCTTTGAGCGTGAATTATTGTTAGAAGATGGTGTTTTAGTGATTGAACATAGTGATAGAAAATCATTGAAAAAATTGCCTAACTTTAAACGAGAAAAGTCTTACGGCGGCGTTGCTTTTAGCTTTTTCGAGAAAGAATAGAGTAAAGTAAATTAATAAAATCTACTTAACTTCGTTTTCAATACTAATTTTATGGAAAAAATAGGTGTGTTTCCGGGTTCTTTTGACCCTTTTACTAAAGGACACGAAGATATTGTCAAAAGATTTCTCCCTCAATTTGATCGCATTATTATTGCAATTGGAGAGAATTCTAAAAAACAATACATGTATACAATTGCAAGTCGAATGTCCCATATTCAGTCAATATTTGAAGGAGATGAAAGGGTGTCAGTTGAAGCATTTGAAGGTTTAACAGTTTCTTTTTGTAAAGAAAAAAAGGCAAGGTATTTGCTTCGTGGCTTAAGGAATTCAACAGATTTTGAATTTGAAAAAGCCATCGCTCATATGAATGAAGATGTTGCTAGAAATGACAATTTTGAAATTGAGACTCTTTTCTTAATAACAGATAAAAAGTTTTCAGCAATAAGCTCTTCTATCGTTCGAGAAATTAAAAAGAATAATGGTGCAATAAAACAATTTGTAACAAATGAAGAACACTTAATTATAAATGCATAAATGACAAGATTTTTAATTAACATACTAATTGTTTTCACCGTAGGTATTGGCTATGGCCAGAACGAAATTACTGGTTTTGCGCCTGATTTTATAGGAAAAAACGTTAGTGTATATACCTATCAAGATTATGTGACAAGGAATAGGGTTGAAATAGGAAAAGGAAAGGTGGAAGAGAAAGACAGTTCTTTTCATATTGCGGTTTTAACTAACTCTACGATTAAAATTATTGTAGAAATTGAGCGAACAGAAGCTTCAATGTATCTCGCTCCTAATACGGATTATTTTGTCTATTTTCCTGCTTCAGATCAACCTGTTGCTTATGTAAATTCAACAACTAGTATTTACTTCAATGATCTTGATTCTACAGATATTAACTATAGGATTTTACAATATCATCAATGGTTCGATTCTTATATAGCCTTAAATCAAAATGGAGTTGCTCAAGGAAAGTTTTTATCCTATTTGGATTCTTTTAAATTGTACGTGGCAGATGCCTATCGTCATGTTGAAGACCCGTATTTTATAACTTATGTGAGGTATGATTTAGGTGAGATGGAGCAAACATTTGGTGGAAATATGCGTGGTAAAAAACGGTTGAACACGTACTTAGAGTATATTGAACGATTTCCGATTTATTATGAAAATGATCGTTATATGAAGTTTTTATTGGCTTTTTATGACAAAGAATTTCGTGAGTATTTGCCTGTTACAGAACAAAAAATCATGGAGGCTATTTTTAAATCTAGCCCTACCTTATTAATGCAGGCCCTAAAAGGAGATATTTTGTTGGCAAAACCGGAATTGCGGGAGTTGGTTATGATTGACAAACTGGGAAAAGCGTACTATCGAGAAATTGGGTTCCGACCAAACATTGTGAATATTTTAGATTCGGTTTCAACTTATGCCTTGAACAATGTGAATGCTACAGTAGCTAAAAATGTGAGAGACTATATAACAAAATTAGAAACTGGTTTTCCGGCCCCGGCATTACAGCTACAAACCAATGAGCAAGAAATAATTTCATGGTCTAAATACAAAGGGAAATTTGTCTATTTGAATTTTTTTGCCACCTGGAATGAAAGGGCATTGAATGATTTAGCAATTATGAAGAAGCTAGTAGCAAAGTATAATCAAGATATTGAATTTGTTTCTTTATGTATGGATAAAGATTCGACCACTTATGAAACATTTTTAGAGAAAAACCCTGAATATAATTGGGAATTCCATTATTTAGGTCCCGATCATGATTTAGTCAAGGATTATAAAGTAACAAATGTACCGACCTATTTTTTAGTGGACCAAGAAGGGTTTATTTTTGCAGCACCAGCTTTGGCTCCATCACCAAATGGTAAATACCAGTCAGTTGATCAAACAATGCATGAAATTAAACAGGCCTTACACCCTCAAGAACGAATTAGAGTAGGGGAGAAATAGTATTTTATAAAAATAGCTTTGGATAAAATACTATTGCAGCGATAATAATAGCGTATAAGGCAGATAAGAGTACGGCCCCAGCAGCGATATCTTTAATGACACCAATTTTAGGATTTTCTTGGGTACTGATAAAATCAAGTGTCTTTTCTATTGCAGTATTAAAGCCTTCAGCAACCACAACGGCAGTAATAGCTGAGCAAACAAACAACCAGTCCGTTGATGAAATTGCTAAATAAAATCCACTAATCCCAACAACAATGATCGCCGCTAAATGAATTTGAGCATTTCGTTCTGTCTTAAAAAGGATGTATATGCCTCGGAATGCATTAAAAAAGCTACGAAAAATATTAGATTTTTGTTTTTTCATGTCCTATACTCATTTTGAAAGATAGGGGATTTTTTATTTTTTTACAATTTTTAATTACTGGATTATGTGCTTCTTTAGACAAAGTAAAATAGTAAAATAGTAAAATAGAACAGACCTTAAAGTTTTATTCCCATAGATTGACACGAAAGGCGCTCATTAAACTTTAAAAGGTTTGTCGAATACTTTCGTTTTGCACTAATAAACCACCAACTTTTCCACAATATCAACTCCAACAACAGTGAAAAAACGAAGGGCGTAGGTTCCTGCACTTAAAGCGTTTAAATTTAACGTTTCTTCCGCATAAAAGTTGGGCATATTTTTACT
>NZ_LYPF02000032.1 GCF_001661595.2 Crocinitomix algicola
GTAGACCAAGCGTCCGGCCATGTCAAAAATTTGTACGCCAGCATTTAAAGTTTCTCCAGTGGGGTTATAACTCAGGGTGAGTAGACCATTTGTTGGGTTGGGGTAGGTGCTAAACTCACTAATTGGCGGCTCGGATTTGGGAATTCCGCTAACGGTTTGGTGAAAACTAAGACTATCGTGGTGGTAACAAGCATTTATATTAAATTGAATGTTATACTCTCCGTTTTGTGTGTAAACATGGGTGAAAACAGTGGTGTCATGCTCGGTAAATGTGGTGATTGTTCCATCGCCCCAATCAATAGAGCCGTCTCCAAAGCGTTGTGAATGATTGTAAAGCGTGACCGTATGTGTTTCAGCATTATGGTTAACACTGGCTTCTAAAATTGGTGGTCCATTAAAACCTAAACAATTAGTACGCATAATCCACCCGTCTTGCGAATCTACCCCACCTCCGCTAGAAAATACAAAGCCTCCGAATAATAAGTCTCCGCCGGGGAG
>NZ_LYPF02000033.1 GCF_001661595.2 Crocinitomix algicola
TTTTTACTTTCATAATCTTCAACGTGTGGATGATTATGCCGATTTAATGAATATTAGCCGCATTTCCTTGAATAAAGTTGTTAAACACCAATTCAATGTGACAGCGACTGAGTTTATTAAAAGTAGATTACTTTTTGAAGTTAAAATGAATTTGATTCACACGGATAAAACAGTTGCTGAAATAGCGAATTTGTTTAATTTTTCTGAAGCCAATCACCTGACAAGATTTTTTAAACAAAAGACAGGACTCAGTCCGATAAAATTTCGTCAAGCGAATTCAGTTTAACGGAGGTTAATCTACATTCAAATTCAGCGATTAAAAGGCGGATAAATTCGACTATATGTCAATTACTTTGATCAATTCATCTAACTCTTTATAAGTATTGAAAAAAGCACATGAAACTCTTAGTGCATTTAGATTGTTTTCGTAAATGCCACGTAATCGAATTCCATGCTTAGTATTTAATTCTTTATTAAATTCCAGATTATTTATTCCTTTAATCCTAAAGGTGAGTATTGAACTATTCCATTTTTTATCTTCAGGCGTAATTACTTCGATTTTCTTTTTTTTAATCAATTCTTTCCGTAGGTATTCACAAAGTTTATTTCCTCTTGACTCTATATGCTCCGTACCGATAGTTTTAATGAAATCAATAGCGCTTCCTAAACCGATAATGATTGGTGTATTCCTTGTCCCATATTCTTCTCTTTGCGCGGAATTTCGATAAGTAAGTTCTAATTTATTTAAATCGTAACTACTATCCGAATATGCTCCTACAAAAACGGGCGGTAACTTTTCTAAAAGTTCTTTTTTGGTATATAAAAAACCTGTCCCCTTAGGTCCGCATAACCATTTATGACCACTTCCTGTATAAAAATCAGGATTAATATCTTTTAAATCTATGGAGATCATACCTAATGATTGGGCACCATCAATGCATGAATAAATATTATTCTCACGACACAGGGTAGCAATTTCTTTTACAGGTAATCTCATACCCGTTGTACAGGTAATATGAGACACCACAATAGCTTTTGTTCGTTTTGTTATTCTTTGTTGAATGCGTCTTAAATTTTCTTGCCCTGTCTCATCTAAATCTACTAAAACTACCCTAATTCCAAGTTCCTTTTTTAATGCCAACCAAGGAGCAGCACCACCGACATGTTCATGCGTTGTTATAATCACCTCATCGCCTATTTTTAGTTTTAAGCTTTGCGCAATTATGTTCATTCCTTCCGTAGCGTTTCTTGTAATTGCGATTTCATTTTCATCGACATTTAACAATTCCGCTAATTTCTGATGCATTCGCTTTGCTAGATGATGTCCATGACTGCATTTTTCCTCAAGTGATAACATAGACTCATAGATGGTATTTACTACAACTTTAGGAGAGGGTCCCAAACTAGCAGTATTCAAATAATTAAAAGTCTTTGGAAATATAAATTCCTCTCTAATAGCATCCCAGTTCACCTCATCGTAATGCTTATCCCGGAAATTTAAATGCTTTTGTGCAAAGAGACCATTATTTGCTCCCAACTGAATTCCCGCTCCAAGACAAAGCCCTCCAAGTGCATTTTTTTTTAAAAATTTCCTTCTCGAATATTCACGCATAAAAAATAGAATAACTTGAAAATTAATTGATTTTAATAAAAGTAAACGTTTGTTTTAGAAGATTTAACGGATTTTTGTCAAGCTGTTAATAGTTGTTTACGAAAACATTAAAGTTTTACCACGCGGAATCTAATAATTAAAGCAAGTTTCCGCGTACTATAATAATTTTTTACGCGGAAAATATATAAATTTGAAACATTCCGCGTAATATTAATCATATGAAAATAGTAGGTCGAATACAGGAGACTAAAAAAATGCAACGATTGCTAACCGATAATCAAGCCCATCTTCTCGCTATGGTTGGACGGCGTAGAGTTGGTAAGACCTTTCTAATTCGTGAAGTCTACAAATCCAATAAAACGTTTGAAATGACAGGATTAAAAGATGGTGACCTGGAAAAGCAATTGCTCAACTTTTCATTTCAAATGAATCAATATTTCCCATCGTTCGAAATAAATCAACCTGACAATTGGCTAACAGCATTCAATCAATTGTCACGAGCAATAACATTATCGAGTGGAATTAATAAACCCGTTGTCTTTTTTGACGAAGTTCCTTGGATAGCTAGTAAAAAATCGGGATTTACTGAGGCATTAGCACATTGGTGGAATAATTGGGCTTCTCAGAAAAATATTATCGTTGTTCTATGTGGTTCAGCTGCATCGTGGATGCTAGAGCATGTTGTTAATGCAAAAGGTGGGCTACACAATCGCATAACACAACTGATTACGCTCATGCCTTTTACCCTTAAAGAGACCAACGAATTTTTAAACAGTAGAGGAATTGAATTAAGCCATTATCAACTCATTCAACTCTATTTAGCCGTTGGAGGCATTCCTCACTATTTAAATCACATCATCAAAGGAAAAAGTGCCGCTCAATCCATCCAAGAACTTTGCTTCGACAAAGATGGTATTTTAAAAAATGAGTTTGAGAACTTGTATGCAGCCCTATTTGAAAATGCCCATAATCATATCAATATTATACGTGCTTTAGCCAGTAAATCGACGGGTCTTGATCGTCAAGAATTACTAAAATTAACAAATAAATCAGATGGAGGATGGTTTTCAAAAATATTACAAGAGCTTGAAACCTCTGGTTTTATATCGAGTTATGAACCTCTAGAAAAAAAGAAAAAAGACACCCTCTATCGATTGACGGATGAATATTCACTGTTCTATCTCACTTTTATTGAAAAAAATAAAAAGGCAGCTGCAGGAAACTGGATGCGAATAAGCCAAAGTCAAGCGTACAAGATATGGTGTGGGTATACATTTGAAAATTGTTGTATAAAGCATATTCATGAAATTAAAAATGCATTGGGTATATCAGGTGTAGAAACCGCCGAAAACAGCTTTTTACACAAAGCAAATAAAGAATATGAAAAAGGATTTCAAATTGACATCCTAATCGATCGTAAAGATGATATCATAAATATTTGTGAGATGAAATTTTATGCAGATGAATATACAATCAATTCAGATTATGCTAAAAAATTAAGGACAAAAAAGGAAGGATTAAGAACAGTGACAAAAACAAAAAAAATGATTCACACTACATTCATTACTTCATATGGGTTAGTTGAAAATAAGCATAAAATTGATTTAGTTGATAACGATTTCACGATTGGGATTTTCTTCTAATCAACCCACTAAAAAAGGCACCCAAAACCATAAACTCAGTTTCGAATGCCTTTAACCAGAAAATATCGGATACTTTAAATTTCTATTACGAAGTCCTCTTTAGGTGTTCTAACTTTTTTCATTGGCGCCATCCAATCTTGCTGTTCATCTGCATAACCAACATACATTAAAGAAACACTTTTTAAACCATATTTTTCAAGTTCTAATACCTCATCTACAATTTTATTACTGAATCCTTCTGCCGGTGTCGAATCAATCTTAAGTTCAGCAGCCTGTGCCAAAGCTAGTCCTAAAGCAATATAAGTTTGTTTTGCGATATGGTGAAAATTCTCTTCTGCTGCTTGATTTAAATAGATAGCTTTTAATTTATCCGTATAATCTTGAAAACGATCGCCAGGCAAATTTCTTTCGCTTGCAGTATACTTAAATACATGATCTATTCTATCAGCTGTATAGCGATTCCATCCTGCAAAAACTAAGATGTGCGAACAATCTCTCATACACTCTGGGTTTAATGCTCCCTCCACTAACCTATTTTTCACCTCTTGATTGCTCACAGCAATAACTTTAAAAGGTTGTAAACCAGAAGAACTCGGAGCCAATCGAGCAGCTTCTATGATTTTATCAATATCTTCTTGACTTACTTTTTTTGATGCGTCATATGCTTTAACCGCATGTCGCCAGTTTAAATCTTCAATTAAACTCATTTTATGTTTTTGATTTTTTATTTATGATTGCCGTTCAATCATTTGAACGAATTTTTACTTAATAATCATCAAGTTCGTTAGCATTTTTATTCCTTAAAACTTTGTGAATTAGATGTTTTAATGTTTCTAAGTCTTCTTGATCTACTTTCATAATATCAATAAGCTGTTCTGGTACTTTTTCGGCTGCTTTTTTTAAGTTTGAGCCACAATGTGTCAGCGAAATTTCAACTACACGTTCATCCTTTTCACTGCGTTGTCTTTCAACAAACCCTTTTTTCTCTAACCGTTTAAGCAAGGGGGTTAGAGTGCCACTATCAAGCGACAAACGTTCACCTATTTCATTGACCGTACTTTTTTTATTCTCCCATAAAACCATCATTACTAAATATTGAGGATAGGTCAACTCCAAGTCCTTCAATAAAGGTCGATAGTAATTAATGATTTCCTTGGCAAATAAATAAATTGGAAAACAAAGCTGTTTTTCGATACGTAATTGATCAGTCATATTTTATATTGAAGTACAAAAATAATGCAAAATTAAATTGCACACAACTTAATTAGATGTTTTAACAAATATTTTTTTATTTATTGGATTAATCAAGAAAATTAAACTTGAACGGAATGCATTTTTTCCAACAATTCAACTTTCCTTCTTCTTGCTAACTTAACAAGACAATCATTATCTAAACACACATATAAACCATCCTTTGAGACTATTTTTTTTATCCGATGTAATGGTACTAAATGGGATTGATGAACCCTAAAAAAACCAAAACCTCCTAGTGTTTTTTCAAATGACTTTAGCGATTTTGAAGAAATGATTCGTTCTCCTGATTCCAAATAAATCTCGGTATAATTATTATCTGAGGACAATCGGCAGATTCGTTGAAAATTCACAAATCGAATTCCATCTTCTTCTTTTAGTTGTAAAGTATCTTTGAAATCATTTGATGTTACAGGGGCATGATTAGACCTGTCTCTAACCTGCAATAGTGAAAAGTTTAAAACACGGTAAAATTCATCTTGGATAATGGGTCTATTCAAAAAAGTGATACCCTCTAATAAGTCTAAACCGTCTATCAATTGAAATGGTGATCGTAAAACAACAAAATAGATATCACTTACAAACTTTACAGCTTCAGTTTGTAGAACTGCGTATAAAGTGACGTCTATAATTACTAGATCAGGTTTATCAAGTTTAATATAATTTGCTAGCGTACTACTAGACTTACTAATGGGTTTAACAATACAATCGTACCCTTTTTTAGAGAGTAGATTTTTTATCTTATTATTTTCCCAGTTATCTTCATTAAGTAGAAGTATTTCCATGCACGGGAGTTTTAGGTTTAGGCTAATATAAAACAAAGAATTTTATAGGTATAAATACGAGTTCCAACACTAAACAACCGATTAAATACGGAGTATAAAAACAGAATATCATTCCGAATTTATAAAAAAACTAACCGAATTCTAATTATCCTAACCCACTGAAACAAAAAATCTAATTCGCTGATAAAACGCCCCTAAATTTGATTCAAATCATTTTATTAACTAAACCTATTATTATGAAACTAAACTTTAAAAACTTGTTGCTCTTGACGAGTATAGGTATCAGCTCCATAGCTGGGGCTCAATGCTTAAACGTTAATGGTGACATGGAGTCGTACACTTCATCTCCGGTATCTGGAAATGCTTGGATTAATAATCATTTAACCAATTGGGCAGTAAGTCACGGAACACCGTCAATACAGACATCTCCGGATATGGAAATGTGGATGTGGTCTTATTATGGAGACGGTGAAGGTGTTTACACTAACTATACCTTCACTCCAGGTCAATCGTATCAACTGACTTATGATTTATGGCGGGATGGCACCTCAAATCCAAACTCCTTATTTAGAGTAGCTTTAGCTACTGGGTTAACACCAAGTGGAGGAGGTACTTTCACTCCTCCTTCTCCAACCACCCAACCTTTAACGACTCAGCCATGGACAGGAACAGGTTCGTGGGTAACCGTTACTGAAACTTTTGTTGCTGGTGCAGGCTTTGATCAAGTTTGGTTTTATCCAGATTTAACTGGTGCACCAACTCCTTGGCAAGCTGCTTGTCGAATTGACAATGTTTGTATTACAGAACTCGCAGTAGATCCATGTGGATTTGAACCAAGATTCGAAGTTATCTATGATGATGAATGTAATATTCGCTTCATAAACACCTCTTATATCCCATCCGGTTTGACTATTCTTGATACCCAATGGGACTTTGGAGACGGAACAACAGGCAGCGGATCAACAGTGGATCATTTTTACGTTAACGGTGGTACTTACAAAGTCTGTATGACGGTGTGGGTTATTAATGAAGATGGTGAATGTTGTAAGTTAAGATTCTGTATGGATATTGATGCAGCAGGATGTGACCCATGCGAATGGATGCATTATCTGAAAATTGAACATACAGGCACCAATCCTATTACATTTAATGCGGCAAACTTGCCTGCTGGTATGTATGACATTTTAGGGTATCACTGGAGCTTTGGAGACGGAACTTACGGAACTGGCAACCCTGTTGAACACACTTATAGTAGCGGTGGAGGTTATACTGTTTGCTTAACAGTGTATTATTACGACCCTGAAAAAGAGAGATGTTGTAGTTTCGAAACTTGTATCGAAGTTGAAGCGAGTGACCCGAAGAAAAGCATGGCTCCAAATCCAATTATTTTGGAAGAAGGTGTAAACTATGAGGAGGCTCCTCAACCAGGGTTAGTTAATTATGACGAAGTAGTTGTCGCTCCTAATCCAAGTAATGGGAAATTTGAAATCTACACGAAAGACCAGTCTGTAATAAATAATGTAGTAATTTATGACTTGACGGGTAAAGTGATTTATGAGTCGAACGAATTAAATGATAACAGTCGTACTCAGATTAGTCTAAAAAATATTGAGTCTGGAACTTACTTTATAGTAATAAATCAAAACGATGCTGTGAACCGTAAATACCAACAGCTTATAATTAAATAGCAAATTTAATTAAGTAAGTTAATGTCGCCTAGTGAATTACTAGGTGGCATTTTTTATTGATACACCCAAAATAATACCGGTTCTTTACACCGTTTTAAAAGCTCATCTAACTTTTTCATTAATAAGTTTGATACTGCAGGACATCCCCAGCCCTCTGGTGTTCCTTCAGGATATGGTTCTTGGCTCGGGACCATATTCCATGAATGCAGAACAATGAATCTTTCATAGGCATTGCTATTCGATTCTTCTAATCCATGTAATTTATAATTGACATTAATGCCCCAATTACTATAACCTCGTTGACCAATTTTATATTTGCCAAGAGAGGAGCAATGGCTATTCTCTACATTGCTAAATATTGGATTAGATTTTGTCGAAGTCGTTCCCCAAGCATTCTCACAACAGCCATGAGAACAAAGTCCTTCAAGAATTATCGTTTTGTTTTTCAAATCGTAAACGAATAATCTGTTTTTACCTGAATGAATGGACATATCTACCAAAACACAAATTTCGGTGTTTAGATTATTTCTTATACAAAAGTCTTTGGCCTCACCCAGTTTAAGACTTATCCTGTTCTGTTTAGAACTTCTATCTTGAACAGAAAGCTGAATTAATCCAAGTGTAACAATAGCGAATAAAATCAGTATTTTTTTCATGCTGTTTTTTTGAGGTTTGATTAAAAATAAATATTTCAATCAATTCCTCTTCACCACCAATTAATCAAATTGATTTGATTAATTTTTTTTAACAACAAGCAGCCTTCATAATGTCTCTACAAATGCCTTAAAAACAGCTTTATGTTTTTCCAAATCTAAGTTTGGAGAAAGAGAAACCCTGGCAATATAATCCTTATCAGCTTCTTTAGTTGTTCCTTGTGTAGATGTTGCTGGAATGGTCCAATAACACCCCTTGAGTTGACCGTAACTTACGCAATATTTACTCTCGTTTGGAATTTGCGTAATCATCATTTCAATCAATCTATTATTTAACATACGTTTATAAGCCTCTCTTTCTTCCGGTGTTTCCCCTTTTGTAGGAAGATCCAATGAAAAAACAGACGGTGTAAATCCTTCTTTTGCCAATTCTTCTGACACGAAATTAATCTTAGCCGCTGGCAATTCCGATTCAATAAATCTCACAAATTCACGCGTGTTTACATAAGCATCAGCTATTCGCTGTACCATAGAAGGCATTTGTTTAGCTAAAATTTCATATTGTAAAGGAGTTGCTTCGTTTTCACATATTAAAAGATGCTTTTCTATCATGGCTATCAGCGATTCTGCCTTCTTATTCGCAACACAGTATCCAGCAGTACATTTCCCACCACTTGGAAACTTCGATCCACTCACATATGCTATCGTTCTTACATTTGCTAGATGATTATCCTCTCCTAAAAAATGAACATTTGGACAAAATGTTTGATCCAAAATAAACACCGGATCAATAGCTATTTCACCGTTACTATTCTTTCTCTCTTTACTTAAAACAGTTTTTAATTCATCAAGGTTTGGAACCTCTACTCTTGGATTTGTAGGTATTTCAGCAATGATATAAGGCACCGCATCGAGAGCGGCAATTTCCGTTAAAATTTTATCCACACTGCTAACCATATCGTTTCCTCCATCAACTGGTAAATCCATTACTTCAACATTTTCAGTAACTGCAGCTACACGCCTTGCTTGGTCATTCGTACCACCGTAACAATTTGGTGGAACTACTATTTTGATTGCTTTTCCAGGATGATTAACAATGGCATCCTCTATTAATCCCATAACAATAGCATATTGCATTGATAAACCACTTGAAGCCGCTAATGCAGGTGAAGTCGTGTTCGTTATTTCATTGACCAAGGTTAAAACTTTTTTCTTATCAGCTGAAGTATTGAATGACCTTTGATTGATAGGGTTATTCACGAATAAATTGAGCGCCATTAACGTATTTGACGGCGTCATGGCAATCGTCTCTCTACGTCTCACATGTTGAACATCAGAAATATACGTTCTATTTTGTTCATTGTTCACAATAAATACACTTCCCCAATCGGTTAATTGAATGGTAAAGTCAACCGATAAAGATGTATCAATTCTAAACCCTTTAGACTGCTCGGTTAATAAAATTGTAGATCCATCAAAAGATCCTACTTTATTAAGATCATTAACCTTTTCAAATTCGAATTGATAATTGTAAACTCGGCGCATCACTTCCGTATCAAACCCGTTTGGCAATTCTCCGGTATATAAAATACGTGTGCTTTTATTCTTTAATAAATTTGTTCTCAAAACAGCAAATACAGGAACCGTATTAGAACTAAAGCTTATTACTTGATCTGCCTGCAAACCATTTAATTGGGCGATGGCCCATTCTAAAACTGATGATAAAGGATGTCCCAGTCGAATATAATCATACGCTGTTGGAAGGTTTTTTAAAGACTCTTTGCTGGCATCCAAGTTGGCGTAACATTTTTCAAACTCATCTAAGAATTCATATTTAGCTTCTTCTTCATTATAAATATCAAGACGGTGCGTTGTTAAATTCAACCAATCTTCAGGTAAATTTTTAATCACCTCTTTTAAATAATCAAGCATTTTCTTTTCGTTCATATCGCGTTCCGATTTTTCGGTATAATATTATAAATGGTATTAGATTGCTACAAATTTAAGAAGTCCTTCACTCAGATTAAAAAAAGCAGCAAAGTATTTTGAAAAACAGATCAATTTTTGAGTATAAATTGATCATTACCAGATCGAAAGTAAATTAGAGTACGCCTTCTTTTTTTAAGAATTTTCTAAACTTCTTTGGATAGAATGCTGAACGGCTATAGAGCAATTTTTTCATTTTTTCTTTTCGCATCATATTACGCGTACTTTTTAGCCTCTCGTAATAGATAAAATAGACCTCCTCTGTCCAATCAGATTGTTCGGCCAATAAATCAAGTTCGTCTTGAAAAGTAGAAAATTGAAATCCTAACTCATTTGCCAACGCTTTTTGTTCGACCGCTGATAGTTGACGTTTATACCAACGTTTTAAGATTTCTTTTTTAACTTCAGATTGCTCCGTTTTTTTATACGTATTTGCCAAAACTTCAGTTATTTGAGGAACTTCAAGTTCCATTGAATCTATCGACTGAATAGCTATTTGTGTCAATTCATTATCGGTAGAATCGATGATTGGAATAAGAATTTCTGCGGAAGATTCTGCATTCGCTATAAGATGCTTTAGATAATCACTTTGCATACCTAATTCCGGATTATTTAAAAAATAAGATTCAAATATCGGTTTAAAGTACGCATGACTCGTATATTTTCGCATTGCTAAACTTGGTCTTCTCACCAAATGCCAAAGTGTATGACTGGTGTATAATGCACCAGGGACAAAAGCTCCTTCTAATTCTGTTCGTGTTGCACCGGTGACACCATCTACTTTAATACTATCCGCTAATTCAGCCGTGGTATCACTTGAAGTCAGTTCTTCCAATGTAAAATCAGCCAATGCCGATTGATTATCTCTAATGACAAGATCTAAATCGATATAATCTTGATCGGTAAAAGGAATATGATCAATTTTGGTAAGAATTTCATTGGTTTCTAGTGTATACTTTTTGTACTCACCAGCTAAATTCCAATGTATGTTTATTTTGATCGGATAGCAAGTACCATCCAAACATACCGGCGTTAAGACATAACTGAAGTATGAATTTGGATATCCATTTTTATCCAAAACTAACTCCACTTCATTTCCTAAGGTGTCAATTATAATTCCTGTTTTAAGTGTTTTTTGAGACCAAGTTAATTGTCCCATCAAAACCAATACAGCTGCCGTAAACCATCCTTTCATTTCACTCCATCTAGAATTATTGTGCAAAGAAACAAAAAATAAAAACCTGTTATTTAGAATAATTCTAAAATACCATAAAAGCGGTATTGTCATAGAAGTGTAATCCAGTAATTTTGTGAAAAAAATTAACACATTTAAAAAAATGAAAAAATTAGCACTCTTATCACTCACTGTAGTGGCTAGCTTAAACCTAAATGCACAAACTAAAAAGCAACAAGATATTGATGCCATAAAATCGTTGTGTGGATGTTACGAAATCGACTTTGATTACACCGAAACATTTGCTCCAGACACAAACTATAAATTTCATGATGATTACCACACGCACGCAGGAGCCGAATTAGCTTTCATTGTAGAAGAAAACGAAAACTTCATTTCGATTCAACACTTATTAGTTGTTGCTGGTGGAATGGTAATTAAACACTGGAGAGAAGATTGGGTATATGAAAACCAAGGTATGTTAGAGTTCAAAGAAGGTTTAAATTGGGGATACAAAGAAATTTCCAAAGAAGAAGCTAAAGGAACATGGACACAAAAAGTATTTCAAGTTGATGACAGTCCTAGATATGACGGTTATGCTACTTGGGTTCATGTGGATGGAAGACACTTTTGGCATAGCAAAACTGACGGACCCTTACCAAGGAGAGAGTACTCAAAACGCTCAGATTACAATGTCCTAAGAAGAACAAATAGAATTGAATTAACAGAATACGGTTGGATACACGAGCAAGACAATACCAAAATCATTCGTGATGAAAACGGAGATCTGGAGTTAGCTCAAGAAAAAGGGTATAATAAATATATGCTTCAAGATGATTCTAAATGTGATGCTGCCGTAAAATGGTGGAACGAAAACAAACAATATTGGGCTTTAGTTCGTGAAGAATGGGCGAAGGTATATGATAAAAAAGAGGGCGTGCATTTAGCGATTAAAAAAGATGATAAAACTTTATGGGAAGAATTATTTGCTTTAGGTGATGAGAATAAAGGTGAAAAAATTGGTAAAGCTAAAGCGGTAAAACAAAGTATTTCAGGCTTAATTCAAAAATTTGCTCTTAAATCATAGTTTTAAATAACTGATAAATAATGTATTAACATTTTAAAAAACACAATACCGCATTTAGGGTATTGTGTTTTTTTATGTCCTAGAAGTATATTTGCACTATTAAGAATTAATCTAAATAAAAATAGAAATGAAAAGAAATATACTTACTTTAATTTGTGCTGCTGCAAGCGCATTGAGCTTTGCTCAAATTTCTGATTCGGTGACCGTGGGAGCAGGGTACGCTAATGAGTCATACTACAACTTAGAAGAAGGAGAGGTTGCCAATGTAGACAATTCTAATTGGGACTTGGCCTTTGATCCTTCTCCATTTGGCTCTACTATTCGCGTAAACCGATTAGATGAAGTTTATGTTTACCCTGGATCTATAGAGGACTTTGAATCTTTGGACACAGCAGGTATAACAGGATGGGCCAGAATGTATAATAGTGATGTATACTGGTCAGCTGGTGCCTTAAACAATGCTGCTGATCCATCAGATGATGTTGATTTAGGATGGGGAGAATACAACACGACAACGCATATCACCGAAGGATCTAGAATTTTTGTAATCAAATTATCAAGTGGAGATTATAAAAAACTATTCATTGATGAATTAGCCAGCGGTGAATATGATTTCTATTATAATTTTCTAGACAATTCAGATTTACAAACACATACGATTACCAAAGCTGATTATAATGAAATGAACTTTGTTCATTTTTCAATGCAAACGAATGTCGTTATTGAGCGCGAGCCAACTGCTGATTCGTGGGATATTGTTTTTACAAACTATCATTCTGAAGTAGCGCCAGGAGCATACTACGGCGTAACTGGGGCGCTAACAAATAAATATGTTGAGGTTTTAGAAGTAAGTGAAACTCCTACTGATGAGGCAACATTTGACGCACCATTTTCTTCTGAAATCAATATTCTTGGATACGATTGGAAATCTTTTAACATGGAAACATATACCTATGACATTGCAGAAGATTTAACATACTTTATTCAAGCCAATTCTGGTGACGTTTGGAAATTTATCTTTACTGGATTTAACGGTTCTAGTGATGGATGGATCTATTTCACGAAAGAAAAAGTATCAAGTGTTTCTGTTGAAGAAGAGTTATCTACAACTTTAAACGTATATCCTAATCCAGTTGTTAATCAGTTTACAGTGGAATTAAACGAAAATGTAAACACGGTTAAATTAATGAATACAAATGGACAAATTGTTTATCAAAACAATTCAGTTAATACTAATCAATTACAAATTGATGCTTCAATATACCAAAACGGCTTGTACATTTTACAAGCAACAACAATCGAAGGATTTGTTATAAATGAAAAAGTGTTGATAGCAAAATAATAGACGCTCTTGTTTCGTAACTGCGCGTGCTACAACATTTAAGTGAGTCGCTTTATGCCGAAAGCGGCTCACTACTTTGCTTTAAACCGATTCGTATGAAAAATTGTCAATATAAATCGCTTCATCATACTTCCGCTGGCAGTATCTCACACTGTTCTCAATGTGGGAACTTAAAAGTAAGGTTTGGTCATTTAATGTCTTTTATTTCAGAAGATGCATTTAAATTAATTCTAAATGATTTTAACCAAAGGCGCGCTTTTTATTACGAAGACGATAATGCACAATCGGCACCTGAAAGAATTATTATCTGCCTCAACAAAAACAATCTATTCCTCAACCTAAGTCCAGAAGAGTTTGATGATTTATACGATCTCTTTGACATTGCTAACCATATGCTTGAGGTTAACACCTGCCTAAACATCTCCGAATGATCCGAGCGCTCACCTCTCTCCTACTCTTGTTGAGTTGCATAAACATCGCAATTTCGCAGTCTACTATTCGTATTGTCAACAAAGAGAATAACGAACCTGTTTTGCGCGCCAAATTAAAAATTTGCAAACCAGATGAATTCGATGACTGCAAACTCGCCATCTCAAATTATCAAGGATACGTTAAATTCAACTCCACTCAAACGCTCGTAGATATGCGAGTATCAGCGTATGGATTTGACACGCTCTACCTAAAAAAAATTAAAATCCCCACCAATGACACCCTTATCATCGGGTTAAATTGGAATAATATTATTGATGAAGTAGTTGTTACTGCCCAATACAAACCGACATTCGTAAACAACGCTATTCAAAAAATCACCATAATCAGTCAGGAACAGATTGTAAATTCTGGCTCAAATAACTTAGCAGATATTCTAACTTATCAAACTGGAATTAGATTATCTCAAGACAATATACTCGGAAGCTCTATGAGTTTAGGTGGTCTTTCGGGACAAAATGTTAAAATATTAATCGATGGAATTCCAATTATAGGTCGTCAAGATGGGGACATTGACATCAGCCAAATCAATCTGAATAATATAGAACGCATCGAAGTAGTAGACGGACCGCTTTCGGTTAATTACGGTACAAACGCCTTGGCTGGAACGATAAACTTAATCACTAAAAAATCCAGTAAAAAATCTTTCTCGTTTAGCGTTAATCCTTATTATGAATCTATCGGAAATTACAATCTTACCACTTCGGTAGGTTTAAATGTTAAAAAACATGCTTTTTATTTAACTGCTGGACGTAATTTTTTCGATGGATGGAAGGATGGTGATCCCTTTTTTGAATTTCCCGAATCCCGATTAGCAGATACGAATCGTACCAAAACATGGAAACCAAAAGAACAATATTTCGCTGATTTTCGTTATACAACTTCTATCAAAGGATGGACAATTTCACCTGTAGTTCGCTATTTTGATGAAATAATTACGAATAGAGGAATGCCGAGTTCTCCCTATTACGTTACGGCACTTGACGACTATTATCAGACGAATCGAACAGATGCCAACATCAACTTAAATAAAAACTTTAAAAAATCTAAATTAACCGGTTTATTAGCCTTTAATCAATTCACTAGAACAAAAAACACCTACGTTAAAGACTTAACAGATTTAAGCCAAGTACTTTCAGCCGGTGAAGGTACACAGGATACCTCCTATTTTAATCTGATTAATTTTAGAACCACCTATAGTCATCAACTTGGAAAAAAATTGGTACTTGAAGAAGGTCTTGACATAAACTATGAAACCGCAATTGGAAAAAGAATTGAAGGTAAAACCAAGTACCAAGGTGATTACGCTGCCTATTTAACTGCGGAATGGGAAATGCTAAAAAACCTAAAGTTAAAACCAGGTTTACGATATGCATACAACACCAACTATACAGCACCGATTACTCCATCAATTAATCTATTTTACAAATACAAAAAGTTACAGTTTAGAGGATCATTTGCCCGTGGGTTTCGTGCACCTAGTTTAAAAGAACTCTATTTTGATTTCGTTGATATAAATCATGACATTGTAGGAAATCAGGATTTAGCATCAGAATCGTCATTCAATTACTCTGCAGGAATTACCTGGATTAATAAAACAACAAAAAGAGGTCTGCTTCAATTTGACTTGAGAGGATTTTACAACGATGTGGACAACCTAATTACACTGGGAATTCTGCCGAGTGGTTCATACACTTATATTAATTTAGGTACTTATAAAACCATTGGTCAAGAATTTAAAGTAAATCATAAAACAAAACGGTATCTAACAACATTGGCTTTTGCCTATATTGGAAGGTACAATCGTTTAAGTGAAGAGAATAAAGACGTTAATGTTTTCAATTATTCGCCCGAAATCTCGTTGAATTTTTCTTATGCAATCATCAAGAACTTTTTGAAAATTAATACTTTCTACAAATACAATGGGGCTCTACAAACCTTCTCGTTAGTTGATGAAGAAATTAGAACGAATACACAGTCTGATTATCACATACTGGATTTATCGATTAGTGCTTATCTATTGGATCAAAAATTAGAATTGGTAGCGGGGGTTAAAAACTTGCTCAATGTTAAGCAAGTTGAAGTTGTTGGAACTGCTCAAGGTGGCGCTCATTCTGGTACAGGTAATTTCAACGCTGGTAGAGGAACGTCGTGTTTCTTATCGGCTAAATACAAATTGAATTATGATTTTAAGAAAAAAAATAAATAGATTATTTGTTCTTGTCGGTTTAAGTCTCTTGCTTAGTTCTTGCTTAAAAGAAGAGCTACCTGTTGCTAAACCTGAACCGGGTGATGCCATTGTGCGCACTGTTGAGATGGGGGAAAAATATAAGAATACAGTTTACTTTGATTTAGAAACGAATGAAATCATAAAAACAATCTTTAAAACTGAATGGGATTTAGCGTTTGAATCTAATGGTGAACATATTACGTTGAATACAGCTAAAGGCATGAATGTGCATCGTAGCACGCTTGAATTCGCCGACCTAACATCTGAGGATGATTTAGACTGGGTTTATGATGTGCACTCTGGTAATTTAGACTCAACTGCTTTTGGTGATTGGAAGTCCGACAATTTTTTATATGTCATTGATGCTGGATATGATGAGGAAGGAGAACATCAAGGTTATTTTAAAATTAAAATCACCGAATATTCTACCGAAAACATTCATTTTCTTTTTGGACCAATTAATGATACTGCACCGGTTGAGTTTGAGGTTGAATTTAAAACTGAAACGCAATTTACTTATTTCAGTTTTATCGATCAAGAAGTTGTTGATATTGCCCCTGCTGATTTTGAATATGACATTATATTTACGCAATACACCCATTTATTTAAAGATCCTGTTACACCTTATTTGGTTTCTGGAGTTGTTTTGAACAGAGGTTTTACAAGTGCTAAGCTCTTTACCGATAAAAAATTTGAAGACATCACGTTAGACGATGCATTAGCCTTAGAGCTGAGTTATGATTTAAATGCCATTGGATATGAATGGAAGGGGTTTGATTTGGAAGAAGGAATTTATACCACATATCCGGAAATGAATTATATAATTAAAACAAGTACAGAAATTTATTACAAATTACATTTTACAAATTTTTACAGTGAAGATGGAATTAAAGGCTATCCGACCTTTGAATTTCAGGCCTTATAAGCAAGGCATTTTTCGTTTTTTTGAGAACCGTTCATATTAATTGAACGGTTTTTTTATGCTTTTTCAATTTGGTTTTAATCTAAAAAAATCGTAGATTACTGAGCATCAACTTTTATAAATGACTTATATCAAATTCCAAGAACTAAAAAACAACAATGATTCAAGAGTAATTGATCGGCGTTCGATTGATGCGGGAGAAGTTTCGCGCTTTGCTCCTAACTTGGTTTATATGGTGTATACGGATGAAATAAAAATTGAAAGAGAACACGTGGTTGCATTTAACGACCTTGTTGATGAATGGTATAAAGATGGAGAGAGCGCTTACTTTTTAATCAATATTACAGGAAAGTATAATGATTTTACACGTCAAGCTCAAGATTATTTAGCGAAAGAAGCGCCAATTCTAGAGAAAGGTAAAGTAAAAGCAACAGCTGTCGTTATAAATAATTTAGCTGGTAGAATTTTGATTAAATTTTTCATCTCAATCTTTAAACCAAAATATCCCACACAGTTTTTTGAAACAGAAGAAAAAGCTTATGAATGGCTGAGGAAAAAAGGCTTAATTGATCAAATTAATTAACTAAAAAACGGGTTGTCGATGACAACCCGTTTTTTAGTTAAATTGGTCTAATTATCATTGAACCACTAACCGCTCCACTTCTACACCAGAAATAGTTCGTACTCTCACAAAATAAACTCCTCTCTCAAGTCCACTGGTTTCTAATTCTACTTCTACTATTCCCGTTTCATCAGTCTTACCAGAAAAGACATCATCTTTAACTTCTTGCCCACCAGCATTTAATACATCCACATATATTCCTGTTTCTGCTTCAGTTTTTATATTCACTTTAGTTGCACCAATTGATGGGTTTGGAGCCAATGAAATCTGAATCCCCATTAAACTATAGGCGATCACAACATCTGATGAAACAGAACATCCGTTTGCGTCCGTCACCGTAACAAAATAAACTCCCTCACAAAGATCAGTTAAATCAGCTTCATCCGCACCGTGTTCCCATTCGTACGTGTATGGCGCTGTTCCTCCAGAAGGTGTTACCCAAACCATTCCATCACAAATTTCGCCAATAAAAGTGTCAATATCTAATGTTAACATATCCCCTTCATGAATTGTAATATCTGTAGACTCGCTTGTACAGCCATTAGCATCGGTTACCGTTACCCCATAAGTTCCTGCCTCTAAGTCTGTGGCTGAAGCAGATGTTTGTCCATCACTCCACAAATAAGCATAAGGAGCCTCTCCGCCTATAACTTCTGCTACTGCCGATCCAGAACTTTCTCCATAACAGCTGATATCCGTGGTTGTAATCTCAATTGCGATTGGCGCTCCTCCTGTTATTAAAATACCTTCCACTTCAAATTCACATCCCATAGCATCTGAAATTAAAACCGAATAAGTACCAGGACTTAAACCTGAAGCTGTCGCGGTGGTTTGACCGTTATTCCAAAGGTATGTATAACCTGGTGTACCTCCGATAACCTCAACGGTAGCTGAACCGTCTTCCCCTTCTTCACAAGATGCGCCTTCCGTAAGAACGTCTGCTTCTAATGCTGATTCTGGTTGACCGACTATGGTTTCTCCTGTAATTGTACACCCATTGGCATCCGTTATCACAACCGTGTATGCTCCTGCAGGTACTTCATCTATCATCGGTGTTCCTATTTCCATGTAGTACCAAAAATATTCATATGGCGCTGTTCCACCAATTACATTCACTTCTGCTGTTCCTGTTGATGTGCCATAGCAATCAACATCATTTACTTCAAAGCTTAATTCTAGTGGAACTGCCTCTCCCACTTCTACAGGAACTTCTATTGAACAACTGTTAGCATCAGTAATGTTTACCGTATAAATTCCCGCGGATAAATCAACAGCTGTTGCTGATGTCTGACCGTCATTCCATAGGTACGTATACCCTCCTGCACCGCCAGAAGCAATAACTGTAGCTGCTCCATTCGAACCGCCATGACATGTCACCTCTTCTGTGCTTAATTCAATTTCAATTGGTTCTGCGTCATCAACGGTAACTTCTTTTGTTAAAATGCATCCATTGGCATCAGTTATTGTAACGGAATGTAAGCCTGCGCTAAGTCCTGTTGCCATTTCTGTAGTTTGACCATCTTCCCATAAGTAGGTATATGGTGCTGTTCCTCCCGAAACAATAGCGGTTGCCGTTCCATCTTCACCTCCATTACAAGTGGTAGCAGTACTTTCAAAACTTATAAGTATCGGTTCAGGTGAACCAATTTCTGTCTCAGCGATAATTTCGCAGCCGTTTGCATCTGTGATAACTACTGGATATGTACCTGATGGAACATCTTCCAACATTGGCTCGCCAATTTCCATATAATACCAGAAGTATTCGTAAGGTTCTACTCCACCTGATACAGTGACCGTTGCTCCTCCATCCATTCCCCCGAAACATGTTACCTCTTCTACAGAGAAACTAGCGATCATCTCCTCGGCATCTAATACTTCGGCTTCCGCAATCAATTCGCATCCGTTTGCATCCGTTATTACCACTGGATATGTACCTGATGGAACATTTTCGATTGTCGGTTCTCCAATTTCCATGTAATACCAAAAGTATTCGTATGGAGCTGTACCTCCTGTAACTGATACGGTTGCCGAACCACCATCACCTCCGTAACAAGTTGTGTTTACGATTTCAAAACTCGCTGATAATGCTGC
>NZ_LYPF02000034.1 GCF_001661595.2 Crocinitomix algicola
GCGGAGAATGAGGGATTCGAACCCCCGGTACCTTGCGGTACAATAGTTTTCAAGACTACCGCATTCGACCACTCTGCCAATTCTCCGCGGCAAAGATAGTTATTTTTTAAAAAGTAAATTTAATTTTACCAAAAGAATTCCAAAAAACAATAATTCTAAACATAAAGTCATCAATATTAAGAGAATATAATTTCAATTTTTCAGATGGCTCAATAATTAAAGCATTTTGAAAGGTTAAAAAGACGTTGAGCAAATAATTCAGTATCTTTATACTTTAAGAAAATGAAAATGAGACTTGGCTTAACTTTACTTCTATCTTTATTTACAATTGCCGGATTTGGTAAACCGCAGGTTTATTTCAAATACAATATTTTTCACACCCCAGAATCTGAGGCATATATCACCACAACCTTACAATTCCTTAGTCATACTTTTAAGTTTATAGGAAATGAAGAGGGCGCCTTATCGGCCAAGGTAGAAATTACACAAATCTTTAGTCAAAACGGAGAAGTGGTATTAGCTGACAAATACGAACTAAATTCGCCCATGATGAAAGACTCCACTGTGGAGGATTTCTATGACATACAACGCTATAGTTTGAAAGAAGGCATTTACGACTATGAATTGATTATCGAAGACCAACATTCAGGTGAATCTGTTAGTGGAAAACAGTCTATAACAGTAAATCCTTTGCCGTCAGATAAAATTGTTATCTCTGATATTGAATTTATTGAAGATGCATATCGAACAGATGAAAATTCAAACTTTAGTAAAAGTGGTTATTTCATGTTGCCTTATTTAACCAATTATTTCCCTCCTGACATGAATAAAATTGCATTTTATTATGAGTTATACAACACTGAACAAATTATAGGCGAAAATGAAGATTTTCTTATGACTTGTAATGTGGAAGATTATTTAAGCGGTGAGTTAATGAACGATATTTTCAAATTTAACAAACTAAGATCAGGCACTGTATGTCCAGGTATTTCCGTTGTACCAATTGACCAATTACCTTCTGGAGATTATAACTTACTCATCAATATTCTCAATAAAAATTATGATACGTTAGCCACTAAAGAAGTTTTCTTTCAAAGAAGGAATGATCTTTTAAATTTATCTGCAACAAGTGTAGAAGATGTTGAAATAGACCCTACATTTAAAAATTCAATTAATAGAGATTCCATTCCTTATTTCTTAGGAAGTATAATGCCGATAAGTGAGCGATACGAATATGAAACGATCCGTAAACTACTAAAAAGTAGAGATACGGTGATGATGGAAAAATATTTCTATTCTTTTTGGAAAGAAACAAGTCCAAATAACACGTATGTAGATTGGTTAGAATATAAAGATCAAGTGCGATATGCTGAAAAATTATTTGGAACTCAAATAAAGTATGGCTGGGAAACTGACCGCGGTCGGATACATTTAAAATACGGTTCACCTAATTCAATTATCGATCGTCCTAATGAACCAAGTGCTTATCCTTATCAAATTTGGCATTATTACCGAATTGGTAAACGCTCTGACGTTCGTTTCGTTTTCTATAATCCAGATTTAGTGACAAATGACTACCCTTTGCTTCACTCAGATATGCAAGGCGAATTACAAAACTATCGATGGGAAATTGATTTGCATAAGCGTGATAACCCTAACACAAACCTAGATGACACAAATGGATCAAGTCATTATGGGGGTAATGTTAGAACACTTTATCGTTAATTCAAATTGAAAAAACAAGGTTTAGATTGATAACTTCTTATATTTACGGCGATTTATCATGGATAAAATAGCTGTAGTAATACTGAATTATAATGGAAAGAGGTTCTTAAAAGAGTTTCTACCTACTGTAATCTCAAAATCTCCTGAGGCAAGAATTTATGTTGCAGACAATTGTTCAACTGACGATTCAGTTTCTTTTTTAAAAGAAAATTTTCCGAACATTCAATTAATAATTAATAGTGCCAATGGAGGATTTGCAAAAGGCTATAATGATGCCCTTAAAAAAATTGATGCCGAGTATTATGTTCTTCTCAATTCTGATATAGAAGTAACAGAAAACTGGATTTCACCGTGTATTAATTTACTCGAATTGAATCCAGAAATTGCAGCCGTACAACCTAAAGTTTTATCTTATAATAATAAAGTGAAATTTGAACATGCAGGTGCTGCAGGCGGATTTTTAGACAAAGATTTTTACCCCTTTTGTCAAGGTCGAATTTTTGAGACGACTGAAGTTGACAATGGACAATACAATGAATCTAAAGAAGTGTTTTGGGCCACTGGAGCTTGTTTGTTTATTCGTTCAAAAGCTTATCACAGTGTAAACGGATTAGATGAGGACTTTTTTGCTCATATGGAGGAAATTGACCTATGTTGGCGATTAAAATCAAGAGGTCATAAAATATATTATTGCGCTGAGAGTAGTATCTATCATGTTGGTGGTGGAACTTTGAATTATGCAAATCCTAAAAAAACGTATTTAAATTTTAGGAATAGTTTATACATGATGACCAAAAATTATGGAGGTATTTTATTCATAAAATTATTCAAGCGCCTAGTATTGGACGGAATGGCAGCAACCTTATTTATTCTGAAATTTCAATTTAAACATTTTGGAGCCGTTTTCATGTCACATATGACCTACTATAAAAACTTGAGAACATTTCTAAGAAAACGAAATGAAGAGAAAAAAGTGAATCGCGTAAAGGTAACTACAGGATTATATAAACGCTCAATAGTCCTGAGAAGTTTTCTATTCGGAAAAAAATCCTTTAAAGACTTAAATCCAAACAATTTTAAATAAAAAAAACGCTTATCTACATTGTAAACAAGCGTTCTATTCGTTATTTATCTCAACTTATAAAATAGCGTCTAACTTTGACGTTAGTTGAGTCTTTGGAACAGCTCCAACAGATTTATCTACAATTTCTCCATCTTTTAAGAATACGATGGTAGGAATATTTCTTACGCCAAATTTACCAGCGATAGATGGGTTATTATCTACATCAACTTTACCGATAATAGCTTTCCCATCATACTCGTTATGCATCTCTTCAATCAATGGACCAACCATTTTACAAGGACCACACCATGCCGCCCAAAAATCTATTACTACTGGTTTGTCTGCATTTCCAACAATCTCGTCGTAATTTGCTTCAGTTATTTCTACTGCCATAATTTTATATATTATTGTTCTTTTATACTGTATAATAATCAGCAAAATCAATACCAATTGACTTTAACTGCCAACTTGTCTTTAAATCTACTGACTATTTAGTTCGTTTACAAATTTGTCAATAAATTTATGAAGTTCTTACATTTTTCTTTGAAAAAATCCAAAGTAAGCCATAAACTGTTGCTGCAATGAGGCCAAGGACTTCCCATCCAAATTGAAAATAATTTCCATCACCATCGGCCCACAAATACTGAGCATTTGTATTCATCAAATAATAAAACAAAGGCACAATGATACTAACAGGAATTGTGATAATCGCTCCTACTTCCCGTTTATTCGCAATTCCAAAAAGGAATAATCCTAATAAGGGACCATAGGTGTAGCATGCCGCTGTAAATAGTGTTTTTACAATACTATCATCATTCGCATATTTAAAAATGATTATCGTTAAGATTAAAATAACAGACACCCATATATGAACTTTGCGGCGTTTATTTTCTTGTTTCGTTTTATCATCTTTTTCAATTTCCAGAAAATCAACAGCAACCGATGTTGTCAATGCAGTTAAAGCGGAATCAGCACTACTATATGCCGCAGCAAATAAACCTAATAAAAAGAATACACCAATAGCAATATGCATCCCTCCTTCTAAGGCAATTGTTGGAAATAACAAGTCGCCGTATGGCTGTCCGGCATCATTAAGTCCGTGACCATGCCAAAGTTCCGTAATTTCTGGTTTAGCCTGGACATATAAAAACAAAAGTCCTCCCAATACAACAAACAAAACATTTACAAAAAATAAGATGAATGAAAACGATAACATATTCTTTTTCGCTTCTTTTTCATTTTTACATGTCAAATTTTTCTGCATCATATCTTGGTCTACACCAGTCATTCCCAACGTCACAAACAATCCCCCTAAAACTCCCTTCAACCAATAATTTTTTGCTAATGGATCCTCATATTGAACAACTTCACCAACCCCAGCATCACTCAAAGCTGTATAAACATCGGTCAGTGCTAAATCCAATTCTCCAGCAATTAGGTAAACACTTAATCCAACAGAAATTAACATGAATAAAGTTTGTAATGTATCTGTCCAAATAATTGTTTTTATCCCCCCTCTAAACGTATAAACCCATATCAGTAAAACACTAAATATTACCGTTAACTCAAATGGTAAACCTATTTCGTCAAAGACAAATGTCTGCAATACTTTAACTACAAGATACATCCGTAAAGCCGCACCAATTAGACGGCTAATCAGGAAAAATCCTGCCCCTAGTCGATAGGTAGCACGGTCAAATCGTTGACTTAAAAACTCATAAATAGATGTCAAATTCAAACGATAATAAAGTGGAAGTAACACAAATGCTATAATGACGTAACCCAGGATATATCCAAAAGCGACTTGTAAATAGGTCATGCCATCTGACATTACCAAACCGGGCACTGAAATAAATGTAACTCCGGAGAGCGAGGCCCCAATCATACCAAAAGCAACAAGATACCATTTGTTATTTCTGTTTCCAGTAAAAAATGTTTCATTATCTGCCTTTCGACTGGTGAAATAAGAGATCCCCATCAACACCAAAAAATATATAACAAGTATAAGTAATATAAACTCTTTTGTCATAACATAAGTTAAAGGCACAAATTTAACGGAAAGTCGGTTCTGACCATCATCATGGGCAATTATTCTCAATTTACTTTTTTCGCATTATTGCGCCCAAGAATCTCGGATAACCTTTTCTGCCGGTTTATTTTGCGGAGTAAAATCAATATTTCCTCTACCTCCTTGGTCAGGATGGTTGATGTACCATTTCCAAACAAACATTCCTTTCAACCAATCTTCACTCCACACCTCCTCGAAAAAAGCTTCATACGCCCGAACTTGTATCTGAGATGCATAAGCTCCTTTTTCTCTGAACTCCCATGGTTTCACTGTTGCTCCTTTCAAACTTCGATAACCTATTTCTGTGAAAATTATTTGTTTTTTATTTTTATGAGAAAATTCAGAGAGTCTTTTTCTGTGTATTTTCCAACCTTCTAATAATTCAACCTGTGCTGGATTTTTACGAAAACTAATTGGAAAATAAGCGTTTACACCAATATAATCAAGCTCATCCCAAAAATAAACTTTTTGAAAATCATCCCAATTAGCGGCATAGGTCAACTGATACTTATAAATGGATTTTGCTTCGCGAATTAGTCGATTCCAAAAGTCGGGTCTAGCAGCGATAAATGACTTCCACTCTGTTCCTATGCAAAAAAGCTCAACCTCAAGTTCTTCTGCAATTTCCAAAAAAAACAAGATGAATTCACGATAAGAGGATTCAAATATTCTCCAATCATTCTCCTTACTCAATTTAAAGTCACCCGTATAACCATCCGGAATCCATACCTGAGGCTTTAACATAACTTTAAGTCCGTTGTTTTTACATAAATCTATTGTTTCACGAATGCCTTCTTCTCGTTCACCCCACCATTGCCATGGGATATTGAATTTTATCTCTTTATCTTTTATAAAACCAAAAGGCATTAATGTAACCCAATTCGCATTAATTTCGATTAAAGGACTTATGTCCGCAATCGAAATGGGATCACGACTACCCACAAGACTGATACCTTTCATCTTATCTTGTGCAAAAAGATTGATTGACAATTGCATCCAAGCGATACAAATAAGATAATGGAGAAAGGTTTTCATAATTCAACAGGTTAAAACTGATGTGTTCGCAACATCACCAAGGTACAAGCCTCCAATGTTTCAATGCCCAAATCATTGAGTTCCTTTTCAAATTGAGGGTTTTCCGTCCCAGGATTAAAAATCACCCTTTGAGGGGTTAATTTTTTTATATAATCTTGATATCCTTTTTGATTTTCGGGACTGAGGTAGAGTGTAACGGTATGCACATTATCCCAGCTTACAGGATTATCCTCAATACTTACCGTCCTTATTTTCCCTTTTTTATTTCCAATAGCAAGAACATCATGTCCGTTATCTAGCAAATCATTCACTGCCAAAAATGAATAACGAACGGGCTTTAAACTGGCTCCTAAAACAACTACTCTCATACATTTATATACTTTTAATTAAGATAAACTCTTAATCCACAAAATTAGTATCTTTATTCGTGGAATCTTAACTTAGAGTTTGATTATAGTCATTCCTTACAGTCTTGGATTAATTCCCTATTTTTGCAGTGAAAAATCATTTTTATGTCGGTACACAAAGAAGTAAAAAAAATCACAACCCACGTTTTACAGGAAATGAAAACCAATGGCGAAAAAATTGCCATGTTGACAGGGTACGATTACAGCATGGCTAAAATTTTAGATCGAGCGGGAATTGATATTATTCTTGTGGGCGATTCCGCATCAAACGTTATGGCTGGTCATGAAACGACCCTACCCATTACCTTAGATCAAATGATTTACCATGCCTCTTCTGTTGTTCGTGCCGTCGATCGTGCGCTTGTTGTCGTCGATTTGCCTTTCGGATCGTATCAGGGTGATTCTAAACAAGCTTTAACCAGCTCAATTCGAATCATGAAAGAGTCTGGTGGACATGCGGTAAAACTTGAAGGAGGACAAGAAATTGTTGAATCAATAAAACGAATTTTAACTGCTGGAATTCCTGTTATGGGACATCTTGGTCTTACCCCCCAATCAATATACAAATTTGGAACCTATACAGTTCGTGCAAAAGAAGAACAAGAAGCTGCACAGTTAATTAACGATGCAAAACTTCTAGAAGAAACAGGTTGTTTTGCTATAGTTTTAGAAAAAATCCCTGCTAAACTCGCTAAGAAAGTAGCCGATTCAATTAGTATTCCTGTAATAGGAATAGGTGCCGGGAATGGCGTAGATGGTCAAGTCCTAGTGTCTCATGATATGCTGGGAATTAACAATGAATTTAACCCAAGGTTTTTAAGAAAATACCATAATTTATACGAAGAGATGTTCAATGCTTTTCAAGGATACATTAAAGATGTCCGTTCAAGTGACTTTCCTAACGAAAAAGAACAATATTAATCTTGTCTGTGGAACCTCTTTCTATAATCTATGAAGACAACCATTTAATTGTTGTCAATAAAAAGGCTGGTGACCTGGTACAAGGAGATAAAACGGGTGATCAACCGCTGAACGAACGCTTAAAAGCGTATATCAAAAAAAAATACAATAAACCTGGCGACGTTTTCCTTGGAACTGTTCATCGCTTGGACCGTCCTACCAGTGGAATCGTATTATTTGCAAGAACAAGTAAAGCTTTGAGTAGAATGAATGCTTTATTTAAATCAAAAGACATTCAAAAAACGTACTGGGCTGTCACCGAAAAATCTCCGCAAAAAGAGAATGGTAAATGCATTGACTTTTTAGCCAAAGTTGAAAAGCAAAATAAAAGCTACGTTAAAAGTGAAAAGCACCCCGGAGCAAAAAGGGCGGAATTGACCTATGCTGTCAAAGGCAGAGGAAAAAATTACTCTTATATCGAAGTATTACCGGTTACGGGCAGACATCATCAAATAAGGGTGCAACTTTCTAATCAGGGCGCCATCATAAAGGGTGATTTAAAATATGGTGCTAAACGGTCAAACAAAGACGGTTCAATTCACCTTCACGCAAGAAAATTGTCCTTTATTCATCCGGTGAAGAAAGAACCCATTGAAATCCTTGCAGACCCACCAAACGATCCCCTTTGGAATGAGTTTTTATCCTTGGAACAATAAGTATTGCTGAGCTATTTTCTCTTATTTCTTTTTGGTGTTCTCCGTTGATTACGGTGACCATATTTGTGCTCCACTAAACTGCCTTCAAAAATTTCAAATTTTCTAAAATCACAACTCAGCGAACCATTATAAACTTGAATTTTCTTCGATGGCTTTAACTCAATCTTCTTTAAAGCATCGAAATTAGAACTTAAAACCCAGCAAGTGTATCCCGGCATTTTTCGTTTGAAAAAATTTCCTAAATCCTGATATAATTCACCAATCTCATCTACTTTAAGACGCTCACCATAAGGTGGATTAGAGATCAAAACACCTTTTCCCTCTGGCGCTTCTTGGTCTCTGAAATCTTTTACCTCAAAACGAATTGTTTTACCAAGCGGTAAAGCTTTTATATTATTTCTGGCCATCAATACAACGTCACCATCTGTGTCTGAGCCTACTATTTCAAAATCCAAGTCGCGGCGCGGTTGAGCTGGAGCTTTTTCCAAAATTGATTTCCACAATTGTTGATCATAACTCTTCCAATTTTGAAAACCATATGATTTTCGAGCTATATTGGCAGGAATACCGTTTGCCATCAATGCAGCTTCAATTGGTAACGTGCCAGAACCGCATGTCACATCGATAAAATTAGATTTTTTATCCCATCCAGATAAATATATTAAACCTGCAGCTACAACTTCATTCATTGGCGCATCTCCCGTATTTTTTCGATATCCTCTATGATATAACGGAGCTCCTGAGCTATTTAACGAAATAGTGCACGCATGTCCGTCAATATGAATATCAAAAAGTACCTTTGGTTTGGCTAAGTCAACATCAGGGCGCTTATCAAATTTATCCCTGAAATGATCTGCAATAGCGTCTTTTAAAACCAGCATGGGATAATTAGAATGATTAAAAAGCGGAGAATTCACAGCTCCCTTAGCCGCAAAAGTATCATTCACCCCCATGATCTCCGAAAAATTAATTTTACTAAATTTTCGGTATAAATCTTTCTCGTCAGCAAAACGAAACTTTTTAATAGGAACTAAAACAGAAATCGCTGTTCGTAACCATAAATTACACGAATACAATAGTGCTGTATCTCCTTTAAAAGTTACAACTCTATTTCCTACTTCCACATCTTTCCCTCCTAGAGCAATAACTTCCTCTTTTAAAACCTCTTCTAAGCCATACAACGTTTTTGCTACTATATCCATAATTTAGTTTTCTGCAAAGATAGAATTTGCCAACGACTTACAACCTTTGTCCGTGAGAAAAGTAATATCTAAAAAAATCAATTAACTTTGAAAACATACCGTGTTTAAGCGAATAATTCTCTATATCATTCTAATGTGTTGTACAACTTTGGGGCTTTCTCAAAGGGTGGGAATTGTGTTCAGTGGTGGCGGTGCTACAGGGTTCGCCCATGTTGGTGTTTTAAAAGCATTGGAAGAAAATAATATTCCTATTGATTTTATTACCGGAACATCCGCAGGTGCATTAATCGGAGCTCTTTATGCATATGGTTATTCCCCGTACGAAATCGAGCAATTAGTATTGAACGAAAAATTTCAGTTGATGTCTTCTGGTAAGCTGGAAGAAAAAGACCGCTATTCAATTCATAATCAAGATTTGGACGCTGAATTAATGTCTATCCGTTTAGCCAAAGATTCTATACTACAAAAGTCATTGCCAACAAATTTACTAAACCCAACTTTTTTGGACCTTGAAATTTTACGTTCAATTGGCAATAATCTTAATATTGGACAAGGCTCTTTTGATAGCCTATTTGTTCCTTTTCGCTGTATTGCTTCAAATATTGCAACTAAAGAAAGTATTCTATTCAAAGAAGGTAATCTGAATCAAGCTGTTCGAGCTTCAATGACCTACCCCTTCTTTATTAGTCCGATAGAAATCGATGGTAAATTACTGTTTGACGGTGGCCTGTACAACAATTTCCCCGCTCAAGATATGTATATGGAGTTTGACCCTGATTTTATAATTGGCTCAAATGTAAGTTATAATGAAGCTCCTCCACAAGCAGACGATTTAATGTCCCAAATAAAAAATATGTTCTCAACGCATTCAGACTATGGTTTACCTTGTGATGCAGGAATAATAATTGAACCGGATGCAGGCGATATCGGCACTTTTGATTTTGATGATATTCAACAAGCAATAGAAATCGGTTACCAAGCTACAATTGAAAAAATGGACTCCATTAAAGCCGCAATAAGTCTACGTGTAAGTCCTGAAGAACTTCGAAAATCTCGACATAACTTCCGCAATAAAACGAAAAAAATACTGGTAGAAGATATAGAAATCAATGGTTTAAGCGTGAATCAAGCTAAATACTTAAAACGGAAACTTTTGAATAAACGTAAAGAAGATTTTCTTTCTTATGACGAATTAAAAAAACGGTACTTAAGATTATATCAGAGCGAATTTGTACTGTCCATGTTCCCTACCTTATTGCCGATAACCGATTCAACTCAAAAGTTATTCATCGATATTCGAAAAGATAAACCTTTGCGAGCTGCTTTCGGTGGACACTATTCTTCACGTCCAGTTAACACTGGTTTTGTAAGCCTCAGCTATTCTGATTTTAAAGTTACCCCTATTACCTTATTTGCTAATTCATACTTTGGAAAATTTTACGGCTCTGTAAAAGCAGGACTAAAATTTTACCTACCAAGCAAAACAACATCTTACATTGAACCTTCTTTTGTTATGAACAGGTGGGATTATTTTAAAAGTTTTACCAGCTTCTTTCAAGAATCAACTCCTCCATATTTGTTACAAAATGAAATGTTTTGGTCAATTAGGTATGTGGTTCCTCCAAGCTCCAAAAGTAAATTTAGTTTCGATTTTACTAACGGTACCAACCGTGACACCTACTACCAATCTGATAACTTTAAACAAATCGATACCGCCGACCAAACAAGCTTCCTTTACTACTCGCCCGGATTCGAGTTTTCAATCGATAATTTAAATCGAAAACAATTTGCGTCTGCTGGAACGCAATTTCTTCTGAAAGCTCGTTTTATTCATGGTATAGAAACAACCATTCCCGGATCAACTTCCTCAATTGACGAGACTGTTAAATCTTTCAAAAACTGGTTTTATATCAAGTCAACCTATAAAAACTACTTCATTGAAAAGGGACCGTTCCGTTTAGGAGTCGATTTGGAAGCCGTATATTCAAGTCAACCCTTTTTTCAAAACTATACTGCCAGTATCCTATCATCCAATGCCTATCAACCTATAGTGGATGCCAAAACGGGGTTTTATAATGATTTCAGAGCAAATAAATATTTCGGTGCAGGGTTAATTAATGTTATTACCATCAAAGATAAATTTGATATTCGCTCTGAAATACATATTTTCCAACCTATACAACGCATATTAAGCGATAATGGCGTTCCGTATGAAGGTGATTATTTTATCAACCGTTTTGGAATGGCAAGCGCATCTTTAATTTATCATTCATTCATAGGACCAGTGCGTGCGACCGTTAACTATTTCGACAGTCAATCACAATTAAAACCACTTTCCTTTCAAGTCAGCTTGGGCTACGTAATTTTTAATAATAGAGCCTTGAAATAATTTTTTGGCCGCTCCCCTAATTCCACTCCGTTCCATTAGCGTCAGGCTTTCCGCACTCGCTTCCGCCCGCCCGTCCGTCTCAGACGGACGGAACGACGAAGAGCTTAAACAGTCGCTTCAATCCTTAGCAGATTTTTTTATTCACTTTATTGTAAAATTGATAGCGATATTTTGTTCAGGAATAATTGCTATTCTCTGAAGTCAGAATATCGAATGTGAATCGCAAAAGACAGAAATTTGAATCATCCAACAACCTCACTCCATCATTCAACATTCTTCATTCGTTATTCATTATTACTTAAACTCAGAATATCGAATGTCAATCGCAAAAGGCAGAAGTTTGAATCATCCAACAACCTCACTTCATCATTCAACATTCTTAATTCATTATTCATCATTATTTGAACTCAGAATATCCCATGTCAATCGCAGAAGGCAGAAGTTTGAATCATCCAACAACCACACTTCATCATTCAACATTCTTCATTCGTTATTCATCATTACCTGAACTCAAAAAACCGAATGTCAATCGCAAAAGGCAGAAGTTTGAATCATCCAATAACCACACTTCATCATTCAACATTCTTAATTCGTTATTCATCATTACTTAAACTCAGAACATCCAATGTCAATCGCAAAAGACAAAAGGTTGAATCATCCAACAACCACACTTCATCATTCAACATTCATCATTCATCATTACTTAAACTCAGAATATCAAACATTCATCCCAAAAGACAAAAGGTTGAATTATCCAATAACCACACTTCATCATTCAACATTCTTCATTCGTAATTCATCATTACCTGAACTCAAAATACCGAATGTCAATCGCAAAAGGCAGAAGGTTGAATCATCCAATAACCGCACTTCATCATTCTACATTCTTAATTCATTATTCATCATTATTTGAACTCAAAATACCGAATGTCAATCGCAAAAGGCAGAAGGTTGAATCATCCAAGAAACACACTTCATCATTCAACATTCTTCATTCGTTATTCATCATTATTTAAACTCAGAATATCCCATGTCAATCACAAAAGGCAGAAGGTT
>NZ_LYPF02000035.1 GCF_001661595.2 Crocinitomix algicola
GGTCTTGATCCGTTCCATTGGGTTTTAACACTGAAAAACGAAGTTACAAAACGCAGAAAAGCCCCTAAAATAGGGGCTTTTCGAATTGTGGGCCCTACTGGATTCGAACCAGTGACCCCCTGCTTGTAAGGCAGGTGCTCTGAACCAACTGAGCTAAGAGCCCCACTCTTTGCATTTTGTTGCTGTATCGTTATCAGCAATGCGGGTGCAAATATACGTAGCTTTTTCTTTATAACAATGGAAAATTCAAAAAAAAATTAAATTATTTTTTCCATCAGGTAAAAACTTCCGCAAATTAAAATCATATCACCATTTTTAGCAATTGACTTACACACACTTAAGCTTTCATCAACCGAATTTCCTACGAAACTATTTTTTTTCGTTTTTTTTAAAAAAATTTCGAACTCCTCCTTCTTAACGGATCTTTTGGAATCAAACTCCGTTAAAATCAGATTTGCATTTTCTGGAAAACTTAGAATAATTTCTTCCCAATCTTTATCATTTGATGCCCCGTATAAAATATAAAGTTCATTATAGTCCATTTCACCTACTTCGAGTAAAAGGTTTTTTATTCCTGCGGCGTTATGTGCAGCATCCAAAATAATTTTTGGATGCTCTTGTAACAATTGCATCCGACCTTGAATTCCTGACAAGCTTTGAACTTTCAATAATGCATCATGAATTCGTTCCTGATTAAGCTTCCACTTATTGCTCAAAAAAGACAAAGCAGTTAATGCAGTATGAATATTTCTTTGTTGATAAACACCTATTAAATCGGTTTCCATAGGCACTTGTCGCACATCTTTACTAAAAAGAATATCAGATTCCATTTCATTAGCCTTTTCTTCAAACACTTCTCTTAAATCATCGTCACAATCGCCAATAACTACTGGTATTTCTTTTTTTATAATGCCTGCTTTTTCAGTCGCAATTGCAGTAAGTGTATTGCCTAAAAAGGCGGTATGATCGAAACCTATATTTGTAATGATAGATAATTCAGGTAGCAGAACATTGGTTGAATCTAAACGTCCTCCTAAACCCGTTTCAATAATAGCAATATCACAGTTTTCAATCAAAAAAACATGAAACGCCAGGGCGGTTGTAATTTCAAAAAAAGACGCACCAATTTGTTCAATTTGAACTTTAAATTGACTGATAAAATCAACGACATAATTTGAATTGCAGGCTATCCCATTAATTTTAATCCTTTCGGTGAAATCTTTAATGTGAGGACTTGTAAATAAACCGACTTTGTATCCATGATTTTGAAAAATCGCTGATAATATGTGCGAGACTGAACCTTTTCCGTTGGTACCAGCGATATGAATAGTCTTTAATTTTTTGTGCGGATTATCAAGTAAGAGCAATAATTGATTTACTCGTTCGAAGCCCGGCTTATAAGCCGAACCTCCTTGATGTTGATAATTGGGTACTTGCTTAAATAACCAATCAACAGAACTTTGATACGTCATTTAGGATTTTATAAAAGAAAAAACCTTATACCCCACATACTCCGAAGGCTTACCCGGTTTGGGGCTATATTTCATTGTTTTTGCTGCTTTTTCAGCCAAATTAATTAAATATTGACTACCTGTATTGGATTTAGACTGGTTATACCTTGTTTTTATAACTTTTCCATTTTCATCCACATAAATATCGAGTGCTACATCACCTTCTTCTTGCGCGTTGGCATTAAATGAAGGAGCTTTTGTAACTTTTCTATCGGGGTTATAAGTACCACTTCCTGGCGTATCACCTGCACCATCACCACCTACTCCATCTCCTTGACCAAATGCAGTGCCATTACCTGTACCCGTACCATCTCCTCCGCCACCCGGAAATCCGAAGGTCTCGTCAGGTTCAGGAGCACTTTCTTGTGTATTATCCGTTTGGGATGATCCCGTTCCTGAAGGCACATAAGTTGATTCTTCCTCTTGTGATTCTACCGCTTGAGCCGATTCTTCAACATTTGTGGGAGTTTGTGTTGTGGTCGGAGTTTCTGTACTCGTGCTTCCACCTTTTGCTTGAGACCCTAGGTCAAGTTCAACCTCAGGTAATTCAACTTCAATTTCTTCTTGCACTAAAGGAGGATCTGGTTGTTCGAACGCAACCAAAAGAAAAAACAAAATCATTAACATAGAAAAAATCAACGAAGCATATAATGCTTTGCGATGATCTTCTTCTTTAAATAATGCTAAAAACTTCATATCCTACTCCTTCCTTTTTTTATTTATCAAACACCAATATTGGCTTCCATTTATTCTGCTTTGACAAGGCAATTAAACGAAATACAAATTGATAATCTGCATCTCGATCACCTGAAATCTTGATTTTATCATTATCCGTAAGATCATCAGCCATTTTAGCAATGATTATTGGCTCTATTTCTTCATAATCATACATTATAGTTGGATCATCCGTAAGAACGTATTTATTCTCAGGAGTAACTCCAACATTTAGTACCGACTTTTCAGGTCCAGTTTCACTGGACGGACCACTAGGTAGGTTTACTGGAATACCTGGCTCTGTCATTGTACTCATGATGATAAAGAAGATTAACAACAAGAATACAAGGTCCGTCATTGAAGACATTCCTCCTTCTGCTTTAACTCTATTTCTTCTTCCTAAATTCATCCTTTTTACTAACTACAATTATTTTCCTGGTTCGTTCAATAAATCTAAAAATTCGATTGAAGCACCCTCCATTGTATGAATCACTTTATCCACTTTTGCTACAAGGTAATTGTAAGCAGAGTATGCTATAATTCCGACAACCAAACCAGCCACTGTGGTCACCATAGCCTCCATAATTCCACCGGAAATTGTTCCGATTTCTAAGTTCGTTTCAGATTTTAATGCGAAAAAAGTTTTCACCATCCCCAACGTTGTACCGAGGAAACCAATCATCGGCGCAACCCCAGCTGCAGTTGCTAAAAAGCTCAACCGTTTTTCCAATTGATAAATTTCCAATTTACCTACATTTTCAATTGAACTTACGATATCTCGCATTGGTTTACCGATTCTAGAAATACCCTTTTCAACCATTCTTGCTGCAGGGTTATTCGTTTGTGAACAAAGATCACGAGCTGCATCAACTTTACCATCCATTAAATAATCTTTTACTTTGACCATAAAATCCTTTTCATCTTTCAGGGATTTATTGATTGTCAGTAATCGTTCGACAAAAATATAAATTGTCAGAATGGAAAGGATTACAAGCGGAATCATTGCCCAGCCACCATCCATAACCAATTCCATCACAGGAATTCTTTCGGTCATTTTTTCAACTTCCCCTGCTCCTTCTGCTAATGTTTCTGCAACTTCCGGATTTGATTCTTGAATTAATACGGCTAACGCACTCATAATAATTTTTCTTTTAAGTTAATTAACGGGTACTTTTCACTTTTGTTACACGGCAAACATAAAGTAATAACATGCAGCACCTGCAAAGTATCCCACAATAGCGTATAAACTAATTTTTTTAAGGTACCAACCAAAGTTGATTTTTTCTAATCCCATCACTGCAACACCTGCAGCAGAACCAATAATTAAGGCACTTCCCCCAGTTCCTGCACAATACGCTAAGAACTGCCAAAAAACACCATTCACTGCAAAGTCTCCGGTTGAAACTTCATACATACCTTGAGCTGCTGCAACCAAAGGAACATTATCTACGATTGCAGACAATAATCCAATTGACATATTTATTGAATAGATATTCTGGTTAAAAGTTGCATCTAAAAAGTGTGCTACATGTGCCAAGTGCCCAACTTCTTGCAGAGCAGCAACAGCCATTAGAATTCCTAAGAAAAACAAAACACTTGCAGTATCAACCTTTTGTAAGACAGACACAACAGAAAGACCTTGTTTATCTTTGCGATCTTTTTTGGCATGTAACAATTCTGTCACCATCCATAAAACACCTAAACTCATCATCATTCCAGTAAAAGGAGGTAAATGTGTTACGGTTTTAAATACAGGAACAAATAATAAACCGGCCAACCCTAATCCGAAAACAAAATTCTTTTCCCAAGTTGCTGGGGTTGATGTTTGATGTCCTACAGCCTCAAATTTTTCTGGTCGTGCTACCGTTCCTTTTACAAAGAAAGAAGCTGCTATTAATGGAACAATTAAAGCGACTAACGATGGCAAAATAAGGTTGGTTATGATAATCCCAGAATCAGGTAATTGCCCATTATTCCATAACATTGTTGTAGTTACATCTCCAATTGGAGACCAAGCACCTCCTGAATTTGCCGCAATGATTATGAAACCGCCGAACAACCATCTAGTCTCTTTATCATTAATTAATTTCCTTATTACAGAAATCATTACGATGGAAGTTGTAAGGTTATCGAGTGCCGCAGACATAAAGAAAGTCAACAAACAAATTACCCAAAGCAATTTAATTTTACTTGACGTATTAATTCTATCCGTAATAATTGAAAAACCATCATGCGCGTCAATCAGCTCGACAATCGTCATCGCTCCTAATAAAAAGAATAGGATACTTGCAATATCGAATAAGTGGTGAGAAAGTCCATGCTCTACATAATGATGAACGTAAGTTGGTGTTTCTTCTGCTGGAATCTTTTCTTTTCCCACGTACAACTCAGGATTTTTAAAAACTTCTTCTCGATATTCCTCCTCTTCATGCTGAAAATAATCTGCTAACTTTTCATTATTTTCTCTCAGCTCTTTATCGTTGACTAGCTGTTCAACCGTTTTGCTTTCATCTACTTTCAAATGCTCCGACGGCCAAATTGCATACAATCCCCAACATACCATTCCAATTAAAAGTGCCGATGCTGCTTTATCGACTCTAATGTTGTGTTCTAGGGCAATCGCTAAGTATCCTACTACGAATACGACTACCATTATGTATTCAATTCCCATGATTTATTTTTAGATTAGTTTATTTAAAGCTATTTCAAAAGCTGTTTTCGCTATTTTAGTTTTATTTGGATTAGCATCATATGCTTTTTTCAATGCCTCTTTAATTGTATTAGAGGTATCAGCAAATATGCCTTCATCGGTTAACTTTTCTAAATCAGAACTCATCAAGTAGGCAAATACTCTTGCCATACCGCAATTAGATATAAAATCCGGAATTACAGAAATTTTATCATCTGTATAATTCGCAATCGGACCAAAGAAAATCTCACTATCAGCAAACGGTACATTTGCGCCAGAAGAAATAACATTTACACCGGCATTTATCATACGGTCAACTTGATCTTGCGTAATCATTCTTGATCCTGCACAAGGAATAAACACATCGGCTTTCACATCCCAGATTCTATCATTTACCTCATCATAAGATAATAGGTTTGGTGCGTTTAATTGATTTCCGTTTTTAGTTAAGAACAAGTCTCTTATTTCATCCAGGCCGAATCCTTTTTCATTAATCAAACCTCCAACTCGATCAATAATACCAACAATTTTAGCTCCGTGTTGAGCTAAATAATAAGCTGCTGCAGAACCGACATTCCCCCAACCTTGAACGATAACTTTCTTATCCTTCAAAGAATCGTTCCACAAACTATAATGATGAAATATAGATTCACTTACACCATAGCCAGTAATCATGTCTGCAATAACATATTTTCTATCGACATTGGGAGAATATTCCTTATCTTCTATCACCTTTAAAACCCCTTGTCTAAGTTGTCCTATACGGTTTATTTTTTGGGCCTCTCGAGGTTGAAAATGACCATTAAAAACCCCTTCTTGTGGATGCCATACACCACAATCTTCAGTAAACGGAATAACTTCGTGAATTTCGTCAACGTTTAAATCACCGCCTGTACCATAGTAATGCTTAAGCAAAGGCGTAACGGCCGCATACCAGCGTCTCAGTACTCCTTCTTTTCTTGGATCTTGTGGATCAAAATTAATTCCCGACTTCGCACCACCAATTTGCGGTCCTGCAACGGTAAATTTCACCTCCATGGTTTTTGCCAAAGACTCGACTTCTCTTTTATCCAGACCTATTCTCATTCTAGTGCCACCACCAGCGGCTCCACCTCTTAAAGAATTAATGACTACCCAGCCTTCTGCTTCGGTTTCCGCATCCTTCCATTCAAAAACAATCTCTGGTCTTTTGTTTTCGAACTTCTCTAATAGTTCTATCATGAAAATTAATTTTTGTGCGCAAAATTAACAAAGATTTTCACTTACCGAATTGATTGGAGAAAACTTTTATGATTGAGGAGGATAGGTCTTGTAACCTCCAATAGAATCGCGACTTGCGCCTGTCACAGATTTATACGTATTTATTTGATCACAATAATTCAACACCCCTAAAAAAGCAAACACTATTGCCTCTTTGAAACAGATTAAATCGTTACTCGGAATTACTAATTTCGCTTTAACCTTCTGCGACAAGATCTCCATAAAAAATGTGTTAAAAGCCCCTCCCCCAGTAACTAACACCGAAGCGACACCTATTTCATTAATAACCTTTGCTATTTGATCTGTTTCATGAATCACGACAGAATGCAAGACATCTGTAGCATTTAAGCCTTGATTTGCATAAAAATCAATTATTGGATAAAAATTTTCATTCAGCCATTCTACACCCAAAGACTTTGGCCGTGATTGATTATAATAATTCAACCCATTCAATCGTTCAATCAAATCAACAACAACCTTACCTTTACTCGCGAGTTCCCCATTTTTATCAAATTCTTTTTGGTGGCTTTCTCTTACAATCTTATTTAAAGGCAGGTTGGCCGGAGAGATATCAAAAGCCACCCTCTTACCATTAAAATCATAACTAATATTCGCAATGCCTCCTAGATTAAGACAGGCTTCATATTCATTGAATAACAAATCATCACCAACAGGAACCAAAGGAGCACCTTGTCCTCCTAAATTAACATCCTTTTCTCGAAAATTATTGATTACTAACAGCCCCGTTTCTTTCGCTATTTCGACAGCGTTTCCAATCTGAACCGTGATTCCTTCATGCGGCTTGTGGTGAACCGTATGACCATGAGATGCGATGAAATCAATTTTTTCATCCAACCTATGATTCGCCACAAACTCATTCACAATTTGTCCAAGCAATAGTCCATATTCATTGGATAACAATTTTAACTTCGCATCAGGTAGTAAAATGGCTGTATCGAGTTTTTCTCTCCACTTTAAGGTGTATGGAATAGTTTGATTTACATTCCGGGCAAGTTTCCAACCTTCGCCATCGAACAAAAATTCACAGAATGAAACATCAACACCGTCTAAAGAAGTCCCTGACATTAAACCAATTACCTTATACAATCTCTTTCTTATTAACAAGCCTCTAAATTTTCTTAAATAATTCCTAAATTTGCAACGCTTCGAAAAATAGGTAAAACTACAATCGAAAAGAGGAACAAGATAATATTTATTTCAAAGTCAAGGATAATGGATTTTAAGTATACAGAAGAACAGCTTGCCGTTAAAGAAGCGGCAAGAGATTTTGCGCAAAACGTATTAAAACCAGGTGTAATTGAACGTGATATCCACGCTAAATTCCCTGAAGAAGAAGCAAAAGAACTAGGAGCCCTTGGTTTCTTAGGAATGATGGTTGACCCGAAATACGGAGGCGGAGGAATGGATACGGTCTCATATGTACTTGCGATGGAAGAAATCTCTAAAGTTGACGCTTCGATGGCTGTATGCATGTCGGTATGCAATTCTTTAGTATGCTGGGGACTTGAGCGCTTTGGAACTGAAGAGCAAAAGCAAAAATTTCTTGCACCAATTGCACGAGGTGAAAAAATAGGAGCATTTTGTTTATCAGAGCCTGAAGCAGGTTCAGATGCTACCTCTCAAAGAACAACAGCAATAGATATGGGCGACCATTATTTATTAAACGGGACTAAAAACTGGATTACGAATGGAAGCTCAGCTTCAATTTATATCGTAATCGCACAAACAGATAAAGAAAAAGGACACCGAGGTATTAACGCCATAATCGTTGAACGAGGTATGGATGGGTTTATTGTTGGCGAGAAGGAAGACAAAATGGGAATTCGTGGATCAGACACCCACACGCTAATATTCAACGATGTAAAAGTACCAAAAGAAAACAGAATTGGAGAAGAAGGATTTGGATTTAAGTTTGCTATGCAAACCTTAGGCGGAGGAAGAATTGGTATTGCCTCTCAAGCTATGGGAATTGCAGCTGGAGCTTTAGACTTAGCCATTGCTTACTCTAAAGAAAGACAAACATTTGGAAAAGAAATTAACAAACACCAAGGAATTGCTTTTAAACTTGCAGACATGGCCACTCAAGTGCAAGCAGCACGATTGATGTGTCTGAACGCAGCATCTTTAAAGGACCAAGGAGAAGATTTCGCAGAAGCGGCATCAATGGCTAAATTGTATGCTTCAGATATCGCTCAAACGGTTACAACTGAAGCAGTACAAATACATGGTGGTTACGGTTATGTAAGAGAATATGAAGTGGAGCGTATGATGAGAGACGCAAAGATTACGCAGATATATGAAGGAACTTCGGAAATTCAAAAAATTGTAATTTCAAGAAGTATCTTGGCAGACTAAAAGAAACTGAATTGATAAAAAAAACTGATTAGCAAAATGTTAATCAGTTTTTTTATTTCTAGTCTTTTATTTTCTTTATAAATGCTCCACTAAGCGTTCCAACTTAATTCCGCGTGAACCTTTCAGCAGTACATAATGATCATCTATTGACTCAAGGAGTTTGGTTTCAACCAACTCTTCCCAGGTTTGAAAATGCTCTAATTCACCTGCAACCAACCCCATTTCCGTTCCAACTAATATAGCCTTAAGGTTATTTTCAATTAAAAAGTTTACAACCTTAAAATGCTCTTCCTTTGAAATATCACCTAGTTCAAGCATATCCCCAAGAATTACAAGCTTATTTTCGTGATTAATCATCACAAAACTTTCCAATGCTGCGCGCATACTTGTAGCATTGGCATTGTAACAGTCAACAACCAAAACATTCCTCTTAGTTTTAGTAATTTGAGAACGGTTATTTGACGGCACATATTCTACAATTGCCTCATTAATCAACTCCTTATCCACATCAAAATAAACACCAATAGAAATTGCTGCTAAAAAATTTGTGAAATTATACTTTCCAACCAAGTTCGTCTGTAAAATTGGCGACTTATATCCAAGATTTGACCATAAAAACTCAACCTGAGGATTTTGTGCTATTAAATTACCCTGAACAAGACCTGCACGCTCACCATAACCAAAAAGCGACGTGTTTGAAGGGAGTATATTCGTAAGCACCTCATCCTCCTCGTTAAAAAACAAATGCCCTTCGTGTTCACCAATAAAGTCATAGAGCTCCTTTTTTGTGTTTTTCACTCCTTCAAGCGAACCAAACCCTTCGATATGAGCCGCACCAATATTAGTAATAATACCATATTCCGGTTCTGCGATTTCAACTAGTTCTGCGATATCTCCTGGCTTATTAGCACCCATTTCAATAATGGCAATCTCGTGCTCTTGACGTAACCTCAACAAAGTAAAAGGCACTCCTAAATGATTATTCAAATTTCCTTCCGTAACTAACACCTTAAACTTCTTCATCAAAACGGCAGCAGCAAGTTCCTTAGACGTCGTTTTACCATTACTTCCTGTAATTCCTATTACTGGAATTTGAAATTGATTACGATGATAATTCGCCAACTTTTGCAATGTCACTAAAACATCATCAACTAAAATCACCTTTTCATTACCCAAAGCAACAGCCTCATCCACAATAGCATAACTACATCCTTCATCAATCGCCTGAAGCGCAAACTGATTTCCATTAAAGTTATCTCCCTTTAATGCAAAAAACAGTCCATTCTTTACAATTTTTCGAGAGTCAGTTGAAAACAAATAACCACAAGACTCAAATAGCTGATAAAGTTCGCTTATCTTCATGACTAATCTTTCAAAATAGCAGCAATACCAGGTAGTTTAACCCCCTCCAAATATTCCAACATCGCACCACCTCCTGTTGAAACATGACTCACGTTTTCACTTAACTTAAACTTATTAACTGCTGCTACACTATCCCCTCCACCTACAAGTGAAAAAGCGCCATTTTGAGTAGCCTCTGCAACTGCAAGCGCAATCTCTTTCGTTCCATTCTGGAAATTATTCATCTCAAAAACTCCCATAGGACCATTCCAAAGAATTAATTTGGCCCCTACTATTTCCGCTTTAAATTCAGAAATAGCCTCATCCGCAATATCTAACCCCAACCAACCATCAGGTATATTATTTGTTTTGCAAACTTGCGTATTGGCATCATCCGAAAACTCATCAGCCGCCAAAGTATCTCTAGGTATCAAGAGTTTTACATTTTTTCGCTCCGCCTCAGCCATAATTGATCTAGCTGTATCCAAATAATCATCCTCGATTAAGGAGTTACCAACACTCCCTCCTTGTGCCTTCGCAAAAGTATAAGCCATTCCACCTCCAATAATCAGTGTATCCACTTTATCCAATAACTTATTAATGATGGTAATTTTCGACGAAACTTTAGCTCCTCCAACAATTGCGACTAATGGCTTTTGATCCGAATTCAATACTTTATCAACACTCTCAATTTCCTTCTCAATTAAATAACCAAACATTTTATCATTTGGAAAAAAATCTGCTACCACAGTAGTCGACGCATGCGCCCGATGAGCTGTTCCAAAGGCATCATTAATGTATACATCTCCATGTTTCGCTAATAATTCAGCAAAATCCTCTGCACCTTTTTTCTCCCGTTGGTGAAACCTTAAATTCTCCAATAATAATACTTCCCCAGGCTTCAGGTTACTCGACTGTTCAAAAGCTCTATCTCCAATTGAATCGGTGGCAAATTGAATCTTTTGACCCAATTCTTCCTCTACCGATTCAACAATATTTTTTAATGAAAAACGAGGTTCTGGAATATTCTTTGGTCTTCCTAAATGAGACATCAAAACAACAGATCCTCCCCCATTCAACACGCGTTTAATTGTAGGAACTGCAGCCTTAATCCGAGTGGTATCGGTAACTTCTAATGTATCTTTATTCAACGGCACATTAAAATCAACCCGAATAAGCGCCCGTTTTCCTTCAAAATTGTAGTCAGAAATTTTTTTCATTGCATTTTTTTATAGAAAACAAATATAAATTTAAATAACCTTCATCGGATGGAAATTGACAAGAAGTTTCTTGACAATTAGAAACCTATATTCAGTGAAAACCTGAAACAAGCAAAAGTATAAAATCGAATACGTTAAAATAAAATGACATTCAATATAATCAAGATTTAGGGCGTTCCCCATGATTAATTGAAAAGCTGAACCTTGCATGATAAATCATGGGGCGGGCTTTCTGCACTCGCTTCCGTCCGTCTGAGCCGGACAAAGAGCTCAAACAATTGCGCCAATCCCTAACGCGACTTATCAATAGATGTTTAAAATTTAGTGGTATCATTGCGGACAACCAAGAATAAATTTTCCTGCGAATTGCCCAGTCAGGCATCATCCCTATCAAATAATTCTTGTGGTACGATTGCGGACAACCATAATTTACGAAGTAATACAGCTATACACACTTACAAAGACTTACTGGTAAAATTACAAA
>NZ_LYPF02000036.1 GCF_001661595.2 Crocinitomix algicola
CTTTTTTTAACAGACTTTTACAAAATTTAGAATTGCTTAACATTCTGTAGAGAAACGGCTGTTTAATTTTGAATTAAAAACTTATGAACTATTATCTGCTTCTGATTTTATTGCTCTTTAAATTCCAATTAGGTGCTCAGCAGGGTAACTCCTTTAAATTTAGTGTTTCACCCTATAATTTGCTTTTTACAACAGTAGAAATTGAGGACAAAGAATACACCGCGCTTATCGACTTTGGAGATTTTTCTACAATTCAAATCTCAACAAAACTCATAGAGGATCTACACCTCTCTACAGATACCACTGGTATATTAATTTCAGATATAAATGGAAATAAGTTTCCGTTAGAGAAAGGAATTTTAGATGAAATGACTTTAGGGGAAGTAACATACGACCAGCTACCGTTTAATACCGCAAAAAATGAAATTAAAATGGTAAGTGATATGGTAGGAACAGCTTTTGATGTCGTATTGGGATTTGGTTTCTTCAAAAACCAAAATTTTACGTTAAATTTTATCGATTACCAAATCGAAATGCAAACGGAGAGTTTATCTATGAACAAAAACTACTTTACATGTCCAGTAAATACAAGTTTAGGCTATCTAATTTGTTCAGTTAAAAACACCAATCAAGATGACATCAACTTATTATTCGATACCGGCACACCCTATTCTATGATTGACCATAAAATGGTTAGCAATAAAAACGCCCAACTTGAAAACACGCAAGGCGTTCAAACATTTCCGATAGCCTTATACTCATCTAATCAGAGTAAGACATTTAATTTTGAACGATCTGATATGTCGGCTCTGTCCTCCTTATCCACAGTAGGCATAATTGGCGTTAATGATATGATTGGTAATAAATTCACATACAATTCTCAAAAACAAGAACTAACTATATCGAACTAAAATCAACTGGTTCAACATTAATTAATCTTTAAATAACTTGCCTTAGTTTCATGAAGAGTTTCAATTAACTATCTTTGCGGTGAATTTTCAAAAAACGCGTCATGAAATTGCATCTTCCTACTCTATTTTCACTGACTTTTTTATGCCTTTTACTACAGGGAAAAATCTATTCTCAAACAATCTTTCTGGAAGAATTTGACGAGACCGAAGGCGCAACTGTTGGAACAGACGATTTTGCCGGAACTGTATGGTCTACAGACTGCCCATCATGTTCGGATAGCGGAGATTTTTTTAAAGTCAGCGGCGGTAAATTACGCGCACAAGACACCAACGGACCAGCATCTTGGACTACGGAAATCATCGACATTAGTAGCTGCGAAAATATTGAAATTGAATTTGATTTAGCCGAAGAAGGTACGATGGAAGCATGCGGTACAGGCTGCAATTCAGTTGACTGGGTTCAATTAGAATATAATATTGATGGAGCAGGTTGGACAAGTCCTCCTGACGCGACATTTTGCGATGGCCCATGTGCAGATGTGATGGTTATTCAATCAGACGATATAGACGGAGGCAGTCGATTATACACCACAGGTTGTCTTGAAGGAGGAAGTGAGATGCAAGTTCGAATAACTGTGCAAGCATGGGCTGGCAGTGAACGGTGGATAATAGACAACTTTAGCATTTCATGTTCCGAAGGTCCAGAAGTATCTGCTGGTATTGATCAAATAATATGTGAAGGAGATGAGATCATATTAACGGCTTATAATCCGGATGGCGCTTTGGTAAGTTGGGATCATGATGTTTCGGATGGCATTGCTTTTGAGCCCGGTTTAGGAATTGAGGATTATATCGTTACCGCTGACGACGGAACATGTTCTTCTACAGACACTGTATTGATAGAAGTCACTCCAACTCCAGTTGTAAGTATTGATGCTGCTGGTCCATTTGGAGAAGCATCAGGAACGCATATCTTAACAGCAAGTCCAATTGATGGAACTTGGTCTGCGAGCTGCGGAGATTGTATTAATCCCGTTAGTGGAGAATTCAATCCTGCAACTGCTGGGGTTGGCATTTGGGAAGCTTGCTACGTCGCAGGTGTGTCACCTTGTATAGATTCTGTTTGTATCACAATTGAAGTAGAAGAAGATTGCTTAATCGAAAGTGATATAACTTCATCTAATCCTACGTGTTATGGGATGTCAAACGGTTATGTTGCAATAACATTAAGCGGAACTACTGGTGAAATTACATACACAATACTAAATGAATTAGACGAAATTGTAAATTTAGATAACAACAATTATGCAGAAAACTTAGACGCAGGCTGGTATTATTTTGAAATTGAAGATGAGTACCCCTGTTTTTTCTCCGATTCAATTGAAATAGTTGAACCTGAAGAAATAATGATTGACCTAGAAGTTTTACAACCCAATTGCGCAGATGAATTAGGCGAAGTTGTAATCGACACTGTATTTAATTACGCTGGAGTATTTGAAAATATTTTATACGAATGGTCTCCTTTAGCTATCGCTGGAGAAGATATAAGAACGATGTCCGACCTGCTTGAAGGAACTTACCACGTGCAAATTACAGATGAAAATGGTTGTGAAGTTTCTGAAAGCTTCGAGATAAATATACCTCTTCCACTCGACTTTGATAGTATTACATTGGACAATGCATCATGCTCAGATTACGCAGACGGACGAATAGAAATGGTTGCCATAGGAGGCACCGCTCCATACACTTATTCGATTGACGGAGCTAGTTTTGAACCAGTTGGGGTGTTTGAAGACCTTGAATCAGACGAATATGACATTGTAATAAAAGATGATTTAGGCTGTACCATCGATTCTGTCGTTGAAATTACAGCACCTGAAGCAATGATTGTAGAAACTGAAATTATACACGAATCTTGTGTGGGATTTTGCGATGGTGCGATTCAATTGGAAGTAACCACTGGTATTCCTCCTTTTTCATACAGTATTGATGACTGTACGACTTCTAATTTAACGGGGAATTTTTCATCATTATGTGCTGGAGATTACACCGTCTGTATCGAAGATGGTAACGGCTGTACTTATAATTCTAACGTTACTGTAGTAGCAGGGCTCCCTGTTCTTGATGGTACCATTATCCCGCCAACAACAATTTGTGAAGAGGACGCAGTCTTTCCAATTGACGCCGTAAACGATGGTACATTTTCAGGCCCTGGAGTTATAGGAGGTAATTTTGATCCAAGCGTTGCTGGTGTTGGAAGTCACCTAATTACAAATACTTTTGATGGGGTTTGTAGCGCAGATTATTTTGCAACTTTTACCGTACTTCCTTCTCCCAATATTGATTTTACCACGAATGATACTAGTTATTGCGCCCCTTCCGAAATAACACTTTACTCTACAAATACTACAGCAGGGACTTGTTATTGGGAATTTGGTGATGGAGCTTCAAGTTTTGATTGTGATACCGTTTATCATACCTATCTATCTCCTGGAAATTATGATATAACATTAACATACGTTGATGTTAACGGATGCTCCAACAGTAAAATAAAATATGATTTCATTCAAGTTCTAGATCAACCCATTGCTGCATTTAGCTATTCTCCGCAGACTATTACAACACTTGACCCCATAGTGCATTTTGACAATGAATCAATCTCAAGTATTGAGTGGGAATGGTCGTACGGTGGTGTTCTATTTAGTGAAAGTAAAAATCCTACTTTTGAATTCCCAGAAATTGCAAACGACTATCTTGTCCAATTAATTGCTAAAAATGAATTCAATTGTACAGATACAACCCTGAAGTCTATTCGAATTGAGGAAGACTTCTCCGTTTTTATTCCCAACGCATTCACTCCGGATGATGATCCTTTAAATCAAGAATTTAAACCTTATTTTAATGGGATAGACATCTACAATTTTAAATTAGCCATCTACAATCGCTGGGGAGAATTATTGTTTGAATCATATGATGTTACAAAAGGTTGGAATGGTACATATGGAGATAATTCAGTAGAACAAGGTGTCTATATCTATCACATCGTTGCTTCTGAGCAAAACACGGACAAAAACCTTGAATATCACGGACATGTTACGGTGCTTAGGTAATAACCATTTATTACCATAATTAAAAGGAAACCCCCATTAGATGTTTTAACAAATATTTAAGAAATTCATCATTTCAGCGATTCCAATAATAGTTACATTTGTAACCATTTTTGAAATTGGAATTGAATTGAAGGATAAACGAGTATATGGTTTTGAACTTGCAAGTTTCGCGGAGGTTTATTTAAGTACCCTTTCGAATTTAATGGAACCTCATGGTATTGAGAGAAACTTTGTTGCACTATTATACATCGTAAAACACTCAGGTAAAATTTCGCAAAAAGATCTAGCCGATCATCTCCGAAAAGATAAAGTTTACATCAAAAGAACAGTCGATGCGTTATCTGATTTGGATTTAATTGAGCGAAAAACGAATAAAAAAGATCGCAGATGTCAAAACCTAGTTGCCACTGAAAAAGCTATTCATCTAGTTCCTATTGTCGAAGAGGCTATTCAACAGACCAATAAAATACTATTTAAAAACTTCAGTTCTAAAGAAAAGGAAATGTTCGCAAATGCGATGAATAAATTAAACGAATCGATTGACAATCAACCACCATCTAGCTATACTATTAACGCCTACAAAAGAAAAAATGACTAATAAATTGAAACTAAAACTTTATTCCGCAGTCCTAATATTTACGTTAGGATCCTGTGGAAATGATGCTGAAAAATCAGGTAACGATACTCGCCCAAATCTTAATGTTGACGCATTTATAGTATCGGAAAACGAATTCAGTAGCGAACTACTGACTACCGCTGATTTGTTGCCCAATGAACAAGTCGAATTAAAAGCGCCCATTTCAGGTCAAGTCCTTGCAATTAACTTTAAAGAAGGTACTACGGTAAAAAAAGGTCAGTCGATAATTAGACTAGATGACCGATCTTGGAAAGCTCAATTAATTGGGCTCGATGCAGAATTGAAAAATGCGGAACGAGATTTGAAGCGGAAGCAAGCTCTAATTGACGTTGGGGGAAGTAGTGATGAAGAAGTTGATATCGCTACTACAAAAATTGAAAACTTAAAAGCTCAAATCCAACAGCTTAAAGTAAATATAGATTTGGCCAATGTAAAAGCCCCTTTTTCAGGTGTTTTAGGCATGAGAAACTTTAGCTTAGGTGCCTACTTAAGTGCAGGAACGTCAATAACAACGCTTACTCAAACAGGTAAAATCAAGGTTGACTACACACTACCTGCATCCCATCAAAAAAGCATCAAAGTGGGTAGTAAAATAGAGGTTGTTGTCAATCGCGATACCTTAACGGCTGATGTATATGCTATCAATCCAGTAATCGACCTGGATTCAAGAACAATAAATGTAAGGGCATTTTTAAATTCAAATGACTCCGTTTCAGTACTTCCGGGCACATATGCAGAAGTTATTATTCCGACTGATTACACGAATGAAGCATTGCTAGTTCCCACTCAAGCAATTGTTCCTGAAATCAATGATCAGACAATTTACGTTTATGAAAAAGGCAAAGCAATTAAAAAACAAGTCTTTTTAGGTGATAGAACTGCTGATAGGGTTCATGTCACAAAAGGAATCGAATCGGGTGATACGATAATCACAACTGGATTATTGCAAGTTAAGGATGGCCAATCCGTAAATCTTCAATCCATAAATCATTAAATATGACGCTATCGGAGTTAAGTATTAAAAGACCCGTTTTAGCAACGGTCTTTGCAATTATTGTTGTATTACTCGGAATTGTAGGGTATATATCTCTTGGTGTTCGAGAATATCCAAGTGTTGATCCTCCTGTCGTTACCGTGCAAACCAACTATACTGGAGCCAACGCTGAAATCATAGAATCTCAAATTACTGAACCACTTGAAGAACAAATAAACAGTGTAGAGGGTGTAAAAAAGCTAAGCTCAATCAGTACTGACGGTAGAAGTACGATTACTGTAGAATTCTTACCGCAAATTGATTTGAATGATGCAGCAAATGACATTCGCGATAAAGTCTCCGCAGCCATTAAAAATTTACCCCCGGATGCCGACCCACCCGTTGTAAACAAAGCAGATGCCAATGCGGAAACAATTTTATCGATCACTGTTCAAAGTGAAAAAAGGAGTCTATTAGAGTTAACTAGAATAGGTAATGATATTTTCAAGGAACGCTTACAGACAATTCCTGGTGTAAGTAGTATCCGAATTTGGGGTGAAAAAAAATACGCCATGCGTTTAGAACTCGATCCTATAAAAATGCGAACATTAGGTGTAACAACAATTGATATAAAAAATGCACTGAATGCTCAAAATATAGAACTGCCCTCAGGTAGAATTGAAGGAAGTGAGACTGAGTTAACTGTTAGAACCTTAGGCTTACTAAAAGAGGAGTCTGACTTTGAAAACCTAATCATATTAGATAAAAACAATTCACTTATTCGCCTAAAAGACGTAGCTCATATCCGACTAGGTGCAGAAAGTGAGCGAACATTATTAAGAGGGAACGGCGTTATTCCTATGGTTGGAATTGCCTTACAACCACAACCGGGTGCAAACTATATTGAGATTGTCGATGCTGCATTTCAACGCCTAGAAGTAATGAAAAAAGATCTACCTGCAGATATCGTATTAAATGTAGCAATGGACAAGACCACTTCAATTAGAAAAGCAATTAGCGAAGTAGAATCTACCATTTTCCTCGCTTTTATTTTGGTCTTAATCGTGATCTTCTTCTTTTTGAGGAATTGGAGAACAACCTTTATTCCCATCATCTTAATTCCAATTGCCCTAATAGGTAGCTTCGGGGTATTATATGCCGCTGGATTTTCAATTAATGTCTTATCTCTATTAGGTTTAGTTTTAGCAACAGGACTAGTTGTAGATGATTCAATTGTAGTTATGGAAAATATCTACACGAAAGTCGAAGAAGGAATGCACCCGGTCAAGGCCGCCTTTGAAGGCTCGCGCGAAGTGTTTTTCGCAGTAATAGCCACCTCTATCACTTTGGTTTGTGTGTTTTTACCGATATTTTTTATGACTGGACTTACTGGGCAATTGTTTCGTGAGTTTGCAATGGTTGTTGTTGGAGCAATGGTCATCTCAACATTTATCACATTGTCTTTAACACCTATGATGAGCTCCAAAATGTTGCGTAAAAGTAAAAAGGAAAACGGATTAATGCGATGGGCTCGAATGCGTGTGGAAGGATTAATCGAAAGATATACGCAAAGTTTAAAAGGATTTATGAAGAGAAGATGGTTAGCTTTTCCATTGTTTCTTGTCATCCTACTTATTTTTCTTGGTATAGGTTCAATGCTCAGTTCAGAACTTGCACCGATGGAGGATAAAAGTCAATTAAGGGTAATTTCTACAGCTCCTGAAGGTACTTCTTTTGAGGCCATGGATAATTATCAAGAAAAGCTCATGTATATGCTTGATACAATACCAGAAAAAGCTTTCTTATTAGGAGTAACCTCCCCTACTTTCCGGGCTTCTACAGCCGCAAATTCATCGTTTATTTTTATGCCTTTGAAACAACCTCAAGATCGTAAAAAATCACAAAATGAACTTGCAGCTGAAATTAATCAGATGCTAAAGTCGTTAACATTTGCTCAATCATTTGTTGTTCAAGAACCTACGATACAAGCTGGTGGTGGAGGAAGTGGAAACTTACCTTTGCAATATGTCTTACAAGCTCCCGATTTAGCTCGTTTAAAGGCAGTCCTCCCTGCATTTATGGATAGCGTAAATGCAAGCCCATATTTTGCAAATGCCAATGTTGACTTGAAATTTAACAAACCGGAATTGGTATTAACAATAAATCGTAATAAAGCTTATTTAATGGGAGTTGAAGTACTTGATATTGCCCAAACCTTACAAACGTTTCTGAGTGAAGAGCGACTGGGTTATTTTATGAGAGACGGTAAACAGTATTACGTGATAGCTCAGGCTCAGAAAGAAAAAAAGGATGAACCTGTAGATTTAGATAGAATAACCGTTAAAAGTGCGACTGGTGAAATGATTACGCTGGATAATCTAGTCGATGTGGAATACCAAAGTCGTCCCCCTTCGTTGTTAAGATACAACCGTTATACTTCGGCAACGATTCAGGCCGCTCCTGGAGCCGGGTATACGTTAGGAGATGGTATCGCTGAAATGGACCGAATTGCAGACCAATTATTGGACGAATCGTTCAGTACTGATTTAACCGGAAGTGCTGCAGATTATGCAGAAAGTTCAGAAAGTACTATGATCATATTTCTATTTGCTTTGATTCTGGTGTACTTAACCTTGGCAGCACAATTTGAAAGCTTTAGAGACCCTTTAACCATAATGTTGACCGTTCCTTTAGCTTTAGCGGGTGCTGTATTAACTCTATGGATGTTTGATCAAACGCTCAACATTTTTAGCCAGATTGGTATGATTGTTTTAATTGGAATAGTAACTAAAAATGGAATTTTAATTGTTGAATTCGCCAATCAAAAAAGAGATGAAGGAATGTCTAGAATTCAGGCTGCAACTGATGCTGCGGCGCAAAGATTTAGACCTATTTTAATGACCAGTTTATCAACCGTCTTAGGCGCTTTACCCATTGCTTTAGCGTTGGGAGATTCATCGACTAGTCGAGTACCAATGGGACTATCTATTATAGGAGGATTAATCTTCTCTTTAATCTTAACTCTATATCTTATTCCCGCCTTATACTCATTTATTGCATCAAAAGAGAACAATATTATCAATGAAGAAGATTATCAATAAAATATTCCAAATAAGTTTTGCCTTAGGTTTGACCATAAATCAGGGGAATACTCAAACGCTACCGGAATTCATTTCTACAGCGCTGGCCAATAATTATCAGATTCGAATTCTAAAAAACAATGAACGAATTGCTTCAAATAATGATGCGTGGGGAAATGCCGGATTATTACCAACAGTCAGTCTTTCTGGCGGAATTTCAACCGCGTTTAATAATACACGTCAGGAATTTTCAAGCGGTGACTTTCAAGAAGGTAAAAATGCTCAAACGGGAAATATCAACCTATCAGCTTTAGCAAATTGGACTGTGTTCGATGGATTTGGAGTTTATGCTAGAAAAGAGCAATTGGAACACTTATATCAACAGGGACAAGTTCTTACAAAGTTTTATATTGAACAAACTATTGCTGATATAGCTGCAGCTTATTACCAATTGGTATATCAAGAAAAATTATTAAAGAATTTTAAGTCGTCTTTGTCCATTTCAAATTATCGCTATTCGCTTGAAAAAAGAAAAAGAGAAGTTGGAACGGGTACAGAAATGAGTTTCAATCAAGCACTTGTTGATTATAAAACAGATAGTATCCGATTTTTAGCACAAACGAATTTGATTACCACATTAGAATTAGAAATTAAACGAATTCTAGGAATCGATTTGAATTCCGAAATTACAATCACGCAAAAAAGTTTCGATTTTGCAATTCCCCCACATAAAGACTCGCTTTTAGCTTCAATTAAATCAAATAGTTATCAATTAGAAAGTGCTGCGATAGATGAATTGATTGCAGAGGCTCAAATACGAATTGAAAAAGCGAACCGATACCCCACTATTGATGTATATGGTGGATATCAATTTGCTCAATCAAATGCAGAAGTTGGGTTTATTTCATTAAATAGAAACAGGGGTCCAGTCTTAGGGTTAAATATCAATTTTAATCTATTTGACGGAGGAAATGTAAATCGAGCGATTGCCAACGCGAAAATTTCAAAAGAAAATGCTGAAATTACTCACAACGATATCCGGCAAAACATAACTGCAGAAGGTTTGACTCAATATGAGCTCTACCATTCATTATTGAAACGCATTAATCTTGCAAGAGAAAATGTATCAGCTACATCAACCGTATTTGAAATTGCTAAAAAACAACTCGAACAGGGGAGCATAAATGCATATGATTTTAGATTGGTTCAACTCACATTAATTAATGCAGAATCTTCCTTATTAGAACAAGAATATTTACTCAAGCTTGCAGAAATTAATCTAAATAGAATTGTCGGTGGAGCACTTGCTACATATTATGCTGAATAAACAAAAAAAAATATTTTTAGAACGCTTTAAAAATGTGAATGTTAAGAATAATTAAACGGAAAAATTTAAAAAAATAGTCTCGTAGCTTTGCAGAATAGCAAAATATACATATCTTTGCGCTCGCCTAATCGAAGGCACGGTGTTAACAAAGTTAACAGTAAATTAAATTTTTCTCGGGGTGTAGCGTAGCCCGGTCATCGCGCCTCGTTTGGGACGAGGAGGTCGCAGGTTCGAATCCTGCCACCCCGACAAAGGAGATGCTTGCATCTCCTTTTGTGCTTCTAAGTCGAATGAAGCATGGAATCAGTAAATCTTTTTCGACGAATAAAGATTTTACTGCAAAGGCACCCTTAAGGTGCAAAAATGTATTGAATGGTCGCGTAGCTCAGCCCCGAAGAATCGGGACTGTATTGACAACGAAATCGAAGATTTCTGTCACTACGGGCTGATAGAGCATCTCACAGATGACAAAAATGTATTGAATGGTCGCGTAGCTCAGCTGGATAGAGCATCTGCCTTCTAAGCAGACGGTCCTAGGTTCGAATCCTAGCGCGATCACTTGGAAACCCAGTGACACTAGGATGTTGCTGGGTTTTTTGCTTAGTGGTAGGGAGTTTTGGAATCAAGACCAAAAATTGGGGAATTGACTTATATCCTTCTTAATTTCTTAAAATTAATTCATCGTCTAAATTTTTTACTTTCATAATCTTCAACGTGTGGATGATTATGGG
>NZ_LYPF02000037.1 GCF_001661595.2 Crocinitomix algicola
TAGCATATAGTGATCATGCCCAGCAAAAGCTGGCCACACCGTGTATGCAAGACCGTTAAAACAACCGCAATAACCTGTAAATTTACTCAAGTAAATACCCTTAAGCAACATTTAAATTAATGTGCTATATTTACACAAAACCCAACCCAAACGATTAATTAATTAGAACATTAATACAAATAAATATAAAGGAATAAAAGCCATTACTTTTATTTGACCGTTGGCGGTAATTAAAATGAATATGAATAAATCAATTTTGACACTCCTAGCCGTTTTGCTAATAGTTAGTTGTAATTCTGAAGAACAAAAGAATAATAAAAATCTAGAAAGTCAAGAAGTCAAAACTGAGCCTTGGAAACTCGAGAACTACATTGATTCAGTACAAATTCTATTAACAAATGAGTATAAGTTAGATAATTCTTTTGGTTACGGAGCCAGCTCTTTCTTAATTAAATCTGATGTAGATACTTATTTATGCACCGCCAAGCATTTATTAGGTGAAGCCATGGGAATTAGCCCAGAAATTAAAACTAGTAGGTTTAACTCTAGCTTGGAATATTGGAACGCGTATCCCAGAAATGGTAAAATCGCAAATGATACTATCTCAGTCTCTAAATTGATTACCGAGAAGCAAAATGACATTGATATTATTCTATTAGAGTGTCAACTAGAAAAAGATAATGAAATTATAGCACTTACTCCAAGATTTTCAAAACCAAAAAAGGAAGAAAAGTTTGAAATTATAGGCTGTGAATACTCTGATGCAGAATGCCACCAAAGAAGATATTTTGCTACTATGGACTCTTATGAAGACGGAAAAATACTCCTAAAATCTGAAGTTAAATTTACTCCTAGTGGTTTTAGTGGCGCACCTGTAATTGATTCAAAGGGATTAGTCATTGGACTCTTGTCTGGCGGTGGAGAATTTGAAGGAGAACTTTATCTATATATTGAACCAATATCAAAAGTTGAAATTTATTTAATATAAAATATTGCTAACACTATGTAAAAATGCATTAAAACGCCCTTTATACTAACCGTTAAACAACCGCAATAACCTGTAGATATACTCACGTAAATACCCTTAAGCAACATTAAAATTAATGTGCTATATTTACACAAAACCCAACCCAAACGATTAATTAATTTAAATATAAAGGAATAAAAGCGATGGTTTTTATTAGATCGTTAGAAGTAATTAAATAAAACCCAAACATGTCGGACTTTATTCTAAAATTTTGGCCACAAGAAGATGTTCAAGCGGACAAAACTGAAATTATTAAACAAAATTTTTCTCAGAAATCAATCGTAGGAGAAGAAACTGAATTCTGGGGAAAACCAGCCTTTAAAGGAGGAAGTAAGCTCAATGAATACTTCGAACCAAAATGGGATTTAGCACCTCAGTATTTTTCTACATTATTTGTGAAAGTTGCACAATCGGACTACGGAGTAGAGCAAGGTGTAGAAGACTTTGAATATATAGAAAGGAAGAACGTTGTTTCTCTTCTGGGCGCGTACGGAACGGTTGAAGAATGGTCTGCTATGTGCGCCGAACTAGAACAAATTACCGGAGACAAGTATAAGGGAGGCTGGGAACTTTTGTAGGAGTAGAAAACTACTGCTAACATAATACCTAAAAATCATGTCCACCCTTTGGCCAGTCCTTTTCCCTCCCATTAGCTTGTCCAAAGTCCTGGGGTGCCATCACGGGCGGACAGCCAACGTCCGGGGTTTCTTGCCTGCACACTTCACGCCGCAAAATAAATTTGCTATTTTTAGGCAAACGTAAACAACCGCAATAACCTGTAAATTTACTCGCGTAAATCCCTTTAAGCAACATTAAAATTAATGTGCTATATTTACACAAAACCCAACCCAAACGATTAGTTAATTAAATATAAAGGAATAAAAGCCATGACTTTTATTTGGCTGTTAGCTACAATAGCTCAAGTCACCATAATATACTGATTTAAAATAGATTGATTATGTCATTAGAAGAAAAAAGAAAATTGATAGAAAGAGGTAGACAAGAGTTATCTAATGGTGTTTTCCCTAATTTGACACTGGAGTCAATTAAGGACAGCCGATTACGTAAAGATGTTTCCAAAAGCATATTTAATCTATCAGGGGAAAAGTTTGATGACTTGCCAAAAGAAGAAAAGGAGAAAAGAAAAAACCGACTAAAAGTGATTCTTAAATTTGAGGATTATTTGCTGTCTTTCATAATGTTTCGTAATGCTTCCTATATATTATTGATAATTGGATTAATTACTTTTTTTAGTTCGTTTATAGGAGCAGATAATAATTTATTTTTTGGTGTGATTACGTTGATAATTGGATTTTCTATCCTTCTGATTTCATTAAATAAAAAGCTGGTGTTAAAGTTTATATTAACAGTTGGAATACTGTATATAGTGATATATCTTCTTGAGCTACTTTTTTTAGGGCTTCCGTCACCTTATCTTTATATGATAGATAATGATATTTTAGCTTCAAGACGAGGTGCTATTCCAAGGATTTTTAATGTTCTGACACCATATATTTATATTATCGCGCGTTTAGTGATAGGCTGGGTTATATTTGCAGCTTATAAAAAACAATTGAATTTTATTAAAGCAAAAACAGAATATGAAACTATTGTAGCTAACCATGTTCATAATTCATAAGGGTTTCCGAGGTTTTTAATCGGTATTTCCCGTATCAATTTTGGGTGGTATTAATTTAACTTCTCTCGATACGTAATTTATTCGTAACGTGTAATTTTATTTATGAAAAGTTGAAAACACTTAGTATAATTTTCTTTTTTTTGACGCTTTCAGGTTTCAGTCAATCAGATCAACGTGTGAAATTTGGGCTTTCTAGTTCACTGAATAGAACGTATATTGAGCAGTTGACATTTGGAGATGGGTTAGGTGCTAAAGTAAGGGGTATAAAACAGCCGCTTGGATTTTCATTTGGAATTAGAACCAAATTCTATATTGGCGGTCACATAAATATTAATACAGGGTTGGACTTACTTTCAATTCAAAACATTCGATATTTTTATCATGGTTACACGCATACGAACTCTATTAGTTTGTATGAATTACCACTAGAGTTTCAATTAAATTTTAAACGTAAAAAATGTGTCGCTTTTATTGTTGTTGGTATAGAGGAGACGTTTAATTTATGGAGTTATAAAACAGATAGTAGTGTGGCGTCTATTTATTCACCTGCCACAAAAGTAACTGTCGAAGACAAGCAGGGATTTTATACAATATTAAAAGCTGGCGTTGGGTTTAAACTAAATAAACCAAGAACTATCGAATATAGAATGATTTTTAGCAAAGGCTTTTCTCCGATTAGAACCTTTAAGTTAGAGCGTTTTGATCCTGCCGCCTATTCTTCTTTCATTTATCAAGGGACAAAATTGGAAATGGAAGTAAGTTGGTATTTTAATCGGAAAAAATATAAATGAGAATCCTTCTATTGGTCATATTGATACATCTTTCAATGGTAAGCTTTTCCCAAAAGTCAATCATAACGACTGGTATGTCCATCACTAAACCGGCAACTGCAAGTCTAATTCTTCCGAATTCGGGAGCGGTAAACAAGGCCTCTTTTGGTGGAGGTTTCTTTATCAATTTTGACCGTGCTTTGCGAAAAAGTGAGGTGTCTTCAATCATATACGGAATTGAAGTCTCCTCCCTTCGATTTTCATTTTCAATGGATGGTTTTAGCACTTATTTTCAGAATACTTCGCTGAAACTACCCCTGTATTATAGTTTTACACATGGTATTTCGAAACGACTTTTAGTGAAAATGAATTTAGGAGTGAATACACAAATCCAAACAAATCGAAATTTAACCACACTCGTCTGGAACAATTCAATCAGTTTTAAGAGAACAACAATGAGCGGTGCTTTCCCGTTGCTCCACCTCGAATTGGGATTTAAATATGTGACAAAACAAAAGCGAAGCATGCTATTGTCACTCGCCTATAATCACGGATTCATTAATAATGAAGAAGTCATTTATTCGACGCAAAATCCCATAACTGAAACAAAGCTAAATTCAAACGGTACATTTTTTGAGTTGCGCTTTGCATTTGAACTATTCAAGAATGGATTAAATTTTATTCGATAATTAAATGATAAAAGCTCATAACAAAACTTGAATTTCATAGCGGTTTCATCTGAGACCAGACAGCAACGTAAATTTAACTGAGAACATTAAACAACCTTGATAACATAAAATTTGCTCAGGAAAACACCTTTAAAAGCAACATTAAAATTAATGTGTTATATTTACAAGAAACCTAACCCAAAACGGTCAATTAATTAGAACATTAATACAAATAAATATAAAGGAATAAAAACCATGACTTTTATTTGACAGGTTTAAACAACCGCAATAACCTGCAAATTTACTCACGTAAATACCCCTAAAAGCAACATTAATTAGAATTAAAATTAATGTGCTATATTTACGAAAAACCCAACCCAAACGATTAATTAATTAGAACATTAATACAAATAAATATAAAAGGAATAAAAGCCATGACTTTTATTTGACCGTTGTAGCCAATTAAAAAAACAAATATTGTGAGTTGGGATGTAGTTTTACTTAAAGAAAAATTTGATAGTAATAATAAAGACTATCAACCACCCACTTTGGGCAAAAAGACTGAATTAATCTCAAAACTTACCAAGATTATACCAAATTTGGATTTTACAGACACGAATTGGGGAGTTATGGAAGGAGATGGGTTCTCGATTGAATTCAACATTGGTAATACAGAAGACGTAGACTCAATAATGCTTCATATTCGTGGAGGCGGAGAACCAACAAAAGTAATTCAGAGAATTATGCAAGAGTTTAAATGGGAATCTTTGGACTGTTCAACTGGAAATTTTATGGAATTGAACAATATTTCAACGGAAAGTTGGATGAAATTCCAAAGTTGGCGGGACAAAATATTTAAACGGAATAAATAAATCTGAATTAAAATAAATATTAACCTGAACTGAAAGAAAAAAACTGGCTACAACACGGTGTATAAAACATAGCTAATAGGTGCTTTACCGAAAGGTTTGTGCTTATTTACTAAGACCGCCAAAATTTTAAATTTGGCTTTTAGAATAGAAAAATTAAAAACAAAATATAAAAATTCGGCTTTGTGTTAACCCGAAAGGTAGTGTCTTTTTGTACGCTACGTTTCATACACAAACCGTTGTGAGCATTAAAGACAATGAAACCAGAAATCAAATACATAGAACTCAAATCAGGTTTTTCGGATAATGGTCCTGCTTGGATTGGTTTAGCAGAATTTTCTAAAAGTGGTCAAACGGTATATTTCAATGATATGGCTCTTAAGAAGTTAAAGACTCCTGGAATTGGAGCGAATCATTTTGATATCGAAACAGGAGAAGAATACTGGATTTCAGGGATTAAGAAAAACGGGCAAGACAGACACTGGGCTGGCGGAGGAAAGGTACTAATTGAGGAATCAATAATTGATGATTATTTACACCTAGTCGATTTCTCCATATTAGATAAAAATCATTTTGAAGTTGTTAATATTAATAGAGATTTTGATAAATCTAGATTTGATAAAATAGAAAATGAAGAAGGATATATTGAGACTCCAATCGAATATTATAAATGGTATTGGGATAACAACAAAAGAAAATTAATTAAAGAATAATGACAATCAACCTTCTTGTAATAAGGACTTCTGAACCTGAATTATTAAAATATCAATATGAAGTCTTAGGGTTTACATTTGATTATCACCAACATGGGAATGGACCATTCCATTACGCATCTGAACAAAATGGATTTGTATTTGAAATCTACCCTTTAACTAAATCAATGGAAAAAGCTGATAATTCAATAAGACTAGGGTTTGATATCGAAGATTTAAGAAATAAAATTGTTGATTTAGAAAATTCTAATTGGGAAATATTATCAGAACCTAAAGAAACTGAATGGGGTTTGACCGCTTTAATTCAGGATTTGGATGGACGAAAAATCGAATTAAAAAATAAATAAACGCTCTACAGCACTGTGTAAAAATGCGTTAAAACGCATTTTACACTAACCGTTAGCTACCATATGAAAAAGAGACTGCAGAAAATATTGATAAGAATTCATTTGACTACTTTGACTGTAGCGATTTTGAATGCACTTATCAAATCGTTGACAGTATACGGTCTCGAAGGAAACATGGAGTTTGGAGTTAAGATTCTGACAGTTATTAGCGGTCTGATACTCTTCTTTTTCTATTTGAAACCGTTTAATAAGATAAACTTCTATTTCTCGATTTATGCGACAATTGCAGGCTTACTTATAATTGGACTAATTTTCCGTGGAATATTTTGGGCATTTGTTTTATCATTAGTCCTATTTCCATTGATTCCTGACGACAAGGAATTTGAAGAGAATGGCATTATTCTTTCTACCCCATTTCAAGGGTTTATGGCACCTTGTTGTTCTTACCAAATTAAGGAACGTCAACTACTGATATTTGAGAAGGATTATGGAAAATGGGAATTAGAAGGAGAAGGACCTATTGACTTTGAAAAATTAAAGATTAATTCCAACGATAAAGAAATCGTAATAACTTATTTGACAGACTTTGACGAAAGAATTATGAAAGAAAAAATAATAAAACGGTAGCTAACACTGTATAGCAAATAAGGCGTTCAGTGGTTCAAGAAAGTTCACTGTTATTTATCAACACCGCCAATTCGTTGATTTGGCTTTTAATATGAATAAGATAAAAAGAAAATACAACGCTTTGGTTACGTGCAAATTTGAAAACTCCGCTTTTCAAACCCCGCACTACGCATAGCCGGGTTGTAAAACAACCTCAATAATCTGTAAATTTACTCAAGTAAATACCCCTAAAAGCAACATTAAAATTAATGTGCTATATTTACACAAAACCCAACCCAAACGATTAATTAATTAAATATAAAGAAATAAAAGCCATGACTTTTATTTGGCTGTTGGCGTGCATAAAAAAATGACTAAGATTAAACATGATATATGGAAAAGTGATGACGATTTGACTTCATTATGTTTCTCTGGAGAACTTGGAGAAGAATCTAGAGGTATATTGGAATCAAACTCAAAAATCATCCATTCTTTCTATGCTGACTCACATTTTGACGCTATGACAAAATACTATGAATTCATGGATTGGGGAATTTACGAAACTGAATTCGAAATTGATAAGGAACCCTATGACTTACAAGAATTGAAGAAAAGGGAAAAAAACAGAATTGAAATTGATGAGATTTTATGGAACGATTGGGATCCAATAGGTATCAATGATTGTGCTCCAAGAGATGAATATCAAAGTTACGTTCCAAGAATTCTGAATATGGTAATGAATGGAAGTACTAATGAAGAAATATCGATTGAGCTTTATCACATTGAAACGGAAACAATGGGGCTTCTTGGTGATAAAAAAAGATGTGTAGAAATATCAAATAAAATAATAAAAACGACACGCCAACAACAGGTATAGTGCATGCCCTGCGGGACACGCGCCATACCCAAACCGTTGTGCGGCAAGCAGAAAAAAAAGAAAAACGATAAATGAAAATAATACCCCCATATCAAATAAGTTCTGAGATTTTAAATCTGATAAATCAATCGGATAAATATATCGTTCTGGTTTCGCCATATGTGAATTTTAGAAATTGGGGAGGAATCAAGCAAGAGATAGAAAAAGCAATTCAAAGAGGAGTAAAGATTGAGTTCATTACGAGATATGATGTCGATAATAATAAAAGTTGGGAACAGATTGAAGCATTGGGAATTAAGCCAAAACTTGTAAAGAACCTACACGCAAAATTATACTTCAACGAAAAGAATGGAATTGTTACTTCTATGAATTTACTGACAAGCTCAAATTTGAGTGCAATTGAATTTGGGGCGGTTTACGATACGAAAGAAGAAATCCAAGAATTAAAATACTTCGTCAAGCAATTTTTGGTCCCTCATTTTGAAAT
>NZ_LYPF02000038.1:0-2500 GCF_001661595.2 Crocinitomix algicola
TTAAAAGGACAGTACCATCTGCGCAAGTTGGCTTAACTTCTCTGTTCGAAATGGTAAGAGGTGGACCCAACCGCCATAAACACCGAAAATCTTTCATCCTACTGGATGATCACTATTCACGTTTGAATAGCTTAATGTTTTTATGACTTTAAAAATCGGCTAGTTACACGAATGTAATTTCTAGCGAAATTTAAATTTGAATATTATCGAAGTAGTGAGTTTTCCGAGTGAATCGGAACGAATTATAAGTCTACGGGTAATTAGTATCACTCGGCTTTGATGTTACCACCTTTACACCTGTGACCTATCAACGTCATCGTCTATAACGACCCTTAAAAGATATCTCATCTTGAGGTGAGTTTCGTGCTTAGATGCTTTCAGCGCTTATCTCATCCGAACATAGCTACCCTGCAATGCGGCTGGCGCCACAACAGGTACACCAGAGGTTCGTCCACCCCGGTCCTCTCGTACTAGAGGTAGGTCCTCTCAAATATCTAACGCCCACAACAGATAGGGACCGAACTGTCTCACGACGTTCTGAACCCAGCTCGCGTGCCACTTTAATGGGCGAACAGCCCAACCCTTGGGACCTTCTCCAGCCCCAGGATGTGACGAGCCGACATCGAGGTGCCAAACCACTCCGTCGATATGAGCTCTTGGGAGTGATCAGCCTGTTATCCCCGGCGTACCTTTTATCCTTTGAGCGATGGCCCTTCCATACGGAACCACCGGATCACTATGCTCTACTTTCGTACCTGATCGACTTGTAGGTCTCTCAGTCAAGCACCCTTATGCCATTATACTCTACGCACGGTTACCAAGCGTGCTGAGGGTACCTTTAGAAGCCTCCGTTACTCTTTTGGAGGCGACCACCCCAGTCAAACTACCCAGCACACAATGTCTCCGTCTTAGACGGATTAGACATCAAATAATCCAAGGGTGGTATTTCAACAGCGACTAACTTACTCCTAGCGAAGCAAGATCGAAGTCTCCCACCTATCCTACACATGAATTATCCAATGTCAATGTGAACCTATAGTAAAGGTGCACGGGGTCTTTCCGTCCCGTTGCGGGTAATCGGCATCTTCACCGATACTACAATTTCACCGAGCTCATGGCTGAGACAGTGCCCAGATCGTTACACCATTCGTGCAGGTCGGAACTTACCCGACAAGGAATTTCGCTACCTTAGGACCGTTATAGTTACGGCCGCCGTTTACCGGGGCTTCAATTCATTGCTTCTCCGAAGATAACAACTCCTCTTAACCTTCCGGCACCGGGCAGGTGTCAGACCCTATACTTCATCTTTCGATTTCGCAGAGTCCTGTGTTTTTGATAAACAGTCGCCTGGGCCTATTCACTGCGGCCCGTCCTGAGACGGGCGTCTCTTCTCCCGAAGTTACGAGACCATTTTGCCTAGTTCCTTAGCCATGAATCACTCGAGCGCCTTAGAATTCTCTTCTTGACTACCTGTGTCGGTTTACGGTACGAGTAGTTAATACCTGAAGCTTAGAGGTTTTTCTTGGGAGCATGATTAGGGTCATATCCAATTGTCTAATAGACGCTTGGTACTATCAGGTTCAACTCTTGTACGGATTTGCCTATACAATCAACGTCTACACCCTTTAACGCACTATTCCGTCAGTGCGCTGACCGGTCACTTCTCCGTCACCCCATCGCAGTATTAACTAGTACTGGAATATTAACCAGTTTTCCATCGGTATCTCCGTTCGGATTAACCTTAGGTCCCGACTAACCCTCAGACGATTAGCGTAGCTGAGGAAACCTTAGTCTTCCGGCGAGCAGGTTTCTCGCCTGCTTTATCGTTACTTATGCCTACATTTGCTTTTCTATACACTCCACAATACCTCGCAGTACTGCTTCAACGCTGAATAGAATGCTCCCCTACCCCTCCGTTTAAACGGAAGCCATAGCTTCGGTGTTATACTTATGCCCGATTATTATCCACGCACGATCACTCGACTAGTGAGCTGTTACGCACTCTTTAAATGAATGGCTGCTTCCAAGCCAACATCCTAGCTGTCAAAGTAATCACACAACGTTAAATCAACTTAGTATAAACTTGGGGACCTTAGCTGATGGTCTGGGTTCTTTCCCTCTCGGACATGGACCTTAGCACCCATGCCCTCACTGCTGAGTATATGTCATAGCATTCGGAGTTTGTCAGGGTTTGGTAGGCGGTGAAGCCCCCTAGCCCTATCAGTAGCTCTACCTCTATGACACTCTATCTCAACGCTGCACCTAAATGCATTTCGGGGAGTACGAGCTATTTCCTAGTTTGATTGGCCTTTCACCCCTACCCACAGTTCATCTGAATACTTTTCAACGTATATCAGTTCGGTCCTCCATTCCGTATTACCGGAACTTCAACCTGACCATGGGTAGATCACCAGGTTTCGCGTCTACCCCCGCTAACTTTGTCGCCCTGTTAAGACTTGCTTTCGCTTCGGCTTCGAATCTTAAATTCTTAACCTTGCTA
>NZ_LYPF02000039.1 GCF_001661595.2 Crocinitomix algicola
ATGCTGCGCAATCCGACTCATCTTCAACAGAAAAATAATACCAACCTGATGATAAGGAGTTGGCGGTGTTTGAATTGTCAATGTTTTTAAGTTCACCTGTAGCATCTTTAATGATAAAAATGGCATCACCGACAATTTCATCAACATTGATTGTTATTGACCCATCAGAAAAACCATAACAAGAAGGTTCGTTGACGATTAAATCTATACCTAAACCATTATCCATTGTAATATCAATAGTGGTTGTAGCAGTACATCCAAACTCACTGGTTACAGTCAGTGTGACAGTATAGGTTCCAACAGCAGCAAATAAATGTTCGGGGTTTTCTTCAACAGAGACTTCACCATCTCCAAAGTTCCAACTCCAATCAACAATAGAGCCGCTTTCAATTGTCGATAAATCATTGAATTGAACGGGGTTTAAAATACACCCGCCCGTGGAACCATCTTCAGAGGAAGATCCTCCAGCAATAAATTCGATGTGAGCGTTGGG
>NZ_LYPF02000004.1 GCF_001661595.2 Crocinitomix algicola
CCACCTTCGGCAACGTCAGGAATACCGTCGTTGTCGTCGTCACCATCGACATTGTCACAAACACCATCTTCATCATTATCTCCAACAACATTAATAGTAATTTCATCAAAACTAGGAGGGCAAGACCCGTTAGAAACCGTCCACCTAAAGGTATTTGATCCAAGTGTTAAACCTGTTACATCCGACGCGAAATTTGTTGGGTCAGTAACAGTACCTCCACCGGTAATTACTGTCCATAAACCTGTACCCACGGCTGGATCATTTCCTGCTAAAGTTGCATCGCCATCAGAAATGCAAATCTCTTGGTCAATACCTGCATTTGCAGTCGTAGGTTCTTCGTCAACATTAATAGTTACTTCGTCAAAACTTGAAGTACATACACCGTTATCAATTGTCCATCTAAACGTATTGGCACCAACAGTTAATCCGGTTACTCCAGAATTGAAAGCAGAAGGATCCGTAATTGTACCTCCACCTGCAATAACAGTCCAAGTACCAGTTCCTACAGCCGGATTGTTTCCCGCTAAGGTAGCAGTTCCAGGATCAGCACAAACAGTTTGATCTCCACCAGCGTCTGCTGTTGAAGGACTTGCATCAACATTAATTGTAATTTCGTCAAAGCTAGGTGTACAAGCACCGTTGGCAATTGTCCATCTAAAAGTATTAGCACCAACAGTCAAACCAGTTACTCCTGAATTGAAAGCAGCAGGGTCAGTAACAGTTGCTCCACCTGCAATAACAGTCCAAGTACCAGTTCCTACAGCCGGATTGTTTCCAGCTAAGGTAGCAGTTCCAGGATCAGCACAAACCGTTTGGTCAATACCTGCATTTGCAGTTGTAGGTTCTTCGTCAACATTAATAGTTACTTCGTCAAAACTTGAAGTACATACACCGTTATCAATTGTCCATCTAAACGTATTGGCACCAACAGTTAATCCGGTTACTCCAGAATTGAAAGCAGAAGGATCCGTAATTGTACCTCCACCTGCAATAACAGTCCAAGTACCAGTTCCTACAGCTGGATTGTTACCAGCTAAGGTAGCAGTTCCAGGATCAGCACAAACAGTTTGATCTCCACCAGCGTCTGCTGTTGAAGGACTTGCATCTACATTAATTGTAATTTCGTCAAAGCTAGGTGTACAAGCACCGTTGGCAATTGTCCATCTAAAAGTATTAGCACCAACAGTCAAACCAGTTACTCCTGAATTGAAAGCAGCAGGGTCAGTAACAGTTGCTCCACCTGAAATTACAGTCCAAGTACCAGTTCCTACAGCAGGATTGTTTCCAGCTAAGGTAGCAGTTCCAGGATCAGCACATACTGTTTGGTCAACTCCGGCATTTGCGGCAGTTGGATTTAGAGCGACATTAATTACAACAGTATCCGTATAAGTCGTCGCACATGGCGTGTTAGCGATACTCCAAACAAAAATGTTGTCACCAGTACCGAGTCCTGTTACGCTTGTTGTTGGATTCGTATTATCATCTATTGTACCTGTTCCAGAAATTAATGTCCAAACACCTGTGCCTGAAAGAGGGGGGTTACCAGCTAGGTTTGTTGAAGGATCGTCTTCACATAAATTTTGGTCCGCACCAGCATCTGGAGTAGTAGGCTCTCCTTCGTAGGTGGTAATTGTTATTACGATAGTGTCATTGCAGCCCTCTATTGTTTCTTCGATAGCATAATATGTTCCTGCTCCGTCAGCGGTAGTCACAACATCAAAAGCGTTATCATAGAAGATATAATCGGGGCTATAAGGTAAGTCCGAAAATTCTTGTTCAAAACAAAATTGAGTAATTGTAGTGTCATTTGGAAGTGTACAACCTGATGTGTTGATTGGGGTGGTGGTTGTTCCTGGAATTGGGCAGCCGTCAGCGTCGAAAACGCCTGGGTTACTTCCGTTGTTGTAGGTGTTCCCTGAAGTTGGTCCAGTACCCGCAATAAAGGCCCTGTTATTTACTTCGTCATCACAAGCAAGAATTACGCAGTTTTCAGTGATAACCGTTGAAAAGGTAAATTTTGTACTATCAGCACCACTTGGGCTATTCAAAACTTCACCGCCGTCTGTCGCATCCGCTCCGGTTCCTATTCTTACTATTACAGCTCTATTCACCGGATCATATTCTGCTTGATCATCACCGTATGCATCTGTTTTAACACCACTATTCGGTCCATGAATTATTTCAATTGAACCTGGGACAAAACTTATATTGCCTTCTAATGTATCTGTAACATAAGAGTCGATAGATGGATCAGAACCAATATTTATGGCTTTAACGGTGTATTTTAAGGTGTCTCCAGGCATGGCATCCCCACCATTTAAATCTTCAACGGTAACAGCAGCTCTAATATCTGGTTCGTAAACATCAATTGCGAGAGTTACTACTTGACTTAAAATAGTTTCTCCTCCCGTTGTTACTCGGATATCCGCAGATGTAGCCGAGTTTCCAATATAAGCAAAACCTGAATTGTCAGGACGGAATATATCTGAATCGATACTGATGTTATTTTCAATTAAAGGATCTTGCGAGGTACTAACGACTCCTGCTTCTGTAATGGAGAAGTTAAAAACATCGTTACTTGGGTTAGTCGCATTCGAAATATTGACAAAACCAGCTCCGCCATCAAATTGAAGTTGGTCTCCTATAAATCCACGATCACCGTCATAAGCAAAAACACCGATATCAAAATTTACAGCACCAGTCGGCGGTGTTAAAAAGCCATCTACAGTGATGTCCACTGAGGATGCTCCGGCTACATTCGCAATTCCATCATAAACGGTTAGGTTTTTCATTGTTTCCAAGTCGTTTTTGTAAACAACAACTATATTCCAACCGGCGAAATTGTTCGTTCCATTGGTTTTGGCGTACATGTCCGCGACTGTTATTTTAGATTGCAGGGGAGCAGACTGAATGAGTTCAGTGATGTTGGCACGACAATGATATGAATTATAACCTGTAGTGTTGTCAATAAGAGTATCCGTTGTAACAGTTGTATAGGCTCCTCCATTGATTCCTATTTTTATTTCATCTCTACCGGCATACAAAGGATCTGCTGCGCGAATGTTTGCTCCCCAGTATATCTCAGCGAACAGCACTTCACTACAAGGATCAAGTTGTAAACTGTCTGCACTTGAGGAAAAAGTACTTATATCTCCATCAATATCAATATAATTAGTTCCGTGGTCATTGTTTTGACTCCAAACCGCGGTTGTTGGAGGTGTTTGTGTGGCTAAAGAACCACAAAACAGGAAACCTCCACCTGTTCCGTTACATTCTAATATTGTGTTGGTTACGAATGTGATTCCACCTTTTTGCGTAGCATTAAATCGCTGCTGAAATGGTACAGCAATTTGGCTGAATGAGAAATTTGTAATAAATGCTAACAGATAGACAAGTAATCCTTTTTTCATATGTTAGTTTTAAAGTGAAAATTCAGTTTTGAAAAGCTTGTTTTCAGATTTAACTGTGACCATAAATTGTTGGCTAGGGTAATTCTGTAAAGATTTTATTGTCAATGTTTTAAACACGATACCTTTAAGTATTTCTACTTCTTCAGAAATAATTTCTTGACCCATTGCATCAGTGATGATCAACAAGGCTTGCTGGTTTGCGACTTCGCGATTTAGCGTGAATTGGATCTCGCTACCTCCTTCAGTAATATTTACGAATAATGGAGTTTGCTTTGCAGTGTCTTGTTGTGTATTGCTGGATTGACTAAATACAGTTCCAGTTAGACATAAGAACAAAACTAGAAAGTTCATTATTTTTAAGCGCATATCAATAAATTTAATGAAAATTAAGGTTAGTATTTCGTATTTATAACTAAGACAAAGTTTTAAAATAATACTCATAACTCTGAATTTTTGTTAATTTTTTTCGATAAAGCTGTTTTTAAATTGGACGAAATGTCTGAAGTAGATCCGATTGGAGTTAAACTTGCTTTTGTGTTCTCAATAATGTTTTTGAATTTTATACTGCGTTAAGTTTTTGTTAGTTAGGGGGGTAAATGATTTTAAGAAAGGCTTTGAGGTTATGTTCATTATTCTTTGACTTTAATGGTATTCTTGTTTAGACTGATATTTGCGCTTAGTGGTGATTCGATGAATGGCAATTTTACATCGACCAAAATCAATCTTTTATCGATAAGGAAAATATTCCGAATTTAGCAACTCTACCGTTCGTTGAACAGATCTTGCACTTCCTTAAATATTCACAATCCTTTCATTAGAATCTGCTAGGGCTATCTAAAGTTCGCTTATATTTGGAGGATCAGGACCGTAATAATTAATATCGTATTATTTTGTTTGTCGTTCGCATTGCAAAAAGCCTATGCCTCCATCAATACTATGTATCATTTTACAATTGGTGAGGAGGAATTGGCAAATCTTGATATTTATTCCATTTATTATGATGAAGAACAAGAACAAATTTATATTGGAACTAATTCGGGTTTATACACCTATTCTCAGAGCACTATCCATAAGTTGACTTTGCCAAAAGAACGAGTAGGGAATTCGTATTTCGACCTGAAGGTTGATGGTAATGGTGATTTATTTTGTAAAAACCTTAACGGGCAAGTTTTTCAAATTTTCAGAGATAGTTTGAGTATAGTATACACTTTACCGGAGGAGTACCTTTCAGAACAGTTTGGCTATTATTTTGATTCGAAAAACAACCTGTGGTGTTATGCAAATCGACTAGTGAAGGTCAATCGAAAAAACGTAAAAAACTCAAAAGTTTATGATTTTAGTTATCTCGTTTCAATTTCCGAAGTGGGTGATAATGAGTATGTTTTAGGAATGACTGATACGACGCTGGGAAACACGCAATCCCCTGAAGGTGTTGATTTTAAGTATACAATTTTAAAAACCGTTACACCTGCAATTCGGACTAAGAATAATGACTTTATATTTTACAGGTATTATGGGGAGCCACGCAGAACTTTTGTGAAAATGTTCAGCAAAGACGGCGTATATAAGAATGAATTGAAGATAGATGGGTTGCATTCAATTGAAAAAGTTAATGATACACTTTTTACTATGAATGGTGTGCGCAGTGGGGTTTCATTTTTACGTTATGAAAACGACAGCACCACAATCTCACGTCGTTATTTTTCAGATAAGTTTATTTCTGCAGCACATCTTTCTAAAAATGGAACTTTATTTCTAGGTACGTTTAAGAAAGGGCTTATTGTGGTGCCAAATAAATCCATTGAAGGCGTGATTTTAAACGAGTTGGGAATGGATCTTATGTACGATTATTCTGGACAATTATTTGTTCGTGATCGATCGGGTGTATTAATGGCATATCAATTTAATAAGGATAATCAGCGAATAGAAAAAGAATCAGTGGTGGCGTCACGAAGAATACATATCTCTCAGTATAAGGTGGATGGTCAAGATTTTCCGGGATTATTTTTCTTGTTGAGTGCTACTAGGGACGCTGTAGACCTAGGAGCAGGCTATATTGGAATAGTAACAAAAGATGGAATAAGTGCCTTCAATGCATATGATCGAAAGGAAAAGGGGTTGGCATGTTTTAATTTAGACGAAAATAACTCTCCTTTCACCAATAAAAGACTCTTTCACATCGCAGCTGACTCCATTGGAAGAAATTTATACGTGAGTGGGTCAAAAGGTTTATACACCAGCGGTTACGACACAGTTAATTTTGATGAGATTAAATTAAATGAAAAAAGTCTGGATATAGCAGACATTAAGTTTAGTTCGGGTTACTTGTTTTGTGGCACGTATACAAAGGGTGTGGTGATCATTAAAGATAACGAGCCTTTAGTCATTATTGATAAGACAAATGGGTTATTGGAAAATAGGGTTCTACAGGTTGATGTACAGGATAGTAAACTTTATGTTTTATCCTCCGGAGGACTTCAAGTATTCGACATGAAAGAACAAGAATTTATCGATAATGAAACCCTAAACCTAGTAGGAAATTCGATTACAAAATTTGATATTTGGAAAGATAAATTGGCCTTTTTTGAACGAAACTCATTCTATACCATGGAGCTTGGTAACCTGGATGGATCTTCGTATTGTTCGCGTGTTTATCTTGATTCAGTTCGTGTCAATAATACACGAATTGATACGTCAAAAAAATCGTTTCGCCACAATGAAAACTCGTTGTCTTTTTATGTAGACTTTCGAAACGCTAAAACGCTTCACAATGTAAGTATTCAATACATGTTAGAAGGATTCTTAAACCGATGGAATACCTTGGGTGTCAAGCAACATAAAATTGAGTTTTTATCGCTATCCCCAGGTGATTATTCCTTGAAGATTAGGGCGAAAAATGGAACTTCACTTTCCACTCCTTTAATTTACCGTTTTACAATACGGGCTCCATTTTGGCAAAGGTGGTGGTTTTACCTTTCAATTATTGTGATTTCAATTGGTGTTGTGAGTTGGCTGTTTTATTCTAAGTTAAAACAAGAGCGAATTCGTACCACCCAAGAAATAAAATTAGAACGGAGTAATCGAATTGCAACAAGTGCACAACTTAAAGCAATTCGTGCACAAATGAATCCTCATTTTATATTCAATGCTATTAATTCAATTCAGCATCTTGTATTGGAAAATGAAAAAATAAAATCTTATGATTATCTCGAGTCATTTTCTAGTTTAGTTCGAATGATGCTTGATTTTTCTGAGCGTGAATTCATATTGTTAGAAGAAGAAGTGGATTTTCTTAAATTGTATTTAGAGTTGGAGTCACTTCGTTTTAATGAGAATTTTAACTACACATTATCGGTTGAAGATAGTCTCATGACTAAGACAGTTCCTTCTTTAATTGTTCAGCCCTTCATTGAGAATGCTATTAAGCATGGTGTTTTGCATAAAGATGGAGAAAAAATGATTGCAGTGAGGTTTGCAAAATACGATAAAGATCGAATTTTATGTGAAATTGAAGATAATGGAGTGGGACGAGAAAAAGTTAAAGAAATTATGGAAAGACGGGGTTCGCGGCATTCGTCTTTTGCTACTAATGCCATTAAGAATAGATTAAAAATGCTGAATGAACATATTGGGATAGACGGCGAATTCAAAATCATCGATTTATATGATGAAAAAGGGAAGGCAAAAGGTACTTGTGTAAAAGTGTTGCTTCCAATAATTATAAGGGAATAGATATGGAGAAAATTAAGGCAATTATTGTGGATGACGAGTTGGCGGCTCGCAAGATAATGGTTAATTTGTTAGAATTGTCACATCCTGAAATTGAGGTGTTGGAAACCTTTGATAATCTACTTGAAGCTGTTTCAGCAATTAAAAAAGAGGTTCCTGATATTGTTTTTCTAGATGTAGAAATGCCCCAATATTCTGGTTACGAAATCGTGAATTTTTTTGACGAGATTAATTTTCAAATTGTATTTGTAACGGCTTATGATAAATATGCTATAAAGGCTTTTGAAGTGAATGCTGTAGACTATTTGTTGAAACCGATAAAGCGAGAAAGATTAGCAGAAGCTGTTGAAAGGATAAAATCGAATATCGAGGAGCAAGTTGCCTTAGCTGATTATACGAATATGCTAGATGATATTCGAAATGAAGATTCTCCTAAAATTGTTCTGAGTGAACTTGGAAAAAAAGAATGGGTGAAAACAAGAGATATCATTGCTGTAGAAGCAAGAGGAGCATACGCTACTATTTTTTTGAAAGATGGGCGAACGACAATGGTAAGTAAGAATATTGGTACCATTGAAAAAAGTTTGCAAATAGACCCTTTATTCTTTCGAAGCCATAAATCATGGATCATAAATATGACGGAAGTTTTTACTTATAAAATACCGGAAGAAACAATTGTTCTCAAGAATGGTATTTCGGTAAAGTTGTCAAGATTTAAAAAAGCTGAATTTAAATTAAAATTAAAAGAATTACTCTAGTTGCTTTTTGAAGAGTGGTTAACATTCATTCAAATTGAATAAGTAGAAGTGGTCCGAACAACGATTTGTAATTCTGAATGGAGCATTTAAAAGGTTAATTTTTATCGCTAAATTAATATATTTATGCTAATTTAGAATATATGACTGTTAATTCTTGTCCAAATTGTCAATCTGAACGCTACGTTAAAAGTGGTGTGATAAAGAATCGTCAACGTTATAGGTGTAAGGATTGTAATTACTATTTTACCGTGAATAAAGTCGGAAAAAAAATAGATGATTACTACGTAAATAAAGCGTTACAATTGTATTTGGAGGGGTTGACTTATCGTGAAATAGAACGAATCCTCGGCGTGTCACATGTAAGTGTGTTGAATTGGGTGAAAAAGTATAAAATCAAACGTCCCAATAACTCCAATTATCATCCGACTTATCAGATTTTAAACGCGTCAGAATTAGCTGTTTTTTTTGCAAATAGTGAAAATATCAAAGGGTCTGGCGTGGTTGTTACGGAGCTAGGAGACAAATATATGCTTATAAAATGGGAGCGTTTTAGAGATTAGATATAGCAAATTAGCAAAAAAGTATACTTCTTTATTTTTCATTCGTCTTTTTTTAGACTTTAGTAGAGCGCACTAGGTTCAATTTATTATTAATTAAAACCTATTACAACTATGAAAACCAGTCTACTAAAGCTAGGAATAGTTTTGCTAATTTTTACGGGATTTTTTAGGTCAAGTTTTGGTCAAGGAATTACAAATCCTTATCAAGATGGGATGAAAGTAAAGCTCAGTGAAGACGGCATGAAATATTTTCGTGTGATTTCTTGGGCACAAATGCAGGGCGTCTACAACGACAACGTTGCAGCAAATACATCGCCCGTAAACCTTAATCTTCGAAGAGCTAGAGTCTTGATGTATTCTCAGCTTACCAAAAAATTCTTAATTCTCACCCATTTTGGATTAAACAGTTTAAACGCTACTACGATGAGTCCAACAGGGAAAGGGAGTGGCTCACAGTTATTTTTCCACGACGTTTGGGCACAATATTCCATTGGAGACAATCACGCCGTAGGAGGTGGATTACATTATTTTAATGGAATATCAAGACTAAACAATCAAAGTACTCTAAATATGATGACCATGGACAATAATCGACAATCATGGTCAACACTTGGATTAACTGATCAATTTGCGCGTCATTTAGGAGCCTTTGCAAAGGGAGCTTTTGGACGTTTACAATATCGAATAGCCGTGAACGATGTAGCGACCAATAATCTAGATGAACGTGATCCAGCAGTAACAAATGGTGCTGTATATGGAGGAAATAGAATGCTAGGCTCCAAAGACGCAGGCTTTGCTTTCTCAGGGTATTTTGATTATCATTTTTTGGATAAAGAATCTAATTTTTTACCCTATAAAGTTGGCTCCTATCTTGGTGCAAAGAAAATTCTCAATGTTGGAGCTGGATTTTTTATCCATCCTAATGGTGCCGTAATAGCAACGGATACAATCGGAGGAATAACTGGTCAAAATGTGACTTTATTCGCAGGAGATGTATTCTTTGAGATGCCAATTGGTACAAACGGCAGTGCTTTTACTGCATATGCGACTTATCAATATAATAATTATGGCGAGAATTATCTATACAGCGCTTATGGAACAGGAAGCATGATCTATTCGCACCTTGGTTATGTAATTCCTGGGGACAAATCAAAAACCCGTTTTCAACCTTATGTGTCTTTTGCAAATAATACCTATGATGCATCCAACGACGCTCGAACAATTTTTGGAGGGGGTATAAATGCTTATTTCACAGGACACCAATCGAAATTAACGCTTGATTATAAAAACCAACAGTTCGGAGCTAGCCAAGCAAATGTGGTAACGCTTCAAGCAATGATATTTCTTTAAAAATAAAATTATGAACGATTTAAATCAAAAAAATAATGCAAAGGCCTATTGGAAAGAGAACCTCCGATACCTTTTAATCTTAATGAGCATCTGGTTTTTAGTTTCCTGTGTTTTTGGAATCCTTCTAAAAGATGTCTTAAACGAATTCCGACTGGGTGGATTTAAACTCGGGTTTTGGTTCGCACAACAAGGATCAATTTATGTATTTGTTGTTTTAATTTTTGTCTATGTACGCTTAATGAATAAGCTGGACAAAAAGTATGGATATGATGAAGAATAAGAATTGAAAAGAATTAAAAAAAGAATTAAAAAACAGTTATTATGAGTGTACAAGTATGGACATGGCTCCTCGTTGGAGTAACATTCGCTCTTTATTTTGGAATTGCAATATGGGCTAGAGCAGGTTCAACAAAAGAATTTTATGTTGCAGGCGGTGGGGTATCGCCTTTAGCAAATGGTATGGCAACAGCTGCAGATTGGATGAGCGCAGCTTCATTTATTTCCATGGCAGGAATTATTTCATTCGTTGGATATGACGGATCAGTTTACCTTATGGGTTGGACAGGGGGATACGTTTTATTAGCTTTATTATTGGCACCTTATTTACGGAAATTCGGAAAATTCACCGTTCCAGATTTTATTGGTGATCGCTATTATTCTAATGTGGCTAGGACAGTAGCTGTCATCTGCGCATTAATCGTCTCATTCACTTACGTTGCAGGACAAATGCGAGGTGTCGGGATCGTGTTTTCTCAATTTTTGGAAGTGGACATCAATTTGGGTGTAATTATCGGAATGACAGTTGTGTTAATTTTTGCTTTTCTGGGTGGTATGAAAGGAATAACCTATACACAAGTAGTGCAATATTGTGTGTTGATTTTTGCTTTCATGGTTCCTGCAATTTTTATTTCTTTCCAAATGACTGGAAATCCTGTTCCTCAGTTGGGCATGGGCGGAGAGACTTCAGATGGAGTTTATTTATTGGATAAGCTGGATGCGCTTCACACGGAACTAGGATTTAAAGAGTACACTTCCGGCTCTAAATCTACATGGGACGTTTTTGCGATTACATTGGCTTTAATGGTAGGAACTGCAGGGTTACCACATGTAATTGTGCGATTTTTTACGGTACCAAAAGTTAAAGATGCACGTAAGTCTGCGGGATTAGCGTTATTGTTTATTGCAATTTTATATACTGCTGCACCTGCTGTCTCAGTTTTTGCGCGAACAAATCTTATTGAAACCGTAAGTGATCAAAAATATACAGATATGCCTGAATGGTTTACGAATTGGGAAAACACAGGTCTCATTGCTTGGGCTGATAAAAATGGAGATGGAAAAATACAATATGTAGCGGGATCAGCGTTGGATGGTAAGAAACCATTATTTGAAGAAGGTCGAGGTAAATTTGGAGAGCGTTTAATTTCAAATGCGGGGCCGGATGTAAACGAATTGTATGTTGATCGAGATATTATGGTGTTGGCCAACCCTGAAATTGCAAAATTACCAAACTGGGTTATTGCTTTGGTTGCAGCAGGTGGTCTTGCAGCAGCATTATCAACAGCAGCTGGTTTATTATTGGTGATTTCAACTTCTGTTTCTCACGATTTAATAAAAAAACAACTTAAACCGAATATTTCAGAAAAAGGAGAGTTATTAGCGGCACGAATTGCTATTCTTGTTGCAATTATCATTGCTGGATTGTTCGGAATCTATCCTCCTGGGTTTGTCGCCGCCGTAGTTGCATTGGCTTTCGGGTTGGCAGCAGCTTCCTTTTTTCCAGCTATCATTCTCGGCATTTTTGATAAACGCATGAATAAAGAAGGGGCAATCGCAGGTATGGTAGTCGGTATAGTTTTGATGCTCTTTTATATGATTGTGTATAAGACAGGCTTAATAGGTGTTATGGATCCATTGCCGCAAGAGGATTGGTGGTTTGGAACGTCTCCAGAAGGGTTTGGAACTATTGCAATGGTCGTTAATTTTGTGGTATCATTTGTGGTATCCAGATTAACCCCTGCTCCACCAGCAAATGTACAAGACATTGTTGAGAACATTAGAATTCCGAGCGGAGCAGGTGAAGCTGCTGCCGGACATTAATATTTAATAATCACAGCAATAGGGCGTCGATCTTATTGCTGTGTTTTTTATCTTAGAGAAATGAAGAAAAGACATGAACAAAAATTGGTGATATTAGGCGTCGCGTTATTTATGCTGTTTAATATTCCGCTTGTTCAAATATTTGAAGGAACGGGCGTTTTGTTCGGTTTTCCTGTGATTTATTTTTCCATTTTCTCCATTTGGATTTTGGCGGTATTAATCACTTATATTATCATAAAAAGGCATTATGAATAATTACGGGTTAATCACCATCATTTTTGCCTATTTGGCTTTGCTTTTTTTGCTCGTTTATTGGTTCAATAAAAATGAGCGATCAAGGTGGATTAATAACCCTTATGTTTATACATTATCACTAGCCGTTTATTGCACCGCCTGGACTTATTATGGAAGTGTTGGTATTGCTGCGGATTCAGGATTGAAGTTTTTACCAATTTATCTAGGCCCCGTAATTGCTATTCCATTTTGGATAGTAATTATGCGAAAAATAATACGAATTGCAAGGCAAAATAAAATTACGTCCATTGCCGATTTTATCTCACTACGGTATGGAAGAAATCGATTGTTAGGTGCAATTGTAACTGTCGTTTGTTTTATTGCTACTGTTCCATATATTGCATTGCAATTAAAAGCAATTTCAGAAACGTTTAAAGTCATGACTGTTAATTCAACAGTAAAGACAAATTCTATTTTTAATGATTCTACATTTTATATTGCTATTATTTTAGCTCTATTTGTTACTTTTTTTAGCACACAAAAAACGGATGCTTCTACAAAAAACAAAGGAATTATTGCGTCTGTGGCTGTTGAAGCAGTTTTGAAATTAGTCTTTTTTCTAGCGATAGGCATTTATGTTACTTTTTATTTGTTTGATGGTACTACCGATATCTATCAGCAGGTTTCAAAACTTGATGATTTTGATAAATTGATTGAATTTGGTGGGTTAGAAGGAGGTATTGATTGGTTTTTCTTAGTGTTGCTTTCCTTTTTTGCTATATTTTTATTACCTCGTCAATTTCACGTTTCAGTTGTCGAAAATGTACGTGAAAAACATCTGAAAAAAGCAATTTGGTTGTTTCCTCTCTATTTATTTCTATTCAATCTATTTGTAATTTTTATTGGATGGGGAGGTAAAGTTATTTTTGGAAATACAGAAAATTCAGATTATTACAGTCTACTTCTGCCACTAGAAAATGGTCATGTCTTTATGGCTTTATTAGTCTTTTTGGGTGGATTTTCAGCTGTGATTTCTATGGTCGTAATCTCCACAATTGCTTTGTCAAATATGGTTAGTAATAACTTAATTATTCCTTATGGTTTCCTCGATAAATTAGTCAAAGGTAATCCTCAAGGGAATGAGAATTATATAAAAATGATTCGTAGAATTTCAATTTTTACAATCATAATTCTTGCTTATATCTTTTATGCTAATTTTTCGATACAAATGTCGCTGTATTCAATCGGTTTAATTGCATTTGTGGTAATTGCATTATTAGCACCATCCTTTTTTATTGGATTGTTTTGGAATAGGGGCTCGTCTAAGGGAACCATTGCAGGAATTGTTGTCGGATTCCTCGTTATTCTGTACACGTTAATCATTCCATTTATTATTAAAGCCTATGGAGGATCGGTTGATTTCGTTAATGAAGGATTGTTTGGTCTTCAACAGTTAAGGCCGCATGCATTGTTTGGGATTGACTTTCTATCGCCTCCATCTCATGCTTTTTTCTGGAGTTTATTCCTCAACACGATGGTTTATTTGTGGGTTTCTGTGTCCACCAAAGGGAATTATAGAGAGCGGAATTATGCTGAAATTTTCGTTGATCCAAAAGTAGCTTCTAGTCTTGACGATAACGCCTATGTTTGGAAAGGCGAAGCTTATGTTTCTGATATAAAAAATATCCTTGTAAAATTCCTAGGTGAGCAACGCACCGAACGTGCGTTAACGTTGTTTTTTAGGAAGTATGATCTTCCTGAAAACACTGAGTTTGCAGATGCACGACTGATAAATTTCTCTGAAAAATTATTGACGGGTACAATTGGAGGAGCATCAGCTAAAATATTAATAGCGAGTGCGGTTAAGGAAGAGGAGGTTAGTTTGACCGAAGTTTTAAAAATCTTGGAGGAATCAAAAGAAACAATCGCAAGAAATAAACTACTCAAAGATAAGTCAAGAGAATTGACAGAATTGACTGGACAATTAAAGAATGCAAATTCAGAGTTAATTTTAAAGGATAAACAAAAAGATGAATTTTTAGACACTGTTGCACATGAGTTAAAAACACCCATTACCGGAATTCGTGGTGCAGCAGAGTTACTATTGGACGATGCGGATGAAATGCCACCTGCTGTAAGGGATCAGTTTTTAAAAAATATCCTCCAAGATTCAGATCGATTTGCCCGGTTGATCCATAATATTTTAGATTTTGAAAAATTATCTGAAGACCGAGAAGAGTTACATGTTAAGCGATTAAATTTTAAAGATACGCTGTTCCATGTTGTGGGGTCGGTTCGACAATACGCCGCTTCTAATAATGTGACTATAGAAGTTACAACTCAGCGCGATGCCCATTTGTTTTACGATGAAGATCGTATAATTCAAGTGTTGACCAACCTGATTTCTAATGGTATTAAGCATGCTAATAAGGAGAATGGAATGGTTTGGGTACAGTATCGTATCCTAAAGAAAAAACTATTAGTAAGCGTATCCGATAACGGACCAGGTGTACCGGATGAGGATGTTGCATTTATATTTGATAAGTTCTATCAATCGAAAAATCAAAATCGTATTAAACCACAAGGAAGTGGGTTAGGGTTAGCGATTACTAAAAGAATTATTGAAAGACACGGGGGCTTCATTGATGTAAAAAAAGAACAAAAAGGTGGAGCAAATTTTTATTTCGAAATACCGATAAGCCAAATTTAGAGATGAGTAAAAAAATATTAATTGTTGATGATGAACCAAACATTGTAATGACCCTTGAATATGCTTTTAAAAAGCAGTCTTTCGAGGTGTTTATTGCGCGTGACGGTAGCGAAGCGAAAGAAATTATGGAAAAATTGACTCCAGACGCGATACTCTTGGATATTATGATGCCGCAAGTGGATGGATATCAAACTTTGGAATGGATTAAAAGCAAAGAACATCTATGCAACTCAAAAGTTGTATTTCTTACCGCAAAGAACAAGAATTCGGACATAGAAAAAGGACTTGAATTGGGAGTGGATAAATACCTAACCAAACCTTTTTCAGTAAAAAAAATTGTAAATGAAATTATAGAATTGCTGGCTTGATGACACTAGTGCGCCATTTTTCGTTGTCAGGTCAGCATTCTTAAAAATTAATTAAGATGAAGTTTAGTTTTGGACCACGTTTTTCTGATTATTTCATACTAGTCTATGCTGTAATCACACTTTATATAAGATTTAAACTCGAGCAAGAGGTTGAAATAACAACGCTTAATTCGTTGTTGATTGGGGCATTTTTTGTCATAATTATCTATGTCATGATAAAAGTAAAAGTTCTAAACCCGAATTGGTTCGGATTATTCAATTCAAAAAAATCTGAGCAATGAAATACAAAGAATTATACAACGAAAGTATTACAAATCCTGCTGAGTTTTGGAAGCGTCAAGCAAATCAATTAAAATGGCACAAACATCCCAAAAAAATTATCACACCTACTGAAACGTGGAATAATTGGTTTGAAGACGGTAAATTGAATATGAGTTATCTCTGTATCGATTACCATATAGAAAATGGACGAGGGAATGATATTGCAATTTATTATGATTCTCCAGTTACAAAATCTAAACAAAAAATAACTTATACAGAGTTGTTATATGAAGTTGGGACACTTGCTGATAGCCTTTTAAAACTTGGCATTAGGAAAGGGGATACGGTAATTATTTATATGCCCATGATTCCTCAAGCAATCTACGCGATGCTTGCTTGTGCTAGAATTGGAGCAATACATTCTGTTGTTTTCGGAGGGTTTGCACCCAATGAACTGGCAATTAGAATTGATGATTGTAAACCTAAATTAATTATTACAGCCTCTCACGGTATTGAGGTCGATCGCGTGATACCATATAAACCTTTTGTTGATGAAGCGATTCATCTCGCCGAGCATAAAGTGGATAATGTCATCATTTATAATCGACAAAATGGGCTCGAATATAGCATGAATGAGATTGACTTGGATTATGAAACTCTCGTAAATGATTCTGAAGTTATTGAAGCTAAACCTGTCAAATCTACACATCCACTTTACATTTTATATACATCGGGTACAACAGGTACGCCGAAAGGGGTGATTAGAGATACCGGAGGATATGCAACCGCCTTAAAGTTTAGCATGAAATATGTTTATGGTGTGAAACCAGGAGAAACCTTTTGGGCAGCCAGCGATGTCGGTTGGGTGGTTGGTCACTCTTTTATCGTTTATGGTCCTTTACTAAATGGTAATTCCACAGTCTTGTTTGAGGGTAAACCCATTCGTACGCCAGATGCCTCAACGTTTTGGAGAATTATATCAGAGTATAATGTTGTGTCCATGTTTACCGCACCAACAGCCATTCGTGCCATACGAAAAGAAGACCCATTAGGTAGCTTTATAAAGCAATATGATTTATCGAAGTTAAGGCATCAATTTTTGGCTGGAGAACGCTGTGATGCTTCGACATTAAACTGGTTAGAAAATCAATTAAAAATTCCAGTAATTGATCATTGGTGGCAAACCGAATCAGGTTGGCCAATGTTGGCCAATTTTGCAGGAATAGATTTATTTTCAGTTAAACCTGGTTCAGCTGGCAAACCAGTTTGTGGATATCGAATTGAAATCTTGAATAATGAGGGTGAAAACTTAGGACCAAATGAGGAAGGATTAGTGGCTGTTAAACTTCCTTTACCGCCAGGAAATTTAATGAACTTGTGGAGAAATCCGAAACGTTTTAATGCATCTTATTTGAATCGGTTTCCAGGTTATTATTTCACAGGGGATGGAGGGTATAAAGATGAAGATGGATATGTGTTTATTACCGGTAGAGTTGATGATATTATCAATGTAGCTGGCCATCGTCTGTCAACCGCTGAAATGGAAGAAATTGTGGCGAGTCATCCAAAAGTGGCCGAATGTGCAGTATTTGGAGTGCATTGTGATATTAAAGGTCAAAAGCCACTTGGACTTATTGTTTTGTCGTCGAGTTTTGAAGGTGATGAGGAAGAAGTTAAAAAACAAATAATTCAGTCGGTTAGAAATAAAATAGGTGCGGTAGCGTCTTTTAAAGAAGTTAAAATTGTTAAGCGTTTACCTAAAACAAGATCGGGTAAAATATTGCGTAAATTATTGCGACAAATTGCCGATCATCAATCTTATAAAATTCCATCAACAATTGATGATGTAACTATAATTAAAGAATTAGAACAATATTTCGTAAATTAAAAAGCTATGAGTAATTATCACATAAAAAATCTAGAAGAATACTTTAAAATTCATCGAAAATCGGTTAGAGAACCGGAATTATTTTGGGAAGAGATAGCAGAAGAACATTTTGTATGGCGTAAGAGGTGGGATAACGTATTGTCTTGGGATTTTAATACACCCGAAGTTAAATGGTTTGAAGGAGCAAAATTAAATATAACTGAAAACTGTATTGATCGTCACATCAGAACGAAAGGTGATAAAACAGCTATTTTATTTGAACCGAATGATCCTAATTCTCCAGCAGAACATATCACTTATAATCGTTTATACGAACGGGTAAATCAATTTGCAAATGTTCTTAAATCCAAAGGAATTAAGAAAGGAGATCGCGTTTGTGTTTACCTTCCAATGATTCCAGAATTGGCTATTGCTGTACTTGCTTGTGCTAGAATAGGAGCGATTCACTCGGTCGTTTTTGCAGGTTTTTCATCGAGTGCCTTGGCAACAAGAATTAAAGATAGTGATTGTAAAATGGTCATCACTTCCGATGGTTCATATCGTGGAGCAAAAACAATTGATTTGAAATCCATAGTTGATGATGCTTTAAATGATTGTCCTGGAGTTGAAAGCGTTTTAATTGTTAAGCGAATTAATTCATCTATTGACTTAAAAGAGGGAAGAGATGAATGGATTGAACCATTATTAGAAGCTGCCTCCAAAGAGTGTGAGCCGGAAATAATGGATGCTGAAGATCCTTTGTTTATTCTGTATACTTCAGGGTCAACTGGTACTCCAAAAGGAATGGTACATACAACCGCGGGCTATATGATTTATAGTGCTTTTACTTTTAAAAATGTATTTCAATATCGAGAAAACGATGTCTATTGGTGTACAGCTGATATAGGTTGGATAACAGGTCATAGCTATATCGTTTATGGTCCTTTAGCCAATGGTGCAACAACAGTGATGTTTGAAGGTGTACCAAGTTATCCTGATTGCGGTAGATTTTGGGAAATTGTTGAAAAACATAAGGTAAATCAATTTTATACCGCGCCAACTGCCATTCGTGCTTTAGCTAAGGAGAAGTTGAGTTTTATTGAAAATCATGATCTTTCTTCTTTAAAAGTTTTAGGTTCTGTAGGAGAACCTATTAATGAAGAAGCTTGGCATTGGTATAATGATAATGTAGGTAAACGTAAAAGTCCTATCGTTGATACTTGGTGGCAAACTGAAACCGGTGGAATAATGATCTCTCCAATTCCTTATGTCACTCCTACAATTCCAACCTATGCGAGTTTACCTTTACCAGGCATTCAACCTACGTTAATGGATGAAAATGGAGATGAAATCAGCGGTAATCAAGTTGATGGTAGGTTGTGTATTAAGTTTCCATGGCCGGGGATGGCACGGACAATTTGGGGGAATCATCAACGATATAAAGAGACTTATTTTTCAGCTTTCCCGGGTAAATATTTTTCTGGTGATGGAGCCTTGAGAGATGCCGTAGGTTATTATCGTATTACGGGTAGGGTAGATGATGTCGTGATTGTTTCTGGTCATAATTTAGGCACGGCTCCCATTGAGGACGCCATAAATGAGCATCCGGCAGTTGCAGAATCAGCAATTGTTGGTTTTCCACACGATATTAAAGGAAATGCATTGTATGGATTTGTAACCTTGAAAGAAACGGGTGAAGGAAGGAAGCATGAGAATTTAAGACAAGAAATAAATCAAATTATAACAGAACATATTGGCCCGATAGCAAAGTTGGATAAAATTCAATTTACCTCAGGATTACCTAAAACACGATCGGGTAAAATTATGCGTAGAATTCTACGAAAAATTGCGGGGAATGACATGGGGAACCTCGGAGATACTTCAACCTTGCTGAATCCAGAGGTTGTACAGGATATAATTGACAATCGAATTTAATTGTTAATTATGGTTTAAGTCTAAAAGATGAGAGGTTTATTTTTTTCCTCTCATCTTTTTTATTAAAGAGCAACAATCCCCAGAAGAACCATCAATCCAAAAGAAATAAAAGTATAAGTTAAACAACGTTTTGAAAGTTCCTTTTCTAAGACAAGTTCCTCCAATAAACCCGGGTATGCATTTTTATCAAAAAACGTGAAGGGATCAACCCACCAATTTCGATTTGGCGCTAAAGGATTACTATAGGCGTTTTTATCAAATAGCCATTTTTGCTTTGATTTTAATTTTGAACTGAATCGGTTGAGGTAGGTATAATATAAGATGAAAAACACAGGTGTTCCCAAGAGCATATAGACGATAAAAATTCCTGAATTTTCTTTAATGTATCCGGTTAAACCAAGGGTAAAAAATAAGGAATGAAGACTGTAAAAATATAGATTAACTGCTCTTTTTTGCCCAATAATTCCCATTCTAGTTGGTTTCGACGTAGGTTTTAAAATTTTCAAGTATAGCTTGCCAACCCGCACGTTGTTGTTCATCAGTATTCGTGCCTTCCGCGTCAAAAGTTTCTACGATGAGCACTTGATTATCTTTTTCAAAAAATTCAACATTAACTTGTCGATTATCTAAAAGTTGAAATTTAATCAGTTTTAGGGGTGATATTTCTGTATAAATGCCCTCAAAATCAAAGCCCATTGTTCCATCTTTAGCCTCCATCCGCCAATTAAATTTTTCGCCAACAATAAGGGAGTTAGTAGCTTTTGGACAATGCCAAGACGGGGACGCAAAATTCCAATGTACAATGTGTGATGGTTTGGTCCAAAACGCCCAAACTTTTTCTATATCCGCTTTTACGTTTATTGATACTTCAATTTTTTTCATGAGGCTAATGGTTTGATGAACAATATACATAAAAGGTATTATCCTGGAGCAGTACAGTTTTGTTAAATGAAATCAATTACCACTTTAAAGGTATTGTTCAAACCCCTTCAAATGGATAATTTTGCACTCGAATAACTACTTATATTAATTTAGATTAAATAAAAATAAGATGAAAAAGATAAAAATATTCGTCGTTTCAATGGCGCTCTCTTCGGCAAATTTTTTGCAAGCGCAGTGGTTTGAGCCAGAACCTATTTCAGGTGATTCCCTTGTGTTTGGAAACCTAGACTGGGGTGATTATGATCAGGATGGAGACCAAGATTTATTGACTATGGGAGCCATTGTCGGGGGTGACCAAAAAACCGTTCTTTATCGCAATGATGGTGGATCATTTACTGAGGTTGAAACTCCGTTTTTAAGAGCTCAGAACGGAAGTTGCAATTTCTTTGATTATGATAATGACAATGATTTAGATGTTCTCGTTACTGGATTTTCTTCTGCTGAGGGTGGGGCAATAACAAGAACGTACAGGAATGATGGAGGAATTTTTACGGAAATTGATCTAAAATTAAAAAATGCCATGTTTTCAACAGTTGTTTTCGCTGATGTAGACAAAGATGGGTATCAAGATATTTTAATGACGGGTTGGATTGAGGGCGCGGCGCCTGGTGAAGTTCTCTATTATCGTAATGTTGTTGATTCTTTTGCTTTGGACACTTCATTTTTGTTCCCAGCATTGAATTTTGGGGCCCTAGATGTAACGGATTTGGATCATGATGGAAATATTGATCTTATTATTGCAGGTTCGGATGATACTTGGAGTCAATACACAGGTCATTTTGAATATGATTTGGCAGAAAAGACATTCGTTGAAAAAGAAACTGAATTGGAAGGAATTAGTGATGCATGGGTAAAGTTCTTTGATTATAATGACGATGGTTACGATGATTTATTATTATATGGATTGGGGAACGATTATGAGAAACGTCTATTAATTTATGAAAATGACGGTGAAGACCTTAACCTTGTTCAATCTTTAGATTCGCTATCTTCCAGTACTGCTAAGAACCCGGTGATTACGGGTGATATTGATAATGATGGAGATAATGATATCATTGTTGGAGGTGTGAATGAAGATTGGGATTATACAATGATGGCTTACTTGAATCACGAGAATGTTTACGCTTATTCGCCAGAGGTTGGTTTGCCTGAATGGGGAAGTAATACGAGTTTAGCTTTTTGTGATGTTGATGGGGATTTAGATTTAGATTTTTCGTTTACTGGAAGAGATAATGTAACAATTGACGAGGTTGCTGTGCATTTATTCAAGAATGAATATGCTGCTGTAAATACTCCTCCAAATGCTCCAGAACTAGTTAATCATGTCGTTGAAGATAGTGCGGTTACTTTAAGTTGGAGTAGAGCTGTTGATAATGAAACCCGCGAATTGGGACTAACTTATAATTTAGGCTTGTATTATAGTTCAGAATCAGAATGGATTATACCTCCACACGCCCTTTTAAGCGGTGAAAGAATGGTGACAAAAAGAGGGAATATGTTACAAGATACTTCAATCGTATTTGAAGATTTAGATTTTGGAACATATGAATGGCGAATTCAAACCATTGATAATTCTTTTGTTCCTTCTGATTTTATTGTAAAAACTTTTGAAATCACTGATGGTCCTTATGCTAGTCTAACAGAAGAAGTCATTGATCCATTGGTTTGTGCTCCAGTTCCGTTTCAGAATTCTTTCCGACTAATCAACACGGGATCTGAAACAATTAATCATATCGCTATTTATGATGTGGCAGGAAAGCTTGTTTCTTCTTTTGACGTACTAAGTTCAAATGCAGAATTAAATATTGCTACTGAAGAATGGCAGAGTGGTTTGTACTTCGTGCGATTCAATGTTGGAAACAATGTTTTGAATCAAAAAATAATGAAGAATTAATTTTATGAAATAATAAATTGATGTAGATAAATTATAACATAAAATTGTAGCGATAGCGTCCAATAATTTTTGGACGCTATTTTTTTATTTTAAGTTCTTACCTAAATCGGTTACTTTTTGCAACCATTTTGCCCTAAATCTATCTTTTGAGTTTTTAATGGTCGCTATATAAGTCACTTTTACGGGTTTAATGCCGCAGAATTTGAGAGTTCCCTTTTTGAATTGATTGATGGTTGGATTTCCCATAAATAATTTATTATACCAATAAGGCGTATCTGAAGTTATAATTATTCTAGCCGTCTTATTTTTCAAAAGTCCTTTAGGAAAAGGACTACCCTTCACATAATCAAATGTAAGACCTGGCAAGAAAACACGGTCAATAAAACCTTTCATAAGGGCTGGGTATCCATACCACCACATTGGAAACACCCAAACAAGATGATCAGCTTCTTTTATTTTTTCAAGTGAATCAACTAAGTCCGGTTCATGGTTTGTTCTTTTTCGATAGCCATATGCGAGATTCGGGTTGAATTTTAAATCAGCGATATTGATTTGTCTTACTTCCGCTCCGGCTTTCTTTGCACCATTGATATACGCATCAGCTAAAGCATAATTGTAGCTTTCCTTATCTGGATGTCCGTTGATGATGAGGATCTTTTTCATTCTTTTTTTTAGGCAAATTTCAATACAATACCATTCTTATCACAGGACAAATGTCCTTTAATGAAGAGTGGTTAATAAATGCAACAAAGTTTCATATACTAAGTGTTTTGCTATATTTGCAACATAGATACAATTAATAAGAATGTGAACCGAACGCTTTTAACACTATGATAATTGGAAAAAACCTCAGTTATTCATACTCTCAGACGCAAATGCTACAATTTCCAAATTTAAAAGTAGATGCTGGACAAACATTATTAATTAGTGGTGATTCGGGTTGTGGTAAAACAACTTTATTGCATCTATTAGCAGGACTGCGAACACCCTATAAAGGAGAGGTCTTAATTGATAATGAACAATTATCGGAAATGTCTTCAGCAAAATTAGATCAATTTAGAGGAGAACAAATTGGCGTTATTTTTCAGCAATCTTTTTTTATTCCCTCCATCAATGTTTTTGATAATTTAAATTTATCTCCTTTTGGTAAAAAAAATAGAAAAATAGATGAGGTGACGGAGAAATTGGGGATATCAGAATTACTGAATTATTATCCTAATCAGCTTAGCCAAGGACAACAGCAAAGGTGCTCAATTGCCCGAGCACTAATTAATAACCCTAAAGTAGTACTGGCTGATGAACCGACAAGTGCACTTGATGACAAGAATTGTTCCATGGTAGCAGAATTATTAATCAATGCGGCTAAAAATCAGAATGCTGCCTTGATTATAGTAAGTCACGACTATCGTCTCAAAAAAAAAATTGATCAAAAAATCATTCTAAAGCCAATAGATACAATTTAATATGTGGTTAAAAATTGCTTGGAAGAATATAATTCACAAACCGCTTAACTCGATTCTTTGCAGCAGTCTTGTCCTATTTGGGGTTAGTATTATTTCTTTATTAATACTGTTGCAACGTCAATTAGAACATAAGTTTGAACAAAACTTAAATGAAATAGACATTGTAATAGGGGCAAAAGGAAGTCCATTACAACTTGTATTATCCGCTATTTATCACGTAGACGCACCTACCGGAAACATTCCAATCAATGAAGTAGAACAGCTATTGAAAGATCCAATGATTGAAGAAGCGATTCCTTTGGCGTATGGAGATACGTATAAAGGGTATCGAGTGTTGGGAACCGACTTATCTTACCTAGAGCATTATGACGGAGAGTTGGAAAATGGGAAGTTATTTAACAAACCAATGGAAGCCATTATAGGATTTGAAATAGCTCAAAAGACAGGTTTAAATGTGGGAGATACTTTTGTTGGAACGCATGGAGATGTAGAACAAGGCCATGTGCATGATGAGCATCCTTATACCGTCTGTGGAGTATTAAAACCGAACAATTCAGTTTTAGATTATATAATTCTAACGAATATTCAAAGTGTATGGAACGTGCACCAAGGGCATCATCATGCGCAACAAGAAATTACCGCGGTATTGTTAAAATGTAAATCGAAGATTGCAGTCCTTAGCTTACCTCGAATGATAAATCGCACAACAACCATGCAGGCAGTAATACCGGGGTTAGAGATTAATCGGTTATTAAATATGATTGGCATAGGAACAACGACTTTAAAATTGATTGCTTTAGGTATTATTTTAATGGCAGCGCTCAGTGTTTTTTTTGTTATGCTTGGTCGGTTAAATGAAAGACAGCATGAACTTGCTTTAATGCGAGTTGTTGGCTTTCGCCCAATTCAATTATTTGGACTATTGCTTGTTGAAGGTATTTTGCTGGTAGTAATTGGTTTTGTTGCAGGAATTGGTTTGTCTAGAATTGGAGTATATATTTTAAACAATAGTTCTGCCTCCGATTTTCACCTTTATTTAACTTATCAGTTGGCTGGTGAAGAATTGATTTTGTTCGGTATAACCATGGTCGTTGGGATAGTTGCTGCTTTTATACCAGCCGTTAAAGTTATGCGGATGAATGTTTCAAGAATTTTGATGGAAAAATGAGAAATTGGGTTTTTATACTAATATTTTGTTGCGTTGGTTTGGGTGGTATTTGGATTTTGATATACCCCAAATATGAAAATGGAGCAGTAGTAGATAATGCTTTAAAGGCTCCATCATTTGAACAAAAATCGAATGTCAAAAATCGGAATAAAAACAAATTCGAGACTGATTATTTTGTGAATGATTCTGTTTATGAATGGAGTGATCAAAAGGTGGATTGGGTCGCTATTGACTTGTATGAAAATTATGAAAACACCTTGGAAAACATAGAAAAGAAGCAATTCAATTCAAAAAAAACACATAAAATAACTTGGGCAGAATTAATGGATATTGATTATCGATTACGCCATTTCAGGTATAAACAAATAGATATGTTTGCTCCAGTTTTTGGATCGAAATTAAAGTCGCTTGACAATCAAGAGGTGATTATTGAAGGTTTTGTAATTCCGATTGATGAAGATGGCGAAGTTGTGGCCTTGTCTGCAAACTCTTATGCTGCTTGCTTTTTTTGTGGTAACGCAAGTCCGGCGTCAGTGATTAGCATGTATATGAAAGATAAAGAGGATAGTTTTGAATTGGACGATTTTAGAAAATTTAAAGGTAGATTGAAGCTAAATCATAACGATCCAGATCAATTTTACTACATTTTAGAAAATGCTGAAGAATTATAAATTAGAATACGTAATTGAATGAATAACTTAAAATTGAATTTAATCAAACTCACTGGTGCGATAGCATTATCATGCAATTTTCAAATCTTTGCACAGCAACATTCTCCAAGTCAAGAAATACAGGAAGAAAGTTTGGATTTTTTTGTCATAGGGGATTGGGGGTACGCAGACTCTAATCAACGGAATGTCGCAGGAGCAATGGCGAAGAATGCAAATGGAAACAGTATCAATTTTATTGTGAGTGTAGGTGATAATTTTTATCCAAACGGAGTTAGAAGTGTAAGGGATAAGCAATGGATAACTACTTTTGAAAATGTTTATAATCACCCCAGCCTCCAGGTGAATTGGTATACAGCTCTAGGTAATCACGACTATATGGGCAAGGCCAAGGCTCAATTGAAATACAATGAAAGAAATGAACGTTGGAAAACAACTGAGCGATATTTTAGTTTTACTCAGATCATTCCAGGATCTACTGATTCGGTTCTTTTTGTCGTAATTGATACCAATCCATATGATAAATCGCTCAATCGCTTTACAAGTGGTTTGTGGTTACAAAATAAAAATGCTCAGCTCGAATGGTTCGAAGAAACTTTAGCGGCGTCAACTGTTAAATGGAAAATTGTTATCGGTCATCATCCATTATATACAACAGGGTTTAGAAGAGGAAAAATGGCGCCAATTAGAAATATTTTCTACCCATATTTTGAGAAATACGGTGTAGATGTATATTTAGCAGGCCACGATCATGATTTACAATATCAAAAACCGGAGGGTAAAACCCATTATTTTGTGAGTGGAGGTGGTTCGGAGTTTAGAGGGGTTACGCGTGATTCTACTATCACTAAATTTGCAGCTGCCAGTTTGGGATTTATGCGTTTGAATTTAAAAGAAGATTCGCTAAATGTGCGTTTTTTTAATGAAAATAACCAGGAGCTTTACCAAACTATAATTCTCAAATAAATACATCGTAAAACATTGATTATCTACTTGTAAACACTTTTTCTTATTCGACTTAAATGCCGAGGTGATATTCCTAAATATGAAGAAAGGTAGTTTAAAGGTATCTGTTGGAGGTATTCAGGGTGTTTTTCTAAAAGATTCGCGTAACGGGTTTCAGCGGTTTCTCGCTGAAGCATAAAAATTCTTTTTTCCATGGTTATATATTCCTGTTCGGCCATAACCTTTAAAAAACGTGTCCAATTATGACTTGTTTTCTCAAGTTGATTTAATGTTTCTCTCGAAATTACAATCAACTTGGATTCCGTTAACGCCTCCAAACATTCTTCAGAAGGAGAGGCAGTTAAGTAGGAGGAATAGGCACTAAGAAACTCATTCGCAAACCGAAAACAATAGGTTACCTCCTCACCAGTTGACGAGTAATAATAAGATCGAAAGACGCCAGTTTCAATAAAGGCTACTTCATGACTTGTTTGTCCTTCTTTGATAAAAAAGTCTCCTTTTTTTAAAACTTTGATTTCAGCTAATTCGTCCAGTAAATCAATTTCTGAAGAACTTAAAATATTGAAGGAGTTGAGGTAGTTTTTCATGACATTTTACCGTTTGAAGTATAAAGTAAATAAGAAAATAACGAATTGTAACCATCACCTTCTTTTATTTAATCCTAAGCGGCAAATTTTGCTGAAATCGCACAGCTTGGTTGTTCAAGAGGGCGGGAGACCATAAATTATTCCGTTCATAAAAGTCGTAGATTGCTTGGTCAATTATAGGTGAGATAGATCGAATAATTTGTACGTCAGTTATTTTTCCGCTTTTATCAAAAGTCAACGAATAATAGCTGGTTCCTTGTATATTATTTGCTTTAATTTCGGGTCTTGTAGTATGGACATATTCAACTAAATCATTCATCATGTCCTGCAGGTCTTTTTCTTTTATTGGTGGTTGATCAACGTGCAGATAAATTTCATCGGCTAATTTTTGAGTACTATCATTCGAATTTTCTGGTGGAAAAATTAAATTCATCACTAATTTGTTATTGACCGAAAGGTTAAGTGACAGGTGATGGTAGAGTTGATTATACTGTAATAAAGCTAAAGAAGTAGGAGGTGAATTTTTAATATGATTTGAATTGTATTTGGCTGTTAATCTCCCGTTTTTATCATAACTAAAATGATTAAAATAGTCTGTCAAATCATTTTTCCAATCTTCAATAGTTCCATTATAGGTGCACCCTTCCTCGTAAAAAGGGATTTCTATTCTTCCCTGTGAAAAGAATCCTATTTCACCTTGGTTTAAGTGCCATTGACCATTATGATACATCAAAAATGCGAGTGCTTCACTTTTTTGCTCAGCTCGTTCGATGCTAAAGGCTGATGGGCATATTACATTAAAATCGTTAACAACGGTTAAATAATCGCCATTCTTAATCCCAGATTTGTGATGGTGAAGCACATCGACTATGTATACTTTAAAATCATTTTCAGTATGACTTGTTATTTTGACATGAGCAATAAGATTCGATTTTAACAAAAGTTCATCCATTGAATAGGGAGCAGCTTCTGACCAAGCTGAAATTCGAATCAGGCAGGTTAACACGAATACGATGAGTGACTTTTTCATGACTTATTCGCACCATTTATCGTACCAAACCCACTTGTTATTAACTTTTATCCGGAAAAGCTTCTTTTTAATTTTGATGGGGTATTGAATCGTTTTTTCAGGAAGAAAGATGGTGTGATTTGGATAGAATTGAGGATAAACCAGGTAGTCTTTGGTGAGAGTTGTTGCAGGTAGTGTAAAATTGGCATAGGTTTTAAAATCCATTGGGATGTTCAAAGATTCTACGTACGCATTTAGAGTTTGATCTGGAGCTAATTTAAATGTTGTAAACCCGTCGGCATCTGCAGTTTTAGTTGATACTAAACCAGTATCCGATAAAATTTGATATGTTATTTTTAATTTTTCGTTTGGTATTATTGGATTGAGCACTAACAGGCGAGACAATGAATCCATACTGTTTTGCTCGATGATTTTCATTTTTTTGAATTCACTATTAATGGTTTGATAATGTAACGTGATTTGAGTTTTATCAAGTTCATACTTTCCAATACCAATTTGATCACCAACATCGTCCCAATATTGATGGACAAAAGTCCCATCATCATAAAAACGATATATTTCGGCAAATTCTGCAATGAACTCGACATCTATTTTGTAAATACCATTAAGTTTTTGTTGCGTAAAACCAATCAAAACAAAAAAGGAAGAGATAAATGCAAGGAATAATTTCATAATCTATTGGCTTAAATTTTTCATCCATTCGAGTGTAACCTGAGCAATACCTTCATGATATTTTTCATGGAGTGCTCTCCCATATTGATTCGCATTTAAAGTTTGTATATTCTCCTCCATCGAATTAAACCTAACAAATCCATGGTCTGCGCCTTTGATTAATTGAGCAGAAGCCTTTCCAGGTGAGGATAAATTAACAATTCTCTCTATTTGATAAATATGATCTGCATGAAGGGCTTGTATGTCAAATTCGCCATGGAGAGCCAAAACATAGGATTTTACATTTGACCATATTTTTGCTAGAGCCAAGTCTTGTATTGTTGTCCAATACGTATAATGTCGATCTATAAATAAATTGTTCTCAAAATCAGCTAATGTTCCCTCATTTTCCAATAATGCTTTAAATTTTGGTTGCTCGAGTATTTCAATTGGACTTTTCTTTTCAATAAACAATGCGTACCAAAATGGAATTAAAGTTCGGATTTCTCGTTCTACTTCAACATCTCGGCGCCCAAAAATATCACCTTGTACACGAGTTAAATCTTGCATGTATTCAAACCAAGTATTGACAACTGTACCGTAAGTTATGACTCCTTTTGGTTCGAATTCGGAAGCAATTACAGGAGCGATTATCCCTCCAATAGAATGACCAAAAATGAATATTTGATCAGGATCAATGCGAGGGTCTTGAGTAAGTCTTAGATAACCTTGTCTAAAGACTTCAACTTCTTCAGAAAAATTTAGTTCCATACAACCTTTATCGCACTGGCTATCTCCAATATTAGGTTTTTCTACACGATAAACGGCATAACCATTTTTCACCCAGTCATCAATTAACTTTCGAATGGTGATATTTGGAGACATTGAAAAATCAATGGATTGACAAGTGTATCCTTGTATATAAAATATTACTGGAGGTTTTTCAACTCCCGTAGGCATGTGTAAAATAGACCTGAGCTTATTACCTTCGTAATTAACTTCTTCATAGTAAACGTCAGCATAATCTGATGTTTCAAGCGGTTTTGCAATGGCCTTACCTTTGGTTGTTTTTAATTTTCCATTTCGTAGATATTCAATCGAAAGTTGTTCTTCGGCGCGAAGATTACTTAGGGCAAAATGCAAGTCTTGGATGGTTTCAATAGATATTTGATTAATGTTAACTATAATATCATTGGTTTTTAGTCCTAGTTTTTCTGCAGATCCACCAGGTAATACTTCCAATACAAGTATCCCTTCATTGGTATTGAGATTATTCGATAAAGCTATGGAATCGTTATTCACTTGCAGGGAAATTCCTAAAGCTGCCTTTCGTTTAAGAGGGGTCGTTTGACTATATCCAATTGTTGCGTGAAATAAAAGGAGAAAGAAAAAAATATACTTAAAACGGGTCATAATTTAAGATTTACGGTTCGGAAATTCATAATGTTGTTGAGTAATCTCTTCTTGGATTTCGGTTAACCTTGGGAGGAATGTTGAAGGACAATATTCAACACATTTATCTAAAGTTTTTCTAGCTTTATTGGGTTCGTTAAGATAGTAATGCGCTATTGCTTTATACAATAAAAGGCCAAAATCATTTTTATGGATTGATAAGCCTTTATCCATTAGTTTGATGGTCGTTTGATCTTTACCTAGTTTTAAAAAAGTTGCTCCCATATAATGTCCTTCATCAGCAGTAAACGGTAATTTGAAAATTTCATCCATGCATTTCTTAAGTTCTTCTGTTTTTTGAAGTTTATCGAGTAATTCGACTTTTGTGCTAAGGTTTTGAAAATTTTTATCGGCTCCAAATCCTCCGAATCCACCTTGAATGGAGCGGTTGACCCAAATTAAAGCCTCTTCCAAATTTGTGTTATTATCAAGACACCATCTTGCTGCATCATTCCATGCTTGCCAACGATACGTGTTTTCCCCGTTTAAATCGTGTCTAAACTTTGCGACACACGTTCTATTCAAATCCACAACCACTCTAAACGGTATTGTTCGATCTGCCCATTGGAGGGTCAGCGTAATTTCCTGGTTTTTTCTGTTTTTAAAAGCGTAAATGAGATGTTCGTTGAAAACATCAGATAAAGTGTCTTTCACTGTTACCCGTAAGGCTACATCCCGACCTAAATCGACGTAATAACTTCCCCATAAATTATTTTGCTTCGTGAATATTAGGGTATGTTCATGTTCGTTTGGTAGGATATGAAACCCATATTTGCCTGCTGTTAAGGGGTGGCCTTCTATAACGACATCGGTATCAAATTCGATAGTAGTGTTTTCGTTGGCACCTGCTCTCCATGGTATTGGATTTCCGTTTTGAGGAATGATGTCATTATTATTCCAAACATCTCTTCCTCTTGCTGACGGACTGTGGTATTGAATATCAATGTGTGTGACGCCAACCTGAACACCCATTTGAGCAGCTGGACTAGCAGAAGGAATTTCGAGCGAATGAAACTGTGCTTTTGAATCAAAAAGGGTAAATAAGATGATAACAAGGATCAAAAATCTCATAAAACTGTTTTTGACAAAATTAGGTGCTCATCTCTTTTTGCTAAGGGTAAAAATTGCTATTTAAAGGTGGATTTGTATTTTTTTATAGCACGTTTTAGATTTTTAGGGTCTGAAAAGCCAATCAAATCATTGGTTTCGATGTACGAATAACCACGATTGATCAATTGTATTGCCTTTTGTAGTTTTAAGCGAAGGACATATTGATAAGGAGATTGTCCAAAAACATCTTTAAAATTTCTTAAGAAATGATATTTTGAGAGGCAACTAATACGGGCTAAATCATCGAGATTAAACTTTTCTGTTTGATGATCGTGAATATAATCTTTGGACAATAAAAGTCTACGGTATAGCTCTTCGCTCGTCGATTTTCGACTTGGTTTTAGTTTTCTCAAATCATTATTCACAACAATCTGATCAGCGACTAATACATCAGCTAGTCTCAAGTAAAATCCTAATAACTCATTCCCTGAAAATGATGAATTATATTTTATTGACTGAAGGAGTGATGCAAGAAATTTCCCTGTTGGATTATTTTTAAGTCGATTTATTTTAGGGGTGAAGTATGGTTTAAGAGTCTGGGGTTGACCATCCAATATTTCATCGTTAGTCAAAGTAAGGCGTTCAAATGCACCAGATATGAGTTCAATAGGAGGGTAGATACAAACTCCTTTTGTATTTTCAACGGTATCAACAGTTGTCGTTAAATCTTCATTTTGATTAACGATAATAAATTCGTTCGACTTCACACTATATTTCTTGCCAGATATTGTGTATTGTTCGGTACCAGCTTCAACTATTTTAATAGAAAGACTTGATTTTAATTGTTTGCGATAAAAGGTGTTAAGTGAAGACACTAATAACTGACTTTGGCTAAAACCGGCTACGGGAGAATTTTGAATATTTCGAATATGATTTTTGTCTGCATTCATTATCAGAAAGATATGAAATAGAGCGAAAAAACTTAAGGTATTGTGTTTTGAGGTGTAATACCTGTTCAAATTAGGGAATTTGGTGGTTGAGCGGAAGGAGTTACAACGCTACTGAACGAAAGAATAGCATTCAAATAAAGAAGCTTCAATTATATCCAATAAAAAAACCAAGTGCATCGCACTTGGTTTTTTTCGCGGAGAGAAGGGGACTGTTATCGAACTCTTTTTTCTTTGAAAACCGGAGTGAATTCACGAAGGTTATAGAGGATTTAGAACGTTTGAAAGAATTACGTCAGGAGTTAAGAAGTAAATAACGTAACGACATCACTTGCTTAATTTCAATATTCTAATAGCTCCTTGTATAACTAGACCAAAAACAATTGTTCCGATTATTAAGTCAGGTTTGTTTGAATTCAACCAATTCACTAAAACTCCTGCTAATATGACCCCTAAGTTTATTATCACGTCATTTGAAGTAAAGATCATGCTTGCTTTCATGTGAGCCTCATCTTTACTTTTCGACTTTTGAAGCAAGAACAAACATACGCCGTTTGCTAATAGCGCGAAAATCGAAACAATTATCATTGTGGAGAAGTCAGGTAATTTTTCTGCTCCAAAAAACCTTCTTAATACCTCTATAAATCCAATAAGGGCAAGAGTAATCTGGAAATATCCAGCAAGTTTGGCAACAAGCTTTTTTCTTACTAACGTTCCGCCAACTGCAAACAGACTGATTCCATATACCAAACTATCTGCAAGCATATCTAAACTGTCAGCAATAAGTCCCAATGATTTCGAAATGAATCCAGTTGTTAATTCAATTAGAAAAAAGGCGAAATTTATTCCGAGTACTGTCCAGAGTAACTTCTTCTGGTTTTCATTTTCTTGAAAATCCTTTCTACCGGTCTCCTCAGTTGAAATTCTTTTTCCTCCCAAATTCAATTCGAGTACTGATTTTTCAATTTCGTGATATGCTCCACTGTGAAAAACAGTTAGTTTTCTGTTTGAAAGGTCAAATTCTAAATTAGCAATACTTGAAATTTCGTCAAGCTTCATCCGAATTAAATTTTCTTCGGAAAGGCAGTCCATTTTGGAAATTTCAAATACTGTTTTGTTCATTTATGGGCTTTTTACAATACTATAAATTGATTTGGCATACTTCTACAACTCTCTGTTTAGATGAATTTAATGTTTTCTTACGTTTTGGCAAATGCTAATATTACTACACTTCATACTTATCAGTTTATTATTCGACAGTGCAAGCCGTATTCAAAACTTCGAATTGAATGGTTTCTCTCCAAATATTCCAATTACTTAGTTCATTTTGAACAGCTGGTAACGTGCTATTGTCTATTTGATTAACTACAATGTGTGATGAGAATACGTATTTACTTTCATCTAATGACCAAATATGAGTGTAATGTAGCGAATGAACGACCGGTAACTTTAATAGCGATTCCTCAATTTTTTTCAGATCTATATTAACTGGTGTTGCTTGGGCAAGAATTTTAAAACAACGTTTAAACTTTTTCGCCATGATGTAACTAATGAATAATGCAATGCCAATTGAAAGTGCTGAGTCAATCCAAAATAAGGGATAGTAATACATCACAATACTACCAATTAAGACTGCTACCCAACCAAAAACATCTTCAAGTAAATGCCATGAAATTGTTTGTTCATTCAAGCTTTTACCTCCTATTACCTTCCATGCACCAATGGAATTGACCAGGATTCCCAATATGGCTAGATAAATCATTCCCTGAACATCAACTGTTTCAGGATTGATAAGGCGTTTAATCGCTTCAAAAATGATGATGGATGAACCGATCAGTAAAATAATGCAGTTGATGAACGCACTAAAAATGGAAAGTCTACGGTATCCGTAAGTAAACTTCTGATTAGCCTGTCGATCTGATTTTTTCTCAAGATACCATGAAGTTCCTAGAGCAATTGTATCTCCAAAATCATGGATGGCATCTGAAATGATAGCGACAGAATTCGTAAGGATCCCACCAATCAATTCTATGATGGTGAATGATAGGTTTAAAAAAAATGCAATACTGATATTTTTTGAAGCATGATGATGATCCATTTCGTTTTGATTTTAGTATTCAATACAAAGGTAAAGTGTTGGGAATGCAAGCTAGTTGCAATTTGCACAATAGCCTTGCAAAACAAGGTTGGCTCCTTTAACATGAAACCCCGTTGGTAAATCGAACTGTTTAGGCCTTAATGCATCCATACAAAAAGTTTCTTTACAATTTAAACAATGGAAATGATAGTGTTGGAAGCTTGCTGAGCAATCACAATTCTCTACACAAAGTCCATATTTGCCCCCCCCGTTCCGTCTTCAATTTTGTGAATTAATCCTTTCTGCTCGAATGTGACTAGGGTTCTAAATAAGGTGCTTTTGTCTGCGGTTTCAAGATGTAATTCTAATTCATTCAATGATGCACAATTATTTTCTTCTACAAAATACTTTAGAACCAAAATGCGCACAGCAGTCGGTCTAATTTTACATTGTTCAAGACGATCAACTAAGCCAATATTTCTTTTGTTTCCTTCTATATCCATCTTCGAACTTTTTTCTTGTATTCAATATAACCTTGTCCGTGAATGCTTTCAAGGTACTCTTCTTCTAATCGCGTTTGAATTTGAAGAATAAAATAGCAAAGCACAAAAAGTGTTAGAGTTATTGCATTTGGAGCGATAAGAAAGGTGCCTAAATAAATGAGCAACACGCCAAGGAAAACTGGATTTCTTGACAGTTTGAAAATTCCTTCATGTACTAATGTAGTCTTCTCCTCATAATCAATTCCTATTCGCCATGAATTTGACATCTGATACTGAGCAATAATAGTCCAGATCAATGAGGCGATTAAAATTCCGGCACCCGTCCATTTAAGTTCTTCGAAATGAAGATAAGAGAGCGGACCTAAAAATTCTGAATAAATGTCTTCAAAAAAAGAGAACAGTACAATTACAGTTACACTAATAGCTGTCATGATTTTGAATACAAATCCAATATAGTCATGAGCATTTCCAGACCTACTAAATACAAACGGATTTTGTCCTGTCTTTTTCCACTGCACATAACTTCTGATGACGAATACTTGAAAAAAGTACACCATCATAAAAGCGGGCAGAAATATTTGAAATAATGTCATCATCTAAATCTAAAACACGGTCAGAGGGTAATCCCCTGACCTTTTGTGTAATTAATGATCGTGTTCGTCATGATCATGGTCGCTATGGTCATGGTCGTGATCATGATCTTCATGACTTTCTTCTGTTTGCGTATTTTCTTCACCTCCACCGCATGATGGTAAAGTTGCTACACCAAAAGTTAAAACTGCCATAAGGGCAATTGTTTGAAATTTAATTTTCATACTGTTGTTATTTATTGATTTTAGATTATACATGTTAATGGTTGTGTTCAGCTTCTCCTTTTTTCATTTCAGCCATCAGGCTGTAAGCATTATTCCATGCAATTACAGTCCCTTCACTTAATGGTTCAAAAAGTTTGATTTCAACCCACCCTTCATCTTTCACACCTATAGCTATTTCAATTGGTTCAAATGCCCATTCCTCAACTTCTTTCTCAGCTTTGAAAATGTAGTATTGCTCACCTTCTCTCACAATGGCCTCTTCAGGCAAAGCATAACTCAAGTAATCTTCTACTATGATTCTTCCTCTAACGTACATACCAGGTATCAAATGCCCTTCTTTATTGTCAATTTCGGCATGAATATGAACCGCTTTTGGATCATTTTCAAAGCTTTGACCTACAGAATATATGGTAGCCGACAACAATTTATCCGGTAAAGATTCAACTGAGAACTGAACTTTTTGCCCTTCTTTAACTTTGTGCACGTCTGATTCAAACACCATCAGATCAGCATGAACATGCTCATTGTTGATGATTTCAAACATACTCGTTTCAGGATTGACATATTGACCAACCTTAACCTCTACCAGACTAATATAACCGCTAATGGGGCTTCGGAGCGCAACGGTCTGTGACACTTTATTTTCCTGAAGACTTGAAACACTTATTCCGATTAATTGAAGTTGTGCTTCTAAACCATTCACCACACCAACTTTTGAATTATAGTCGGCTTTGAGTTTTTGAAAATCCTTGCCGCTTGTGACCTTACCTTCATAGAGTTTTGACTGGCGTTCATACTCTTGTTCAAGAAACTGAAGATCATTCCAATTAGTTATGTATTCTGTCTGCAATTGAATAAGATTTGGGTGGGCTAAATAGGCTAATACTTGTCCTTTTTTTACCTTTTCGCCTTCAATTACTTTTATGCTTTTGACGTTGGCGCCTATAACCGCGGTAACTTCAGCTTGGTTTTGTGGTGGTACTTCTAATTCACCATTGGCTTCAACATAGGTGCCAAGATTTCTTTGGGGTATGGTGTCAACCTTGATTCCCAGTGCATTGAATTGATCTTCTGAAAAGTGAATTTCGTCTCCATGCTCTTCTTCACCGTGTCCATGATCGTGATCATGTTCATCTTCATGTCCGACATTTTCACTACCACCACATGCTGCCAGTAGTAAGATGAAAATTGTATAATATATAATGTTCTTTTTCATGTCTGATATTTTTATTGTCCCAACAAATAAGCCATGCAGATGGCCGCTTCATTGTAATTTTTTATTGCAATTATGTAGTCTTTTTTTACTTGAATTCCGCGTTCAAGAATTTGGATATAGTTGATAAAATCAATGTTACCACTTTCATAACTCTGTTGTGCATTACTGATCATCAAATCAGCTTGGGGCAATCCTGTCTCCTCATAATAAGAGAGGTTTTGCATTTCTCTTAGTAGTTGCTGTAACTGAATTTGATATTGATTGTTTATTGAAATGAAATAACCGTCAGAATTGATTTGAGCATTCTCCATTTCAATTTTGGCCATTTTGATGTTTGATCTGTATGAACCAAAGAACAACGGAATAGTAACACCAAATTCAACTCCTGAGAATCGATCACCAATTGTACCAATAGAGCCTGATTGCGTTGGCGTACCAATAAGTGATTGATTGAAATACCCTATTGACAGATCAGGCAGTATTCGAGCTTTGTTGGTTTTGATTTCTGCGTTTGCTATTTCTACGTGTTGATTTGTATAGGCTAAAAAAGGATTGTTGGCCAATAGAGAACTGTCCTGTAAATAAGCCATTTCCATCTTAACCAATTCATCAGGCATAAAACTCAAACCGGTTGAATCATTGAGTAAAATACTGATCTCTCTTTGCTGAATTAGAATATCCGCCTTTAGGATGCTTAGCGAATTTCTGATTTCTAAAAGTTTGGATTCAGCAGTTACTTTTTCCAGAAGATTTGTTGCTTCTACTTCATATCTGAGCTGAGCTGCTTCAACAAATCGTGCCATCAATGAATCTTCATAAACCAATAGCTTTTTATATTCATTACGGTAGGTAAGTTGGTTCCATTCTTTTCTAATCAACCACTTTAGTTTATTTCGTACTACTTCCAACTCTAGCTCTGAACCAACGATTTCTTCCTTCGCTAAATTCCATTGAGCGGTATACACAGTAGGAAATTCAAAATCTTGAGATAGGCTAAAACCAAAATCTCTTTCAGCACTATTGTATTGCCCATACTGTCCATTGAAATTGGTTTTTCCAGGATTGAATGCTCCCTTTTTATTCTGTTGACTCAATTTGATTTGATTTTCGGCCAACTTTACGTCATTGTTGTTTTGAAAGCCTATTTCAATGGCTTGGTCAACATCAGTGATGACACTATCAGTTTGACTGTTTCCATGAAAAGGCATCATGAATAATCCAGTAATGATTAATACCGTAGCCAGACTACTATTAAGTTTAAGATTCTTGCGATTACTCATTTGTTCTGTCCATTTATAAAGTATAGGTAATACAAATAGTGTAAGGAAAGTTGCTGTGATCATTCCTCCGATTACAACTGTGGCCAATGGTTGTTGAACCTCGGCTCCAGCAGAGGTAGATATGGCCATAGGTAAAAAGCCAAGGATATCAGTTAAAGCAGTTAAGAGAATTGGTCTGATTCTTCGTTTTGCACCTAATTTGATTCGTTCATTTAAATCGTTTACTCCTTCATCTTTTAGCTCATTCCACCCACTGATGAGCACTAATCCGTTCAACACAGCTACGCCGAATAATACGATAAAGCCTACACCAGCTGAAATACTGAATGGCATTCCACGCATCCACAAAAAGAACACACCTCCAATTGCAGCTAAAGGAATTGCCATATAGATCATTAATGATTGTTTGAATGATTTTAGAGCAAAAAGTATTAAAATGAAGATCAGTCCTAAAGCAATGGGAACGACTATTTGTAGCCTTGCACTTGCTCGTTCTAAGTTCTCAAATGCGCCACCATATCGGATATAATACCCAGGAGGTAGGGTTAATTCCTTATCGAGCTTTTGCTTAATCTCTTCAACCAAAGATTTAACGTCTCTTCCTCTCACGTTGATTCCAACATACGACCTTCTGTTAGTATTATCTCTACTGATTTGCATTGGCCCTGATTGATAGCTGATATCTGCTATTTCTTTCATTGGAATTTGAGATCCATTAGAAGTGGTCACATAAAGGTTATTGATGTCATCTATACTTTGCCTGTGTTCTTCATCTAATCTCACAACAAGATCAAATCTCTTTTCCCCTTCAAAGATTACTCCTGCTGTTCCTCCGGCAAAAGCGGTTTGTATGAGACTATTCAATTCATTGATTTGTAATCCGTATTGAGCCACTTTAGCTCTATTGTAATGAACTGTGATCTGAGGTAGGCCACTCGTGGCTTCTACTTTCATATCTCCAATTCCATCAATACCGGCTATGATCTTACCTATTTCTTCTACTTTTTCTGAAAGGATATCAAGGTCATCACCGTACAGTTTAATTGCAACATCTTCTCGAACCCCTGTAATTAGCTCATTGAATCGCATTTCAATAGGCTGTGTAAACTCATAATTCACACCGGGTACTTCTTCCAATCGTTCTTTCATCATGTCAATCAATTCTGACTTTGATCTACCGGTTTCCCATTCGTCTTCAGGATGAAGGATCACAAAGACATCAGCAATATCCATGGGCATTGGGTCCGTTGGAACATCAGCCACACCAATTCTGCTGTAAATGTGTTTCACTTCAGGGAATTCATCCATGACGATCTGTTCTATCTTGGTGGTTGTTTCGATAGTTTCAGATAATGAAGAACCTGGTTTTAGTATGGCATGGAATGCAATGTCACCCTCATCCAATTGAGGGATAAATTCACCACCCATTTTACTGAAAGTGAATACTGTAAACGCAAGTAGAGCTATAGCTCCTAATACCACCCATCTGCCAACTTTAAGAACACCAGTTAAGGCCTTTTCATAGATTCGCTCAAAAAACTCAACTAGTTTGTCTCCCCATGATTTTTTCTTGGTTCCTGCTCTTAAAAACCATGCTGACATCATTGGCACATATGTAAGACAGAGGATCATTACACCAATCATGGCAAACATGAATGTTAGTGCCATAGGTTTGAACATCTTACCTTCAACACCTTGTAAAGCCAGAATTGGAATAAACACAATTAGAATGATCAACTGTCCAAAAAAGGCAGAATTCATCATCTTACTAGCAGACTTCTCAGCTATTTCATCACGTTCTTCCGCTTTTATTTTTTGACCTTTTAAGAGCTTGCCATGCATTAAGAAAACTGTACCCTCAACTATAATTACGGCTCCATCCACAATGATCCCAAAATCAATGGCACCTAAACTCATAAGGTTTGCCCATACCCCAAAAGCGTGCATGAGTATAAATGCGAATAAGAGGGATAATGGAATGGTTGAAGCTACAATCAATCCACCTCTCCAGTTACCCAACAGAAATACCAGAACAAAGATCACGATCAATGCTCCTTCAATTAGATTTTGACTTACGGTACCAGTAGTTTTGGCAATTAAATCACTTCTATCTAAAAATGGCTCAATATGGACCCCTTCGGGAAGAGATTTTTGGATTTCATCCACTCGCTCTTTTACAGCCTTAATTACATCATTTGAATTGGCTCCTTTCAGCATTAGTATCATCCCTCCAACAGCTTCCCCTTCACCATCTTTGGTGAATGCGCCGTACTTGATGGCTTTTCCAAAATGAACAGTTGCCACATCCTTAATCGTGATTGGAATTCCATTGACATTCTTGATGACGATATGCTCAATATCTTCAAGTGTTCTGGCTAATCCTTCTCCTCTAATGAAATTGGCGTAATGATCCTTTTCAATATATGCTCCACCAGTATTTTGATTATTAGCTTCTAAGGCACTGAATACTTCAAGCATGGTTACATCCATTCGCCTAAGCTTGTCAGGATCAACAGCAACTTCGTATTGCTTAACGTCACCACCAAAAGCATTGACTTCTACGACACCTGGCACCATTGACATTTGTCGTTTGACGATCCAATCCTGAACGGTTCTTAGGTCAGCTGGCGAGTAATCATCTTTGTATTCTTCATCAACTTCAAGGGTATATTGATAGATTTCACCCAAGCCTGTTGAGATTGGCCCCATCTCAGGTTCACCAAATTCAGAAGGAATGTCATTCTTTACTTCATTTAGCTTTTCAGACACCAATTGCCTTGGTAAATAGGTGCCCATATTATCCTCAAAGACAATGGTGACCACAGAGAGGCCAAATCTTGAAATAGACCTGATTTCAACTACACCCGGCAGGTTAGACATAGCAATTTCTACTGGATAAGTCACAAACTGCTCAATGTCTTCTGTTCCCAAGTTCGGCGCTTGAGTGATGACTTGTACCTGATTATTAGTGATGTCAGGAACGGCATCAAGTGGTACTTTGGTCATACTCCAAATTCCACCTACTATTAACGCAACCGTCATCAGGCCGATTAATAGCTTATTCTTTATTGAAAAATTTATTATTCGATTGATCATAAGATTTTATTCTTGTTCAACATGATCCTGCTGAAGCGCAGGAAATAACCTTAACATCCAATGTTGATCAGCACTGAACGTTCTAACAAAGTTCACTAAGAACTCTTAGCAAGAATAAAATGGAGGTCCCCTTTGAGGTAAAGTAAAAAGATAGGCTTGACTGTCAAATCGAATAGGTGGCCCATTGACACGATTTGAAGTAGTCGATATTTTTTGACCAATTAGTTCATATTCTAAGAAGATGGTAAAATCTGAAGTTTGGTCATTATCTTGTTGCAGTGAATTTTTAAACTGAACATTTTCTTGACTTACTGTATGCTCAGCATGACATCCGGAGCCATGATGCTCCAAATCACTAAATAGACAAACTAAGTAGTCCATCCATCCCTCGTCAAAATGATCCCCATGTGAAACATGGTCATGCCCATCTAATGCCAAATCATCATGATCATGCTGGTGGTGTTCATGATTGTGTTCATGCTTTTCTTCAATACCATTACAATTGACCTCGCAGTGAGGGATCAAAGAATGCCCATACCCTAATAAATAGGTAAAAAGCAATGTGACTGATATGACAGATTTCAACATATTCACTGATACAAAGGTAGAAATTATCAATTAATAGAATTCTGGATTAATCAAAATGTGAATTAAATAAACTATTTCACTCAAAAGGATTTGAAAAGGCAGGGTTAGTAATGAATTCGTAATCTGTCAAACATTCCAAAAAGCGGATTAAATCTTTCCGCTCTCTTTTTGATAACTGAAACGGTTTGATTTTTTCACTTTTATTAAGATGAGACTTACCTCCACTCTCATAATGCATAATAACCTCTTCCAGTGTTGCTATGCTTCCATCATGCATATAAGGAGCTGTTAATGCAATATTTCTTAATGTAGGAACTTTGAATATTGCTCGATCCGCCTCTATTTTTGTTGCACGTTGTCTTCCTGAATCAGCATAAACTTCATATAGTCCATTATTTTGAACGCTAAAGTCCGTAAAATTGAATCCTGAATGACATTCAACACAATTGAGTTCATTGAAAAATAAATTCATTCCGCGTTTTTCGGAACGATTCATTACATTATTTTTCTGATAAACCTGTTGATCATACTTTGAATTTCCACTGATCAGTGTCCGTTCAAATGAGGAGATAGCACGTGTAATAACATAAGGATCAGGCAGACGCTCATAGGCTTCCACACTCATTCTAACATAAAGACTATCTTTTTTTAGCTTTTCAGCAATATCGACTATATTAGAATTGAACTCAGCATGCTCTTGAATCGGAACAAGGACTTGCATTTCCAGTGTTTTTAAAAAACCGTCAAACAAAAGTGTTGGATTATATCCCACATTGGCTAGTGTTGGGGCGTTTCGCATACCCAAGCGGCCTTCTACTCCAGGACTTATCACTTTATTGTCAGCAAAGGCAAGTGTCTGATTGTGGCAACTTGCACATGAAACAGTACTGTCCACAGACAGAATAGGATCATAAAAAAGCATTCTTCCCAGTTCAACACGAGTTTGAGTTAATGCATTTCCTTCAGGGAATTCGAGTTCGGGAAATCCTACTGGAATATCAACTTCATAAACTGAAATAGGGTTTTTAGTAGCATTAAATGCCACAAAAAAACCACTTAAAAGGACTAAAGACCCTATAATCAACACTCCTCTCATCTTATTTATTAATAATTATAATTGGCAAATGCATTTCGTTTAGGCTTTTCAAATTGACTTTGCACTGCTCCTCGGTAATAATTAAATCGCCTCCCCTTAAATTAGCAAAATCTTCAACACCTTTCAATCGACAATCCGAATTGAAGATTGATATACTCGTTTTTCGAAAACCATTTTGCGTGATTACCCTTTTCATATTTTCGATACTGATTTTAGAATTCTCACGAGTTTCATTGGTATCAATAAATACCAAATTGAGATTAAAATCAATAGTATCAATCAAGTTATTAACCAATGAGACACATTGCGGTAGTAATGTATGGAAGTCGGAAGATAACACAACATCTTCAATGTTTTTGACCTTGAATTCATTACCTACGATTAATTTTACAGGGGTAAATTCGCATAAAAAATCAAGAATATCCGTGTTGTCCACTTCAAACATTTTTCGATCCGTAATAACAAGGGTATCTACGTTATGTGTATTTTCTGTTGACCGTTCTTCCTGATCATAAAGAAGATATGCTTTTCGCGCAGCCACTTTTTCTGCTCGAATCTCCATAAGCAAATGATCCATGACTAGACGGGCCTCGTTCATATCTCGTTTGGCTTGTGGGTGACTATCTCTTACCGTTCTGCCTAAACTTTCCCAATTTTGGGGAGCTGTAACAAAATGATACAAGGTAATCTCCAACTGGAGTATTTGTGCCATTTGAATGGCTGCTTGAATGATGATTTCATTATTTGTCGATTTACTAATCAACACCGCTATTCTTTTCATGATCCTAATTTTTCAATGGTTGATCCACATCCTAGCATTCGATCTCCGAAGTAAGGATTTTTAATTTTTTCTTCGGTACTAATCCATGTTGCACCTACTCCACCATTTGCCATTGGACAACGCTGTAAAAAGTAGGTATTGTCTCCTAAATCAAAAGAGCGAATTAGGTTTTCGACTGCTTTAGATACTGGATCAAACGCTTTTCTTTGATTGTCTAATGATTCACTCATCAATTGATCTTTATGAGCTTTTATGTTATCCACCTGTTCTATGAGAAAGGTTTTTGGTTCACCTTTGATTAAGTCTTTTTGGATATTTTTAAGTGATTCATACATCTTTTGTGCAGCACCTTTTACATTCAATGGCTTGCTTTCAATCAATGCATTTTTCATTGTTAAGTAATCATCCACCAAAAAGGTTAACTGCTGTTCCAACACAATGGGAATATTCTCACTAAATTCAACTTGCCCATTACCATCAGCCTGATTTTCGTTATTTGATGTGATTTTTCGATTCATCATACTCGATTGATTGTTCAATTGTGCCGCTGCATCAATTACAAAAGCACCATTTGTAACAACTTCGTCACCTAAATAAAGACCATCAATAACTACATATTCTTCTCCCACAGCTTCACCAATCTCAACTTCTCTATATTCAAAAGAGGGAATATCTGTGTCTTGAACTTTTACATATACGATTGATCGAGTTCCTGTCCAGAGCACAGCTGTTTTAGGAACAAGTAAAGGAGAAGATTCAAAAGCTAAGTCGCTTTTAGAGGTATTTACCTCTCCGTCAATAAACATTTCTGGTTTTAACTTTCCGCTAGAATTTTCAACATTTGCTCGAATTTCTATTGTCCTTGTAGTTGGATCAACAATCGGATTAATGAATGAAACTTGAGTCTCAAATCGTTCATTTGGGTAAGCCTCTGGAACGAAAGCGATTTTACCTCCTTCTCGAATATTAGATATATCACTTTCATACACATCAAACACAGCCCATAGTGACGATAAGTTTGTTATCTCAAACAGTGCATCCCCTGCTTTTAAATGATCACCAACAACGACTTTTTTATTGGTTACAACTCCTGTATGGGATGCATAAATCACGAAGTTTTCTTGAATTTGTTTTGAGGTTATAACGTGATCAATTTGATCTTCTGTTATTTTCCAATAACGCAGTTTGTTTTTTGCTGCTTCAACGAATGCAGGATTAGAATTCTTTAGTTTTTCAGCTTCTAATAATTCTTGCTGAGCTGTGATTAATTCGGGGGAGTAAATCACTGCGATTTTTTGTCCCTTTCTTATTTCTTCTCCTGTATAACTGACAAATAAGCGTTCAATTCGTCCAGAAAACTGTGTGACCAAATTCGTGGTATACTCCTCATTTGAAACGAGCTTTCCAGAAATTTTCAATGAATTATTCACACTGAATTGATCGGAAACTACTGCTGTTTGAATGTTCGATAATTTCACCGCTTCATCCGTCATTTCAAGCACTAAACTACTCTCGTTGGATTGATCTGATTGGGGGATTAAATCCATTCCACAAATGGGACAATCTCCAGGTTCGTTTTTTCGAATCTGTGGGTGCATAGAACATGTCCAAATTTCTGAGGTATGCTCATGTTCAGAGTGGTCAGTTTCGAGAGTTTCTTGTGGATGGTAAAAGAAAATCCACCCTAAAAGAATTCCCCCTCCTAATAAAGCTATATTGATCAAATAATGTTTCATAAACTAAATGTTAGCATAGTGATCGCCATAACAATCATGATGGCATTCTCTATAAATGTAGCCTCTGTCATAGGTAGTTTTAAAGCCGTTCCAAGACAGGCGCATCTGATTGTTTTTTTGCTCAACAAGGTTTGAGTGACACCAATGGTTGTAATTCCTAAAACGATAATTGTGGCGATAAGCGCAATCGGAATTTGAAAACGCATCAGAAATGCTATCCCAAGTGCTGTTTCTATAAAAGGATAAATCCAAGCATAAATCGGTAATCGTTTTGCTAACGGATCATACATTCTAAAAGAGTCAGGAAACCCTTTTAGATCAAGTAGCTTAAAAAAACTAAAGACAATGTAAAAAAGTCCCATAAAATCAAGCATTACTTCTCCGATAGTCCAATTTTTGTAATGCATAAGATTACTACTCACTGTGATATAGAGTAAAATTAAGAGAAGCGGCTTCAGTTGCTGAATCTTACTTTTTTCTTGGGTTTCGAATTCAGAAGTCGCACGAGCTGTTTTTTGAACTTCTTCTGAAATTTTATACTTTTCAGATAGTGCGGATTGAAGCTGCTCAAGAGGAATGTGAGTGCTCATTGAAATCGAGGCTTCACCCGATTCCAGATTTATCTGGACATCTTCTACTTGGTTTATATTTATTAATGACTGTTCTACAGATGCCTTACATCCGTTACATGTCATTCCTTCTATTTTATATGTATGTTTCATTTGTTGTTTGATTAAAAATTTGTGAGACGCTCGATATTTGCAACTGCAATATGAGCTCTCAACATGGATATTATCTTCTGTTTTTTAAATAGCAGTAATTCTTGTTCCAATGAGATTAAATCATCAAAAACAGAATGATCAGCTGTGTAGTTTGCCTTCAAAATTTCAAATGCTTGTTTCGCAATTGCAATTTGTTTATTAGACACTTCAAACGAAAGCAGTGTATTTTCGTATGTGCTTTTGAATACTGCTAACTCACTGGTTAATTGATTTACTAGCGCAGTTTTTTCGTAGGCCAGTACTTCTTGATTTAAAGCTTCAACCTTTCTGGTGTTATGATAAGTATTTCGATAAATTGGAATACGTAGCATTACTTTTGGAATGAAAATATCTCTACCATTACCTGCGGGATTAGCATCTGTTCGTTGTCCGACAAGCGCATAGTCTAATCCGATTCCAATTGAAGGAGAATTACTGGTTTTATTCACAATCAGTCGATTCTCTGAAGCTTCTGTTTGCGCCTGCAATAGTTTGGCTAACGGATGATGTTTCTCTATTCTTTCCTGAAATAGCGCTAAGTCAAAATACAATTCGGGTAAAGTCAACGTATCCTCAGAGCTGATTTCAAAATTCGTGATGGATTGGTTTGTAATTTCATTGATACGCGCAATAGCCATTGCTTCATCATTTTTGATTTGCATTATATCATTCTTTATGGTTTCCATTTTCATTTGGATTCTCAATACATCAGTCATTGCTCCCTGTCCCGTTTCCATTTTTATAAGACTCAGTGTCTCTAATGATTTTAGGAGTTTGATTTCTTCCTCCAATAAGTCTTGCGTTTCATAGAGATAGAGCAGTTCATAATAGTTGATCTTCACACGATAAAAAAGATCAAGCTTTAAAGCTGAAATTTTTTCGTATTCCTGTTTGGACATAGAGATAAGTACATCTTCCTCAGCATCAAGTGCTCCAAACCACGGAAACATTTGGCTAGCACTAACCATAAGGATTTGTGGCCCTAAACGTGTTTCAGGTTGTAAAATCGGAATTCCAACACCTATTGTTGGTTGATCCAATTGTCGCGCATTTTTTGTTTGAATTACAGCTGCCTCGTACCTTTTTTCCAAGGCTCTTAGTTTAGGATTTTGAGCTGTTGCTAATGCAAGTAACGAATCCAATGATTGGGCAAAGCAATCTTGTTTTTGGACACCAATCAACAAGACGACTAAAACGATTATATTTTGCTTAATATTCATGTTTAACTGGTTTTAAGTAAGTTGTTCGATTTCAATTTGAGATCAATCTGCTTCCAAATACAATACAGTACGGGCACTGTAAACATGGTAATGAGGTTGAATACCATGCCTCCAAAGGAAGGAATGGCCATAGGAAGCATAATGTCAGCTCCCTTTCCTGTAGAAGTAAGTACAGGAAGTAATGCTAAAATTGTTGTTGCCGTCGTCATCATGGCGGGCTTTACTCGTCTCAATCCTCCCTGCACTACAGCATCTTCAATAGCTTTGACGTTATTCGGTTGGTTTTTCTTGAAGCTGTCTTTGAGAAAAGTTGCCACAAGTACACCGTCATCAGTGGCAATACCAAATAAGGCGAGAAATCCTACCCAAACGGCTACACTTAAATGTATTGTATGAATTTGAAATAAGTCCCGCATATTTGTTCCGAAAAGACTAAAATTCATGAACCATTCTTGACCGTATAGCCAAATCATAATGAAACCTCCTGCAAATGCCACAAATACACCAGAAAACACAAAAAGGGAAGTAAGTACAGACTTAAATTGGAAATAGAGGATTAAAAATATGATCAGTAATGCAATCGGTAAAACAACACTGAGTCGCTTGTTTGAACGAACCTGTTGTTCGTAATTTCCTGCAAATTCATAAGTAATTCCGCTTGGAACAATTAACGTTCCATCATTTATTTTATCCTGTAGGTATGCTTCTGCATTTTGAACCACTTCAACCTCCGAAAAATCTGCTACTCTATCAAAAAGTACATAACCCAATAAAAAGTTGTTCTCACTCTTTATTGCTTGTGCGCCTTGTTCATATTCTACATCTACTAACTCTTCTAATGGAATTTGCGTGCCATCTGGAGAAGCGATATAAATGGACTTGATTCGTTCTGGATCATTTCTAAGTTCCATAGGATAACGGACACGAATTCCGAAACGTTCTCTTCCTTCCACCGTAGTACCAACATGCTTTCCACCTATTGCAGTTTGCAGTTGACGTTGAACGTCGACAATTGTTAGCCCATAGCGACTGATTTTTTCGCGTTTTATGGCCAACATCAAATAAGGTTTTCCTACGATTCGTTCTGCAAAGACAGCTTCTGTCTTTACGCCTTTTACTTCTTTTAAATGTGTTTCTAATTGAAATCCAAAAGCTTCTATATCCTCCAAGTTTGTTCCCCTCACTTTTATCCCCATTGGCGCACGCATTCCTGTTTGTAGCATGACAAGTCTTGTCTCAATCGGTTGTAGTTTTGGTGCAGAAGTAACACCAGGAATTTTTGCTGCGTTTATGATTTCATTCCAGATATCATCAGGAGATTTGATATGTTCACGCCATTGTCTGAAATACTGTCCGTTATCATCAGGGATAAGATTGCCTGAATTATCATAAACAAAAGCACCTTCATAATCTGTTTTAAACCGAATTTTTTGTCCATTTTCATCTTGGATATATTCAGATTTATATGAAATTATGTGTTCATACATGGACATTGGAGCAGGGTCTAATGCACTTTCAACCCGCCCTGCTTTTCCAACTACCATTTCCACTTCTGGAATTGTGTTAATTGACAAATCGAGTAGACGAATGTTACTTTCATTCATTTCCATACCAGCGTGTGGCATAGCTGTAGGCATCAATAAAAACGATCCTTCATTTAGCGAAGGCATAAACTCTTTTTCGGTCGATTTGAAAATCGTAAATCCTGTGTAAAGCAGTAAAACAATCACCCCTAGAAAAACGTACTTGATACGCAATAAAAACCGCAATATCTTTTCGTAAAAATGGATCACACCATAAAAAGAACCAATTAAAAGAATAATGATTAAGAGTACGAAAATGAAATTTATAAATATGCTTTGTGCAACACCAAGCGGCATCCAAATAGATGCGAGTAACCAGGTTACGAGTAGTGCATAAACCCCATTTTTGATGTAGCCGAATTTCTTAAGCCAAGGTTCTTGTTTATTTTCTTGAAAATAAGCGTTTAAACCACCACCAAGGGCTACAACAATACCAAGCATACCAAGAAATGAAAATTGGCCGAATAGTAATATACTTCCAAAAATGAATAGCAGCCCGTTGACCAAATACTTAAAAATTCGTGGTTTGCTTTTTATTTTAAATAACTGTTCCGCTATTGGCGGAATTACAGTAATAGCGAGAAGTACAGCAGCTAAGAGCGCAAAAGACTTCGTATAAGCAAGCGGTATAAACAATTTACCCTCTGCCGCTTGCATAGTAAATACAGGTAAAAAACTAACAATCGTTGTTGCGATAGCCGTAATTACGGCAGAAACAACATCAGTGGTTGCTTTATAAATGGTTGTACTGATGGTTTGTGTTGGTGGTGCAACAGCTAATTGAGCAGTCATGCTTTCGGTTAAAACAATTCCCATATCCACCATTGTTCCAACAGCAATGGCGATACCTGATAATGCCACAATGTTCGCATCAATACCGAAATACTTCATGGCAATAAAACACATCAATACAGCAACGGGCAATGATCCTGCAATGAGTAAAGAAGATTTGAAATGAAGTAACAGCAATAACACAACAATGATGGTGATTAAAACTTCAAGTGTCAGGGCTTCTTCTAATGTTCCGATCGTTTCATGAATTAATTGTGAGCGATCATAAAAAGGAATAATCTTTACATGAGAAATGCGACCATCCGCTAATTCTTTTTGAGGTAATCCTACAGCAATTTCCTCCATTTTTTGTTTGATATTCTGAATCACCTCCATAGGGTTAGCCCCGTATCGTGCAACGACAACTCCTCCTACTGCTGGAGCTCCAGATTTATCCAGAATTCCTCGACGTGGAGCTGGTCCCAGATGAACATGAGCAATGTCTTGAATACGAATGGGTGTATTATTAACCACCTTTACAACACTTTTTTCAATGTCTTCAACCTTTTTAACATACCCCAAACCTCTAACAAAATATTCAGCTAGATTGATTTCAACAGTTTGCGCACCAACATCCAAATTAGAGGCTTCAGCGGCTCTTACAACTTCATTTATAGTAATGCCATAGTTTTTCATTTTTTCAGGCCGTACATCAATCTGGTACTCTTGTACAAAACCGCCAATAGAAGCTACTTCTGATACACCTTCTGCTGATTGTAATCCATAACGAACATAGAAATCTTGTATCGTTCTTAATTCATGTAAATCCCACCCTCCAGTTGTTTTTCCATGTTCATCTTGCCCCTCAAGGGTATACCAAAAAACTTGACCTAGGGCTGTAGCATCAGGGCCTAGTGATGGGGTAACTCCTTCAGGAAGAAGATCAGATGGAAGTGAATTAAGTTTTTCAATGATTCGACTTCTGCTCCAATAGAAATCTATATCATCATCAAAAATTAGATAAATACTTGAAAAACCGAACATGGAATTACTCCGAACACTTTTAACTCCTGAAATTCCTAAAAGTGCCGAGGTTAAAGGGTAAGTAATTTGATCTTCTACATCTTGTGGAGAACGTCCTGCCCATTCGGTATAGATTATTTGCTGATTCTCTCCAATGTCTGGAATAGCATCAACAGGAACAGGATCACTTGGTAAATAAGACAAATTGAAATTGAAGGGAGAAACAACAATTCCCCAACACACAAATAAAATGACCATTATCCATGCGACTAGCTTATTGTCAAGAAAAAATTTTACGATACGATTTAACATTTTTCATTTTTAGAATGGAATAAAACACAGAATGCTCTAGTCTAAAAAGACCTAGAGCTTACTATTCTAAAAATGAAAATCAAATACGGAATACCTGTTGCAAAACGGTTATGTCTTGCCTCAGTAAGGGTGGTTTGTATGCCCTATAATTGGAAACAAATTTTGTTGGGTTAAACAATTGAAAATCAATCGCAGCATAAATAAGAATGGCTTGAATTTCATTCAAGTCAGTGTAATTCACAGTGGCTTGTTTTGTTGCGTCTTCCGAATCAAAATTTAATTGTTCGTCATGACAACAATTGTTTTGACAAAACCCATTTCCTTCCTTACTTTCTTGCTCGGCAAGATATTTTTTTTGGTGACAAGGCGGTAATTTTTCGAATTCTTCAGCGCTCAAGACATCCTTCTCCATATCGCATTTTTCCGCTTCAAATAAACCAATGCTTTTTATCTCATCTCCACAGAAATGGACTTCTAGGGAAAAACCTATTGTTGAAACCAGTAACAATGGAATCAATAAAAAGGGTGCTATGGAACGCAAAATTTTCATTTGAACTTATATACAAAATTAATGAAAAATAGTCAGACAGGAAAAATCAATGATTACAGCAACTATAAAAATTCATTAGAAAATTACAATTTATAAGTGTTGTTTCGGTTCAAAAAAAGGTAAGCCAAACTAAGCATGAAGCAACGCAATCCAATATCTGCAAGGGTTGTAGTAGTTTTGAGATATAAGTCTTCAAGTTATTAAACATTATCTTTAGTGAATCGACAATCTAAAATTTGGATCAATACCCTTTCTGGTTTTATATTAGCGTTAAGAAAACGTAAATTAAGACTATGAAAAAACTGATACTTAGTGCATTTAGCAGTTTATTACTTTTAACAGGAATTGCTCAAACCGACGTTACACTTAAGATTAATCACAAACTTGGAGTGGACGATTTTGCATTGGATGTTGTAAGTGCCAACAATTTAGGACATGAATTCAAAGCTTCTCGATTAGAATATTATGTAACACGAATAACTATTCTACATGATGGAGGAACAGAAACGAATGTTCCAGATGCAATAGTTGCGCTTGTACGTCCAGAGGACGAAATTTCTACTTCAATCGAATTAGGAAATTTTGATGTAACTGATATCGAAGGGGTTAAGTTTCATATAGGTGTTTATGCTCCGTTAAATAACGAAGACCCATCTATTTGGGATGTCTCTCATCCGCTTGGACCAAAATCACCTTCTATGCACTGGGGATGGGCATCAGGATACCGATTTATTGCGTATGAAGGTTTTGGAGGAGATGACCTTTCACAGAATTTTCAATTGCATGGTTTAGGAAACGAAAACTATTTTGAAGTAGAATCAGATGTTGAAGTTACCGACGAAGCAGGTTCATTAGTGATGAGTTTAAACGGTAACTATGCGGCAGGACTAAATGATATTTCGTTAACAGGAGGTACTATTTCTCATGGATCAACAGGAGAAGCAAAAAAAGTATTGGAAAATTGGAGAGATGTTGTTTTTGGTCTATATACGGTTGGTTTGGAAGAAGAAAATGCATTGTCTTGGTCTTTATTCCCCAATCCTTCAAATGGTCAGATACAATTGAATTTTGCTGATGTAGAAAAGGTAAAAACAATTAACATTCTAAATCCCCTTGGAGAATTGGTACAAACGACTTCGGTTACCAATACACAAATGAATATTGAGCTGTTAAATGCTGGTGTTTATATAGTCGCTGTGTTAAATCAAGAGGGAGAAACAGTAGCTACCGAAAGAGTAATTATAAAGTAAGAGGGATGAAAATGAAGCGTGGAATAATTGCCTTAAGTGCTATAATAATTTTGGCATCTTGTAAAAAAGATCCGCCTGTAGAACCTTACGTGGCAGAATATGATGACACTCCTTATAGTTTGAAGTATCAGAATAATACATTGCCTGCTCCAAACTTACCATCTGACAACCCTTTGACAGTGCAAAAGGTAGAGTTAGGGCGTATGTTATTCTATGAAAAAACACTTTCCAAAGATGGCTCAATGGCTTGTGCTACGTGTCATATACAAGAAGATGGCTTTTCTGATCCCGATCAATTCTCCATTGGTGTAGAAGGATTACCAGGCGCTCGTCAGGCAATGGCTGTTATTAATCTGGCTTGGAATGAAAACGGATTCTTTTGGGATGGACGTGCAGAACTGTTAAGACATCAATCTGTATTGCCAATTCAAGACCCGCTTGAAATGAATGAGACATTGGAAAATGTAATTACAAAATTAAGTCTACAACAAAACTATAAAGATCAGTTTACACGTGCATTTGGTAATGAAACCATAAACGAGCAAAGGATTTCACATGCACTTGAGGCGTTTATGTTTTCAATGGTTTCGGATGACTCAAAGTATGATCGCTATCTTGAAGGAACAGCTACCTTGACTGATGCAGAAGAACGTGGACGACAGTTGTTTTTTGCAGAGTATAATGAATTTTTCCCAGAGACATCTGGAGCTGATTGCGCACATTGTCACTCTGGTACTAATTTTGAAAACGATCAATACATGAATAATGGTTTGGATTCGGATATGGATTTCACTGATCTGGGGCGTTATGATGTAACTGAAAATGATGCCGATAAAGCTAAGTTTAAGGTAACAACCTTAAGAAATATTGCTTTAACTGCACCATACATGCATGACGGACGTTTCAATACATTAGAAGAAGTAATCAATCATTACAATAGCGAATTACATTCGTCTTCTACACTTGACCCGGCCTTGGCAAGTACAATGGGAACAGGGTTGATGTTAGACGAAGGAGACATTGCTGATTTGATCGCATTTTTGCATACGCTTACAGATGATCGATTCTTAACGAATCCGGAGTACAAATCGCCTTTTTAATAGAGTAATTTAAAAACTGTGAAAGGGTTGACTAATCGGTCAACCCTTTTTTGTATTCAAATGTATTGTTAGTCGTCCTGTAAGAAATGGGAATCAGATGTAAATGTGAATTTTTGATTCCTGTAATTTAGGTTGATTTTATCCGCGTCAGATGATTCCAATAGACCTTTTAATGTTGCTTTTAAAGTAGAATTGCAAGTTATGAAGGCAATTTGCACAGCATTTTCTAAAACATCCAAATCCGCAAGTTCTGGATTACTATTTAGGGCTGTTTCGCAGCACTCTTCCATCATTACCTTTTGTAATGGAAGCTGGTCTAACTGTGGGTGGCGTTTTACAATTCTATCGAATAATTCATCTACCGTTATTTTCATAAGTGTTTGATCTAAATTTGTAATGGGTTAAATTCAAACTCAAAGGTAAATGTTTTTCGAATATTCCCCCTTTCTAATTAACTTAGATTGGATAAGTATAGCAATATAAAAAAGGAATGTGTTATTTTTAAAGACTTCTAAACCCTTCAATCCGCTCCAAACAAATCTCCTCTGTCAATTTCAAAAAAGCTTCTGTCTCTTGCTTCCAAAACTCAATCTTATCCATATCCACAGGAAATTCCCTTTCATTACGGTAACGCCCTCCGATATACGCATAGTTCAATTGGTCAAACAACTTTTTATGTTCCTCATTATCATAATGAAAAACGCCTTTCAGCCGTTTATGAAAGCGCACGCACCTGTCACGCAGAGCAAACAGGTTATGTTCATGTGGATTATAATGACTAAACACCATTTCAATTGCGGTGTAACACATTTCAATCGTTTGTTGCAATTCAAATGAAGCCTTACCTAAAAAGCCATGTCCTAATGTGTCTTCAACACCTATGAAAAACTGCTTAGCAACACCAAACCATTCTTCAAAATCCGCTTCGGCAATCTCACGTCTTCGAGTTGGCGATAAACCTTTAAATGAAGCAAAATCATAACGCCCTGAATTAAACAGTTCAATTCCTTCTTTTTTAATATCGGAATAGAAATATTGGTTTTCTTCCAATGCTTTATTCACAACTCCAATGGTAACAACTAGTGTTTGCACCACAATTTCCATTTCCTTAAATGCACCACGTAATTTTGAAACTACCTGCTTTTTACGTGTTCCGTCTTCCGTAACAATCAAAATATCGAAATCACTTTTCTTTCCCTGCTCCGCTCCACGTTCGGTTTTGAAATCACCACGGGCATAACTTCCAAAAAGTAGAATAATGTCCACACGGTGAGTGTCCATTATTTTTTGGGTGATTTGCTCCAAATCGGCAATGCGCTCTGGTGGAAGATGGGATAGTATTTGGGTTAGGTTGTTCATTTTTTAGAACTTAAAATTAAGAATTTCTAAAGACTAATTTTTAAAGTGCGACAAGATTAATTATGAATGAAAGAATAATTTTCTTCAATTCTTATGATTAAATTTAAGGTTATTCAACCCAGCACATTAAAAATAAAAGTAAATGTCGAAAAAGAATACAGATAAGATTGGTATAGACCTGAAGGGTAGAGTAAAACGTTTAAAACTAGCCGAGCGGAACATGTTGCTTCCTGTTTTTGAAGCTATTGTAAATTCAATTCATGCAATTGAGGATGCAAAAATTAATGATGGAGAGATTAAAATTCATATAGAACGAAGTCCACAAACTTCACTAGAGTTGGAAAGTACTTCAACTCTTCCTGATATTATAGGATTTACAATTGAGGACAATGGAATAGGATTTAATTATGACAATTACGAATCATTTAAGAGAGAATATTCCACCCACAAAGCTAATCGTGGGGGATTAGGAATTGGACGTTTTATGTGGCTGAAAACTTTTACCAATGTGAAAGTAAATAGTGTTTTTTGTGATGATAAAGTAACCTATGAAAGGCATTTTAATTTCAATGTCCGTTCTGAAGATGGGATTGAAAATCATTCTCTTAAAGCTTTAGAGTTTGATTCAAAGCATAGAACAATTGTAAAACTTATAGGCTATAAAGAGCCATACAAAAGTAAATGTCCTAAAAAAGTTGTGACAATTGGGGATAGGATAGTCGAGCATTGCCTAATTTATTTTCTGCATGGAGATTGCCCCCAAATAGTTTTAAGTGATGGTATAACAGAATTAAATTTGAACAATCATTTTAGCAAACTAACAGCTGGCAACAAATACACAGAAAAGTTTCAGTTGCATAAAAATCAATTCAAAATCACTTTATTAAAATGGTTCGAGCATGAAGAATTTACACATCACAAGGTTTCTTTGTGCGCCAACCACAGGGAGGTGGAAAGTTTTAATGTAAATAAAGTATTTCCCGATGTAAGTGGAAAGATAAATGATGAAAAAACGGGAAAAGATTATCTTATTGTTTGCTATGCCGAAGGAAAATATTTTGATGAAAACATTAATGATGAAAGGACTGCTATTGAATTTGGTAATGATAGACTAACTGATGAAGGCTTGATTAAATTAAACGATCTATATCAAGCCATTGCCCCTTCAATAAGGAAGCATTTTTCAGAGGAAGTCAAAAAATTTAAAGAGCAAAAGAATACAAGAATATCAAATTTTATCAATGAAGTTGCACCTCAATATCGAATACTGAACAAATATAACAACTCCTTTGATGATGTCGTCGTTACCGAAAACACATCAGAGCAGGATTTAGACCTTAAATTATACAAGAAATATCAGGATGTTGAGTATAGTTTTAGAAAAGAAGCTGTCGATATTCTTAATACCGATTCGGAAGATTCAGATGAGTTAAAGTCCAAGTATAGCAAAGTGCTAGAAGAACTCTCTGATCTTAGCAAATCAAAGTTGGCACAATATGTAGTTCATAGAAAGTATATTTTAGATTTATTTCAAAAATCACTGTCACTAAATGACAACGATAAATATGAACTTGAAGATACTGTTCACAGTATAATTTATCCAACCAAGAAAGACTCTAATCAAATTGATTACGATAATCAAAATTTGTGGATAATTGACGAACGTTTAAGTTTTCATACTTTTCTATCTTCTGATAAACCTCTGAACGCTATTGACGAATTTGAAAATGATAGCCTAGACCGCCCAGACCTGATGATATTTAACAATCCTGTTTCTTATATCGAGGGAGATGAAGCACCTTTTAATTCAGTAGTTTTGGTTGAATTCAAACGTCCAATGAGAAAAGGTTATAATCAAGATGATGATAATCCCATAACCCAACTTTACAATTATGTTAGAGAAATCAAAAAAGGTAAAAAGTTAAAGGCTGACGGAAGACCTTATGATATCAATGATAGTACCAGATTCTACTGCTATCTTATTTGTGATATCAATGATAAAATAAAACAATATGCAGATGATGCAGCTTTGGAAAAAACTTATGATGGGCTTGGTTATTATGGATATAACAAATCCATAAATTGTATAATTGACATAATTCCTTTTTCACAAGTCCTCTCAAATGCAAGAAAGAGAAATAAAATCCTCTTTCATAAGTTAGGTATTTGATAAATATTAATTTCTTACTTTAGTACCTCCTAAATACAAGTATCAAAAAATGCAATTACAAAGAAACTTCTCGGTGGGTTGGTGCGCATAACTGGAAACGGCGCGGACATACTTGTATGTTAGGACACCTGTGCCTACCGAGATTTTTGTAATAACTGCGGATTATCCGCTTCCTAAAAAACAAGTATTATGTTGAATTCGAAAAGCCTCAATGGTTTTATGGTAAATCATTGTACCACACTCATTCCTGAACCTAATTCCGATTTATTTTTTATTAAAGTTCCTGTGACTTCTTACAATGAGGTAGGCATAATCAGAACAAACCTTCTTTCAGCTATTGATTTAATTGCACGTTATATTGAAACGTGCAACTGTTCCCAAAGAAGCGAGATAACCCATACGATAAATACACTGGTTCAATTGTCGCGCAGTTTTGAATTAGAAGAAGAATTGGACGGATTAACAGAAATTTTGAAAAACCGTCCCAGTTAAGAACGGTTAAGTACCGATCATTACGAACCAATAAGGCAAAGTTGATTGATTTGGAAAAGGAAATTTTATCTAAAAAAGCTTAATAAGCCTTTTTCAAGTAAAAAAATAGTCATACAAAAGTATTCGGGAATATATGTAAAACATGTGGGAGCATATTGATTTTACTGGGGTTTCAGTATTTTAAAATTTGATTTTCAGTAACGAATCGTAATTTTCCGTAACAAAACATAACGTTTGGTAACATAGCGTAACGAAAATTATGCTTTGAACCGAATAAAACACAGTTAGATTAATTTTTCAGTAACAAACAGTAACAACAACCTGAATTTGAGTAACGTTACCAAAAAACAATAATTGAGTTATAAATCACGTTGAATTAATAAAGGATATGATGAGAGAGAAAATGTGTACCATTTGTAAGGAGCCCTTTACTTATAAGAACAAATCAAAGCAATATTGTTCCAATGCCTGCAAGCAACAAGCCCTGCGGAATCGGCAAAAAGTAAAATTAAAGCAGTCGGCTCACTCTACGGAAGAGTTAAATGGAAAGTATAACGTTGAACTCATTAACCGTATGTTCAATACTTGCATTAAACAAACCGAAGCCATGTGCAAAGGAATATCTATTCATTACTCCATCATCATTTTTATGAAGGAAATGATTCAGTCGTTAAAGTTAAACGCTCCTGTTGATTCGAAATTGAAAAAACAATTGGAGCGAATGAAGGGAATAATGACAACGCTCTATAAATATTCAAAAAACAACCAATGTGAATACGGTTATGTTTGTTTTGATCAGCTTACTTCGGATAAGACATTGAATGCTATAAAACAAATCAAGCGTCATTTGCAAAGTCGCGTTTAAAAATGGTTTAGTTGATCGAGAACACAATTTAACTTGACTCGTCTCGTTATTTTATTTACTTTAGGGTATAGTAAAATAAGTGAATCATGAACAAAGAGGAAATAAAAGCACCTGAAACACCTTATACTGATGTAGTGACCTTCTTAAAAAATAAGCAGTTTGAACTGGCGAATATGGGAGTGAGTTACAAAAATGCCTATGATTGGAGAACGTCAGGTTTGTACTTACAGGATAAGCAGCGAAAATATCGCATGAAGTACAGTCCAATAGAATATATCTGGTTATTGCTAGTTAAAGAAATACGAGAGTTTGGATTATCATTTGATGCGATTAAAAATGTCAAATCATTCCTAATGATGCCAGTAGATGTGAGTGCATTATTGTTAACTATGAAAGAGAAAGATTCGCATCCAGAAATAATAGATGCCAAACCAGAAGACCTTGGCATAATGAAAGGTTCAAAGGAAGAGATTGAAAGAACAGTTGAGAAACTAGGAGAGCACATTGTAGATTCCATTTTCACCTCTATGCTTGTCTCTACTCTACTAAAAGAAAACACATATTATCTGAGAATAACAAAAGAAGGAAACTGCACCTTTGAATCGGATGATGATTTATTACTTCCTGTTATTAACGAATCATATTTAACCATTCCGTTAGCCAACTTAGTTAAAGACTTTTTAGAGAAGGAACAAATAGATGCTTACAATTTAGAAGAAGAGGAGGAGGAAGATAAAATCACCCAAGAATTTGAATTGGATGATATACTGAATAGAAAACCATCCGCACAGTTACAAAAAGAGATTGATCAGTTATTAAAAGAACTTGAAGCCAATCACATTCAATACACTTCAAGAGATGGTAAGAAAATCAATATTGGCTATGATTCGGAAGAAGCATAATTTCAATTAGAACGACAGTAAAAATTACAAGATAAGATTAAGTAAACCGAATGATAAGTTTGAAGAAGTGCAGGGATTTGTTGGGCAAGAAAGGCGAACACTTGACCGATCAGCAAGTGATGCAAATTGCAAAAGAATTACAACGACTGGCTCGGATCAATATCAAGATCATTCAGGAACAAAAAAACAAGAAGAAATGAAGAAAGTGACCATTATGTGCAGAGTAAGTTCAGACGAACAAGCCAAGGGGTATAGTTTGGACGATCAATTTGACCGCCTTTCAGATTATTGTAAACGTTGGGGCTATGAAGTCGTTCATGTGATTCGTGAAGATCATTCCGCTAAGTCGTTTGATCGTCCAGAGTGGAAAGCGTGGATGAAAAAAGTCAAAAGCAAAGAACTAGACACCGACGAATTACTGGTCACTTCATGGGACAGGTTTTCACGTGATTTAACCGACGGATTAAATGTGGTGCGTGATCTGATGAAAAGAGGAATCACGCCACAAGCCATTGAACAACCTGTTGATTTAAATATTCCCGATCAGTGGCTCATGCTTGCTGTTTATATGGCTGCACCTGATGTGGACAATCAAAAACGTTCCATTAAAATTAGAAGGGGAGTGAGACAAGGATTAAAAAACGGCTATTGGCCAAGAAAGCCCTTCTTCGGGTATATCTCCGCACGCAATGAAGAAGGGAAACACATCATTATTCCTGATCTTGTTAAAGCCCCCATTGTTAGAGAGATATTTGAGGAAGTAGCCAAAGGAACACCACAAAACGAAATTAGAGCAGATTTAGCAGAAAGAGGTATTAAGGTGTCACGTAATAACATGAGCAAAATGTTAAAGCGATTAATTTACATGGGAAAAATTGTTGTTCCTGCCTTAGAAAAAGAACCCATGCAAATTGTAGAAGGACGGCACGAACCCATAATCAGTGAAACGTTGTTTTATGAAGTACAGCAAACATTACAAGGAAACAGAAAAGCGAGAGGAAAAGCCATCCCCAAGTATGCCAAACTTCGTGACGACTTTCATTTACGCGGTGTACTCAATTGCAATGAGTGCGGAAACACAATGACAGCAAGTTTTTCAAAAGGAAAACTGGGCAAACGATATGGGTATTATCATTGCAATCATTGTAAAAAACAAAGGGTATCAGCAATCAAAGTACACGCAGCTTTTGATGAACTATTAAAGTCCATTCAAATCGAACCTGAAATCATGACACTCTACAATGCTTTTTTAGAAGATGAAATGAAAACTTCAGAAGTGGATAACAAAGCTGAACTGAATAAACTTAAAATTCAATTGGATCAAATCGAAAATCGACTGATTAAATCGCAAGACTTAATGTTAGACGGAAAACTTGATCCTGACGAATACGTGAGCATAAAAGCACGATATAAGAAGCAAAAAAAGGACATCAAAGATAAAATAGCCAATTTCAAGGCTTCTAAGCGCGAATTAACGGAACTAATACAAAACGGGTTGCATTTACTTGAGAACATACGGGAAACCTACGTTACAGGCAGCATTCATCTCAAACATAAGATTGTGGGTTCGATATTTATGGAACAGCTCAGTTTTGACGGAAAAAAATGTCGAACCCCAAAACTCAATAAGATATTTGATCTCTTTCCCAACATAGACAAGGGATTGGGAAAAGTAAAAAGGGGACAACTGAATGAAATTTTCCAGTTATCCCCTTCTGCGGAGAGAGGGAGATTCGAACTCCCGATACCCTTTCGAGTATACACGCGTTCCAGGCGTGCGCATTCGACCACTCTGCCACCTCTCCAGTTATCTTATAGCGCGCGTTTTATAAAGTTTACACGCTTTCCAGTTTCGCATTATTCTTAATGCGCCTGCAAATATAGTTATTCCTTACCATTCAAAAAAATTATACGATGCTTTGCATCAATTGGAATCATTTTTGTTTATTTCACGTGAACCATTAAATTTAAATATGAAAAAATTACTTTTTTTAAGTGGATGTTTAGTAACATTGTTGAGCGCGTGTAATAAAGAGGATTCTGTAGATGTCAATCAAGACAAAATTTACTGTGATTATGAATTGTTTTATAATGAGAATGAAGATAAGACACATGCAGTGGCACGTTTTCGTTTTGGAGGGCCAACAGGAACAATACTAGAATTAACTGATTCAACAGGCGCGAATGTGCGTTATAATGAGGATTTGTTGACTTATAATTCGTGGTATCGAGGACACCATAAAGAATTTGCAGGACGTGTTGAGGGAGGAACTTTTACCTACACAAACACCGAAGGTACAGTTTTTATTAACGAGGTTCCATTAGGTGAGGTTATTGCATTTCCTGATGATTTTGATACGATACAGAAATCAATTGCGGAAACACTAGTTTGGGAAGGATCTGTATTAAATGAAAATCAGCATGTGGGATTATTTGTTGGTTCTTGGTCGTGGGGGGATGATGCTTTATTCGTACAAACGACAGATGGTGCATCGGATATTGTTATGGGTGTTTCACAAAAGGACGATTTAGAATTAGGCACTTCTACAGTTTATATGGACCGTTCAACAGCTTTGGACATAGCAGAAGGAACGTCTGAAGGCGGAAGGATTCGATACCGCTATCGTTGTGAAAATGCTGTTGTAACTGTAGTAGAATAAACAGTGTTTAGACATTAAAAAAGGCGCTCGGAGGCGCCTTTTTTTATTTTTTTCTTAATCCTAATTCGATTAATCTTTCAGTCAAAAACTCGCCTGCTGTCATGTCGTCATAAGCCTTTGGCTGAGAATCAGAAACGCAACTTTCTAGACACGTTAAATCCATATCAGACCGGGGATGCAAAAAGAATGGCGTTGAAAATCGGGGTTTCGTCCAAGACGCTTCATCAGGAGTTATAACTTGATGTTGTGTTGAGCGAAGACGATTATTCGTTAATCGCGCTAACATGTCTCCAATGTTAATTACAATTTCATCGGGCTCTGGATCAACAGAAATCCATTTTCCGTCCAAAGATTGAGCTTGTAAGCCTTTAGCGCTTCCTCCCATTAAAAGAGTAATTAAATTAATGTCACCATGCGCAGCAGCTCTAACCGCTCCTTCTGGAATTTGCGTCTTATCTTCTACAGGATAATAATGTAATAACCTTAATATACTATTTCCATTATGAATTTTATCATCGAAATAATTCTCCTCTAAATTCAAATATAACGCGATTGCTTTTAACAAGTTTCGACCGGTATTTTCGAATGTGGCGTATACTTCTTTTCCAACAGCCTCGAATTCGACAATTTCTTCGGGCCAAATATTATCTGGATACTCTTCCTTAATGGGATCGTTATCTTTAACTGTTTGACCGATATGGTAAAACTCTTTTAGGTCCGGCACAGATTTTCCTTTTGCACTTTCTTTGTTCTTGGAAATATAGCCACGTTGTCCGTGTAAAGCTTCGTTTTCATACCGTTTTTTAACGTCATCCGATAAATCAAAAAAACGCTTAGAAACATCAAATAATTTATTTCTAAGTTCTACGGTAACTCCATGGTTTTTAACAATGGCAAATCCCATATTAGAAAAAGAATCCCCAAAATCTTTAATGAACTTTGCTCTAGTAGCGTCATCACCTTCACTAAAGTCAAGATAATCGACGTGTGCTATATTGTTTTGATCCATGATTATGCAATTTTTAATTTGGCCATCTTAGACCCTGCGAATTTTGATTCGGCATAGGCTAAGTCAACTCTAAATTCTTTTTGATTCGCTTGCGATGGAATATCGAACATGGCATCATTAAGAATGGCCTCGCAGATTGATCTTAAACCTCTTGCTCCAAGTTTATATTCTAAGGCTTTTTGAACGATAAAGTCCAAAACTTCAGCATCAAATTTCAATTCAACGCCATCTAAATCAAACAAGTGAATGTATTGTTTTACCAAAGCATTTTTCGGCTCCGTTAAGATTCTGCGCAATGCTTTTTCATCCAACGGATTTAGGTAAGATAAAACAGGCATTCGACCAATCAGTTCTGGAATTAATCCAAACTCTTTAATGTCCGATGGTATGATGTATTGCAATAGGCTTTCACTATCAGGCTTAACCAAATCTTTTGATGCAAAACCAATCATATTGGTGTTGACACGACGGCCTATAATTTTCTCTATACCATCAAATGCACCTCCTGCGATAAAGAGAATATTTTTTGTATTCACTTTAATCATTTTTTGTTCAGGATGCTTTCTACCGCCTTGAGGTGGCACATTTACTTCAGTACCCTCCAAAAGTTTTAGCATGGCTTGTTGAACCCCTTCACCGGAAACATCGCGCGTAATGGACGGATTGTCTGATTTACGCGCGATTTTATCAATTTCATCAATAAATACAATGCCTTTTTCTGCCGCTTCTACATTAAAATCCGCAGCTTGTAATAACCGAGAAAGGATACTTTCCACGTCTTCTCCTACATAACCAGCTTCAGTTAAAACAGTAGCGTCAGCAATACAAAAGGGAACGTTCAACGATTTGGCTATTGTTTTGGCAAGTAAGGTTTTACCTGTTCCTGTTCGACCAACAAGAATTACGTTGGATTTATCAATCTCCATTTCATCGTTTTTACCACTTTGTGATAATCGTTTGTAATGGTTGTAAACTGCAACAGAAAGTACTCTCTTAGCTTCTTCTTGTCCAATGATATACTCATCGAGTTGTTCTTTAATTTGAACGGGTTTTAGCAAATTAAAATCTGCATCGACCTCCTTTTTTTCATCAAATTTAAATTGCTCATCCACAATCTGGTGCGCTTGTTCAATACAGTTTTCACAAATATGTCCTGTAACTCCTGCAATTAGAATTCCAACTTCGTTTTTTGGTCTTCCACAAAAAGAACAATTTATCCCCTCTTTTTTCGCCATTTCGTCTTAATTTATTTATTCTCCTTTGTATACTTCAGCTTTGATTGGATTTCCTAACACTTCATCAACCATTCCATAGTCTTTTGCTTCTTGTGCAATCATCCAATAATCACGATCTGAATCTTTCCACACTTCTTCATAACTCTTACCAGAGTGCTTCGCAATAATATCGTAAAGTTCTTTCTTTAGTTTTTGAATTTCTCTCGCTGTAATTTCGATGTCAGAAGCTTGCCCTTGCGCTCCACCTAAGGGTTGATGAATCATCACTCTTGAATGAGGTAATGCGGATCTTTTTCCTTCCGCACCTGCACATAATAAAACAGCGCCCATTGATGCCGCCATACCTGTACAAATTGTAGCAACATCAGGTGATATATACTGCATCGTATCATAAATCCCTAGTCCTGCATAAACTCCTCCTCCAGGAGAGTTTAAATAGATTTGGATGTCTTTTTTAGGATCAACAGACTCCAAGAATAATAACTGAGCTGTAATGATATTGGCAATTTGATCATCAATACCAGTTCCTAAAAATATAATTCTATCCATCATGAGTCTTGAAAACACATCCATTTGAGCCACGTTTAATTGGCGCTCTTCTATGATATAAGGAGTTAATGATGAACTAATATAACTATCAACAACCGTGCTGCTGATATTGCGATGTTTAGTCGCGTATTTTCTAAATTCGTCTTTATCAAACATGTTTAATAATTTTCTTCGTTTTAAATATAATTAAAGCAAAATGCCTTTGAGTATAGACGGACAAGACCTTTAAATATTACATCTTTTACCGTATTCTCCCTTGATTAAAACAATTAAGTCGACCCAAAGTTTAATGCAAAAAAATAATACCCATAAATATAGGTATTATTTTTTTTCAATTTTATTTAATAAGAATTAGTTCTGTGCGTACGCTTCTTTGATAAAGTCGTCATACTGCATCGATTTCTCATTGAGTTTTACAGTTTCTTTAAAGAAATTCAACATTTTTGTCCCGTAAAGGTTGTCATAAATCTTGTTTGCTTCATCTTTATTTTGGAGAACTGATTTTGCTTGATCTTCTAATTCTTTGTCCTCAGGAGCAGGCATTCCATATTGCGCAAATTGATTCGCTAAAAGTCCTTTTGTGTACTCCATTACCTCATTGTGCTCAACTTTAATATCGTTGTCTTTGATGAGTTTGTTCTGAATGAGCTGCCATTTTAAACTTTTCTTATAGTTATCGTAATCTTTATCCAGCTCTTCTTGTGTGATTTCTTTTTCGTTAGAAGCCATAATCCAACGTTTTAAAAACTCATCTGGCAATTCAAATGAAGTTTTCTCGATTAAAGCATCTGATATTTTTTGACTGAATAATCGATCAGAATCATTACCGAACATACGTTCTAAATCGGTAGAAATTTTTGTTCTTAACTCTTCTTCAGACTTCACATTTCCTTCACCAAATATTTTATCAAACAAAGCTTGGTCAACCGCTGCAGGAACCATTGTTTTGATTTCTGTAATGGTAAAGTTAAAATCACCTTCAAGCGCAGCAGCTTCTTCTTTTGAAATGGCCAACATTGAAGCTAAATCGTCATCACCTTTAGAAACTTTACGAGGGTCTAACGTGAATTCAGCACCTACTTTTTTACCAATAAAGTCAGCTTTAATTTTATCGTCAGAAATAAACTCTACTGATATTGTTGAAGTATTTTTAATGTCTCCATCTACTTGAGAAAACTCTCCTAATATCATGTCCTTTTCTCCAACTTCTTCTCCCGCCACTAAGGATCCATATCGACGCGCCAAGTTTTCTACTTCTTTGTCTAACATCTCATCTGAGATTTCAACCTTTAAATAGTCAAATTTGTTCTTTTTAGACAATGAAATTTCAAATTCTGGAGCCATTCCTATTTCATATACAAATTCAAAATTTTCAGGATTATTGAAATCTCCTTTTACTTCTTCATCGTATTTAGGAAGTGGATTACCGAGGATGTTCAAATTGTTAGACTGAATAAAATCGTTAAGTGATTTATTCACAACTGAATTTAACTCTTCTGCTAAAATGGATTTACCAAATTTTTTCTTGATCAACGACAAAGGAATTTTACCAGGTCTAAAACCAGGGATATTCGCTTGCTTACGATAAGTGTTCATGGCTTTATTTACACTTTCAGCATAGTCATCTGGTGTAATTTGCACCCTTAAAATAGCATTTAAATCGTCAATTTTTTCCTCAACAACATTCATTATTTTGTCAATTTTGATTAAAATAAAAATGGCCTAGGCTTTTGCCTAGACCATTGTTAGTGCGGGTGGAGGGACTCGAACCCACACGCCGTGAAGCACTAGATCCTAAGTCTAGCATGTCTACCAATTTCACCACACCCGCAATTTTTGGTGATGCATACTGTTTTTACAGTACGATTGCAATACCTTTAACTTCACCACTTTTGGAGAAGGGAGTGCAAAGATAAATAGATTTTTTATTCCACCAAAATTTTATCTTGAAATGATGAAAAATATTTATTCTTGGTGAAAGGGCAAACCGCGATTGGTTTATCAAACACGTTTCACTATTTTTGTGGCATGTCAGAAAAGCGAAAAATAGCAGTGCTCGGTTCTACCGGCTCAATTGGAACCCAAACCTTGGAAGTGGTTTCGGCCTATCCCGATTTATTTGAAGTTTCAGTTTTAACCGCAAATAGAAATTCGGAATTACTCATTGAGCAGGCAAAACAATTCAAACCCAACACAGTGGTTATAGTAGATGAATCAAAGTATGAAACTACTAATCAGGCTTTGATGAACGAGGATGTGAAGGTGTATACAGGTGAAGATGCGCTCGCTCAAGTCGCTCAAATGAATGAAGTGGATGTGGTTTTAACTGCTTTAGTAGGATTTTCAGGGTTAAAGCCTACAATTGCTGCTATCGAAGCAAAAAAAAATATTGCTTTAGCAAATAAAGAAACGTTGGTTGTAGCTGGTGAAATCATCACAAAGTTAGCGAAAGAAAAAGGAGTGAATATTTATCCTGTTGATTCAGAGCATTCCGCAATTTTTCAGTGTTTAGTTGGAGAGTTCCAGAATCCAATTGAAAAAATTTATCTAACGGCTTCTGGAGGACCTTTTAGGGGTAAAAAGAAAAATGAGCTGGTTGGAATTAAAAAAGAGCAAGCGTTGAAGCATCCAAATTGGGAAATGGGTGCTAAAATTACAATCGATTCTGCTACACTAATGAACAAAGGGTTGGAAGTAATAGAGGCAAAGTGGTTGTTTGGATTGAAAGATCATCAAATTGATGTAATTGTACATCCTCAATCCATTATACACTCAATCGCACAGTTCCAAGATGGGTCAATGAAGGCGCAAATGGGATTACCCGATATGAAGTTGCCCATACAATACGCGCTCACGTATCCTAAACGTTTAAAAACGGATTTTGAACGGTTTGATTTTATGAATTATTCGAACCTTACTTTTGAGAAACCGGATCGTGAAACGTTTAAAAATTTAGATTTAGCTTATCAAGCCATGGCAAAAGGTGGGAATATGCCATGTATATTAAATGCAGCGAATGAAGTGGCAGTAGCCGCATTTTTAGCAGATGATATTGATTTTTTAGGAATTGCTGAATTAAATGAGGCCGTGATGAATAGGGCTGAGTTTATTACTAACCCTAATTTGGAAGATTTATTTGCTACAGATAAAGAAGCGCGAAAAATTGCGCAAGAAATTGTGCGTCAAGCATAAAGGTTTGGGTGTTTTTGGTTTTTCTTTTATATTTGGTGGTTAGCAACACTACCAAATGAAAAAACACATACTTTGTCTTCTTGTAATAGGAACTATTTTTAAAGGCTTTGCTCAGGTGAATTGGAGTGAAGATGTAGCAGAAATTTTCTATAAAAATTGTACCGAGTGTCATAACCCCGAAGGAGTAGCTCCTTTTTCGTTGTTGGATTATCCAACTGCTTACGATTATAGAGGGTTAATTCACACTTATGTTGAATATAATTTAATGCCGCCTTGGTCAGCTGATTCCTCATTTCAACATTATTTTGACGAGCGATTATTAACAACGTATGAACGTGAAACAATTTTAGAATGGGCAAGCTCTGGAGCACCTGAAGGTGATTCAGAATTGGCTCCGCCACCTCCAGTCTATTCAGGAGAGCAAATACTACCCGGTGTTCCCGATTTAACTTTAGAAATGCCGCTTTATATGAGTAAGGCAACTGATATCGCCGATGATTATGTCTGTATTTCTTTACCTACTGGTTTAACAGAAGATCGAAGGGTAAAAGCGGTCGAGATAATTCCAGGCAATCGCGCTATTGTTCATCATTGTTTAGTTTATGTGGATTATGATGGCTCATATGGAACGGATACGGTTGGTGGTGATTGTGGTGGACCTTCAGAAGAGCCTTTAATGGCTGGCTATACGCCCGGAGCAAGACCAACTATTTTTCCTTCAACCGATGATTTTTCGGCAGGAATTTTAGTTCCAGCTGGTTCGGAAATCGTTTTTGCCATGCATTATCCTCACGGATCTTATGGTGAGTATGATCAAACAAAAATAAACCTTTACTTCTATCCAGAACCCGTGGATAATTTTCGCGAAATATTTGCCGGTCCATTGTTAATGAATTGGGATTTTAATTTGCCTGCAAACGAAGAAACCCCTGTTGAAGCAGAAGTGCTTGACATTCCCTTTGATGTCACAGCGATGAGTGTTTTCCCGCACATGCATTTACTGGGAAAATCAATTGAGTCTTATGGAATAAATCCGGATGGAGATACCTTGCCTTTTATTCGCATACCAGAATGGGATTTTGACTGGCAAGATTTTTATTGGTTCAAGTATATGCAACACGTTCCAATAGGTTCAAATATCTATGCTAATGGCGTTTATGATAATACGTTGGCTAACCCTCATAATCCTTCTGATCCCCCTGTAGATGTCTACCCGGGATTTAATACAACAGACGAGATGTTTTTGGTTTATTTCCACATCATGGAATATTGGGAAGGGGATGAGCTCATTAATATTGATAGTTTGAATACACGTTATTTATCCACTCAATTTGAGACAGGTCCAAACAAAGCAGGAATATCTGTTTACCCTAACCCGTTTAATAAAAATCTTACCTTAAAATATAACTTAAAAGAATTGAGTAACGTAAGTATCTTTGTGTATGATTTGAACGGCAAACTCGTTCGTCAGCTTTTCTTCGGAGAGCAAAGCGCAGGGATTAAAGAGGTTGAATGGAATGGGGTAGCTGACGACGGCTTGGAGGTGATGTCGGGAATTTATTTTTATTCTATTAGGATTAATGGTGTACCATTTAATGGGAAATTAATAAAGTACTGATTAACTTAAGTTGCATCGAAAATTATCATTTAGATTCACGTAAATATATTAGTATTAGAAAATAATTATTTTTGCTTAGCTCCACCTAACCTACTCTATAGCTATGGAATTAATTAAAATGTGTAAAGAACTATTTGCACTTTTACTAACATCGATGAGAAAAAACATATTATCAAGTTTTGTATTTATTTGTTCGTTTATTTCTGCATCTAACGTAATTGCTCAACTGGATACGATTCACTACATGCCGCCTTTACATTCCAGAAATAACGGGCATGTTGAACAGCATTATTTGTATTTAAGTACACCAGTTTCTGCACCATTTGAGGTTACCTTGGAGGACGGGCAGGGTAACATTATTGCTACTCCCACGATATCAGAAGGATCGCCACAAGCAGTTTATATTGGTAACGGACAAAGTCCACCATCAAAGTTATTAGTCCCTGGTGACAGTGTTGGGGTAGTATTGTATTCAAGTGGAATTATTGCAACAGCGCGTTCTGAATTCTATTGTAATTTCAGAGTTACCGATAATAATCAGGCTGGTTCTGCAACAGCTAAGGGGAAATCGGCTTTTGGTAGATTATTTTATTTAGGTTCGATGCCGCAACTGGGCGAAAATAGCACACGCTCCTTTATTGCAAGTGTAATGGCTACAGAAGATAGCACGACTGTGGTGGTCTCTGGGTATGATTCTGGTGTGATTTTTAAAAATGGGGCAGGTGCGGATCATACAAGTGACGTAATGAGTATCAGTTTAGATGCGGGTGAGAGCTATATATTCACTGGGTATACTAATGTGGTTGCAAACAGAACTGGTTTTGTTGGCGCACGGGTTTCTTCAAATAGAGATATTGTAGTGAATACAGGAAACATGTTGGGGTCTATTACTTCCCCCACTGGTACCCAGGATATTGGTATCGACCAAATTGTGCCTGCAGATAGATTGGGAAGTAAGTACGTTTTGTTGAGAGGTAATGGAACTAATGACATGGAAAAGCCTTTGGTGGTGGCAGCTGAAGCATCAACTGAAATCTTTTTAAATGGATCACCAACGCCAATTGTTACCCTAGCGAGTCCAGGCGATTATTACTCAATACCTGAGTCATATTATTCTGGAACTTTACATGAAAATATGTACGTTACAGGAAGTAAAAATTTTTACATGTATCAACCCTTAGGTGGTGCACCCGCCACTGCCACTGGTGGTTTGAATTTTATTCCACCGGTGAGCTGTTTCTTGCCGAATAGCGTTGATTTAGTGCCTGATATTGATAAAATTGGTCCTGATTCTTACTCCGGTTCATTAGTTGTGGTGACTGTAGGCGGGTCAACAGTTTTGGTGAATGGAGCAGCAGTTGATCCTTCTTTTGGGCCCGAACCTGTTGCGGGATCGGATGGAACCTGGGAAACTTATAATATTACTGGTTTAACTGGAGATGCGGAAATAGTATCAGACAATGCCATGGCTGTAGGATTTTTCGGGTTTAATGGAAACGCTGGTTTTGCAGGATACTTTTCTGGTTTTGGTAAATCACCTAACCTAGTATTAGCCTCTAGTAATGAAGTTGGTGGTGTACCATGTTTGCCTGCAGATAGTTTATTTTTGGAGTCAAATTTTGACACTTACCAGTGGTTTCAGGATGATGTTGTAATTCCTGGAGAGACTAGCAATACATATACGCCTACAGATCAAGGCGAGTATTACGTGATATTAACTACGGCGGCATGCGTTGATACGTCTCAAAGATTATTTGTTTGGGATTGTGGAGTGCTTGTGCCGATTGAGTTGTTGAGTTTTGAAGCAGAAGTGATTGACGATGAATTTGTGCAGTTGGACTGGGTAACGGGGTCGGAAATTAACAATGACTTTTTTGAAATTCAGCGTTCGAAAGATGGTATAAATTGGGAAACAGTACTAATTGAAAAAGGGGCGGGTAATTCATCCCATGTTTCGTATTATCAAGGAGTCGATCGAAGTCCTTTATTTGGGATATCTTATTATCGATTAAAACAGGTTGATTTCGATGGTAATTTTTCAATCAGTGATCCAATAACAGTGAATTTTAATGATGATGATGGATTCAAAATTTACCCGAATCCTTTTAAAGAAATTTTTACCCTAGAGACACATAGCTCGCAAGCTGTTCAGGCTGAATTGTTTGTGTATAGCATTGATGGTCGTTTAATTGATGTACAGACATTACTCCTTCAAGTCGGATTAAACTCAATCGATATAAATCTAGATCACTTATCGGCAGGAACCTATAGTGTTAGGCTCGTTAAACCTCATGCTAAATCGACAGATAAAAAAATAATCAAGCATTAATTGAATCAAGCATTTATGTGAGAAAAAAAAGACGGTTGCTTAATTTTGCAACCGCCAGTTTTAAGTCGTCATTAAAATTTGACTAAATAACGATATTCACAATCCTACCTGGAACAACGATCACTTTTTTAGGTGTTTTTCCGTCCAAATATTTAGCAGATTGGTCATTAGTTAATACCGCTGCTTCAATATCTTCTTTTGACATATTGGTAGGTAACGGTAATTTAAACCTCATTTTACCATTAAAAGAAACAGGATATTCAAACTCTGCCTCTACTAAAAAGTCTGGATTAAAAGTTGGGAATTTTGCTTTTGTTATGCTTTCTTTATTTCCTAATTTCGCCCAAAGCTCTTCTGCAATATGCGGTGCGTAGGGAGAAAGTAAAATCAATAATTCACCAAGTATATTTTTGTTATTGCATTGCTGCTCTGTCAGCTCATTAGTTGCAATCATGAAGTTAGAGACGGCAGTGTTGAAGGAATAACGATCCAAATCTTCTTGAATTTTTTTAATGGCCTTGTGTAGCGTTTTTAGTGATTTTTTATCAGGCTCCCCCTCACTTACTTCAAAATTATTATCGGCATCGTGGAATAATCGCCACAGTTTACGCAAGAAATTGTGAACTCCGTTAATTCCTTTTGTGTCCCAAGGTTTCGCTTGCTCTAAAGGACCTAAAAACATCTCATAACAACGCAAAGTGTCTGCGCCAAACTTTTCAACCAATTCGTCTGGTGTTTGCACGTTGTATTTTGATTTGGACATCTTTTCAACTTCGTGTCCACAAATATATGTACCATTATCCTCTAAAATAAAGGACGCGTCTTTGTATTCAGGGAGCCAATTTTTAAATCCATCAATATTTAACTCATCATTATCGACTAAATGGATATCAGCGTGTAAACGAGATGTAGCATACTCCTTTCTTTTACCAAAACTCACAAACTTACCTGAGTCTTTATCTCGATAAACAAAACTACTCCTCCCCAAAATCATTCCTTGATTAATCATTTTCTTAAAAGGTTCATTGAACGAAATGAATCCCATATCGAATAAAAATTTTGTCCAAAAACGAGCATAAAGAAGGTGTCCGGTAGCATGTTCAGAACCTCCAATATATAGATCGACTTGGTTCCAATAATCTGCTTTTTCTTTAGATACAAAGACTTGCTCGTTGTGAGGGTCCATATACCTTAAGAAATACCAAGAAGATCCAGCCCAACCAGGCATAGTATTATACTCCATTCGATCACCTTCAAAGACATTCCAATCTTCAGATTTTGCACGTGCCAAAGGCGGTTCACCGTCTTCGGTCGGCAAGTATTTATCTACGTCGGGAAGGGTAACCGGCAGTTTATCATCTTCAACTAAATAGGGGATTTCATCTTTGTAATAAACTGGAAATGGCTCTCCCCAATACCGTTGTCTTGAAAAAACGGCATCCCGCAAACGATAATTAGTTTGACCTTTACCAAAGCCACGTTTTTCAATCTCGTAAATGGCCAGTTTTATAGCTTTTTTAGCGGGTAAATCAGTTAAGAAGTCGGAATCTGTTATCGTAGCGTCCTTTTCGGTGTATGCACTTTCCGAGATATCCACATCTTTAAAAATATTCTTGATTTCAATGCCAAAATGATTCGCAAAATCATAGTCACGTTGATCTCCGCAAGGAACAGCCATTACGGCTCCTGTTCCATAACCAGCAAGTACATAATCCGCAATCCAAATTTCAATTTTTTCACCAGTAAAAGGATGTAAAGCATATGCTCCAGTGAAAGCTCCACTGATAGTTTTTACATCTGCTTGACGATCGCGTTCAGTTTTTAAACTGGTTTGTTTTTGATAAGTTTCAATCGCTTCTTGACGATCAGCAGTTGTCAATTTTTTTACTAATTCATGTTCAGGTGCAAGCACCATAAAAGATACGCCAAAAATAGTGTCTGGTCGAGTGGTGAAAACTTCAATATCTTCTCCTGTTTCAGTTTTAAAAATTACCGATGCACCGACTGATTTTCCAATCCAATTTTTTTGTTGGTCTTTTATCGAATCGGTCCAATCAACATCAGCTAAATCGTTGATTAATCGTTCTGCATACGCTGTAATTCGCATACTCCATTGACGCATTAGCTTTTGCTCAACCGGATGTCCACCTCGCTCAGAAACTCCATCTTTAATTTCGTCATTTGCTAAAACGGTTCCTAACGCAGGGCACCAATTCACCCAAGAATCCGCTAAGTAGGTTAAACGATAGTTCATTAAAATGGCTTGTTGTTCTTTTTCTGAAAAACCTTTCCAATCTGAAGCGGTAAATCGCTCTGTTTGATCGGTGGCTGCATTTATCTCACCATTACCCTCATTCTCAAAAATAGCAACGAGCTTATCAATTGTCTCGGCTTTATTCGTTGTTTTATCATACCACGCATTGTACAATTGTTTGAAGATCCATTGTGTCCATTTGTAATAGTTGGGGTCTGAAGTTCTTACTTCTCGGTCCCAATCAAAAGAAAAGCCTATTTTATCTAATTGCTCTCTGTAACGAGCTAAATTTTGTTCGGTAGTAACTGCGGGGTGTTGACCGGTTTGTATGGCATATTGTTCGGCCGGTAATCCGAAAGAATCGTACCCCATTGGATGAAGTACATTAAACCCTTTTAATTTTTTATAACGCGCGTAGATGTCAGAGGCAATATAACCGAGTGGATGACCAACATGTAAACCTGCACCAGAAGGATAAGGGAACATGGATAAACCATAATATTTTGGTTGGTCTGTTAAGTCTTTTGCGCTATATGTTTTATGTTCGCGCCAATAATTTTGCCACCTTTTTTCTATTTCTTTGAAATTATAATCCATGTGAATTGCGTGTTTAAAGCCACAAAAATAGCAATTCCTTTGCGGAATATAGAAGAGGGATTTTAATAAATTGAGATTAATTGTTGGGGTACCCTTGGTCTACCCAGCATTTCATGATTTGAAAGGCTTCTTCGGTTAAAGAATCAATGTCGAATTCATTAGGTATTTGGGGCATGGTTCGTTCGACAAAAACTTCGTTTTGCCAGGTTCCTCCAACGATTTTAGCTTTTATAGCATCATAATCATCAATCCAAGCGTCGTGGCAACCTGTTCCAGGTCCAAGTCCCGTTTTACAAGAAGCTTCTATGATAGGGATTATGTCAGAAGTATAAGAGATTATCGTCTCACATTCTCCAGAAGCCACACTGGGATGAACGGTTTTATCTTTTAAACAAGCGATACATGCAAAACAAGTTACACTTAAAGCCATAATTAAGGTTGCGTTGAATTGACTCATACGCATAAATTTACAAAAAAACCCGAAGACCATTGCGGTACTTCGGGTTTTAATTTTTTTGAATCTTGGATTATTTTCCAGCTTCAAATCTTTTTGAAACTTCTTCCCAATTAATTACATTGAAGAATGCATTTACATAATCCGGTCGTCTGTTTTGATACTTTAAATAATAAGCATGTTCCCATACATCCAGACCTAATATTGGTGTTCCACCGCAACCAATTCCAGGCATTAATGGGTTATCTTGATTGGCTGTTGAACAAACTTCAACTTTACCTCCTTTTTGTACGCAAAGCCAAGCCCATCCTGATCCAAATCGAGTTGCAGCAGCCGTTGAGAACGCCTCTTTGAAAGCGTCAAAACTTCCGTAAGCATCATTGATAGCATCAGCTAAAGCACCAGTTGGTTGTCCACCACCATTTGGTGACATTACTTGCCAAAATAAACTATGGTTATAAAATCCACCACCGTTATTTCTAACTGCAGGCGTATCAATGCAATTTGCCAATATCTCTTCAATGGTTTGGTTAGCCATATCAGTTCCTTCAATAGCTCCATTTAATTTAGTGGTATATCCATTATGGTGTTTACCATGATGAATTTCCATTGTTTGTTTGTCAATATGTGGTTCTAATGCGTCATGCGCATATGGTAATGCTGGTAATTCAAATGCCATTATATATATGTTTTATAATTAAAAAATAAACTCTCTCAAATTTAGTAAGAATAGGAGGAATAAATAGCGAAAAGGCTAAAAAAATAAAGATTTTTATATTTTTGAATAAACTAAATAAACCAAGATGAAAAAATACGGATTTTTAATGATGTTAGCAGGGACTATTGCACTAACATCTTGTGGAGGTAATGAGGAGGCGTCTACCGAAGAGCAAATTCAAAAAGAGGTGGAGAAGAAAACCAATGACATGATGAACAATCTTATGGACGAAGGATTGGACAAAGCCATCAATGAAGTGACCGAGCAATTAGCAGATTCAACGTCGAAATTGAATGAGATGATGGACACACTTCAAACAGTTATTGAAAACAATCAAGAAGAGATTGAAGAAAAAGTAAACGAAGGATTAGACGCTTTAAATAAGTCTATGAACTAAGTTCACGAATTGTTTTTTACCAACCTCAGCCGTTTAATATGGTTGAGGTTTTTTTGTGGTATAGTTTTTCTAATTCTACTAACTTTTTAAGGTTGAAAAAAACCGTAACCTGTTGGTTTTTCTGCACTATTATTACAATATCTTGCAAGTTGTTTGTGAGTAATGGTGTGTATAACTGAAGATTTTGATAATGAACGGATTAAGAAAGTTGTGGAAAGGATTTAAGAAGCTGGTTTTTTGGCTATTCTTCATCGGGCTGTTTTTTATCACCGTAATTACTGTTATTCTTCATCTTTATCAGGATGATATTGAGGCGTATGCTATTGCCGAACTCAATAATCATCTCACAACAAAAGTGGAAGTAAGAAATATGGAGGTTTCTATGTTTTATGATTTCCCCTATACTTCATTAGGTTTTCAGGGAGTTTTGATTAAGGATGCATTTACCGAAGTAAATTCTGAAGACACCATGCTTTATGCGGATGAATTGTATTTTCATTTTAACTTATTGGATATTTGGAGGGGAAATTATAAAGTCAAATCGGCGAGTATTCACAATGGTCAAGTCAACCTAAAAACAACCAATACTGGAGATGTAAATTATGGGATTATCGAACCTAATAATGATTCGGTTGATACAGATGAAAATTTTCAATTTCTCTTGGATAAACTGCAAGTAGAAAATATGAATTTCGGTCTTGTAAACCGGTCTACAAATCAAGATTACCAAATCTTAATTAAAAAAGGAACTGCAAAAGGTGATTTTGCGGCAAGTAAATATGAACTCGAAGCGGATGCCGACCTGTTCATTAAACGATTAAAAAGTGGATCACTTTCTTTAATCACTGACAAGTCGGCAAATCTGAATGCAGCTATGGATATTGATATTGAAGCACTTTCGTACAAGTTTAAGAAAGGTGATTTGAAAGTTGATGAGATGCAATTTCAAGTTTTAGGAGATATTGATTCAAATAAAATCGATTTAAATATTAACGGTCAAAACATCCAGGTTGGACAAGTGGTAAACAGTGTGTTTCCAGCGGATAAATTGAATAATAGAGCTTATATAGGTGAAGGTTTAGTAGATTTTAAAGGTGAAATTTCAGGACCAATATCAAGAACAGAAATGCCATCAATTGAAGCGGATTTTGCAGTAAAAAATGGAGCCATATTGGAGTCTGAAAGTAAGCTAAAAGTGCATTCTATTAACTTGATTGGGAGCTATATGAATTCGTACAAGGATAGAATGGAGTCATTAACTTTTGATTCATTCGAGTTAAAATTACTAAGGAGTTATTTAAAAGGAACCGGTAAAATTGAAAATTTTGTTCAGCCCACCTTTATGACGAATGCACAGGGAGACGTTGATTTGGCGGCATTTAATCAGTTTTTTGGATTTGATGGAGTGGATAAGTTGAAAGGCCAAGTTCGATTTAATTTAAGTTGCTTGATGAAGTTTTTTGATCCGGAATACCGAAAGGATAAATTCCAAATTTTGTCTTCAAATGGACATATATCAATGGAAAATGTTGTCTTTAAAGGGAACGAAAGTGATCTTCATTTCACCAATATTACAGGAGAATTATTCGTGAAAGAAAAAGATGCTGCAGCGAAAGATTTAAAAATTAAAACCTTGCATTCGGACCTTACCTTAAACGGTGCGATGAAGAATATTGTGGGCTATGTTGACGGGTCATCTAATTTAGGTTTAATCGCTTCGGTAGAAGCTAATCATATACTATTGGATGAGTTTTTAGGGACACCGAATAAGGAAAAAGATGGTCCCCTTTCAATGTTCGAATTACCGGCAGATTTAAACTTAAATGTGGAATTAGATATTGGACAATTGAATTGGGAAAATCATCAATTTGATAAAATTTCAGGACAATTTTTGCTAGCAAATCGAAAAGCAACTGTAAATCAAATTCAATTATCCACATTGGGTGGGAATGTAAGAGGAAAGTTGAGTTTGAATAATTTGTTGGAGAATGGAAATATCATTGATGGTAAATTAACTTACACGGATATAAATGTAAAAAAACTGTTTAAGGAATGGGATAATTTTAAACAAACCTCAATTACGAGTGAGCATCTATCAGGACGTGTAAATGGATCGGTTGATATTTTACTATTATTTAACCCCTATTTCTCTATCGTTGAAGAGCAAATTATTGCCGTTTCGGATATAAAAATAATGGATGGTGCACTAACTAATCTTGAAACAATGCGCGCCATTACGGATTATATGAGGAGTAATAAAGGTTTAAAATTGATGCTCAACAAGCACATCGATAAATTTGAAGACAAGCTAATGAACCTTAGATTTTCTGAGCTGCATAATCGGATAGAAATTAAAGACCGTAAAATTACTATTCCAAAAATGACGATCAGCACAAACGCATTGGATGTGAATTTGTTTGGATGGCACGATTTTGATAATAATATCGAGTATCACTTTAGCTTCCGGTTCCGAGATCTAAAATCAAAACCTACAACAACAGAGTTTGGAACAATTGAAGATGACGGTCTTGGACTCATTGTCTACCTTACGATGTCAGGTTCGATTGAAGATCCAACATTTAGTCTGGATAAACAAGAGCGTAAAAATGAAATAAAAGCCAATATCGCCAACGAAAAAGAGAGTATGAAATCCATGTTAAAAACTGAGTTTGGACTTTTCGAAAGGGACACAACAATCAAGAAACATCAAAAAGATAATAAAAAGGAAGTTGAGTTTATTTTTTATGATGATGATGTTGAAGAAGATTCTTCTGATGAATCTAAAAAGAAAAAGAAAAATAAAAGTCGTGTTGGTAAGTTTATTGACAATCTTAAACAAGAAGATAAGGAGGACAATGAGGATATTCAATTTGTTCCAGAATAATTTGTATTTTTCTTCGTTATTCCCGCAAGGTTAATGGCATGAATTTATATCATAAAAAACAACGTTGGAAACTTGCCTTAGTTGGAATTGCAGTCGTCATGGTTGCAGCTTCATTATGGTTTTCTTCTCAAATTGTAAAAAAGGTACAAGACAAGGAGCTGGATCGTGTTCAGCAATGGGCGGATGCAGTCAAGCGAAAATCAGAACTCGTAAACCTTACTAATTCTACCTTTAACGAGTTGTCTGCTTCGCTAAAGGAATTACAAGAAAGGGATAGAAAAAAGGTTGAGATGTGGTCTTTAGGGATAAAAGAGGTTTCAAAAACATTGGATGATTATTCTTTTGCGTTTAAGGTGATGACTGAGAATGGTGGGATGCCCATGATTCTGACTGATATGCAAGAACGTATTGTGAAGGACCATAATATGGGAGCCTTGGATCAGAAAATAAAAAATAAACTTAAACAAGAACAACCAAATCTGCCTAAGGAAGCAGTTGACTCTTTATTTAAAGTGATAAAAAACGATAGTTTAGAAAGTGCAATTGCGTTTTGGCGCCAATTCCGAGAGCCAATTGTTCTCAACGTTTATGAGAATGAAAAACAGAAGATTTTCTATTTCGATTCAATTTATTATCGAACGGTTAAATTAGAGGAGCTTCAACGTAATCGTGATTCCTTAAGTCAGGCGTTTACAGATGAATTAATAGAAAATGACCATTTGGTTCCGGTGATGTTTATTGACAAGTCGACACGTGAAGTAATTGCCACTAATATCCAAGAATACGATTCAACAAATACAGAACAGATAATTGATGAACTCGCAGCGCAAAATAATCCGATAGCTGTAAAGTTGAGTGATGATAGTGAAGGTATAATTTACTTTGAATATTCTCCCGAAATCACGCAGATGAAGTATTTTCCATATGTTCAGTTTTTGATTATTGGATTGTTTGTGTTGATTGCATATGTTGTGTTTAGTACCTACCGTAAAGCAGAACAGGATCAAGTTTGGGTAGGTATGGCAAAAGAAACAGCACATCAGCTTGGAACACCAATTTCATCTTTAATGGCTTGGAATCAATTGCTCGAAGCGCAGGGTGTTGACGCTTCAATCACCAAAGAGATAGATAAAGATATTGAACGTTTAAGTGTTGTCACCAACAGATTCTCTAAAATTGGTTCGGAAGCCATATTAGAAGAAGAAAACATGGTCACTTTAATTACCGACATCACCAATTATTTAAGAAAAAGAATATCATCAAAAATTGAACTGGTTTTTGAACCAAAAGATGATAAAGTGATGGTTAAAGTCAATAAATCTCTGATGGAGTGGGTTTTTGAAAATATCTCTAAAAATGCCGTAGACGCTATGGATGGTAAAGGTAAAATCACATTTTCAATTAATCGTCTTGAAGATGAGGTTTTTGTAGATATTATCGACACTGGAAAAGGTATCCCAGCAAATAAATTAAAGACCGTTTTTCAACCAGGGTATACAACCAAAAAACGAGGTTGGGGCTTGGGATTATCTTTGGTAAAAAGAATTGTAGAAGATTTTCACAAAGGTAAAGTCGTTGTCCTAAAATCGGATTTAAACGAAGGAACAACATTTAGAATTACGCTCAAGGCTTAACCCTTATCTTGGCATAATTCTATTAATACACTATTGGTTGACTTCGGATGTAAAAATGCAATCCTTTTATTGTCTGCACCGTCTTTTGGTGTTTCATGTATCAAGACAAATCCTTCCTTTTTTAACCGGTCTAATTCAAAATTAATGTCGTCAACTTCAAAAGCTAAATGATGAATACCTTCCCCTTTTTTACCAATAAATTTTGCAATTGAGCTATTTTCATTACTCGCTTCTAGTAATTCAATTTTTGCACTACCCGTTTTAAAAAAAGATGTTTTAACTCCTTCCGATTCTACAGCTTCTATTTTATAATGGGCTTCACCAAATAAAGCACTAAATAAATCATTTGATTCTGATAGGTCTTTAACCGCGATACCAATATGTTCTAATCTCATTCCCATAGCTGTGCAATAAAAAAATCCGTCACGATTGTTCGAGACGGATTCAATGTAACGTTAATTTTCTTTATTTCTTGATGAACTTTTCGTTCTTATTGTCAAAGTTAATGTAATATGCTCCTTTTTTTAGATTGGAGCAGTCAACTTCAGATCCTACGCCTTTCTTAACGATATTACCGTAAGCATCATAAATCTCGTACTTCGTCTCCACAGGTTTGTTATTTGAAGTAAATTTAATCGAACTCTTCACCATTTTTGGTGATACTTCAATAACATCTAAAGTTGTGTTTTCAAATGTAACTGACTCCGAAGGTCTTTTTTGACCTGTATTGTCCGTTTGCGTTACTCTTACCTTGTTTTCTCCAGAATGAGGAGTTACATTAAAAGTATAGGCATTCGTTCCTGCTTCACCAACACCATCAACTTCTCCAACTGCAACCCACTTATTCCATCGATACTGCTCAACCACAAAAGGTAACTTTCCAGACTCTCCGGTTGTAGTCCATGAAAGTGCACCATCAGGGGTGCAAGAGATAGACTCAATGTCAAAAGTACTTTTCGGTAAAAGCACTTCCTTGTTTAACACTTTGGGCTTGCAACCTATACCATGTTCGAGAACAATAAATACAGGGTCACCTATTTTTAAACCAAAAACTGTAAAGTCTATTTCAAATGCACTAGACTGCAGGCCGTCAATAATTGGGTCACCGTTAACAGTAGCCTTTGTAACGCAGAATCCAAATCCATCCTCATCTTCAGGATTTTGGACATATAAATTCTTTCCTTGATAATGACCTTCTAGCGATAAATCCGCGTATGAGGAGAATGTTCCTCCCAAGAAGACTAGTAGAAATAATACCTTGTTTTTCAATAACATCTTAAAAGTATGCGTTTTTTGAATAGATAATCAATATGCAATAATAAAGTTTAGTTTAGTAATAAACAAGTGAAATGTTTTATTTTTTTAAAGGCAATCTTGTTCATACTCTTTGATTTAAATTATTCTCGCTGAGATACAACTTCTAAAAAAACGGTTATATTTGGGAGTCAATAAGAATAGAGTAAAACTTAGCGCAATTAATTATGATGAAGCATTTTCTCTCTTTCGTTGCTATCACTGCACTAGTGGGGTGTGGAGGAAGTAAAGAAGAAACTCAAGATCAAAATAAAACCATTGAAAAGGAGAATCACTACGGAGGGGTATTTCGAATGCCGCTTGAAAGTCACTTTACATCGACTCGAATTAACGAGTTGAAGAAGTTTGAAGAGTCTCAAATTTACTGGCAAATTTTTGATGGTTTGGTTAAGTACGACCCTAAGACTTTGGATATAGAGCCTGCAATTGCTGAATCATGGAGCGTTTCTGCGGATGGTTTAACCTATAAATTTAACTTGCGGGATGATGTCTTTTTTCACGATAATACTTGCTTCGAAAACGGTAAAGGACGTCGAGTTCAACCGTCAGATGTAAAGTATACTTTTGAGCAAGTTTATGCGAAAAGCCCTAATAATTCGGCCTATTCCGTTTTCAACCACACTATTTTAGGTGGGGATGAATTCCATGAAGGAAAAGTCGATTCCATTGCCGGTATTCAGCTCGGTGAAAATACTGTTACTTTCACATTGCAAGAACCGGGCTTATCTTTTATTCAAAAATTGGCAACGGTTTTTGGCTCGATAATAGCTCCAGAAGCTTTTAATGATGATCAGTTTTTATTGGTTGGAACAGGGCCTTTTATTTTTGATGAATTAAACTCTGATTCGGCTATTGTTAGGTTAGCGAGAAATCCAAAATACTATACGAAGGATGAAAATGGAGACCAGCTTCCTTATTTGGATAGTGTTACTTTTTCATTGTATGACGATGTAAACGAGCAAATGGACGAGTTTTGGGAGGGGCATTTGTCGTATATCAGAAAGGTGCCAGTAAACAAATTGTCCAGTGTGTTAGATGATAAAATTGACGACTTTAAAAATAAGCCTCCTAAATATATTTTACATAGCGAACCTGAGTTAGCCACAACTTACCTTCAACTCAATATGACGACACCTGTCCTGAAGAAAAAGAAGGTTAGAAAAGCACTAAACTATGCGATAAACAGGAATAAAATTGTCGATAAAATCATAAAAAACCAAGCTTATGGTGCAGGTCAGTATGGTATTACACCACCATTAAAAAAATCGTTTGAAGAATATGATTTTGAAGGAATTAAAGATGTGTCATATTCGTACAATCCAGATACTGCCCGTGCTTTATTAGCTGCTGCAGATTATCCGAATGGTAAAAATTTCCCAACCTTAGAGATGCAATTCCGCCAAGGTGGAATAGATTATTTAATAGCATCTGAAATTCAAAAACAGTTGATTAGTGTGTTAAACATCAACATCGAAATTAGCGCAGTGGATTTTAATGTAATGCTGGATAACAAGTCAAAAGGAGAAGCTGACATTTTTAGGACCAATTGGGTAGGTGATTATCCAACTCCTGAGGCTTTTCTTGCGAATGCTTATGGTAAAGTTATTCCAAAGTCTAAAAAACATCCATCGTTTTTAAATACTTCACGCTATCATAATAAGGAGTTTGATGAGCTATTTGAAAAAGGGGCTGCAGCATCTGATGCGAAAGAGGCGCTTAAGTATTTTAACCAAGCTGAAAAAGTATTGATGGAAGATGCCGTATTTATTATTTTATGGTATGGTGAGGACATGGCGCTAGAACAAGCAGCCTTAAGAGATTATGATTTAAATAGCATCGGTTATATTGATTTGAGAAGTGCGCATTTTAAAACGCCTACGGCAGATGAATATGTTGATGCCTCTGAAGATAAAAAGTAGATGGCAGGAATTTATGTGCACATACCTTTTTGCAAGGTAAAGTGCCATTATTGTGATTTTCACTTTTCAATCCAGCAACATAACCTCAATCAACTGGTTGAGGCAATTGAGATTGAATTAGTGAGTAGAAAGGATTATTTGGATAACGAATCCGTAAAAACAATTTACTTTGGTGGCGGTACACCCAGTATTTTAGAACCCAAACTAATCGAAGGACTCCTCAATAGAATTTATCAAAATTATTTTGTCGAAGAGGATTGTGAAATAACCTTGGAGTGTAACCCAGACGATCTGTCTGAGGAAAAACTTTTTTCTTTAAAATCGTTAGGAGTGAATCGTTTGAGTGTTGGTGTTCAGTCTTTTGATAATCAGATTCTAAAGTTCATGAATCGAGCGCACTCTAAACAACAAGCAATTCAGTCGATCGAACGTGCAATGGCTTGTGGAATTTCAAATATTACTATCGATTTGATTTACGGTGTACCCAATACAACTATAAAAAGTTGGGAAAAAGAACTTTATCAAATGTTAAATCTGGGTGTCCCTCATCTCTCTGCATATTGTTTGACGATTGAACCAAACACTGTTTTTGGAAATTGGCATAAAACGGGGAAATTGGAACCGCTAGCTGATCAAATTAGCTTAGATCAATTTCAGTATTTAATGGAATTTATGAGTTTGAACGGGTATGAACAATATGAAATTTCGAATTTTGCAAAGCCAGAAAAAATTTCAAAACATAATTCAGCCTATTGGAAAGGGGACAAGTACTTAGGCGTTGGTCCGTCCGCACATTCCTACAATCAAATAGAACGTGGATGGAATATCGCTAATAATCCACGCTACATAAAAAACATCCATAATGAAGAGGCAATTTATACTGCAGAAAAACTCTCTACCCAAGATCGTTTTAATGATTATGTACTTACAAGACTGAGAACAAAATGGGGACTTGTTCAGCATGAGATGGAGGAGATTTCTGCAAAAGATGCCGAAAAAGCTGTGAAAATTCTTAAGGGCTATATACAAAGCGGAGAAGTGTTGTTAAAAGATGATCTTTTCCTGTTAACAAACAAAGGGAAGTATAGAGCAGATGGAATTTCAGCAGATTTATTTGCAGATTAAATTGAAATTAGCCTAATTAAAATTGTGTATTTTTGCCCACAAATTTACAATATGTCAGAGGAGTTACAAACAATTGAAGGGAGCAAGAAAGAACAGTATAAAACTTTAATTCCTCAGCTAAAAGCATTAATAGAAGGTGAAGACGATGTGGTGGCTAACTTATCAAATATAGCAGCTGCTTTACGGCAAACCTTTGGTTTTTTTTGGGTGGGGTTTTATCTTGTAAAAAATGATGAACTTGTTCTAGGACCTTTTCAAGGTGATATTGCATGTACACGAATTCAAAAAGGAAAGGGAGTGTGTGGAACAGCTTGGGCTAATGAGACTTCAATTATTGTTCCAAATGTTAATCAGTTTCAAGGACATATTGCTTGTAGTAGCCAAAGTCAATCAGAAATTGTTGTTCCAATAATAAAGGATGGAAAAGTTCGTTCAGTAATCGATGTTGATAGTAAGGAGTTAGATGACTTTGATGAAATAGATCAGGTTTATCTTGAGGAACTGGCTAAAATATTAAGTGATTTGTTTTGAGATTGCATACAGTTAAATATAGTATTGTAGGTTTTATATTTTTATTCGTTTATGGATGTGCGCAAATAAATCCGTTAGATGGAGGTCCAAAAGATGTTTATTCACCTAGAATTGATACTGCAGGTACAAACCCTTATAACGGGCAAACCTCTTTTAAAGGGGATCGCGTTGTTTTGAAGTTTTCTGAGTACATTTCGTTGAACAATCCATCTGAAAATATTATTATTACTCCACAGTTAAAAGAAGATCCTACCATTGCGGTGAAGAATAAAAAACTGACCATTCAGTTTAATGAAAATTTACAAGAGAATACAACGTATACTCTTAGTTTTAATCATGCCATTAAGGATATCACAGAACAAAATGACTCCGTGTTTCAATTCGTTTTTTCTACGGGGACATATATTGATTCTTTAGCACTAAATGGAACGGTAACCGATGCTTTTACAAATCAAAAACAAAAAGATTTTTTGGTTGGTTTATATGCGCTTAACGATACAATTGATGTCGATTCAATTCCTTTTTTAACACGACCAATTTATTTCGGTCAAACAGCTGAAAACGGCCGTTTTTCGTTGCGTTATTTAAAGGAAGGTCAATATCATTTGTATGCCTTTTTAGATCAAAATAGAAATTTATTATTGGATCCTTCTGAAACCAGAGCATTTATGGTGGAAGATAAAATACTCGTTAAAACGGATACACACGAGGTGAACCTAACGGCCTTTAAACCCTTTAATCCATCAAGCAAATTATTAAACACCAAATTTGAATATCCAGGTAGGGTAGAATTAGTTTTTAGTAATCCACCAAATGAATATAACTTATCTTCACAGATGGATCTGTTACAAGAAAATACAGGTCGAGATGATTCTTTAGTCTTTTGGTTGGAGGATAATCCAGTTCCAAAAATGCAATTTTATTTAGCGATTGAGGATGCTGTCGATACGCTTAAACCTTTGTATCAAACAGGTCCAAAACTCAAAAAGAAAATAGGATTGAACGGTGTGACAAATTTGATAAAAGGCGAGTTACTTCCGAAAACTAAATTTAAAATCACTTACCCTGAAGCCCTAGAAAATTTCGATTCAACAGGAATTCATTTTTACAATAGTGATTCAATTGATATTGAAGGTGTTCAAGTGAGTATTGATAATCAGCGGAGCCTTGTTTTTGAAGATTTACCGAAGGAAATTTCATGGGTGGCCATCGATTCAGGAGCTGTGTTTTCAAGGTATGATCATTACAACCTAACAGATGATTGGTGGTCTGTAAAGTTATTAGATTCAACCTACTTCGGTCATCTTATACTTAATATGGATACAACTTACAGTACACCGGTATTGGTTGATTTATTAAATGAAAAAAACGAAGTGATTAAAACTCAAAATTTTGAACGTCAAATGAGGTTTGATAATTTAATTCCAGGAGACTATCAATTGCGCTTGATCTTCGATGATAATAATGATGGGGAATGGACTGGTGGTTCACTGAAAGAAAGAAGGCAGCCAGAAAAAGTGCTATACAATAATGAGTTAATACGAATCAAGTCAAAATGGGAAAAAGAAATTGACTGGTTCATGCAAAATTAGGCTATGGGAAGATTTAAAGATTTTTTAAAAAGTAAATTCTACATCTTAAAAGTAAGAAATCGCTTCTCTCCAGAAGTCCAAATAGGTCAAAGAAACTTGTTTTTAAAATATCAGAACTGGAAGAGTAAAGGTGTTTTTCCAAATATCAAAGATACAGGTTTTCGCGTTTTCTCCCAATATGAGGAGGATGGGAAGTTGCTCTATATTCTCGCTCAAATTGGAATGAAGAATAAAACGTTTATTGAAATTGGTTCAGATGATGGTATTAATAGTAATTGTGCAAACCTAGCTTTAAATTTCGGGTATTTCGGTTTGTTTTTAGATGGAAATCAAAGGAGTATAACACGTGGTGAAAAGTTTTATGGGAAATATCCTCACCCTTGGATGTATGCACCAAAATTTACATGTGCCAAAGTAACAGCTGAAAACATTAATTCCCTAGTTGCGGATGCAGGTTTGTCGGGTGAAATTGATTTACTTTCGATTGATATCGATGGAAATGATTACTGGGTATGGAAAGCCTTAAAACAAGTTAAGCCAAACATTGTAATTATTGAAACACATGTCGAATTTGGTATGCGCGATATCGTGGTTCCTTACGATCCAAATTATGTTTTCCCAGGTAAACATCCAGTCTATCATGGTGCATCTCCTATTGCTATGGTGAAGCTGGCCAAATCAAAAGGATATCGTTTGGTTGGTGCAAATGACTTAGGGTTTAATTTCATTTTTGTAAAAGAAGGTTTGGCTGAAGATGCATTGCCAGAAGTGGAGGTAGAATCGGTATTAAAACATCCTTCTGTAAAAGAATCTTGGAAAAGGTTTGAGCCAATAAAGGATTGGGAATTTATTGAAGGTGAATGAAATGATAGGGTTTTGGTAAAAAAACAATGAATTGTTGAAAAGTATATATCAAGAAACCCATTGCATTCCCTAAATTTGTGAAAAAATAGTTCAAATGAATGTATTGGTATTAGGTTCAGGAGGAAGAGAGCACGCGTTTGCTTGGAAAATTGCTCAAAGCTCTCAAATCGACAAATTGTTTATCGCACCAGGTAATGCAGGTACTGCCCAAGAAGGCACGAATGTAGACTTGGCTGTAGATGATTTTGACGGCATTAAAGCATTTTGTCTACAAGAGAAAATTGATTTCGTTTTTGTAGGTCCTGAATTGCCACTAGTAAAAGGAATTCATGATTTCTTTTTAGGTGACGAGGAGATTAAACATATTTCCATTATTGGGCCAAATAAGGAAGCTGCGCAGCTCGAAGGGAGTAAAGATTTTTCGAAGCGCTTCATGAAACGGCACAATATTCCAACCGCTAAATATCAAACCTTTACAAAAGAAACGTTAGACGAAGGTTATGCATTTTTGGAAAGTTTAAAACCTCCTTTCGTTTTAAAGGCTGATGGATTAGCAGCTGGAAAAGGAGTTTTAATTCTAGATAATTTAGAAGAAGCAAAAAATGAGTTGAAGTCGATGTTAACCGAGTCTAAGTTTGGAGCAGCTTCAAATCAAGTAGTTATTGAAGAGTTTTTAAAGGGGATCGAATTATCGGTTTTTGTAATTACGGACGGTACATCCTACAAGAAATTACCTGAAGCCAAAGATTATAAACGTATTGGTGAAGGGGATACCGGTTTAAATACTGGAGGAATGGGTGCCGTATCTCCTGTTCCTTTCGCAAACCAGGCATTTATGGATAAAGTGGAAAATCAAGTGATTATTCCAACCATAAAAGGTTTGAAAAAAGACGGTATAGATTATCAAGGTTTCATCTTCTTTGGACTGATGAATGTTAAAAATGACCCTTTTGTGATCGAGTATAATTGCCGAATGGGTGACCCGGAAACGGAAGTGGTTATTCCACGATTGAAATCAGATATTTTAGAATTATTCGAAGGCGTTGCGACACGAACTTTATCCGAAAGAGATGTTGAGTTTGATGATCGTACAGCAACAACCGTAATGATGGTGTCAGGAGGGTATCCAGAAGCTTACGAAAAAGAAAAGTCGATCACAGGTTTAACGGGTATACATGATTCTTTAGTGTTTCACGCAGGAACGAAAAAGGATGGCCCAACTGTATTGACTGCTGGAGGTCGTGTGTTGGCAGTTACATCCTACGGAAAAAACAAGGATAAAGCATTAAAAACAAGTTACGAAAATATCGAAAAAATAAATTTCGAAGGTGCATATTATCGTAAGGATATTGGTTTTGATATTAAAGAAGAAGAAGATTAATAGCATTGTTCGCTTTTTAGCTTTTTTTCATGTCAAATAAATCCTTATATTCGTTAGACAGAATTTAATAAATGGATCCCGAACCCGAATTGGTCGTTTGGCCAGTCATATTAATTACGCTGCTTTGCTCTGCGTTCTTTTCAGGAATGGAGATTGCCTTTGTTTCCGCCAATAGGTTAAAAATCGAATTGGATAAGAATAGAGGATCTTCTCCCGCAAAAATATTAGCCTTTTTCGTAAAAAATACGTCGAACTTCATCAGTGCAATGCTGTTGGGAAACAATGTTTCACTTGTTGTGTATGGAATTTACATGGCTATATGGTTAGAGCCATTTTTACAGTTCGCAGAGCCTTATCCGGCATTGTTGCTTCTGTTGCAAACCGTTTTGTCGACATTAGTGGTACTTATTACGGCTGAATTTTTACCGAAGGCCATTTTTAGAATAAACCCGAATGGGATATTAAATGTAGCAGCGTTTCCACTTTTGTTAATGTATTGGATTTTCTTTTTACCGACAATGGTAATCATGTGGTTTTCTAATTTGTTTTTAAAGATTATGAAAACGGATATAAAAGATTCTCAACAGGTGTTTACCAAGGTTGATTTGGATCATTATGTACGTGATTTAAACGATCGAATAGAGGAAGATGCACACATGGAAAATGAAATTCAAATTCTTAATAATGCATTAGAGTTTTCGAAAGTTAAAGCGAGAGATTGCATGGTTCCTAGAACAGATATAGTCGCTTGTAATATTGAAGATGAAATTCAGGTTTTGAAGGAAAAATTCATCAAAACAGGATTGTCAAAAATACTTATATATAGAGATTCTATCGATAATATTATAGGATACGTTCACGCTTACGAATTGTTCAAAAAACCAGAGCATATAAAAAACGTAATGTTGCCAATTGGTGTCGTTCCTGAAGCGATTATGGCAAAAGAACTGCTAGAGCAATTTTCAAAAAGTAACCGAAATATTGTTGTGGTGGTTGATGAGTTTGGAGGAACTTCAGGAGTAATAACCGTTGAGGATATTATTGAAGAAATTTTTGGTGAAATCGAAGATGAACATGATATTGACAATGAGTTTGAAGAGCAAATAGATGAAAAAACTTATTTATTCTCCGGTCGAACAGAAATTGATTACATCGTTCAAGAATACGATTTGCCATTAGAGATTAGTGAAGAATACGAAACTTTGGCTGGATATGTAATTGCGCAACTCGAAGAAATTCCAGAGCCTAAAGAAATCATAGAAAATGATCAGTTAATTCTTACGGTAGAGTCGGTAACGGACTCCAGAATAGAACTAGTTAAAATCGAAATGAAAGATTAACATTTCGCTAATTTTGTGATACGCCGAACAGAAGAGCTTTTTTTGTACATTTGTAAGACACAAAATTATTTTCATGTTAAAAGGAGGAAAAAGTAAAGAAGAAGTTACCAACTCACCCGATAAATTAAACAGAATAGTTGAAGGAACACATATCACGGGTGATATCAAAGCAGATAGCAATTTTCGGATTGATGGAAAGCTTGATGGATCGTTAGACACATTAGGCAAATTAGTGATAGGTCCAACAGGACGTATTGAGGGAGATGTGAAATGTAATAACGCGGATATTGAAGGTGAAATGATTGGAAACTTAGTTGTTGATGGATTGCTAAACATTAAATCTACAGCAAAAATTGAGGGGAATATAACAACCAATCAAATCGGTATGGAAGTGGGATGTGAGTTTAGTGGTGTTTGTAATTATGTGCAAAAAGGCGATGCAAACTTACTGGCAAATAAAACAAAAAAGCTGGCTGATAAAGATTCAGAAGTAGTTTACTAATGAAAAATAATTACGTCAAATTTTCTGCAGTTGGTATTCAAATGGCTGTGGTAATTATTGCAGGTGCCTTTGGAGGTAACGCGCTTGACGAAAAATACCAAACTGAAAAACCAGTTTGGACAATTGTATTTTCACTTCTTGGTGTTGCAATTGGACTTTACCTTGTCATTAAGGAAGTTATAAACCTCAATAAAGACGATGAAAAAAAAGATCATCAAAACGGCAATTAATCTTCTATTAGTTTTTGCTTTTATAGGTGGTGTTCACCTGCTGTTACTTGAATTTGTTTTGCCGGCAGACTACAAGGAAACAAAATTAATTTTTATTTACATTTTCTTGTATTTGTTTATCGTGTTAGGGATGACAGGTGTGTACGCGGTTCAAAAGCACAATAAAGAACAATTAACCAATGCATTATTAGCATTTACCGTGCTTCAGTTTTTAGCATCATTGGTTTTTTTATTGCCCGAATTATTAAATAAAGATGAAAACACATTAAAATACGTCTACCAATTTTTTGGAGTTTTTTTTCCTGTATTATTGGTCGAATCTCTTATTCTTATTGGGATAGTAAACGAGAAAGAGGAAAAATAAATCCACTTTTTCAAATTATTCTCAAAAGGGGGATGCCCAATTGGTTTTTATATATTAACTTTGCGGCAAATTTTTGAAGGTAAACTTAAAAGTTCATTAGAACAGTTACAATGGCAACGATTTTAAGAAGCACACTGCTAGTATTTTTATTGGGTGTTGGAGTTATTTCTAAAGCACAACACGGGCATGAAGAATTAAATCATGATGCTGGTCATGAGCATGAAGAAGTTCAGACGGATGAGCATCACGAAGAAGAAGGAGGCTTTGACGCCTTGCATCACGTGATGGACGCGCACGATGTTCATTTATGGGGTGAAGGTGAAAGTTCTTTTTCAATACCTCTTCCAGTAATTTTATGGACGGACAATGGTTTAGTGACTTTTATGTCATCTGCTTTTCATCATGATGATGCTGGCCATCACGTTGTGAATAGAAATGGAATGAATTTCGTAAAGTCTCACGGAAAGATTTATCAACTCAATCAAGGTGCTGAACATGCAGAATTCGATGCAGAGCATCATATAACAAATGCAGTTAAGCCTTTGGATATTTCAATTACTAAAAATGTTTTCGCTATTTTCTGTGTTGCAATTATTATGATTCTGGTTTTTAGAGCAGTTGGTAAACAATACAGAGGAAAAGAAGTTGCTGATGCACCTACCGGTATTGCTGCATGGATGGAGCCAATGATTTTGTTTGTTAGAGATTTCTCAATTGAAAACATTGGTGAACATAAGTACGTGAAGTTTATGCCTTATCTCTTGACTGTATTCTTTTTTATCTGGTTTGGAAATATGTTCGGATTGATTCCGTTTTTAGGTGGAATTAATATGACAGGTAGTATTTCAATTACATTAACACTTGCTGCATTTACATTAATTATACAACTTGTTAATGCTAAAGGGCCTTTCTGGAAACATATTTTTGCGCCTCCAGGTGTTCCTGTAGCTTTATATCCAATATTGGTTCCTATCGAACTAATTGGGATGTTCGTAAAGCCAGCAGCTTTAACAATTCGTTTGTTTGCTAACATTACAGCGGGACACATTATTATCTTATCTTTATTAGGAATTATCTTTACTTATAAAAACATGGCTTGGGCGGGATTGGCTGTGCCAATGGCATTGTTCATTTCTGTGCTAGAAATTTTAGTGGCATTTCTACAAGCATATATTTTCACCATGTTATCAGCAATGTTCATCGGAGCAGCAGTTGATGATGGTCACCACTAATTATAAATTTGTATATTAATTGTTAAACTAAATAAATAAATTATGTTATCACTTGGAGCACTTGGAGCAGGATTAGCTGTATTAGGAGCTGGTTTAGGAATCGGACGCATTGGTGGTTCAGCAATGGACGCAATGGCAAGACAACCTGAAGCTGCTGGTAAAATTCAAACGGCTATGATTATTGCTGCTGCATTAATCGAGGGTGTTGCACTTTTCGGTGTAGTAGTTGGTATGTTAGCTGGCTAAGAAAAAAAATGGTACACTTACTTAGGGATTGCCTAGGTAAGTGTATTTTAACTTAACAATTGAATAGAAAAAATTAAGAAAATGAGTTTAATTACACCAGCATTTGGTCAAATTTTTTGGGGCGGTTTAGTATTTTTAATTTTATTGTTCCTACTTGCAAAATTAGCTTGGAAACCAGTTTTAAGCGCAGTTAAGAATCGTGAAGAAGGAATTCGTGAATCGATCGAATTGGCAGCTAAAACAAAGGCTGAAATGGAGACCTTGAAAGCGCAAAATGAAGAGTTGTTGAAAGAGGCTCGAATTGAACGCGATAAAATGATCAGCGAGGCGAGTGAAACAGCTAAGAAAATGATTGCTGAAGCGAAAGAAGAAGGTAAAGCGCAACAAGCAAAAATTGTTGAAGATGCTCAAAAAGTAATTAATGCTGAAAAAGCAGCTGCCATTTCTGAATTAAAAACTCAAGTAGCTTCTTTATCGTTAGAAATTGCAGAAAAAGTAATCAAAGGAGAGTTAGCCTCTGATGATAAACAAAAAGCATTGGCAGAACAAATTGCAAATGATATTAGCTTAAACTAATCCAATGAGCGTAACAAGAGTAGCATATCGATACGCGCAGTCGTTGATTGACTTGGCCACTGAAAAGAAAGTAGTTGAGGAGGTTTATGCAGACATGAATCAATTGTCGACTGTTTGTAAAGATTCACAAGACTTTAAAAATCTTTTAAATAGCCCTGTGATTACAGGACAAAAAAAATTAGAAGTTTTTAAAGCAATTTTCGATGGTAAAGTAAATTCTGCAACAATGGATTTACTGAACTTAATAGTTAAAAATGAGCGTGAAAATGTTCTTCCAGCAATCGCTAAAGGATTTATAGAGCTCTATAAAAAATCGAATGGTATTCATGAGGTTTTCGTAACTTCAGCACACCCCCTTGATCAAGCAACAAAAGACAAAATTGTTGAAAAGTTGAAGGCTGGCGTGAACGGTACAATTGAATTACACGAAAAAGTGGATCCAGAATTAATTGGTGGATTCGTAGTAAGAATAGACGACCAGCAGATTGATGCTTCAATTGCAAGTCAACTATCAAATTTGAAAAACGTTTTATTAAATTAAAATAAATGATAGAAGGAATGAATTTTCATTTCTTTTAACATCTAAAATCTAGACAAAAATGGCAGATGTAAAACCAGCAGAAGTTTCTGCAATCTTGAGAGAACAACTTTCAGGGTTTAAATCAGAAGCAGAATTAGAAGAAGTTGGAACCGTCCTTCAAGTAGGTGATGGTATTGCTCGTATTTATGGATTATCTAGCGTTCAATACGGTGAGATGATCGAATTTAAATCAGGATTAAGAGCAATCGTTCTTAACCTTGAAGAAGATAATGTTGGAGCGGTATTACTTGGAAAAGGAAATGACATCAAAGAAGGTGATACAGTTAAACGTTTGCGTTTAATTGCTTCAATTAAAGTTGGTGAAGGTATTGTAGGTCGTGTAGTGGATACCATGGGTATTCCTATCGATGGTAAAGGACCAATTGAAGGAGAAACTTTCGAAATGCCTCTAGAGCGTAAAGCACCAGGTGTTATCTATCGTGAACCGGTTACAGAGCCGTTACAAACTGGTATTAAAGCAATTGATGCTATGATTCCTGTTGGTAGAGGACAGCGTGAGCTAGTAATTGGTGACCGTCAAACAGGTAAAACGACGGTTTGTATCGATACGATTATTAATCAGAAAGAATTTTACGATAAAGGAGAACCTGTATATTGTATCTATGTAGCGGTTGGACAAAAAGCATCTACCGTTGCAGGATTAGTTTCTAAATTAGAAGCTGCTGGAGCAATGGCTTATACTACAATCGTTGCGGCTAATGCTTCTGATGCTGCTCCTTTACAGTTTTATGCGCCATTTGCTGGTGCGGCCATCGGAGAGTACTTTAGAGATACAGGTCGTCCAGCATTGATCGTTTTTGATGATTTATCGAAACAAGCTGTAGCTTACCGTGAGGTTTCTTTGCTTTTAAGAAGACCACCGGGACGTGAGGCTTATCCTGGAGACGTTTTCTACTTGCACTCAAGATTACTAGAGAGAGCAGCAAAAGTGATAAACGATGACAAGATTGCGAGCGAAATGAATGATATTCCAGCATCGTTAAAAGGTAAAATAAAAGGTGGAGGTTCGTTAACGGCACTACCAATTATTGAAACTCAAGCTGGTGACGTTTCTGCTTATATCCCAACTAACGTAATTTCAATTACTGACGGACAAATTTTCTTGGAGTCGAACTTGTTCAATTCAGGTGTACGTCCAGCGATTAACGTGGGTATTTCGGTATCTCGTGTAGGGGGAAATGCACAAATTAAATCAATGAAAAAAGTTTCGGGTACATTGAAACTTGATCAGGCACAATACAGAGAGTTAGAAGCATTTGCTAAATTCGGATCGGATTTGGATGCTGCTACTAAGTCAGTGTTGGACAAAGGTGCTCGTAACGTGGAAATCCTAAAACAAAATGAAGGTGATCCATTTAGAGTTGAAAACCAAATTGCAATAATTTTCGCTGGAACAAAAGGTTTGTTAAGTAACGTTCCAGTAAATAAAGTTAAAGCTTTCGAAAAAGAATATATTGATTACTTAAATGCGAATCATAAAGATGTAATGGATATCCTTGCATCAGGAAAGTACGCTGATGAGCAAACTTCAGTATTAGAGAAAGTAGCACTTGAATTAGCTGCGAAATATTAATAATAAGATATAGGATGGATGGTGTTTTCGGATATCATCCTAAACCTAAAGCTAAAATAGCATGGCTAACTTAAAAGAAATTAGAAACAGAATTACTTCAGTATCATCTACGATGCAGATAACATCTGCTATGAAAATGGTATCTGCAGCTAAGTTAAAAAGAGCACAAGATGCGGTAGCGAAAATGATGCCGTACGCTAACAAACTACAAGAAATGTTAAGTAGTGTTTCTTCTTCTCTCGATGCGGCAGAAAATATTTATTCGGTGGATCGTGAAGTTAAGAATGTTGTTCTTGTTCCTATTACTTCAAATAGAGGTCTTTGTGGCGGTTTTAACAACTATGTAATCAAAGAAACGTTACGTTTAGTAGCAGAAGATTACAAAGGATTGGAAATCTCAATTATGCCGATTGGTAAAAAAGCAACTGATGCTTTTAAAAAAACAGAAATGTACCAAAATAAGGCTTTCTTACCAGGTAATTTAGATGAACTTTGGAATGAGCTAACCTATGCAAATGCAGCGCCAATAGCTGAACAGTTAATGGAGGCTTATGCGAAAGGTGAAGTAGATAAAGTTGTTTTAGTGTACAATCATTCTAAGAATGTAGCTACACAAGTGGTACAAACAAGTCAGCTTTTACCTGTAATTCAAGATGAAATAGAAGAAAGTCAAGCGAGTCGAGACTATATTTTTGAACCGTCTAAAGAAGAAATAGTAACTGAATTGTTACCTAAGACGTTGAAAACACAATTGTATAGTATTTTATTGGAATCGTATGCTGGTGAGCATGGTGCTCGAATGACGGCAATGCACAAAGCTACTGATAATGCAAGTGAGTTAAATAAAGCGCTTAAGTTAGAATACAATAAAGCTAGACAAGCGGCTATTACTAATGAAATTTTGGAAATTGTAGGAGGTGCAGAAGCATTGAATAACGATTAAAAAATTTAATAATTTTAAAAGAATCCCATCTGTGTTGTGCAGGTGGGATTTTTTTGTTTAAAAAGGAAATTCTTCTGTTTTGTGAATACGCTATGTGATGAATGTTTGTATCTTTATCCGACCAGAAAACTTAGACAATGACCTTAGGTGAACGAATTCAAAAACTACGGAAGGAAAAAAGATTAACTCAGGCTGCTTTAGCATCAAATATAGGCGTTTCTGTGGCGCAATTGACACGCTATGAAACTCAAGGTGTACAACCCAATGCCGAGGCTTTAAAACGTATGGCTATGGTTTTTGGAATTACCATTGATTTTCTAGTGAACGGAACTACTGAACAAAAAGCGATTGATGCAATTACGGATGCAAAATTACTTGGTTTGTTTAAGCAGATTGAAAATCTCAACACAGATGATAGAATGGTTATCTCCAAGCTAATTGAAGCTTTTGCCATTCGTAAAGAACTTGAGCATATGTTGAAGAACTAGTTCCTCAACATCTTTCGAACATACTTACCGATAATATCAAATTCAAGGTTTACTTTTGAGCCTATTTGTAAGGTATGAAAATTGGTGTGTTCAATGGTATAAGGTATGATGTGTACTGAAAAGAGCTTGTTTTCTGATTGAACAACGGTTAAACTTACTCCATTGACTGTAATCGATCCTTTTGATACGGTAACTTCATCATAATCATATTCAAACACAAATTCTGTGCTGCCCTCAAAATCGTTGATACCAATACAAGTACCGATTGTATCAACATGCCCTTGAACGATGTGACCATCGAGCCGTGATCCAACCTTAGTGCAACGTTCAACATTCACAACATCACCGATTTTTAAATCGCCTAAATTAGTTCGCTCTAATGTTTCATCAATTGCTGTGAGTGTATAATCGTCACCATCAATTCCTACAACAGTTAAGCAAGTGCCGTTATGAGCAACACTCTGATCAATTTTTAACTCGTTCGTAAAAGGGCAAGAGAATGTAAAATGAACATTTGTATCCTCTTTTTCGATTTTTTCAACAGTAGCCAGCGCTTCTATTATACCTGTAAACATAATTTCGATATTTAATGCAAAAGTACTCAGAAATTAGGCAATTCTAACTACCGACTTCCATTTATCAATTGAATATTGCCATGCGAATTTCGAGGGATTAAACCTTCTAATTTAATTTCATAAACTATAATCGAATAAAAATAAACACCATCTGGACACATAGCTCCCGAGTTTTGATCTGTTCCGTTCCAATTAATCATTGGGTCAGTGGTTTGAAAAACTGTCATTCCCCAACGGTTTTGTATGTTGATCTCAATACTATCTACAAATTTTATGGGTAAAATAGGCTGAAATAAATCGTTCTTCCCATCGCCATTTGGACTAAATATATTTGGAAGCTGATATAAACCGTCACAATTATCAATACAGGCAATATTAGACGGTGAACTTTCATTATTATATTGAATAGAATCTATGGCTGTTACATAATAACAGCCAGCAATGCTTCCCCTATCTTTATGTGTATAGGTCGTATCATTAGGATCGTTAAAGCTGGTTAATAAAATTAAAGAGTCTCCCGTGAAAGGGGCAAAATACAAGTTATACCTTGTTACGTCATCAGCACATGAATTATTTGGATTATTCCAGGTCAGATAAGTTTCTTCCAATTCACAATCCCCGTCTATTGAAAGAGTAGGAGGACAAGGAGGAGTCAGGTCAATCGGCGTGCCACATGTGCGTTGTGACCAATTTTCTATTGGCGAAACAATTCCGTCAACAGTATAAGCCCCAATAGACTTTATTCGATAACAGTAATCCGCACCATTTACAAGACCGGTATCAGTATAAGATTGAATAGAAGTTGTGCCAATTAAATCATATAAGCCACTTCCAATAGGATTCTCACGGTACACTTCATAACTTGTGTTGGTCCATGGCGTATTTTCTTCCCAAACTATCTCTAATTCATTGTCATTAGGAATTGTATTAATATAGATGGATGAAGCTGGACTAGAGCCGCCGACAAGTTCGTCATCACTGTATAATTCTACACGATAGGTGTATGGAAAGTTCTGTGTATTTAATCCATTGTCATAAAACACAGTATCTGGATTAATTATTGAGACTTGTGGAGAACTAGTATAAACTAATTCTTCTGTTCCGCCAAGAATACCTTCACTACGATACAATTGATAATGGTATGGCCCAGGAAAAACAAGCGTATTAAGTTCTTTCGGATAAGACCAATACACCGAATCTTGCCCAATAGCTTCATCTGTTGTAGCAATTGAAACATGTGTAAGAACTGGAATTTCGAAATTGAGATGGTCGCAATTTTGTTCGGACAAACAGCTTTCAACACCATTAGAATTTACCGCAGTAACCATATAACAATATTCATTGCCAACAACCAAGGGGCCAATATCTTTAAATTCTGTACTGTTCGATGACCCAATTAAGGTATAGCCCATTTCCGCAGCAATACCTTCTTCGCAACAGTCATCAATAAAGTCGGTGCTATCGATAGATCGGTATATATTATAGGATACGATTCCAACACAAGCAGGAGGATCCCAGGTTAATTCCATTGTGTTTCCAATTGGGGCAACGGTTAGGTTTTCAACAGGTGGAAGGTTAACTTTTAATCTAAAAAACGAATAAGCAGAGAGTTGAATAGCTGGATGCTGATCTTCAGCATGAAAGTTTACAAGGTAATAATCATTATCAGCTTGCTCACAAGTAGGCGTCCATGAAAAAGTGCCTGTGGCATTAGGATCACCCATAGCATCCTCAAAAACTGCTGGGTTCGAAGGGAAGTTAAAAATTGACCCCGTCGCAAATATCGAAACGCCATCATCATCACTTGCTGTGACTGGAAAGGTGATAGTTTCTCCCGCATATATACATGTATCATCAACTTCTTCTATCTCTGGAGCGTCGTGAAAGCATTGCTCAATTTCAAATTGCATATCCTGTATCACCGAGCCTACAAAAATACCATTTCTGTACTCGGATATTTTAATAGCAATATTGTAAACTCCTCTTAATTCTGGATAGTCCCAGCAAAGAGTACCGGTGTATGGGTCTATACTGATTTCTCCTCCACCCACTTCATGCGGATAACGATAGATTTCAGGGATACTCATGTCCAAACAATCTTGCCCTTTACAAGGAACAAGTGAATAACTTAAACTGTCTCCATCTGGATCATATGCGCTAATATTATAGCAGTAAAGTTCATTTACACAACCAAATTCAGGACAAGGGCAGTCCTCAATGATTAATGAATTGTTAGGTTCCCCTATGAATGGAGAAATAACCAATTCTGTTTGAATGCAAAACACCTTGTCTACCGAATTGGTAATATTCAATACACTAGCATTTCTGTTGGGATCTTCTACCTGAATGACGTATGTCGCTGGTCCTGTAAAGGTGTGCGTACCAATATAGGTGTTGATTTGCATGTCGTAAACCAAATTGGTGTCTATATCTGATCGATAAAGGGTGTCTTTTTCACCATCCCCCCAACTGATTTCTAGTTCGGGCCGATCGGCTTCACTTGAGTGTTTCGTGCACGTGGTAACAGTAAATTCGTACTTATTACCAGCAATGTGTCGGTAAGTTATTGATCCAGATCTATTATGCGTAGCATGACCAAAAATAGGTAGGACTAAAAACAGAAGTAAGTATGTAATTGAACGAATCAAATTTTCTTTTTTTGAAAGGATATCAAATATACAAAAAAGGGTGGCATGTCTTTGTTAAAATACGTAAAAAGCAAGGGAATAGTTGTTCGTATTAATTCATTGGGGTCACTTTTTGATTGATTGGATATTTTTATCATCTGCATGCCTCTATGCAACCTGTAGTCGTGGAAAAAATGATAACTTTACAAAAAATATAATTTCATGTTAATTCAAGTCAATCATTCCGAAAAAAAAACGAGTGAAAACAAAGTGTTCTTAATTCATAAAAACAGTGAATTGGATGATACTCAATTGAAGGGAGAAGTAGTTAAGTATTTTAAACAAGGTTTAAAGGACAATAACTTCTTGTATACGAATGAAGCGGGTAAATTCACCATCGTATGTAAAAGTAATAAGTTGACCGATGACACGGAAAAGGAAAAGGTAAGGAAATTTGGAGCACAAGTTTTTGAATTATTAAAGGATAAATGTAAATCCTTAATGGTTTGTGGTGATGATCCTGTGAATGTAGAATTGTTTTCGGAAGGTTTATCGCTTGCATCTTATTCTTTTGAAAAATACCTTTCAGAGAATAGAAAAGCGAAGCAAGTACTAAAAACCGTCACAACTGCGAATGCTAAAGCTGATTTAAAATGCGTAAATAATATAGTGGAAGCTACCGTTTGGGCAAGAGATTTAGTAAATGAACCATTATCATATTTAACTGCTGAGCAACTGTCTGAGGAAATAAAATCAAATTGTGAGCAGTTGGGGATTAAGGTGGAAGTTTTTGAAAAACAAAAGATTGAGAGTTTGAAAATGGGAGGAATATTGGCTGTGAATAGAGGTTCAGTCGATCCACCAACCTTCAATATACTTGAATGGAAACCGAAGGGGGCTTTGAACAAAAAGCCAATTGTTCTGGTTGGTAAAGGAATAGTTTATGACACCGGAGGGGTGAGTTTAAAACCAACCGCTAATTCCATGGACTTTATGAAAAGTGATATGGGTGGTGCAGCAACTGTTTTAGGAGCCACCTTAAGTGCGGCTAAATTGAATTTGCCTTTACACATCATTACATTGGTGCCTGCTACAGATAATCGTCCGGGGGTTAATGCCTATGTGCCTGGAGATATAATTACTATGTTTGATGGAACAACTGTGGAAGTTTTAAATACCGACGCAGAAGGTAGACTTGTTCTCGCAGACGCCCTTGCTTATGCTAAAAAATTTAAACCAGAACTTGTAATTGATGCCGCAACACTCACTGGTGCAGCCGCTAGAGCGATTGGTACACATGCAATTGTTGCAATGGGCAATGCTAAGGAATCGGAATTTGAAACTTTGAATAAAGCGGGGTATTCAACCCATGACAGAATTGTTCAGTTTCCTTTTTGGGACGATTATTTCGAGGAGATGAAATCGCCTATCGCTGATTTAAATAATTTAGGAGGTCCTTTTGCTGGAATGATCACAGCAGGTAAATTTTTAGAACATTTTACAGATTATCCTTACATTCACTTAGATGTTGCAGGACCAGCATTTTTACACAAAGATGAAGGGTATCGCAAAAAAGGAGGGACTGGTGCCGGAGTAAGGTTGTTAACAGAATTCTTTAAACTTAAGACAAACGAATGGAAAAAAACAAATTGATAAAAGTCGGAATTACAATTGGTGATATTAATGGTGTTGGACTTGAAGTAATCATAAAGGCTTTGTCAGATAGCCAAGTTTACGCAAATTCAATTCCCATTATTTATGGATCTTCTAAAGCAATTTCTTTTCATAAAAAAGCAATTGGACAGCATGATTTTCAATATTTGGTGATTCAAGACGCAAGTGAAGCGAAACCTAAAAAGATAAATCTTATAAATTGTTGGAAAGAAGAAGTGAAAATTGTGATGGGGGAGAAAAATGCCAATGGAGGAAATTATGCGTTAAAATCATTAGAGGCAGCCACTCATGATTTAAATGAAGGGAAAATAGATACGCTAGTTACAGCACCTATTAACAAAGATTGTGTAAGAGATGCTGGATTCGAATTCCCTGGACATACAGAATATTTAGCGAGTAAATCTGGTTCAGACGAAGTGCTAATGTTTATGGTAGCGGATGTTTTACGTGTGGGGGTTGTAACAGGACATGTTCCCTTGAAAGATGTTGCTGCAGGGATAACGAAAGAATCAATTGAAAGTAAATTGAGGTTAATGTTAAAGTCACTGCGTGAGGATTTTTTGATACAAAAACCAAAAATTGCGGTATTAGGACTTAATCCACATGCAGGAGACAGAGGTACGTTAGGTGAAGAGGAAATAGAAATAATAAATCCAACAGTTTTAAAGTTAAGAGAAGAAGGAGAGTTGGTATTTGGTTCTTATTCTGCGGATGGCTTCTTTGGTTCTTCAAACTTAAAAAACTTCGATGGTGTCTTAGCAATGTATCATGATCAGGGTTTAACCGGTTTTAAGGCGATTTCTTTTGATGAAGGGGTGAATTTTACTGCGGGATTATCAATTGTGAGGACTTCGCCTGATCATGGAACGGCATATGATATTGCCGGAAAGGGTGTGGCTTCCGAACGGTCATTTAGAAATGCTTATTTTTTGGCATGTGATGTCGTTAAAAACAGGCATCAACATAAAGAAATGCATAAAAATCCGTTAAAAAAACAAACAACAAAAAAGCAAGGAGAAAAAAATAATAAAGGAAATTAAGATTACTTTGTTAATATTAAAATTTTATTAATACCTTTGCGCTCTATTTTTATTGTGGGAAAGAAAAGTGAATATGTAATAAAGTTCTCGAATCTTAAAGATGGCGAGCATAAATTCCACTATGAAATAGATAATTCGTTCTTTGAGCAATTTGATTATACCGACATAGAAGGAGCAAAGCTGAAGCTAGAGGTGCTACTTGTAAAAAAGCCAAATTTACTTCAGTTGTATTTTGATGTGTCAGGTGTGTTAACAGTAATGTGTGATCGTTGTACAGATAGTTTTGATTGTCCTGTAGAAGGTAAAGATGATGTAATTTATAAATTTACTGAAGAGGAACTAGAAGATGAAAAAATTATTTGTGTTCTCCCACATGAAGTTGAAATTGATATAACCTTGCCGGTTTATGAATTTGTAGCCCTGTTATTACCTTCCAAAAGAGTTCATCCGGATGGAGAATGTAATCAAGAAATGCTAGAAGCAATGGATAATTATTTGATGGTTGAATCCGATGAAGATTCATTCGATCAAAATGAAGATGAAAATGATGAAATTGACCCGCGTTGGTCGCAATTAAAAGATTTAAAGTAAATAGTTAAATAAGGAACCATGGCACATCCAAAGAGAAAAATATCTAAAACAAGAAGAGATAAGAGAAGAACGCATGTGAAAGCAGTTGCAGATAATATTTCAACTTGTCCAACTACTGGTCAACCGCACTTATATCACAGAGCGCACTGGCATGAAGGTAAACTTTATTATAAAGGTAAAGTTGTAATGGAAAAAGAAGTCGCAATCTGATTTCACCAAAAAACTATTTAAAATTATTAATGTAGGATAATAAGGAAGTACTGTATGTGTACTTGACTTATTATCCTTTTTTAGTTTTTAGTTACAGCTCTTTGAATAATCGCAAAGCCGATTGTTCTATAAATCATACCAATTATTGGTTGTTTGAAGTATTAATTGGAATAGATTCAAAAAAATCGCATGCGTTTAAGGTTTTTTTGATAAATTTATTCCCCGTAAATTAAATTGAAGAGCAACTAACAACTAGGATTATTTAGATAACCAAACCATCTTATGTCTAAAATTACAGCAGCAATTACATCCGTTCAAGGCTACGTTCCAGAAAGAGTTTTATCCAATCATGATTTAGAAAAGATGGTGGATACCAACGACGAGTGGATAACCTCAAGAACTGGTATTAAAGAAAGAAGAATGGCTGCACCAGGAGAAGCTTTATCTGATTTTGGTGTTGAAATAATAAACGGTATTTGTAAGAAAAGGGGAATCTCTCCTTTGGATATTGATATGGTTGTTGTTGGTTCAATTACAGGAGATTATCGATTTCCGAGTAGCGCAAATGTCATGTGTGACAAAGCAGGTTGCAAAAATGCTTGGGGATTCGATCTTAGTGCTGCCTGTTCAGGCTTTTTATATGCCTTAGATGTTGGACGTGTTTATGTAGAAAATGGGACGCATAAAAAGGTTATTGTAATTGGTGCTGATGTAATGTCAAGTATCATCAATTATAAAGATCGTGCGACATGTATCATTTTTGGAGATGGTGGAGGAGGTGTTTTACTCGAACCGAATGAGGAAGGTTTGGGTATTCAAGATGCTATATTGAAATCAGATGGTTCAGGACGCGAATTTCTATTGCAAGAAATTGGTGGTTCATTTCAACCAATTAATGAAGATAACGTAAATTCAGATCGAAGATACGTGTACCAAGAAGGTCGAACAGTGTTTAAACATGCCGTGAGCAATATGGCGGATGTCGCTGTCGAAATTATGGAGAAAAATGACTTGACGAGTGATGACGTCGCTTGGCTAGTTCCGCATCAAGCTAACCTTAGAATTATTGATGCAACAGCAAAAAGGATGGGAGTGGGTACGGATAAAGTGATGGTGAACATCGAGAAGTATGGAAATACAACTGCAGGAACAATTCCTTTGTGCTTGTGGGAATGGGAAGAAAAATTAAAAAAGGGGGATAACCTTGTATTGGCATCTTTTGGTGGAGGATTCACCTGGGGTGCAATATATTTAAAATGGGCTTACTAAGTAAGGCCGAAATTAAACCAGAAAATCAGATTGAATAAAATTATGAGCATGGATAGTAAAGAAATTCAAAGTCTAATTAAGTTCGTTTCAAAATCGGGCGTGAATGAGGTAAGTATTGAGCAAGGTGATTTTAAAATCACAATTAAAACAGAATCGCAAAGCGGTGAACAACATTATATTGTTCAAAATCCTGCTGCAGTTCCTCAACCAGTTCAAATGCAACAGCCTGTAGCACAACCGGCGGCAGCACCTGCACCTGCAGCACCTGTAGCAGAAGCAGCACCTGCGGAGAACAATAATTACGTTGAAATTAAGTCGCCAATGATTGGTACATTCTATCGTAAACCATCTCCAGATAAAGATGCGTTTGTAAATGTTGGAGATCAAATTAATGTTGGAGATGTATTATGTGTAGTTGAAGCAATGAAATTATTTAACGAAATTGAGGCTGAAATTTCAGGTAAAATCGTTAAAGTATTGGTGGATGACACAACTCCAATTGAATACGATCAACCGTTATTCTTAGTTGATCCTTCATAGTTAAGGGAATTTTAAAAGCCATACAGTTGGCTGTAAATTCAAGGTACTAACTGATCATTAACCCAGCGTGGTTGATGTGTCTTAAGTAATGCAAAAAAATGTTTGATAAAATATTAATAGCAAATAGAGGTGAAATTGCACTACGTGTAATAAGAACCTGTAAAGAAATGGGAATTAAAACGGTTGCTGTATATTCAACAGCTGATCGTGAAAGTTTGCACGTTAGATTTGCTGATGAAGCGGTTTGTATTGGACCGCCTTCAAGTTCTGAATCATATTTGGATATCGCTAGAATTATTGCTGCATGCGAAATTACAAATGCGGATGCGGTCCACCCAGGTTATGGTTTCTTATCGGAGAACGCCAACTTTTCTAGAGTTTGTGAAGAGAATGGAATTAAGTTTATTGGGGCTTCTCCTGAGATGATTGAAGGAATGGGGGATAAGTCATCTGCTAAAGCAACAATGATTAAAGCGGGTGTTCCTTGTATCCCTGGTTCTAAAGGTCTATTGAAAGACTTTGAAGATGCAAAGAAAACAGCAAAGGAAATTGTATATCCTATCATCCTAAAAGCAACTGCCGGAGGTGGTGGAAAAGGAATGAGAGTTGTTTGGTCTGAAGATGATTTAGAAGAAGCTTGGAATTCTGCTCGTCAAGAATCAAAAGCTGCATTTGGGAATGACGGAATGTATATGGAGAAATTCATTGAAGAACCTCGCCATATAGAAATTCAAATTGCAGGAGATCGTTACGGTAATGCCTGTCACCTTTCTGAAAGAGATTGTTCTATTCAAAGACGTCATCAAAAATTGGTAGAGGAAACTCCATCCCCTTTTATGACAACTCGTCTTCGTTCAAAAATGGGTAAGGCAGCTGTGAAGGCAGCAAAAGCCGTTAACTATGAAGGTGTAGGAACAGTTGAATTCTTGGTGGATAAAAATCGAGATTTTTATTTCATGGAAATGAATACTCGAATTCAAGTCGAGCATACAATTACCGAAGAAGTAATTAACTACGACTTAATTAAAGAGCAAATTAAGTTGGCTGCCGGTGAAAAAATTACAGGAAAAGAATATTTTCCAACAATGCACGCTATCCAATGTAGAATTAACGCAGAGGATCCATTGAATGATTTTAGACCAAGTCCAGGAAAAATTACAGATTATCACGAGCCAGGTGGTCACGGAATTAGAATCGATACACATGTTTATGCCGGTTACGTAATTCCACCGTATTACGATTCAATGATCTCAAAATTGATCACAGTAGCGCAAACACGAGAAGAGGCAATAACAAAAATGGAACGTGCACTCGATGAGTATTTTATTGAGGGAATTAAAACAACAATTCCTTTTCATGTACAATTAATGAAAGACGAAAAATTCCGAAAAGGTGATTTTACGACCAAATTCATGGAGACGTTTGAAATTAAAAAGTACTAAAGTAACATTTACACACGCTAAACCTATTCATCCCTGATGGATAGGTTTTTTTATTTCTATACCCAACCTTTTTAGGTGAAATAAGTATCTTTAATAGAAAGTCTTCGTAAGAACTAAGGATTGAAACGTATTGTTGTACATATCATTTTAATATTAATGCCAATAATTGGCTTTAATCAAGACATTCACTTCTCTCAATTAGCGCGTTCTGAGTTTCTTGTGAACCCGGCGTTTACAGGAACGTTTAATGGTAATATTCGCGCCACAGCTAATTGGAAAGATCAATGGCAGTCTATTAATAATACTTTTCGAACCTACGCGTCATCCGCCGAGTTTACATTTGGTAAGGGCCGACCAAAGCATCCAACTTTTTATGGTGTGGGTCTTTTTGCAGCGAAAGATGTGTCTGGAGATGTTGAGCTCGGTGCAACAAATTTGGGAGCTTCTTTCTCATCCATATTTAAAATATCCAGAAATCAACGCTTTTCAATTGGGTTACAAGGCGGTTATGGTAAGTTGGGAATAAGTACCTCAAACATGCAATGGGGTAGTCAGTATTCTGGCTTAAATTTTGATCCAGCTTTGTTTGATGGTGAAGGTGTAGATTTTAATCCGCAACAATTTTGGGACCTATCCGCAGGAGTTGCGTGGTGGTACCGAAAAAATGACCGAAGTGTTGCGTTCGGAGCTCCTCATGATGCTAAAATAGGTTTAGCTGTTTATCATTTAAATAGACCCGAAACTGGATTTATATTTGGGGAGGAAGTGAGAACACCAATGCGAATGGTTTTTCATGCCTCTGCCGTTCTGCCAACCCCAATTCTTGATTTATACTGGTATCCAAATTTGACAACTCAAATTCAGGGAAAACAAAGTGAAGTTGTTTTTGGTGCCATTGCTAAATATACACTTCAATCAGGTTCTAAACGAACGGGTTATGGAACAGATGTTGCTGTTTCAGGTGGATTCAATTTTCGGATAAATAATGTTTTTGATGCCGTGATTCCCCAGATATTTTTGGATGTAGAGTCTTTTTCATTTGGTTTATCGTATGATATCAATATGTCACGGTTAAACACTGCCTCTTCATATCGAGGAGGACTAGAATTATCGTTACGTTTCACTAATTTTAATCATTACACACATAAGAATCCATTCCGTCGCGCGGTAGATATATAAAAAAGGATAATTCAAGAGTTTTTATATATTTGTTTTACCTGATAAAACTGCAAGCATGGAAAAATTTCATAGAGGTGTTATCTTTGCCTTGTTCGCTCTGCTAATTGGATGCGGAGGAAATAATGATAATCTTGCAAAAAATGAAGGTGATCCCAACGAACTGATTGCGGTTAAAGGTGAAAAGTTTAACGGCGGTGTAGTTCGATTGAATTCTGTTGAGGACTTCACAAGCCTTTTTCCACCTGCTATCAATGATATATATTCGAACCATATCGCAAGTCAAGTTTATGAAGGCTTATTAAAATTTAATCAATCTACTTTAGAGCTTGAACCATGTATTGCTCATTCTTTTGCGATATCTCAGGATAAATTGACCTATACCTTTCATTTACGAAATGATGTCTATTTTGTCAACGACCCCTGTTTTCCAAATAGCTTAGGTAGAAAAGTAACGGCTCAAGATTTTAAGTATTGCTTTGAATTTTTATGTTCTAATCATGCTTCCAATAAATGGTCTACTCTATTTCGAGGACGAATTATCGGTGCGGAACAATATGCAGACGGAGCTTCAAATTCGGTTGATGGAATACGCGCTCTAAATGATTCTACATTAGAGTTTAAATTGATTAATCCTTACGCCGCATTTCCAAATTTGCTAGCAATTCTTGCGACATCTGTCTACCCCAAAGAAGCAATTCAAAAATATGGTTTTGAAGGAATGAAGTCTCAGATGGTTGGAACGGGTCCGTTTATCCCAAAAAAAATCGAAAATGGAGAAGAAATAATATTAAAAAAGAATTCAAATTATTGGGCAAATGATGAATTTGGTAATAAGCTTCCCTTTTTAAATGAAATTCATTTTTCGTTTATAAAAGATAAGAATGAAGAATTAAACGCTTTTAAAAATGATAAACTAGATATGGTTTGGGGAATTCCATATCAAGAAGTGCCAAACATTATGGGCTCACTACAAGAAGCAATGGATGGTAAAAATAAGGCCTTCGAAGTTCAATCAATCAATAGTTTAAACATTCAATATTATGGATTTCTTTATACGAGTGAAGTATTTAATGATGTACGAATTCGAAAAGCATTTAATTATGCGATTGACAGAGATTCAATAGTGGATTTTATTTTGCAGGGAGAAGGCAGTCCTGCTTACCATGGGTTTGTGCCTGAAATTAAAGGTTACCCCAGCCAATCAGTAAATGGATTTTATTATGATCCTATTCAGGCGAGAGAATTACTTGCTCAAGCGGGTTATCCGAATGGAGAAGGATTTCCACAAGTCACTCTGAATTTAAATTCGAGTGGAGGTGTTAATGAAAAAGTAGCTGAGGCGTTAACCTATATGATAAATAAAACATTGAACATAAGTATTTTGATTAATGTAATGCCAATGGCTGAATTACAGCCAAAGGTAGAACAAGGACAGGTAGATTTTTGGAGGTTTGGCTGGATTGCTGATTATCCTGACCCTTCAAATTTTCTTCACCTATTCTATGGTAAAAACATTATTCCGGAACGTGATATGTCAATTAATTATTTCAGATATCAAAACGCCGACTTCGATCTTATCTACGAAGAAGCATTGCAAGAGATTAATTTGGATAGACGAATGGGACTATATGCTAAAGCAGATCAAATATTAATTAATGACGCTGTAATTATGCCGCTTTATTTTAATGTTGATATTCGACTAATTAATCCTGAATTACATAATTTTGATGTAAATGAAATGGAGTTTAGGGATCTTTCAGTAGTCTATTATATGAAACCAGATAATCCCGATAATATTCGCGTTTACGATCACTTTACCGAAGAGTCTAACGAATAGAATTGCTAAACTAAATCATTGTTTATCAAGTGTGCAGCTATCTGAACTGCATTGGTAGCAGCTCCTTTTCTTAAGTTGTCAGCAACAATCCATAGGTTTAACGTATTAGCTTGGCTCTCGTCTCGTCGAATTCGTCCTACAAAAACATCATCTTTTCCTTTTGCATAAATTGGCATAGGATAAGTGTTGGTCTCAACATTGTCTTTCAAACAAACCCCAGGTGTTTCGTGTAGTATTTTTCGAACTTCATTTAATTCAAAATCAGATTCAAATTCTATATTCACCGCTTCTGAATGGCCACCAGATACAGGAACTCGAACAGCTGTTGCAGTAACATTGATTGATGGGTCAAGAATTTTCTTCGTTTCATTGGTGAGTTTCATTTCTTCTTTGGTATAACCGTTGTCTAGAAAAACATCGCAATGTGGTAAGCAATTTTCGTTGATAGGGTACGGGTAGGCCATCTCTCCATCCAAACCAGCTTTCTCGTTCTCCAATTGTTTCATTGCTTTTACTCCTGAACCAGAGATCGACTGATAAGTGGATACAATTACACGTTTTACTTTATACTTTTTATGCAAAGGCGATAAAACCATAACCATTTGAATGGTTGAGCAATTAGGATTCGCAATTATTTTATCCGTCGATTCAATTTTGTCCGCGTTAATTTCAGGAACAATAAGTGGTTTATCTTGATCCATTCTAAAAGCACTCGAATTGTCAATAACTGTTGTGCCAGCCGCTTTAAATTTTGGCGCCCATTCAAGTGATGTTCCACCACCAGCAGAAAAAATGGCAATGTCGGGAGCAGCATCAACAGCAGTTGCTAGTCCTATAACAGTATACGATTTATTCATGAAGGTAATTTCTTTTCCAACTGATTTTTCAGATGCTACCATCAAGTATTCATCGATTGGCAAATTTTGTTCCTTTAATACAGCCAAAATTTCCGTTCCAACCATTCCCGTTGCTCCAACTATCGCGACTTTCATTTTTTAATTTTTTTAGACGTTACAAAAGTACTATATTTAACGTGCTTACTGAATATTAAAAATGAGATTTTATTTAACACTCGGTATTTTATTTGTGGCCTTTGTAACGAAGGCTCAATTCTCTGAAAATTTTGGAGATGGAAATTTCGATACCGATCCGGTATGGATTGGAGTAACTGATAATTTTATTGTCAATGCGGATAATCAATTGCAATTAAATGCACCACCAGAGGCAGATACGTCTTACTTGGTCACAAATTCAACAGTAATTGACGATGTAACTTGGGATTTTTGGATAAGAATGGCATTTAATCCATCTTCAAGTAACTTGGTGCGTGTTTATTTAGTTACTGACCAGGAAAATCTCAAGGATGATTTAAACGGGTATTTTGTTCAAGTAGGAAATACAGATGATGAAATTAGTTTATACCGGCAATCAGGTGCTACAATTACTAAAATAATTGACGGAATAAATGATGTTGTAGATCTTGCTGATGTTAATGTTAGAATACGAGTTACACGCGACGCTTTAGGCAATTGGGAATTGTTAAGAGATGCCACGGGAGGGTATTCATTTGTATCAGAAGGTACCGTATTGGATAATACACATTTAAGTTCGGCCTATTTTGGCGTTTTTTGTAAATATACATCTACACGTTCGGATAAGTTTTTCTTTGATGAGTTAGGGACACCGTACATTGATACAACTCCACCAACCGTTGAAACTATCACAGTTGTTTCTCCAACATCAATTCGTGTGTTTTTCTCAGAACCAGTGAATGGTGTTACAGCAGAGAACACATCAAATTATTTTTTAGATAATGGTGCAGGTAATCCAATATCAGCAGTACGTGATGCGGTTGATTTTTCCCAAGTTGATTTAACGTTTGACTCACCTTTGTTGAATGCAACTTGGTATAACTTGGAAGTTAATAATGTCGAGGATTTGGATGATAATATAATCGATCCCACAGTGGAAGAGTTCTTTTATTTTATTCCAGAATTAGCTTTTGAAAATGATCTTGTCTTTTCAGAACTCATGATTGACCCCAGTCCAATAGTTGGATTGCCAGAAGTCGAATTCATAGAGATATTTAATAGATCTGATAAAGTATTTGAACTCGAAAATTGGACAATTAATGATAATTCAACAATGACAACGCTTCCTTCTTATATCATCGAGCCTAATCAATATTTGGTGTTATGTGGATTGGAGGAAGGTGAATTGTTTGGGATTGATAATTACATCGAATTGGCGGGATTACCGACATTGACAAATGCTGAAGATTATATTGTTATAAAAAATAACGAAGGGTTGCTAATCGATTCTGTGTTTTACAATCAAACATGGTATAATAATAATGATAAGGATGATGGAGGATGGACCCTAGAACGGATAAATATGGAAGCGCCTTGCAGTGGAAAAGATAATTGGAGTGCTTCTGAACATCCTTCGGGCGGAACTCCAGGCAGTCAGAATTCAATATGGTCGAATGAGGATGATGTACAAGCCCCTGTAATAGCGTTTTTAGAGGTGCTGAACGATAATGAAATTATAATTAGCTTTAATGAAAATTTGGACACTACCATAGATTTGGAGATTGAAATCAATCCAACTGCTGGAGGTTTTGAAGGAGAATTTTTAAATTTTGATTCATACCGTTTATATGATTTGACCTTAGAAGAAAATACGTATTACACTTTGACTGTAAGTGGTGGACAGGATTGTTGGGGAAATCTAATTAATGACCAAATCCAATTTGGCTTACCCGGAAATCCCGAACAAGGTGATATTATTTTAAACGAAATATTGTTTAATCCGCAAACTGGAGGAACAGATTATGTGGAGCTGGTAAATATATCGGACAAAATCATTGATCTTAACAAATTATTCATAGCAAATTGGGATGATCAAATCGATAATTACGAATTAATAGGTGCACAACAGCATTTATTATTCCCCAACGAATATGCCTTGCTGTCTGAGGATTCTACTCAAGTAATTGATTATTTTGCGGTATACGGAGTAGGACAATTTATTGATACTGATTTACCGAGTTTCCCAAATGATTCAGCAACGGTTTATTTATTAAATTCAGATTCAACAATGCTAGATTATTTTCATTATGATGACGATGATCATTACCCATTATTAAATTCTACAGATGGCAAGGCTTTGGAAAGAATAACTTTTGGCGGCGGTTTAAATAACTCAAATAACTGGCATACCGCATCTGAAAATGTCCAATGGGGAACGCCGGGTTATTTAAACTCACAATTTGCAGCACCAATAGCGTTAGGTGAAGTGAGCATTGATCCGCAAATTTTTTCTCCTGATGAAGACGGATATGAAGATGTGCTGACGATAAACTTTAAATTGACAAATGTCGATAATAACATCGATGTATCGATATATGACAATCAAGGACGACTCATTAAAAAACTAGCAGATAATTATTTTATAGGCCAAAATGGTTTGTTAATATGGGATGGAATTAATGAAGATGGAGAAAAGGCTGCAATAGGTACTTACATTATTTTAATTGATGTAAAAAATAAGGAAGGAATTCGCAGCCAGTTCAAAAAAGTAGCTGTCCTTGCAGGACGATTATAAATTAAACATAGCTGAGTTTCACCATATTTGATTTACCTTTTTCTTCAATTGGAACGGATGCGATATTAATTACAATATCCCCTTCTTCAAGTAAACCAAGTTTTTTAAGGATATACTTACTGTCGCTGATAGTGTGGTCTGTACTAACCATTTTATCATAGTAATAACCTTTAACCCCCCAAACTAAGCTCAATTGTGTTAAAATTTGCTTGTTTTCAGTAAATACAAACGTGTCCGATTTTGGTCGTTGTGATGATATTTTATAAGCAGTATAACCTGAAAAAGTCATCGTAATTATCCCTTTAGCTTCAACACGCTGCGCTAGTCTCGTGGCATTGAAACAAATTGAATCCGTGATAAAACGTTCTTGATTTTTTTCCGGTAATTCCTCTTTGTGATATATAGAATCATTTTTCTCTACTTCGTTCACGATTTTAGACATCGCTTTAATCACCTCAAGTGGATATTTTCCAACTGAGGTTTCACCTGATAACATTACGGCATCTGCCCCGTCTAAAACAGCATTGGCAACATCATTAACTTCGGCACGAGTTGGCGTAAAGTTTTCTATCATGCTTTCCATCATTTGCGTTGCAACAATGGTCGGCTTTGCATGCTTCCGACAAGTTTTAATCATCATTTTTTGAAGATTAGGTACTGTTTCCATTGGCACTTCAACACCTAAATCTCCTCTTGCAACCATTAATGCATCCGTCGCTCTAATGATGTCTTCGATTTCATTTATCGCTTCAGGTTTTTCAATTTTCGCAATGACTTTTGCATGACATTTATGATTTTGTATAATATGTTTAAGCTCGATAATATCTCGGGCAGATCGAACAAAAGATAACCCAATCCAATCAACATTGTGAGATAAGGCAAAGGTTAAGTCATTTGAGTCTTTTTCAGTAATACATGGCAAAGATATAGCTGTATTTGGTAGGTTAACGCCCTTTTTCGAACTTAAGGTCCCTCCATGAACTACTTTGGTTCGAACTTCGTTCTCCATATTTGTAGAGATGACTTCCAGTTCTAATTTCCCATCGTCCATTAAAACAGCATCACCAATTGAAACATCTTTTGGAAACTCCTTATAAGTTAAATAGACTTTTTCTTTGGTTCCCATGCACTCATTTGTCGTAATAATTAACTCTTCACCATCCGTTAATTCTACAGCGTTATTTTCAACTTCACCAATTCTTATTTTCGGTCCCTGTAAATCCGCTAAAATTGAAATATGTGTTCCTTCTTCCTTGTTGATTTCACGAATCATGTTTATGGTACGTAAATGATCTTCATGACTTCCGTGTGAGAAATTCAATCGACATACATTTACACCCGCACGAATCATTTCTCTTAATATCTCTTTGGATGCCGTAGAGGCAGGCCCCATAGTTGCTACTATTTTTGTTTTTTTCATTTTTAAAATTTCGTTTTGTGTTTTCTAAAGTAAATTTGTTAAAAAATTAAATTCGCTTTAGACTTTAGTTCGTCTGGGTTAAAAACAAACGCGGTTAAGATACTGTCAATCCCTTTTAATGACGTTAATATATCATTAATTTCAAGGGTAAAATTGTTTTTTAGCATTAAAAAATAATCAATCTGGTCTTTTTCAGGAATCAACCTCCTGTAATGATTGGAAATATTTTTAATCAAATAATATTCAATGTGCTCAATTTCGTCATAGAAAGAATAAAAAGAGTAGTGATGCACCGCCTCCTTTTTCACGACAATCTCTAAATCCTTGTCTTTTTCCAATGAAATGGCTAATGCTTTGTTTATCCCCCAAGTTAATCGGTAATCTGCATTACTCGAGCATATTCCTATCAATTCGAAAGAATAATCATCTTCTAATATTAATTTATGCTTTGCCATAGTTAAGAATGTAGCAAATTTATTCATTATTCCAATATCGCCTTATTTTAATCGAATTGAAAATGGGCTGAATTAAAAAAATTATATTTGAAAAAATTTACAATTCAATTCGAATTACTTATAGAAAGTGTAATCGCTTAAGCATGAAACTCTACTTAAATACAGAAGAATATATAGACACAGATAAAGGAGTAGACTTGTCTATTCCAATTAGTAGCCATTCAGATAGTGTTAATGCTTGGTATGTCAATCCGGTGAAAATTGAACCTGTAAAAAGTGGGAGTTTTGTTGGGGATGTGAATCAGGGAGGAACAGTTAACTTTAAAGATGTTACAATCAATCCACATGGAAATGGAACGCATACCGAGTGCGTCGGCCATATTTCGAAGGAATTATATACTATTAATCAATGTCTCAAAAGCTTTCATCATAAAGCGCAGGTGATCTCTGTCAGTCCGAAGAAGATTCAAAATGAAGTTTTCAATCAAATTGATCAAGTAATAACTAAGGATTGTATTTCTAATGGTTTAAGTAACTGGAGTCACGAAAACACCTTGATAGTTAGGACATTGCCGAATGAAATTGAGAAAAAGAAGAAGCAATATTCTGGATCTAATCCGCCCTACTTTACCAAAGAGGCAATCTCGTTTATAAATGAAATTGGGGTTGAACATTTGATGGTAGACTTGCCATCTGTTGATCGAGAAGTAGATCATGGGGCATTGACTGCGCATAAAACTTTTTGGTCTTATCCTGAAAACCCACAGCTTCATAAAACTATTTCTGAATTGCTGTTCATCCCAAACGAATTAAAGGATGGGAAATATATTATCCAAATTCAAATTATGAGCCTTGAAAACGATGCTTCACCAAGTAAAATTGTTGCGCATGAAATACTTAAGTGAAACTAATGGATGAAGCGAAATTTAATTAAAACTGCGAAGTTATTGCATAATTCCATTAATCTACTTATATTTGCACCGTTAAAAGATAAGTATTGATAAACAGAGGGGACAGTTGTCCCCTCTTTTTGTACTTTAAAATGATTGAAAAAAAAGTTGTAATAAAATTAGCTGAAGAGCGCATTTCTGAACTCAATAGAGGCATTTATATAGTTGATCTCAAAATTGGAAAAGGGAATCAAATTAGCCTAGAGTTAGATTGTGAGACAGGTTCGATATCAATTGAAGATTGTATTTCGGTGAGTCGAAATATTGAGCATAATTTGGATCGTGAAGAGGAGGATTTTGCATTGGAAGTGTCTTCCGCTGGGATAGATCAACCTTTTAGAGTTTTAAAGCAGTACCTTAAGAATGTTGGAAAGCAAGTAAGTGTTCAGACAATTGAACATGGAAAAAAGATTGAAGGTATTCTTAAATCTGCTGACGAAAATGGTATTGTTGTTGAAGTAAAAGAAAAACAACGACTAGAGGGAAAAAAGAAAAAAGTGTGGGTGACTGAGGCGATAGCTTTAACATATGACGAAATAAAAGAAACCAAACTGGTAATTTCTTTTTAAAATAATTTAGAAGATGAAGATTCAATCTTTGTCTTCCATTTGACTAATTAAATATAAACAGATGAATGCGTTGGAATTAATCGAATCCTTTTCGGAATTTAAGGAATTCAAAAACATTGACAGAGAGACAATGATGAACATCCTACAAGATGTTTTTAGATCAATGCTTAAGAAAAAATATGGGACTGACGACCATATTGATGTGATTATCAACCCGGATAAAGGTGATGTCGAAATCTGGATTAATAGAGAAATCGTTCCTGACGGTGAAGTTGAAGATGATAATTTGGAAATAGCGCTGTCAAAAGCGTTGGAAATTGAACCTGATTTTGAAGTTGGAGAAGAAGTAGCAGCTGAGGTGAAGTTAGAAGACTTCGGAAGACGTAACGTATTGTCTTTGCGCCAGAATCTGATTTCTAGAATTTTAGAATTAGAAAAAGACCATATTTACAAAAAATATAAAGAGAGAATTGGTGAAATTATCACTGGTGAAGTTTATCAGGTTTGGAAACGTGAAATACTTGTGTTAGATGATGAAGGAAATGAGTTAATCTTACCTAAGCAAGAGCAAATACCATCTGATTATTTCAAAAAAGGAGAGTCTGTTAGAGCAGTAGTAGCTAGAGTTGACCTTAGAAATAATAGTCCAATAATTATTCTTTCAAGAACGGCTACAGAATTTTTAGAAAGATTGTTCGAACTAGAAGTACCTGAGGTATTTGATGGATTAATTACAATTAAGAAAATTGTTCGAGAACCGGGTGAAAGAGCGAAAGTTGCTGTTGAATCTTACGATGATAGAATTGATCCTGTTGGAGCGTGTGTAGGAATGAAAGGTGCTCGTATTCATGGCATTGTTCGTGAGTTGAAAAATGAGAATATCGATGTAATTAATTATACTGCAAACGATAAATTATTCATCCAACGAGCGCTTTCTCCAGCGAAAATTACGTCTATCGAACTGGATGAAGAAAATAATCGTGCTGATGTGTATTTGAAAACTGATCAAGTTTCTTTAGCAATTGGAAAAGGGGGTCATAATATTAAATTAGCTGGTCGATTAAGTGGTTATGAAATCGACGTATATAGAGAAGGAGCAGAAGATATTGAAGATGTGGATTTAGATGAGTTTACAGATGAAATTGAAACATGGGTGATTAAAGAATTGAAATCTATTGGATTAGATTCTGCAAAATCTGTGCTTGAATTAGATTCTGAAGAATTGACGCGTAGAACTGATCTTGAATTGGAAACAGTAGAGGACGTTTTACGTGTGTTGAAAGCAGAATTTGAATAAATTTGTGCAATAGAGTAACAAACAGAGTGGGATTACGTAGAATTCCGAGATAAATTAGGCGGTAAAGTAAAAAATAGAATGGCAGGTAAGGCAAAAAGGTTAAATAAAGTAGCACAAGAGTTTAATGTTAGTATTACTACTATCGTTGAATACTTGAATACTAAAGGAATCGAAATAGATTCTAAGCCAAACACCAAGATTGAAGCAGATATTTTGGATGTATTGGATGAGGAGTTCGCGGCTGATCGCGAAGCAAAGAAGAGTGCAGAAACAGTTGATATTGGAAGATCCAAAAGGGAATCATTATCCCTTAAGGATGTGAAAAAAGAACAGGCTGTTGAAAATGATGACGAAGATGAGGATGACGAATCCGCGGAAGTGGAAGAAACGCCGCAAAAAGTCATTGTAGAATCTCAAGAAGAAGAGGTTATAGAAGAAACGCCTCAACCAGTTGAACAGCCAAAAATCGAAGAAGTTCCTCCAAAGAAGGAAGAACCGAAAGTTGAGGAAGTTAAAAAAGATGAATCCAAGCCTGCCGCCGAAGAAAAAAAGGAAGAGTCTGCGAAAACTGCGCCTGAACAAAAAGAAGATGGTACAGTGAGAAAACCTGCTGTTCTTGGTAAAATTGATTTAGATGCAATAAATCAAAAAACCAGACCGTCTAAACGTAAAAAGGAAGATAAACCTGTTGACAAAAAAGTTGATAAGCCAACGGAAAAGCCAGTAGAAAAACCAAAAGAATCGGAAAAACCGAAAGAGGAACCTAAGAAGGAGGAGGGCATAAAGATGATTAAGGCAAAGAGTGAAAAGCTCTCTGGACCTGTAGTCGTTGGTAAAATTGAATTGCCGGTTGAGAAAGATAAGTCAGATAATTCGCGTAAAAAACGAAAACGAATTAAAAAGGTTAACGTTGAGAAGCAATCAAATAACCGACCACAACAAGGCAACAATAAAGGAAAAAAAGGTAAAGGCAAGTTCACGAAAAAGGAAAAGCCACAGGTTACCGAGGCAGAAATTCAAAAGGAAATTAAAGAAACACTTGCGCGTTTGCAAGGTGGAAATAAAAAGAAGGGGGCTAACTACAGAAGAGAGAAACGTCAAAATGTTGCGGATCGTAGAGCTGAAGAACTCGAGCAAGAAGAGCTTGAAAAAAGCATCTTGAAAATTACTGAGTTTGTAACGGTTTCTGAATTAGCGAACATGATGAATGTGAGTCCAACTGAAGTCATTGGTGCTTGTATGAACTTAGGGATTTTTGCTTCAATTAACCAACGATTAGATCGTGAAACAATTGAATTAGTCGCTTCTGAGTTTAGTTATGAGATCGAATTCATTAGTGCGGAAGTTCAAGAATCAATTCTTGTTGAAGAGGATGCGGACGAAGATTTAATTGATCGTCCACCAATCGTAACGGTTATGGGACATGTTGACCACGGTAAAACTTCATTGCTTGATTATATACGATCAGCTAATGTAATTGAAGGTGAAGCCGGAGGAATAACACAACATATTGGAGCTTATTCTGTTGTTACTAAAGGTGGAAAAAAAGTGACTTTCCTCGATACTCCTGGACACGAAGCCTTTACTGCAATGCGTGCACGTGGTGCTCAAGTAACTGATATTGCTATTATAATTGTGGCGGCAGATGATGATGTGATGCCACAAACCAAAGAGGCGATATCTCACGCGCAAGCGGCTGAAGTGCCAATTGTATTTGCAATTAACAAAATCGATAAGCCTGGTGCAAATCCAGACAAGATTAAAGAGCAGTTATCGCAAATGAATATCCTCGTTGAGGATTGGGGAGGTAAGTATCAATCTCAAGAGATTTCTGCAAAAAAAGGACAGAATATAGACGAGTTACTAGAGAAAGTATTACTTGAATCAGAATTATTAGAGCTAAAAGCAAATCCAAATAAACGTGCCTTAGGTACGGTAGTTGAATCGCAACTCGATAAAGGTAAAGGTTATGTAACCACTGTATTAGTTTCAGCAGGTACGTTAAGAGTAGGGGATCCTATTATTGCGGGTCAACATTACGGTAAGGTAAAGGCGATGCATAATGATAAAGGTCAGTTGGTTAAAGAGGCTGGTCCTTCAACGCCGGTGTCTATACTAGGGTTCAATGGAGCGCCAAGTGCTGGAGATCAATTTAATGTTTTAGAGGATGAACGTGAAGTGAAGCAAATAGCGTCTAAACGAGAGCAATTAAACCGAGAACAAGGGTTTAGATCTCAGAAGAAATTGACACTTGAAATTATTGGTGACCGTTTAGCAATTGGAGACTTCCAAGAACTGAATTTGATTGTAAAAGGTGATGTTGATGGTTCTGTTGAAGCGGTATCTGACTCATTGTTGAAATTGTCTACGGAGAAAATTCAAGTGAATGTGATTCATAAAGGAGTCGGACAAATCTCTGAAGCTGATGTTACGTTAGCATCTGCTTCCAATGCCATTATTATTGGATTCCAAGTTCGACCTTCAGCAATTGCTCGTAAGGCGGCTGAACGAGAAGGTATTGATATCAGATTATATTCAGTAATCTATAAGGCAATCGAAGAAATCGAAGTTGCAATGAAAGGTATGCTTGCCCCTGAGTTCAAAGAAGAGGTGCTTGGTGTTGCTGAAATTAGAGAAACGTTTAAAATTTCTAAAGTGGGTACAATCGCGGGTTGTTTTGTGACTGAAGGAAAGATTCTACGATCTTCGAATGTACGCGTTATCCGTGATGGTATTGTGATTTATGATGGAGAACTTGGATCGTTGAAACGATTTAAAGACGATGTGAAAGAAGTGAAGGTGAATTACGAATGTGGATTGAATATCGCAAAGTTCAATGATATTAAAGTGGGTGATTTAATTGAGGCTTATCACGAAGTTGAGGTTGCGCCAAAACTTTAAGATAAGGTATAAAATTAAAAAAGGGGTTACCAGCTTGGTAACCCCTTTTTTGTGTTTGTGAATATTTTGACGATAGTTGTTGAGTGATTATTCGGTTTCGTTTATATTTTCACTTGGAAGTTCGGGTAACTCAATATAATCTTCAACTACCACTGCGGTTGGAAATACGCTTAAAATTTCTGCTTTCAATGCTTCAGCTTCTAATTGTGTTCTAAAGTTTCCAACACGTACTCTATAGTTGGGGGCCATATAGTCAACGTAAGCCTTATGTTCATTGTAACGCGATAAAAAATTTGCTTTTTGCTGTGATACAACAGATTTGTCTTGATCGAAAAATATCACTATGCGGTAACCAGGAATTTGAACGCCTGTTATCGACTCTTCACCTTGTCTTACGAAGTCACTTAATTTTTTTAATCGGCTATCCTCATGAACAGTCAGTTTACCCTGTTCACCACTGAAATTAAGGTTTTTATGGGTTGTACTATCTTTGTGATTTCCCGGAAAACTCAACCAATCATCTTGAGCAATAGTGCTTTGACCAATTGTAAGTAATAGTATTGAGATGAGTGTAATTTTTTTTTGCATTTTTCTGAATTATGAAACAAAGTTAAAAAAATACCAATTGATTGGTTTCTGAAGGTCATGCGGTTTTAACATTTTTTAATTGATGTACTGCTCAATTTATTATTATATAAGAGTTTGCGATTATCCGTCTATTTAGAATCATTTTAAATTAGCATTTTACCATTCAAAAATTAATTCAATCATTAGGCTTAGTGCGACTTTGTGCTAATTTTGTGCGTGATTGTGTACGCCGTATACAACCACAAAAAGGAATAAAATTTTTCAAATGAAAATAAAAACTTTGTTCATCACTAACAAAATCAAGCGTTTAGCACTTGCCGCATTTGCTGTATTGTCTTTATCTAGCAATGTTCATGCCCAAGAGGGGGATCCGGCAATTGGTGAGAAATTATTTAATGGTAAATGTGCGTCTTGTCACAATCCGTTTAGGGATGTTACAGGACCTGCGCTTAAGGGTGCAAGAGAACGTTGGATTGAGAAATCGACAGAAGAAAACTTCTACGCTTGGATTAAGAATTCAGCAAAGGTTATTGCAAGTGGAGATCCATATGCAAAAGAAATGTCAGCATTTGATGCGTCTGTAATGACACCTCAAACTGTTTCTGATAAGCAAATAGATGATATTTTCGCATATATCGAAGCTGCAGAAGAGCCGAAGGCAGGTGGAGATGAAGTGGGGACTACAAGTGTTGTGGTAGAAGAGGAAGGATCTTCTACGCTATATTGGTGGTTGTTTGCCGGTTTGCTTGTTGTGGTGATTGCAGTTGTTGGTGGGGTTAAAGGAAATCTTGCTGCGCTGTCAAGAGAGCAAGATGGTCAAGAGCCTTTGCCGCAGCAGTCGGTTGGTCGTTCTGCTAGAACATGGGCTTGGAATAATCGAGGGTGGTTTGGTGTGACGGTATTTGTTTCTGTAATACTGTTGTTGGCGTTTGGAATGGTGAAGTGGTTGGATTTAGGTGTGTATGAAGATTATAAGCCGGAACAGCCAATTGCTTATTCACATGAACTGCATGCTGGTGAACTCGGTATCGATTGTAAGTATTGTCATAATGCAGTAACAAAATCGAAACATGCAACTATTCCTTCTGTTAATGTGTGTATGAACTGTCATAAAACTGTAGTGGACGGGCGTTCAGATGAAGGTACTGAGGAAATTGCAAAAATCCATAAAGCTGCGGGTTATGATCCGGACACAAGAACTTATACAGGAGAAACTGAGCCTATTCAATGGGTGAAAGTGCATAACCTTCCGGATCATGTTTATTTTAATCACTCTCAGCATGTTGTTGCAGGTGGAATTGATTGTAAACAATGTCATGGTAACATGAAAAAACAGACAGTGGCAAAAGTGATGTCTACTGAAGACTTGAATAATGTTGGTGTGACAGATGAAGATTATGATGAAAACAAAATTAAATTCACTAAACCAACACTAACAATGGGATGGTGTATTGAGTGTCACCGAGAATCTACAGTTGATATTGCTGGGGCTCCGGAAGGAAGTTATTATAATGTAATTCACGAGCGTTTATTACTAGACAAACGTACGTATCAAGAATATTTAGAAGATGATGTTGTGACAGTTGGCGAGCTTGGTGGTTTAGAGTGTGCAAAATGTCATTACTAATTAGGATTAAAGAGGCTTATATATAGATATGGGAACAAATAGAAAATACTGGAAAGGTCTTGACGAATTAAATGAAACGCCGGAGTTCGTAGCTTCGACGAAGAATGAATTTCCGCAAGAATTAAGTGTTGACCAATTTTTAGCAGAAGATAAACTAAAAGAATCGTCTACAGGAAGAAGAGATTTCTTAAAGTTTTTAGGGTTTAGTGTAGCGGCAGCAACGTTAGCGGCTTGCGAAGCTCCTGTAATTAAAGCAGTTCCTTATGCTGTTAAACCAGAAGATGTAACACCTGGTGTTGCTAATTGGTATGCGTCAACTTATTATGATGGTGAAGCGTATAGCAGTATTCTAGTAAAGACTCGGGAAGGTAGACCAATTCATATTAAAGGGAACAAAGATCATGGATTTACAAGAGGAGCAACAAATCCTAGGATAGTTGGCTCTGTTTTGTCTCTTTATGATAGTGAAAGATTACAAAATCCAAAGATTGACGGTGCGGATGCAGGTTGGTCTAAGGCAGATAAAGAAATTATAAAAGGTCTTAAAAAGACAGTGAAAGCTGGAAAGAAAATAGTGCTTCTTTCTAATACAGTTATTAGTCCTTCTACATTATCAATTATTGAACAGTTTAAGGCTGAAGTTGGAGGAGTTAATCCTCAAGCAACTGCGGTAGAAGGTGAAGGTGGTGTGTTAAATGCAACACCTGCTAATACTAACATTGAACATGTGCAATATGATGCTGTTTCTTACAGTGGTATTAGAAAGGCGAATTTAGAGTCATTCGGGAAAGACATAATTCCTGATTATGATTTCTCTAAAGCTAAAACAATTGTTAGTGTTGGTGCAGATTTCTTCAATTCATGGGTTATGCCAGTTCAATTCATGGCAGACTATTTATTGACTAGAAATCCGGATAATGACTGGATGTCAAGACATTTCCAGTTTGAGTCCAATATGTCAATGACCGGTTCAAATGCGGATGTCCGTTCAATGATAAAACCTTCTGAACAAGGTAAAGTTTTAGCATTATTGCATAAAAAAGTAACTGGTTCAGCTGTACCTGGAATTAAAACAGAAGGGTTGGCTGAAGAGGTAGTTAAAAATATAGAACAAGCAGCGAAAGAACTAAAGGCTTCAAAAGGGGAGTCGATTGTAGTTGCAGGTTCTAATAGAAAATCAATTCAAGTAATTGTTAATTCGATAAATAGTGCTTTAAAGAACTATGAAGGTACAATTAACTTGAATGCACCAATTAACTTGTTCAAGTCAGAGGATGATAAAATGGATCAACTTGTGAAAGACATGAACGCTGGAAAAGTTGGCGCTTTGATTTCATGGGATACTAATCCAATTTATACTTATGGTAATTCTGCAAGTTTTAAAGCTGGTTTAGCAAAAGTAGGTTTAACGGTGTCAATGTCTAAATATGCGGATGAAACAGCAAGTTTATTCACCTATAATTGCCCAGATAGTCACGCTTTAGAAACGTGGAACGATTTTAATCCTAAAGGAGGGCATTATGCAATAGCACAGCCAACAATTCGCCCATTACATAATACACGTCCTGCAGCTGAATCTTTATTGGTTTGGGCAGGAATGGCAGAGCATGCTGGAAAAGATAGTAAAACCTATTATGAATTCATTAGAGGTTTGTGGGATAAATGGGGATACCAAATGGACAATGAGGGACACGATTCATTCCATACTTATTGGTCTGAAATGGTTCATAACAGTTGTACATCGGATAAACCAAAATCAGCATCTGCGATACCGTTCAATGGCGACTTGTCTAAAGCAGGTAAAGCTGAGAGTAAAATTAAAGGAGGTACTTGGGAGATTGCTTTCTATCAGAAGGCAGGAATCGGAACAGGTATTCATGCGAACAATCCTTGGTTGCAAGAATTACCAGACCCTGTATCTAAAGTGACTTGGGATAATTATGTAACAATGGCTCCTTCCGATATGGATGCCGCTGGATACAGTAAAAAATTAGGACAAGAACAAGCACAGAATGTAGTTGCAGTCCAAGTAGGTGAAAATTCAATAGAATTGCCAGTGTATCCTCAACCGGGTCAAGCTCCAGGTACAATTGGAATAGCTTACGGTTACGGTCGTGGTGAAGGAGGTGAGGCAATTGGTAAATCTGCTTACCAGCAAGAAGGAATTTATGGTGAAGCTTCAAAAACAATGATTGGAGCAAGTGCTTATAAACTAATTTCGAATAACGAATCAGAAGCGTTTGAAGCTTCTATTGCAGATACAGGTAAGACTTATATATTAGCGTGTACTCAAACACATGCAACTGTGATGGCAAGAAATTCCATCATGAAAGAGACAACTTTCAATACATATAAGAACGCAGACCCATCTGCTTATAATCATAGACATACATTACACTCAGGTTGGAATCATGACGTTGAGCTGACTGAAGAGTTTGATTTATGGGATGAACATCCAGTTGAGCACGTAGGACATCGATGGGCAATGACAATCGACTTGAATTCTTGTGTGGGTTGTGGTTCATGTGTAATCGCATGTAGCTCTGAAAATAATGTGCCTGTTGTTGGTCGGGATGAAGTTCGAAGAGGTAGAGAGATGCATTGGTTACGTATCGATAGATATTATGCTTCTGATAGTGAAGCAACAGTGGGTACTCGTAATCCAGACGATTTTAATGAAGGTGGTTTTGGTGCGTTAAAAAAGCCAGCTGAAAATCCTAAAGTGGCGTTTATGCCAATGATGTGTCAGCAGTGTAATCACGCTCCTTGTGAAACGGTTTGTCCAGTTGCTGCTACAACGCATTCCAATGAAGGTTTAAACCAAATGGCGTATAACAGATGTATCGGTACAAGATATTGTGCGAACAACTGCCCATATAAAGTGCGTCGTTTCAATTGGTTTAATTACCCTTCTTACCGCAAATTTACAGAAGTTAACCCTGCACAAGACGATTTAGGTCGTATGGTATTGAATCCAGACGTTGTTGTAAGAACGCGTGGTGTAATGGAGAAATGTTCATTCTGTGTTCAGAAAATACAGTCAGGAAAGTTAGTTGCTAAGAAAGAGAACCGTCCGGTTAAAGATGGTGATGCAATGACGGCGTGCGCCGATGCTTGTCCAGCTGATGCGATTACTTTCGGAGATTGGAATGATACGAACTCAGCGGTAAGAAAATCATCGGAAGAGAAGAGATCATACCAAGCACTTGAAGAAATAGGTGTAAAACCAAATATTTGGTACAAGGTTAAAGTTAGAAATGAAATTAATGCGGAGTTAGATGAAATTCAAACAGCGCATGGACATGGTGGTCATGATGATCATGGTGACGCTCATGGAGACGATCACGGCCATGGACATGAAGAGACGCATGAAACAACTAACCACCATTAATAGAATTAATATTTTTAGATAATACTAAAACGAAGCGAATGCACAAGGAATCTGCAATTAGAGAACCGTTAATTTTAGGTCACAAAACGTATCATGACATTACAGAAGACGTTTGTAGATCTATTGAAGGTAAAGCTCCAAAAGCTTGGTATATCTTATTTGGTATTGCACTTTTATTAGGGCTTTACGGAGTAGGATGTATTTTGTACTTGCTAGGAACAGGTATCGGTACTTGGGGATTAAACAAGACTGTTCAATGGGCCTGGGATATTACTAACTTCGTTTGGTGGGTTGGTATCGGTCACGCAGGAACGTTAATTTCTGCAGTACTTTTACTATTCCGTCAAAAATGGAGAATGGCAATTAACCGTGCTGCTGAGGCAATGACAATATTTGCAGTATTCATGGCAGGTTTATTCCCTTTAATTCACATGGGACGTCTTTGGGTAGGATACTGGGTAATGCCTATCCCTAACCAGTTCGGTTCTCTATGGGTTAACTTTAACTCGCCGTTACTTTGGGATGTATTTGCGATTTCAACTTATTTATCTGTAGGATTTGTATTCTGGTACATCGGTTTATTACCTGATTTTGCAACAATCCGTGATAGAGCTAAAAACCCTGTATCTAAAAAGATGTATTCAATTTTATCTTTTGGATGGTCAGGTAGAGCAAAACACTGGAATCGTTTTGAGATTGTTTCACTAGTTTTAGCAGGTTTAGCAACTCCTTTGGTATTCTCTGTTCACTCTATCGTATCTTTTGACTTCGCAACGTCTGTAATTCCGGGATGGCATACTACTATTTTCCCACCTTATTTCGTGGCAGGAGCGGTATTCTCAGGATTCGCAATGGTACAGACGATAATGTTAATTGTAAGAAAGGGACTGCGACTAGAAGCATATCTCCACACAAAACATATTGAATACATGAACATCGTTATTATGGTAACTGGTTCAATTGTAGGTGTTGCTTACTTAACAGAGCTATTTATATCTTGGTATTCAGGTGTTGAGTATGAATCGTATGCATTTATTAATAGAGCAACTGGTGAATACTGGTGGGCGTATGCATCTATGATGACTTGTAACGTAATTTCTCCTCAGTTAATGTGGTTTAAAAAATTAAGAACGAGTCTGTTGTTTACATTCTTTATTTCTATTGTTGTGAACATTGGTATGTGGTTTGAACGTTTTGTAATTATCGTGACTTCACTGCACGAAGACTTCTTACCTTCTTCTTGGAGTATGTTCCACCCAACTTGGACGGATATAGGAATATTCGTTGGTACAATCGGATTATTTTTTGTTTTCTACCTAGCTTTTGCACGTTACTTCCCGGTTCTACCAATTGCTGAGTTAAAAACAATATTGAAATCATCTGGTGAATCGTACAAAAACGGAAGTGCGCCGGTAAGAACAAGTCCATCTCCCTCTAAACCGAAAGTGATTGAAGAGTCAGTTGAAGTAGAAGAGGTTTCGAATGAAGAAAAAACAAATAGAATTTCTTCATTGATTGAGAAAATCGGTGCAGGTTCTGAAGAGAATAAAGATGACTTAAAACTGATTAGTGGTGTGGGGCCAAAATTGGAAGAGACACTTAATGAAATTGGAATCTATTCATTCGAACAAGTTAGTAAAATGACAAAAAATGAATACGATTTATTAGATTCTATTACAGGATCGTTCCCAGGAAGAGCAGAACGTGATAACTGGGCTGAACAAGCTAAAAACTTAATGAATAAATAAGAATCGCATGGCTGATAGAGTAATATATGCAATGTACGACGATGATGATGTGCTCATGGATGGTGCTAAGAAATTAGTGGCAGAAGGAGTTCATATTACAGATGTTTTTTCACCATTCCCAATTCACGGAATTGATCCGGTAATTGGTGTTAAACACACACGTCTTGGGATCGTTTCTTTTATGTTCGGTCTCTTAGGTATGACCCTTGCTGTGGTTGGGTTCAAGTATTTCATGATTGATAATTGGCCAATGAATATTGGAGGTAAGCCGAACTTTAGTTTATTGGAAAACTTTCCTTCTTTCGTTCCAATTACATTTGAGTTTACCGTTTTATTCGCTGCACATGGTATGGCTATTACATACTTATTAAGAAATAAAACTTTGCCAGGTATGCCTGCAGATAATCCTTATCCAAGAACAACTGATGACAGGTTTGTTATGGAAATTAGATTGTCTGAAAATGGTAATTTCTCCGCAAGTGAATTGCACGCAAAAATTAAAGAAACAGATATAATCGAAATTGAGGAAAAAGATTACGTAGTTGTAAAGTAAGCTCAATTAAAGATTTTAAGATAAGAATTTGTAAGGAACTTTTCCTTGGACACAGAAAGAGATAAACAATGAAACTGAAAGCTTTTAAAATACTAACAGTAACAGCATTCATCGCGACCGGAACCTTGGTTTCTTGTGTTGCTGATAGCAATGCTCCGGGATTGGAGTATATGCCGGACATGTATCGTTCGCCTGCTGTTGAAGCATATGTCGATTATGGTGAGGTTGAAGGGAGATACGATTCGGCTGCTCATAATTTAGTAGCGAATAAATTCTCATATCTTCCACCGGTAGGAACAGTGCCATACGCTGAAGGTGATAATTATATAGCACCTTATAATCATGGAGGACCAATAGGTGTCGATAAATCTCATGGATTATTTGAAGTAAAGCAAGATTCTTTAGGATTAGAAAATTCAAAAGCGGATATAAATCCAATTGCATATACTGACGAAGTAGCAAAAGAAGGTAAAGTTTTATATGAGCGTTTTTGTATTCACTGTCATGGTGAAAAAGGTGATGGCGCAGGTTCAGTAATCGAAAATTCTAACGGGAAATTTCCAAGACCAGGTGCTTATAAAAAAGAAATGACTGCTGGTGAGATGTACTATATTATTACATATGGTAGAAATGCTATGGGCTCTCATGCTTCTCAAGTGAATCCGGTTGAACGATGGAAAATCGTTCATTATATAGAGAAACTTGCAGGGAAAGATAAAAAAGTTACGGAAGAGAATACTGTGGCTGAATCTATAGTTGATTCAGTAATGGTAGAAGAGGTAGAAGCTATGGTTGATACATTGACCAATACAGCGCATTAAAAGAAATATAAATATTAATTAGAAAACGAGGTACATGGAATTTCAAATTTCAGCTAAAGCTAAAAAAACCATTTTCGGTGTAATTGGTGTCGGTTTGTTGGCATTTATAATCGGAATTGTTCAAAATATCGGTTCTGAGCAATTCGCAACACGATTGATGTCAAATTTATTAATTGATGGATTTTTCTTCTTTGCAATTGCGTTGGGTGCTTTATTTTTCCTAGCGTTGCAATATGCGACAGAGACTGGTTGGTCTGTGGCAATTAAACGAGTTGTGGAAGGCGTTGCTTCATACGTACTCGTAGGTATGGTAGTACTATTAGTAGTGTTCGGTATTTTAACTGTTACGGATGGAGGATTTTTTGGAGCTCTTACAAATCATGGTCATCATACAGGTCATATCTACCAATGGATGGATAGTGAGATCGTTGATCATGACCCTTTAATTCAAGGAAAAGCTCCTTTTTTAACAAAATGGATGTTTTGGGTATTAACGATTTTGTACATGTCAGTGTATTATCTCTTTTACAAAGGATTTAGAAAAAGAAGTTTACAGGAAGATTTAGAGGGGGGTACAAAAATTCACTTTAAGAACTTTGCTAAAGGAGCGTTATTTTTAGTATTGTTTGGATATTTTAGTTCAACTTCAACTTGGCACTGGTTAATGTCGATTGATGCGCACTGGTTCTCAACATTATACGGATGGTATATTTTTGGAGGTATGTGGTGTACTGCGATGACAACTATTATGCTTTTAGTACTTTATTTAAAAAAGCTAGGTCACTTAGAACAGGTAAACGGAAGTCACATTCACGATATCGGGAAATGGATTTTTGCTACTAGCTTCTTATGGTCTTATTTGTTCTTCTCTCAGTTCATGTTATACTGGTACGCAAATATTCCGGAAGAAGCCATCTATTTTGTTTTTAGAATTGAGCACTATCCAGTTATTTATTGGGGAATGTTCTTAATCAATTTCATCATACCGATGCTGGTATTAATGTCTGCAGATGCAAAAAGAAATTCAGGTATTCTAATGTTTGTTTGTATTGCAATTATTATTGGACACTGGGGTGATGTCTACATGTTGGTTACACCGGGTACAATGCAAGAACATGGAACAATTGGGTTTATGGAGATTGGTCTATTCTTAGCTTTTGCAGGAGTTTTCACATTCTTCGTTCTAAATACATTAACAAAGGCTCCGTTAATGCCAAAGAATCACCCGTATTTGGATGAAAGTAAACACCATCATATTTAATAGTAGCAAGATTAAAAGAAGTTAGAAATGGGAATGAAATTTGTTGTCTTAGTCGTAATCGTATTAGCTGTAATAGCTGTAGCTCAGATAATGCGTGTATATGAACTTTCTTCTAAGCTTAGAGGAAAGCGTGAAGAAGAGTTGAGTCTCAAAACGAATAATATCAATGCCTCTTTAATGTTGGTGTTCTTGTTAATATTTTTTGGGTCTTTCTTTTATATGTTGTTTGCCTACGGTCGAGGTATGTTACCGAACGCGGCATCTGAAATAGGTCAGGATATTGACTGGTTGTATAATGTGAACTGGGTAATTGTTATCTTCGTGTTCTTATCTACAAACACGTTACTTTTTGTGTTTTCATGGAAATATGCGTATGATCCTAACAGAAGAGCGCACTGGTTTCCACATGATAACCGTCTAGAGATGATTTGGACAATTATTCCAGCAGGTGCCTTAGCAGTAATTATCATTTTAGGTTTGATGACTTGGAACGAAATTACAGGTGAACCATCTGATGATGCTCAAATTGTGGAGATTTATGCAAAACAATTTGATTGGACTGCACGTTATTCTGGTGATGATAACAAATTGGGTTATTCTGACTATAAACTATTAGGTACTTTTGAAGATAGCGAGTCTGGAAAATCGTATTCTAACGCGCTTGGTGTTGTTTCGCACAATAGTATCAACTGGAGAGTGAAAGGGATCAACAATGAGATAGCAGAGCTTAAGGAAACAATAGAAAAAGAAGCAAATAATGAATTGGCTTTTTCTGAAGCACGAGTGAACCAAATGATTACTAAGGTTGAAAAATTGGAGCGAATTCGTGAGCGGGTACTTGACATGGTTGGTATGTATGATGATTCTGTTGTTAAATTTGCTGATGATGATTACATGGCAACGGAGTTATTCTTGGTAAAAGATCAAGAATATTACTTTGTTTTACGTTCGCAAGATGTTCTACACTCAGCTTATTTCCCTCATTTTAGAGCTCAGATGAACTGTGTACCAGGTCAAAGAACAACTCTTCGTGTTAAGCCTATCTACACAACTCAAGAAATGCGTGAGATTACTGGAAACCCTGATTTCAATTATATTTTAATGTGTAATAAAATTTGTGGTGTATCTCACTCCAATATGAAGATGGCGGTGACCGTGGGAACTCAAGAAGAATTTGATGAATGGAGATACACAGATGGTATTACTTCAATGGCATTGCCTGATACCATTTCTGCGCCATCAAATTTGAACATGGAGCGAATGAAAATGCCAGAGGCAGCGCATCATGGTGACCATGGTGATGACCACCATTCTGATGATCATGGTCATGAAAACGGAGGTCATTAATAGATTTAATAATAGCTTAGTAAAAAAATTATATAATAGATTAAATTATGTCAGCAGCAGCTCATACTGATCACGGACATCACAAGGAAAGTTTCATTACGAAATATTTGTTCTCTCAAGATCACAAAATGATCGGAAAACAGTTCCTCGTTACAGCTATATTTATGGCAATTGTAGCCGTAATTCTTTCCATTCTTTTTAGAATTCAATTGGCTTGGCCTGGAGAGAGTAATAGTGTTTTGTCTTTTTTCCTTGGTGATACTTGGGCACCAGATGGTGTTCTCGATCGCGGAATGTACTTAGGTTTAGTTACCATACATGGTACTATTATGGTTTTCTTCGTATTAACCGGTGGATTGTCTGGAACATTCTCAAACCTTTTAATTCCGTTACAAATTGGTGCGAGAGATATGGCTTCAGGTTTGCTGAATATGATTTCATATTGGTTATTCTTTTTGTCAAGTATTTTGATGCTTTATTCGTTGTTCCTAGAAACTGGACCAGCTTCTGCAGGTTGGACAATTTATCCACCACTTTCAGTTTATGAAGAAGCAATTCCAGGATCTGGTGCTGGTATGACGATGTGGTTAACTTCAATGACTATCTTTATTGCCTCGTCGTTGATTGGATCATTGAATTATATCGTAACAGTATTAAACCTACGTACAACAGGTTTAAAAATGACAAGATTGCCACTTACAATTTGGGCTTTCTTTGTAACGGCTATAATTGGTGTTCTTTCGTTTCCAGTATTAGTATCTGCAGTTGTGCTGATGTTGATGGATAGAGGATTAGGAACAAGCTTTTACGTGAATGATACAATCATTAATGGTGAAATTCTTGAGCAGTCAGGTGGATCTCCAATTTTATATGAGCATTTATTTTGGTTCCTAGGCCACCCAGAAGTTTATATTGTATTATTACCCGCACTTGGTTTGACATCTGAAATTATTTCTACAAATGCTAGAAAACCAATTTTTGGATATAGAGCGATGATCGGTTCTATCTTGGCAATTGCCTTTTTATCATTTATTGTATGGGGGCATCATATGTTCGTTTCTGGAATGAATCCGTTCTTAGGTGGTGTATTCGTTTTTACAACTTTATTGATTGCAATTCCTTCAGCAGTAAAGGTTTTTAACTATATCACCACGCTGTGGAAAGGTAATATTAGATTTACTCCAGCGATGTTGTTTTCTATCGGCTTGGTTTCATCATTTATTACAGGTGGTGTTACAGGGATAATACTTGCTGATTCAGCTTTAGATATCGCGGTGCATGACACTTATTTTGTTGTCGCTCACTTCCACGTTGTAATGGGATTATCTGCTATCTTTGGTATGTTCGCAGGTATTTATCATTGGTTCCCTAAAATGTACGGAAGAATGATGAATTCAAAATTAGGTATGGTCCATTTTTGGCTTACTTTGGTTTCAGCTTATGGGGTATTCTTTCCAATGCACTTTGTAGGAATTGGTGGTGCACCAAGGAGATATTATGATTACAGTGTCTATGAATTATTTGATTCCAACCAGTTCCAAATGATAATGGATTTAAATGTGGTAATATCGATTTTCGCAATAGTAGGTGGATTGGCGCAAATTATCTTCCTATTTAACTTCTTTTACAGTGCTTCTAAAGGTCAAAAGGCTGTTCAAAACCCTTGGAAAGGAAATACCTTGGAATGGACAACACCAGTTGAACATGTGCATGGAAACTGGCCTGGTGAATTACCTGTGGTACATAGATGGCCATATGATTATTCAAAGCCTGGCGCGGAAGAGGATTACATTCCGCAAACAGTGCCGTTGGCTCCAGGTGAAGAAGATCACTAAAAAAACATTGATTCTAAAAGCCCGCTTTAATAGCGGGTTTTTTTGTGCTTAAATTTTTCTTGTGTATAAGATTTCGTAGCGCTGGATTTTCACTTGAAAAATTCATCTTATCTTTATCTAAAATTAACAAGTTGGAATCATTTGATTATAGAGACGAGGAACAATTTTCGAAAGAAGCGGAAATTGATTATGTATTACGACCGAAATCGTTAAGTGATTTTGCCGGTCAAAAAAAAGTTACCGATAATTTAACAGTATTTGTAGAAGCTGCTAAACAACGTGAAGAGTCACTTGACCACGTACTTTTACATGGGCCTCCTGGGCTTGGTAAAACGACACTGGCTAACATTATAGCTAATGAAATGGGAGTTGGAATAAAAATTACCAGCGGTCCTGTTTTGGATAAACCTGGTGATTTAGCTGGATTGTTAACGAATTTAGAGGAAGGTGACGTTTTGTTTATTGATGAAATTCATAGATTAAGTCCAGTAATTGAAGAGTATCTATACTCTGCAATGGAAGATTTTATGATTGATATCATGATTGATACTGGGCCAAGCGCGCGAACGGTACAAATCTCATTAAATCCGTTTACGTTAATTGGTGCAACCACACGTTCAGGTTTATTAACTGCTCCTTTGCGAGCACGGTTTGGAATTAATTCACGTCTGGAGTATTATGATGTTAAGGTACTGTCAGGAATAATAAGTCGTGCGGCTGGTATTTTAAATGTAGAAATACATGAAAATGCGGCGATGGAAATTTCCAGAAGAAGTAGGGGAACGCCTAGAATTGCAAATGCACTACTACGTAGGGTACGTGACTTCGCTCAAATTAAAGGAAATGGCGTGATTGATATAGAGATAGCAAACTTCGGTTTGGAAGCTTTAAATGTTGATCAGAATGGCTTAGATGAGATGGATAACAAGATTCTTTCAGTGATCATTGATAAATTTAATGGTGGCCCTGTCGGTATGACCACAATAGCCACCGCTGTCAGTGAGAATCCAGGCACCATAGAAGAAGTGTATGAACCTTATTTGATTAAGGAGGGATATTTGATTCGAACGCCGAGAGGCAGAAAGGCCACCGAAAAAGCGTTTAAACATTTGGGTAGGAATTTAGGATATCACCAAAGTGGATTATTTTGATGGACACTGCTTTACTAACGAGAAAAATAAAATCGAAAGCTGTTGACTTAGGTTTTATTTCGTGCGGTATATCAAAGGCAGGATTTCTTGAAGAGGAAGCACCAAGATTAGAGCGATGGTTGAATGAAGGAATGAACGGTAAAATGGCCTATATGGAGAACCATTTTGATAAACGTTTAAACCCCACTTTATTAGTCGATAATGCTAAAAGTGTTATCTCGGTCCTACTCAATTATTTTCCAGAGAAAGATTTGTTTAAAAATGGTGATCTAAAGATTAGCAAATATGCTTATGGAACGGATTATCATTTTGTGTTAAGAGATAAATTAAATGAACTTTTACAGTCGATCGAAAAGTGGGTTGGTACGAAGCTCAATGCACGCTGCTTTACCGATTCCGCTCCTGTTTTGGATAAAGCATGGGCCCAGAAGGCAGGTTTGGGATGGATTGGCAAAAATGCTAATTTGTTATCGAAACAAGTGGGTTCATTTTTTTTTATTGGGGAAATTATTCTTGATCTGGATTTAGAATATGACGTTCCTGTTAATGACCATTGTGGGTCTTGTACAAAATGTATAGATGCATGTCCAACAGAAGCGATTATTAAACCTTATGTGGTGGATGGATCAAAATGTATATCGTATCTCACTATCGAGCTAAAAGATGAAATTATTCCGCGTCAATTTGCCGGCCAAATGGATGATTGGATTTTTGGATGCGATGTTTGCCAAGATGTATGTCCGTGGAATCGATTTTCAATAGCCCATAAAACACCAGAGTTTATGCCGCATGATAAGTTGTCAGAGACTGATTTTAATGAGATTACTCAAGATGTTTTTAATGAATTGTTTAGAAAATCAGCGATTAAAAGAACAAAGTTTAAAGGTTTGAAAAGAAATATCACATTCATTAATGGGCAAAAAAAAGAGGATGCTTAAACATCCCCCTTTCCAATTATTTTTTGAATGCGACCTGAAGAATTTTTGGGTACTTTTTTCCAAAGGTTTTTAAACACCACTCTTTAAATCCTTCAAGTTCGTCGGATTTAATCCACTTAAGCGCTTTAGAAAGCTCTTTTTGGAATAAAACCTTATCAAAACTAACTTTAACTAAGATTTCTTTGCACAATTCTAACATAGCTTGTTAATTTTAGGTTTAGGTAAATTTAGTCATAATTAAACGATCTTGCAATTAGTAAAACGTTAAATTATCAACAAGTATTTGCCAATAATAAAACGACTACCTTAGCTATTTATATACACGAAAAAAGGCAAAGAATATTTTCCTTGCCTTTGTAAAAAAATGTTAATTCTTCATACGAATTAAGGTTCCATAACATGCTTAATCACTTGCTCAACCTCGAAAGTTTCACGATTATAAACAACAATTAAAAAATGCATATTACTTGGATTTAAATCATCGGGTAAAACATGACTAAAATCATTTCTAATTCTAGTACCAGCAGAAATATCCTCACTAGCGAGAAGACGCCCCCAAGTTTCATCAAAAACATTTCCTCGGTGAATATCATGATGTACGTAAAACGTATCTGTAACTTCTAACCCTCCTTCAATACGGTATAGTTGGGGACTGACATAAGAATCTTCAATGATATAAGTAACGATATTAAAAGTCCCATTCATATCATTTAGAAATTCGGTGTCAGTGTGTAAATATACTCCTTTGGTCTCTGGGAAATAGGCCGATTTTGCTTGTATATTTACATTTAATTCAGAGGCTAAAACTTCTGAACTGATGTCTCCCCAATCACTCCAAGGAAAGAAAAATTTTCCATCTTCATTGGCCACACGACTTACATTTCCACTTGGGTTACCAAAAAAACCAATGCCCATTTGAAAAAATGTGCTAGCCATTTCTAAACCGATAGGATTGGTAAAATCTCGAGCGTACAATGCGTCTGTTTTTTGAAAATCACCATAGCCACCAACTTCTGCAGACCCATGAATTGCGGCGATAAAAACTCGATCAGGATTAGCATCTTTGATTTCTTCAGCTTTTGCCGCAGCTGGAGGACAAAAAGAACATTTATGACCAGTGTAATCCGCTATTAGTATATTTTTATCGGTATTGGGATTGTCGCCAAATTCAGGATATTCATAGTCTAAAAAATTACCCGGGTATAAACTCGTATCTAATTCAGATTCAAAAACGACAGGAAACTCAACCTTATCACACGATACGAAAGTTAGAGTTATTAAAGGGAAAATAATACAAATTAACTTCTTCATAAAAATCTTTTTAGAATGATTGAGTAAACGTAAATGTAAGACCATTTGTTGCCGGAACAGGACGACAAACTCCACCTACACATAAGATACCGGCACGTTGTTTCCCATACATAAACATAAACCTAGAGTTGTTATAAGTATAACCAAATGCTCCAAGAACATAATGGAGCTGCAGTTTTTCTTCGGGGTGCCCATAGTTATATTGATCAATAATAGTGAAGAACCAGTTAGGTGAAATCGTGTATTCAACTACTAATGTTGCCCAGTTACCACGGTCAGTTTTTGTAAATAAGCCCTGTAATTCGGTTCGAATTGTATGATTTTTATTGATTTTATAAGACAAGTCTAAAACGCCAATATCAGAATGTATATATCCAGTAGCAAGTTTTGTTATTGGATTTACATTATTGTTATACACAAAGTGGAAATAGTGAGCACTTGCTTTAAATTTCTTGTTTAACTTTCGAGTGACATGAAAGTTGAAATCAAAATTATAAACACTATCCGTCATTTGGAAAGGTTTAGCTGTATATGAAATTCGTCTTTTTTGCATGTCAGCATTGTCAGTGTTTCTCTCATATCCCGATGTCAAGGAAACATTCATATGTAAATCTGTACCGTATCGGCCGCCTAATTTTGTTTTCTTCGGAATTTTGTAGAGCACATCTAATTGGTAAGCTACCTCACCAAATAAGTTCGTACCGTAAGGATATAAAGTTCCTGCTAAGTTGTAAGTGTGGTTGTTGGAGGTAGCAGGTAAATAATTAATGAACGCTTGTGTTCCTTCGATTGTACGATCTGAACGAAACAAAATATTGTCTAATGATTTTGCCGTTAAAAGTATACCTAAACCTTTTTGAGAATAGCCAAAATTAATCAACGCTCCATGACCGGGATTATAAATATACCCGTTCAATTGCGTTGGATCATTTTCTTTGTAAATATATTCTCCATTGAGGTAAAAACGCTTATACTTCATGTCAATGCGACCACCATATGAACCTACGTTTTTAGGCAAGATTAACGTGTCGTTCGAAGCGGCTTGGTAGCGACTCACCAAACTCCCTCCAATGGTAATTTTAAAGTCTGATTGGTCAAAATTAGGAATGATACTATTGAGGTTGATTTCACCGTCAACACCTCTAATAATACCTTCTGAATTAACAAGGTTTCCTTCAATAAAATCTACTCGCTGTTTTCCCATTACACCTTTCAAAACGACACCATCAACTGGCGAAAATTTAATGCTAGCTCCATCCATCGCATTATCAAGACCTAAAGCCCTTTCTTCATAGGATCGCAAGATTAATCCACTTCCGAATTGCTCATAAAAATTTCCTGCTGTAACCGTAATGCGATCCCCCGCGTATTGGGCATAACGATACCCAATCCCTGTTCCAGTATAGAAATTTGGATAACCGGCAATAGAAGGTAAATAACTCTCGAACCGCGCTCCTGCACGAAATTTCCCGACCGAATAATTAACATTCATATATGAGTTCATAACGACCTTTTGTTCTGGTGCAACTGCACCAATCAAACTGTCATTATTAAGGTATTGAACGTTAGTTTCCATGTTTCCGGTAACATTTCCGCCTTTACCGAGTTGAGAATAGGCACCAAATACAATTAGTGTAAAAACACAAAATAGTAGGTTTTTCATAGGTTATGAATTAGCAATATATGGGTGATTTTGGAATGTTATTCTGTCAGCTTATAGATTTCGTCATACAATTTTTGTTCATCACCAGGAACATATCCAACATGCGAATAAACAATATTGCCCTCTCCATCTAATAAAAAGGTTTGTGGTGGATAATTTACACCCATCGCTCTTTTTAAATCGCTGTTTGGATCCAACCATATTTCATAGTCCCATGCTGCAGCATCTACAACAGGTCTTACCTTGCTTTTATTTCTTTCATCGTCAATTGATACAGCGACTAATTTAACACCTGTTTCATCAACGAGATCATCATACTCTTCAGCAATCGTATTTAATTCTAGTCGGCAAGGTTTGCACCATGTCGCCCAAAAAGAAACAATTATTGGATTTCCATCATTCGAAAGCTCGCCTGTATTTATTGAATTTCCGTCAATGTCTTGAATTTGAACTGAAGGCATCTTTTTACCTGTATCTCCACTGTCATTAACAAAAGAGAAAATTCCAATCGAAGCTATTAAAGCTAATAAGGGTAGTTTTATTTTTTTCATAATCATATTTTTTTGATTCTAATCCAAATTCTGAGCCAAAAAGGGATTAAGATTCAAATGTAGAAAAATATTGACCGTTTGCAAATAATATTATTCCACTATTCTTGTTCTCCCAAGTAATTGATTGGATGGTTCAGGATCCTTCAAATAGAAAGGGGAATATTATATCGTTTAACATTCTATCAATGTTTAGGTTTCTATGTGTAAAATTGAAGGCTGTCGTTAGGTAAATTCTATTCTGATAGGTGAACTGTTCCATGAATTTCTTGGATTCCCAAAAAAATGACACATTTATAAATGTCTTGAGAATCTTGAATTTACTTCAATTTATGTGTATCTTTAAACAATCAAAAAAATGGATATGAAAAAAACACTTACCTTTTTAAGTTTATCACTTTTTCTTTCTGCCTCTTTTGGACAGGATGAATTTAAAATAATGCTTCAAGGAGAAGAAACGGATATTTCAGGAACTGTGCATTCTGAACTAACTTACACAGAAGAGTCTCACATTAACTTTGATGTTGAAAATGTAAGTGGAGCAACAGTCGATGTGAGAATAGAAAGATATAAAGTTGTTGAGTTAGCGGGAACAGAAGATTATCTTTGTTGGGGTGCTGATTTTTTAACAGGAACTTGTTATCCAGCAGGAACAGTTTCTCCACATAATCCATGGGTGACTCCTGGTGATTTTGAGATGGGAGATGGTTCGGCAGGCTTATTATCATCTTATCATGTTTCGCATGGTATTGAAGGAACAGTGCAGTATAGATATTATATTATTAACGGAGATGATGAACGTTTAGATTCTGTTGATGTTGAGTATACTTTTGCTGTGGGATTAGAAGAAGAAGAAAATGTAACCGTATCTTTGTTTCCTAATCCGGCAACATCAGTAGTTAATATTGAATTAAATGAGAATATTCAAAATGTGGGATTTAGCTTGTACAACGTGTTAGGCGATCGTGTAATTGACCGTACGCTTAATGCTGGAATGAACTCGATAAATGTTTCTGCATTACCAAATGGAGTGTATTTCTACACGATTCGTAAAGAAGGGGATGTTGTAGAAACCAAAAAATTAGTGGTACGACACTAAAATCATTGATATAATATGATTAAAAAGGGACTTTAGACGAGTCCCTTTTTTTATTTAGCTAATAATTCTTCCACCAAAAGGGGAATCATAGCACATGCATTTCCCTGATAATGATAAAAGTGTTGGTCGGTAATGTTCATTTCATTTGGGTCGACTAAATAGCAAGTGGCATGATTTTTTACCGCATAGCGTAATCCAGCAGCAGGATAAACATTTAAGGAGGTTCCAACAACAATTAAAATGTCTGCTTTACGAACAACGTTCTCGGCTTCAACCATTTTTGGTACTTCTTCACCAAACCAAACGACATGAGGGCGTAATTGATGGCCGTCAGGCGCTAAATCTCCAAGTTTTATACTGGTTTTAACGGGGTATAATTCGCGATCAGTTTTAACACTTCTGCCTTTTAAAATTTCTCCGTGTAAATGAATAATTTTTGAAGATCCTGCTCTTTCGTGCAAGTCATCGATGTTTTGTGTAATAATGGTGACATCATATAATCTTTCAAGTTCTTTTAAGGCTAAGTGAGCAGTATTTGGTTGTGCCCTTAAAACTTGCTCCCTACGTTGATCATAAAAATCTAAAACTAAGGCTGGGTTTCGATGCCAACCATCTATTGTTGCAACTTCATTAAGGTCGTATTGCTCCCATAACCCATCTGAATCTCTGAAAGTTCCTAACCCACTTTCTGCACTAATTCCGGCTCCTGATAAGATGACTACACTTTTATTTTTCACGTTGTTTGTCTTCGGTTAATATGATTACCAACAAAATATACAAAGGTCTTGCAGAATTTCAAAATTTAATTTATTTCAAATCGATTTAAAAAATAGTACAGAGAAGCCTTGTTGAAAAATAAACAGTTTTATAGAATTTTGAAGAATGTGTTCGTGTGTTGTAACTAAACATCAGTGAACATTGTTGTACCACCTGTAATAAGCCTTAAACTAGATTTAAACTATCATAGCAATTTATAGTCGTGATATTTATTTATATTTACCGGCTTAATCAAAATCAACTAAATTATGGCCAAAATCAGAAAACAAGATGCTTTGGATTACCATGCAAATGGACGTCCAGGAAAGATAGAGGTCGTTCCCACAAAGCCTTATAACTCGCAAAGAGACCTGTCGCTAGCTTATTCACCTGGCGTTGCAGACCCTTGTTTAGCAATTGCTGATAATAAAGCGGACGTCTATAAGTATACGGCGAAAGGTAATTTGGTTGCTGTTATTTCAAACGGAACAGCAGTTTTAGGGCTTGGAGATATAGGACCTGAGGCTTCAAAACCCGTAATGGAAGGGAAGGGTTTACTTTTTAAAATTTTCGCTGACATAGATGTGTTTGATATTGAGGTTGATGCAAGCGATGTTGATCAATTTATTGCTACCGTTAAAGCTATCGCTCCAACTTTCGGTGGGATTAATTTAGAAGATATTAAAGCGCCTGAAGCATTTGAAATTGAAACACGGTTAAAAGAAGAACTAAACATTCCTATCATGCATGATGATCAGCATGGTACAGCAATAATCTCTAGTGCTGCACTCATTAATGCATTAGAATTGGCAGAGAAAAAAATAGAGGAGGTTAAAATAACTGTTGTAGGTGCGGGTGCAGCTGCATTTTCGTGTGCTAAACTCTATTTAGCTTTGGGTGCCAAAGCAGAGAATATTTACATGTTTGATAGCAAGGGGTTGCTGTGTAAGGAAAGGGATAATTTAGATAAATATAAGTCAGCATTTGCGGTTCATGAAAAGGACATTTCGCTCGCAGAGCTAATGAAAACTACTGATGTTTTCTTAGGATTATCAAAAGGAGGAATCGTTACAAAGGAAATGGTGAAGTCCATGCCAAACAATCCAATTGTTTTTGCCTTGGCAAATCCAGAACCTGAAATCTCTTATGCTGAAGCAACTTCTGTCCGTAACGATATTATTATGGCTACAGGACGTTCTGATAACCCCAATCAAGTAAACAACGTTTTAGGATTTCCATTCATTTTTAGAGGGGCATTAGATGTGAGAGCGACAAGAATAAATGAGGAAATGAAATTGGCTGCTGTACATGCTATTGCAGAGTTGGCTAAAGAGCAAGTGCCAGAAGAGGTGAATGAGGCGTATGGAGAGAAAAATATATCTTTCGGCAAAGATCAAATCATTCCAAAGCCATTGGATTCAAGATTAATAACTTTTGTTTCACCTGCAGTTGCAAAAGCAGCTATGGATTCAGGTGTAGCGCAAGAACCAATAGAAGATTGGGAGGAATATGAATTTGAATTGCGAAGAAGGTTAGGGTTGGATAATAAATTACTTAATGTTTTAACAGAAAAAGCAATTAAAAACCCTAAACGAGTTGTTTTTGCAGAAGCAGATAATTATAAAATTTTAAAAGCAGCCCATTTAGCGGAAGAAGAAGGATATGCACAACCAATATTACTTGGTCGTAAACAAAAGATTTATGAGCTCATTGAAGAAATTGGGTTGGAATTTGAAAATGCAATTGTGATTGACCCGAAGGAGGAGGAAGAAGTGAAAACTTGCGAGTTGTATGGAAAAATTTTCTTTGAAAAAAGACAAAGAAAAGGATTTACCTTACACGAAGCTGTAAAGATCATGAGAGAACGTAATTATTTTGGTTCCATGATGGTGGAAACTGGCGCTGCTGATGCGCTAATTTCAGGAATTACTCGAAACTACAAAGATGTGATCCGACCAGCGCTACAAGTTGTTGGAAAAACTGAAAATGTAGATAAAGTGGCTGGCATGTATGTATTAGTCACAAAAAGAGGTCCATTATTCCTAGCTGATACAACGGTTAATTTTGATCCAACAGCAGAGGAGTTAATGGAAATTACCAACATGGTAGCCAAAAAAGTGCGGCAGTTTAATGTACATCCTCGTATTGCACTTTTAACGTATTCGAATTTTGGTTCGGCGCCAGGAACGGATTCAAAAAAAATGTCAAAAGCGGTTTCTCTAATCAAAGAAAAGTACCCTAACCTTGTTGTTGACGGTGAGATTCAAGCTAATTTTGCATTGAATAATGACCTAAGAAAAGAAAAATTTTCATTTTCGTCATTGGGGAACAAAAATGTTAACACATTAATTTTTCCAAATTTATCCTCAGGTAATATTGCTTATAAATTATTGCAAGAGATGAATGAAGATGTGGATGCGATTGGACCAATTCTGTTGGGGATTAAGAAGTCAATTCATGTGCTGCAGTTGGGGAGTAGCGTAAGAGAAATTTCCAATATGGTTAAGGTAGCGGTAATGGATGCCCAAACGAAATAAGCATTATGATAGCACATTTAAACGGTCGACTAGTTGAAAAAACGCCTACAAATATTGTGGTGGAATGTGGTGGTGTTGGATATTTTGTAAAAATAAGTCTAAATACCTTTTCAAGATTAGGTGAGGATGAGCATATAAAAATACACACTCAACTTCAAGTTCGTGAAGACGCACACACACTTTACGGATTTCATGATATTAAGGAGCGAGAAATGTTTAACCATTTAATTTCAGTATCGGGAATTGGTGCTAATACAGCAATTTTAATGCTTTCAGCACTTACACCAGATGAAATTGCCGCAGGTATCTTAAATGAAGACGTTGATTTGATTAAAAGCATTAAAGGAATAGGAGCGAAAACTGCTCAACGTGTCATAATCGACTTAAAAGATAAAGTAAATAAACTAGAGTTTGAAACTGAAAATATTTTTACCGTAAACAATACAAATCAAAAAGATGCGTTAACTGCTTTATTGTCATTAGGCTTTGATAAGAAAAGAGCACAAAAGGCATTAGATAAAATCGCGACGGCTGACCAATCCGTTGAGGAAATGATAAAACAAGCATTAAAGGTACTCTAATAGAAGTGAAGCATTTTTTAGTAGCCATAATATCCCTATATGCATTCCAATTATTTGGTAATTCATCCATCAAGCATGCAGGAATTTTAACACAAAATGTAGAAGAGGATTCCCCAAAGGTAGAATTGCCTTATCCGATCTACGATTATAATGATTATACAGATCAGAAAAAATCACCTATTAATTTAAATGATCCTGGTAACATTAATACCGAGATTGTTTACAATCCAGAAACTGGTAATTATGAGGTGATTCAGAAAATTGGAAACCAATATTACCGCTATCCTACATCAATGACTCAACAAGAGTTTATAGAATATCAACGAAAAAAAGCACTTAACGACTATACCCAAGAAAAAATTAACGAAGATAATGAACAACAACGAAATTTAATTCCACCATTAAAAGTAGGAGGAGAGGCATTCGATTTAATTTTTGGAGGAGATGAAATTAATATTCGACCGCAAGGTTCCGCACAACTGTCTTTTGGTGTAAATGTTTCACGATATGACAATCCGGCCTTACCAGAACGTCAGCGTCGTGTTGCAACTTTTGACTTTCAACAACAGATTCAATTGAATATGGTTGGTCAAATTGGTGATAAGTTAAAACTAACCATCTCTCAAAATACTGAAGCGACGTTTAATTTTCAAAATCAGGTAAAAATAGAGTATACTGGTTATGAGGATGAAATCATTCAAAAAATTGAAGCTGGTAACGTAAGTCTTCCGTTAAATACAACCTTAATTCAAGGTTCTCAAAGTCTTTTTGGTATTCGTACAGATCTCAAATTTGGACGTTTGACGGTTCAAACGATTTTATCGCAGCAAAAAGGGCAACGACAAGAGATAAATGTGTCAGGTGGGGCGCAAATTCAGGATTACGATGTAGAAGTAGATAACTACGAAGCGAACAAACATTATTTCTTGAATTATTATCATCGAGAACATTACGATGAGGCAATGGAGACTATGCCAATTGTAAACTCTCAGGTTGATATAACGAAAATAGAAGTATGGGTAACCAACAGAATTAATAGGGTTGAAGATACTCGAAACATTATTGCTTTTACGGATTTAGGTGAGGCCGATTTTGATAATTTAGAAGGAGGACCTTTAGTTGTAGGTGGTAGTGAATTGCCAAGCAATAACGCCAATAATCTCTACGAAACAGTTAGTACTGATCCTAATATCAGAGGATTTTCTAATGCAGTTAACGCATTATCCGTAGTGACCGGTTCTCCTGGTCCATTTGCACAGTCTGTTCATTATGAAAAAGTTGAAAATGCAAGAAAATTAAGTGAGCAAGAGTATACCTACAATGCCAAACTGGGATTTGTATCCTTGAAATCTCCTTTAAACCAAGATGAGGTTCTTGGGGTAGCTTATCAATATACTTTTAACGGTAGAACTTATCAAGTTGGAGAGTTTTCAAATGACGTTCCGGTGGAAGAGGGTTCGAAAAGTGCACTAATACTAAAGCTATTAAAACCCACAATCATCAATCCTAAAAATAAAACATGGGACTTGATGATGAAAAACGTATACTCAATTGGTGCTTATCAAGTTAGTGCAGGAGATTTCACATTTGATATTTGGTATAATAATCCAGAAAAGAGTGTAAATATCAATTATTTGCCGTACGAAGGAGTAGACGATATTTTGTTAATGCAACAATTGGATTTGGATCGTCTGAATTTGAACCAACAATCATTTCCTGACGGGCGTTTTGATTTCGTTCCGATAAGCTACGATGGTAATCGAGCAACGAATGGTGGAACAATTGATGCGCGGACCGGAAGGGTGTATTTTACAACCATTGAACCTTTTGGACAAACCTTAGCCGAAAAATTAGATGAACAAACTTCATTTTCATCAATTGAAATTAATAAAATTGCATTTACAGAATTATACGATTCAACTAAAACAGCCGCACAGCAAATCCCAAGTAAGAATCGATTTAGCATCAAAGGAAGCTATAAATCTTCTGTGAGTTCAGAAATTTCTTTAAACGCTCTTAACGTACCGGAAGGAAGTGTAATTGTAACTGCTGGAGGAACAAGATTGACCGAAGGAACAGACTATACTGTCGATTATAATTTAGGACGTGTTAAGATTTTAAACCAAGGAATTCTAGAATCTCAGACACCCATTAAGGTTCAATTAGAAAGTAATTCCCTTTTCGGATTTCAGTCAAAATCGCTTGTTGGTGCCCATTTTAACTATGAAATAAATAAGGATTTTAATGTTGGTGCGACGGTTATGAATCTTACTGAAAAACCATTAACTCAGAAAGTAAATATTGGAGACGAGCCGATTAGCAATACGGTTTTAGGTACGGATGTAAGTTATCGAACAGAAGTTCCTTTCCTGACAAAACTAGTCGATTTTCTACCTGTAATCAGTACAAAAGAAAAATCAACAATCACGGCATATGGAGAGTTCGCTTATTTAATCCCAGGTACTCAGAGGGCAATTAGTAAAGAGGGAATTTCTTATATCGATGGATTCGAAGGAAGTCAAAGTGCAATTGATATTAAAAATAATCCACGTCTTTGGGCGCTGGCATCTATTCCTCAAGGTCAACCGGATATGTTTCCTGAAGCATCCATCAAAACAGGTGTTGAGGCAGGTAAAAATCGAGCGCATCTGGCGTGGTACATGATTGATGAAACTGTTTTCTATCAAAATGCATCGACTACACCAGATCACATCAAAGATAATGCGGAAATTCTTGAAAATTCCCAAATGAGACAGCTCAAACAAAATGAGTTATTTCCACAGCAACAACCTCCAGTAGGTACTGTTAACAATATTAGAACTTTTGATTTAGCGTATTATCCAGCTGAAAGAGGGCCGTATAATTATGATACCGATGATTCGAGTATTGATGAAAACGATCGTTTCACCAACCCTGAAGAACGATGGGCAGGTATCATGAGGGCTTTAACTACAACAAATTTTGAGACAGCAAACATTCAGTTTATTCAATTTTGGATGTTAGATCCTTTCAATGATGATGCCACGGTAGGGCAAACAGAAAATTTGGACGGTGGGGACTTATATTTTAATCTTGGTAATGTTTCTGAGGACATCCTACCGGATTCACGAAAAAGTTTTGAAAATGGATTACCAAGTGGTCCTAGTTATGACCCTTTCGATTATGATACCACGGCATGGTCAGTGGTTTCAAATGAACAGGTAATAGTAAATGCATTTGACAATAACCCTTCAGCGAGACCATTTCAAGATGTTGGTTTTGACGGGATGGACGATGCGACTGAAGCGACTTATTTTTCTTCTTTCATTAATTGGGTAAATTCTAGTGGTTTATCGGCAATTGCTAAAGATAAACTTCTTAATGATGCATCATCCGATAATTTTGAGTATTTCAGAAGTGATCGTGCAGATTCAGAAGAGTATGATATTTTAAGAAGATATAAATATTTTAATGGAACGGAAGGTAACTCAAATACGCCAGAACAGTCTGCAGAAATGAACGCAGATGGCTATGCAACTTTAGGTACCCAATCACCAGATATAGAGGATTTAAATGTGGATAATAACTTAAGTGAATCAGAGAGTTATTTCCAATATCATGTAAGTTTAAGACCATCGGATATGCAAGTTGGTAGAAATTACATTACCAATGAACAAATAGTTGATGTTAATGAAGATGGTAAAACTGAGAAATGGTATCAGTTTAAAATTCCTATCGAAAGTCCTGAGTCAATTATCAATGGAATTTCTGATTTTAGATCAATTCGTTTTATGAGAATGTTCTTAAATAATTGTAGTCATGAAATGGTGTTACGTTTTGCAAAATTAGAGTTGATACGGGGAGAATGGAGAAAATATTTGTTTAACTTGAATGAGCCAGGAGAAGGGTTCCAAGACGATCCAAACTCAACTGAGTTTAACCTAGCGGCTGTAAACCTCGAAGAGAATGAAGGAAAAGAACCTGTTGGGTATGTATTACCGCCTGGTATTATCCGAGAACTAGATAATGGTTCTATAAATACGCGACAATTGAATGAACAGTCACTTTCACTTGAGATTTGCGGACTCAAAGATGGTGAAGCGCGAGCATCTTATAAAAATGTTGAGTTTGATGTTAGGTCTTACAAGAAGTTAAAAATGTTTGCACATGCCGAACAGCAAAATAGGGCAGGCTGGGTTGAAACAGATTTACAGGACGATCAATTGACTATATTTATCCGTTTAGGAACCGATTTTAACGAGAATTATTACGAGTATGAATTACCGTTAAAAGTCACCCCTTGGGGAACGACGGCTTCAACAAATAACGCTGATATAATATGGCCGAATGCAAATAATCTAGAGATAGTATTTGACTCTTTACTAAACCTTAAGATTGATAGGGATGCTAATCCGGCAATACCGACAGAATTGGAGTATGTACGTAATTTGCCTCCAAACGATGAAGGAGCAATTGCTAGGATAAAAGTTAGAGGAAATCCAAATCTCCAAGGAATGAAAACCATTATGATTGGTGTTCGAAATCCTGGCGCAGATACAGAACACCCTTGGCAGTATGCAGAAGATGGACAAGAAAAATGTGCCGAAGTATGGGCCAACGAATTAAGATTAACAGATTTTGATCAATCGGGTGGTTGGGCATCTACTGCTCGTGTAAATATGCAATTGGCAGATTTTGCTAATGTCAATTTATCAGGTAATTATTCTACGCCTGGATGGGGTAGTATTGAGAAAAAAGTAAGCGAAAGACAGCGAGAAACTCATATGGGATTTGATGTTTCTACGAATGTGGAATTGGGACAATTTTTTGGAGATAAATTAAGGTTGCAAGTTCCCTTTTATGCCGGTTATTCTACGTCGATAATAGAACCCGAATACGACTTATTGTCTCCTGATGTGAAATTGTCGAATTACGATTTGGAAACCAGAAGAATCCGTTCACAACAATCGCGTGATGTCACAACGAGGAGGTCTTATAATTTTACGAATGTCCGTAAAGAACGAAAACCAGGAAAAGAAAATAGACTTTGGGATATTGAAAATTGGTCAGGAAGTTATTCTTATAATGAACTTTATATGAGAGATATCAATACCGATCATGATGTAACGAAAACTTATCGTGGTGGTTTGAATTACACTTTCTCTAAAAAACCATTATTGGTTGAGCCATTCAAGGATGTCGCATTTTTCAAAAAATCAAAATGGTTTGGGCTATTAAGAGATTTTAATTTTTATGTAGGTCCCAAAGCACTTGGTTTTGGTACCGAAGTAACAAGGATGTATAACGAAAGACAAAATAGAAATGCACTGGATACGACCTTTATCTTTCGCCCAACATATCTTAAAAACTTTACATGGAACAGAAATTATGATTTTAAATATGATCTTTCCAAGAATATTAAATTTTCATTTGTCGCCAATAATAGTGCTATAATTCTTGAGCCGGATGGAATTATAGATGGAAATGCAACTCAAGATTCGGATTTAAACGCTTATGAAAACTATCAGGATTTCAAGAAGTATATCCGAAGTGCACTTGACCCTTTTGATGGGGATTCGATTAAATTCGGTGGCTATACTATGAATTACGGACACAGTTATGATTTTTCGTATAAAGTACCATTGGATAAGTTACCATTAACAGATTGGCTAACAGCAAATGTCAAGCTGAGAAGTAGTTTTGATTGGGCACGAGCACCATTAGCGTTACCAGAAATTGGTCACACTGTTCAAAATTCTAGAAACTTTACGGTGAATGGTCAAGTTAACATGGTGACATTGTATAATAAAATTGACTTTTTTAGAAAAATAAATACTGACAGAGGAGGGGCAGGTGGTCGCGGAGGCCGTCAACAAGTTGACCGAAATCAACAAAATCAGCGAGATAAAAACAAGAAAACTGAGGGTGATCAAGAAGGAGAAGAGGATGAAGAAGAAGATGGCAAGAAGAAAAAGAAGAAAAGAGAAGGAATTCATCCTGTTTGGAAAACTACTGGTCGCCTGATTATGTCCTTCCGTAACTTGAATATTACTTATTCGGAAAATGATGGAATGATGTTACCTGGTTTTGCTCAAGAAACGAGTATTTTGGGAATGAATAATTTCGGAGCTCCGTCGTTCGCTTTTGTAGCCGGTCAGCAGAATAGAAACTTATGGGGACAAACTACGAATGCATGGGGAGAATATGATGCGTTTGCGCCTTTTGCAGCCAATAATGAATGGTTAGTAGCCAATTCAAATTTAAACATTATGCACACGGTTTCGCATACGCAAACCTATAATGCTCGGGCAACTTTTGAACCATTTAAAGATTTAAGAATTAATGTAACGATTGATCGCAAATACACAAATAATGAAAATAGTTATTATCGATACAATGATACATTGGTTTCACCTGGAGATACGGAATTAGGAGATTGGGAATATCAGAATAGGGTAAATGGAGGGTCTCTGAATTATACAACGATTACGTGGAAAACGGCCTTTCAAAAGATAGACACAAATCAAACCTCGCCAGTGTTTAATGAATTAAGAGCGATGCGTCGAGATGTTTCGAAACAATTAGGTGAAGCTGCTGGGACCACATTACAAGATAATGGATATTATGATGGTTTTAATGGGAATCAACAAGATGTATTAATAGGATCTTTCTTGGCAGCATATACAGGTCTAGGGTCAGGAGATAAATTTTATGATATCTTTAAAGCTATTCCTTTACCGAATTGGGATATTCGCTATGATGGACTTTCTAAGATGGATTTTATGAAGGATTATGTTCGAAATTTCTCTATATCTCATGCTTATCGTTCAACGGTTTCAATCTCAAATTTCCAAACTAATCTCGGAGCATTTGACTTTGAAGGGAATCAATTAAGGGATGCTTCGAATAACTTCATTGCAGGCGATCAAGTTAACAGCGTCACTATTACAGAGCAATTTTCACCATTTTTGGGAGTGGACGCAACATGGATTGTTGGGGAAAATGGTTTAATTACAAAATTTGAGTACAAAAGAGATCGTTCATTAGCACTTTCGGTAACGAATCAGCAAATTACGGAAATGAGAGGAAAAGAATGGGTAATTGGATCTGGTTATAAATTCTCAAAAGTTAAATTACCATTTGAAATAATGGGTAAACGACCGGAAAGTGATTTAAACATTCGATTTGATTTATCTATACGAAATAACATCGCATTAAATAGAAATATTATAGAAGATAATTTCCAAATTACATCCGGTCAGAACATGTATTCAATTAAGTCTCGTGTAGATTATAATGTAGGACCAAACTTAAATGTTGCGCTTTACTTTGATCGAGTTGTAAATAAACCACAATTGTCTACTGCATTTAATACTGCTAATACAAGTGCAGGAATAGCATTAAGATTTAATTTAGCGCAATAGTTATATTAAGATGGGAGTCAGTATTCGAAATGCACGAAAAGAGGATATGGAGGCTGTTCTTGGTTTAATACAAGAGCTAGCGGATTATGAGAAAGCGGGAGATGAGGTTGTAGTTACAAAAGATGAGTTGGAATTGGATGGTTTTGGTCCGAATAAAGTTTTTGATTGTATTGTTGCTGATTTGGACGGGAAAGTGATAGGCTTTGCTTTGTTTTATACGAGCTATTCAACCTGGAAAGGTAAGTCACTTTATTTAGAAGATTTTCTTGTTACAGAAAAACATCGAAGAAAGGGAATAGGTGAAATGCTTTTTAATTCAGTCTATGAAATTGCCAAAGAACGCAACGTGAGAAGGTTTGAATGGCAAGTACTAGATTGGAATACACCAGCGATTAATTTCTATAAAAAGCAAGCGGCTCATTTAGATGAGACATGGATCAATTGTAAGTTATTCCCATCAAATTAATGATCACGACCTAAAAGGAATCCTGCGAGTGATTTTAAAGGACGTTTATGTTCAGCTGTAACAGCAATTCTACTTAAATTTTGCATTGCCTTTTCATGATACTCTTCCATTTTTCTATTCGCTTTTTCACGAATATTTAATTCTTCATAAATAGCTTTAACTCCAGCAACTTTTATTTTTAGATCCTTTTCTAAGAGAAGTTGTTCAAGTCGTGTATATTGTTCAGGATTACTCTCATTTAAAGCGGTGAGGAGTAAATAGGTTTTTTTATTGGAGATGATGTCACCTCCCACTTGTTTCCCAAATTTATCTTGATCTGCATAAACATCCAAGATATCATCTTGAATTTGAAAGGCAATTCCAAGATTAAGTCCAAAATCATACAAGTCTTGTGCATCATTATTATTTGCACCACCCACTATAGCGCCCATTTTTAAACTACACCCCAATAACACGGCAGTTTTGAAAGCAATCATATTAATATAGTCCGCCACAGAGACTATCGACTTTTCTTCAAAATCCATATCCAATTGCTGCCCTTCACATACTTCGGTTGCTGTTTTATTAAATAATGGAAGAATTTCACCTACAACTTTTGAATCGTGATTAGCAATTGCTTTATAAGCTTCAATAAGTAATGCATCACCACTTAAAATAGCAACGTTAGTGTTCCATTTTTCATGAACGGTAGTTTTTCCTCTTCTCAGTGGAGCGGCATCCATGATATCGTCATGAATTAATGAAAAGTTATGAAATAATTCAACAGCAATTGCGGCGTTTTTTGCTTTCTTAAAATCAGCTGAAAACATTTCGCAAGCCATTAATGCTAAAATAGGGCGCATACGTTTACCTCCAATTTGCATAAAATACCTCAAGGGGTCATACAGCGTCTGAGGTTCTTGCGGAAAAACATAGTCGCTTACTGCGCGCTCTATATATTTTTGATACTTGGAAATTAAATCTTCCATCTTGCCATTTTAATTAGATTTCAAGAACAACTTAACCTTCATTTTGTTCGATTTCAAGTTCATCTAGTTCAATGTCTTCTTCTTCATCATAAAGCTGAAAAAGTGGTTCGGCTAGTGCCTTGTTACTAATTTTTTTCTCCATCCAAAGCAAGAGGCTTGGTAAAATTAAAAGGTTAGCGCACATCGCAACTAAAAGGGTGAGCGATACAAGAACACCCAACGCTTTTGTTCCACCAAACTGAGAAAATGCGAACATTAAAAATCCAAAGAACAAAACAATAGAAGTGTAAATCATACTTGTTCCTGTCTCTCTAAGTGCAGAAAGAATACACTTTCTTAAATCATGTTCATGAAGTTTTAATTCTTGTCTAAACTTTGCTAAAAAGTGAATCGTGTCATCTACTGATATACCAAAAGCAATGCTAAAAACTAATAATGTGGATGGTTTGATTGGAATTCCAGCATACCCCATAATTCCAGCCGTAAATAATAATGGAATGAAATTAGGTACGAGTGAGACTAAAACCATTCGCCATGATCGGAAAAGAATAGACATTAAAATTCCAATCATAACAATAGCTATAGCAAGTGATATTACAAGATTGACAACAAGGTACTGCGTTCCATTAGAAGCAACCACTGATGTTCCAGTAAACGTTACGCCCCATTCATTTAATTCAATTGCTTTTTTCAAACTATCGTTAAAACTTTCTTCTTGATGATAGGGGTAAAATAATGCAGGGTTATCATTAAACTCTTCTAATAGCCTACTGTTGTTGCCAGTGTACATTTTTTTCAGGTCATAATAAATAACATCACTTTTGGCATATAAAGCAGATAAACTTTTGTTTTTTTCTTTGCCAGATTGAGTTTTAATAACAGCAAAAATACTGTCAGTATAGGGTTTCAACGGGTTAATACGTTCAACAAAACCTGGACGCATGCTATCAATTATTTCCTGGATTTCATAGGAACCTAAATCTCTAATTTGAGTAGTAATTCTAGTAATTAATTGCGTGCTATCTAGAAAACCATTAGTTGCTGATGCATCTCCGGCAGTGTTCTCTACATAATCACTAATTAAATTTAATTTTGATAACGAAGGAATTTCAAATTTTTCTGGATTTCCATTGCTAAAGGCCATGTTCGCAAGCTTAATGGCATCTGTAATGGATAAGGACTTGGAAAATTGACCGTAAGAAGCCAGATAGTTTTGAGCGTTTTCAATTTCTTCGAAACGATTAAAGAATGTGTTTTTCTTTTTCGTATTGAGCAAGATATCGAAAGGGATGGAACCACCAAAATTGTCCTCAATAAAATGTAAATCATTGGTTATAGGGTCATGCTGAGGTAAATCACCTGTTATATTACCGGTTGCTTTGATTTGTAGCGTTCCAATGGCCGCGATAATGATCACGATTATCGATCCAACAAACACCCACTTTCTTTTATTTAGAGTTAAATTTTCTAGTTTTTCAACAGTATAGTGCAACCATTGTTTTTCAAGATGTTTTAAATGTTTATTTTTTGGAATTTTTGAATAACTCAAAATAATCGGAAGGATGGTGATCGAAAGAACAAATACAAATAAGATGTTCATAGAAGCAATAATCCCAAATTCAGAAAGTCGCTCGCTATTCGTAAAAATGAATGTAGAAAAACCAAGAGCAGTAGTTAAATTTGTGAGAAATGTTGCGTTACCTATTTTTTGTATAACACGAGATAATGCTTTTGCTTTGTTTCCATGGTTTTTGATTTCTTGATGAAATTTATTAATCAAAAAGATACAGTTTGGAATGCTAATTACAATGATTAATGGTGGGATAAGCACCATTAAAATGGATAATTGATAATTTAACGCCCCAATACTTCCCAAAGACCAAATCACGCCAACAAAAACAACAACGTTTGCGATCACAACAATTTTTATCGACCTAAAGAAGATAAATAATAATAAAGACGTTACGCCAATTGAAAGACCGATAAAAAGTCCTAATTCACCTTTTAATTTTTCACCAACTGCTACACGAATGTGCGGCATACCTGACACTCGAATTTCTCCTAATGTAGCTTCATATTCTTTACCGATAGCTTCGATATCAAATAGTACATTCGCTTTTTGCATGTCACGCATGATTTCTTCATTGATGAAAACCATCATAATGGATGCGTTAGTTTCAGGGTTGTATAAAATTCCTTCATACAAAGGATTCCCGCGAATAATAATCTTTAAACTATCGATTTCACGTTGAGTTTCCGGTCTAGAATTAATGATACGATCAAAGAAAAATGTTTTCTCTTTACGATCTTTCCCAACCTGATAAATATGAGCTTCGGATAAGACAGAATCGACAGCATCAAAAGCCGCAACTCGTTGGCCAAAATCGTACCACGCTAAGAATTTTTCTTTTTTGTACAAATCTTCGGTGTTGATCGCAAAAATCAGCAATGATTCGTTACCCCCGAAAGACTTTTTTAGCAATTCATAATCTTGTTTGGGTTTCGAATCTTTCGGCAACATCGTACCGTAAGTATTGTCCACCTTTAAATTTGTCACAGCGAAATAGCCGAGATATACAGTAATACTTAGTATTATACTCAGAATTAGAATTCTGTTTCGAAGAATAAATTGGGAAAGCTTAAACCACATTTATGTAAAGAAATTTTTCAGGGACAAATGTAATGAATCCAAACCAAATGGACGGATTGACCAGGACAATTGTACCAAAAAATCTGTTAAATGAAGTTTACTTAAATGAAATGTACTCTTCAGGATCTAAAACTTGACCATTTTTCCACATTTCAAAATGTAAATGAGGACCTGACGTAAGTTCACCAGAATTCCCTACAATTGCCACAGGGTCACCGGTTTGAACAAAGTCCCCTCGTTTTTTTAGAATACTCGAACAATGCTTGTAGATAGTCAATAAATCACCGCGGTGTTGGATTACTACAATTTGTCCTTCTGCTTGGGTCCAACCCGTTAAAACGATTCTACCCTCCAAACAAGCTTTGATAGGCTCATCAGCTAGCGTTACAATGTCAACTCCAAAATGACCTTTTTCTTTATCAAACGAATGAGAAACAAGTCCATTAACAGGAGTAAAGAAAAAATCTAGTGAGGTTGCTGTTTGATGATTTGAAATTCCTGCTGCTAAATTGGATTCAATTTTTGCTCTTAGTATTGAGTCAGATTCATTTTTTGAAAAGTCCGGAGTATAATTTTCCAACGTATCTCCTAAAAAATTAGAGGAGCTATCTTGAAACATTCCTCCATTTAATATTTCTCGCAAGTCATTCAGGTAGATTTCATTTGCTCGAGTAGTAGCGTATAGAGAGTCAATCAACTTACGATTCGAATGAAGTGCTATTTCATTTTCATATGCATTATTTCCTGTAAAAACTGATTTTAAACCGGTGTATTTTACCAACGAAAATAAAGCTACAATAATGATAATTGTATATAATCCGAGCAAAGAAATGAGGTTAAATGAAGAAACACGAAAACTCCACTTTTCTTGATAAGTGCTATCGTCGATGAAGGTTAATTTGTGTTTTTCACGCGACCGATCAAAATAGGTTTTTATTTTATCTCTTAATCCCACGGTTGGCTCACAAAGTTAACGGTATATTCAATTAATTCGATGTCTTATGCAACTAATTCCACTATTTTAATCAATCAGACCTACATGTTACTCTTTTTTTTGAGTTTTTAACAACTATTTAGGTTTTGAAAACGTTATACTTACGCATGGATTACTTAAATTTGGATGAACAAATTTGGACGTAATTTTAAGCGCCGAAATGTTATATGAAAAATTTCAAACTCATCTTAATAGTCCTAACTTCGTTTAGCGTTGGAACGATGGGTTTTGCGCAGTTAACCACGTCAACGGCACTTAGTCCTGCCGAACTTGTTGAGTCTGTTTTAGTTGGTGACGGGGTAACCGTTTCTGGTGTGACTTATACGGGTGATGCTGAAGCAATCGGTTCGTTCAATGGTGCAAGTACCAACCTTGGGTTGAATAGCGGGATTATTTTAACTACGGGTACGGTTAAAAATGAAGTTGGTGGATTGGGTGGCGAACAAAGAGGACCCTTTGGTCCAAATGATACCGGTTCAGCTGGAAAGGCTAATGGACAACCAGGGTATGGTGCTTTAACCTCAATTGCTGGAGTAGAAACAGAAAATGCTGCAATCTTAGAATTTGATTTTGTTCCGCTCAGTGATACGGTTCGATTTCGATATGTATTTGGGTCGGATGAATACCCCGAATTTGTTGGAGAAGGATATAACGATGTTTTTGCTTTTTTTATATCAGGACCGGGCTTCGGAGGAACATATAATATGGCACAAATCCCAGGTGGTGGTGGACCAGTTTCGATTGATAATATTAATAACGGACCAACCAACTCAGGTCCTTGTCAAAACTGTGAATTTTATATTGAAAATGGAACCGGCGATGAAGACCCTTTTGCTTCAAGCGAGTTTTATATTCAATACGATGGGTTTACTACAGTGATGGAAGCTGTGGCCGAAGTGCAATGTGGAGAAACGTATCATTTAAGAATTGCTATAGCAGATGCAGGTGACGAAATTTATGATTCTGGAATCTTTCTCGAAGCAAATAGTTTAGCGAGTTATGCCCCGCTTGAAATGAGTGCAAGTCTTGATCTTGATGGTTTTGGTGATGGTACGACGATGGCGGAAGGGTGTGAAACTGCAACTGTTACGGTTAAAAGATCTTATTATTCTGAGTCGCTTAATATTCCTGTGGTTGTAACTGGTTCAGCAACGGAAGGTGTTGATTTTAGCGAAATTCCAGACAATGTGTTTTTTCCGGCAGGAGTTTCAACAGTTACTTTTTCGTTTGATGCGTTTTTGGATGAACTCGACGAAGGTACTGAAGACTTGAAAATAGAATTGAATCATCCTGACCCTTGTGGTGAAGATAATTTTGTAAGCATAGATATGGCGATAAGAGATGTTGATCCGCTTGAGATAAGTGTCGAAAATAAAGAAGTTTATTGCCCAGGAGATGAGGTGGAATTGGAAGTCGTGGTTTCAGGTGGCTTACCTGAATATACGTATGATTGGAGTATAGGAGGTTCTGAACCAACAATAACCATTACTCCGGAGTTTACAGCTATTTACGGAGTCACGGTTAATGATGAGTGTATTGGCGAGCCTGTAATCACATTTGGTACCGTGTTTGTTCCAGATTATCCTCCATTAGGTGTTAACACTTCGCCCGATACATCCGTATTGTGTCCAAATACTCCAAATGTTCTCTATGCAGAACCTTTTGGAGGAGAAGGTAGCTATGCCTATGAGTGGTATGCGAATGAAGAATTAATTGGAACAGGAACATTTGTTAATGTCTCTCCTATGGTTACCACAACGTATACAATAATCGTTACGGATGGATGCGGAAATGTTGTAACAAAGGAGGTTACCATCACGGTAGAAGCTTCAGTCTTAGAGTTAGAAATGAGTCCAGATCAAGTTATTTGCCCTGGAGATTCTACTGAAATTTATGTGATAGCAACTGAAGGACTTGGTGATTACACGTATTATTGGCTGCATTCTGGGGAAACAACTTCAAGTATTACAGTTGCACCCTATGAAACAACTTCATACACTGTTTCGGTAGAAGACGCATGTCATACCTACGATATAAAAGGTACGACAACAGTTGAAGTCATTCAACCTATTGCTAATTTCGATGTTTTAACGAGAAATCCAATGGAAGGATTAAGAGTTTCCTTTAGAAATACCTCAGTTGATGGGGTGTCTTGGGATTGGGATTTAGGGAATGGAGAATCTTCATCAGAGCATTCGCCAACCGTAATTTATAGGCCTGCTGGTTGGTACGATGTAACTCTAATTGCGTATAATGAAATTGGTTGCTCTGATACCATTACAAAACCAATTTATATTAAGCCTGAGTTTTTCTTTTATGCGCCTAATGCATTTACCCCTGCTGATGGTAGATTTAATAATAGTTATGGTGTCAGTATAATTGGAGCGACCGATTTTGAGTTTCATATCTTTAACCGTTGGGGTGAATTGATTTATTATACAAATGATCGTTACTTTCAATGGGATGGTATGTATAAAGATGAGTTCGTAGCTGATGGTGTATACGTCTATAAAGCGAAAGTTGCAGATCAAGAATTTAAAGTGCACGAGTTTGAAGGTATAATTACTGTGCTGCGTTGATTCAATTCTTTCATTACATTTGTTGAAATCATTCGTCAATGAAACCCTATTCTTACCTGTTTTTATTGTTGCTCCTTTTTAGCTGTACAGATAAAACCGTCGAGACACAACTTAAAGATGAAACACAAAATGATAATAATCCAATCGTAGATAGTTTGTTTGGTGTTTTGGATGAGGAAAAACAATATTTCCAGCACTTTATCCTTGAGTTTCCAGCAGCTTTTCAAAATAATTTAGATAGTCTCATTAATTGGGTTGCTCTTAAACAGCCTGGGGGGCTTCATTTTAAAGATTGGGATGTTGATAGCATAACCGTATTTCGAAATAAATTAGAAAAACTGGACATTATTCAACCGTTTATTGAGGTTAGTTATTTTGATTACCTAAACATTTCGCCTTACGCCTATTGGTTATCCTCAGAAAAAAACAAAGACCATAATTTAAACAAAGTTTTTGAGAAAGACCGCATATCTTTTATTCATTTTGAAGATATTAAAAAGACAGATACTTTTTATAACTGGCTCAATAACTGGGAAAATAAAAAGAAACATGAATTTATTGTAGCCAATTATTCTGATTCGCATTTTAATGAACACTACAGTCGATTTTTGAAGTCGGTAAGGCGTTCAAATCATCATCTCAATCTAGAATTAAATTACCTTGATACTGTAGACTTAAATGCTGTAAAATCGATTTATAATTACCAAGGTTTATTTTTTGTAAAATCAAAACCTCAAAAAATAAATCAACTAATTAATAATGGTGCTGATGTTGTACGAATTGATGCCCGTCATTTTAATTTGAAAGATATCCCATATACCCAATGGAAAAAGTCAAATTTTGATAAAGAAAAGTTTATAAAAAGCACGAAAAAAATTCTTTCGTATAAAAGAACTTTTGAAGATACTTTGGAATTAAAAAGTCCAGAAGAGCTAAAGCTATTTACTGCACAAAATTTAATTCACAATTCACATTCCCTTTTGAGGGACAAAAATAGTCTAATACCATTGTCTCCGGGATATAAAATTTTGGGAAGCTCGCAATTAAGTATTAATGCTAAAATCAAGCAGGGGGATAGAATTAGATTTGAGGATTTTAATTTTAAGAATACAATACCCGTACTAGAAAAGAAACGTGGTAAGCTGGTTGTTTTTATACCCGATACGTTGTCATTGGACAATGTAGAACAGTTGAATAAATTAACGAATAGGAATGAAATAGTGTTTTGTATTTCTAATGTTAAACATATCAATGTATTGGATTCAGTTGGAACATTAGTTTATCAAAGAATAGATTCTATAAATGGAGGTGATCAAACTAACTTTATTCAAGCATTATCTGGGCATATGACTTTCAACGGTAATCTGCCTTTATCCAACAGTTTAATGGAAGGAATAAAAACGACAAAAAAGAAGCTGGCAAGAACTACACCAATATTTTGCGGAATTAGTGCAGACTCTTTGAATAATATTGATAAATCTGTCCGCGTAGCTATAAACGGAAGGGCTTTTCCAGGTTGTCAAGTGCTAGTTGCGAAAGACGGGAATATAATTTATGACAAAAATTTTGGACACCATACCTACCAACGAACGCAAAAAGTGACGGGAGAATCAATATACGATGTTGCTTCACTGACAAAAGTCGTTGCTACTACGATGATCGGGATGAGACTGTATGAAGCGGGGTTGTTTAAATTAAATGATAGTCTTTATCAATACCTTCCTGATTCGCTCGATGATTGTTTAAAACGGCCAAGTACCCTCAGAAATATAACCTTTCAAGAATTGTTTACTCATACAAGCGGTTTGCCGTCAGGTTTCCCAGTTTTACCTTATATGCAATACACGAATGAAGAAGTTGGTCGTTACGATAAATTTTATTGTGATAAACAAGATTCTCTCTACACCATCCCAGTAGCAGAAAATTTATTTCTAGATGAAGAGTATAAAGACTCAATTTGGTTAAAACTGCATGAATTATGGATTGATCCTTCTAAGACTTACAGGTATAGTGATGTTAATATGAATGTTTTGTACGAAATATTTAAACATATTATTCGATCAAATAATCGAGTATTAAATGTTGACTTAAACGATTTAGCTGATGAGGATTTATTTGAATTTGTATTAACACGAGATGTGTATGATCGTTTAGAAATGGGGAATACAGGCTACAATCCTTTGATTCGAACAGCAAAAGAGCAAATTGTTCCGACAGAGAATGAACGATTTTGGCGCAAGCAATTGCTTCAGGGTTATGTGCATGATCCAAATGCTGCGCTTTTAGGGGGTGTTGCAGGCAATGCAGGTATTTTCTCTACAACTAATGATTTAGCAATCCTAGGAGAGATGCTATTGAATGGGGGAGTGTATAACGATGAGCGCATATTGAATAAATCTACCATTGATTTATTTACATCTTCTCAAGCTAATTCGTGGAGAGGTTTAGGGTTTAATAAACCCTCTTTTACTTCTACTGCTTACGGTTGTGCGGATAGTGCTCCTCCAGAAACTTATGGTCATACTGGTTTTACAGGAACATGTATTTGGATGGATCCAATAAATCATTTGACCTATGTATTTTTGTCAAATCGTGTACATCCCTCAGTTAATAATCGAATATATCAATATGCTATACGCTCAGCTATTCATCAAATTGTCTATGATGCAGAACTACTTTAGATAATATTTCATATTTTTGAGTAAACCAACTGTATTAATATGAATTTGACTAAAGCTACCGCTTTAATGGGGCTATGCTATTTGGTATTCTCATGTATCAATAAACAACATAAACTAGAAATCCCCCAAGAAAATCAAGTCGAATTTGAGATGAGTTTTGAACAAGTGAGCCCATCTCATTCAGGTATTGATTTTATCAATTCTATTCAAGAGAATGACGAATTTAATTACTATAAGTATGAGGATATATACAGTGGTGGTGGTGTCGCTACTGGAGATGTGAATAACGACGGATTAATTGATATTTATTTTACAGGGAATCATGTTTCTGATAAATTGTATCTAAATCAAGGAGAGATGGTTTTTGAAGATGTAACAGACAAAGCCTTTGATTATGATTTAGCAAAAGGTTGGCATACAGCAGTAAACATGGTGGATATTAATGCAGACGGATGGTTGGACATTTTTGTGTGTAGGTCGGGTAAACTAAATCAACGAGCGCTATTTTCAAATTTACTTTTTATCAATAATCAAGACGGAACTTTTACGGAACAGGCAGAGGCTTACGGTTTGGCGCTAAAAAAAAGAACGATGAATGCCGCATTTTTTGACTACGATAATGACGGTGATTTAGATCTTTATATGCTCAATCATCCGCATCAATATGAAGAAGGACTTTTTTCTGGGCAGGAGTTAAGATCACTTAAAACTGTAGGGCCTGATGCTGATATGTTTCTTGAAAATCAGAACGGTTTGTTTGTAGATGTGTCTGAGAAGGTTGGAGTACGAAACAATATGTACGGTTTGGGAATAGGTGTAGCAGATATTGACGGGAATGGGTATTTAGATGTTTATGTTTCTAATGATTATGAAGATCCAGATTTACTCTACATGAACAACGGGGATGGCACCTTTACTGAAGAAGCAAAAAAGCGATTCAAGCATTTTTCTAATTTTTCAATGGGGAATGATATTGCCGATATTAATAATGACGGATTTTTGGATGTTGTTACACTAGATATGGCAGCGGAAGATCATGTGCGTTCAAAGCGGAATATGGGAGGAATGAGCACATCTTACTTCTGGCAAATTGTGGATGTAGGATTTCACTATCAATTTATGTTTAATTGTTTGCAGCTGAATAATGGCAATGGAACGTTTAGCGATATAGGGCAGATGGCAGGAATTTCGAAAACTGATTGGAGCTGGGCACCTTTGATTGCAGATTTTGATAATGATGGATTTAAGGATTTGTTTGTGACCAATGGTTTTAAAAGGGATGTGAGGGATAATGACTATAATAATCAATACTTTAAAAAGAAACAAAGCGGAGGAATTGAAGATTTACAGCAAGAATTAGCATTAATTCCAGCTACTAAAATTGAAAATTATATGTTCCGAAATAACGGTAACCTGACTTTTGAAAAAGCAACAAAAGATTGGGGTTTAGATGTGCCAATCAACTCGAATGGAGCGGCATATGCAGATCTAGATAATGACGGTGATCTCGATTTAATCGTGAATAATATGGAGGAGGAATCACTTATATTTGAAAATAAATTGCAAGGAAACTCAAATAACTATTTAAGGGTTAAGATTGATGGTTACAAAGATAATTCTCTAGGTCTAGGAACAAAGGTTTGGGTGTATACGGATGATGGTAGGCTATATCAAGAATTTCAAATCTCGAGGGGGTTTATTTCTAGCGTTGAACCTTATTTGCATTTTGGTCTTGGTGATAGCAAGGTTAATAAAGTTGTTGCGAAATGGTTGGATGGTACTGTGGTTGAGGTGAGTCACCCAAAACCAAATAGCATATTGAATTTGAAGTATCAACAAGGAAAAATTAAATCAATCACGCAAAGTAAGCATGAGATGTTGTTCAAAGATATTACAGATTCTCTGCTTTCGCATAAACATGTTGAAGTTCCTTTTAATGATTTTGAAACAGAGGTTTTGTTACCGAATAAGCTGTCGCAGGCCGGTCCTTTTATTACTAAAGGAGATGTGAATGGAGATGGATTGGAAGATATATATATATCGGCTCCAAAAGGAGAAAAAGGACGCATGTTAGTTCAAACAAATCGTGGTTTTGTTGAAAAAAATGGACCTTGGCAAAAAGAAGTTGAACGCGAAGAAATGGATGCCTTGTTTTTTGATGCAGATAATGATGGCGATTTGGATTTGTATGTTGTGAGTGGAGGAAATGAGTATTATTTCGATTCTCCTTTTCTTGTTGATCAGCTATACATCAATGACGGAAAAGGTAACTTTAAAAATGAGTCCAAGCGTCTGCCACAAATTCCTATTGGCGGTCAAACTGTTGCAGCAGCTGATTATGATCAAGATGGAGATTTAGACTTGTTTGTTGGAGGAAGGCAAGTACCAGGCTATTATCCATATGTACCCAAAAGTTATTTGTTTAAAAATGAAGATGGTCGATTTATTGATGTAACGGGTTCTTCTCCAGATGTGCAAGGTGCGGGATTGGTTACGGATGCTTTATTTGATGATTTTGATCAAGATGGAGACCCAGATTTAATAATTGTAGGAGAATGGATGCCAATTTCTTTTTATGAGAATAATCAAGGTGCTTTTTCAAATGTCACTGCTCTCTATAACTCAACGCAATCCGTTGGTTGGTGGTATAGCATTGATAAGGGAGATTTAAATAATGATGGTAAATCTGATTTTGTTGTAGGAAATCTTGGTGAAAATAATAAGTTTCATCCAACCGTAGAAAAGCCCTTAGAGGTTTATTGTCATGATTTTGATGGAAATGGAACAAATGACATTGTTTTGGCAAAATACCAAGATAAGACGTGTTACCCAGTTAGGGGACGCCAATGCTCTTCTGAACAAATGCCTTTCATACAGAAAAAATTCCCAACTTATAGTGAATTTGCAGCGGCAGATTTAAATAAAATCTACGGTGAAGCTAATTTGGATAAGGCTTTACATTTTACCGCAACCAGTTTTAGTTCAGTTGTGTTGGTTAGTAAAAATGGTAAATTCGAAGAGAAGCATTTGGCAACAGAATGTCAGATGGCGCCTATAAATCGTTCAGTTTTTGCGGATGTTAATGATGATGGAAATATAGATGTTATTACTGCCGGGAACAATTACGCGGCAGAAGTGGAAACAATTCGTTACGATGCTGGACGTGGTACAGTTCTACTCGGAGATGGCAGTGGAGGTTTAAAGGCACTTGCACCAACTGAGTCTGGTTTTTTTGATAATAATGATGTTAAGGATATGGAACTTGTAAAAATGCCCAATCAAACCATCGTAATTACAGTTTCAAATCAGGGTAAGGCTAAAACGCATCGTGCCTTAAAACTAGTAAATAGCTTAACCTTATAAAGATTTTGTTCTACCTCCATCTACTGGAACATTAATGCCGTTGATGTAACTGGCCGCTGGTGAAGCAAGAAATGCTATAGCATTCGCCACTTCTTCAGGTTCAGCAATTCGCTGCATAGGTGATGCATGTGACATTTCTTTTAATATCTCCCCATAAGATTTTCCAGTTTTTGCACTTTTATTTTCAATGATCGATTTTAAACGAACGGTATTGGTGGCTCCTGGTAAAACGTTGTTGACTGTAATGTTGTATTGACCCAATTCATTCGCTAATGTTTTACTCCAATTGGCTACCGCTCCTCTGATTGTGTTAGAAACACCTAGATTTGGTAAAGGTTGTTTTACTGATGTTGAAATCACGTTGATAATACGACCATAGCCAGCTTTTATCATCAGTTCCTTAACATTAGTAACCAAAATATGATTGCATATTAAGTGCATATTAAATGCAGCCGTGAATTCTTCTATGTTTGCCGTGTTGATTGGTCCGCCAGCCGGGCCTCCTGTATTGTTAACTAATATTTCAACCGACTTCCCGTTCAGGAATTTTTTAAGTTTCGATTCTAATTCTTGGGGTTGTGTGAAATCAACGACCAACAAATCATGAATTTGATTCTTAGAAGTGTCAAGACTGTTTTTAGCCGCCATTAGTTTTTCTTCGTTTCGAGCGATTAAAATAATATTTGCTCCAAGTGAAGCTAATTCACGAGCTGTTGCTAAACCAATTCCTTGTGTGCTTCCACAAACAATTGCAGTTTTATTTGTCAAATCTAAGTTCATTCGAAATTTTTTTAACAAAGGTAAAAATTACTTGTTTGTTTTAATAGTTTTGTTCAGAGTTCTTGATTAACATATATATATTGCACCTTCTTTTCGAAGGTGAAAAGGGTGAGTATAAGTAGAATTATATTAGTATATTTGTTTGACAGCTAATTAAAACTTTGATATGAATAAATTGCGTTTATCTTTAATCGCTTCTTGTGCCTTGTTGGCATGTACGGGTTCATCAGATGAATCAAATAATAAAAACAATAACTCTGAAGAGAAAGTTGAGTCAATGCGATTCGAAACATTAAGTTCGAACGACACTGGTATTGAATTTTTTAATACCATAGAAGAGACCGAAGAATTCAATTTTTACAACTACGAATATATATACAATGGTGCTGGTGTTGCTGTTGGAGATGTAAATAATGATGGTTTGCCAGATTTGTATTTCTCAGGGAATCAAGTACAAGATAAGCTGTATTTAAATCAAGGTGATATGAAATTTAAGGATATTACCGAAACGGCATTTGATGAAAATGCAAACGAAGGATGGCACACTGGTGTTACTATGGTTGATGTAAATGGAGATGGTTGGTTAGATATCTATGTTTGTCGCTCAGGAAACCCCAAAGACCGTTCGTTAATGGGGAATTTACTATTCATAAATAATGGAGATAATACTTTCACTGAAAAAGGAAAAGAATATGGAGTAGATGTAGCAAAACGTACAACTCAAGCCGCTTTCTTTGACTATGATAATGACGGAGATTTAGACTTGTATGTTATGAATCATCCGATTAAAGAACCAAGAGAACGGTTTGTTACCGTGAACGAATTTCTTAGGTTAAAAAAATATGGTGAGGATGCTGATGTTTTTCTAGAGAATAGAGATGGAAAATTTGTTGATATATCGAAAGAAGCAGGAATTGAAAACAATTGTTTCGGTCTAGGAATAGCTATAGGAGATGTGGATGGGAATGGTTTTGCTGATGTCTATATTTCAAATGATTATCAAGATCCTGACTTTTTATACATGAACAATGGAGATGGTACATTCTCTGAGGAAATAAAAGAGCGTACAAACCATATATCCAATTATTCTATGGGGAACGATATAGCTGATTTCAATAATGATGGTGCCTTGGATATAATGACGCTTGACATGGCTGCAGAAGATCATGTCCGTTCAAAAAGAAATATGGGAGGAATGAGTACTAAGAATTTCTGGGATTTAGTAAGTGTGGGCTTTCATTATCAATATATGTTTAACGGACTGCAAATGAATAATGGTGATGGTACATTTACGGATGTTGGTCAGCTGGCAGGAGTATCAAAAACTGATTGGAGTTGGGCACCGCTTTTTGCTGATTTTGATAATGATGGAAAAAAGGACCTTTTCATCACCAATGGATATCGCCGGGAAGCTAGAGACAATGATTATACGCGAACATATTCCATAAAAGAGGAGCGAGGAGAGATTGAAAATTTCGAAGAAGGGCTGGCGTTAATGCCTACTACTAAAATTTATAATTATATTTTCAAAAATGAGGGTGAAATTCACTTCTCAAAGAAAACAGAAGAATGGAATATTAATGCACCAATTAATTCAAGTGGTGCGGCATACGCGGATTTGGATAATGACGGGGATCTCGATTTAATCATCAATAATATGGAAGAAATGTCTTTCATTATGGAAAACAAACTTGAAACGAGTAATAATTATGTGAAGATTAAAGTAACGGGTGAAGGGAAAAATTCTGAGGCAATCGGAGCTAAAGTGAAGGTGTTTACAGGAGATGAAATTCAATTTCAAGAATTGCATTATACAAGAGGGTATGAATCGAGTGTAGAACGTGAATTGCATTTTGGTATAGGCGATCATGATCAAGTGGATAAAGTACAAATTCAATGGACAAATGGGGCAACTTTAGAGAAAACGAATATTGCGGCAAATAAGCGACATGAATTTGGCTTAGAGGATGCAAATAATGCTGATATTTCTCCAGAAAAGGTGCAGCCACTTATGACTAACGTGTCTGATTCTTTATTTGATTTTGTTCATCACGAATTAATGGCTGATGACTTTAAAAGTGAGGTTTTATTGCCGAATAAGATGTCTCAATTAGGACCGTTTATTTCTAAAGGTGACGTGAATGGTGATGGGCGTGAAGATTTATATGTATCGGGTGCAGCGGATTTCAGCGGAAAACTTTATGTGCAACAAGCTAATGGTACCTTTAAAGAAAAAGCTGGACCATGGAATAAACAATCAAAGCGTGAAGAAATGGATTCAGAGTTTTTTGATGCCGATGGTGATGGTGATCTCGATTTGTATGTCGTTTCTGGAGGTAATGAATATAATTATCAATCAGAGTTGATGAAAGATCAATTATACATTAATGATGGAAAAGGAAACTTTACGAATGAATCGAAAGATCGCTTGCCAAAAATGGAGTCTTCTGGGCAAAGAATTTTAATTGGAGATTATGATAATGATGGTGACTTGGATCTTTATGTTCCTGGAAGACAAACGCCTGGATACTATCCTTTTGCTCCAAGAAGTTATTTATTGAGTAACGCTGGGAATGGAATTTTTAGTGATGCAACAGCTAGCGCTATGGATCCAAATCATACGGAAGATAAGCTTAATTTTATGGGACCAGGAATGGTAACAGATGGTCTGTTTGATGATTTTGATCAGGATGGTGATTTGGATATTGTACTTGTAGGAGAATGGATGCCAGTTACTTTTTTTGAGAATAATCAAGGTAAATTTATCGACGTAACCGACCGAATGAATCCGAGCAAAGAAATTGGATGGTGGTATTCAATCTCTTCGGGTGATTTTAACGGTGACGGAATTAATGATTATGTCGCCGGAAATTTAGGAGGTAACAACAAGTTTCACCCTTCAAAAGAAAAGCCGTTAGAGCTTTATTGTAGTGACTTTGACGAGAATGGCACCTATGATATCGTTTTAGCAAAATATCAAGACAATATTTGTTATCCAGTTCGTGGTAAACAATGCTCTTCTGAACAAATGCCTTTTATCAACAAAAAATTCCCAACGTTTTCAGAATTTGCATCGGCAAATCTGGAAAGTATATATGGTGAAGAAAAATTGAATCAGGCGTTGCACTATTCTGCAACATCCTTTAAATCATCAGTGTTACTGAGTGAAAATGGTGTGTTTTCTACACATAAATTACCTGTTTTTGCACAACTAGGTCCAATTAATGAGTCGATTGTAATGGACGTGAATAATGATGGGTTTTTAGATATAATTGCCGCGGGAAATAATTTTGCAGCTGAAGTTGAAACCATTCGTTATGATGGTGGAAGAGGGGTTGTTATGCTCGGGGATGGTAAAGGAAATTTTGAAGATTTGACTTTGTCCGAGTCTGGTTTTTATGAGCCGATGGATTGTAAAGATATGGTTTTAGTGAACTCAAATGGCCGTGAATTGGTGATTACCGTATCGAATCGTGCACCATCGAAAACCTTTATTTTTAACAATTGATTAATAGGATAATAATTTAATAACGTTACTATTATTTTTTTTTAAAACGTTTGATAATTTCCACATGTTTTATTACATTAGCGAAATTAAATCTAAAAATAATTTAAAAACAAGTTATGAAGAAAATTGACTTAGTACTTAAGCTACTATTCGCGGTAGTTTTTGTCGGCAGCGCTTCTGCTCAAGGTCTTACTCCGGGAGGAGTGGATTGTGAAAGTGCTACGCCAATCACAATAGGTAGTGGTTGGGTTATGCCGGCCTGTGGCGATCAATGGTACTCATTTACCGCACCATGTGATGGGGAATTCAACCTGTCAGATTGTGCTGCTGATGAGGGTCTAGCATTGGATTTAGCCAGATCAAATGAACGTAGAATTTACACAAGCACTTGTGATGCACTTGTTCTCGAAACAACAACCTCATGGACTACATGTTCAACAACGCCAGTTGCGTTGGAGGCTGGAGAAACAGCGTACGTGCAAATTATAGATCAGTGGAGTTGTGATAATTCAAGAGGAGATTATAGCTTCTCTGTAGAGTTTGATGATCCAGATTGTCCAGCACCGACTTCACCAGAGGCAATTCCTACAGAATGGGATGAAGCAATGTTAGCTTGGTTCGGTGATTCGGATCTTTTTGATGTTGTATATGGACCAGTTGGATTTGATCCTGAAACTGAAGGAACTTGGATTGAAGACGTACCAGGCGATGGGTCTAGTGCTTTTATGATGTTGGACGGTTTAGCACAGTTAACATGTTATGAGTATTATGTTTATTCGGTCTGCGATGGAATTAGGGGTTGCGTAGGAACAAAGTCTCAAACTTTCTGTACTCCAGCAATTTGTCCAATACCGGAGTATATTGGAGAATTCGCGATAACAAATACAACTACTAAACTAGAATGGGATCAAGGAGCATCGGAAGATGAATGGGATGTGTCTTACGGTTTTGAAGGGTATGAAATTGAAGGAGTTGGAGAAATAGGATTCTTAGGAGGATATGACGTAGATCATGAATATGACTTAACTGGATTGGATCCGGCTACATGTTATGATTGGTATGTTCGATCAGTTTGTTATGAAGATTTGGATGAGGATGGTTCAGATGAAACTTACTATTCTCTTTGGGTTGGTCCAAATGAGTGGTGTACAAATGCCAACTGTTTAGACCCTACTGATGGTACAATGATTGCTTCGGGTGGTTTAACTGCGACACTTGAGTGGGAAGCAAATAATGATCCTGAAGAAAGTGAATGGAACTTACAATATGGTGAACCAGGATTTGAATTAGGAACTGGAGTAACAATTACCAATGTTCCAACTAATCCATTTACAGTACCAGGATTGACTCCGGGAACAGATTACTGTTTCTACGTTCAAGCGGTATGTGGTGAAGGACCAGATTCATTATCAGGTTGGACAGGACCATACTGTTTTACAACTTCTACTTTCTGTGAAATGCCAAGTGGATTAGGAGCTGCGCCTTCTTCTCCGTCTGAAACAGGTTTAAGCTGGGTAGAAAATGGTGATGCTACTTCTTGGGAAGTAAGTTGGGGAGCTGGAATTGACGATCCAATGGATGGTTCAATTGAAACAACAGATGTTTTCCCTTCATTAGCATTAACTGGATTAACAGCGGGTGAAGATTATTGCTACTTTGTTAGAGCTAATTGTGGAATGGGAGCTGATTCTGCTTCTGCATGGGCTGGACCTTATTGTTGGTCACAACCACCATTGTGTGCTACACCACACTCTTTAAACGTATTGAATATCACAAATACTGCTGCTCATATTAATTTTGTTGCAACGGGTGGTGAAAATTATGATATCGAATGGGGTGCGCCATGTTTCGAGCCAGAAATGGGTGACGAAGCTGGATCTGTTGCTGGTACAACTGATTTACCTTACTACATGACAGGTATGACACCAAGTACTCCTTATTGGGCGTATGTAAGATCAAATTGTGGAGTTGACTCTGTATCAGCATGGGCTGGACCGATTTTATTCGGTACTGATATTACAAATGATAACCCTTGTGGTGCTGAAGAATTAGTTATGGGTGGTGAGCAAATCGTTCGTCACAACTTTGAAGCAACTGTATTACCAGGTGAAACAGGAATCGCGCCAGAAGCAGATGATTGTTATGGAAATAATGGATGGTGTTCAGGTGATGGAGTAGATAGATCTGTATGGTTCAAATTTACAGCACCAGCGTCAGGAAGAGCAAAAATCTCAACATTTGATCCAAGTGAGTGTGTTACGAATGGTTACACGGAAATCGCAGTTTATTCTAGTGGAGATTGTGGTGTGATTGGTGGATTTACGCCAATTTATGCTAACTCTTTAGCTGATGATGCTACTGAACCTCCTTATGGATCGGAAGTTATAGCATGTGGTTTGACTCCTGGTCAAGAATACTATGTAATGGTTAATCCAATTAGTTATATCCAACCTGAAGTTCACTTCGGAATCACTTTAAGTGAAGTGGAAGAAATTTCAGCTGGATTAGGATTAAGTCCAACTATCTGTGCAGGTTCTTCTTATGATTTATTTAACGCAATTGCTGGTGAATCTGCTGAAGACGGAACTTGGTACAACCCAACTGTTGCTCCTGGAAATGAAATTTCAAATGAAGTTGTATTCCCAGATGAAGAAGGTTCATTTGATTTATACTATGTGTTAGACAACGGATGTGATGCTGATACTGTAATGACAGTAGTATCTACTAACGAAGGTCTTTCTGCTGGTAATGATGGATTCTATACTGCTTGTAATGATTATCCAATCGTTTTATCGGATCACTTAGGCGGTTCGCATGACGGTGGTGGAATCTGGGAGTATGTTGGAGTTGATGAGGACGTAGCTTTAGCTGGAGGTCTTTTCAATACTCTTGGAATGGGACCTGGAACATATCCTTTCCTTTATACAGTAGCAAACGAATATTGTCCAACTGACTCTGCTTGGGTATATGTAACATTATTCGATTGTGCTGGAACGGATGAAGAAACTCAAAACGAGTTAATGGTTTATCCAAACCCAGTTGAAGATGTATTAACAGTTCAAAACTTAAACATTGATGGTAACGCTGTTATCGAAGTATTGGATGTTGAAGGACGAATTGTAATCTCAAATACTGTAGGAAATGTATATGGACCATATCTATTAGATATGTCTGCTGTTGAAAGTGGAGTATACATTGTTAAAGTAACAAGCGAAAGTGCTGAACAAAAAGTACGAGTTATTAAGCAATAGATTTAATAAATAATAAGAAGAGAGGCGGGTTCATTGAATCCGCCTCTTTTTGTTTATAGATGAAATTGAAACTATTTTGTATTTTAGTCGCAAGAATAATTCATTAAAGAAAACATATGGCAATTCAAGGACCTTTTAATTTAAAACAATGGATTGAGGATAATAGAGATTTACTTCAACCTCCTGTGTCAAATAAAAATTTATATACACAATCAGGCGATTATATCGTAATGATTGTAGGTGGTCCTAATGCGCGCAAAGATTATCATTATAATGAGACCGAAGAATTATTTTATCAATTGGAAGGAGACATTCAGGTTACCATTCAAGAAGAGGGTAAGGCTCGAAAAGTTGATATAAAAGCAGGAGATATGTTTTTGTTACCTGCAGGAATTCCTCATAATCCGGTTAGGCCGGCTAATTCAGTGGGTTTGGTTATAGAAAGAGTTCGAAAAGGTACTGATTATAAGGATGGTTTAATGTGGTTTTGTGATGCTTGCAATACCAAATTGCACGAAACTTTTTTCGAATTAAATAATGTGGAGAAGGATTTTCAACCTCGATTTAAAGAATTTTATAAATCAGAAGATTTAAGGACTTGTAAGAATTGTGGTGAGGTCATGGAGGTAGATGATCGGTTTGTCGATTAACAACTCTTCTAAGGGCAGTATAAACATGCAAAAACCTTATTGCATAACATTTAATTTAGACTACCTTTTTTTAATCAAAATTTTAGGTGTGAGCAAATAGTGATATTGTATTGTTATACTGGCTTATTTTAAAAGAACAACATGTCCTGTTAGTTCGAAGTCTTTACCGTTGAGATCAGTGTAAATAATTTGCCAAACATATACGTCGTCAGGAGCTAGATTACCATTATAAGAACCAGACCATTCTTCATCAATAGAATTCATGGTATAGATAAGTTCTCCCCACCTATTAAATATTTGCATTTGAAATTTCACAATATTATGACCGATTGCTTTGAAGCTATTATTGAACGAATCGCCGTCAGGACTGAAAGCATTAGGAACATAAATAATAGGTTCAAACAATATTGGAACCTGGGCAGAATTTGTACAACCGTTTGAATCAGTTACTGTTGCGATATAAGCGGTGTTTGTTTCAGGAAAGACTACCGTTGTTGGGCAAATAGTACATTCTATGTTATAATCAGGCGTCCATAAAATTTCTCCATCTGCAATTGCCCAAATTGTTGATGTGTCTCCAATAATTGGATAGACTGCAGGAGAAACTTCTATTGGAGGAGGGTCAAAAAGGTATACATTGACAATAGCAGAGTCTTTGCAACCATAATCATCTGATACAAATACCGTGTACGTCATGTCGTGTAAAGGTTTTGAGGTTGTTACAGCGGCGTTAGGATTTGATAAATAACCAGAAGGATACCATTTGTAATAATTACCGCCACTTGCCGTAAGAACAGTGCTCTCACCCGGACATATGGTAATATCTGGTGATACTTCAGCTTCAATTTCTATCACATGAACATAGACTGAATCCGTAACAGTTCCGCAAGCATTGGTGAAGTCGACAAGATATAATGTATCCACTAATGGTGAAAGGAAAGGGTTGTAGGCGGTTACATCACTAATTCTGTAGTCTGGATACCATAAGTAGTCAGTTGCACCTCCCGCAGTAACTCTGATACTATCTCCTTTACAAATCGTGGTTTCATCTTGGAGAATTGGGTTAGGCACATCTAAATCTACATGAACTTTAACAGTATCTTCGACTAGGCAGCCATCTGCTGTGGTAATTTCGACGTTAAAAAAAGTCGTTATCGGAGGGCTAGCGATAGGATTAGGTGAAGTAGGGTCATCTAAGAACTCGGGAGGTGTCCAATTATACGTGTCCCCACCTGAAGCGTTCAAAACTACTTGATCTCCTACACAGATTGCTGTGTCTGGGGAAGCATCTGTATCTGTTTCGAAGACGTAAACAGTAACTTCTAATTCTGTCATACCACAGATACTTTCTATCGTTACTGTGAATGTTGTTTCTTCATCAATGGTAGCAATAGGGTTTGCACTTGAAGGGTCACTTAATAAATCTTCAGGTCCCCATGAATAGGTATCACCTCCTGTAGCAAACAATTCGACTGAAGTTCCAGGACATATAGTATCGGTTAATGTACCAGCTGTACCTTCAAAGATTTCAATAATTACTTCAATGTAGGCCGTGTCAGGCTCATAACATCCTTCGTCATCACTGACCACCAATCGAACAGTATAAGTACCTGGCTCTTCGTAAAAATGGGTAGGTTCAAACTCAGTGGATGTTTCACCATCGCCAAAGTCCCATAGATAATTATCGCCATATAAACTTTCGTTGGTAAATATTACTGGGTCTGGGATACAAATTATTGGCGCACCTGTACTGAGAACAGCTTGAATTTTTGAGAGATCAAACTGAAAAACAGCCATATTACAATTGGAAGCCCCTTTGTCCGGAGCAAATACCCCTGGAGTGGTCGGAAAAACTCCTCCTGCACTCGCGCAAGCCGCACAGATGGCATGATATATTGTACCGTTTTTATCAAACCTACTCGTCCCTCCATCTACGTGATCACCGGTTGAAGATGGGTCTCCCATAAAAGTTCCATATTTCAAGTCGGCCATTTCCTGGGTGAACACTGCAAGATAAAAATTACTACCACCGGTATCGTCTTGATAGGCATCAGCAGTTGTTGGAAACCCTTCTGTTGTACTTCCTATGGCTCCGCCTACAGATTCATTTAAGACGCCGCCCCAACCAGCAATATAAATTTCATAACATTCGCTTATTAATAATGCCGTTGGTGAAATTTCTGCTACTCCTGTTCCTGCTCCAAAAACGGATGACCAAACGGTAGTGCCCAAATCGTTTGATATTTTGTGTATGAATTGACCGCTATTCGGGTTTATATAGTTGTCACCATCGGTTTGATAGGGGCCACTTGATTGTCCATAAATGTAAATATTATCATCAATATCAGTGTCAACTAAATAAGCTTGATCATAATCATTCGTTCCTAAATAAGTTGCTTCTGCGGTATAAGCGGGGGCAATAAATTTCATCAAATAACCATCAACACTACCCCCTTGATAAGCGGGATGAATATTACCACCTGTATTAGGAAGGTCATTACTGGTTGTACCACCTACGACTAAAATATCACCAGTAGAGGTAACTTTAATTGAATTTCCTGATTCATCACCATTTCCACCAACAAAACTACTCCATAAGAGGGATGTTAAATTAGAATTGAACTTTGCAGCAATTGCATCTTTCCCACCTCCCAAAGAAGCATCAAAACCTCCTACTATGGGAAAATCAATTGATGTTGAAGTCGACGTAATATATACATTAGAAGATTCATCAACAACAACCTCACCGCGTAATTGATCACCATAATTATAAACGACCTCACCTGTCTCAGAAATCCCGTCAAAACCAGATCCCCCCATAAAAGTCCCCCCAAGTATGGCGTCTCCAGCTTCGGATAATTTAATGAGAAAAATATCTGCTCCTGCAGTGAAATTTATCCCGTCAATAACGGCACCTCCTCCTAGGTTGTTTTCTGCTTGGTAAGGTGAACCGCCTACGGGAAAATCAGTTGAGGATGTCGCCCCCATTATATATAAGTCGTTGTCCTCGTTTACAATTATACTATGAGGAGTCTCACTGCCAATTCCTCCAATATAAGTTGAATAAATGATGTCAGAACCGTCTGCATTGAATTTTGTAATTCCAACGTCTACAATACCTGCAAATGTATCGTCAAAAGTTCCAGGACTGGTTGGGTAACCACTGCCCATTACAATTCCTCCGCCAATTAAATTTCCATTTATGTCAGGGCAAGCAGTCATTCCCCAGTTGTCTGAAGTTGAACCGGTAAAAGACGAGAAGGCGAGCTCGGGATCGATGTAAAGAATTTTAGAAGTATCATATCCTTGAGGGAATTCAAACGACATTCTATTGTTTACAAGTCGGTAATGACAAGGGATTTTCTGTTTAATTCCATTTGTGATTTGATAAGCATAAGGAGCTTTTTCAATTAGATTACCAAAAGAAGTTACAATTACAAGTTCATCGTTTTTAAGCTGCAAATCATCTTGCCCCGTGTATTCCACTTTAAAATCATTGACGTTTCCACCAGGTTTAACAATCACATCATATTTTAAGGTGGACTTTTTTTGGTAGATCCTTAGGTCAATATTCGAATAAAGGTTTGCATAAAGTACTTCTTGATAGGCATGACTTTTTTTCACCCATTTTCTTTGATCGTTTCCAAGAAAGTAATTTTCATAGAAAGGAGAAGGTAACATCTCTTGAAAACTTGGTGTACTCGCATTTAGAAATTTTGTTTTAACTACGTGATGCTTAGTAACAGTATGGTTATGTCCCTCATGGGCGTGATGATAATGCTCATGATTGGATGAAAAATCGTAAGTGAATCCAGTTTCTTCCAAGTACATGTTTCCGCCTGGGACTTCTATTTTATAAGCAACATTTTCATGCCATTGCCCATGGTTTGGACGCATCCAGATTTCATCTTGAGCAAAAGTGCCTGAGACGAATGGGATTAGGAATAAAATGTACCACAATCTAGTCATAAGCTTAAAAAGCGTTTTTTTTGGGTCTACGCGCATCTTGATCCTTTAAAACCAGAAGCACATGGTTAAAAATACTAAATATCAAACATTTAGCAAGATATTTAACACTCCATGTTGTTCATTTAATTGTATTCACAACAATAAGACGCTCTAAAAGGGGGAATAGTTTACCAAAGAGGAGAAAAAGTTAGACCTTTAATCAAATGATTTACAAAAAATTAAAGGTTGAAATTGGTTTAATATTTAACGGAGTCTATTTTAGCTCCATTTTCATTGTAAAAATACCAAGTACCAATTTGATTATTGTCTTTGTACTCGCCCATGTATCTCACCTTTCCGTTTGGATAAAAAGTTATTGAGTGACCGTTTTTAGCACCATTTATGTAATAAGACTCACTCCACTTAACACCATTTTCATAATATGAAATCCATAAGCCGTTGCGCTCTTTATTGTCGTTGAGGTTTCCTTCAATCTTTACAGCACCATTTGGGTAGAACTCTTGATAGTCGCGTTTACGTTTGTTTATGACATTTTTATCGCTATTGATTTCTTTTTTTGATGACACAATTTCTTTTGTCTTGAAATCAGTTGAATCATTTGAGAACTTGGTGTTTTTTTGCTCATTAGTCTCATTACTACAAGCATATATTCCAAGTGTTAATAGTGTAAAGATAATTAACCTCATAGCTTTTATTTTTCGCGATAAACGGTGTACTCTACCAAACCTATTAATGCTTTTTTCGCTTCAGATTCTTCGAGATCATTTAGTAAAGCAAGTGCTTCATCTTTAATTTTAATCATTTTGTCGTAGGCAAATTTCACTCCACCTTGTTCGACAACAATTTTAATTGCTTTTTTTATGTGTTTGGGACTTTCGTTATGATTTTTGACAATGTTCTTTAACTCACGTTTAATTTGTTTATCACTGTTATTAATTGCGTAAATTAAGGGTAAGGTCATTTTTTGCTCTCGTATATCATTCCCGGTCGGCTTACCAATTTTATCACTATCTCCATAATCAAAAATGTCATCTTTTATTTGAAAAGCCATTCCTACCAATTCACCAAATTTTTTCATTTTATCAATAAGCACTTGATCAGATGAAACTGAAGCAGCCCCTGCTGCGCAACAAGAGGCAATTAAAGAAGCAGTTTTCTGACGAATGATATCATAGTAAACTTCCTCAGTAATGTCTAATTTCCTTGCCTTTTCAATTTGCAATAACTCTCCTTCTGACATTTCTTTCACAGCATCCGATACAATTTTAAGTAATTGAAATTGAGCTGTGTTTACAGATAACAATAAACCTTGTGCAAGTAAATAATCACCGACTAAAACGGCGATTTTATTTTTCCACAATGCATTTACTGAGAATACACCACGTCTTTCATTTGCATCGTCAACAACATCATCATGCACTAAACTTGCGGTATGCGATAATTCAATTAATGATGCGGCGGTATAGCTTGTATCCTCTACTTTACCGTGAATGGCTTTCGCTGTAAGAAAAACAAACATCGGTCTCATTTGCTTTCCTTTTCGCTTGATTATGTAATGCGTAATTTTGTCCAACAAAGCAACGTCGGACTTCATTGAGGCCTTAAACTTTTCTTCAAAGATTGCCATCTCTTCCGAAACATTTGCCTTTATTTCTTTGACACTGACCATTCCGACAAAGATACGATTAGTGATTTGATTTTAGGTTTAAATTTTATTAAAACTAATCAATATTATTACGGTCTAAGGCGCGTATAATATCAATCCATTCTTCTACAGTTTTAGCCTGGCTGAGTTCGTATTTCCCTATTGCTTCGCGTCTTAAAGCAGATAAATGAGCGCCGTTTTTCAATAACATCCCAAAGTCATGCGCTATACTTCGTATGTAAGTCCCTTTTGAACATTTAATTCTGAAATCTATTTTCGGAAGTTGAATTTGCGGTAATTCGAACAATGATATTTCGACTAGCTTCGGTTTTAGTTTTACCTCTTCACCTGCTCGAGCAAGGTCATAAGCTTTTTTACCTTTTACTTTTTTTGCTGAAAATATGGGTGGATATTGCTCATACTCCCCGGTCATAGTTGCAGCAATATTTTTAACTTGATCAGAGGTGATTTGATCTATTGGAAAAGTTTGATCGATCTCTGTTTCTAAATCATATGATGGTGTGGTTGAACCAATAGTAATTGTACCTGTATAGGTTTTTTCAAGTCCCATAAATGATTCAATTTCTTTGGTTTTTTTACCGGTACAAATGATGAGTAAACCATCTGCTAGTGGGTCTAGCGTACCAGCATGGCCAACTTTGATTTTTTTTATTCCTAATGCTTGTTTTAATTCGTACCTCAATTTATTTACGACATCAAATGATGTCCATTTTAAGGGCTTATGAACAAGTAGTACTTCTCCTGCTAAAAAATTAAGTTGATTCATCATTCTATTTACTGAATAAAAAAGGAACTGGAAATAGCGATTATTCCAACAATCAAACAGTAGATTGCAAAGTAAGATAATTTAGCTTTTTTGACGAGGGAAATCATCCAAGTGCAGGCAAATAAACCTGTTACAAAAGAAAAAATGAAGCCAACACCAAGAACCGTATAATCGGTATCCAAGTACTGATTAGGATTTTGAAGAATTTCCAAAATGTCTTTAGCCATTTTTCCAAAAATTAATGGAACAACCATTAAAAAGGAAAAGCGAGCTGCTCTTTCGCGATCAATTCCGAGTAAAACAGATGTAGAAATTGTAGCACCAGAACGAGAAATACCAGGTAGAATTGCAATCATTTGGGAAACCCCAATCCAAAATGCATTGAGGAATCCAACGTCTTTTGACGTATTCTTTGCACGATCCGCTAAAAATAACAATGCCCCAGTTAAAAGAAGCATAAATCCAACAAAAACAATCTGGCCTCCAAAAAAGCTAGCAATTTCATCTTCCAGCAATACCCCGACAAGAGCTGCTGGAACCATCGATACGATTATTTTAAGTGAAAATTTTAATTCGTCATTCCATTTGAATTTTAAAAGTCCTTTTAAAATCTCACCAACTTCTTTTCTAAAAATTATTATGGTACTGGTGGCGGTAGCGAAATGCAAGACAGTGGTCATGAGTAAACTTTCGTCCTGATCTAAATTTTCGTTCATGAGATAGTTCGCCAATTCGATGTGACCACTACTACTAACGGGTAAAAATTCCGTTAACCCTTGAACTATTCCAAGGATTATTGCTTCAAGTATGCCCATTCAACCTTATTTCTCTTTACGACGTTTCATAATGCCATAAATAATAACGCCGTATCCAGCAATCACAAGGACAGGTGCAAGGGTAATTCTTCTAAAACTAAACAGTTCATCTTCCTTAAACACAGTAGGGTCTTCCGAACCGCCACCTATCATCAGAAAGAATCCAATTAAAGTGACGAGGAAGCCACCTAAGATTAAACGGTAATTTTCTGTTCCGAATACAAATTTTTCTTTTTCACTCATAATCTACGTATTAACCTTAATGGTTTAGATGGTTATTTAGTATAATTTGTCCAAATTTAACCTTAAATATTTTCTTAAAGCAAAATAGGTTGATGTTAATGTAATTAGAATTCCGAATACGATAATCCCACCTAAAACGATAAAAAATAGCTTTAAATCTGTCATGTTCAAAAACATAGGATTGTATGTTTGAAGCAAGAAAATTAAGCCAAGTACCATGGTTCCTGCAATCAATCCTGATAGTAGTCCCTGCCCAATTGCACTCATAAAAAAAGGTCGTCGAATGAAGCCTGGGGTTGCTCCTACAAGCTGCATCGTTTTTATTAAAAATCGTTTGGAGAATAATGCCAACCGTATTGTATTATTAATCATTGCAATTGCCACAAATAAAAGTAAGGCCGATAAAAACAACATGAAATAAACAGCTTTTTGAATGCCTTGATTGTATTCTGAGAATATAGTTTCTGGATAAGAGACTTCTAAAATCCTTCCTTCATATTCACGCATTAACTCGGCTTCAATCCATTTCATACTGTCTAATTTGAAGTAGGATTTATTGAGTGTCATGACAATGGATTGATTAAGAGGATTTTCATTATCTAAAACCGCAAGCGCCGTATCTCCTCCGCCTATATCCTCCTTAATCTTATCCCAAGCTTCTTCCGCTGAACGGTAGAGCGCTGTATGTGAATAGTCTTTTTGTGCGATTTCTTCCTCAATTATTCCAAGCTCTAAATTGTTTACCGAATTGTCAAAGAATAAGTCAATTTCGAAGCTTTGAATTTTATCGTCTTTAAGATTATTTAAACCTAAAACAAACCAAGAAACAGTTCCAAGTATAAAAAGTACGATAACAATTCCAACAATTGTCGCAACATAGGCGGTTTTCAGCCCTTTCTGACCTCTATTTGCAATTCGTCCCATTTCAAGGGCTAAAATAGACATAATATTTAATTCATATTAAAAAAACCTCTTCATATAGTTTGTTTTTTAGGAATTATTTACATTTGCATGTCTAAACAAATAAATAACAAAATGAAAAGAATAATTATTTTAGGTATTTGCGCAATGCCGTTTTTCTTTGCTTCTTGTGGAGGAGCAGAGTCTGAAGAAGGAACTACAACTGATTCTACTGTTGTTGAAGAGCAAATTGAAACTGTTGTAACAAGCTATACAATTGATACAGCAGCAACAGTTGTAAACTGGACAACTTATGGAGCTGAAGGAATAGATCACCAAGGTACAATTGGAGCGTTAAGTGGAACTGCTGAAATCTCAACTACTGGAGAAGAGTCACAAATAACAGGAGCTTCTTTAGTAATTGATATGACTTCAATTAATGAAGAAAGCGAAAAATTAGTGGGTCACTTAATGGCACCTGATTTCTTCGATGTAAACACATATGCGACATCTGAATTCTCTTTTGATCGTCATGAAGCGGGAGTGGTTTATGGTTCAGTTTCAATCATTGGTAAATCTTTACCAGTTGAAGCACCAGTAACTGTATCTGAAGAAAATGGTTCATTAAACGTTCAAGTTGGTGAGTTTAAATTAGATTTTTCTTCTTTAGAAATGCCTTTCTATGTAGCAGAAGCTGACAAGCCAGAAGAAGAGAAGCACAACCCGGTAATTGGATTTACTGCTACTGTTGTTGGAACAGTTGCTCAATAATTAATAATTGATAAAAAGAAAAGCCCCGGCAGTGTTGTCGGGGCTTTTTTTGTTTTAAACTTTTCCGTTTCAACAAACGGTTAAAGAGTTCCTCTTCGCTCTTGCTCTCTTTCAATTGATTCGAATAAGGCCTTAAAGTTTCCTGCACCAAATCCTTTTGCTCCCATTCGCTGTATAATTTCAAAGAATAAAGTGGGACGATCTTGTAGAGGTTTAGTAAATATTTGTAACAAATACCCTTCTTCATCAGCATCAACTAAAATGGATAGTTTCTGAAGTTCCTTGATGTCCTCTTTCATCATCTCCATATGACTGCCTAATCTGTTTGGAATTTCATCATAATACGCTTGTGGTGGTGGCGGTAAAAACTCAACTCCGTTCGCTTTTAATTGCGATATCGTTTTAATGATGTCGTCTGTTGCTAAAGCTAAATGTTGCACACCAGCTCCTTCGTAAAAATCTATGTATTCTTCAATTTGCGATTTTTTTGCTGCTTTTGCCGGTTCATTAATTGGGAATTTGATTCTACCATTTCCATTACTCATTACCTTGCTCATTAAAGCAGAGTATTCTGTGTGGATTTGTTTGTCATCAAAAGATAAAAAGTTGACGAATCCCATAACATCTTCGTACCATTTTACCCAAACATTCATTTGATTCCAACCAACATTTCCTACCATATGATCAATATACTTTAGTCCAGACGATGGTGGGTTATAGTCAGACTCCCATGCTTCATAACCTGGTAAAAATTTACCGTTGTAGTTTTTTCTTTCTACAAACATATGTACCGTTTCACCGTAGGTATAAATACCAGAACGAACAACTTCACCATGTTCGTCTTTTTCAACTACAGGTTCAAGGTAAGGCTTTGCACCACGTTTTGTAGTTTCTTCAAAAGATTTTCGAGCATCATCAACCCATAGTGCAACAACTTTTACGCCATCACCGTGCTTAACAATATGCTCATTGATTTTTGATTGACTATTTAAAGGTGTAGTTAGCACTAATCGAATTTTGTCTTGCTTTAAAACATAACTAACTGAATCTTTAGATCCCGTTTCTAACCCTTTGTAAGCAAAGGATTGAAATCCAAAGGCTGTTTTATAAAAGTGAGCTGCTTGTTTTGCATTTCCAACATAAAACTCAACATAATCTGTTCCCAATAAAGGTAAAAAATCCTGTGCTCCTTCAAATATTTTCTCTAGTCCGTATTCAACGGAACTTACTTCTTTTCTTTTTTCACTCATTTTTTAATAGTTTAGGTTAATTAATGTAACCAGGATTTGTAATAATCCTTAAATTCTACTTCTACTGCTTGCTTGGTCATCTTTAGTGGTTTAAAAGTGTCTATCATCACTGCTAACTCAAGCGTTTCTTTCTTTCCAATACTTCTTTCATATGCTCCTGGATGAGGACCGTGAGGTATTCCTCCTGGATGCAAGGTGATTTGTCCTTTTTCAATATTATTCCTACTCATAAAATCCCCATCAACATAGTAAAGTACTTCATCAGAGTCTATATTGCTATGGTTGTATGGTGCTGGAATAGCATCAGGATGATAATCGTATAAACGAGGAACAAATGAACAAATTACAAAGGCATCTGTTTCAAATGTTTGATGAATAGGTGGAGGAAGGTGAACACGACCCGTGATTGGTTCGAAATCATGAATTGAAAATGCGTACGGATAGTTGTACCCATCCCATCCAGCGACATTAAAAGGATGATGCTCGTAGGTATAGTTATATAAAATTCCTTCTTTCTTTATTTTGACCAAAAACTCTCCGGATTCATCAAACGTTTCTAGTTCCGAAGGAGGTCTAAAATCACGTTCACAAAAAGGGGAATGTTCCAATAATTGACCAAAATGATTGCGATATCGTTTCGGTGTATATATTGGTCTTTTCGATTCTATGATTAATAGGCGATTTTTCTCATCGTCAAAGTCTATTTGATATATCATTCCTCTTGGAACAACAAGATAGTCGCCGTATGAAAATGGAATTTTTCCCATTTGCGTGCGAAGGGTTCCTGAACCTTCGTGGATGAAAATAACTTCATCTGCATCCGCATTTTTATAGAAATAATCGCGCAACGATTTTTTTGGTGCAGCAAGAATAATGTGGCAATCACTGTTCACCAACATCGGTACTCGACTCACGATATAATCGTCAGCAGGTGGAACTTTGAATCCTTCCAGACTGCGCATTTGCATGTCTTTTTCTTGAGCGATTTCTGGATTTAAATCAACCGATCCATTAATTGATTTGACAATGGTTGGAGGCTGAAGGTGATAAAGTAAAGATGACATCCCATCAAAACCTATGGTGCCAAATAACTGCTCATGATGTAATTCGCCATTTGCTTGACGAAAAACGGTATGTCTTTTGTGCGGAAAATTTCCAAGTTTATGATAAAAAGGCATAATGTTTAAGATTGATTTAATTAATAACTGATTTCAGTATTTGATATCTGAAAATCAATCATTCTGGATCCCTTTTGATAAGGAATTTTAATAGTATCGGAAGTGCTTCAAAAATTCCAGCCATATCTATCTTCTTCAAGTATAAGCAAAGATAAGGATTCTAAGCATTTTTTCAATCAAAATCCGAAGTTCCTAAATGAAATAAATATATTTTTGCGAGATTTGACAGAATTAGACTGATTGGTCTTAAGTTTTTTGATGGTGTTAAATTTTAAATATTGGCGTAAAATTACGAACACAGTAATTGGCCTAATCAAATAGAGAATATGAAAAAAGTTTTAGTAATTGGTGCAGGTGGACAAATAGGAACGGAGCTGGTTGTAGGTTTAAGAAAACGATTTGGGAATGATAATATAATTGCATCAGATGTAAAGGATGAGGTTAAAGATGCACTTAAAGATGGTCCTTATGAAAAACTGGATGTGATGAATGATGCTGATTTGAAAGAAGTTGTTGCAAAACATCAGATTACTGAAATATACTTATTGGCAGCGTTGTTGTCTGCAACCGCGGAGAAACACCCTGATTTTGCGTGGAAATTGAACATGGATGGCCTTTTTAATGTGTTGAATCTGGCAAAAGATGGTGTTATAGAAAAGATTTTTTGGCCAAGCTCAATCGCCGTATTCGGTCCAAATACTCCAAAAGATAATACACCTCAATACACTATTATGGAACCTTCGACGGTTTATGGAATTAGCAAGTTAGCAGGTGAACGCTGGTGCGAATATTATGCAAAACAATATGATGTTGATGTGAGAAGTATTCGTTACCCGGGGCTTATATCCTATACTTCCCTTCCTGGTGGAGGAACAACTGATTATGCTGTAGATATCTTTTATTCGGCGAATAGAAACGAAAAATTCACTTGTTTTTTGTCAGAAGAAACTGGATTGCCCATGATGTATATGGAGGATGCAATTCGGGCTACAATTAATTTAATGGAAGCCCCAAAAGAATCTATAAAAATTAGATCATCTTATAATTTAGCCGGTATTTCATTTACGCCTGTTGAAATATTCAATGCCATTAAAAGAGTGAGACCAAATTTTGAGATTGAATATGCACCAGATTTTCGACAAAAAATCGCGGATTCTTGGCCAAGCAGTATTGATGACACGCATGCACGTCAAGATTGGGGTTGGGAGCCGGAGTTTGATTTGGAGAAGATGTGTGAGATTATGCTGGATAACGTTTTGAAAAATTAAATTCACTTTAAAAAATGTTGTCGTAAACAGCAGTAATTTAGTCTTAATCTTTCGCTTGTTAATCGAAAAATACACTGAATATTAAATATTTATTTGTAGATTGGCTCTCATTACATGAAAAACTAGATCACAATACCTCAAAATGAAAAAATTAGCATTTACATTTTTAATTGGACTCCCCATTATCAGTGTTGCTGAAGATAACCTTAATTCAACTATTCCAACTGTTATTGTCCAATCGGATGATGCTCTAGATGGTCATCCAAATAAAAGAGATGAACAAGGAAGAAGACAGGGGATGTGGACGATTTGGGGCTATGATAACCCTGCTAAAGGCTATCCTCCAAATGGTAAAATTGAAGAAGGGAATTATACAGACGATCGAAAGAATGGTGAGTGGATTAAGTATCATATCGATGGGAAAACACCTCGGTTAAAAGGAATGTATATCGATAACCGGCCAAACGGCCCTTACGTTAAGTTTTGGGATAACGGTCAGGTAATGGAAGAGGGTAATTTTACCGGTGGCAAACAAGTCGAAGTCTATAAAAGGTATTACGAAAACGGCGTAATTTCACAAGAGAAATATTTTAATGAGGAAGGGAAAGAAGATGGTACGGTGCGCTATTATCATCCAAATGGAAAGATTGAGTTTGAATACACAAAAAAAGATGGTGTAACTACCGGTGAGGCAAAACGTTATTATCCTAACGGTGATTTAAAAGAAGTTATCGAGTATAAAGATGGTGAGATTAAGAGTCGAGAAGAAAAAGAACGTGTAAATCCACCATATAATACAGAGCCAGAAGTTAGCGTTCCACCAGCAAATGCGCCTGATGGATCAAAAGGAACGACGAACGGAAAACGCTTCAAAAAGAACGGATATAACAAGATTTACAATAGCGATCAAGAGCTATGGATGGATGGAGAATTTAAAAGTGGGAAATTATGGGATGGTAAGTTGTATAAGTACGATAGCGATGGAATCTTATTGAAGATTGAAGTTTGGAAAAAAGGCAAATATCATTCAGATGGACAACTTAACTAGTCCGTAAATATTATTAAATTTGAACCCGGTTTGAGAATAAGCTCAAATCGGGTTTTTAGTTTTATATCATGCAAAATCAATTGAAAATTTACAATACCCTTACTGGAGAAAAAGAAGTCTTTCAGTCAATCCTTGAAAATCAAGTTGGAATGTATGTCTGTGGACCAACTGTTTACAGTGATGTACACCTAGGTAATTGTAGAACGTTCATTTCTTTTGATATGATTTATCGTTATTTACTTCATTTAGGATACAAAGTAAGGTATGTTAGAAATATAACTGATGCTGGACATTTAGAAAATGATGCGGATGAAGGAGAAGATAAGATCTCTAAAAAAGCAAGGTTAGAATCTCTAGAGCCAATGGAAATCGTACAAAAATACACAACGGGTTTTCATGAAATAATGGCGAAGTTTAATGCGTTGCCTCCAAGTATTGAACCTACTGCTACCGGACATATTATAGAGCAAATAGAAATCGTTCAAGAAATCATAAATAAAGGGTTGGCGTATGAAAGTAATGGCTCTGTTTACTTTGATGTTGAAACGTATAATCAGGAGAATGACTATGGAACTTTGTCTAAACGTAAAATTGAAGATTTAATTTCAGGAACACGTGATTTGGATGGGCAAAGTGAAAAAAGAAGTCCTTTAGATTTTGCATTATGGAAAAAAGCTTCTCCAAGTCATATCATGAGATGGCCATCACCTTGGAGTTTAGGTTTTCCAGGGTGGCATTTAGAATGTACTGCAATGTCACACAAATACCTAGGGGCACAATTCGATATCCATGGAGGAGGAATGGATCTGAAATTCCCACATCACGAATGTGAAATTGCGCAAGCTAAATCATTTACAGGAACAAATCCAGTGAATTATTGGATGCATACGAATATGCTAACGTTGAATGGTAAGAAAATGAGTAAGTCAACAGGGAATAATTTGTTGCCTGATGAACTTTTTTCAGGAGATACTACATTATTAGAGAAGGGATTCCATCCAATGGTTGCTCGATTTTTTATGATGCAAGCGCATTATCGTAGCGAATTAGACTTTTCATTTGAAGCTTTAACTGCATCGGAAAAAGGTTTTCACAAGTTGATGCAAGGTGTAAAGGATCTTGAATTGCTCTCTACAAAAGAGGCGAGTACCGAAGATGTAGATGGTTTAATTTCAAGCTTCTACGCTGCAATGAATGATGATTTTAATACGCCGGTTTTAATCGCGCAACTGTTTGAAGCGGTAACTATAATCAATAAGGTTAAAGATGGAAAATCAAGTTTGTCTAAAGATGATTTAAATAATTTGAAATCAACGATGAACGCTTTGGTGTTTGATGTGTTAGGCTTGAATTATATTGATGTGTCCGATGATTCTAAGTTGTCTTCCGCAATGGAAATTATTTTAGAGTTGAGAAAAAATGCCCGTGAAAATAAAAATTGGGAAATATCAGACTTGATCAGAGACAAGCTAAACGAGGCCGGTATCGCGGTTAAGGATGGTAAAGACGGAACTTCATGGAGTGTAAATTCATAAAAAAAGCCTATTTTTGTCGCAAATTTCAGAATAGATAACAAGAATATAAGATGAGTAATATTAACGAATTAACTAAATTATTTGAGCAAAAGTTTGTTGCTCATCCTTGGCACGGGGTCAAAATTGGAAATAAGATGCCAGAAGAGGTGAGAGCCTACATTGAAATCAACCCGAATGACCAAATAAAATATGAAATAGAAAAAGAATCTGGTCATATCTTAATTGATAGACCTCAAAAATATTCGAATATCGTTCCTGCATTATACGGTTTTTTACCACAGACTTATTGCGATAAAAAAGTAGCAGAGTTTTGTATGAAAAAATCTGGCAAAACGGGCATAATTGGAGATGAAGACCCCTTGGATATTATTGTGCTTTCTGAAAGGAATATCGACCGTGGAAACATTTTGGTTGATTGTATTCCTGTTGGGGGATTTAGAATGATTGATGGAGGAGAAGCGGATGATAAAATTATCGCAGTATTAAAGGATGATCAAGCTTATGGAGATATTCAAAATATTGAAGATCTTCCGTCTAAAGTGGTTGATCGTGTTAAGCATTTTTTCTTGACGTATAAAGAGAATCCAAACGATGATGGTTCGGATAAAAAAGTAGAGATCACTCACACTTATGGACGAGAAGAGGCTTTGGAGGTAATTCGTTTAAGCCATCAGGATTACTTAGATGTTTATGGTGATGTGAACGAGAAATTTTCGGCAGCACTTGGAAAAGTTTTGGTTTAAACAATATTAATCGAAAAATGGTCAACCCCTTTTTCGATTAACTCGTCTAGATTTGTATGGGGGTTGCTCCTTGTTGGGTGAGTTCCTTCAAATATAGGAAATACAAATACTGTTGATTAACGAATATCGCTATTATGCATAAAAAACTATCTTTTTTACCACTATTCTTTTTGTTGATTATCAACCTTCAATCGAGAGCTCAGGTTGTTGTTTACTCTGAAGATTTTGATGGTGCTTTAACCTGGACTTTAAATACAGATTTAGGGGTGGAAGGGGATAACCCAGCAAATTGGTACGTTTCATGTGAAGAAGAAGGTGTGGGAGAAGGTGCGTGTGGAGAGACTTGTGGAGCTGGTGATCAAACATTGCATATAGGTTTGAATCCTGTTGCGGGTGACAACGGTGCTAATTACTTGGAAACAGGTTTTGGTGTAACCACAACAAATAGACGGGCTGAATCTGCAGATATCAGTACTATCGGTCATACAGATTTGACCTTAAATTTCGATATGATTGGTAAAGGCGGAGGAACTGATTATGGTGAGGTTTTTTACAGTATAGATGGTGGCGTTACGTGGACTTCGATTGATTCGCCTTTAGAGTCGTTATGTTGTGGTGGTGTTCCTTGTACAGGGGCAGAACAAGGGTTATGGGAAACAAAATCCTATGCTTTACCTGTTGAATGTGAAGAGATTGCAAATCTGAGAATTAGTTTTGTCTGGCAAAATATTGATGATGGAGTCGCTACAGATCCTTCAATTGCGGTAGATAATATCACGATAACAAAGCCTGTTGTTGCAGTAGATGGTGGACCAACGGCTTTATTCGACCCAGAAACCATTACGGTATGTCGAGGAGAGAGTATAACGTATACTGATTTAAGCACAACAGATGATGTCATCACGGATTGGAATTGGGATTTTGAGGGAGGAGATCCAGGCATGGCCTTAACTGAAGGGCCTCATACCGTTACTTATATAACACCTGGAGTATATACTACCACACTTACTGTTACTGACGGTATAGGTTCGCATGACACAAGTTTTGTTGTCACTGTTCTTGACGGACCATATGCTGGTGAGTCAGATGATGTAGAGGTGTGCGTAGATGAAATTACAAATCTAAATGATTTTCTAGCGGGAGCAGATGCCGGTGGTACTTGGACCGAAACAAGCGGTGTTCCGAGTGGTGGATTTACACCGGGAACAGGTGAGTTGGATGCTACGGGGTTAACACCTGGTGATATTTATGAGTTTGAGTATGAAACATTGCCTGGGGCAGCTCCTTGTGATGATGCCGATATTGCTACAATTACAGTTACCATTATTGAATGTGGACCGTTAAATGCTTCATTTATTCCTGAAGCGACAGAGATTTGTGCAGGTGATTGCATTTCATTTACAGATAATAGTTCGGGAACAGGTATTAGTGGTTATGGATGGGTTTTTACTGACCCTGACATTGGTCCATTGGCAGGTGAAGATCCAGGGATTGTTTGTTTCCCTAATGCGGGTGAAATAGGTGTTACATTAAATATTACAGATGGTGAAACCTTTGATGATACAACGATTACCATAACAGTTAATCCTTCACCAGAAGTAACGGCTGAAGCGAGTTCAACAACAGTTTGCGCTGGGGGTGGAGTTACTTTAACTGCCACTGGTGATGCAGATGATTATAGTTGGTCGGATGGGGTGATAGATGGTGAAGAATTTTTCCCAATCTCAACAAGTTTGTACACGGTAACGGCGACAAATGAATTCGGATGTTCAAGTGAGGATGATATTACCATAACTGTAGTTGATTGTGATCCTATAAGTGCAGGGTTTAGTTATTCAGATTTAGTTTGTGTGGGTGATTGTGTGACATTTACGGATACTTCTTCAGGCGATCCTGTAGAATGGTTATGGACATTTGGCGGTATTTTCGGTGGGGATGTAGAACCTACTGCATCTACGGATCAAAACCCAACAGCTTGTTTTAACGTTCCTGGCGTATTTGATGTTCAATTAACTGTAACTAATGCGCTTGGTGAAAGCTCTTCAACAACGCATTCAATCACGGTGTTCCCTTCTCCTACCGTAGTTGCTGGTACCGACACAATTATCGAATTAGGAGGTAGCGCTTTGCTATTTGCCAATGCAAGTATACCGAGTGGTGATTTTATTTGGACACCTGATGAGTTCATTGATTGTGCGGATTGTCCATCAACAATGGCCAGTCCCCCAGAAGACATGGTTTATGAAGTGAAATTTGTAGATGTAAATGGATGTAGCGATACTGATACGGTACGTGTATTCGTTAATTTTATTGAGGCACTAGGTGTTCCGGATGCATTTTCCCCAAATGGCGATGGTAAAAATGACGTGCTTTATGTAAAAGGTTTTGGATTAGAAAAAATGACACTAACCATTTTTAATAAATATGGGGAATTAATTTTCGAATCTCGAGATCAACGTGTCGGTTGGGATGGTTCATTTAGAGGTCGACCTGAAAACCCTGGTGTGTTTACATGGGTATTGGAATACCAATTTATTAACGGTAAAGGTGGTTCTTTAAAGGGAACTACAACATTAGTAAAATAAAGTGATGAAGAAAATAGGACTTATTGGTTTTTCTCTTTTGTCTTTCCTTACAAGTTTTGGACAAGCGGACCAACATTTTAGTATGTTTACTGCGTCTCCCGTTTATCTTAATCCTGCCGTAGCTGGATTTACTGAAGGAGATTTGCAGATTTTCACAAATTATCGATTGCAATGGATGACGGCTTCGGATAACCCTTATCGAACAATTTCTGCAAGTGCAGATTGGAGAATGTTTGATAATGGTGGGAATTATATGGGAGCAGGAGTTAATTTTTATAATGATATTGCTGGTGTAAGCAATTATCAAACTAATGTGATTGCGATTCCCTTGAATTACTCTTTACAAGTTAATCAAAATAGTTTTCTGTCTTTTGGAATTCAACCAGCCTTTTATCAGCGGGCAATAAAGAATGAAAACCTAAATTGGGATAACCAATGGACAGGGGTAGAATTCGATCAAAGCATAAATAACGGGGAGCTTTTATTGAGTCAAAACTTCAGTGTTAGTCGTTTTGATGTTGCTGCCGGAGTTTATTGGGATACTTATGTGAGTAAAAATACAAGACTTAAATTAGGAATTGCAGGTCACCATTTAACAAAGCAGAGAGTTAATTTTTTAAATGATGATGAGAAGTTGTACCGCAAGTTAAATCTACATGGAGAGGCTGAGTTTAAAAGTGACTACAATAATGTCACGATAATGCCGGCGTTCGCTGCATTTTTGCAAGGTCCAAATAAGGAAATTATTTTTGGTTCAAACTTTAACTTTTTGCTCAGAGGAGCTTCAAGAGCAACAAGTTATTTCGATGAAATCTCATTAACATTGGGGTCTTTTTTTAGAGTAGGAGATGCCATTGTTTTCAATACTATGATGGATTTTTCAGGGTTCTCATTCGGTGCGGCTTATGATATAAATGTTTCCCGACTTAATGTGGCAACGAAAGGTGTTGGGGGTATGGAATTCTTTTTACGTTATAGATTCCAGTTTGGAAATAGAGCGTTACGTCATAACAGAGTAAAATAGATTGTCCTTAATACGTTTTTTGTGAGTGTGAAGATTAGAGATATTGACTTGGGTGAATTCCCTTTGCTTTTAGCACCAATGGAGGATGTTAGCGACCCGCCTTTTAGAGCGCTATGTAAGCGGTACGGGGCTGATTTAATGTATACGGAGTTTATTTCTTCGGAAGGTTTAATTCGAGATGCAGCCAAGTCAGTACAGAAATTAGATATTTATGAATATGAACGACCTGTAGGTATTCAAATTTTTGGACATGATATTGATTCCATGATTCGGACAACCGAAATAGTGGAGCAAACAAATCCAGATATTATAGATATCAATTACGGTTGTCCCGTGAAAAAAGTCGCTTGCAAAGGAGCTGGTGCAGGAATATTGCAGGATATTCCTAAGATGGTCGAAATGACAAAAAAAATTGTTGAAACCACGCATCTGCCTGTTACGGTTAAAACAAGACTAGGATGGGATGATTCAACGAAACATATTGTTGAAGTTGCTGAACGATTACAAGATGTAGGCATTGAAGCCATTTCAATTCATGGTAGAACGCGCAAGCAGATGTATAAAGGTGAAGCGGATTGGACTTTGATTCGTGAAGTAAAAAATAACCCGAGAATTAAAATACCTGTATTTGGAAATGGCGATATCACCAGTCCTGAAAAGGCAGTAGCATATAAAGATAAATACGGGGTGGATGGAATAATGATTGGTCGTGCATCAATTGGCTATCCATGGATTTTTGACGAAATAAAACATTTTGTAAAAACGGGAGGTGAACGTTTACCAAAACCAACGTTAAAACATCGAGTGGCTGTTACTCGTGAGCATCTAGAACTTTCTTTAAAGTGGAAAAGCGAGATTCTTGCCATAAATGAGATGAAGCGGCATTACTCGAATTATTTCAAAGGCATTCCGGATTTTAAAAATTACCGTACAAAATTAGTGACATCAATGAACCTTCAGGAAATATGGGATACCTTAGCTGAGATAGAAGTGAAATTTGATGGCGTATATCAAGATTTAGTCTAGAAGTACAGTGGGTGAAAATGTAATTTGTTATTCGAAAATTCTACCGCAGGAAATGGGACTTTAATGAAATTAATCCCTTTAAAAAGAACTTTTAGAAAGTTAGATTTTGTCGGAATTTTTTCAAAATCGATATCCAGGGATAAGTAATATTGTCGATAAGGTTCGAAAGTTAAATTATGCTTCGAATGATTGATAATATATGTTCCTCCATCTCCACGTAATTGATTGTTTATGCTGTATCCAAGAGATATGTTAATCCATTCTGGAACGTTTGATTCATTTTTAGACCACCTAAAGGGATTAAAGCTCATCCAATAGGTTTGTCCATTATAATCTTTAAGTAATCTACTGTTAAAGTCCTTGCCGAGCAATTCTGGTCGATACTTTGAAAGTTGAGAATTGTGATAGGAAAATTTGAATCGCACGTACTGATCACCCCATAAATAGGCTTGACTGCCGTAAGTAATTGACCCAAGCGAATTAAAAGCCATATCCCACCATGAAAAACCCCATTTTGCATTAAAGGCATCTAGAATTTCAAATGTGGTTAAATAACCTAAACTAATTCCTGTTCCTATTAAAGCTGATTTTTTTTGATTCAGTCCACACCAGCGATACGATTGATAAACGAGGTTGTTTATCTGCCAAGCGGTATACATATGGCCCATTTTATCCATTTGGTTCCATTCATGCCCATCATTAAAAAAATGAAATTTACTTTTCTCAAATTGTTGATACCATACATATTGTAATGCTAAAATTGATCCGGACCAGGCAAGTGCATTAGTCGTGCTTACAGCTAAAAGTCGTTTCTTATTAGGGGAATAATCTGGATTAGTTTCAGTTGAAAAACTGGTAAAGCAAAACATAAACATTACGAATGTTAAAATCCATCTCATGGTACAAATTAAATGATTTTATGTAACATCGAAACCGCTTATGTACTTTGGACTCCTTTTAATTGCCTCAATTTCTGTTGCAGAAAACCCATTCATTTTTGCCACAATAGAAATTGAATTATCAACTTTATTTTTTTGGAGAAAGCCCCATTTTACTGGTAATTTTTTAACCCTTTGATGATTCTCATCTTCCCAAATTAATAGAGAATGATGACGGGTAATTGCTAATACACCTTCTAATAACTGCTGGATAAAATGTTCCTTACCCGTTTTCCAAAAAAGACCTTCAGTTGCTAAATAACGATGACTTTTTGGGTTGATAATTTTATTGAGATATGGGATATAGGGAGCTAAACGGAGCATTAGTTTCCCTTTAAGTCCTGGTAATTTTTTTATTTTCCAATGTACTGGGTTAGCTTGAATGCCCGCAACAATTTCATCATTTATCCTTAAAACGAAATAATTCTCATTTTTAAATAAATGGGTGGTTGAGAATAAAGCGTAACCATCATAAAAATTCCGGATATCCTTAAGGGTTGTCGTATGGTCATCTGTATTGAGCACTTCTACACCTCTATTTTTGGGACGAACCTTAGAAAATGCAATAGTCTTAAAACTGCCAATTGTTTGAAAACCAAAACTTGTATTTAGGTTATAGGAACGGTAGTTTTCAGGGTCAATATATGCCCAAAAAAAACTGCTTTTTCGTTCCGGATTGTCGAATGACAGGTTGCTGGTTTCAAATAAACCTTTAAAATAATCATGAAGTGAACTGCGTCCTTTACTTGGTTTAGTATTTCCTTGAAACAAGGAGCTAAATGCTACATATCGGATGTAAAATGAATTAAGTTCACTTTTAGGCAAACTAATATCCCGCTGACAGAGTGTGACGTTAGCCACTACTTTATCATTCCGATATAAACAGAAGTGATTAGGACAATTTAGCTTGTAGATTTTTCGTGGTGTATCTAATAACTGATACAAAGTTCCATTGGTACCAATTAAGGTATTTGAAAGTAATTCTACCAGCTCTTTTGAAGCTACCTTTTCATGCTTAACAAGCCTGTGAAAAGGATTATTATCCATTTTCTATTATTTGTAAAGGACAGCCTTTGTCGCCGCAATTACCCGCTCGACATTTGGTAAAGCCTCAGCCATCAAACTAGGACTAAAAGGAAATGGAGTGTCTGATTGCATAACTCGTTTAACGGGAGCATCCAAATAGTCAAAAGCATAATGTTGAACATGATAAGCAATTTCTGATGCAATTGATGCTATCGGCCAAGACTCTTCAACCACAACTAATCGATTCGTTTTTTTAACCGAATTGACCACCGTACCGTAATCAATCGGACGAACAGATCTTAAGTCAATAATTTCACATGAAATTCCTTCTTTCTCCAATTCATCAGCCGCTTTAAAAGCTTCTTTGATGATTTTCCCGAAACTAACGATTGTAACATCACTTCCTTCGCGCTTAACTTCAGCAACACCGATTGGAACAATATACTCTCCTTCTGGAACTTCACCCTTATCACCATACATTTTTTCAGATTCAAGAACCAATACAGGGTCTTCATCACGAATGGCAGATTTTAAAAGTCCCTTGGCATCATATGGTGTTGATGGTGTAACAACTTTTAATCCCGGTACGTGCGCATAGAATGACTCAAAACTTTGAGAGTGAGTTGCTGCCAATTGACCCGCGGTCCCATTACCACCTCTAAACACAATTGGACATCCTACCTGCCCACCTGACATTTGCAACATTTTTGCCGCACTATTAATAATTTGATCAGCTGCTAAAATGGCAAAATTCCAAGTCATAAATTCAACAATTGGACGCAAACCATTCATCGCTGCTCCCACGGCAATCCCAGTGAAACCTAATTCAGCAATCGGAGTGTCAATTACACGTTTCTCTCCAAATTCATCTAACATTCCTTGAGAAACTTTATAGGCTCCATTATAATTCGCAACTTCTTCACCGAGTAAAAAGACATTTTCGTCTTTTCTCATTTCTTCAGACATGGCTTCACGAAGCGCTTCTCTAAATTGCAGTGTTTTCATTTGTTATCTTATTTATTATAAATCTATTCTCAAATAGTTAAAAGTCAATAGAGCTGCTCACATTGTCCCTATGAAAAAGAGATAGATTAGCCGCCAAATCTACGAAATTATGAATTGATTCAAGGGAAAAAAAATATTTTTTTAAATTCTATCCATTGATTACTTAAAAATATTTTTGTACTCCTTTCTTTTTTCAACGATTAGGACTATATTCGCAGATTCTAAAAATAAACAAAAAGACAGAAATGGCTGTAATTGGAAAAATTCAAAAAAATTCGTTGTTGCTCCTTATTGTAATTGGATTGGCAATGTTAGCTTTTATCTTTACAGATTTCATCAAGGGTGGTGGAAACGATGTGGAGCAAATGAGTACGGCAACTTTATATGGTGAACCGATTGACGAAGCTGAATACAGCGAGTTACGAGATGCTTATGTTGGTCGAGCAAGAAATGAGGCTGCGTACCAACAAAAAGATTTTACAAGTGCAGATGAAAGTGCTGCTGAAAACAGAGCTTTCAACGAAATGGTAAGAAGAACCATTCTTGAACAAGAGTTCGAGAAGCTTGGAATTACGTGTACAGTTGACGAATTGAATGATATGATTCATGGTAATCATATTCACGAATGGGTAAAACAAGTTGGTGTGTTTAATGGTCCAAATGGTTTTTCTAAAGATTCAGTAAGAAATTATATTTCACGACTGGAAATGGAGCCAGTTGGTGCTTCAAACGAGGTGCGTGAAGCGTGGTTAACTCAGCGTCAACAATGGCAAGATTTTGAAAATGAACTTGAAAACGCGAGAAAAGCCGATAAATACGTTTCTCTTATTAAAAAAGGTTTATATGTCAATAAATTAGAAGGTAAAGAGCAGTACAATGCATTGTACAATAAAAAGAAGATTCGTTACGTAGTAAAGAAGTTCAATACAATCGCTGAAGATGAAGTTGAGTTGTCGGATGACGATTTGATGGCTTATTTTGAGGAACATAAAAATGATCCTCAGTACGAGCAAGAAGAAGCAAGACGTTTGGACCTTGTTTTTATGACAATTGAACCTTCTAAGCTTGATATGGAACAAATTAAATCTGAGATCGAAGATTTAAAAGCTCCTTTTGCTGCGGCAGAAAATAATATTGCATTTGTTTACCAAAATACGGAATCTCAGTTTTTATCTGATTCTACTGTTTTTTCAATGAATATGGGGACTGATTTAGCTTACAATCAACAAGGAGGAAGTTATCCTGAGTGGGCGGATGAGCAAGTTCAATCAGCCAAAATTGGTGATGTTTTAGGACCGTTCGAAACATCTCAAAATGAAATTGCATTAGCAAAAGTTACTGGGCTGCCAACAGAAAAGCAAGCCTGGGTTAGACATATTCTTATTTCAACAGGGGCAACAAGATCTGAGGAGCGAGCGAAAGCTATTTCGGATAGTTTGATTCAGGTTATAAAAGCCAATGACAACTTTACCGAAATTGTAAGCACAATGAGTGAAGACCCTGGTTCAATTGATAATGGAGGAGAATACAAATGGTTTAAAGAAGGGGTAATGGTAACGGAGTTTAATGATGCCGCTTTTAACGGTCCTATTGGTCAATTACAATTGGTAAAAACCTCTTATGGGTATCATATTGTTGAGGTTTTAGGTCAAGCTAATCGAGTGACTCCTCAATTGGCAATTGTTGCGAAGAAAATCAAACCAAGTGAAAATACACTGAGAGATATTGAAAGTAAAGCGTACGATTTTATTTATGCAGTTAACGAATCAAATGATGATTCTGCATTTGTTAAAATGGCTTTAGATAGCAATATGACACCAAACTCAGTAAGAGTTATGCTTGCAAATGATTATGTGCCAGGAGTACAAGATTCTGATAAATTATTAGAATTTGCTTTTGGAAAAGGTGCTAAAGAAGGTCATTTATCTGACCCAATTTTAGACAATGACAAATTTATTGTTGCACGAATTGAAAATGTGATTGAAGAAGGAACACCGGAATTTGCAGATGTAAAGGACGCGATGCGTACTCCCGCTTTAAATGAAAAAAGAGGTGAACTATATGCTGAAAAAATGAAGGATAAAACATTGGAAGCTTTAGTCGCTGAGTTTGACGGTTTGACTATTCAGCAAAATGAAATTACATTTAGCAGTAAAACTATTGGTAAAGGAGGAAAGGCAGAGCCAGAGTTAGTCGGTAAATTATTCACAAATATTTCAACTGGAACAACAACTAAGCCATTAATCGGAAAAGAAGGCGTTTATGTTATTGCAATTGATAGTGAAACAGAAGCAAATCCAACAACGGATTATACCTTAGTTACTGATCCATTAATGTCTAAAAGAGTATCATCTTCTGACTCTCGTGTCATTAGTGCATTAAGAGAGAAGGCAGATCTAGTGGATAACAGAAGAAGAATTAAATTCCAACGATAGGGAATTATAAAGCTTAAATAATAAAACCTTGCTTTTAGAAACTTTAACAGTGGATGGGCAAGGTTTTTTTGTGCCCTAAATTGGAGAAAACTGGTACGAATAGTTTTGTTTATCTTTGCAAAAAAACAACATGCGTAAAAAACACCCGAGAGAATCAGTGTCCACCACAACTAAAGTGGTATTACCCAATGATACCAATACATTAGGAAAATTATTCGGAGGTTCACTCCTTGCATGGATAGATGAAATTGCGGCTGTCGCTGCTCATCGTCATTCAGGACGCGTTTCTGTGACGGCATCTATAAATAATGTCTCATTTACCATGCCTGTGGATTTAGGAGCGATTGTGACGTTAAGCGCAAAAGTTTCGCGAGCATTCAACTCTTCTATGGAGGTTATTATTGATGTTTTTGTAGAAGATCGTAAAACACAACAACAAATAGCGAGCAACCAGGCGATATTGACTTTTGTGGCGGTGGACCAAAATGGTAATGCGATTGATGTTCCTGAAATTGTTCCTGAAACGGAAGAAGAACAAAAAAGATACGATGCTGCTTTAAGAAGAAGACAACTCAGTTTATTGCTCGCTGGAAGAATCAAGGCGAATGAAGCGACAGAACTCAAAGCACTTTTTGAAGAATAATACAGATTAAAATTCCGAATTTACCGCCTCTGCAATCTCAACTAGCGGTTGGTTAATCATGCATTTGAAATGTTCTTTTGGGCACTTATTATGCCCTATTTTTGAACATGGACGACAAGGTAAATCCTTTACTTCAAAAATGGAATAATTAGCTGGTTTGCTGGGCTGATACGGGTACATTCCAAATTCTGGCACTGTATTTCCCCAGATCGAAATTATTTTCTTTTCAAAAGATGAGGCAATATGCATAAGTCCGGTGTCATGAGTAATTACGACTTGTGACTGTTGGACAATCGATGCCGATTGATTCAAATTAAGTTTACCACAAAGGTTGATAACATTTGGACATGACTCAGATATACTCACAGCAGTACCTATATCGCTGGGGCCGCCTAATAATACAATTTGCGAGCTTATTTGTTTGATTAGGCTGATGATTTTGTCTTTTGGCAATCGCTTTGTTGCGAATTGTGCGCCAATGGCAAAAGCAGCAAAACAATCGTTAATACCATAGTCTGCTAATCGTACTTGGTCTTCATTTGGAATGTAATAAGACAAGCCCGCTTGGTCGTTTTTAACCCCAAGTTTTTTTACAGCTCCAAAATACCGTTCAACGATATGAATTTCTGGTAGTTTATTTACTTTAAATTTCGTGAGTAAAAACTTTTCGAAATTTAATTTAGAAAATGTACCAGAAGGTTTTTTTAAAGCTTTTTTGACGCGAAATGACCTCAAGTTTCTATGTAAGTCGACCACGAAGTCATAATTTTCTTTTTGTAGTTCGCGAATTACGTCGTTTAATGATTCTCCTAATACATATACACGGTTGATATTAGGATTGTTTTGGACAATTGAGCCGTACGTCTTTTTTGTCAAATAATGAATTTCGATATTTTCCAACTGATTTTTTAGCGTACGAACGATGGGACTCGTTAGAACAATATCTCCAATTGAGCTAAACCGTATGATTAAAACTTTTTTCAACAGGGTAAATTTAATGATTATTGACCAAGACAGGCCTATTCGCGATTTTTACTATCAATGAATATTGTAACCGGTCCATCATTAATCAATGAAACCTCCATATGCGCTCCAAAAACTCCTTTTTGAACGGGCTTATTGAGTAATTTATTTAAGGAATCTACAAATAAATCGTATAGTGGTAATGCAATGTTAGGGGGTGCTGCCTTAATAAAAGATGGCCTATTTCCTTTTTTGGTTTTGGCAAATAAGGTGAATTGACTAATGGCTAAAATTTCACCATCAATATCAATAATTGAATGGTTCATTTGACCCTTTTCGTCTGAGAAAATGCGGAGATTGGTAATTTTTTTGGACAACCACTCAATGTCTTCTTCTGTGTCACTTTCTCCAATACCTACCAATAATAAATAACCATTTTCAATTGATGAAATTAGATTACTATCCACCGAAACACTTGCTTTTGAAACACGTTGTATTATAATTCGCATCTCTCTATTTATAAATGTCTTTTCGAAAAGTTTCTGTTTCGTCCTCTTCCATCATTTTAATATAATTGATATAGCGGCTGGGTGCTAATTCATCATCCAAAAATGCTTGTTTCACGGCGCATTTTGGTTCATTCATATGCTGGCAATTATTGAATTTACAATCTACTAGCAATTCTCTCATTTCCGGAAAATAATGGGATAATTCGGTTTTGTCAAAATCGATAAGTCCAAACGCTCTAATTCCTGGGGTGTCGATTATAAAGCCGCCTGACTGCAATTCAAACATTTCAGCGAAAGTCGTGGTGTGTAATCCAGAAGCATGGCTTTTAGAAATGGCTCCTGTTTTCAAATCTAAATTTTGGTCAAGACTATTTACCAAAGTAGATTTTCCAACACCACTATGTCCACCAAACATGACTTTTTTTCCTTTGATTTCTTCTTTTAGAAATGAAACCGATTCGGGTCGTTTAGCTGAAATTGTCTGACAGGAGTATCCCGCTTTTTCGTATATAATTTTTAGTTCTTCGAGTTCCTGAAGTTCCGTTTCTCCGTATAAATCAATTTTGTTAAATAGAATGGTGACAGGAATATGATAGGCCTCGGCAGTAACAATAAAACGATCGATAAAACCGGTTTGAGTTTGTGGGGCTACTAGCGTCACAATTAAATAAACTTTGTCAATATTTGCTGCAAGAATATGGGACCTTTTGCTGAGGTTGATTGATTTTCGGATGATGTAATTTTTGCGAGGTAAGATTTTTTTGATCACCCCGTTTCGATTTTCATTTTCTTCTTCCTCTATCTCAAATTTCACTTCATCTCCCACTGCGATGGGATTGGTTGATTTTATATCATCCATACGCAATCTTCCGCGTATTCTGCAATTCCACTCAAGTTGCTCTTGATCGATTACTTTATACCAACTTCCGGTAGATTTTATAACAGTGCCTTGTTTCAATTTATGCGTTTTGCAGTAAAATTAGACAATAATTTGACTTTTTCAGGCATATAATTGAGGATTAGCCGAATTCAATTATCTTTGGTCTCATGCAAAAATTATCCATACTCATTCCTGTTTATAATGAGGATCAAACAATTGGTGAAGTAATTTCGGTAATTGATCAACTTCAAATTCTGAACGGAATAAGTAAAGAGGTAATTATAATTGATGATTGTTCTACCGATAATTCGAATAAAGAAATTCAAAAGGCGCTGAATGCCATTCAAAATAAAGATTTCTTTTTAATCAAGCATACAAAGAATACAGGTAAAGGAGGAGCAATTCATACTGGGATAAAAAAAGCTACTGGGGAGTACATAATTATTCAAGATGCGGATTTAGAATTAGATCCAAATGAAATAAATACACTACTTGATCAAGTTGTCAATAATGGAGCAGATGTTGTTTATGGATCAAGATTTTTAGGTCAAACAACTAAAGGAGGTTCGTTTTTAAGCAATTTAGCGAATAGCTTTTTAACCCGATTATCAAACTTGGTTTTTGGTATAAGAATAACAGATATGGAAACCTGTTATAAGCTTGTTCCTGCTGCCGAGTTTAAGCAATTAAATTTAGTAGAAAAGCGTTTTGGATTTGAGCCTGAAATCACGGCTAAATTGGCAAAAAACAAGGAGTTAGTCTGGAAAGAAGTGCCGATAACCTACAATGCTCGTACCGAAGAGCAAGGAAAGAAAATTGGTTGGAAAGATGGATTTCGGGCAATTTGGTGTATTCTGAAATACGGTTTGGGTAGTTCTCGATACGTTGACCGTTAAAAATTAACCTTTTTTAGCATCTTCAAGGGATTACATTCGTACATTTGTTCGTTACAATCTTAATCATTGTGGACAAAAAGCAAGCTAAATACGATAGAGCTTATTTAAGTATGGCAACAGAGTGGGCTAAATTATCTCACTGTAAACGCAAACAAGTAGGGGCTTTAATTGTTAAGAATAAGACAATAATTTCGGACGGATACAATGGAACGCCATCTGGTTTCACCAATTCGTGTGAAGATGAAAATGGAGAAACACACTGGTATGTGTTACATGCAGAGGCGAATGCAATACTAAAGGTTGCAAAATCGACCCAAAATGCTGAAGGGGCAACGTTGTATATTACACTTTCTCCGTGTAAAGAGTGCAGTAAATTAATCATTCAAGCAGGAATAAAACGAGTAGTATATTTGAGTCAATACAAAGATAGCTCTGGTATTGACTTTTTAAATAAATTCGGTATTGAAACCGTTCATTTCAAATGAGTATAATGGAAGAAAATAGATTCGAGATAGAGCAACAAAAAAAGGGAGTTAGTTATGTTTATTTAATTCCAATTTTAATGGGTGTAACTTTGGCATTGGGGGTTTGGTTAGGCACAATGTTTATTCCTGCGGGACAAGGACCTCAAAATTATGTAAAGGAAAATTCAACGAAGTTTAATACAATCCTCCAAATGATTGAGGATCGTTATGTGGATACGGTAGACCATGACCTTTTAATTGAAAGTTCGATTGAGGGCATGATTAAAAAATTAGATCCACATAGCAACTATATTCCAGCTTCAGATTTAGGCGATGTTAATGAACAACTAGACGGCAAATTTGGTGGAGTAGGGATTCGATTTATTATTCATGACGACACCTTAGTTGCGACGCATATTATCCCGGGCTCTCCTTCATTAAGAGCCGGTTTAAAACCTGGAGATCGAATAGTGCAAGTGGATGATGAAAAAATTACGGGTGAAGAAGTAACAAATGAAAAGGTGATGGACCTTTTGAAAGGCAATGCTGGAACTGAGGTAAAAGTAAAGGTTTACCGGAAAGGCGAATTAATCGATTATTCTATCGTCCGGGGCTCTATTAACGTAAGCAGTATTGACGCTTCTATAATGCTAAGTCCAAAAGTAGGGTTTATAAAATTGAATAGTTTTACTCAACGATCAGGCAATGAATTTATCGCTGCTGCACAGACCTTGAAATCCCAGGGCATGGAAAAATTAATTTTTGATTTAAGAAACAATGGAGGTGGGTTTTTAAGTGAAGCCACTGAAATTGTCGATCAGTTTTTAGGTTCGGGAAAATTAATTGTGTACACTCAAGGTCGAAAAGAGAAAAGACAAGATTATTATTCTTCATCACGTGGAATTTTAGAAGATACAGAAGTGGTGATTTTAATCAACTCTTTGTCGGCTTCTGCCAGTGAAATTGTGGCGGGGGCTATTCAAGATAATGATAGAGGTTTAATTATGGGACGACGCTCTTTTGGTAAAGGGTTAGTGCAGGATCAAAAAGAATTTACGGATGGAAGTGCTTTGCGATTGACGATATCACGATATTATACACCTACAGGGCGCTCTATCCAAAAGCCATATGGCGAAGGGGTCGATTATGAGAACGATTATTTTGAGCGTTATGAAAATGGTGAATTATTGAATGAAGACTCCATCAAGGTTGATGAGTCATTAAAGTTTGTTACGGAAGGTGGTCGTGTTGTGTATGGTGGTGGGGGAATTTATCCGGATACATTTGTCCCAAACGATACAGCCGGAGCTTCATATTATTTAACGCAATTGTATTATGCTGGTGTATTTAATCACTGGGCAATTAATTATTTGGACCAGTATCGGGATGAATTAAAAGATTTTGACGCTTTCAATAAATCGTTTAAAGTGTCTAATAGCATGTTTGAAAAATTTATCACTTATGCAGAAAAATTGGGAGTAAAGCGTAATGCATACGATATTGTAACGTCTAGAGAAGTAATTAAGAATAGAATGAAGGCAGAAATTGCTCGACATGTTTGGGAAGATAATGGTTATTATTCTGTTTATCTTGAACATGATTTAGATGTAATTAAGGCACTGAGTCATTTTAATTCCGAAAGTTAACCAGCAGTTCTTTTAAACTGCTAAAATTTAAGTGATGGATTCAATACATAATGCAGTTAAAGAATATTACGGTAATACTTTAAATCAGTCGGAAGACTTAAAAACGAATGCTTGCTGTACCTTAAGTCCACCACCGAAACATATCCAAGAGGCATTGTCTTTGGTACATGATGAGGTACAATCAAAGTATTATGGCTGCGGACTTACTATTCCATCAGAGGTAAAAGGACTAAGAATACTGGATTTAGGGTCAGGTAGTGGTCGTGATTGTTATATCGCGAGTAAATTAGTTGGAAAAGATGGTCGCGTGGTTGGTGTTGATATGACAGACGAACAATTAGAAGTAGCAAATCGTCATATTGATTATCATACCGAAAAGTTTGGTTTTGAAAACCCCAATGTAGAGTTTATAAAAGGGAATATAGAAGCCTTGGATGAATTGCATTTAGCGCCAAATAGTTTTGATTTAATCATCTCAAATTGTGTAATTAATTTGGCTACAAATAAAGAAAAGGTTTTGTTGGATGTATATCGACTATTGAAACCAGGAGGTGAGATGTATTTTTCTGATGTGTACAGTGATAGAAGAGTTCCATTAACGCTTCAAAAAGATGAAGTTTTATGGGGTGAATGCTTGAGCGGTGCGATGTATTGGAATGATTTTTTAAATGCAGCAAAACGAGCTGGGTTTACTGATCCTCGGGCAGTTGAAAATAAACCAATATCAGTCGAAAATCCGGAACTTGAGGACAAATTAGGTGATATCGCATTTTTCTCGGTTACTTATCGACTTTTTAAATTGGACGGGTTAGAGTCTGACTGTGAAGATTATGGACAAGCTGTGACGTATAAAGGAACAATTTCTGAAGAAAAAAATGGTTTTATTTTAGATGACCATCATTATTTCCCTACAGGAAAAGTAATGACAGTTTGCGGGAATACTTATCGTATGTTAAATGAAACACGATTTAAAGGACATTTTGATTTTTACGGTACTTGGGATACTCATTATGGTATTTTTGAAGGCTGTGGGGGAGCTATGCCTTTTAACACTGTAGAAAAGAATGAGGATGTAGGGTCGTGTTGTTAAATGAATGTTTAGAAAAGAAAAGCCCCAAATCTCAATTGAGTTTGGGGCTTTTTTAGCGTTTTATTTCTTGTTAAATCTTACCAATTATGGCTTCTGATACGTTAATAATATGATCACCAACTTTTTCACATGAAGAGAAAAGGTTATTAAAAATCATTCCACTTTCCATATTAAATTCAGAATTCCCGAGATTTTCAAGATGCTCACCTCTCATTTTATCTCTCTTTTTATTGATCGCAATCTCTGCAGCATTTGCTTTATCAATAGAAACGACTGACCAATCTGAATTTAAATTCTCAATCATTATTTCAAATGCTTTGTCTACTAATTCAAACATTTCAACAAGGCTTTCTCTTTGTTTAGGCACGAACCAAATCTTGTGTTCATCTTTACGTTCAATCGTTTTTGACATTTGATAATAAATGTCTCCAATTCGCTCCAAATCATTTACAATACTATTCATTGATCTAACCCGTTCTGCTGTCTCTTCTGACATTTCACCTTCAGAAACCTTTGCCAAATAAGTTGCGACTTCTATTTCTACACGGTCAGTTATTACCTCATATTTGGCAATTTTCTCATGCAGTTTAGTTTTCGTTTTTTTGTTTTGCTCGTGCAATAAAGATTGTGTAAACCTGGACATTCTACTTGTAATCTCACCAAATTTAGCCACTTCCTTTTTCGCTTCGTAAATTGATAAATCTGGCGTACCCATAATTCCTGACCCAATATAATCTAAATGGAATTCTTCATCTGCAGCACCTTTAGATTTAACTGTTTGTTCTGCCATTCTCACCAACCAAGGAACAAAAGGTAATAAGATAACCACGTTCAGTAAATTAAAAGTCGTGTGAAAAACGGCTAAACCAACGTTTGCAGCATCGGCGTTTGTGTAAGGATCACCATCAATAAATAATAAGGCTAATCCTTGAAGAATTATAGGGAATAATAAAATTGCCCAAGTCACCCCAATTAAGTTAAATAAAGAGTGGATTCTTGCTGATCGTTTTGCATGTACATTCCCAATTAATGAAGCAATCTCGGCGGTAATAGTCGTACCGATATTTTCACCTAAAATCATTGCAGATGCAACTTCAAATGGAATTACTCCTCCCGCTACTAATGTCATTGTTAGTGCCATAGCTGCGGACGAAGATTGTATAATCACAGTTACCAAAGCACCTAAACCTACAAACATGATAGGACCATACCAAACATCTCTAAAGTCTATGAAAAATTGAACAATCGGATGCTCTGGTCCTAAGTCAGGCACAGAATCTTTTAAGTAACCAAGTCCCATAAAAAGTAAAGAAAATCCTATGATTACACTTGACCATGTTTTAGCTTTTCCTTTAGTAAAAAACATTAACGGTGCACCAAATGCAATAAAGATTAAGGCATAACTACCTATACTCACCTTAAACCCGAAAAGTAAAATCAACCAAGCAGTAATTGTCGTTCCAATATTGGCCCCCATCATTACTCCTGCCGATTGTCTCAAGGTTAATAAACCGGCGTTTACAAAACTAACTGTCATTACCGTAGTTACTGATGAAGACTGAACAATTGAAGTAATACCGAACCCCGTAAAAACACCTTTAATTCGGTTGGATGTAATTGAACCTAACATATTTCGTAAACGAGATCCTGCAGCTTTTTGAAGTCCTTCACTCATTATTTTCATACCAAATATGAACATTCCTAGCGATCCAATCAAAATCAATAGTTTAAATACACCCCATGCACGTTCGGTTTCAAATTTGCCCGATTTAGACCAGTAGGTTTTATCATCCAATACTAATCCAACTTTAAATACATAATTTTCCCCGCCAGGAATATCCTCTATTTTCTCTTTAATCTGATTTGCAGGAATGTTCTCAATGTACTCCCAAGGTGATTTATCGCTGTATTTTTCGTTTTGTTTTGCTCCAATTTTCGTGTTGTATTTAATCACGAATGTTGCGTTTGGATAAACGGAGATTATTTGGTTCATTTTATCTAACTCTATTCCCCAGCTTATTTCGCCGGCTTCTACCTTGCCTTTTCCATTTCTATTTTTGAAAATTGTAGCACTAATTGAATTGATAGGAATAATACGTTCGTCATAGACTATGCTTGATTCAGAGTTACCAGAACCAACCATAAGTTCAAAAAGTATATTCTCTTCAACGTTAGGAATAGTGATTGACGAGCTATCGGTATATGCAGCTTTCACTTCTTTCCATTGGTTACCATCTATGGGCTTATACTTAAATCCAATAAAATTCGCTTTTGATTTTAGTTGATCCCAAGCAAGTGTAAGGTCACCTTCTTTGAGTTCCTTTAATGTTTTTTTATGCGTATAGTTTTTAAAACTAAAGGAAAGGTTTTCAAGGTCCACTTGTACAACTACTTCAGGAATAATAATAGCTGTATCAATATCCTCTTCTGATACATTTGGTGTCGAGCTTAAGCTAATGTTAATAGCCAAGAACATTAGGCTTAAAAGCAATACAATTCTTTTCATTCGAATGGTATATTTTATTAGTTAAAATTTGCGCAAAAATAGGTCAAAGCCGAGGTGAACCATTTTTTTTAATGTTAAGCTTATGTTAACAAAGGGTCTTGTTAATTATATGTCAGGTTCAATTTATTTTAAATCTCAAAACACTTAAAACGCATTAAAACAAGCTGTTAAAACGTGTTTTTAAGTCGTTTTTTCTTCTATTCTATGTTAATATAAGGTTAAGATTAGGTTGTGTATGTAAAAAATATGTTAATAATAACGCAACTTTGCATCAAAATAATCAAGAGCTAATTCGTGTTAACTCTTTAGTTAACAGATGTCTGGATTAGTTTACAATAAATTAACTTAAGCCTTTTCGTAATGAGAATAGCTTTTACAGGACTTTTGTTCTTTTTGGGTGTAGCAACAGCTCAAGCGCAATACGTTCCTAAAACCTTTGGTAAAGGAATAAATTTTATCGGTAAAGATTCGACTTTTTCAATGAAATTTGGAATTCGATTTCAGACATTAATGATGGCGGATTGGACAGTGAGCAATGATCAACTTGATAAGATTGGGCAATTAGAATCTAATTTTTTATTGCGTCGTTCACGATTAAAGTTCAACGGCTTTGCATTTCTTCCATCATTGAAATATAAAGTAGAGTTGGGGTTGTCAAATCGAGACATTGGTGGTGGAACAAGTAGTGAATATAGTAATGCTCCTAGGTTTATTTTGGATGCGTACTTGGATTGGAATTTTTATCAGAATTTTACGCTTCGAGTGGGACAGTCAAAATTACCAGGAAATAGAGAGCGTGTGATTTCATCAGGCGATTTAGCCTTAGTTGATCGATCATTATTAAATAGTCGATATAATATTGATCGAGATATAGGTTTACAATTAAAACATCATTTTACATTTGGAAAAAACTTTTTAGTTCGAGAAATAGTTGCCTTTTCACAGGGAGAAGGAAGAAATATAACGGTTGGCAATATTGGAGGATATGAATATACTTTTCGTTTAGAAATGTTGCCTTTTGGTAAGTTCGATTCAAAAGGAGACTATGTAGGTGGCGGACTGACACGTCCAAACTCACCGAAGTTGGCTGTTGGAGTAACTTATGATATTAATGAAGATGCTCCCAGACAAAGAGGGCAGGGCGGCCATTTTATTAAGAATTTAGATGGTAGCTATGCAGGGGAGACCTTATACACTTTTTTCGGTGATTTAATGTTTAAATATAAAGGCTTGTCGGTAATGGTTGAATATGCGCATAAAACAACGGAAGATGGAACACCTTCAGTATTTGATAAATACAATGAAAATTTCCTAATTGGCAGACATTATACGGGGAAAGGTGTAAATGTTCAAGCGGGCTGGTTATTCAAAAATAATTATGAATTAACCACAAGATTTACTCAGATTAACCCTAATTCTTCAATTGAAAAGGAGGAAAAAGAATACACAATTGGTCTTTCAAAGTATATTGTTGGGCATAAATTAAAAGTTCAAACTGACTTGTCTTATCGTTCAAATTCGAATGAATTTGGTGATGGAGTGGACGATCAACTCTTCTGGAGAGTACAGGTAGATCTTCATTTTTAGTAGCTTTTTCAAGGGTTTGACTAAGGTAAATTTTGCGTTATTTTAATGTTATGTATTTATTATTAACTTAAATGCGCAATCAATAATGTTTACTTTTGCTTAAAATTTAACTGAATAGATGAATAATTCTGTACTCGTTATCGATGATGAGCAAGACATCAGAGTCTTGATAAAATACAATTTAGAAAAAGAAGGGTTTATAGTTTCCGAAGCTTCAAATGGAGCGGATGGAATTGAAATTGCTAAAAAGAATATCCCTGACCTAATTCTTTTGGATGTAATGATGCCAGGAATGGATGGGATTGAAACCTGTGAAAAGCTAAAAGAAATCCCCGAGCTTCAGTCCACCATGATTTGCTTTTTAACGGCGCGCGGAGAAGATTATTCTCAAATTGCAGGATTTGATGCTGGAGCAGATGATTACATCACAAAACCAATTAAGCCAAAATTATTAGCAAGCAGAATCTCGGCTGTACTTAGGCGAAAAGGCGGTGGAGAAATAGTGGATGGACTGAATGGAGAAGGGGCTAAAGAAAAATCAATAACGATTGATCGCGAGCGCTATTTGATTTCAAAATCTGGCAATGAAATGTTTTTACCACGTAAAGAATTTGAATTGTTAGCCCTATTAATGTCTAAACCGGGTAAAGTATTTCATCGTGACTCTATTATGAATAATGTTTGGGGGACAGATGTCGTAGTTGGTGATAGAACGATAGATGTTCATATCCGAAAATTGCGTGAAAAAATAGGAGACACGCATATCGTCACCGTTAAAGGTGTTGGGTATAAGTTTGAAGATTAACAATTCGATTTTTTCGTTAAACATATCTTAATCATTTCAGTGTAAATGGATTTTAGCAAAATGTTATTTTTGTATAGCTACGAGCTAAATAACAATCTAACCTTTTGCCTATGCATTTACCCATCTTGCCGGATATCGTAATAATTCTTGGGTTATCCGTTTTTACGATACTTATTTTTCAAAAAATAAAACTTCCAGCAATTTTAGGGTTTCTTATTACTGGGATTATAGTGGGGCCTTATGGACTGAATTTAATTGAGGCTAAACATGAAGTAGAAGTACTTTCTGAGATTGGAATTATTTTTTTATTGTTTGTAATAGGTATTGAATTCTCCTTAAAAGGATTGGCATCCATAAAAAATACAGTATTAATTGGTGGTGGTGTTCAGGTAATTGGTACAATTGGTTTAGTCACATTTTTAGCTTACGAATTGGGGTTATCCATTCAGTCGGCTGTATTTATGGGATTTTTAATTTCTTTAAGTAGTACAGCGATTGTTTTAAAAATGCTTCAAGAAAAAGGGGAGTTGATTTCCCCTCATGGTAGAGTGGCTGTTGCTATTTTAATATTTCAAGATATTATAGTCGTGTTAATGATGCTGTTAACACCTATTTTGGCTGGCCAATCAGATGATCCTATGAATGAGCTTTTATGGTTGCTCATAAAAATGATTGCAGTGGTTGCTGCCATTATTATCCTCGCAAGATATGCTGTTCCAGTACTGTTAAAACTTGTGGTTCGCGCTAAAAGTAGGGAGTTATTTATTTTGACAACTATAGTGCTTTGTTTTTCAACTGCTTGGCTTACCTCTTCTGTTGGTCTGTCGTTGGCGTTAGGTGCGTTTTTTGCAGGATTAGTTATTTCAGAATCCGAATATAGTCATCAAGCAACAGCTAATATTTTACCATTTAGAGAGATTTTTATCAGCTTCTTTTTTGTTTCGGTTGGAATGTTGTTGGATTTAAATTTTTTTATTGAGAATATCGTATACATTCATCTACTTGCAATTGCTGTAATTGGATTAAAATTAATGGTTGTTATTATTGCTGTTTTATTGTTGAAATATCAATTACGCACCAGTTTATTAACTGGACTTGCACTTTTGCAGGTAGGTGAGTTTGCTTTTTTATTATCTACTGTCGGTATGCAATATGATTTATTGTCCGAAACCGTTTATCAATATTTTCTTGCTATCTCTATTATCTCAATGGGAGCAACACCATTTATCATTAACTGGTCACCGCAATTAACTCATTATTTATTACGAACGCCTTTGCCACCAAAAGTAAGAGAGCGTTTAAAAATGAATGCTAAAAAGAAAGAACTAGAAGAGAAAAATACAACAGAGAATTTTCATGATCATGTCGTAATTATTGGTTACGGGTTAAATGGTCAAAATGTCGCAAAAGCAGCTCGAAAAGCAAATATTCCATATGTTATTATTGAAATAGATCCACAAGCTATAAAAAAAGCAAAGGATAAAGGAGAGCCTGTTGTTTTTGGAGATGCAACAGACACTGTCATTTTAAAACATGTACATATTCAAGAAGCGCGTGTTGTTGTGGTGGCAATATCCGCTCATGATGCCACCAGAAGTATTGTTAAAACCGTTCGTCTGTTTACTGAAACTGCACATATTATCGTTCGCACACGCTATATTAAAGAAGTTGATGAAATTATAAAAATAGGGGCTGATGAGGTGATACCTGAAGAGTTTGAAACTTCAATCGAAATCTTTACGCGTGTCATGAAAAAATATTTAATTCCTAATGATGAAATTGAAGAGTTTATTACGGATATACGATCCTATAACTATGAGGCATTTCGCAGTATTCCAAATATTCCAAATGGCGTAAGTACATTTCAAGTCCATATCCCCGATATGGAAATTGCCGCTATTCATGTGTTACAGGGTAAAAACAGCATTGTTGGACATACAATCTTTGAAACGGGGCTTCGAAAAAATTATAACGTAACCGTTTTAGCAATTAAACGAGATTCATCTTATATTCTTGAGATAAATGAAGATACAAAAGTTATTCAAGATGATATTATTTATTTGTTCGGATCACCAGATGATATCATTAAAGTAAACAAATATTTTGTCTATAAATAATTCCGTATCTTACACGCAACTTTAAATTATTTCAAATGAAAAAGATACTTTTAGTAGTGCTACTTGCTGCGGGCTTTAATGCATCCGCTCAAAACAACTCTGTTAAATTTACCGTATCGCCTAGCTTGGCTTTGGCCAACAACCTAGCTTTTAGTTATGAACGTAAATTCTCAGACAAATTATCTGTAAATGCGCGCGTTAACTTTACTTCTAAAAAGGCGGTGCCGTTTAACAAAATTGCAAAAAATCAACTCGGACCAATACTGGATTCCGCAGGTGTAAATTCCGATATTCTTGACACCAGAATAAACTCTTTTGGAGCAAATCTACAACTAAAGTATTTCCCGGGAGGAAATGCCTTAAGAGGGCTTTATCTTGCTCCATATATAGGTTTTCAAGGTGCGAGTATGAATGATTTCGAATTTGATTTCCCAGACTCAAGTGATCCATCTATTAAACACGGCGGTACCGTAGAGTCTGGATCTTTATTTTTTGGAGGAGGTATTGGAATTGGTAACCAATGGGTAGCTAACAATGGATTGACCCTTGATATTATGTGGTTAGGGTTAGGATGGGGAACGAATAATATCACATTCAGAGGTACAGATTCTTCTGGTGATATTAATTATGAAGAAATAAATAATGACGTGCAGGATTTTGCTGCAGAAAATGAAGAGGATTTCTCTCAATTTGGAGCAACAGTAGATAGCGAATATTCAAGCAGTGATATTAAGGTCTTTGTTAAACATCCTTTTCCTTATGTGAAAATTTTGAATTTTTCAATCGGATACTCATTCTAAACACCGCGATTAAATTTTTGCGAAGCGAATCGGAATTCCGGTTCGCTTTTTTTATTTTTAAATTTTAAAGAAGAAAATATGAAAGCAAGTCCTGAACATAATGAACGAATGGCAAAAATGACTTTTGCTTCGGTATACCCACATTATATAACTAAGGTTGAAAAGAAAGGGAGAACAATTGAAGAATTGCATCAAGTTATTACTTGGTTGACTGGTTTTAATGAAGAACAAATCGCTCAATTAATAGTTGAAAAAGTAACTTTTAAAACGTTTTTTGAAAGAGCACATTTACATCCCAATGCTCACTTAATAAAAGGCGTAATTTGCGGTTATAGGATTGAGGAACTTGAAAATGAGCTTACCAAAAATGTTCGCTACCTTGATAAACTAGTAGATGAGTTGGCAAAAGGCCGTAAAATGGAGAAGATTCTTAGGTCTGTTTAATTCCTATTCACATGAAAAAAATAATTAACATGAACTAAATCTCAGTTTTTACGCTTAAAGATATTCAGTTTTCACTGATAATTCTCGACGCAAATAATGTTCAATAATCTGTAAATCAGCATTTTGAAGTAAGTTAATTTAAAGTTAATTCGAGTTAACGTTAAAGTAATAGTCAAATAACTATAGACTAACATCTTTTCGAAGCATCTGTATGATCTTTGCCTCATAAAACAAAAAAAAATGAAAATGAAAAAAAGATTATTTCCAACAGCTGTTGTCGCTTTAGGTGCTTTAGCTGTAATGGCTTCATGTAAAAAAGAAGGTTGTTCAGATCCTGCTGCAACTAACTATGATGAGAAAGTAAAAGAAAAAAATGACGATGGTTCTTGTGTTTACCCATCTGTATTAGTTGATACAGTTTACGTTTCTGAAAATGTTACTGCAAATACAACTTGGGAGTCTGGTAAAACATATATCTTAACAAGCCGTATTGCTGTAACTGGTGGAGCAACTTTAACAATTGAGCCTGGTACAGTAGTAAAAGGTGAGGCTGGTTCTGGTGCAAACGCAACTGCTTTAATTATTGCTAGAGGTTCGAAAATTATGGCTGAAGGAACTGCTTCTGAGCCAATTATTTTCACTTCAACTGCAGATCACTTAGTACCTGGTGAAATCCAATCTCCGAACTTATCTTCTGATTTAGATGGTTTATGGGGTGGATTAATCGTTTTAGGACATGCTCAAATTTCAGCAGATGCTGAATCAGTTCAAATTGAAGGAATTCCAGTATCTGATCCAAACGGATTATATGGAGGAACAGATAATGCTGATAATTCAGGTGTTATTTCTTATATCTCTATTCGTCACGGTGGAGCTAACATCGGTGAAGGGAACGAAATCAATGGTCTTACTTTAGGAGGTGTTGGTTCAGGAACTCAAATCGATCACGTAGAAATCGTAGCTAACCAAGATGATGGTGTTGAGTTCTTTGGTGGTTCTGTTAGTGTATCTGATTTGATCGTTTTCAATAATGGAGATGATGCAATTGATACAGATCAAAACTGGATCGGAACATTATCTAACTTCATCGTTATCAATCCTGGTGATGAGGCTATGGAATTAGATGGACCAGAAGGAGCTGTTTTAGGTGGTAACTTTACTATCACAAACGGATCTGTTTACATGGACGGTGGTGATGGAATCGTTGATAATGATGATAACACGAATGTAGATATGAGCAATGTTTATTTCTTCGGATTATCTTCTGGTCAAGATTTCGATCAATTACCAACAGTAGCTTATAACATTACAAACCTTGAGGCAGTAATTCCTGACGGTGATGCAGTAGCTGATTACTTCAAAGGTGGTTCTGATGCAATGACAACTTCAGTAACAGCAGGTGCTCAAACTGTAGGGGCAAACAAAGCTGAGTTTGATACTTGGTCTTGGGCTGCGTTAGCTGGAATGTTAAGCGATTTCTAGTCACAGAAAAGAAACATTTACATAACAATTTGTTAACTCGCGAATAACCGTAAGGCTGTTCGCGAGTTCTTATTTTTGCACCAGTTTTTAAAAATAATCAATTGGAAATGAAAAATTTAATTTGGGTCCTCTTCGGGCTAATCAGTATTTCAGGGTTCGCGCAAGAAGCTGAAAAGGGCTTTATTAGAGGGACAGTCTACGAAGCAGCATCGGGTGAAACCATGCCAGGTGTTAAAGTAGAGATTATTGGTAGAGGTCAAGTGGCTAAAACAGATCTAGATGGTCAGTTTTCAGTGAGTATTGAGCCAGGTGAATATTCAATTCAATTTAGTTTCTTTTATGTTAACACGTTGTTAATTGAAAATGTCGTGGTAACAGCAGGTGAAACAAATTACCTCGAAAACCTAAATATGGAAGAGTCATCTAATGAGTTGACTAAGATTGTGGTTTACGAAGAGCGTACAACAAATACTGAAAATGCGATTCTCCACATCAAAAAGAAAAACCCAAATATGATTGATGGTATATCCAGTTCAAGTTTTAGAAAAATTGGTGATTCTGATGCTGCTGGAGCAATGACTCGGGTACCAGGAGTTTCTGTAAGTGGTGGAAAATACGTTTATATTAGAGGATTAGGTGATCGTTATAATAAAACATTGTTAAATGGAATGGACGTTCCTGGCCTTGATCCGGATAAAAACACCATTCAAATGGATATTTTCCCAACCAATATTCTTGATAATATCATTGTAAACAAATCTTTTTCTGCAGAATTACCTGCTGACTTTGCTGGGGGAGTTATCGATATTTCTTTGAAGTCTTTTCCTGAGGAAAAACAAAGAAAAATTTCAGTTGGTACAGGGTTTAATCCTTACTTTCACTTTAATAAGGATTATTTAACTTATGATGGTGGTAAAACTGATTTCTTAGGGTTTGATGACGGTTCTCGAGCAATTCCTGCCACTGAAAATATACCGTTTTTCTCAGAAGCAATTGGTGATCCTGAAAAAGCAGACAGATACAAAGAGATTCTTGGTAAATTTAATCCGGTAATGGGTGCTTATCAGCAAATGAGTTTAATGGATTATAGCTTGTCTGGTTCTTTCGGTAATCAAATTAAAAAGGGAGAAAAAACGATTGGTTATTCAGGAATGTTCTCTTATAAGAATAATACAGAATTTTATAAAGAAGCAATTTTTGCGCGATATGGTTTGTCAGGCGATCCTGATGAAATGGAAATGCAAACAAGAGAATATCAAACTGGTAGTTATGGCGTAAACAACGTTTTGTTAACTGCCATGGGAGGTATGGCAATTAAGTCAGCAAGTTCAAAATATACGTTCAATGTATTACACTTACAAAATGGTGAATCTAAAGCAGGTATATTTGATTATCTAAACTCTGATCAAGGAGCAATTTTTCAAGGTTATCAGCATAACTTAGAATACAGCCAGCGGTCATTAACCAATGTTTTATTTAGTGGTAAACATAATTACGACGATAATGATTGGGAAATTGATTGGAGAATTGCGCCAACACTTTCTTTAATCAAAGATCCAGATATTCGATTTACAAGATACGAAGAGCGTGATGACACGTTAATAATTGGAACTGAAGCTGGATTCCCTGAGCGAATTTGGCGAGAACTCGTTGAGAAAAATGTTGCTGGAAAAATTGGTGCAACAAAAGAGTTTAAAGCTTGGGAAAGAGATGCGAAGCTGAAGTTTGGAGGCGGTTACACTTTTAAAACTCGAGATTTTGTGATTCGTAACTTTGCGATGAACGTTCGTAATGTCAACTTAACTGGTGATCCAAACGAGTTGTTTACTGAAGAAAATATCTGGCCGCATAACGGAGATATTGGAAAAGGAACAACTTATGAAGTATCTTTCCTTCCTTCAAATCCTAACCAGTATAGTTCAAATGTTCATAATGCTTCAGCATACATTTCTACAGAAGTAAGTCCAACTAAACGAATTAAAGCGGTAATTGGCCTTCGTGCTGAAAGTTATACACAATTCTATACCGGTCAGGATCAATTGGGGTTAAATGTCTTGAGAAATGATGTAGTCTTACAAGATTTAGGAATTTTCCCTTCATTAAATCTAGTGTATCAAGTTACGGATCGACAAAATTTAAGGTTCTCTTATGGTATTACAACAGCACGTCCTTCATTTAAAGAATTATCTTATGCTGAGATTTATGACCCTGTTAGTGGTCGTACGTTTATCGGTGGATTATTTAAAGATGAAGATGCCGTATCAGGAAATGTTTATTGGGATGGTGAATTAGAAGTTACGGACATTCATAATATCGATGTTAGATGGGAAACATTTAACTCACCTGGTCAAACAATATCGATTACGGCCTTTTATAAAAAGTTCTATAATCCGATTGAAATTGTTCAGTTTTCGGCGCAAGTTGGATCTTTTCAACCACGTAATGTCGGTGACGGAGAATTGTTAGGTGGAGAATTCGAAATGAGACAAGGTTTGAAATTTATTTCTGAGAAGATGCAAAACTTCTCTTTCAATTTAAATTTAACTTATACGTTGTCTCGAATCCTATACAGTGATACCGAGAAAGAGAGTCGTGTGGCTAACGCAAGAACTGGACAAGAAATTGGCGACTACAGAGATATGGCGGGACAAGCACCGTATCTAATAAATGGTGGTTTAGCATATAATGGAGGAGCAGAGGGATTTGCAAAAGGATTAGAGGTTGGTGTATATTATAATGTTCAAGGAAGAACATTACAATATGTCGGAATAGTTGACCGACCAGACATTTATTCTGTACCATTCCACAGCTTAAATTTTAATGCCAATAAAACATTCGGTAAAAATGAACAGTACCAATTCGGATTAAAGGTTTCTAACCTGTTGAATGATGAAAAAGAGACGATGTTCAGATCAATTAATGCTCAAGATCAAATCTTCTCAAAATTGGCGCCAGGAACAACTGCAGCTGCTAAATTTAGCATTAAGTTTTAAAGGGTAACCTTCATAAACAAATATCATTTCCCCTGCTGTTGATTCGGTAGGGGTTTTTTGTTTTTCATATTTCAATCATATTCGCTAAAAGAACGTATTGATAACGTTCAAATTCGTTAAAATTGAAGCCAATAGTAATACCTTGAATTCCTAGCACGTAACATTAAGTTAATATACAATTCAACTTAGGTTAACACATCGTTAACCGCTCCGTAATGCCTTTTGGGTTAGCCTTCAATATTTTTGTGGAAAAAGTATTAAGTGGATCGAAAAGTATTAATTGTAGACGACGAGGAAGACATCCTTAAATTATTAAGTTATAACTTCGAAAAAGAGGGATATAAGGTGTTTACTGCCCAAACAGGGGAAGAAGCAATTAGTACTGCACTTAATGTTATTCCTGATATTATATTTTTGGATGTGATGTTGCCAGATATTGATGGAATTGAAGTCTGTGAAAAGTTAAGGAAACAACCTGCATTGAATAATAGTTATGTTTTGTTCCTCTCAGCGAGAGGAGAGGATTATTCTCAAGTAGCAGGATATCGTGCTGGCGGGGATGATTATATTGTAAAGCCTGTTCGTATGCGAGTATTACTGCATAAAACTAAAGCATTACTTGAACGTAACTTTGAGTCCATGGAGAGTAATGTTCGCGATTCCGTTCTTTTGGATATGGAGCGCTATTCGATTGTGAAAGATGGAAAAGAATCTATTATTCCTAAAAAGGAATTTGAACTGCTATCTTACCTTATGAGTGCGCCTGACAAGGTTTTTCGTAGAGAAGAAATTTTAACCAATGTTTGGGGTGATCCAAGAATTAGCGATCGTACGATTGACGTTCATGTACGTAAACTGCGTGAGAAATTTGGTATGGGAATAATTCGCACTGTCAAAGGGGTTGGTTATCGCTACATGGGGTAAGACTATTTTAGCACTGTAAATCTTTCTGTTTTCATTTTCTCATCAGAGAGAAGTGTTAAAAAATACATCCCATTACTTAGGTGATTGATATCTAGTTTTGATTCTTTTAAAATCCCTTCTTCAACTATTTGACCGACATCGTTGTGAATGACATAAGTTATAATTCCCTTGTATTGAAGGTTTTTTAGGTGTAAGTATTGCTGAGCTGGATTAGGATATAAACTAAACTCAGTTTTAAGAACTTCATGTACACTTAAAATATTGTCTGCTCCTGTGTAAACACCAAAATCATCGAAATAGAATCCATCCATTTGTAGGCCTCCGTCAGTTACTAGTCGGAATTGAAAACGTACATCTTCATGGCCAATAAAATCCTCTAAATTAATCTCTTCCAAAATCCAATCATTTTGAGTGCCATCATACAGCGGTTGATCTACATCTTGAGGTGAAACACCGAGATTTGTGTATTTACCGCATAATGGTTGCCAACTACTTCCTCCATCCACTGAAATCATAAACTGAACATAATCATAATCATTTTCTATTTCCCAACGCGCATTAAACTGAACGATTGCTCCATCGATTGTGCTAAAGTCAAACACTTCATTTAGGGTTAAAACCTTATTGAGGTTATTGGCGTAAGTGGGGTCATAAGGGCTGTCTGTAATGCAGTAATCCGGTGATACGTATGTTTCATCTGTATATCCCCAATCACCAGTCCAATTGGATAAATCTGAAGCTTCATCTTCAAAAATTGGTATAGTTTCTAGGTAGATTTTTCGAATCGTGTCTTGGCGCATCCAAAGGTCATGTCCAGTTTGTAAAATGTAAACAATGTCATCTCCAAAGTTTATTTCAGGAGTCAATGTGTATTGAATGGAATCCAATTTATTTTCATCCAGTTCGAGGGTATATGCTTTTTCTTCACCGATACTTGCAATACCTTCCAGCGGGGTAATTTTAACAGTTATAGTACCATCCTCTAGCCCATAGCGGTGAGTCTGAAAATTAAAATAGCCGCTGGTTTCTTCAATAACATCGGCTTCCAAGTCTGTTGATGCAGCATAGATATGCGGCATATGCGCTAAAATTAAATTTGTCCATACCATTTCCTTACAAGTAGGAAGAATAGCGTCTACTGGCGGCCAAAATGCATCTCCAATTTCTGGCGTAAAGGCAAAAATTTCAGGCTTAGTATCTAAATCATCCAAATACATCCAATCGTCAGAATCTCCAGAAGCAGGATATAAATCAGAACTTTTTATAGCGCTGTATTGATTATAAAGACTCATGTGATTTCCGTATGACTGAAAGTAATCATGATCTTCAGCAAACGCTTCATGCGCCCAACCTAGAGGAAATAAGAGTAAATCTCCGTGGGCATGAGCATTAAACGCGTATTTAAATGACCTGGCTTCGCAAAAGGCTTTAATTGCTTGTGTTTCTGGTTCGGAAAACGGACCTTCGCCCGCAAATGTATCACCGTTCTCATAAGGAGATGTACCAGATTCGTTCCAATGTAAACCATAATTTCTGTTCAAATCAACCCCTTTATTTCCTGTACCAATTTCTGGGTTTCTGTTTTTTCTATGCATGCCACCACCTTCAGGATTTGTTACCTGATTGTATCGGTATCCATCAGGATTTATCATTGGAACAAAGTAGAGCTCGGTTTCATCAACTAAATAACGTACCTCTTCATTTGTCTCATAATTTTCTAAAAGATACCACATATAATAGATGGTTTGAGATAAACTCATTGGCTCGCGGGCGTGATGGATAGCGGTGTAAAGTACTTCGTGCTCGTCCTCATCAACCATTGGATTGTCTGATATTTTAACCCAATGAATCGGTCGACCTTCCCATGTTTCAAACCCTAAAATTCCCGCTTTTTCTGTAATTAAATCGGGATATAATTCAAACATTTCATCTAGCTCCGCTAAAAATTCTTCATAGGTAAAATATCCTCCCATGCTTCCAAGGTCAAAATTAACAGGAGTTACAGGATTAAATTCCTCTTCAGTAGCACCTGAACAGACTTCCCGTTCATGGCTTCGATACTGATCATTTTTATGTGCTAAATAATGAGCCGTTACATCTTCAATCAAAACTTCATAACTAACGTTGTTGTCTTCTAAAATAGAAAGTTCAAAACGAGGTAAATCCGCTATAAAAAAATGATTTGATTTATGTTTGCCATGATCTAAAGATACCCCCGATTCGACAAGATGATTCAAGGTTAAATCGTCAGCATATATCTTAACTTTAACGTATTGTGTTTGACCATAAGAATAAAGTCCAACTAGTAAGGTGAGGACAAAAAATAAAAGGTTTTTCATGGAGTTGTGTCTTAATGCTATGTGCTTTAAATTTAGGGAATTAATTTGAGATATTTCTTCTTGATATTAAAAACCACTTGATTTCACAGCGGGGCAAATGAAGATCTTCTTTGATAAAATCTGATTAAATGAGGTTGTTTCGGTATTCTTCATTATATTTACCCAAAAAATTAGCATCATGTCAACAGAAAAATCAGATCGCCCATATTTTGATGAATCAACTTCAATTCTAGTTCCGATTTACGTAACAATTTGTTTGATTATTATTTTTGGAACGGTATTGTTCGGTTAGACTCATCGCAAAAGATATTTACAGAGACTCATTCGCCAATGCTAATGGGTCTTTTTTGATTTAAAAAGAACCGTATGCCTTTTAATTCCTTGTTTTCTTGGTTCATTAAGAAGCGAATTCATCAAATAGATTTATTTAAAAAATATCCGTTTGAAGTTCAAAACGAGGTGTTAATGCAGTTAGTTTTTCATGGAAAGGATACAGAATGGGGAAGGCAGCATAATTATGACGAGATTAAATCATATGCTGATTTTCAAAAAGCGGTTCCGCTCACAAATTATGAAGTACTTTCTCCTTATGTTTCTCGTTTATTAAAAAATGAACAGGGTCTTTTATGGGATGATGAAATCAAATGGTTTGCAAAGTCTTCAGGGACAATGCGTGCAAAAAGTAAATTCATTCCTGTGTCAAAGGCCTCTTTAGAAGAGTGTCATTATAAAGGGGGGAAAGATTTATTAAGTCTGTATTATAATCAAATCCCAGATCGAAAATTATATAAGGGTAAACACCTCATTCTTGGTGGAAGTGCAGAGATTAACTACCTGAATGCGGATTCTTATTTTGGTGATTTATCGGCAATTATTTTGAAGAATATGCCGTGGTGGGCAGAATTGAGAAGAACTCCTGCAAAAGAAATTGCTCTGATGAGCGAATGGGAGGAAAAGATAGAGAAACTTGCTGAAACGACGATAGATCAAGATATTTATATTTTAGCAGGTGTTCCCAGTTGGACCTTGGTTTTATGTAATCGAATTTTGGAAATAACTGGCAAATCACACCTTAGAGAAGTATGGCCTAATTTAGAATTGTTTATGCACGGTGGGGTGAATTTTGAGCCTTATCGCGCACAGTTCAAGAGACTTATTCCTTTTGATGATATGAATTATGTGGAAACATATAATGCCTCTGAGGGATTCTTTGGTATTCAAGATGATTTTTCTGTTAACGAATTATTGTTAATGCTAGATTATGGCGTTTTTTTCGAATTTATTCCCATGCACACCTATCAAGGTACAGATTCTAAAACCATTCTTCCTTTAGAAGAAATTGAATTGGGAGTTAATTATGCCCTTGTAATTTCAACCAATGCTGGGCTTTGGCGCTATATTATCGGTGATACCATCCGATTCACGAACAAATCGCCGTTTAGATTTGTAATTACAGGTCGTACCAAGAGTTTTATGAATGCTTTTGGGGAGGAATTAGTCGTTGAAAATGCAGAACGGGCAATGCAAATGGCTTGCGAAGGTACAGGTGCTGAGATTTTAGAGTACACCGCTGCGCCAATTTACATGGAAGGGCAACATAAAGGTGGGCATGAATGGTTGGTAGAATTCAGTAAAACACCTGACGATCTAAGATTATTTACCCGTAAATTAGATGAAGCACTTAAATCTTTAAATTCAGATTACGAAGCGAAACGTACAGGAGACCTTTCTTTGACAATGCCATTAGTTCGAATGGTAGAAAAAGACACCTTTTCCAACTGGCTAAAATCGAAAGGAAAGTTAGGTGGACAACATAAAGTGCCGCGATTAGCTAATGATCGAGGTATAGTAGATGAAATAAATGCCCTTTCACCCCCAATCGTGAGTTAATCGGACATTAATGTTTTAAGCGCACTTATAAAACGAAGTAGACCAATCCCAGTTAGGAGGAAGGAAATAACAGCGATAAAGCCTAATCGCAACAAGTAAAAATATAACGCTAATCCTCCAATCATAAATACCAGACCTATAATCAGACCAACTATTGCGTTATTTTTATCACCTTTTAACGCATGTGCGGACATTTGTTTATTTGAAAGCCAACGAGCGGTTATGCGAACATCTTCCTCAGTGAAATAATGCTTTTCGCGTAATTCATTTTTTATCTCCATTAAATCCATTTTCTTTTTTACTAATAATGGCAGATAATAATCACCTGCTTCATGCGGTGTTTTGATGGATTTAAAATTTGTATCAAGCGCTTCTTCCATAATTTTCTATTTTGAGTTATGGTCGAATATATGAATTATTTTAGAATATTTCGGATGTGTTTGAAAATGATAAAAAGTGCTCCAATAATCATTAAATAAGGTAAGTATGGATTGGTTTCTTTGCCTTCAAGTGTTGTAATATAAATCGATGTAGCTACAACAATTATTCCGAATAATATGAAAAAGTAAGAAACTCCCTTGCTCGCTAAGAATTTAACCCAAACTGGCTGTTGATTTTGAATTGCGTATAACTCTTGCTCTCGTATTGCTTTGAAAATTTTAGTTGCTTCTTCTGCACCAAATTCTGCATTCAGAACTTGTTTAATTTCCTCTGTTGTTAAACGACCGCTTAGTTTTTCTGCAAGATAGTGTTCTACGGCTTCTTTAGGTTTCATACTATAGGATTTTAACTGTATTCAATACAGCGTCTATTTCACGTATGTATTCACGCTTTTCGAACTTTGGTCCATAAACATAACCGCAAATAGTAACGATTTCCCCCCTTTTTTCATTCAAAATTGAATATTGTACAAAAGGGCCTCCACCGCCCACAAATACTTTTCCTTCATAAATCCACAAGCCTCTTATTTCAACTGCTGGATGACCGTCATACGTAAACTCACGCCCAACAGGTTCGTAATATTGTGAGTATTCCGTTCCCATATAGGTGTCTTTTCGTTCTCCAGGTAAATTGTATTTTAAAACAGTATCACGATGCATAAGCATAGCCTGTGTGGTCATCTGGTTGGAATCCGGGATAATTGGAGTTTTCCAAATTAAAAATCCTTGCTGAACCCAAAATGTACCACCTTCGGCTCGAGTAGCTTCGTTTCCAATTAAGTTTTTTGAGCGATCTCGTTTGAAAAAAACAAAATTTGATTGCTCTTTTTTTAATTTACATTTTTTAGGAATTGCGATAGATAACCCAAATTTTTCCTCAGCAATCTCGTTTGCTAGTTTATGAGGTTCTGCTTTGTACATGCGTTTAAGTTGGGCTACTTCAAAAGCGTTAAACTTATCACGAATTTCATACATATGATTCGTGGCATATTCGTATAATCGATTAATGTCTGAATCTTTGATGATGATGAATAATTGGTTTTTCGCGAAATAATTTCTTTTTTCAATAACTGCCGTTTCCGAATATATTGAGTCTGTGTCAATCATGAATTTCAAAATATTTCTATTGAGTTGATTCAGGTGATTGAGATCTTCTGGTCTTTTTCTAAAATATGAAAATGAAGGTTCTGGCCTTAAGTAGGGGCCAGGTGCCCGAACGGATAGTTCTTCAATTACTTTTTCACCAATCTGTCCTTCCCACAAATGATCTTCCATTAAAATTAAAATCTCCCCATGTTTACCATTCGCTTCCGGTAAATATTGGTCTTTTGGAGTATTCGAATCATCACAGGCAATAAGAGCAAATAATGAAACGATAATAAAAAGGACGTTCTTCATGATTTTTTAGGTTTATAGGCGTTTAATTCGAATTAAGTCACCTGGTTGCATTCTTTTCGGATCGATATTCCGGTTTAACGCTTGAATTTGGTCAAAAGGTATGCCAAATTTTTGACTTACTGTCCATAGGCTTTCACCCGAACGTAAGGTATAGTATTGATACTTCCCGTCGTCACTCGTTTTTGGAGGACTAGAGGATTTTGTAGTTTTGGAAGGGTTTACTTTTTCAATTTCTTCAGCGTCCTCAATGAATTTATACTCTATTAATTTTAATGTCAATTTTTGACCAGGGTAAATTTTATTAGAACGCAGTCCATTCCAGTTTCTAATATCTCTGGTATCTACATTGTATTTGGCGGCAATTTGAACGAGTGTTTCGTCTGTTTTAACGTAATGAGTTTTCTTTTTTTCAAGCGTGACAAAATTTTGTCCAATCGAATCTAAATATAAGTCATAATCATATAGTTGCTGTTCTACTAATAAAAATGTGTCGATTTTTTCAACCGGTAAATTAATACACTGTTTAGGATTAGTTTTTGGAACAACTTCTGTCTTATAAACAGGGTTCAGGTACTGAAAATCATCGGACGAAAAACCAATGAGAGAATCGAGATGATTTATTCTTATACTTGATGATAAACAAACTGTATCTACCTCATGCAAATATACTTGAGCTTCTTTTGGTATAATATTATGATCGGCATAATGGGTCATCATGTACAACATGGCAATAAAATTGGGCACATACATTTGCGTTTCCTTAGGAAGGTAAGGTCTCAGCTTCCAATAATTCATTTGGCCACCAGACCGTCTAATCGCCTTATTGACATTTCCTGGTCCTGCATTATAAGCTGCAAGTGCAATACTCCAATCTCCATATAAACCGTTCAAGTATTTCAGATAGGCGCATGCTGCTTCAGTGGCTTTCTCAGGATCCATCCTTTCATCAACATAAGAGTCATTATCTAATCCATACATTCTGCCTGTGCGATACATGAATTGCCATAAACCAGTTGCACCAACACGAGACTTCACTTGTGGTCTTAACCCACTCTCAATTACGGAAAGGTATTTTAACTCTAAGGGGATTTGATGCTTATCTAAGTACTCTTCATACATTGGGAAATACAACTTCGATCGACCAATACAAACTGCCGTAAAACGGCGTCTATTTTTAGCAAAATATTTAACGGTTTTTAATACATCTTCATTCGCTTCAATTTCAATGATGGTGTTTTCATTTAAGGCATTTAACCGCGCATAAAATATACTATCCGAAAATTCTGGTCGATCATTTTCTTCATAACCCAAAGAATCAATTACTGCGTAAGCACGCTCTTGTCCCCAGGTTTCTTTGTAATATTCAAACAATGAATGTTCTACAACATTTAAAAATCGTTGATATGTAAGTTCTTCTTCTTCCTCGGTGAGCTCAATATGTATTGAATCTGGAACAACAGTTGTACTGTCTTGAGCGAAAATTTGAATGGATAGAAAAGATAATAATAGGGTCAATAATCTCATAAAGGGTGGTCAATTAATGACATTCAGTCATCATAAAATTAGCAAAAGCTAATAAATTTTCCTCATCCAGATGGTCTGCCATTACTTGAATACCAAAAGGTAGTCCATTTGAATGCTTACCCAGAGGTAGAGAAATAGCCGGATTTCCAGCGAGGTTTGCTTGAACAGTAAAAATATCTTGTAGATACATAGTGATAGGATCATCCGCATTTTTACCAATTTCAAAGGCTGTGGATGGTGTTGTGGGTAGAATTACAAAATCATAGTCGTTAAAGATTTCTTTTGTCTTATTCTGTATTACTCTTCTTACTTTTTGTCCTTTTGTGTAATAGGCGTCATAATAGCCGTGCGATAGAACAAAAGTTCCCGTCATAATCCTTCTTTTAACTTCCTCACCAAAACCTTCAGAACGTGATTTTTTGTATGTGTTTTCAACTCCCGCTACATCATCCGCTTGATATCCAAAATGAACACCATCATAGCGTGAATAGTTTGAAGAAGCTTCGGCCGTAGTTAAAACATAATAAGTAGGTACCATTTGGTCTAAGTATGGGAAACTCACAGGTTCAACTTGGTGTCCTTTAGATCGAAGGTCTTCAATAACTTCAAGTGTTCGCGATTTAATCTCAGGGTCTATTCCGTCGCGTTCGAGACAATCTTGAATATAGGCAATTTTTAATTTTTTGTTCGAATCAAATTCGAGATTATAAGCGGAAACATCTGATTGATGTAAAGTACTATCATAATCATCTTTACCGCTCATTATAGCACTTACAATTGCCGTGTCTTCTACTGTGGTTGAGAACGGACCAATTTGATCAAAAGAAGAAGCGTAAGCTAATAATCCATAGCGTGAAATACGGCCGTAGGTCGGTTTAAACCCAATAACACCAGAAAAAGAGGCCGGTTGGCGTATCGAACCACCAGTATCAGAACCTAAACTAACTGTACATAGATTTGCAGCAATTGCTGCCGATGAACCGCCTGATGAACCACCAGGTACCATTTTTTCATTATGCGGGTTTTTAACTGGGCCAAAAGCTGAGTTTTCATTAGAACTGCCCATCGCGAATTCATCACAATTCAATCGTCCTATTATGATAGCGTCCTCAGCAATTAATCGCTCAACCGCAGTAGCGGTATATAATGATTCAAAACCGTCTAATATTTTGGAGGCAGCGGATACTCGATGGCCTTTAAAAGCGAGATTGTCTTTTAAACCAATCACCATACCGGCAAGCTTCCCCGCCGTTCCAGCATTAATTTTTTCGTCAATGACTCTAGCCTGGCTAAGCGCTTCCTCCGAAAAAACTTCTAAAAAAATATTAAGGTGTTCATGGCTTTTGATTCGATCTAAATAATAAGTTGTAATATTTTCAACCGAATCGCCTTGACTCAAAGCAGATTTAATTTCCGCAAATGAATTGTACATAGCGAATTTTATTCTTCAATTTTATCTTTAGATTCATCCCCAGCTCCGTTCATTTCATCTTTAAATCCTTTAATTCCTTTACCCATTCCTTTCATCAATTCTGGAAGTTTTTTTCCTCCAAAAAGAAGTAAAATAGCAAGAACAATTAAAGCAATTTGCCAAGGTCCAACCCAACCTGCGTATACTACATTTTCCATTTTTCGTTTGTTTAGAACAAATGCAAAGGTACGAAATATAAGCTATAAATTTAAAGATTGTAAAAGGAGTTTTTTCCGATATCAACAAATCGCCTTAATACTTCAACAACAGCAGGTAGCTTACTCAATCATGACCGGTCATTTAGTGGTAGAAATAATCGAATAATAATCCTTATTTTTGGGAACTTTAAGATGATAAGTTGACGCAAATGATAACTATAAAAAACTATATAAATGGCGAAATGATTGCGCCAAAATCCGGTAAGTATTTGGATAATTATGATCCTTCTCGAGGAAAAGTATATGCCCAAATACCCGACTCTGACAAATCTGATATCGACGCGGCGGTTGCTGGTGCTGAGGCTGCTTTTCCAATTTGGTCTAAAATGCCGAAACAGGAGCGGTCAGATTTTATGATAAAAATTGCCAATAGAATTCAGGATAGATTAGCCGAATTTGCAGCGGCTGAATCGCTAGACAATGGAAAGCCGGTTTCCCTTGCTAGTCATGTTGATATACCACGAGCAGTGAGCAATCTTAAATTTTTTGCTACAGCTATTTTACATTATGCCTCCGAGTCACATGCTATGGAAGGGATGGGTGTCAACTATACCTTGCGAAAACCAATTGGTGTCGTTGGTTGTATTTCACCATGGAATTTACCCCTTTACTTATTCACATGGAAGATTGCACCGGCTCTCGCAGCAGGAAACTGTGTCGTTGCTAAACCTTCTGAAATCACACCGATGACCGCTTTTATGCTCTCAGAAGTTTGTGCAGAAGTCGGATTGCCAAAAGGGGTATTTAATATTGTTCATGGATTAGGACAAAAGGTTGGAGATGCCATCTCCAGAGATCCAAAAATAAAGGCCATTTCATTTACGGGAGGAACAGCAACTGGGGCTACTATTGCAAAAATTGCAGCTCCAATGTTTAAAAAACTGTCTTTAGAATTAGGTGGAAAAAATCCAAATATCATATTTGCTGATTGTGATTTCGATAAAGCACTTTCAACAACAATTCGATCTTCATTTGCCAATCAAGGTCAAATTTGCTTGTGCGGATCAAGGATCTTCATAGAACGACCTATTTATGAGAAGTTCAAAAAAGCTTTTATAGAGAAAGTCTCAAAGTCAAAAGTGTCATACCCGTCCGATCCTGAGGCTAAATTGGGAGCTTTGGTTTCAAAATCGCATTTAGAGAAAGTATTGTCTTATGTTGATTTAGCTAAGGAAGAAGGTGGTGATGTTTTAACCGGTGGTGAACAAGTTTTTTTAGAAGGTGAATACAGTAAAGGTTATTACATGCGCCCAACTATAATTGAAGGCTTAGCCTATGATTGCCGAACCAATCAAGAAGAAATTTTTGGACCAGTTGTTACATTAACTCCTTTCGACAGTGAAGAAGAAGTGTTGATGATGGCCAATTCTACTCAATATGGATTATCATCGACTATTTGGACAGAAAATTTGAGACGCGCTCACCGAATGGCGGAAGAAATTGAGGCTGGTATTGTTTGGATAAATTCATGGCTCGTTAGAGATTTGAGAACTCCGTTCGGCGGTGTTAAAAATTCAGGTGTAGGACGTGAAGGTGGATTTGAAGCGTTACATTTTTTTACCGAACCGAAGAACGTTTATATTCAACACTAAGGGAAGTGATTATTTGATGAGTTCCATTTGTGGAGCATCAAACTAAAAATTAATCATGAATTATGGACAAGATGTTTTTTGCGTTTTGCTCATTGTTATAATACTCAGCAAATTTAAGGTCTCTTTCGTGTTTTAACTCGGATGTAAACGGTATGTTAATGAGTTGATTAATCCGACTTGCAATGTCATGCGGAGTGTTTTCAGTGTGACACATTGCGGTAAAAATTCCTGAATCATCCATTTTATCGTTGATGATGATATGCCTACCAGATTCTAAAGCATGTAATAATTTAAGTTTGATACCCGTTTGTTGGAAGGTCATTAATAAATTTATCCGCGAATTTTTAATGAGATCATCCATTTCTTCCAATGATGGCGTGTCAATTAACTTTACATGGGGTAGATTCGCTTTTTCTATTGCTTCACTTAATATCGATGAAGGGTTTTTGCCTGCGATGACAATGGGAATTTCTGTAAGTGGGGCCACCTCTTTTAAAATAAAGAGTGCAGCATGTTCATTTTCTTTTACGGATAGGTTGCCTTGAAAAAGGACTTGTTTAATGGTATGCTCCTGTAGGTGCTCAATCTTCCCAATACTATGAAAAAAGGGAGGTATATGATGGGTTTTTGCGTAAGTTTCAAAGTGCGGGATATCCATTTTTGCAACACAGAGTATCCCGTTTACATCTTTTAAATTAGATTCAAAACGAGCTAACTTTTTTGCTTCTAACTTAAAGTATATTTTTTTTATTTTGGATTGCTCCCACAATGCCAGCCCAGCATAGTAAGCATGCTCGATATTATTCGCCCTAAAGATCTTTTTTCTATTCTTTAATCTTCTGTTATTCATCCAATAACACGTCTGTATTCCGTCAAAAAGTATAGGGTAGTCATCTTTGAGCAACCTTTTTAAAATGGCTTTATTATCTCTGCTTGCAATAACGTATGGAAGGCGTGAAAAAAGAAGTTTCCAAATTCTCTTTTTTCGGGGGTAGTAATGAATTTCTTCACAGTATTTTTTCAGTTCTTCATGAGGCGGATTATGACCATCGTAATAAAAACAATGGTATATGATTTTTCCCCCAACTTGATGCAAGGTCTTTAGCTTGTAATAAACATCAACAATCCCTCCATAGTTAGGAGGGTAGGGAACGTCAAATGCAATAATATGGAATTTTTGATCTGTCAAAATATGGTTTTTAAAACTTGTTTTTCTTGTTGCCAATTAAGTTGTTTAGCGGCTTTGATGGTATTCTCTTTACAAGATTGTAATCGTTTTTTATCGGACATAATTCCTTCAATTTTATGAGCAATTTCTTCCGGTTGGTGAGACTTTAGAACATAGCCCACCTCGTAAGTCTCTACAATATTTTTAACTTCAACCAAATCTGATACTAATAAAGGAATGCCCGCATGGATATAATCAAATATTTTATTGGGTAAGGAAAAACGATAATTTACATTTGTGTCTTTATCCAAGGATAATCCTAGGTCTGAAACCATTGTAAAGTTCATGAGTTCAGCATATGGACGTTTGCCATAAAAACGAACGGTTTCAGATAACTGATTTTTTTTAACTTGATTTTTCAAGGTTGGAATTACATCTCCATCACCCACAAAGATTAGCATCACTCCTGTTAGGTGTTTCATTGCTTCAATCATCTCCTCGCCTCCACGATCAATATTGATGCCAGCTCCTTGTAAAATAATAATAAATTTATCTTCTGGTAGGTTGAGCTCCTTCCTTGTCTTAATTTCTTTCAAGCCTTTAAAATCACTTATATTTCTAACGACTTTTACTTTCCGGTTATAAGCAGCTCGGTAGGCTTTCGCGATGGATTCATTTACCGTATACATTTCATCCACTTTTGGCACGGTAAAACGCTCTATTTTGGTCCAAATTTTTTGTATTTTAGGTCGTGTTACTAATTCGGGAACTTGGGTAAAATACTCATGCGAATCATAGACTAATTTACACTTGCGTTTCAATTTTTTTGCGCAATAGTTCGCTAGCAATGTATCAAGATCATTCGAAAGTAATACATCTGCCCGGTGAAACAGCAAATAAAAAAATAGGCGAAGATTATAATTTGCATAGAATAGGGCGCCTTTCGTAAACCAAAGCGGAAATCGTTTTGTTTTATAGGGTGTTTTCAACAAGGGTTTACTTTGTTTTAACTTTCTTCCTACTAGCGTAACCTCGTAATTTTGTTCGACCAAGAATTCACAAACTTTCCGCACCCGTTGATCAGTGAATAAATCGTTTGTTACAGAAACAATAATTTGTTTTTTTTTGGCCATTTGACAAAAGTAAGAAAACGAACAATATCCCAAAATAGTATTTCATCGGGCAATTGAACCTTTTATCCGTTAGAAATTTACCGTTGAAATAAATTAACGCGAATTATCCATGAAACTTGTTTAAATTTGATAACGAGATATAAACTTCATTTACCACTTTATGAATATGACTTTTTGGAAAACTTTTTGGGCCAGTTTAATCGCAACAGTATCTGCGGGAATTTTATTGTTGATTATATTTTTTCTCATTGTTAGTGCAATGATATCAAGTGCAGAATCGATGTTCAGTGCGAGTAAGTTAACGGTAAAAGAAAATACAGTATTGCATATGGAGCTCAATGGAACGATTGGGGATTACACGTACGCAGACTTTAGTCCAACAAGTTTTCAATTGGAAAAGCAATTCGGTTTAAAGGAAGTTTTAAGTGGCATTGAGATTGCAAAAGCGGATGAGAATATAAAGGGGATTTTTTTAAACTGTGATAATGTGAGCGCAGGACTTGCAACTGTCCAAGAAATTCGTGCTGCTTTAGAAGATTTTCAAGAGAGTGGTAAATTCATTGTTGCTTATCACGAAAACTACAGTAGTAAAGCTTATTATTTAAGTAGTGTCGCTGAAGAGTTGTATGTTTTTCCAAGCGGTATGATTGATTTTTTAGGATTAGGCGCTGAATTGATGTTTTTTAAAGGAGCATTAGACAAATTGGAAGTAGATGTACAGATTATTCGTGGATCGAACAATAAATTTAAAAGTGCTGTTGAACCATTTATTAATGAGAAAATGAGTGATGCAAATCGTGAACAGGTTCAAAAATACTTAGATGCACTTTGGGGAGAAATGACAAAAGCTGTTGGGGCGTCAAGAAATTTAAAGGAAGGTTATTTAAATAAAGTGGCGGACAGTGTTTTAATTCGTAAATCATCAGATGCCGTAACTTATAAAATGGCAGACGCTGTAAAATATTATGATGAAGTATTACAAAATCTAGCAGAAAAGGTAAAGGTTAATGAAGATTCACTTCAATTGTTATCGTTTCAAAAATATGCCCTTAAAAAGACAAAAGAAGCACATACATTAACCAAACTTGACGATAAGAATATCGCCGTGATTTTTGCTGAAGGAGAAATCGTAGATGGAAGAGGAGATAAAAATCAAATAGGAGGAACGAGATTGTCTGAGCAAATTAGAGAAGCACGTATTGATGACAAAATAAAAGCAGTGGTCTTAAGAGTGAATTCACCAGGAGGGTCAGCGCTAGCTAGTGATATTATTTGGCGAGAGGTTAAAGAAACGAAAAAACTTAAACCAGTTATTGTTTCGATGGGGGATTTAGCTGCGTCAGGTGGTTATTATATTGCATGCGAAGCTAATCGAATTTTTGCGCAGCCAACTACAATTACTGGTTCGATAGGTGTTTTTGGCATGATTCCTTATACAGGCGACTTATTTAAAAATAAGATGGGGATAACGTTTGATCGTGTTCAAACGAATGCGCACAGTGTGATTTCTCTAAATAAACGATTGGAAGAAGATGAGTTAGCAATCATTCAAGAAGGGGTTGATGATATTTATGATGATTTTATTTCCAAGGTTGCTGCAGGAAGAAATATGACTAAGGCGGCTGTTGACAGTATTGGTCAAGGTAGAGTTTGGGCCGGAAAAGATGCGATTGAATTAGGTTTAGTGGATGAATTTGGAGGTCTACATGATGCAATTGCTTATGCAGCTGATGAAGCGGGAATCACTGAAGATAAGGTGGCTATAAAATACATACCGCTTGGTGAAGAAAATCAATTCTTTCAGTTTTTAGAAAATTTAGAAGAAGGACAAGGAATGCAGGCGCGTGAAGTGACCCCACTTGAAAGTCAGTTAAAAGGGGTGTATCAAGCCATTAGAGGTTTGAGTAAAGCATCAACCTATCAAGCGAGAATGCCTTATATGTTATGGGTAGAATAAAAAAGACCGCTTAACAAAGCAGTCTCTTCATTTATTTTAACTTGAAATAATCAGGGTCTTTTTTCTTGACTTCGTTGAGGTATCCTTTAATTCGTTGCTCATGGTCTTTCTTTACCACCATAAGAATGTCGTGAGCTTCTACAACGATATAGTCATTCAAGCCTTGTAACACAGCCATTTTACCGTTTGGTATATTCACAATACAGTTTTCGCTTTCAAATAAATGAACTTTATTGCCGATCACTGCATTGCCTTCAACATCAGTTTCTAAATGGGTATATAAACTGCCCCATGTACCTAAATCAGACCAACCAAAATTGGCTAATACTACAAAAACATTTTTAGCATTTTCAAGTACTGCAAAATCAATTGAAATGTCTTCGCATTTATAAAAAGCATCGTCAATAAAGTCTTGTTCCGCCGATGTATTGTAGTCATTACCTTTTGTAGTGAATAACTCGTTCAGTTTTGGTTTAAACTTCTGTAAGGATTCAATAATTGTTGCTGCTTTCCAAATAAAAATGCCTGAATTCCAATAATAGTCTCCACTTTTCAAAAAGATTTCTGCTAATTCACGGTTCGGTTTTTCGGTAAACTGCCTTACTTTTCTAACTTCACCCATTAGGATGTCCCGACCATCTTCAAATTGTATATAACCATAACCAGTATCTGGGCGAGATGGTTTTATACCGAGGGTTACTAAATGCTCTCCGTCAGCGGCTTTTTTTAATGCTACATTTACAATATCAACAAATCGATCCTCCTTCATAATAAGGTGGTCAGAGGGAGCAACGATTAGGTTTGCATTGGGGTTTAAATTATAAATTTTATGAGAAGCATAGGCAATACAGGCAGCTGTATTTTTTCGCATGGGTTCGGTTAAAATTTGACCATCAGGTAGGCCAATTTGCGCTTTAACTAAATCCGCATACTTTGCATTTGTAACGACATATATTTGACTGTCTGGCACTAATTTTTGAAGACGCTCATGTGTCATTTGTATGAGCGTTTTACCAATACCTAATACATCTAAAAACTGTTTGGGGTGAGTTTCTTGGCTCATTGGCCAGAATCGACTTCCAATTCCCCCCGCCATTATGATGGCAAAATTATTATTCATTTATTTAATTTTCTATATGTTCAACCTCCGCCAATCCCAAAACACGATAAAATTTTTGCGAAGATACATCTTGGCATTCAAATCTCGTTCGCAGCTTCTTACCTTTAACGTAAATTTTACCGTTAAGTTTAAAATGAGCGCCAAATTTTAGTGTTTCAAGTGTAGGTAATGTGGATTTATCATAACGCTTTAAAACACGATATAGTCTATCGTCTGTGCAAGATGATGCTTTCGCATTTTTTAAATAATTAGTTAAAGCTTGTCTAATGTCATCGGGCAACTCAATTTCACTTAAAATCGGTGCTGCAATATTTTGAAACTCCTTTTTCCACTCTAAACCATGTGGTTTTACTCGATTTTTATATTTATTGTAGGTAGTTAGATGCGCCATCTCATGGAGTGTGGTAATTAAAAAAGCGTATTGATTTAAATCTCCATTCACTGAGATGCGATGGGGTTGCCCTCTGAATGGATGACGATAATCCCCAAGTTTAGTTTTACGTTTTTTACTTACGGTGAAATGAACAACATGTTCAATGATGAACGAGGCAATGTATCGACTGGAGCCGGTCGGTAAAAATCGTTCTAATTCTTGAGCAAAAGCCTCTATTCGTGCAGATTTATCCAAATTGTTTCTTTTTTGCAAAAATAAAGTATTTCAACTGTTTTCGCTAACCAATAATTTTGGTGCCACTAAAAATAAGTTCACAGCGACTTTTATTTAACTTTGTATATTTAGGAGACAGCTGATAGAATGATACCAAAGGAAACCATCGATGAAATATTTCAAACTGCCCGAGTTGAGGAGGTGATTGGCGAATTTGTGCAACTAAAAAAAGCCGGATCTAACTACAAAGGAAAAAGTCCTTTTGTAGATGAAAGAACGCCATCTTTTATGGTTTCGCCAGCTAAGCAAATTTGGAAATGTTTCAGTACGTCTAAAGGAGGGAATGTCGTTTCTTTTTTAATGGAGGCTGAGCACTTCAATTATGTTGAAGCACTTAAATGGCTGGCCAACAAATACAATATTGAAATTAAGGAGGACAGGCAAAAAACGCCTGAAGAAATTGCGCAAACCTCCATCCGAGAAAATATTAGTATAATCAATGAATTTGCTCGGGATACTTTTAGCGATAACTTACATAAACATCCTGAAGGAAAGTCAATAGGGTTGTCCTATTTTATAGAACGTGGGTTTCGAGAAGATATCATTGAAAAATTCCAGTTGGGTTATTGCTTAGACGAGTCAAAAGGATTTACGCAAGTTGCTTTAGACAAGAATTATAAACTGGAATATCTCGAGAAAGCCGGTTTAACGAAGGTAAAAGATGGTAGGGCATTTGATTTTTATCGAGGTCGCGTCATGTTTCCAATCCATAGTATTGCTGGAAAAGTTCTTGGGTTTGGGGGCAGAACGTTAAAGTCAGACAAAAAAATTGCAAAATACTTCAATTCACCAGAAAGTGAATTGTACAATAAGAGTAAAATTCTCTACGGTCTGTACTTTGCTAAAAGTGCCATCATTAAATATGATAATTGCTTTTTGGTTGAAGGGTACACGGATGTAATTTCTTTGTATCAATCAGGGGTAGAAAATGTGGTTTCTTCCTCTGGAACTTCGTTAACAACGGATCAAATTAAGCTTATAAAGCGATATTCTGAAAATGTTACCATTCTATATGATGGCGATGCGGCAGGAATAAAGGCTTCGTTCAGAGGAATTGATATGATTCTTTCCGAAGGCTTGAATGTGAAAGTTGTACTTTTTCCAGATGGTGAAGACCCTGACTCTTTTGCTAAAAAATCAACGACTGAAGAGTTAAAGGGGTATATCGATGAAAATTCGAAAGATTTTATCGTTTTCAAATCGGATATTCTCTTAAAAGATGCCGGTAATGATCCTATAAAAAAAGCGCAACTTATTAACGATATTGTTGGCTCAATTGCAGTGATAGACGATGCGATTAAAAGACAAGTTTATAGTAGAGAATGTGCGACAATATTTAGTATTGAGGAGCAAACAATAATTCAAGAAGTAAATAAGGCGCGAACAAAGAAACTTGCTGAAAAAAAGAAGTTAGCAGAGCGTAAGGTTAGAACAGAATCGAGAAATGTTCAGACCCCACTCAAACAGCAGCCTAAAAATACTTCAGCTCCGCCAGACTTAGACTACGAAATACCAATCGAGGCGATGATGCCGCCTGAAATGTTGGAGGAGATTGAAAAGGCCGTTGCACCAACACTTCAAAGTGACTTGTATTTTTTTGAACTCGATCTAATTCGCATCATCCTTAATTATGGTTTATACAGTATAGGGGCAACGAACGTTGAATATGATGAAGAAGGAAATGAATCAGTGGAAGATGTTGAGGTAAGTGTTCTTGAACTCGTTGTGCATGAACTTGAAAAGGATCAAATTGAAATGCAGGACAAAATATTTAATCAAATTTTATCGGAGTACCGAGAAGGGCTTACTGAAAACGTTATGTATAAGTCTGATCATTTTGTTAATCACCAAGATATTGAAGTAAGTAAAACAGCAGCTAATTTATTAGCGGTTAAGTACGAATTAAGTGGGAATTGGCAAACGCAAAAAGTAAGAATAAATACTGAAGTTGATAAGCTTGACCGCGCTGTAATGGAGTCAATTTATTCTTACAAAAGTGCTTATGTTCGTCAAAAAATAGCCGAGATTCAAGCCAAAATTCATGCTTTAAACGAACAAGACGCGGAGTCATCCGTAGAAGAGATTATCTCCTTATTAAAGGAACAAAGAAAGTTGGATAAGGTAAAACTCGTTTTATCAGATAAACTTGGTCGAACAATTATATAAGTCATGTGGCAATTAATTAAATCCTTTCTTTTATATCCCATTATTGAATGGTACGATGATCCTATTTTTGAAAATGAAATAGAGGTGACTCCAGGAGAATTAGTTTTTGCTTTATCGCCTTTAAACATAATTATGTTTTTCGCGATCTATCTCGCTGCAAAAATCTTTATAAAATACATTAAGCGATATTTTAAGGCGCTACATCTTACAGAAAAACAATTAAAAATAGAAGGAAAAGAAATCGCTATTTGGCGCTTGACAAAACAATTGATTTATCTTTTAGCAATCTACATTTGTTTTTTAAGCTTAAAACTCAATAATCCTCAGTTGGATTTATCACATATTTTGGCTTATGAATTTGTACGGATAAAGTCTTTTCATATTGCTGTTTACCATTTGTTTCTGATTGCGGCGATTATATTCATTACCCGTTTAACGGTCAATTTTCTAAAAGTTTTTTTACTCAAAGCCGTTCGTAAAAACAATAAAGATATTGATACAGGGACGGAATATATTTATGTTCAGCTTGCGAAGTATATAATCTATGCCATTTCATTTATCATCTTTATGCGTAGCATGGGAATGAATTTGGACCTGTTTATGACGGCGGGTGCATTATTTGTAGTGGCAATAGGACTGGGGTTACAACAAATATTTCAAGATTATTTGTCCGGAATTATGTTGCTTATTGAAGGGTCAATTAAAGTAGGCGATATACTAGAAATTGCACAGTTGAATAATCGAGAAAGTTTTGTTGCCAAAGTTGTTCAAATCAACCTCCGAACCTCTAAAGTGCTCACGAGAGATGAGAAAATTCTCGTCATTCCAAATTCTAAGTTAACTCAGGAAAGTGTGGTAGATTGGAACTCTGGAACGGAATTTACAAGGTTTACAATTCCAATCTGTTTTCATTATGGTGTTGATACTGAAAAAGTAAAAGAAATACTCATTGCTTCAGCAAATACTCATCCAAAAGTGAGTAAAGTGAGAAAACCAATCGTTAGATTGTTGAATTTTGGTAGTGATGGATTGGAAATGGATTTAGTTTTTTGGGCAAAACATGAGCTTTATTTTGAGTTAATTAGAAGCGATATTCGCTTTGAAATAGATCGAAGATTGCGGGAAGAAAAAATTGAAATTCCTTATCCGCAACGAACAGTATATATGAAGAATGTTGAAGGTGATTAGTCTAATTACAACAATTTAAAGTAGACGCGATAGTGAATAGCGTCAAGTTTCCTCAAGTTTTATTAAAAATCTCTTTATTTTTAGACATTCAAAGTAAAGTATTATGGTTAGAACGATATTTTTTATTTCGGCATTCGTTATAACTGCGGCAATAGTGTTTTTAGGAATTAAATTCAATCCAAATTACTATTATTTGTTCCTGTTATTCGGTCCGTTAATTTTAATTGGTACGAGTGATGCTCTTCAGAAAGAACATGCTATTCGTAAAAACTTCCCACTCATTGGAAATTTACGCTATATGCTTGAATCAATTTCTCCTGAGATTCAGCAGTATTTTGTAGAGCGAAGAACAGATGGTAGGCCGATTAGTAAGAATAAAAGAGCAGTAATATATCAGCGATCAAAAAACTTAGGTTCAACACATCCTTTTGGAACAGAGGAAAATATTTATGATGAAGGATACGAGTTTATCGCACATTCGCTTTATCCGGGAGAATTATTGCATGAAGAACCTCGTGTTTTAATTGGAGGAGATCAGTGTAAACAACCTTATTCGGCTTCGTTGTATAATATATCTGCCATGAGTTTTGGATCTTTATCAAAAAATGCTGTTGAAGCACTAAACAAAGGTGCAAAACTGGGAAGTTTTTATCACAATACAGGTGAAGGAGGTATTTCTCCTTATCATTTGCATGGCGGAGATTTAGTTTGGCAAATTGGGACAGGTTATTTTGGTTGTCGTAATCAAGACGGAAGTTTTTCTGCAGATAAGTTCAAAGAAAATGCGTTGCGTCCTGAAGTTAAAATGATAGAATTGAAGCTTTCACAAGGAGCAAAACCTGGTCATGGAGGGGTGTTGCCGGGTAAAAAAAATACAGAAGAAATTGCCCATATTAGAGGAGTTGTTGCTGGTGAAACCGTGCTTTCACCTCCGGGTCATAGTGCTTTTAAGGGGCCGGATGGACTTGTGCATTTTATCGCTGAATTAAGAACATTGTCCGAAGGAAAACCGGTAGGATTTAAACTTTGTATTGGTAAAGTAGAGGAGTTCGAAGCGATTTGTGTGGCAATGGCCAAGGCTAATATCTACCCGGATTTTATTTCAATTGATGGTTCTGAAGGAGGTACTGGTGCTGCGCCACTTGAGTTTGCGAATTACGTTGGAACTCCATTAGATTTAGGGTTAATGATTGCCGATCGATTACTAATTAAGCATGGTATCCGTCAAAAACTAAAAATAATTGCTTCCGGTAAAGTCTTCAATGGTTTTGGTATTTTAAAAAGTATTGCCATGGGGGCTGATTTGACACAATCAGCTCGGGCGATGATGCTTTCAATAGGTTGTATTCATGCCCAGCTTTGTAATACAAATACCTGCCCTGTAGGAATCGCTACACAAGATAAACGATTAATGAAAGGGTTGGACCCCGGCTTAAAAAGTGTAAGAGCCTCCAATTATCATCGTAATACCATTCATGCGTTTTTAGAATTGTTATCTGCAACTGGGGCACATCATCCTTCGGAGTTGTCAACCGATAACTTAATGAGAATGACAGAAGATGGTGATGCGGAATGCATGACGGACATTATTAAGAATTGGGGATATTATAAAAAGTATATTGGAGAATCGCTCGAACATAAGCCTATTTTAAACTAATCAAATTCAACGTATTAATGACACCTGTACACGAAAAAAAATTATTTCTTCTAGATGCCTTTGCACTCATTTATAGAGCTTATTACGCATTTATCAAAAATCCAAGAATAAACAGTAAAGGGCAAAATACCTCCGCAGCATTTGGTTTCACAAATGCTCTTTTGGATGTTTTAAATAAAGAAAATCCAACGCATCTAGCAGTTGTATTCGATTCTCCAGGTTTAACAAAACGAGCAGAAGAATTTGAGGATTATAAAGCCCATCGTGAAGCAATGCCGGAAGATATTGCAGCGATGATAGAGCCGATTAAAGAGATTGTTAAAGCTTTTAACATTCCTATTTTAATTAGCCCCGGTGATGAGGCTGATGACATTATCGGAACAATTGCTAAGAAAGCTGAAAAAGAAGGTTTTTATACGTATATGATGACGCCGGATAAGGATTTTGCGCAGCTCGTTTCTGAGCACATTTTCATGTATAAACCCAGTCGAGGAAAAAAGCCTGTAGAGATTTGGGGTGTTGATGAGGTGAAAGAAAAATTTGAAGTGGACTATCCTGAGCAAGTTATTGATATTTTAGGTTTATGGGGAGATTCTGCCGATAACATTCCAGGTATACCTGGCATTGGAGAGAAAACAGCAAAAAAACTAATCAAACAATACGGTTCTGTCGAAGAACTTATTGCACATGCTGATGAATTAAAAGGAAAACAAAAAGAAAATGTCATTACTTATGCTCAACAAGGGTTGGATTCTAAAAAACTAGCGACAATCATTCTCGATGTTGATGTAGAATTTGAGGAGGAGAAATTGATTATGGAGGATCCTGATCCGGAAAAAATTAAAGCGATTTTTACCGAATTGGAGTTTAAAACCTTAGCAAAAAGGGTTTTGGGCGAAGAGCTAATTTTACCAAATACTCAAAAAGCCGAAGGTCAATTGGATTTGTTTGGCGGACCAGCTATTGAAACAGCAGCCGAAGAAGTTGCGGCTAGTGGTGCAGTGGCAAAAACAATTGCAGATACAAATCCTGATTATCAAATCGTTGTTTCACCTGAAAAAAGAGCAGAACTGCTGGATTTGCTATTACAACAAAAATCAGTCTGCTTTGATACTGAGACTACAGGAATCAACCCTATTGATGCTGAAATTGTTGGCATGAGTTTTACTTACCAAACTGGAACGGGCTTTTATGTTCCTTGTACGGCGGAGGATAGAGTAGAGGTAGTTCAAGCATTTAAACCGTTTTTTGAGAATGAAGCAATAGAAAAAATTGCCCATAATATTAAATATGACCTTAAAATAATTGAGAAATATGGGGTTGAAATTAAAGGTCCCTTATTCGATACGATGATTGCGCATTATTTAATAACGCCTGAATCTAAACATGGAATGGATCATTTAGCTCAATTGTATTTGAATTATCAACCTATTTCCATCGAATCCTTAATTGGGAAAAAGGGAAAGAATCAAAAAACCATGGCTGATATTCCTGCGGAAAGTATAGTAGATTATGCTTGTGAAGATTCAGATGTAACATGGCAGTTAAAGCAAATTTTTCAACCTGAAATTGAAAAAGGTCACCTTAAAGATCTATTCTACAAGATTGAAATGCCACTGGCAAGGGTCTTAAAAGAAATGGAAATGGAAGGAATTAATATAGATGTTCCTGCATTGGCTCGCTTTTCTGATGAACTTGGTAAAGATTTAGGTGAATTGGAAATTAAAATAAAAGATTTAGCAGGGGTCCACGATTTTAACCTTGACTCACCAAAACAATTAGGCGAAATATTATTCGATGTTTTACAAATAGATCCAAAAGCAAAAAAAACGAAAACAGGTCAATACAAAACTGATGAGAGCGTTTTGTCCAAACTGGAGCATAAACACGAAATTATCCCATTGATTCTTAATTATCGCTCTTTAAAGAAGCTAAAAAGTACTTATGTAGATTCATTGCCGCAATTGGTGAACGAACAAACTGGGAGAATACATACAAGTTATATGCAAACCGTTGCTGCTACTGGACGATTAAGCTCGAATAACCCAAATCTTCAAAATATTCCCATTAGAACAGAAAAGGGAAGGGAAATTCGAAAGGCTTTTATTGCAAGAAATCATGAGTATACCTTGTTGGCCGCAGATTATTCGCAAATAGAATTAAGAATTATTGCGGCACTTTCTGGTGACCAAGCAATGATTGATTCATTTAGGGCAAACCTCGACATTCACGCCGCAACAGCAGCGAAAGTATTTCATGTTGATCATATTGAGGAGGTTACGCGTGAGCAGCGAAGTGCAGCAAAGGCAGTTAATTTTGGAATCATTTACGGGCAATCGGCATTTACACTTGCACAAAACCTAGGTATCACCAGGAAAGAGGCGAAAGCATTGATTGATAATTATTTTGAGCAATACAGTAAGATGAAAGATTTTATGAGCGATCAAGTTGAATTTGCTCGTAAACATGGCTATGTCGAAACGATTATGAAGCGTCGTCGATATTTAAAAGACATTGTTTCAGCCAATGCGATTGTACGAGGATTCGCAGAACGTAATGCGGTGAATGCACCAATTCAAGGTTCTGCTGCCGATGTTATTAAAATTGCGATGATTAATATTCATCAGAAAATGACTGAAATGAATCTAAAATCAAAGATGCTACTCCAAGTTCATGATGAATTGGTATTTGACGTGTTGAACGACGAAAAAGAAGTCATGGAAAACCTTGTAAAAGACGAAATGGAAAAGGCTGTTACACTTGCCGTTCCTTTAGATGTTGATTATAAATTTGCTGAAAATTGGTTGTTAGCGCATTAACTTAGCGCTAACAAATCTTATTCATTTGAGATCAACTCTTCCTCGAGCATGGCCTCTTCGTTTATCGTTCCTTCTAAAATAAATTCATTGGCTTCGGCATAAACGTCTTGGAAATCTATCCAACGATTGTCAATGTCTAAATAAAGGTCAAAGGCGTCTAAATACGCTTCATATGCTTGCATTTCTTCTGCAGTCCACGTATTCATATCACGTGACATAGGCTCTGCTAATTGTCGATAGTGATTATTGATTAATCCTTCAACTGCAGTAAACCATTCTTCAGTAATTTCGTGAAACTCCGCGCGTTTAGGCCAATCTTCATTTTGATATAATTTAATGGCTTTTCTACCTTGCTCAATTTTACTCAAAGTCGTGTCCAAAACAGCGTTTATTTTGTTTACAGCAGCATCTGTTTCATCTAAACGAACAATTTCTCGGAGCTTAACATCAATTTCAACTACACTCGATAAGAGACCTGAAAAATATTCTTCACTATTGGTTGCACCTCCTTGAGCAAAACTTTTAGAAGCCTCTTTAATATTTGTGGAACTGGTTAATTGCTCATTTAAAGCCTCCGTGTTCGCTTCTTTATCTTGGGTCGAATTACAAGAAAAAAGAAGAATAGATAACATTAATCCGAATAAATAAGCCTTTTTCATTTTTGTACTTTTAGTCTTTTGGGCATATATACCTGCCTTATTGTTAAAACAAATATCTTAATCTTTTTTTTAATGAAAGTGTTTTAGAATATTTTTAACGTAACTAGGAAATAAAATTAACCTTCATACGTCCAATAAACGCATGGAATATTTCCATTAAATTTACATTTTGATAAATTCATGAGATCAGTATTATTTCCAATTATTCTAATTGCTATTTTATTGTTGCTAGAGTACTATGCGTATAAAGGTTTAAAGGGGGCGTGGGATAGGTACAAAAGATGGCATAAAAATCTGTTAAAATCAGTCTTTTTGGTTCTTACTGGCATGGCTTGTATTTCGTTACCGATTTTGTTTATTTGGGGAGGAAGCATACCTAATTGGGCAACTAATTTCTTTTTTGGATTTATTATGCTCAACTTTTTGGCAAAGCTTATCCTGGCTTTGTTTTTAGTTGTTGATGATTTACGACGCATAACGCTATGGGTGAGCAAACGTTATCATAGGACGAGTTCAACTTCCTCACAAGAAGAAGGTATTTCTAGGTCAGCGTTTTTATTGAAGACTGGCGTGGTTGCCGCGGCAGTGCCAACCATCAGTTTGCCAATTGGTATGTTTGTTGGTCCCTATAAATACACTTTACATCATCCAACGGTAAGTTTGCCCAACTTGCCAGCTGTTTTTGATGGGTTAAAAGTGGTTCAAATTTCAGATATTCATGCCGGAAGTTTTTATGATAAAAGCGCGGTCAATAAAGGGATAGATTTATTGTTGGCTCAACAACCAGATGTGATTTTTTTTACCGGTGATTTAGTCAATAATATTGCGAGTGAAATGGATGATTATATGGATGTTTTTTCGCGTCTCAAAGCTCCAATGGGTGTTTATTCGGTGCTTGGTAATCATGATTATGGTGATTATCACCGATGGAATTCTGAGCATGAAAAAGCGGCAAACCTTGAACGGTTGAAAGAAGTTCATAAAGAGCTGGGTTGGCGTTTATTATTAGATGAGCATGAATACCTCGAAAAAGATGGGGCTCGAATTGGTTTAATAGGAGTTCAGAATTGGGGTAAAGGTTTTCATCAAATTGGTAATTTACCTCAAGCAGCACGAAATTGTAAGGCTCCGGTCAAATTATTGTTGTCACATGACCCAACGCATTGGGATGAGGAGGTGACAAAAGCATTCAAAGATATTGATGTCACATTTAGTGGGCATACGCATGGTGCCCAAATTGGCGTTGAAACAGGTGGCTTTAAATGGAGTCCTGTCAGTTTAAGGTACGATAAATGGGCAGGTTTATATCAAAAAGAAAATCAATACCTCTACATTAATAGAGGTTATGGGTTTTTAGGTTATCCTGGTAGAATTGGAATTTGGCCTGAGATTACCGTTATGACTTTAAATAAGGGATATGCATAGTAGCAGTCGGTCATTGCCTTTTATTATCATCGGAATTCTAGTGCTATTAGAGCTCTATGCCTTTTCTGGTATTACAATTTTGAAAGAAGAGCAAAGTGATGTGGTGCAATTAGTTGTTGCTATTTTCTTTTATGGGTTAATGGGAGTTTCTTTCGTGGGATTAGGAATTATTTTTTCATTCGGAAATAAATTAAATAAGGTTATCAGGAATTTTTTGTTTGCCTTTGTTTTTATCAATCTATTTTCCGTTTTGATATTTGACCTGTTTTTGGTCTTAGATGATTTGCAACGTTTTATTCGAGGTTTATTCGGGTTTGGAAGTTTTCAACGAATACCCGAGTTATTAATGATTGGTGCAGCGTTAAGTATCTTACCTGCGGTATTGTTTTTATTGGGCATGATTATAGGGCCTTATCGATATCGTATTCATGAAGTTGTTGTTCCAATACGACATCTTCCCAAAGCATTTCAAGATTTTAAAATTGTCCAATTGTCTGATATTCATGCAGGTAGTTTTTACAATCCTAGAGCCGTTCAACGAGGGGTTGATTTGGTAAAAAAACAAAATGCAGATGTTATTTTTTTTACAGGAGATTTGGTTAACGATGATGCAAATGAAATGAATGATTATAGAAATATTTTTGCACAATTATCTGCCCCAAACGGCGTTTTTTCAATTCTTGGGAATCACGATTATGGTGATTATGTTCAATGGCCTTCCCAACAAGCGAAAGCTAATAATTTGAATAAATTGAAACAAGTCCATGCGGATATGGGCTGGAGGTTATTATTAGATGAGCATGTTTATTTAGAAAACGATAATGCTAAGATAGGGTTGATTGGAGTAGAAAATTGGGGCAAGGGCTTTAAAAAGGTGGGAGATTTAGAAAAAGCATTAAAGGGTTTAAAGGCAGATGTCAAAATATTGTTATCGCATGACCCAACGCATTGGGAAGAAGAGGTTATTAAACGGTATCCGCACATTGATTTAACCCTAAGTGGTCATACACATGGCGCACAGATGGGTTTTGAAATAGGAAAGTTTCGATGGAGTCCAATTAAACTTCGCTATAAAAAATGGGCGGGTTTATACCAGGAAGGGAAACAGTTTTTATATATAAATAGAGGTTTTGGATTTTTAGGATATCCAGGTCGACTTGGAATTTGGCCTGAAATTACCGTTTTACGGTTAAAAGAATCTGAGTTAAATCATAAATAATAAGGCAGATTAACGTTAGATTTGCAGCTGCAAAAGCAGAATCATACAATGAAAGAAACAATAACAAAATTCTACGAAGCATTTAAAAATAAAGATGCAGAATCGATGGTTGCACTGTATCATGAAGAGGTTATTTTTAGTGATCCAGCCTTTGGAATTTTACATGGAAATCGCGCAAAAAATATGTGGCGAATGCTGATTGAAAATGGAAAAGATTTAGAAGTTAATTTTGAGGTAATTTCTGCGGATGAAAAAAAAGCAAAAGCGCATTGGCAAGCAAAATATACTTTTTCCAAAACAGGTAGAAGAGTTGTGAATGAGGTTGATGCTTATTTTTTGTTTAAAGATGGGTTGATCATCAAGCATGTGGATGATTTTAATCGTAAAGAATGGGCCAAACAGGCGATGGGATTGAAAGGGAGGTTATTCGGAGGAACAGGTTTTTTTAGAGATCAACTGTATAAAAACACGAAAGTACTGCTGGATAAATTTGAAGCAAAAAACAATGGATAAAACCAAAAGTCAAATAGCAGATTTTTGGGAATGGTTTCAGTTGAATGAGGGTGGTTTTAGGGAGTTGGTGTCTCATGGCGCTTCGGAAAATTCCACAGAAATAATAGATCAACTAGATCAGTTTATATTGGGATTTGGTCCTTTAAAATGGACGATTGAAGAGGTGGAGACGAATAAATTTTCATTCACAATTTCTCCGAATAACAAAACAGAGTTACTAGGTTTAACGTCTGCTTTGGTTAATAGCGCTCCCTCATTGCCGCACTGGACCTTTTTTGATAGTCGTCAACCAACAGGTAAATTACGATTTGATTTATATGATCTTGAGATTGAAACGCAGACAGTTGATGCTCAAAAATGGAAGTTTTTAATAGAGCAGGAAGATGCGGACCGAGTACATTTAATTATTATAATCGCTAATACCGAGCATTTAGATGAAGAAACTGAGGAGGTGGCAGTTGATATTCTTCTTACTTCATTGATAGGTGAAAGAAATAAAATCAGTAGAATTGAAAGCTTTGAAATTGTGGATGAATTGGAAGCGAATGATGATAGAATTGCAAGGCCCATCGAACTTTTAGCGCTTGAATTAGGATTAAATACCTGATTCACTAAATTGTCCTGTCCTTTTTAAAATGCCGTTTATACCTTAAAACTGGCATTTATACCATGTTTCAAATTCAATTGAGAAAAAAATAGTAATATTAAGGTCAAACCTTGAATCAATCTATTTATGAAACGTCAAATCATATTATCGATGGCTGCTTTGGGATTACTTTTTGTAACTCCAGTAGAGGGTCATGCGCAATTATTTAAACGTAAAAAGAAAGCAAAAACAGAGCAGCAAGCAGCTCCCAAACCAAAGAAAGGGGGTATTCAACCTTATAGTAAGGTGATTACTAAGGATGCTGAGTCGGATGAGGGATTATTTAACGTTCATAAAGTTGAGAATGCTTACTATTATGAAATTCCCGATTCATTACTTGAACGAGAAATGCTGATGGTAACTCGGATTGCTAAAACTGCTGCCGGACTGGGGTTTGGTGGTGGAAAGCAAAATGAACAGGTGGTACGTTGGCAAAGAAATGAAGATAATATATTATTACGTGTAGTATCCCATCAGGTATTTGCAGCGGATTCTTTACCTGTACATGAGGCAGTAATGAATTCAAATTTTGAACCAATTATGCACATGTTTCCGATTAAGGCTTTGGGGAAGGATTCGTCTTCTGTTGTGATAGATGTAACTGAGCTCTTTGAGTCTGATGTCGCTGCATTAGGGTTGCCTACTAGGACACGTAAACGTTATAAGATAAGTCGAATGGACAGCAAGCGGTCTTATATTTCTTCATTAAAGTCTTATCCTATTAATGTTGAAGCACGGCATGTTAAGACTTATGCTTCCGCAGCTCCTCCTTCCAATTCTAGTTTAGGATCGATTTCATTAGAAATTTCAAATTCAATGATTTTATTGCCGAAAGAGCCGATGAAAAGACGTTATTTTGATCAACGTGTTGGTTGGTTTACCTCATCTCAAACTGATTATGGTTCGGAAGCACAAAAAAGTGAATCGTTCCGTTACTTGGACAGATGGCGTTTAGAGGTTAAGCCTGAGGATATGGAAAAATTCAAAAATGGCGAACTGGTTGAACCGGTGAAACCAATTGTTTATTATATCGATCGTGCAACACCTGAAAAATGGCGTAAATATCTAAAACAAGGTATTGAAGATTGGCAAGTAGCTTTTGAAGCAGCAGGATTTAAAAATGCAATTATTGCTAAAGATGCTCCAAGTCCTGAAGAGGATCCTGATTGGAGCCCTGAAGATGCGCGTTATTCTGTAGTACGATACCTTGCTTCTCCTATTCCTAATGCCAATGGTCCACATGTAAGTGATCCGCGTTCCGGTGAAATTATTGAATCGGATATTAACTGGTATCACAACGTGATGACGCTCTTAAGAAATTGGTTCTTCGTGCAAACTGCCGCTATCAACGAGGATGCGCGCGGGGTAGAATTTAAAGAAGAAATTATGGGTCGATTGATTCGATTTGTATCAGCCCACGAAGTGGGACACACTTTAGGTTTGCCGCATAATATGGGAAGTTCGGTTGCTTATCCAGTAGATTCACTACGATCGGCGACTTTCACAGCGAAATATGGAACGGCTCCATCTATCATGGATTATGCGCGATTCAACTATATTGCTCAACCCGAGGATAAAGGGGTGGCTTTGATGCCAGATATCGGAATTTACGATAAGTATTCTATCGCTTGGGGATATCGCCCAATTCCGGAAGCAGAAACAGCAAAAGATGAAAAACCAATTCTTGATCAATGGATTCTGGAACATGCAGGTGATCCTTTATACCGCTTTGGTAAACAACAATTCATTACAATTGATCCAAGTTCGCAAACAGAAGACCTTGGTGACAACGCAATGAAAGCCAGTGATTATGGAATTAAAAATTTAAAACGAATCTTGCCTAACCTAATTGAATGGACTGGTGAAGATGGTAAAAATTATGAAGATTTAAGTGCTATCTATGATCAGGTTGTAGGACAGTTTAACCGTTATATGGGGCATGTAACTGCCAATGTGGGCGGAATCTATGAATATTATAAAACGTACGATCAAGAAGGTGCAGTTTATACACATGTTCCGAAAAACCTTCAAAAAGATGCAATGGCATTTTTAAGATCTCAACTTTTTGAAACACCAACCTGGTTACTTGACCAAGATATTTTTAATAAAATTGAATTTGATGGAGCCATCGAACGCATGCGAAAATTACAGGTTAGAACGCTCAATTCAATTCTTGATTTTGGCAGAATGGCCAGAGCAATTGAAAATGAAATGGTGAATGGTGAAAATGCCTATACCTTATTGGAAATAATGGATGATTTACGCGATGGTATCTGGACCGAATTAAAACAAGGTGGAAAGGTTGATGTATATCGTAGAAACTTGCAACGTGCCTATATCGATCGTTTAGCATACTTAATGACTGAAGAACAAGATCAAGTTCCAATGGCACTTCGTGCCTGGTTAATTGAATCAAATGTAGACGCAAGCCAATCCGATATCCGATCGATTGCTCGCGCCGAATTAAACGAATTGAAAAAATTAATCAAATCAGCTGTGGCAAGAACAGGAGATAAAATGACTAAAATTCATTTAGAGGATGCCCTGGCACGCATAGAATTGATTTTAGATCCGAGGTAATCTAATTATGAGAATTAAAAAAAGAGGAGTTGATTGAGCTCCTCTTTTTTTGTGTTAAATCGAACTTATTAGCCTCACTTTTCAATTGTTAGATGTTCTGGTAATTCAGAGCTTTGCTAACTAGCCTAACTTCCCCACTTATTGTTTTTTTACACTAATTCAAGTTTTTACTCCCGACACTTTTAATTAATGGAGATTGATAGATTTCTGCGTCCTTGGTTGCAAATACTTTTCTTGACGAAGCTCCATTGGTTGATATGTACTGTAGCCAAGCGGTTAGAAAACCACGATAATTCCCTCCATTTCCTTGAATTTCAAGGTGGCCTGCATCGTGTAAAATCAGCATACATCCAGGCACAACTGCAGATAATAAATCAAAAGCTTGCTCGTTAGTTGCAGTTGGAGAAATTATAAAATCTTTCTCGCCTCCAAGAATTAAAAAAGGAACCTCAATTTTCGCGGCATCATAAACATCCTCTGGATCGCACCATTTTAATGCAGGTAATGCTATGGAAACTATGGTTTTAATTCGCGCTTGCTGATGAAAGTTAGTATAACTATTAATAACTCCTGTAGAACCTTGCGAATGTCCTGCGACTGCAAGAAAATTGGTGTCAGCATAATGGTATAAAAGGGATGCAGTATCAACCGTTTCTTTAAAAATCATATCAATTGCATCGCTAATTTCCTGCCCTGTTCCCGTGGTAACCGAATAGGTGTCAATAACCAAAAACCCATGACTAGCAATGTGTTTAAATAATTCCGTATACTCCTTTGGCTCGGCATCTGTACCATTTCCCCAGACCACTACCGGAAGGGGTTCTTCAATATCTTTAGGAGCTACAATTAAGTAAGGTACATCGCTGTCTGTTTCAACATCAAATATTTCAACTTCAAAAGCTCCTTCTTTTGCGAATTGCGCCTTATAGATAAATGAACTGTCTTCTTTTTGACATGAAAAAATAAAAAGACTTAATATTACAATGAACCTATTTCTCATAATTGATACGAAATTCCGATTGACAAACCAGCTTGTTTTTTAAGTGAAACCAATGCTCCTAGATGTACTCTTGTACGCGTTGAAATTAGATAACTACCTTCAACATTTAGCACTCCGTTAAACGACCAATAATTTAGCTGTTTTATATAATTAACACCTTCAACTCGATCGAATACCCGACTGGTCATAACGGAAACCCCTCCTAAAAAGGTAAACTTTTCTAGCGCATATTTAAAGCCCATTCCGACAAACGCTGTGGGCGCCATATAATTTGATTTTTCATGCTCCAGATAATTATACGATTGATAATATTGAAGACCAAAATCATAGTACAATGTTTTGGGTAGATTTTTTGACAACCGATAAGTTATTGAAATTGGAATAACTAAATTTTTACTAAAAACGGTCTTGTCGTATGGTTTGAAAATTGAAATGGGTTGAACAGCCAAGTTTAAACTTCTGAAATTCTTTTCTTGTTCCTCATTTTGACTGTAACAGGACAAAGATGAGAGAAAGAAAAGAAGTAAAAGGATGAATGGTAGAATATGATTCATTTTTTTTGTGTAAAAATATTGAATTATAGCTGTTTATAGCAGTCAATTAGAAATTTTATCTAAAAACGCACACTGAGACCTAAATTCCCACCAATCCAAATTGATGTTTTACCTTGATTATTCCACCAACTCTCTTCATATAAATAATAAGGAGGTTCAAGTGCTGAACTTTGTCCATCTAAAGGGTTTTCAGAGATAAATACGTTAAAGGAAGGTCCTGCGAATAAGCCAATCGTTTTTGTGAATTCATAGCGGAAAGCAAGGTCGATTCGAGATAATAAGTTGAGTTCTGGATGATGTATAGAAGTATAAATCTGATTAGCAGTTAGGTCTGCGGAAACATAGGCTTTTTCAGTCAACGAAAGCATACTTCCAAATCCCAGCCCATAGGACATTGATTGTTCTGATCCGTTTGAAAAATAACCCGCTCGGTAAATGCCATAAAATTGATTTACGCCTAATTTTAAGGCTAGATTCGCATAAATTGCTTCAGTTCCTGATATTTCTATTGCGTGAAACCCCTTTTTCACGATGTTGATTAAGCCAATCGGAATGCCTTTTTCATAAGATTCTGCTAAATTTATTAAACCTAATTGAAAACCACTAATGTTCTTAGCCACATTTACTAAGCCTATTTGGCCGCCATTTACATTACCATTTGAAAGGTTCGATATTCCCGCAATTTGAAGTCCCATGAGGTTACCATTACTGAAATTTGATATTCCCGCGACTTGAGCACCATTTAAATCACCGTTTGCAGCATTGGTGATTCCTGCAAATTGCCCTCCCAGAAAAGTACCGTTTACTGAATTGGATATGCCTGCGAATTGCATACCTAAGGCGTTTGCGTTATAAATATTCGAGATACCTGCAAATGACATCGTATTACTAGAATCACTCGCGAGGTTTGTAATTCCACTAATTATTAAGCCATTTGCATGTCCTTTCGTCACATTTGCAATTCCTCCTATTTGCATTCCATTCACGTTTCCATTGTTCACGTTTACTAATCCCCCTAATTCAAATCCATCAACACCTCCATTAATTCCATAGAGCATATTTAAAGAGATATAATTTGAATACTTAGGGGAATTAATTCCATTTGATCCCAACGGATAAAAGAAAGACACTTGTACCGGTCGTCTCATAATGCTGTCTTTTTCTTGTGAAAAAGCCGTTAAAAAAGTGAATGATGTAATGATTAAAAATAGTGTTTTCATTGTTTAAAATTTAATGGTGTAAATTAAGTTTGGAATGAGTGAAAGTTGCGTGTTATATTCAATTTGGTTTGTTCTACCATTGAAATATTCACTCACAACTGCTTGATTATTTGTGAGGTTTTGGATATCTATTTTAAAAGAGTGACTGGCTCTTTTCATATCACACCTATAGGTTAAACCTAGGTTGATGAAGAAAATATCTTCCCCTTTTTTACCAAAGATTTGATTCTCATCAAGTACCGTATATCCGACCTCTTGCGAAGCATTCAAGTCGATTGGAGTGTATCGATTTCCACCAATCACTGATATTTTAGTATTAATGCCTAGTGTTTTATTGCTAGCAGCACCTAAATTGAATTCTTTACCAAGCAAGAAGTTTAGGGCATAATTTGCATCATAACGAGAGGGTTGATAGTTTTGCTGATCTAAACTATATTCTGATTTATAGATTGATCCTGTTAAGAGGTAATAAAAATTATTTTCAAAAGGTCTTTCTACCGTTAATTCAATACCATAGTTATTGCCTGTACCGTCATTTATTAAAGCCATATTGGGTATGCCGGAGGCACTGTTAATCATGCTGAAGTTGATGGCGGTATCTTGAGAGATTGGAACGTCAAATAAATGCTGATAGTAGATTTCAGATCTGAGGAATAAATGTTCATTTATTCGAATTCCATATCCAAGAACGAAATGACTGCTTTTTGAAAAGTCGAGGTTTTTATTCTGTGGTTGTATCGAAAAATCGCTGGTTAAATTTTGATCTAGGTAAACAGAAACAGCTTCAACCTTACTATGCATTCCAATACCTAAGGAAAAATTTTGGCGCGGTGTCAATTGCCATTTTAAGCCAAGGCGAGGTTCAATGTTTTTATTGTTATTCAAGTAAAAATGAGTGTAATGTAATCCAGAAACAAATGAAAGTTGATTGGTTGCTCTATATTTCCAACTCATAAAAGCTTGAAGGAGGTTCGCATCTCCTTTTGCTTTTTTTTGAGGTGTGAGAATACCGTTTTGATCATCATAATCCTCTTCGTAAAAATAGTTGTACCGGAGATTAGAGAAGGTTGCACCAACTTGAAAAATATGTTTAGCGTTGTATTTATAGTTTAAAATAGATTGACTTTTAATTTGATTGTCTGTAAATCCTTCTCGTTCAGAAAGGACCAGTTTTTCATTCTTGGTATTAAAATATCCTTCTCCGCCATTATAGGATGAGGTTGCTGCTAGGTATGACTTGATATAGAGCTTGGGAGAAAGTAAATAAATATGTTTTAGACCTAACATACCGACTGATGCACGGAAGTTGTATTTCCCATATATTTCTTCGGTTTCGTCATCTTGATCTGTTTCGTCAATTGCACTTTTTCCACCAAATCCGATTAAACTAAATGTTCCTCCTTTTTTGGTTGGTAAATGAATTTTAAAAGCGCCATCTTGATAAATAGGAATTCCGTTGAAATCGAGTATTCCTACTTTATCCAATAAGGCAATGGAAGAATAGCGGTAATTTGCCATGTATGAGCCACGATAACCTTCTGAAAATGGACCTTCGATTGTGGCATCAATTCCAATTACCCCGGCCGAAAAGGAATATTCTCTTTTTTCGTTGTTTCCTTGACGCATCTTAACATCAAAAACACCCGATAAAGCATTGCCATATTCAGGAGCAAATGCGCCTGAAAAAAAGTCTGAATTTGCTAAAACAGCCCCGTTTAACGCATTTACTGGTCCACCAGTGGCGCCATTATCTGAAAAATGATTCGGATTTGGAATATCAATCCCCTCTAAACGCCACAACACACCACGAGGTGAATTGCCACGAACAACAATATCATTATTTCCTTCTGCATCACCTGTTACGCCTGCAAACCCTGAAACCATTCTAGCAGGATCATTTAAAGAACCTGCATAACGATTGGTTTCTTCAACACTAAAAGCTTTTGCACTGACAGTAGCCATTTTATTCGCGACTTCGAGTGGGTTTGAATTTGCGGTGATTTCAACCTTATTTAAAATGTTGATGTCGCCAGTCATTTCAAGATTGAGGATTTTTTCTTTCCCCGATTCTACAAGTATACTTGGCAAATTAATATCGAGATAACCAGATGCAGTGATTCGAAATGGTGTTCGTCCAACAGGTACATTTTCAATTTTAAATTCCCCATTTAAATTTGATTTAGCACCGAGCAATGGGTTCGAATCTGGGATAAGAATTGTAGCTCCTATAATCGGGGTTTTAGTATCGGCATCTAATAATTGACCGCGAACTGTTTGATGGAAATTATCTTGGCCAAAGCACCAATTTGATAAAAGAAAACAAAAGAGGAAGAAGGTGTTTAAGGTTTTCATTTTTTGCTATTTGTGTTACATTGGTGTGACACTTAAAGCAAATTACACCCCTATCAAGTGGTTAGTTTTTTTTTCGATTAGATTCTAATCCCAATTTTCCAGCCAATCCAACCTTGGTATGATCCCCAATATTCTTCTGCTTGTACGAACTCAGTCACATTTAGGTACTGTGGATAATCACCTTCATCACTTAAAAATTGCATGACACTTAAATTAACTGAAGGTCCGGCAAAGAAAGTAATCCATTCTTTTGGTCCGTATTCTACCGTAAAATCTAATTTATAGAGATTATTGAATTCAAATGTTGTGGGGTCATTTTTAAAAACAAGTAAACCTATTAAGTCAACTGAACTGCCCCAATTCTCTCTTAAATCAAAATGCGTTCCGAAACCCAAACCACCGGAATAGAGACGTTGTTTTTCGAACAAAACGCCAAAATGGTATGTGTTATAAAAGCGTTTTGTACCTGTTTTTACACCAAGGTTCAAATGAAAAGACTCCGTATTGTATACTTCTATTTTGTGATAACCATTATGGACATAATTAAATAGACCCAATGACAGTCCGTTGTTTTCATTACTAAAATTTAACAAGCCAACTTGTAATCCATTATTTACACGCGCATAGTTAAAGATGCCTCCTAGCTGAAGACCAACGTTTTTTCGAGTTATATTACCAATTCCAGCCAATTGTAAAAAACTATTTCCTTTAACACTATGATTACTTATCCCAGCAATTTGTACACCATTAAATCTGCCTAAAGATGTATTATAAATACCTGATAATTGAAGTCCATTCGTCAACGAATCACTCATGGATCCAATTCCTGAAAGCTGTATGCCTGTAAAGCCGCATTTGGCTCCTGAAAAAATTCCACTCACTTGAATTCCATATACGTCTCCTCTAGAAATAGAACTAATTCCACTCACTTGAACCCCCGCAAAATCTTTATGAGTTAGATTGGTAATTCCACCAATTTGTACCCCAATAAAATCACCTCCAACCATATTTGCGATTCCTCCAACTTGAACACCTTTTAGCGAGCCTCTTACGGAGTTTAATATTCCTCCAACTTGAATTCCTTCATAACTTCCTCCCACCAAATTGCTCATACCAGCTAACTGGACCCACTTGGCATTTCCATTGACCATGTTTAAAATACCGCCAATTTCTACACCTGCAGTACCATTTGAATACCCGGCGAGAATATTCAGGGACAAATTATTCGTAATTAATCCATTTGAGGAAAGGTTGGACCCAATGCTTATGGCTGGCACAAAAGAGATTTGAGCAATGCGTGTTTCCTTTATTTCTTTAAGGTTTTCAGTATGGCGATATGTTTCTTGAGAAACTAAACCTCCTGAGATTGCCCGTTCTTCAATTGGTCGATAAATTGGTTCGATGGAAAGGGGGGCAATTTTTTCCACATTTTCTTTTCGTTCGAGACGGATGTTTTTAATTATTTCATTTTTTGAAGTGGCGTCTAGAACAATAATTTTTTTGTGATAACCTTTTTTACTAAAGTATAAACTTCTATTGCGTTCGGGATTAGAAATTGTGAGTTCATAAAATCCATTGCTATTGGATGAGCTGGCGAGTTTTGCTTCGACGTCGTAAATGCTGGCGTGAGGAAGGGGCTTTCCAGTAGAAGCATCAATCACTTGACCTTTAAATGTAACGGTGTTATTCGACTTTTTTCGCTCTTTTAATTCGGTTTCATTTTCATTTTTTAATAATACAATATGGTTCGCAACGGCTTTAAACCTTACAGTATGATTAAAAATCAATGATAAACCGTAAGCCACTGTTTTTTCTTTGATTGAAAGACTAACACGTTTTTCGATATCAATAACAGAAGGATTATAGGAGAATTTAACTTCGGCTCGGTTTTCAATATGACCGAGTATCGTTTTAATGGGTGTGTTTTTAATTTCAACCGTGATTATGCGGTCGAGGAGACTACTACCATAAGAATTTGTAATGGTAAGTAAAAAGAGGAGGAAAGTCAGAACTCTTTTATTCATGGGCAATTGATGACGTAATAAACAGTTGAATTTTCACTTCTCTTTTCAATTTTAAGGTTATGAACCGAGGCCACAACATTTAAAATGTCATCTAAATTTTCTCCTTTTTGATGTGGGGAAGTGATTAACATCGCTTCTGCATTCGGACAGTTTAAGGAAATTACTGATTCGGGAAAAACATTATTCAATACTGCTACGACTTCAGTAAGAGGAGATTCTTGAAACTTTAATTCACCCGTTAACCAATACGTCTCTAAATGCGATGTAGATTTCATCTTTTTAACTTCACCTGTAAGTCGGTTTAGTTGTCCTTTTTCTCCAGGAGATAGAATGATATTATTTCCTTTCATGCCAAATTCAACACGGCCTGTTTTAACAAATACTTCCATTAAGCTATCATTGTCTTCGGCTTTAACGTTAAAAGAAGTTCCAAGAACTTTTACATACGCTTCGGATGGTAAATCAATAATAAACGGTTGTTGCGTGTTTTTTTCAATATCGAAAAAAGCCTCCCCGCGTAATTCAACTCGTCGTTCGTTTTTTGCAAAAGTTTTAGGGTAAGTTAAGATTGAGTTTTTGTTTAGAGTGACGATTGAACCGTCTTCGAGCTGGTCAATTAAAATTTGTTCATTCGCCATTTTTTCAATTGTTGTAGCAGGAGCAAAAAGCTGAATTACTCCAAAAATGCCTAGAAGACCAATGATTACTGCAGCAATTCGTAAAAATGTTTTTCTGTAAGTCGCAATAGGAATTATATGCTCTTCATTCTTGTCAATTGTTGACCGTACTTTTTGCCAGGCTACGGTGGTGTTTACTACAACAGGTTTAGGTTTAATGCTTCCAGTTAGGTTCCATGTTTTTAGTACAGCATTGTAGAATGCTTCGTTTTTTACATCTTGCTTAATCCAAATGCTGACTTTGTTCGCAGTATTCTCGTCCAACTCACCGGCAATGTACGCTGTAATCAGCGCTTCATCATATATTATATTTTCATTCATTCCCATTTCTTCAATTAATAAAACTAGGTCATCATCATTATAAAGAAGATGGTTAGATATTCTGCTAAATCCTCTTTTAATAGTTTTAAGGCACTACCCATTTGATTTTCTACAGTTTTAATTGATATTTTCAATTGTTCCGCAATCTCTTTGTACTTTTTGCCTTCGAATCGACTGAGAATAAAAATTTTTCTTCGACCCTCAGGTAAACGGTCAATTGCTTTCCGAATTTTTATCTCCAATTCTTGCGCTTGCAAATCATCTTCTATGTTAAACTGACTGTGCTCCATCTCCTCTTGATTATGAATTTTATAGGCTTCTTTTACTTTCAAATGTCTGAGTTGATTGAAGCAAGCGTTTTTTGTCGCGCTGTAAAGGTAGGCTCTAGGTGAGCGATCAAAACCTACAGAAGATCGATTTTCCCAGAGCTTCACAAAGAGGGCCTGAACGGTTTCTTCTGCAGCCTCTATATCATTTAAAAAACTATTTGCATAAGCGCATAACTCGCTATAATGCGACTTGAACAAGTTCTCGAAGGTGGTTAAATTAAATGCAATTGAATCTTTCAAACCAAATAAAATTGGAGCTGAATACGTTTCACATAACGCATTCAGCTCTTTATGTTGCAAAGTAACTATTTTTCTTAGTACGGTCTTACCGATCCTGAACCTGAAATGTTTTGATTAATCGTAGGATTTCCCTTATAAATGATATCACCACTCCCCGAAATTTTAGCCGCTAAGGATTCTAATACATTTACATGACAAGTGCCTGAACCAGAAATGTTAATATCCGAGTTGTTAACCGGAAAATCATATAAAAATAAATCACCAGAACCAGTAATTTTTAGGTCTTCCGAATTCGCAATTCCTAAACCAGTCAAATCAATCGATCCTGATCCAGAAATATCACAGTCCAAGCTATTTGTTTCAATACTATCCATTTTAATATCACCACTTCCACTAATATTCATTTTTAACTGATTGGCAATAAGTTTGTTTGGTACACTTATATCACCGCTACCACTTATGTTTATTGCTAAGGCCGAACTTTCGAAATTTTCTTTAACTGTGATATCGCCACTTCCAGAAACTTTTAATTCTTCCAACTTGGGCATTTGAATCGCAATATTGATGGTGTAGTTACCTTTTACGCATTTGTTGTTTTTAAATCCAATTTTAAGGGTGTTTCCTTTCACTTTTGTCTCTAAAATTTTGAGTAAATTATCGCTAGCTGTAATTCTAACACTGTACGATTCACTTTGGGTAATTTCTACATTGGCGTCAATGGACAAACTGACCGCATTAAATCCATTGGCATCTCTTTTTTCCGTTACTGTATTCCCATTGGCTTTATGACAAAATATCCCCCCTTTTTTACACGATACTGTTCCTAATAATAAGGCAAGAAATAATAGTCCAAAATTTAAATTTTTCATTTTAACTTGTTTTGCATTTACGATAAGACACCTGACATCAAACTTACCCCTATTTTATTTTCAAATTTCCTAAAAAAAAACAAATAATTAAATGCTTAACTTTGAATTGAAGATGACTATAAACGAAAAAATAGCGGAAATATCGGCTGAATATCATCCTTCATTTAATGAAGATTTAACAGCCATGAAAGAAGATATATATTATTATTTCTCTCAAATGGAGGATTTTGAGGTTTTAAGGGTTGAGCAAACCAATGATGAAAACAGGATGGTTGTTGCGGTTTGTATCTCTACCTTGGAGGATCCATTTTTTAAATTAGTTGTGGCACATACCTGGCAAAAAGATCTGGCGTTTGATGCTGAATGGTCAGAATTTGAGGATAATGAACTTGGTACAGTTTTCCGATTTTTAACTTGGGAAGATGGCTATATTTCCGGTGAAATTTGGTTTGAACGTGGAAAACAAAGTGAAACGGAATGAAAATAGCTCTTTTCGGTGGTGGACCGGCTTGCTTGATCGCAGCAATTCAATTATCGCGTAATCATGAAGTCGTTATTTATGAACGTGGTAAACGGGTTGGACGAAAATTTTTGGTGGCAGGAAATGGAGGGTTTAATCTTACCAATGCCAAAGACCAAGAAGATTTAATAAAAAATTACACGCAGCACCGAGCTCTTAAAAATGCTTTACTTCAGTTTGGGTCAAACGATTTAAGAATTTGGTTAGACAATTTAGGAATATCGACTTTTATAGGAACCAGTGGACGTGTTTTTCCAATGAAAGGAATAAAGCCTGTTCAAGTTTTAGATACTATAATAAGCGAACTCAAAAAAAATCATGTTATCATTAAAACCGACACTCCGCTTGTTGGATTTTCCGATGAAGGACTTCCTTTGGTGAAAGAGGGAGAAGTTGTTTTAGAACATCAGGCCGACTATTATATTTATGGTTTAGGTGGAGGTTCTTGGTCAAAGACTGGGAGCAATGACCTTTGGCTCCAGTATTTCGATCAATTAGGGATAAGAACACTTCCGTTTAGTCCTTCTAACGCAGGTGTAAATATTGATTTTACAGAGGAGTTTAAAGCAAAGTTTCAAGGTTTTCCTTTAAAAAACATTGCTTGTTCGGTTGGTGATAAGGAAAAGGTTAAAGGTGAATTGTTGATTACTAATTATGGGGTAGAGGGTAATGCATTATATCCCTTAAGCAATGCTATAAGAACAGAGTTAGAACAAGGTGGGAGCACGTTGATTATCGACTTTAAGCCATCCAATACATTAAGAGATTTAGAAGGACGAATACAAGAAAGAAAGGTCTTACCAAAAAATTATGGTTTTATATTCAAACTTTCAAAAGCAGCCTTGAAGTTGATTAAAGAATTTAGTTCAAAGGAGGAATATTTAAATCCTCATAGATTGATTGAAAAATTGAAACATTTTGAGGTTCCAGTTCAAAGCTTAAGGCCAGTTGAGGAGGCCATTTCAACTGTTGGAGGCATAAGCTTACAAGAGATTAACCACAGTTTTGAACTGCTTAAACACCCAAAACATTATGTGGTTGGTGAAATGCTAAATTGGGATGCACCAACCGGTGGATTTTTATTACAAGGTTGTTTTTCGAGTGGTATGGCAGCTGCAAATGATATTTTAAATAAAAAATGAATAAAACATATTATCAAGAACAGTTTGAAAATGAAGAATTCGATAGTGAGATAATGCGAAATGCGTTATACGAGGATTGTAGTTTCAGTAATTGTAGTTTCTCTAACCTTAATTTCATAGAGGTGAATTTTGAAGAGTGCGAATTTAATTCATGTGATTTTTCAGGTGCTAATTTAAATGAAACGGCATTCAGAACGGTTGTGTTTAATGAATGTAAAATGATGGGGTTGAATTTCGAACAATTGAATACCTTTAGGATGAGTATGAAGTTTAATCACGTAAAATTGGATTATTCAATTTTTTATGGATTAAGTTTAAAAAACACTTCTTTTTTAAATTCAAGTCTTTTGGGCTGTGATTTTTCAGAGGCAAATCTTGAAAAGTCAAATTTTCAAGGGGCCAATTTACAAGAGACGATATTTTCCAATACAAATTTAAATAAAGTCGATTTTCGAAATGCAACAAATTACCGCATAAATCCATCTCAAAATAAAATGAAAGGGGCGATTTTTTCAAAAGAAGAGGTGATGGGGTTGTTAATGGATTTTGGGATAAAAATTGAGTAATTAAGTTCGTGTTTATTCTGTGAATATTCGTTCGTCGAATAAAAATGCGTCTATATCTATAATATTAATTCGTTAGTCTAGAGCCAGTTATTTTTACAAAAAAAAGGTAAAGATGACTATTTCGCGGTGTGACGTAGGTTTTATGAGTATAATTGAACAGGAAACTATTCTCTTTCATGTTTATCCTGAAGCGGAGGTACAACTCCATCACATTGAAGATCTCGAAGACCTGGTTAGGCAGATTGAAAAAGAATTACGCTTTAAAGTAATACTGTTTTTCAATGAGTCGAGCTCTATCTCCAAAAAGGCGTGTCAACGCTATGTACAACTGGTAAGTAAAGAGCTTGTTTCCGCTATTGGTGTAGTTGTTAGTGATTTGGCGCAAAATGTCATTGTGAGGCATCACTTTCGTCCACTCACAAGATTGAAACAGTTCCAAATGTTTTCTGAATTAGATGGCGCAAAATCTTGGGTGAAACAGTTCAAGTAATTCCGTTTTTTCGGCCATTTTTGTCGATAAATATCTCCTTTATATCGACAGATTTTTTATATTCGTAGAGATATAACTGAAACTGTAAAGTTTTCATTCGCCCAGCATAGGTGCGATTAAATTCAAAAGTAAGGGCTCTAAATACATTATCCTATCACTTTGATTTTTTAACGACCTCATATTGATGGTTTTACCATTGTTTTGATTGATGAAAAATGATATGAAATTACGTTTGAATGATTAAATGTGAAAAGTCAACCGTCTCCCTTTTAGACGATGACATCCTTTATATTAATGTCAATACAGATCAAGAATTTGGTTTGTACGATTATCGGCAAGTACAATTAGCTTCCTTACGCTTGGTTAAGGGAAATGATGTATTTAGCTTAATTCATGTCGGTGATAAAACAATTCCTAATAAAGAAGCACGCGAGGCATGTACACGTGATATTGGGCATGGTAAAATAAAAGCCGAAGCAATAATTATCCATTCACTTGGTCAACGAATAGTGGCGCGTCACGTGCTTAAGCAAAAACGAAAACTAATTCCTATTCGTCTATTTACCAACGAAGACAAAGCAAAAGCGTGGCTTAAAAAAATAAAGGAAGGACTATAAATTTAAGGCTTAATATAAGTGTCGTAGACCATACAATTGGTTAAAATTTTACGCCATTCTTCTTCATTCGGAGAAAGATAATAAACGAGTTCTTCATTCACCTTTTCTAGCGTATTAGTGACCGATCGAAAATCGAAGTTGTTTTGATCAAAATCTAATTCAGAAAGTTCAACTGTACCACTTTTGATGGAGAGTTTCACCATAGAATAATAATGATTCGATTCTTTCTGAAAAATTAAATATTCCCCTGTTTGGAACCCTTTATATAATTCTTGCCTGTTATTTTCTGCTTCAAAAAGGTAGGATTTACTTGGTATTAAAAAGTAATATTGTTCTCCGTCTAAAGCAACCATTACAGAGTCATTATCTAAAACACCATGTAAATAGCCGTTGCGAAGGTTGTATTGTGAGTTTTCTCTAATCTCAGTTCTTGAAATAGATAATAGTTTGTTTTTTGCGATATAAATACCCGAATCATCAATAATCAATTGATCTCCAGCAGCCGCCCTAAGTTGGTTGTTTTCTGATTCTTGTAATTCGAAAGTGCTATGATAAATTTTGTCAACTTGCTTAACCAATTGAATAGAATGAGCATGGTTGAGGTTAAAGTAGACCGAGTAATATTCATCATCTTCCGATTGTACAGAAAGACAAATGCTAAGAATTAAGAGAAAAGAAAGTATTTTTGTCATCCTTTTTAATTTTAAAATTAGCTAAAATTTAGGTTGAATGAAGTAAGAAACTAATTTTTGCCTTACCTTTATTGTTCGACCCCGATTTATAAACCAATTATTATAAAAAGTAACATGGAAAAAAGATGGGTCATTAAAAAGCATCCTGAACAGGATGATATTGTTCGATTAATAGAAGAGGTTGGAGTATCTAGACCTATTGCCAATATTCTCGGTCAACGGAACATTAAAAATTTTCAAACAGCAAAAAAATTCTTCAGACCTGAATTGTCAGATTTACATGACCCTTTTTTAATGAAAGGGATGAAAGAAGCGGTAGAGCGTATTGAAGAAGCTATTGTAAATCAGGAGAATATTTTAATTTACGGAGATTATGATGTTGACGGTACTACAGCCGTCGCTTTAATGTATTCTTACCTTGTTCGAGAATATGAGCAAGTAGGTTATTATATTCCAGACCGATACAAAGAAGGTTATGGGATATCAAGAACTGGAGTCGATTTCGCCATTGATAATAGTTTTTCACTTGTAATTGCCTTAGATTGCGGAATTAAGGCGATTAACGAGATTGAATATGCCGCTGAAAATGGAATTGATTTTATTGTGTGCGATCATCATTTACCGGGAAATGAATTGCCGAAAGCAATCATTTTAAATCCTAAGCAAAAAGGATGCACTTATCCGTTTAAAGAACTTTCGGGTTGTGGAGTTGGTTTTAAGTTAGTTCAGGCGCTAAATCAGTTAGCGGGAAATTCGTTCGATACCATTGAAAATTTATTGGATCTTGTTGTTGTGAGTATAGGAGCAGATATAGTTTCAATGTCAGGTGAGAATCGAGTGCTCGCTTATTTCGGTTTACGCCGCATTAATACAAATCCAAGAATTGGTTTTCAACGGATTTTAGAATTGGCTAATAAAAAAGATGATTTAACGATTAGAGATGTCGTCTTTACAATTGCACCTCGAATAAATGCAGCGGGCAGAATTGAGTCGGGTACACAAGCGGTTGAATTATTGCTCGCGGAAAAGTTTGATGAAGTTGAAGATGTGAGTAATTTAATTAATCAACACAATCAAACTAGGAAAGGACTTGATCGTGAAATAACGGCAGAGGCATTACAGATAATCGAACGAGATAATTGGTTGATGAATGCCAAATCTACTGTGGTTTTTAATGAAAAATGGCATAAAGGTGTTGTTGGAATTGTGGCATCTCGTTTAATTGAAACGCACTATAAACCGACATTGGTTTTAACCGAATCGAATGGTGTTGCTGTCGGTTCTGCACGGAGCATTCCTGGCTTCAACATTCATGATGCAATAGAAGCGTGCAGCGATCTAGTTTCGCAATTTGGAGGTCATTATTTCGCCGCAGGACTGACATTACCTATTGAAAATATTCCTGCATTTAAACTGCGCTTTAATCAGGTTGCAGAAGAACGATTAAGTCCAAAAATGTTAACTCCAGAAATTGAGATTGATGTTGAAATTGATTTTAGAGATATTTTTGAAAACCAACTTGGAGGCATTCCAAAGTTCTATCGTATTTTAAAACAATTAGCGCCATTTGGTCCGGATAATATGATGCCAGTTTTTGTGAGTAGAAATGTGCATGACACCGGAGAATCAAGACTTTTAAAAGATAATCACCTCAAATTATCTGTCTATCAAAAAGAGTATCCTGATATAAGAATTGGAGGAATTGGTTTTGGTTTTGGTGATTATGCCAGTCGAATAATCAATGAACCTTTTGACCTCGTTTATACGCTAGAAGAGAATCATTGGAATGGTTACAGTAATCTGCAGTTAGTGGTAAAAGATATTCGCTTTATTAAATAAAAAGACCTCGCCAAATATGACGAGGTCAAGTCATGAAAGAAAAAGGACTAGTTTTTCACAAACTTGGTTGTTTTAGCGGTACCTTCTTTATACTCAATTTGAATGAAGTATAATCCCTGTTCAAATTGACCAGTATTAATTTTTAACTTGTTTTTTGCGATTTTTTCTTCGTGATAAATCAGTTTACCAGCAAGGTTATAAATCTTAACCGTCGTCAATTCTTGACCGGCTTCAATTGTTATAAAATCACTAGCAGGGTTTGGATAAAGTTGCAGGTCTAATTTTTCTTCTGCATCAATCCCAATTCCAGCATCCGACTCAATACAAAAGTTTTTCACACCGTATTCGATTCCTCCCAATATAATTTGGTCAAGTTCTCCGGAAAAGGTTAGATAATAAGTGTCCCAAGAGTCATATGCAGGAGCACTCATGTCCAAATCAATCGTAATACCGTCGACCTCTAGAGGGAAAGTTTCTCCAAGAAAAATAGTATCGGATTCATTCACAATTAAACCTTCTTCAATTCCTGCGCCAATCCAAGAATAACTTTCAATAGTCACAGTTTGATCAGATCCATCTAATTCAAACAAAATTGAACCACCTACAATGTAAATTCCTTCGGGAAACTCAGTATTTACTCCAGCACCATAGTCGGCACCTAACCATTCACCAGTTAACCGAATTGGGAACTCACTATCTTGCGTAAACCCTACTGTATCCATTGCGGTGTAATGGCCATAAGGGAATTCATCTTCATCAGTGAAATCATCACAATCGTCATCTAAAGGTGTAAAATGTTCAACACATAATTCGGTTATGCCAAATTCAACACCAATAAAATTTATAGATTCTAGGTTTCCAGTAAAATGGACAAAATTGATGTCCCAGAAGCCAAAATCAGAAGGAGAATCTTCCATACTAATCGTAATTCCGTCTATTGTAACGGGAAAATCTGAATCAAAATAGATGGTGTCCGATCCATTTACGGAAAAACCTTCTTCTGTTCCATCGCCTGTCCAACCGTAACGCTCGAAACTAGCAGTTTGATAAGTGTTATCGAATTCAAATTTTATTGAATTTTCAATCACATATATTCCTGGTACATCTTCTGTTCCATAAAAATCTGCTGACGAGGCGTCTCCAACAATTATGGGTTGAGAGCCATCTTGGGTAAATCCAACCGTATCGGTAGATCCATAAGTTGCTTCACTTGGCCATGGTTCGGAAGTAAAATCATCACAAATTTGACTAAAGCTTGAAAAACATAGGCATAATAAGCCTATAGAAAGGGGGTGTTTAAAATTCATAAGTTAATTTTTTGAGTCGCGAAATATCTCGTTTCTAATTTCTATATATAAGATGTTTGTCGTTTCCATTTGGTTGCCTATAATTTGTGTGAAATTCAATTTATTCTTAGTTTATTGAAATAATTAAGATAGTTATACGTCTCATTTAAAAAAAAAGTAAAATGGTTAATATAGATCAATCAAAACCTGTAATGGTTACTGGAGCAACAGGGTACGTTGCAGGACGTTTAGTTGAGAAATTACTTGATGAAGGACATACTGTACATGCCGCCGTTCGTTCACCCGACAATAAAGAAAAAACAAAATACCTTGATAAAATAGCGGAACAATCAAAAGGAACGATTAAGTATTTTAAAGCAGATTTATTAGATGAGGGTTCTTTTGATGAAGCAGTAAAAGGATGCGAACTAGTTTATCATACGGCTTCGCCATTTTCTTTAAATGTTGCCGATCCGCAAAAGGATTTGGTAGATCCAGCCTTAAAGGGAACAAGAAATGTGTTAAATGCAGCAACGAAATCTGGAACAGTTAAACGTGTGGTAGTGACGAGTAGTTGTGCCGCTATTTATGGTGATGCCAAAGATTTACAAAACTTACCAAATAATACACTAACCGAAGACGTATGGAACACGACTTCAAATTTAAGTCATCAACCTTATTCTTACTCTAAAACAGTTGCTGAAAAAGAGGCTTGGAAAATTGCTAATGAGCAAAATCAATGGGATTTGGTTACCATTAACCCTTCATTTGTACTTGGTCCAGGAATAAATCCACATGCGACCTCCGAATCGTTTGATATCATGAAGCAAATGGGAAATGGAGATTTTAAGATGGGAGCTCCTCATTACGAAATTGGGGCTGTCGATGTACGGGATTTAGCAATCGCTCATTATAATGCTGGTTTTATGCCAGAAGCTAAGGGGCGGCATATCATATCTGCTGCAGATACTAGTTTTTTGGAGTTAGGAGGATATTTGCGTGAAGCATTTCCTAATTACCCCTTACCTTCAAGGAAATTACCAAAGTTTTTGGTGTGGTTAGCAGGCCCGTCACAAGGTTTGCCACGCAAGATGGTGGCCAATAATATTGGGTATCCATGGAAAGCTGATAATTCTAAAAGTCGAAAAGAATTAAATATGAATTATCGCCCGTTGAAAGAAACAGTAACGGCTTTTTTTGAGCAATTGATAGAAGCGGGAGAAATTAAGCAACGTTAAATATACAGAAAAGTCCACCACATTCGCGGGTGGACTTTTTAGTAGGTTACAAAATTTCGAAATACGGTGTTTCCGTTACCCTGGATCTGAAATACTTTTTTTTCACCTGTACTTGTGGTTATCACAATTTCGTTATTCCCCTTTTCTAAAGGAACACGAACATAATGTATCTGGCTTGGTAAACTTTGCCAATTTCTTGTGTCTGCTTTTTCTGTTGCAGCGTTGGCAATGTTGAGGGCTAAACCAGCATATTCATTTTGTTCAGAAAGTGATAGTTCACTTATCTTTTTTAAGGTTAATCGAAGTAAATGTTTACTAAGGTTTTTTAAATAATTATCTTTTTCTACCTGAAAAGCAATGGCGCTGACATCTTCAATTAGATTAAATGCCATCTTTTTATTGTTGTGAGAAATGGAGGCCGTGGCAATTCGGGTAGGGCGTTGAACATAATAAGACCATGCCAGTCGAATAATTCCTATGTCAGACGGTTTAAAATCTTCATCGTTTTTTTCAAAGTCATAGTCTACGGGAACAAAAATATTGTCCGATTGAAAATAAAATTTACCATCAGCTTTATTTAGCGTAAAAAACAAATCCTTTTGCTCTTTTATAGGGGCTATGCCGTTTTCCCAAAAAATAATAGCTTCTCCGTTAGGATGGCGTACTATTTCCCGTGAAGAATTATAATTCATTCCTGCGTAAGAAGCAGTTCTAACTAAATCATCCTCTAGGCTATATGGATTTTGCGTCAAAAAGGCTCCTGATTTATTTTCCTCATAGATTTTTTTTGCATTTCGGTATGCGATGAAAGCATTGTTAAAGTCGTTATCGGCTTCATAAATCATCCCCATTAACATCATACCAAAAGGATCCTTACCGTACTTTTTTTCTTTGGAATTTATCAAATCATCATTCTTACTTTGACTTAAATCTATTCTTCTTGCCTCAACTATTGCTTCTTCGATATTGCCCAGTTGCATATAGTTAAGTGCCTTATAGTAGTGAACAAGGATTTGTTCGTGCGGTTCGGCCTGATATGGTTGTATGGAAGGGTTAACTGTAACACCAACAGCCATTTCAAAGATGTTGCGGTAATCGTCCATCATGTCGTCCGCAGCATTTAAACTCAGATTACTTGCTTCGTATTCGCCATTCAAGTGCTGAATTTTACCGAGCTCCAAAAAGTATAATAAACGATTTCTTTTACGACTGAGAAATTTATTGGAAACGGTAAGTTCTTCTGCTTTTTCATAGTTTCCATTCAATAAAGCGTTCTCCGTTCTATTGGTTTTGTGGTAATAGGTTCCACAACCTGAAAGCACAACTCCAAGCACCAATACATATAGACAATATTTGATTGTTTTGGTAAACATGGTTTTAATTAGATTGATGGTGATACCGTATAAATTACCAGATGAGGTTTGGGGTTATTTCATTTAAATTTACACTGAGTGATCGTGCACACGACCACCCAATATAAATTTTGCTTACTTATTATTTTTTAGATTGCTCGTTTAGTTTTTAACGAATTTTTTGATTTTTTTGTCACCGATCCAAACAATTTCGTTGGTTTGAATATTGGTTAATTCTAGATCAATTTGGTAATAGACCACTTTTTTACGATCAAGCGCATCAACTATCGAATTAATTGAACCTTGCATCATGTAGTCTGCGCCAATTTCTAATCCCCATTTTTTCATGGTAGATACAGATGCGTTATCTTGTTGATCGGCGCGTTCTCCACGTATTGCTTCTCTTTTTTCACCGCCTTGAACTAATCTTACTTTTTGAGATGTAATGAAGGATTTTTCGATATCTTTCATGAAGGTCTCAGCATCGATATGCTCATGACTCTTATTCTTCACAAATCCAACAATTACAACCGGCTTTTCGCCTTTATCACTCATGTGTTTTTTCAGCCAAATTTCTCCCAAAACCTGTTCTATCATGGCGTCTGCGGTCATTCTTGAGTCTACATCATTCCACTTACCACTTATATCTATCTGCTCTTCTGGATCAACCCGAGATACACTCCTAAAACAACTCTGTAATCCTACAGCAAATAATGCTACCAATACTATATTTAAACTAATTCGTTTCATTTTTCCTTTTTTTGCGTTCTGTATTCTATTTAATTAAACAGGTTATAAATTCCTAATCCTAATGCGGCTCCGTTTAATAATGTTCCGCAGTTGTTTCCAAAATAACCACCATTATAGTAGCCGCCATTATAAAAACCATTATTGTAATAACCATTATTGTACCAGTGTGGGTTATTATAGTATCCATAATTTCTTCGGTACGGATTATAATATCCTCGGTTATAATAACGAGATTGATATTTTAACTTACGTAATTCATATCGACGGTCAATACGTTCTTGTTTCGCCTCAGCCTTTGCTTCTCTCCAGTCATATGCTTTGTATGTGTCTTGAATGGTAGTGCTTTGCGTTGTCGTTAAATCATTTGCTTGTTCAACATACCGTTGAGCTGCTCGTTCATGATTAGGATTTTGATCAGGCGTTCCGTTCTGAGCTGATCCGTTTAACGAACCCGCTATCAATAACGCTCCAAGTAAATAACCAATTGTATTCATAACTTTCGTTTTAGTTCTTTTTAAATTCGGTTTAATATTATTTAAACTCACACTGGGTATTGCAAACCGTGTGCCAAAAATCGAAGTTTCTCAACTTAATCGGTTTAGATTCTAAAAGATTTAGCTAATTGTTCTTAACAATCCTATAACACTTTCAACGAATCGAATAATAAATCAATTATTTTGAATCCATTTAATCCTCTTGAAATACTTATTTTTGTTCAGTAAATTAATTGCAAACTCCCATTAAAATTAATAAAAAGAATGGAAAAAATTTTAATCAAAAACATTAAAAATTTAGGTGGAATTTTAGAAGATGTTCAAGGTCCTTTGAGAGGACAAGATTTTGGATCTTTTCAAATGATATCAGACGCTTTTTTAGCGATAGAAGATGGGAGAATTGCTGCATATGGTTCAATGTCAGATTTGGCAGGGATTGTTGACTGGAATGATTTGAAAGTGATTGATGCAGAAGGGAAATCTGTAATGCCAGCTTTTTGTGATTCGCATACCCATATTGTTTTTGCCGCAACGCGAGAGGAAGAGTTTGTCGACCGTATTAAAGGCTTGACTTATGAAGAAATCGGTAAAAAAGGAGGTGGTATTTTGAATTCTGCACGAAAATTGAGCAAAATGTCAGAGGACGAATTGTTTGAATCAGCATATAGAAGGTTGGAACTTGTTCGTTCATTGGGCACGGGAGCAATAGAAATTAAAAGTGGCTATGGTTTAAGTGTTGATGCAGAATTAAAAATGTTAAGGGTTATAAAACGATTGAAAGAAGCGTCAAAAATGACAATTAAATCAACCTTTTTAGGTGCACATGCTTTTCCAGAAGAGTACAAAGAAAATAAGGAGGCGTATGTTGATTTAATCATCAATGAGATGTTACCGCAGATTGTTTCCGAGGGATTGGCTGACTATATTGATGTTTTTTGCGAAAGAAATTATTTCACAGCCGATCAGTTAGAACGAATTTTAAAGGCTGGTGTCGCGGCAGGACTAAAACCAAAAATTCATGTTAATCAATTTTCTGTGATGGGAGGTGTTAAGATCGGTGTAGATAACGGTGCAGTTTCTGTCGATCATTTAGAAGAGCTGTCAGATGATGATATACAGGCGTTAAAAGAATCTTCTACGATAGCAACCGCATTACCAAGTTGTTCCTTTTTCCTCAACATTCCCTTTTCACCGGTTAAAAAAATGGTAGAAAATAATATTGCAGTTGCTTTGGCTTCTGACTATAATCCTGGTTCAACTCCAAGTGGGAACCTACAATTTGTGGCTTCCTTAGCTTGTATTAAAATGCGCTTAACACCCCATGAAGCACTTAATGCAATCACCATAAATGGAGCGTGCGCTATGGAATTAGAAAATGAACTTGGAAGTATAACTTTGGGTAAAAAGGCCAATATTATCTTAACAAAAGAAATTCCTACATTAAATTATATCCCCTATTCATTCGGAGAAAATTGTGTCGAAGAAACATTAATTTTTTAGTGAAAACTGTTCTAAAAATTTGTGCCGCAATTGGATTATCAACGCTCTTGTTAGAGCTTTATGTCTTATTGAAATTGCAGGAAAAATTTGAGTTTAAAGGTATTCAGCTGTTAATTCTTTTATTTCCTTTGGCTATTCTTTACCACGTTTTATTTGACCAAAAAAAAGCTCGTTAAAAACGAGCTTTAATTCCTAAGTTAAACGCAAATGGCATTCCTGGTCTTAAGCCAGCTGGTCGTCTGGAAACGACATAAACTTGATTGGTTAAGTTAGTGGCATTTGCAAAAAGTTGAAAATTCTTGTGGAGTTGGTAATTTGCACTCGCATCAAGGATGAAGTAGGCATCAGTTTTTTCTGTATCTATAATTTCACCTTGCCCTGGTGAAGTTCTCATTTCATCCATATATCTTCCACTTATATTTAATCCAAATTTAGCATGTTGTAGGCCTAGAACAATTGCTAATTGATGATGTGCTAAATATGGGAATTCATCTCCTGCTTCCACATCTCCCCAACCATCAAACGCACTTTCGAAGCTATTTCGAAATTTGGCATCGGTATAGGTATACGAAAGGTTTAAAGGTAGTGCGAATTTACTTTCGGCAAATGAAGCGAGTAAATCATATCCAAATTGAAACTCAATTCCTTTTGTTTCAACCGCTCCACCATTGAATAAATCAGTAGAGCCACTCCCGCCTGCAGCTGCTAAATCGGCTCCAAGCAAATTGCTATAATCATTAAAGAAGAGCACTAACTGTCCGTTAAAGGCATTTTTACGATATCGAGATCCTAGTTCGTAGTTAATACTTTCTTCTGGTAAAGCACCTTCTGTAGAGCCAGGAGGAGAGAATCCTTTATGGACACCGGCAAAAGAACTCAGGTATTTGTTAAATCGATAATCTATTCCCACTCCTGGAATAAATACCTCTACTTGATTTGATCGTTCTTTTAAATCTGAACCTGTTCTGTTTGGGTCATTTTTGCCATAATCTTCTCGAGCAATTTTTATGTTTTCATATCGCAAACCAGGCGTAATCGTAAATTTCTTTATTTTTAATTGATATTGTAAAAATGCCGCTAATGCGTCTGCTGTTTCCACACGGTTACTTTCTGTTCCTGCTTCACCTGCATTCGTTAATTGCATAACTCCGTTATTCATCGCATATTCATCAGCCCATTGAAATCTATCGATTTGGTCTTGATGTAAACGAACTCCAAGGTTAAGATTATGAGTTAATTTGCCTGTCTTAAAAGTGTAGTCAATATTGGTTTGAACACCTTGAGCATAGTACGATCGGTTATTTGCTTTTACGTACAAAGCATCATCGTTTATGCTAGTACCACCACGTACTACATCAAACAGCTCAGCATATTCAGAAGGGTTATCGAGTATTGAGCTAATACCCACTGCATTGCCAGCGGTATCTCTTACTTTATCTAATTTGTACCAGTTTCGTTTAAAATCAGAGCGATAAACCGAAGTGTTTATTTGTAAATTTTTAGAAAATTTTATTAAATGAGAAAGCGCATATTGCGTTTGTTCTGTATTCATCTGGTCCATTTGCGAACCAGCATAAAGTCGATAAGGATTAGTGTCAAAATCTGCTTGACTAAGGCCTAGATAAGTTTGGTCAGAAGTTTCAGTTGCTTGTCCAATTTTAAACGTCAAAGCTTGGTAGAAGCGGGCATCGGAATCCGTATTTAGTCTAAATTTAGCAAGATAATCTTGTTTGTTAAATCCAGTATTTCCCCCACCATCAAGTTCTTTAAAACCGTCTGAACCATGTTGAAAAGTTTCAACCATGTATGCAAAATTCTTATGCGAATTTCCAACAACAGCGTGTAAATTTCTGCCTCCAAAGCTACCTCCTAAAAGGTTAATTTTACCAGAAAATTCGTTAGGAATCTGAGAAGAGATTAAATTAATTGCTCCACCAGTTGTGTAAGGGCCATATTTAATTTGGCTACTTCCTTTTAAAATTTCAACAGCTTGCATTCTACCAATTGTAGGAAAATAATAGGCCGCGGGTGCAGCATATGGAGCAGGTGCCATCAAAATACCATCTTCCATTACGGTTATTTTAGAGCTTCTTTCGACACCTGTCCCTCTCAATCCAATATTCGGACGTAGTCCAAAGCCATCTTCTTCTTGCAAGTTGACTCCTGGAACTGTCCTCAAAGTTCTATTGACATCAGTGTAGCTAAATTTTTCAATTTCCTTCGGTGATAAATAGTAAACTGAACCTGGAATTTCTTGGATTCCGACATCGCCGCCAGTCATAACTGTAACCGGGGTTAACATTGAAATGGCCTCTTTTAAGTATAAGCTTATCTCGGTGGTAACATCAGGTTTAATCTCAATTTGTTTTTTTTCAGTGAGATGCCCAATATTTGAAGTAATTAGTGTGTATTTACCTGTAGGAACATCCTTCAATTCAAAATATCCACTTCCATTTGACGATGTAATTTGCGGCATTGATTCTAAAAACACAGTTACACCTGCTATCGAGGTTGTGCTATCTGATTGCCAAATTTTTCCTTTTACTGCTCCGGTTTGAGCAAGTATTTGTGTTGTAATACAAATACTTAGACCGATTAATATGATTGCCTTCTTCATTAATCTAAACGCTTTATTTTTTTTTGTTTCGTGGCGCAAAGATCTTATTTAGATTCGGTCTAAAGAATACCACTTTTATGGTATTTTTTAATCTTAGAATTAGTGTGGTCTAATTCAGGCTATTTTTGATGTAACCATGAATTAAATTCTGCTATTACTTCATTCCAATGTTCTTTTTCGTAATTGGTTTGTCCGTCCTCTTTTACCTCAAAAAAGTTATGTTCTAAATTGAGATATCTTTTTAATGTGAGGTTGGATTTGTTGGCATCTAAAAATAGAATAGGAACAATGTCGCATAGATCGGCTGATCGGTCTGCTGTTCCATAAGCAATATAAATTGGAATATCTAACTCTAACCAATCATCATAAAACGTCTCGTTAAAACTTTTCCATGTTTTAAGAGTTGGATTGTTTATTAGACTATCTCTAAGATTTGTTTTAGCATAATAATCATAAGTCGAATTCATGATCGAATCTGCTTCGGCCCATGAAATTTTACCAAGTTGAGCATCTAACCTGGCCGAACGAATGTATTGATCAATTCTGCCCATAGGGTTCGGGGAAAATAAACCTAATTGGGTTACGCTAGGGTTGAACGAAGCCACTTTTGTCGCGACCTTGGCACCTTGAGAATGGCCAGCAACAATTACTTTTTTGTCATCCACCCACTTTTGACGATGTAAAAAGTCCAAAACCATATTTGCGCGCATGACATAGTTGTCTAAATAATCCGCAGCTAAAAAATCACTCGAGTATGTATGCGGTGCTGTTGTGTCAGGGATAAATGCATAATTAGAATTCAATTGGTTGCGTTTTGCTATTAAAGGTGTTTTGGGCATCGAAATAACAACGACATGATATTTTTGGATGAGTTCAGAAGTGATAAAATTGGTTGCCCCTCCACCCAATAAATAATAGCCATTTTCGCCTGCATCGACAAATAGTGGTATTGGTTGTGAACCTTGACACCAAAGGAAAATAGGTTTTTTATCGGAAACATCAGGGGTCAGTATTATAAAATCAACAGTATCTTTTTTTGTGGTCAATGAATAATGCGTTACAACTTCGTCAATGGACTGATATTGGGCGTAAGATACATTACCAAAAATAAATAAGAAACAAGCTAAAACTCGAAGTGCTTGGTGATGTGCTTTATAAATGAACATATTGTGGGATTTTAAGACACGGGTTTAATTTAGTTATTTTTACAGTTTAATCCCACAATATGTTACATTTTACTTCTTTTTTATTTGTGGTGTTTAGGCTCCCAAATAAGTCTTATAAAACCACTTAAACGTTCGTTTTCCCTTTTAATAGGAATTCCAGTAATAATTCCAATGAGTAAATTATCAGCAATTCCTAAACGTAACTGTGGTCGTATGGTCATGTCAAAATCATTCTCATGGAAAGTTTTATTGAATTCAACCCCCATAAAATTTTTAGTTCCGTTGATCATATAATGGATATTCGAATTTATTTGATAGTCCATTGAAATGGTCTTATGATCGAAGTGGTGAATTAGTTGAGGTCCAGTATACAATAACGTGTGAAAATTTGTTCCCCACCTTTTGGCGATTACAAAAAAAGGATTGTATACATTGCCTGTTATATCAAAGGAATGGTACGCCTTAAATTGGGGGAGTTCAAACTCATGTATATAACCTAAAGCCATAGAGGTTGCAATTGTCTCATTAACAAAAAAGGACCATTGACCGGCTAATTTTAAACTATTTAAACGGTGACCTGGAATAGAATCTTTCTGTTCAAATTGACTGGGTGAATAAAATGTAAACGGGAGTTCAACTTCAAGTCCAATACGATTAATGGGTGCCCATTCATATTCGATTAAGGCTTCGTAAGCATCATATTTATAGTTGTCTGTTAAACCCAAGCCAACGTTCCATTCTTTTTCACCTTTTCTGGCACCTAAGTCACGGATTAAGTCGATGTATAGGGGTTCAGCATGCAAAACCTTACTGGGTTTATTGTTGTTTTCATTGTTTTGAATGAAAAGACGCTCATTTTTTGTCTTTTCAGGTTGCGCCAAAGCACAAGTAGCTAGCCCTTGAATAGCTAGTATAAAAAAGCATTTTAATTTCATGTTATTGATTTATTTTAATGAATTATTCCCTTTTATCAAGAGATTAGTATTCTAAAAACAAATCAATTTCTGGAGGAGGAGTATGCAGTTTATAATGGCCCTTAGACAGGTGACTATCTAAATAGTAATAATGGTCACAGACACGTTTACCAGTCAAACAAATTGGGATGTTATTACCTGAGTTTATTTTAATTTCAAACTTGACCGAGCTTTGTTTTTTAGATTCGTCAGAATCATAGTCGTCGTATTCGTGTATAGCGTTTTCGTATCCAAGTATTTTTTCTAAGATTATTTCTAAGATACTTTCTTGATCATTAATGGTTAAATCTTCAGCGATATATTCGGGATTTAGATCTTCAAAATCAACACTAGTATTGAGCAGGTACAACCCCAGTATTCCCCAAGTGAGACGTATGAAAATGTTATTTCTAATCCTTTCTAACACGCGTCAAAAATAAGGATTAAAGGGATGTAAAGGATTAAAATTATGTTAATCTAATCAATTATAACCCTATGGCAACACTAGTCATGGTTAAAGAACCACCTAGAGGCTTGTCGTTAAAAATTTCGATTGATTCGCCCTTGTTTTGTGCACCTAATATGTATAAAAGTGGAATATAATGTTCGGTTGTTGGAATGGATAAATCGAATGCTACGCCTTGTTTTCTGAAGTTTATTAAAGGCTGATGATTTTCTTCTTTGATCCATTTTTTCATCTTTGAATTAGCTTCCAAAGCCCAATCAAAACCGTAATAATCATTCATTTTGTCCCAAGCGATTCTGCGGAGATTGTGTACATTATTTCCGCTGCCAACCAGCAGAACGCCTTTTTTTCTGAGAGCACTTAGTTGCTGTGCCAATTGATAGTGATCTAGCGGACTCAAATTGCGGTCTATACTCATTTGTATTACCGGTATGTCTGCGTTAGGGTAAAGGTGTTTTACAACCGTCCAACTACCGTGATCAAGTCCCCATTCATGATCGTCTAATAATACGGTACCTTTTGGTTGAATTAATTCTTGAATTTCTTTAGCTAATTCTGGATGTCCTGGTGCTGGATACTTTACTTCATATAGAGCTTTGGGAAATCCTCCAAAATCATGAATGGTTCGTGGGTTTTCCATTGCAGTCACATACGTACCATTCGTTTCCCAATGTGCTGAAACAACTAATATTGCGTTAGGTTTCTCCATCCGTTTCCCAATTTTTTTAAAGGATTGAACAAACTCGTTATCCTCTATACCATTCATTGGTGAACCATGACCTAAGAACAAAACAGGCATTAATGATGTGCTACTAAATGATTTAGAGAGTTCATTAAGTTTCTGTATCGAAGCAATTGCAGGTACGGACAAAGCTCCGATACCTGCAATTTTCAAAAAATCTTTTCTATTCATGTTAAGCATAAACTTGAGATAAGTATTCTGTTGTAGGTGTTGGTTGTCTTTTGAGTAACTTTTCAAGTGTACCATCTATTACCTCTAATTCACCTTTCGCTTGTGCTTGCGAAAATGAGGAAATTAGGTTGATATAATCAGTTGGCACATTATGTTTTTCCATTTCTGAACGATATTCATCAGGACTCGTTGAAATATAACGAATTTCTTGATCATTTGCCTGACTTATAGCTTCGGCAATATCTTGATATGAAACGGCCTGGTTATTAGTCAATGAATATACTTTATTTTCATGTCCTTTTGAATGAATGATTTCTGCGGCTGCTTCGGCAAGTTCTGAGCGTAAAACTGCACTCACTTTGCCGTTTGCTGCAGGTTGAATTATCACACCACTTTCCTTTAAGTTTTCACCTATAAAAATCGGTAACATATCTAAGTAAAGTGAATTTTGTAAGATAGTGTATGTAATACCGCTTTCCATAATCCACTTCTCCGTTTTTTCATGTGTATTTTGTAGAAAAGAAATGGCAGAAGTACTCGCTGGAGTATTACGAATGAAAGAGGTGTAAATAATATGTTCTACACCTGAAGATTTGGCTGCGTCGACAATATTTTTGTGTTGACTTTCTCTAGTTTCAACCTCGCTTCCAGAAACAAATAATAGTTTTTCTACGCCGATAAAAGCATCCTTAAGTGTTTGAATGTTATCGTAATTACCTTCTCTAATAACGATACCTAAATCCCTTAATTCTTCAGATTTATTTTGGTTTCTCACTAGACCAATAATTTGGGTAGGATTCGCTCCTTTATGAATTAGACTCTTAATGGCTTCCATACCATAATGTCCTGTCGCTCCTGTTATTAAAATCATATTTTTATTTTTTATTATCTATTATTAAAGCAAAATTACTAGATTTGATATATAAAGTATAGTTAATGTACATTGAATATTGATATACTTTAGTATAGTAAGTTGTTAATTGATAGATAATGAGTGTTTTAAGTGAAATAGAAGATGTGAAGCAATGTCCGAAACAATTTGTTTTGGCCATAAATGACACCTTAAATGTAATGAATGGAAAATGGAAAATGCCGATCTTGGCATCCCTATTATACGGTAAAAATCGATTTAAAGATATCCAAGCGAACATTGAAAAAATCACCCCTCGTATGCTTTCGAAAGAATTAAAAGATTTGGAAATGAATGGTGTTGTAAAACGAAATGTTTATGATACAACACCCATTCGAATCGAATATGAATTGACTACTTCGGGAAAAAACATTGTAAAAGTTTTGGATGCAATGGTTGAATGGGGAATAGAGCATCGAAAAACTGTTGTTGAGAAATTGAATTGATGTTCGTTTTTTTTGATATTTAGATTAAAAAAAAGTTATTAAAATAAAGTGTTTTATAGGGATTCAAAATAACGGTAGCTTAACCAAAAGCCTGAAAAATACTCAGAATTAAATACTCAACTTTGCGGCAAAAAAATGGAACTTTTCGTATTTACATTTGCCGCACTTTTTTCGGTAATAAACCCGCTAGGTACGGTACCCATTTTCGTTGGGTTAACAACGGAAAACACTAAAAAAGAACGTTCGGGAGTTGCGTTTTGGACGGCATTTAATGTGCTAGTCATCCTTGTCCTTTCTTTTTTCGTGGGCAAATATATACTAGCTTTTTTTGGAATTAGTTTATCCGCCTTAAAAATTGCCGGTGGTTTGATAATTACGTCTTCCGGTTTTGCCTTGTTAACCGGTAAGTTTACGGAGCACAAGGGCATGAAAAAACGAGAAAAGGATGATGCTTTTAACCGTTCAGAAGTCTCTTTGACCCCTTTGGCAATTCCGATGCTTGCAGGGCCTGGTACGATTTCATTGCTGATAACTTATCATGAATCTTATATCGGGTTTACCGACAGGATACTGATATTAGGAGCAATAGCTTTTACTGCTGCCGTGATTTACTTGGTTTTAAAAAGTGCTTTTATGATTGTTAAGGTCCTTGGAGCTTCAGGGATTAATGCCTTATCAAGAATTATAGGGTTTATCGTGATAGCCATCGGTGTTGAATACATTATTAGTGCAGTTGCAGCAATTGTTGATGCCATTTCAATGTCGTTCGTACAATCTTAGCACAGAAACTTGAAGTTTATAACAGGTTGAGAATATAAATAGAAGAGGTGGTTTCCCGTTTTCAATTTGAATTTTTTAACAGGTACTTGTAATCAAATGGTGGAAAATCCGTTACTTTCGTAGGGAATAAAGAAAAGTGTTATTTTTTATTCGTAATTAACAAGAAATTCAGGAAAAGTGTCGATAGAAGTAAAGAATGTTTTCAAATATTACGGTGAGCAAGCCGCATTAAACGATGTTTCATTCAAAGTTAATTCAGGTGAAATAATTGGGTTTTTAGGTCCGAATGGTGCAGGTAAGTCTACCATGATGAAAATAATCACCTGTTTTATTCCTAAATCTGCTGGAACGGTAAAAGTATGCGGTCTCGATGTGGAGGAGCATTCCATTGAAGTTCGTAAAAAAGTGGGTTATTTACCAGAACATAATCCGCTTTACCTGGATATGTATGTGAAAGAATATTTGTCATTTGTAGCAGGCATTTACAAAATACCTAACCGCAAAGAGCGTGTTCAGGAAATGATAAAAAAGGTAGGATTAGAGAAAGAGCAAAATAAAAAAATTGGAGCATTATCTAAAGGTTACCGTCAACGTGTTGGATTAGCACAAGCTATTATTCATGATCCAGAAGTTTTGATTCTAGATGAACCAACAAGCGGTCTTGATCCAAATCAATTGGTTGATATTCGAAAGTTAATTATTGAAATAGGTAAGACAAAAACGGTGATGTTATCCACGCATATTATGCAAGAAGTTGAAGCTATATGTGACCGTGTAATCATTATTAAAGAAGGTACAATTGTAGCGGATAATTCAGCAAAAGAGATTCAGCAAAAAGATGTGGAAAAGCAAACTATTTTGGTAGAGTTTGATAAAAATTGCTCGCGAAACCAATTGCGTCAAATACCAGGTGTTAAAAGCGTCAAGCAAGTAGATGACAATAAATGGGTGTTTCTAGGTGCAGGAGATGTACGTCCAGAGATTGCAAAATTTGCACAGCGAGAAAGTCTTCTAATTCTAGCGATGTCCATTGAAGAAAAATCAATGGAAGAAGTTTTTAAAGAATTGACTCAAAATTAATACAAGAAATTATGGTATGGGTAGCGGATTTGAAAAATCGCTTTTGCCTCATCATATAGTACTTGTTTAAATTCCTCTATATTTATTTTTTCTTGCGCAGAGATAAAAATACAATCGTCAGCATTTAGTTTAGCCATCCAAGTTTTCTTTAATTCGGCCAAAGCAAACTTTTTACCATCGGGGTGAAAGCCGATCTCATCAGGTTTCGGATTGTAAGCATCAACTTTGTTAAAAACTACGATATGCGGCTTTTTCTTTTTTTCATCGTCAATTTCTGAAATCGTTTCATTCACAACTTCATACTGTTCCTCAAAATTGGGGTGCGAAATATCAACGACGTGAATCAAAATATCGGCCTCTCTTACTTCGTCCAAGGTTGATTTGAATGATTCAATTAATTGATGAGGTAGTTTGCGAATAAATCCAACAGTGTCAGACATTAAGAATGGGAGGTTGTCAATCACAACTTTACGAACGGTAGTGTCCAATGTCGCAAATAGTTTGTTTTCTGCAAATACTTCTGATTTACTCAAGAGGTTCATAATTGTTGATTTACCGACATTTGTATAACCAACTAAGGCAGCCCGAACCAATTGACCACGGTTACCGCGTTGCACGGCCATTTGTTTGTCAATCTTCTTTAGTTTATCCTTAAGTAATGAAATCTTTTCTTTAATAATACGTCGATCGGTCTCAATTTGTGTTTCACCAGGGCCACGCATACCAATCCCCCCTTTTGTTCTGTCCAAGTGCGTCCACATGCCGGTTAATCTTGGAAGTAGGTATTGATATTGCGCTAATTCGACTTGAGTTTTGGCATGTGCTGTTCGAGCTCGACTTGCAAAAATATCTAAAATGAGGTTGTTTCTATCCAATACTTTAATTTCAAAAGCACGCTCGATATTTCTGAGCTGAGAAGGAGAAAGTTCGTCATCGAAAATGGCAACATCAACTTCATTGGCATCAATATACTCCTTAATTTCTTTTATTTTTCCTGATCCAATATAGGTTTTGGAATTCGGACGATCAACCCGTTGTAAAAATTTACGTTTAGTTTCAGCACCAGAAGTCTCAGCTAAAAACGCTAATTCGTCAATGTACTCTTTTGCTAATTCATCCGTTTGATCACCAGTAATAACGCCTATTAATACTGCATGCTCAGCTTTTGACTCTATGTGCGAAAATCCTGTCGACATATATCCCTCTCTCGATTTAAATTAAAACCAACCTGCTGCTAAATCTGTTCTAAATGGCCATGGAATTCCAGCAAGGACTAAAATTAGAGCCAATGTATAGAAAATAGCAATCATTCTAAATTTTTGGGTGTCAGTTTCTTTCTTTTTTGATTTTGAATGACCAATCGTAATCAATACCATTGCAATTGTCATGATTAATGAATGTTCAACCGTGAAGAAACGTAATATCTTAATACTCATGGTTTCAGCTATGAATGCCACCTTTGGACTAAAGAAATACAATACCCAACCAAATAAAAATTGAATATGAAAAGCAATCATAGCAAACAATGCTAACTTCTTATCAGATGGTTTGAAATTTTTGTTTTGTTTCCATCCTAAATGCGCCTTTACTACAGCAGTAATTAATAAAACTAAAACAATCCATCGCCAACCGGAGTGCGAGCTTTGAAGAATGCGTCCAAATGTATCCATAAATCCTTATTTTTGGACAAATTTAAGGTTTAATCCGATAACATGATGAGGTTGAATCTTAAATTTATACTGAACATGAACTAAAATTGAATTACTTATGTTGAAATCAATTTTTTTGGGTTGTTTTTCTATCCTCCTGTGCACCTTGCTAAACGCACAAGAAATTGAACCTAAAAATGATGTAGCTAATGCTCATCAATTAATTGCCTTTACTAACGCTAAAATTATTGTAAGTCCAAACGAGGTAATTGAACGGGGCACGATGGTGGTCCAAGGAGATAAAATTCTTAAACTTGGTTTGGCCGTTATTCCCCCAAAAGAAGCTATTAGGATTGATTTGAAAGGTTTTACAATTTATCCAGGATTCATAGATATGTACTCGGCCGAAGGAGTGCAACTACATAAATTTAACAAGGAGGGAAATAGTCCACAATTGTATTCGTTGAAAAAAGGACCTTATTATTGGAATCAAGCGATTCATCCGGAGATAGATGCTGTTGAATTCTTTGATCCAGAAAGAATAAAAGAGAAAGCTACTTATTTAAAACAAGGAATAGGAATTATAAATACCCATCAAAAAGATGGAATTTTACGTGGAACTAGTGTTTTAGTGGGACTTGGAAATGAAGATGAAGAGGGTGAAGTTATAAAATCAAGAGTTGCTAACCATTATTCATTCGCTAAAGGAATGTCTAAACAAACTTATCCGTCGTCGCAAATGGGAATAATCGCTTTAATCCGACAGTTTTTTTATGATGCACTTTGGTATGCCGAACAAGATGGTTTAAAAGAAAATGTTTCGCTGGTAAAAGGGTTGGAGAATCTTGAGCTACCTCAAATATTTGAGACGTTTGATAAACTAGAAATCCTTCGCGCCTATAAGTTGGCTAACGAGTTTGGGTTAGACTTTATCGTTAAAGGAGGCGGAGATTCATTTGAGCGAATAGAGGCTATTAAAGCAATGAATGCAAAACTTATTGTACCGGTTAATTTTCCTGAACCTTTTGATGTCACAGATCCATATCTAGCAAGATTCGTTTCATTGGCACAATTAAAGGAATGGGAAATGAAACCTTATAACCCATACATTTTACATAAAAACAAGATTCCTTTCGCTTTTACTAGTTATGGTTTAAAAAAGAAAGAGGATTTTTTGAAAAATATACGGTTATCCATTAAAAAAGGTCTTTCTAAAAAAGCCGCTTTAGAGGCGTTAACCATAAATCCCGCAAGTTTTTTAGGAATTCAAAAAGAGGTTGGAACGTTAGAGGAAGGCAAGTTGGCAAATTTTTTAATTGTTAAAGGAGACTTGTTTTTAGATGGAGAAATTTATGAAAATTGGAGTGTGGGTAAGAGGAATCAATTAAAAGATATTAAGAACGTAGATATAAGGGGTACTTATAATTTAAACCTAAATGGTATTGTTTATGGCTGGAATATCAATGGGGATGTTGATAAATTAACCAGTGAATTGTCTGCTTATGTCTGGAGAAATGATTCGATTAGCGGCACTCGCAAAATGGATACCCTTGAGCTCAAGCCCATGCTAAAATTAAATGGTTTACAGTTCAGTATGACTTTTATTGAAGAGAAAGGGAATTATGATGGGGTAGTTCAAATTAATGGTTCTTATAATCCTTCATTAGGAGCATTCCATGGGCGAGCTCAGCTTCCAAATGGTGATTTTGTGGATTGGAGTGCAATAAGAAGTGAAAAATATAAGGAGATTAAAAAGAAAGAAGATTTCCAAGTTGATACATCGTCAGTGGACAGAATAAATTATCCGAACATGGCGTATGGTTTTGATAGCTTACCAAGGTCGAAAACTTATTTTATTAAAAATGCCACTTTATGGACAAATGAAGATCTTGGGGTAATCAAAAATGCAAACCTCCTGATACAAGATGGCAAAATTAAAGGTGTTCACGAAGGCATTCATCAAATCCCCAATAATGCAATTGTAATTGATGGAACGGGAAAACATGTCACGACTGGAATTATTGATGAACACTCTCATATAGCAGTGAGCAAAGGCGTTAATGAAAGTGGGCAGAGTAATTCTGCCGAAGTCTCGATACAAGATGTTGTTCGTTCTAATGATATCAATATATACCGTCAATTGGCAGGTGGTGTAACGACGTCGCAGTTGTTACATGGTTCAGCAAATCCAATAGGTGGGCAATCAGCTTTAATTAAGCTGAAATGGGGATTTACACCAGAAGAAATGTTGATTGAAAATGCGCCTAAGTTTATCAAATTTGCCTTGGGTGAAAATGTTAAACAATCAAATTGGGGTGATCACCAAACTGTTCGTTTTCCTCAAACAAGAATGGGGGTTGAACAAGTGTTTTATGATGCTTTTATTCGGGCAAAAGCCTATGAATTGGAATGGGAATCGTATCTTGAATTATCGGATAAAAAGAAATCCAAAACACGAGCTCCACGACGTGATTTGGAATTGGAAGCAATGGTTGAAATTTTAAATCGTGAACGCTTTATAACTTGTCACTCCTATATTCAAAGCGAAATAAATATGTTAATGAAAGTCGCAGATAGTATGGGATTCGTCCTCAATACATTTACGCATATTTTGGAAGGTTATAAATTGGCGGATAAAATGAAAGCTCACGGAGCAGGAGCTTCAACTTTTGCTGATTGGTGGGCGTATAAATTTGAAGTAAATGATGCAATTCCATATAACGCTGCAATATTGAATGAAATGGGAATAGTAACCGCTATCAACTCTGATGACGCAGAAATGGGCAGAAGGTTAAATCATGAAGCGGCAAAAATTGTAAAATATGGTGGAGTTTCTGAAGAAGATGCTTGGAAAATGATAACGCTGAACCCTGCTAAATTACTACATCTGGACGATCGATTGGGGAGTATGAAAGAGGGTAAAGATGCTGATATTGTAATATGGTCGAACCATCCTTTGTCCATCCAAGCTAGAGTTGAACAAACTTTTATTGACGGAATTTTATTCTATGATATCAATAAAAACGTGCAATTGCATGATAGAGATCAGCTAGAACGGAATCGTATAATGAAATTGATGCTAGAAGCTAAATCAAACGGAGTTAAAACAGTAGCACCGTTTAAAAAAATCAACCCGCATTACCATTGTGATACGGAAGGACAATAATTATAGAATATGACAAAAATTATAGGATTACTATTTGTATTGATGCTTAATTATGGGGTTGGACAAGTTCCTTCTCCACAAACTCAAAAGTATAACCGAATTTTATTCAAAAATGGATCCGCTCATATTGGAAACGGAAATTATATTCACAATTCAGTTTTAGCTGTAGAGAATGGAAAAATTTTATTTGTAAAAAATGCCCTTACCTACCAGCTAAATGAATCAGATTGGGATACGATTATAGGGTTAAATGGTCAGCATGTCTACCCTGGATTCATTGCGGCAAATATTACAATGGGTTTAACTGAAATTGATGCGGTAAGAGCCACGAGGGATTTTAATGAAGTAGGACAAATAAATCCTCATATTCGTAGTTTAATTGCTTATAATACGGATTCTAAAGTATTATATACAGTTCGAACGAATGGTGTTTTGGTAACGCAATCAACTCCCAGAGGAGGTTTGATTTCTGGTGCTTCTTCTGTGATGGCAATGGATGGATGGAATTGGGAGGATGCTGTTTATAAGGCAGATGATGGTATCCATATCAATTGGCCAAAAAAATATAACCGTTCGGGGTGGTGGGCCGAACCTGGAAAGGATGATGCAAATGAAAAATACAATAAGATATTAGCAATAATTTATGCGTTTTTTGAAGAGGCTAAAATATATTCGGATATTAAGTCTCCAGATAAAACATATTTAAAGTTGGCAGCTATGAAGTCCGTATTTAAAGGTAGTCAACGGGTTTATTTTCATGCTGATTTTGCTCCAGAGATTAATGATATTATTGATTTTTCAAGACATTTTAAACTTAAGTTTCCTGTGATTGTTGGTGGATATGATGCACATTTATTGGCGGCTCGATTAAACGAGAATAATTTTTCCGTCATGTTAGGTCGGCCGCATGCATTACCAAAATTTGAAGACGATTTGTCTTATACTAATTATCATAAAGCAGCAGAATTAAGTAGGTTGAATGTTCCGTATTGTATCCAGTCAGCGGGTGATATGGAGGTGATGAATGCGCGGAATTTACCTTTTTTAGCTGGTACGGCATGGGCCTATGGTTTGTCCGAAGAGGAGGCTGTTGCGTCAATATCCTTGAACGTTGCAAAAATCCTCGGAGTTGATGATCGTATTGGTTCATTAGAGGCGGGTAAGGATGCCACTTTTTTTGTTTCCGAAGGAAATGCCTTGGATATGCGAACCAATAAAGTGAGTACAGCCATGGTTAAGGGTCGTTTCATTCTATTGGATAATCATCAAATCCAATTGGCAAAAAAGTATGCTAAAAAGTATGATTTAAAAGAATTTGAGCCTTAATTACTCAAAACTCACTTGAGAAAATGGATCAAATTGATTCATAGGGTTTAATTCTGTCACAGTTTGGTTGTCCACTCGAATTGTCCGAGAAGGAAATTGTTCCATAATCGATAAATCATGTGTCGCCATAAGTACAGAAGTTCCTTCTTTCGCAATAGCCAGTAATACGGTCATAATTTCTTTCGATGTTTCTGGATCAAGATTTCCTGTCGGCTCATCGGCTAGGATAAATGCAGGTTTATTAATTAAGGCGCGTGCAATTGATACGCGTTGTTGCTCACCACCTGATAATTGATTTGGCATTTTATCCCCTTTATGATCCAGTCCAACTAAACTTAAAACTTCTTCTCCACGCTGCAGGATTTCTTTTTTGCCTTTCCAGCCGGTGGCACGCATCACAAATTTTAGGTTTTCCATAATCGTTCTATCCGATAATAATTGAAAATCCTGAAAAACAATACCCAATTCTCTTCGTAAATATGGAATTTCTTTTTGTCTGATGGTGTTTAAATCAAATTGCGCCACCTTTCCGGTTCCAGCACTTAATTTTAATTCACCGTAAATGGTTTTTAACAAACTACTTTTTCCTGATCCAGTTCGACCAATTAAATAGACAAACTCTCCTTTTTCAAGGTGTAAATTCACAGATTTCAATACCAGCGCATCTCCTTGTCTAATCTCTCCTTCTTTAATCCAAAATATACTGTTTTCTGTTTCCATTTAACTATAGCTTGTTTTGTCAAATTGTATAATTCATGTAAAAATATGAATTTTTCGGGAGTGTTATTTTTTATTACACGATAATCACAATTTGTTATTTGTTCTTAGTCTCAAAATCAAAGGTCAGGTTTGAATATTCTGAAGTTTTTTGAAGAGTGTTAACCGCACTTCATCATTCAATATTC
>NZ_LYPF02000040.1 GCF_001661595.2 Crocinitomix algicola
AATGGCTTCAACAAAAACTTCAATTGAATCAGTATTTACACAACCAACGCTATCTACGCCTATAACAGTGTATATTTCAGTTCCCACATAATCTGGAGTATGAAGTTCTCCATCAACCACACCTAAATCCCAAGAATAAGAATCCGCACCGCTTGCTGAAAAAACAATAGATTCACCTAAACATATTTCATTATCATTAACGCTCGCTGTAACTTCAGGATTGTGAACATTGATTTCAACTTCAAAAGCGCAATCATCTTCATGATCACTTGATGCAATGTAAACACTGGTACCAACTGGGGGTGTAAATGGTTCATCATTCTCAATACCACCTTCCCACGTTATTAAGCCTCCATTAACAGAACTAACATTAAACGTTACCTCCTCCCCTAAACAAACTTGAGTACTTGAAATTTCAGACTCCAGAGAATCGCATGCGAAGTAAACGGCTTCACCAAATGATACATTCCAGTAAGAATACTCAGGTAACTCATAATTAAAAGTCATTAACATTTCTTCATCATCGGCAACGAATGTTATTGATTTCATATGCCACGTATAATCTATACCTCCTGAATACGGAAAAAGATATGACTCATCGCCTATGGTTACAACTAGCGTTCCATCATCCGGAGAAATCCCAGTCCCCAATTCTGCAGTATAAAATATAACAGTATATTCTTCACCAATAATTAAGTCACTTATAGTTGTACCAACTTTTTCAACATGCGTGCCAGAAACCCAAACCGTATGACCGTTAGGAGGATCTTCTACTCCACCGCCATACCAATCTGTTATTCCTCCGTGCTTGTCTTTGTCCGAAATATCAGTGGTACCAATAATTAATGTCCAACCAATTGGTGCTGTTATCATTCCAACCGGAGAAGAATTTGTTGGTAAAATGGATTGGCCAAATAAAAACGAATTAAATAAAAAACTTATTACGAATAACTTTATTCCTAATATAATTTTCATAATCCGTTTTTATCTTCATCATTAATTTCCGCTTACAAGTCTTATATTTCCTTGTCCCTCTTTTACAGTTCCATTATCCGTTACATAGCGGTAGGTATAAAAATAGGTTCCATCCTTGCATGGACTTCCGCTGTTGTCTGTACCATCCCACTCATCGGTAACATCGGTCATTTCATGAACAACAATTCCCCAGCGGTTGACAATTACGCAAGTGAGTTCATCAATTGATGCCGATCGGTGA
>NZ_LYPF02000041.1 GCF_001661595.2 Crocinitomix algicola
ATCAAGCACAAAAGTTGTGGGTTTATCAATTTTAAGCAAAAATTTTGGACAGTCTAAAAAGAAAAAAATGCGTGTCTCTTACACCTCTTAATTGTAATCTAAAAGCTTTGATTTTTGAGTTGAAGGATTCAGCAGATGCGTTGGTACTCCGGTTATCGAAATAGTTCAAAATGGACATGTAATGCTGTTGAATTGTTCTTTTGACAGTACCAAAAGTTTTTATTCCTGATTGATCTACCTTTTCATACCACCTGGCAAGTTTGGTGAATGCAATTCCCTTAACTTTTGTATGCTGGTAAATATCGAAAAGTTCTATTGCTATTTGATAAGCACGGTGAATATCTGGATAACGATCGAAAAGCAAATTCGCTCGGTCCTTTTGTTTTTGAGTCCACTTTGAATAATGTTTAAAAAGAAAGTATCTACTTCTAGCTAGAAGTTGTTTAAGTGTGTCTCCGTTTGGTAGTACATTTGGGATGTATGACTTCCCTATTGTCTTTGCTTGTTCGATCTCGCTATTTTCAATATCAAGCGCTTGCCATCTATGTTTGATTCGAAGGTTTTGCACAGCATCATAAGCTAATTTTTGCACATGGAAACGGTCAGTTACTTGAGTA
>NZ_LYPF02000042.1 GCF_001661595.2 Crocinitomix algicola
CGCGCAAATATTAATCATTGGAGCAGCCATGTCTAAAGTGATTTCTTGTACTTTATTACGCTTTTGCTTTGGGATTGACTTTAAAATTTCAATGACATCGGAAGCTCTAGTACCCTTAATCATTGCAACTAAAGTACCTTTCTTCCCTTTAGCTTTTTTACTCGTAACTACTGTATACAATTCGCCGTTAGACAATGATGTTTCATCAATAGATAATTGATGTGTAATATTATGCGGGTAAATCAATGCGCCATTATTCGGTAGTTTGTTTTTCCACTCCTTAAAATCGCTTGTTTTTTCTTTGTATTGTCGCGACAGCGCTACACCATCTATCCCGTAAAGTTCACCTATTATTTTTGCACTAATCGGAAAATCATCAATTAATACCTTTTAAAAAAGAGGCAAACTCAGCGGTCATCCGAGTGCCTTTTGCTAATAAATTCCAATCTCTTGAGACGACTTCTTTAGTCGACTTATCAAGCCATCTTCGCCGCTTAACATAAAGGTAAACCTGTTTACCCCGAATCGGAAAATCTCGAATCGTTGATTGTTTATGAAACCCATGAGAAATTAATGTTTGTTCGCTAAATTCAGCTGGTGGTGATATCTTTTCTTCAAGATAAATGTCCACTCGAGAAGCAAGTGTCTCAACTTTTGTTACTTCAAAATATTCTACTAAAAAATCGGGAAGAATTAACTTCAATAAATCTTTGTCCAAACCTGTTTTTTTTTGACTAAGTTAATTCTAATCTAGAATTTACCCACAACTATTTTCATTGGTCC
>NZ_LYPF02000043.1 GCF_001661595.2 Crocinitomix algicola
TCCTGCAACTGCTTCAGTTGAAGTGTCTGTTGTTGGATTACCGGACGTAACCGCAAGTGCTGATAACGATGCTATTTGCTTAGGTCAACCAGTAACTTTAACTGGTGGTGGTGCAAGTGAATATGAATGGTCGCCTGCTTCGATTACTAACGGAACTCCATTTGTACCTGAAACAGCTGGATCATATACTTATACTGTAATTGGTAAAGATAGCTTTGGCTGTACTAACGAAGCTACAATTACCATTACTGTAGCTGAACCAATGTCTTTGACTTTTGAAAACACTTTACCAACCGACGGAACAGATGGTGAAATTGACTTAACTGTTCATGACGGTGTCGCTCCATTCACTTTTGATTGGGACAATGATGGACTAGGTGATATGGATGATGACGAAGATCTTATTGGTGTTGGACCTGGCGCTTACACTGTTATTGTTACAGGGGCTTCGGGTTGTACGGAAGAGATGATTATTTTCCTTGATTCTCAATTAAGTATTGATGATTTAAATGAAAATATAGCAATCTATCCTAATCCTACTACAGAAAATGTAACAATTGAAATGGAAGGTCAATTTAACTACACCCTTCAAACCATTCAGGGAGCAACACTTTTAACTGGTGTTGGCAACCAAATTGAAACAATCTCTTTAGAAAATTATGAGAACGGAACCTACCTAATTTCGATTCAAGTTGAAAATCAACTATCAACATTGAAAATTGTTAAACAGTAGGTATAGAAGATAATAGAAAGCACGGTTAATCACCGTGCTTTTTTTCTATTCAAAAATGACCTGAGTTAAAAAAACGCACAACAACCAACTTTTTATACGAAGTTTTTTTTTAATCTTTGAATTAAATATTAACCTAAATAAAAAGTCATGAGAAAAAAACTACTCAAGGTTTCACTGTTGTTAGCCTTTGGTGTCATGAACCAAATTGCCTACAGTCAATTAATCTACAACTTCACGAATTGTGGAGCAACTGGTCAAGACGGACCAGAGCCTGCAGACATTGCAGCCGAATATGCCGGCACTACTCTTGATGGTTTGGTCACAGGGTCAGACGGAATTCAATTATGGACAGTACCTGAAACAGCGAGTTATTCTATTGAGGTATTCGGAGCCCAAGGCGGCAATGATGGTGGGCTAGGCGCTCGAATGTACGGCGAATTTGAATTAAATGCCGGAGATGAATTAAAAATTTTAGTTGGTCAACAAGGTGGTTCAACAGATGGATTGCACGGAAGTGGAGGCGGTGGTACATTCGTCACGTATGCGGATAATACCCCAATTATTATTGCTGGTGGTGGTGGTGGCCACGGAAAAGGCTCTCCAGGTATCAACCCAGAAACTAATGGATCAATGGATGAATCCGGACAAACTCCCCCTTCCTCTGGATCACCTGGAGGTGTAGATGGTGGTGGAGGTGCTGCAGCGAGTGGAGCCACTGGTGGCACAGCTGATACACCCGGCGCAGACTCACCCGGCTCAACTTGGGCCAGTGGCGGTGGCGGATTGCTTACACGCGGTGGTGCTTGTAGTGCAGGAAGCGTACCAGGAGGAAGAGCATTTGTAGACGGCGGAAGAGGAGGTGATCCTGCAGCTTCTGGAGCAAATTCTCCTGGAGGATTTGGTGGCGGCGGAGGTGCCGGTGATCGTGGAGCTGGTGGTGGAGGATACTCTGGTGGCGGTGGCGGTCAGAACAATAATGACGGCGGCGGTGGCGGCGGTTCTTTTAATTCTGGCATAAATCAAGATAATGAATCTGGATTTCAAAGTGGCGATGGACTTGCTATTATCACTAAACTTTGCGTTGGATTAGACTTAACCGTTTCAGATTATGGCCTTTGTATTGGTGAATCATTCACTGCATCTGCAGTTTCTGAAAGTGGCGCTGCCGTAACTTGGGATGGTGGTTTAGTTAATGACGTTCCGTTTACGCCTGGAGCTCCAGGACTATACACTTTTAACGCAACAAGTGCTGCCCCAGAAGATTGTGGCGCTCAAATCGAGATACTTGTTAATGAATATCCTGATGTTGTTGCGGGTGTTTCTGATACTGAAATTTGTTTAGGTGAATCTGTTGTTTTTGCAGGTGAAGGTGCTGCAACTTATACTTGGGATATGGGCGTGACAGATGGTGTCGCTTTTACTCCTGACGCTCTAGGTACTGTCACAT
>NZ_LYPF02000044.1 GCF_001661595.2 Crocinitomix algicola
AAAAAAATGAGGTTCATTGGTGCAAAAAATCTCCCAAAGGCAACACTTTTTAATATTGAACGTCATTGAATTAGAAAAAAAACAACTGTAGCCAAAAAACTATATAATATGCATAATTATTTGTCAGAGAAGTTCTTTAACCAAATAATTCTATTTTTCACATTGAGTATAATTTCTATAAACGGATTTTCTCAAACTCATATCGTTCCAATTTCTGCTACCACAACAGCTGGAGAATTTGGAGGAGGAACAGAAATTGAGAATATTTTTGATCAAGCAACTGGTTTTTCCGATCCGCTTGTAGACGCTTTTACAAATACGTGTTCAGTTGGTGCTTCTCAAGCTTATATATCAGCCTATGGTAACACAACTGGAACATTAACCGTTGGTATACCAGTGTCAACTATTGATGCACTTCATGTTTGGAATGGCTGGTCAACTGCTTGCGAATTGAATCACTCTTTAAATAATCTTACGTTAAGCTTTTACGATGGAGGTACTTTATTGGGAACGGAAACAATTACCGTTCCAATGCCTGATGGTAGCGGACTCGGTTTCGTAGTGCCTTTTGGTTCCACTTATGTTGATGTTGATGAGGTAACAATTGTAGTGAATAGCCTCCATGGAGGTAATGAAATAGGAATTATTGAGTTGGGTTTTCGATCGGGTGAGGTTGCCTGTGACGACATGCTTACAACAGTTTCAGCAACAGAAGTTTGTTTAGGGGAAGAGGTGACCTTAGAAGCGACTTCAACACATGGCGGAACAATTACTTGGGACGGAGGGGTGACAAATGGAGTAGCTTTTGTACCACCTGTTGGTGTGACAACGTATACCGCAACAAGCGATAGTGATGATGATTGTGACTTTTCAGTGGAGATTACAGTTTATGATTTACCCGTTGTTTCAGGAACTGCTGATGCAACTGAAATTTGCTTAGGAGATGAAGTGATTTTGACCGGATCAGGAGCGGTGACCTATATCTGGGATGGAGGTGTTACTGATGGAGTGGCTCATGAACCATTAACAGCTGGAATTAATACTTTTACGGTAACCGGAACAGATGCTAATGGTTGTGAGAATACAGCTACGGTAGATGTTGATGTACTCGCACCACCAGCTATTGATGCAGGTGAGGATGTTGAAGTTTGTGAAGGTGGAGCGGTA
>NZ_LYPF02000005.1 GCF_001661595.2 Crocinitomix algicola
AAGAATGGAGAAGTTATAGGGAAGTAAGAACCGCACTTCGTTATTCAACATTCATCATTCAATATTCGTTATTCAATTTTAAGTCAGAATATCGAACGCAGAACTAAGCAGATTGAATTTTTTAGGGAAGCAATAATCGCACTTCATTATTGATATTTAATGTCTAATTGAGATTTAATAAATACCAATTCCACCAACATCAAATCGGCCATCTCTTATCAACACCTGCTCATTATTTTTCGGGTTAATTAATGTCAAGTTGAAAGTGCCGGATGCAATACGTTCTGTTAGACTGAAATAGGTTATAGTGATATTATTTATGCCATTTGTATCCAGTTTACACCCAGGGTATTTGCGATATTCAGTGCAACCGCTAAATAATTTTGTATTTGATGTAGAATAAATATTATCACAATTATAAGTTCCGGTTCCATTAAAATTGGTTATACCAACGTTAAAATTAGAAGAACAATCAAAATTTTTGGTATTGTTAGTGATCAATCCAAATACATCTTCATGAGAATTATAATCTTTCGAGGCAAAAGATGGATAATACCCACCACCATTTGGTATCCAAACCTGATCGTCAATTAAAAAGCCAAGCGTATTTTCCCCTGTTTGAGTTGCTGGCGGTAGCGTAAGTTTTTTGTCTTTGTTTTTTTTACAACTAACAGATAATAAGATTGTTGCAATCATCATAACAAAACCTATAAGTTTCATAGGGCCAATAGTTTAGTTCAATATACTGTTGTTCAGAAGATAATGAGTGTTATTTTTGTTTAATATATGGTTAAGAATGAAATTTGGTTGTCTTTGGGTATTTTTTAAACATCGAACGCAGAATGAAGAATGCAGAAGTTTTTAGGTAATTTAAAAGCACTTCATTATTCAACATTCATTATTCAATTTTAAGTCAGAATATCGAACGCAGAACTATGAATGCAGAAGATTTGGGGTAATTTAAAAGCACTTCTTTATTCAACATTCATCATTCTACATTCATTATTCAATTTTAAGTCAGAATATCGAACGCAGAACTAAGAATGAAGAAGTTTTGGGGAAGCAATAAACGTACTTCATTATTCAACATTCATCATTCAATATTCGTTATTCAATTTTAAGTCAGAATATCGAATGCAGAAATATGAATG
>NZ_LYPF02000006.1 GCF_001661595.2 Crocinitomix algicola
GAACCGCACTTCAACATTCAACATTCATCATTCAATATTCGTTATTCAATTTTAAGTCAGAATATCGAATGCAGAACTAAGAATGCAGAAGTTTTGGGGTAATTTAAAAGCACTTCATTATTCAACATTCATCTTTCAACATTCATTATTCAATTTTAAGTAAGAATATCGAACGTAGAATTAAGAATGCAGAAGTTCTAGGGAATCAATAACCGCACTTCATTATTGATATTTAATGTCTAATTGAGATTTAATAAATACCAATTCCACCAACATCAAAACGGCCATCTCTTATCAACACCTGCTCATTATTTTTCGGGTTAATTAGTGTTAAGTTGAACGTACCGGATGCAATACGTTCTGTTAGACTGAAATAGGTTATGGTAATAGAATTTATGCCGGAAGTATCTAACTTGCAACCAGGATATTTAAAATTTTCACTACAACCATAAAAGACAGAAGTGTAAAGATCAATATCATTGCTTGTATAAGTTCCGGTTCCGTTAAAATTGAATATTGTAAAAAAAAATCGAGATGTACAATTAAAATTTTTGGTGTTGTAGGAAATCATGCCAAACACATCTTCACCAGAATTATAGCTTTTTGAAGAAAATGATGGATAATACCCCCCACCGTTTGCAATCCAAACCTGATCGTCAATTAAAAAACCAAGCGTATTTTCCCCTGTTTGGGTAGCTGGTGGTAGCGTAAGCTTTTTGTCTTTGTTTTTTTTACAACTAACAGATAATAAGACTGTTGCAATTATCATAACAAAACCTATAAGTTTCATAGGGCTAATAGTTTAGCTCAATATACTGTTGTTCAGAAGATAATGAGTGTTATTTTTGTTTAATATATGGTTAAGAATGAAATTTGGTTGTCTTTGGGTATTTTTTAAACATCGAACGCAGAACTAGGAATGCAGAAGTTATAGGGACGTAAGAACCGCACTTCAACATTCAATATTCATTATTCAATTTTAAGTCAGAATATCGAACGCAGAACTAAGAATGCAGAAGTTTTGGGGTAATTTAAAAGC
>NZ_LYPF02000007.1 GCF_001661595.2 Crocinitomix algicola
AAGTGACAGTACCTAGAGCGTCAGGAGTAAAAGCGACACCATCTGTCACGCCCATATCCCAAGTATAAGTTGCAGCACCTTCGCCAGCGAAAACAACAGATTCACCTAAACAAATTTCAGTATCAGAAACACCAGCAACAACATCAGGATATTCATTAACAAGTATCTCGATTTGAGCGCCGCAATCTTCTGGGTCAGCACTTGTAGCGTTAAAAGTATATAGTCCTGGAGCTCCAGGCGTAAACGGAACGTCATTAACTAAACCACCATCCCAAGTTACGGCAGCGCCACTTTCAGAAACTGCAGATGCAGTGAATGATTCACCAATACAAAGACCATAGTCTGAAACGGTTAAATCAAGCGCATTACACAATACGGTAATTATCACTTGACCATTTCCAGTGTTTCCAACAGTATTATCTTGGTCAGCTCCACTATTGAAGGAACCTCCGCCACCACCATTAGTAGGGCCGTGCCATGATCCTCCACCTCCTGAGTAGCCGCCGCCACCGCCGCCGCCCCAGTTGCCGCCGTTGCCTCCACCGCCGTAGCCACCGGGACCTCCAGAACACCCTGTTCCTCCAGCTCCACCAGCTAAGAATGACAGACCATTCCCACCGCAAGCTCCTCCTGAACCACTGGTGTAGAAGCCTCCTCCGTTACCAGCGTGACCGAAACCTAATGGTCCTGAGAGTGTGCTTCCATTTCCGTCAACACCGCCTACGCCATATCGGTCAGGTGATCCGCCGTGTAAACTGTAGCCATCGTTCCCGTTTGTTGTGGTGTTTGCATCAATACCTGGGAATGTAGGAGAACCTGAACCGTCCCAGGCGCGACCTCCACCACCTCCAGCGATAATAATGGGTTCATCATCGGCGTTTACAACAAATGAACCGCCGCCGCCGCCCACTTGATTGTCAGAATTTTTTCCTCCTGCTTGGCCAACTAAAATGGTTAGTACTTCTCCAGGATCAAATAAAAATGATCCGATCATAATGGCTCCTTCACCTCCGTCGTTACCACCTTGTGCTCCTCTGACTTCTATTTGTAATAACGGGGCATCAGCTGGAACAGTGTAATACTGAAGGTCGCCTGTGTAATCGAATGTCTCAACCTGGGCAAATAGATTTAAAGAACCCACAAAGAGACATGCTGCTATTAGTTTAGCATGTAAGTAATGTTTCATAGTGTAAGATGTATTTATTTATGTTATAAATATATGACGTATTAAGAGTATATTAATGGGTATCAATGTTTTATTTTAAATGAATAAACTTTGTTTTGTTAAATTATAGTTAAGCTTGCTTTCTGTTTGGGGGAAGTGTTTCGATTTGCCGTTCGTTTTTTTTTGCAAATTGATGAACAGTTTTCTCTCTAAAAGCGTTATATTATCAGTTACAAATAGTTAAATTTGTTCTTTAATCGTGATCGTATGGGAAAGTATACAGCGGGGGAATTTCTAAGCCAAATAGAGTTTCCAAGAGATTTGAGAGATAAATTTGAGGTAGAACAATTACCTCAGGTTGCTGATGAATTGAGACAATACATCGTTGATGTTATTTCGGAAATCGGTAATTCTCATTTTGGTGCAAGTCTAGGAGTGGTGGAGTTAACAGTGGCACTTCATTATGTTTTTAACACTCCAGATGATCAGCTAGTTTGGGATGTTGGACATCAAGCATATGGTCATAAAATATTGACGGGAAGAAGGAGTCAGTTTCACACAAACCGAATTAAAGGAGGTATTAGCGGATTCCCTAAAAGAAGTGAAAGTGAATACGATACTTTTGGTGTAGGACACTCTTCTACATCAATATCCGGAGCTCTCGGTATGGCAATAGCAAATGATTATCAAAAAATAGATAAACAGCACATTGCCGTAATTGGTGATGGTTCAATGACTGCTGGGTTAGCATTTGAAGGTCTAAATCATGGAGGGTCAACAGATACAAATTTACTTGTTGTTCTCAACGATAACTGTATGTCGATCGATCCAAATGTTGGGGCTTTAAGAGAGTATTTGACCGATATTACAACTTCTCATACGTATAATAAGGTAAAAGATGAAGTGTGGGGGTTGTTAGGTAAGATTTCAAAATTTGGTCCTAATGCTCAGGCGATTGCATCTAAGATTAGTAACTCTCTGAAAGGGAGTTTGTTGAATGATAGTAATTATTTCGAATCGCTGAACTTCAGGTATTTTGGTCCTATTGATGGTCATGATACGATTGGTTTGGTGAAAATCATGCAAGATCTAAAGGATATTCCTGGACCAAAAATCTTGCACGTTTTAACCACGAAAGGAAAAGGATATAAGCCGGCCGAAGAAGGGAATGCAACACAATGGCACGCTCCAGGAGTTTTCAATAAAGAGACAGGAGAGATTGTAAAAGTAATTCCGAGTTCTCCACAGCCACCAAAATTTCAAGAAGTTTTTGGTCATTCTATCGTTGAGCTTGCAGAGAAAAATGAAAAGATAATGGGGGTAACGCCGGCAATGCCTTCCGGTTGCTCACTCAATATAATGATGAAAGCGATGCCAAATCGTGCATTTGATGTCGGTATTGCTGAACAACATGCAGTGACGGTTTCAGCGGGAATGGCTACACAAGGTTTGGTGCCATTCTGTAATATATATTCTTCTTTCATGCAACGGGCTTACGATCAAGTGATTCATGATGTGGCGTTGCAAAATTTAAATGTTGTTTTTTGTTTGGATCGGGGCGGTCTCGTTGGTGCTGATGGAGCGACTCATCACGGAGCTTATGATTTAGCGTACATGAGATCAATTCCTAATATGGTTGTTGCATCTCCTATGAACGAGAGTGAATTGAGGAATTTAATGTTTACGGCTCAGTTAAAAGATCAAGGTCCATTTTCAATTCGTTACCCGCGTGGTAAAGGGGTGATGGCAAAATGGAAAACACCGTTCAAAGAATTAAAAGTGGGCTCAGGTCGTAAGTTAAAAACAGGGGAAGATATCGCCTTTTTGACAATTGGACCAATAGGAAATAAAACGACTGAGGCAATTGATGAACTTGAGAAAAATGGATTGTCTGTTGCACACTATGATATGCGTTTTGTTAAACCTCTTGACGAAATGTTATTGCATGAAGTGTTTTCTAAGTTTGACAAAGTAATTACTGTCGAAGATGGTTGCTTAATGGGGGGGATGGGTTCTGCAATTCTGGAGTTCATGGCTGATCATTCCTATTCTGCTAAAGTAGTTCGCCTAGGTATTCCTGATAAATTTATTCATCATGGCACTCAAGACGAATTATATCATGAATGTTTTTATGATAAAGATGCTATGATTAAATCAGCCGAAGAATTAATGAAAGGGAACGTGCTTAAAGCTTCTTCAATGGTCGGATAGAATATCGTTTTTATCCAAAACCAGATTTCTAGTTAATATTTTTAATACTCCAGTAACATGGCTTAACTCAAGATTAATTTGGGATTAATGCTTGCGTAATTATCTGCAAATACATTTGTTATAAATTGTATAAAAGATTAATTATGAAGAAGATTTACACGAGTATCTTGGCTGTTTTTGGCCTTGTAGCGTCTGCGTGGGGACAAAATCCCGGAATGTTAATTTCCGAATTCCACCAAAACCCGGGTGGTTTAGATTCACCATTTGAATATGTAGAATTGTTAGTTACTGATGATATTGACTTTTCAGTTACCCCATACACAGTTATTGTAGCAAATAATGGTACAGCAACTGTGGATGGTTGGATTGAGGGCGGATCAATTACGTATGCTTTCGAGATAAATACTGGAATTGTAAGTGTGGGAGATGTTGTTTATGTTGGGGGGACAGATATGGCTCCTACGGGAACTAAACTTAGAATGATTGATACAGGCGTAGATGGTGGAGACGGTAGTATAGGTAACAATAATACAGGTGGAGTTTTTGGGAATGGTGGCGGAAATGCAGATGGTATTGCTGTTTTTAATATGGATGTTGCGTCAATTACTTCATCAACTGTTCCTACTGACGCCTTGTTTTACGGTAGTGGAATTGGAGGAGCTGCAATTGATGGAGTTTCGGGTTATCAATTGCCTGTTAATGATCATTACGATGGAGGTAAACTTCTAGAAGAATCATTCTATGGAGCCGATGAGGATTTAACCGAACTAACCGGTGTTTATAATTTAGAAACATTTGAATTTGTTGAAGCAAGAACTTTTACCTCAGGTGAAGGGACTGACGGAGTTTCTTTAATCACTTTTGCTGATGAGGCACCAGCAAAAGTTAGTTTCGTAACAGAAGATATTACTTTAAATGAGAATGCAGGGACGGTAAGCTTTGACCTTGATTTGATAGATGCTAATGGTTCTGCTTCATCATGTGATATAAAAATTGTTTCGATCTCGTCTGCTACCAATGAGGCTGATTTTATTTTATTAGATACCACGGTTTCATTTACTGGTGATGTGGATGAAACAATGTCATTTTCTTTTGAAATTATCGATGATGGAGATGCAGAACAATCGGAGTATATTGTGGTTTCTGCAGAAAATTTCGTAAACGCAGAACTGTTTGACATCACTGAAATGTTTATTTATATAACTGATAATGATCGCGTGATTCCAACGGCAACAAACGAGTTAAATTTTGAATTACTAACAAGTTTCTCTAATGGAGAAGAAGGAGAGGCTTCTGCTGAAATAGTTGCGTTTGATGAAAGTTCAGATCGCTTGGTTATTGCTAATAGTGTGGCGAATGTTATTGATATAGTTGACTTTTCAGTACCTGAATCACCTGTGTTGTTAGAGTCTATAGGATTAGATTCTATTGGTGAAATCAATTCTATCGCGGTTTATGATGGCGTAATTGCAGCGGCTATCGCGGCACCAATACCTCAAGATCCTGGATTTGTCTCGTTTTTCTCAATCGATGGTGATTATTTGAATAGATTAACTGTTGGGGCATTACCTGATATGGTGACGTTTAATCATGCAGGTGATCTGGTTGCTGTTGCTTGTGAAGGTGAGCCAAATGATGATTACGATGTTGACCCATTGGGTGGTGTGTCTTTGATTGAAATTTCTGGTGCTATTGATGCTATCTCTCCAGCTGATGTTACAAATTTGGATTTTACAGCATTTGATGCTGATGCGGCTGATTTAATGGATGCGGGTCTTCGAGTTTTTGGCCCGGAATCTTCACTATCTCAAGATATCGAACCTGAATACGTAACGATTTTACCAGATGATATGACTGCACATGTAGTTTGCCAAGAAAATAATGCAATAGCAGTTGTTGATTTAATAGCTAAAGAGATTACGGAAATTCGCATTTTGGGTACAATTGATCACAGCTTGTTTGGTTTTGGATTGGATGCATCGAACAGAACGTCAGGTATTAATATTGCAAACTTTCCAATAAAAGGATTTTTTATGCCGGATGCAATTGATAATATAACCGTGGATGGAGCAACCTATTTAGTTACGGCGAATGAAGGTGATTCGCGCGATTATGATGGCTATAGCGAAGAAGAACGAATTGATGATTTAGAACTTGATGAAACCTTATTTCCTAACGCAGCATATTGGCAAAATGAATTATTGTTAGGACGTTTGAAAACAACATCAGCAAACGGTGATATTGATGGAGATGGTGATTTTGATGAGTTATATTCGTACGGAACTCGGTCATTTTCTATTTGGAATGAAGCGACGGGTGAGCTTGTATTTGATTCTGGGGACCTAATCGAGCAGATTATTGCGAATGATCCTGTATATGTCGATTTGTTTAATGCATCAAATGAGGACGAAGCTGAAGCTAAAAATAGAAGTGATGATAAAGGTCCGGAACCTGAGGGTGTTTTGGCTACTTTGATTGATGGAAATGCCTTTTTATTTGTTTCTTTAGAGCGAATAGGTGGAGCAATGGCGTTCAATATAAATGATCCAGAAAATCCAATCTATGTTGGTTACCATAACAATAGAGACGCTGAAACAAATGGCCCTGATAGAGGTGCAGAAGGTATGATTTTTATACCTGCTGAATTGTCTCCGAATGGGAATGGTATATTAGTACTGGCAAATGAAGTGTCAAGTAGCTTGTCGATCTATCAAATTAATTCTTGTGTTGAATTATCTGAATTGGAAATTACAACTATCGATGATCAAACAAGTTTTTGTGAGGGTGGTGAATTAGAATTATTTGCTACAGAAGATGAGGATTTGACTTATCAATGGTACTTGAATGAAGAAATGCTCGATGGCGCAATGGATCAATCTTTTATTGCTGAGACGGGCGGTGAGTATAAAGTATCAATTTACAATGCAGAGTATGCTTGTGAGGGAACATCTGAATTCATTGAGATTGAAGAGCTGGATGCTCCAATGCCAATTATTACTGTAACAGATGGTGAGCTTTTTACTGATTCTTATGAAACTTATCAATGGTATTTTGAAGGTGAATTAATCGATGGGGCAACCGAAATGTCGTATTTTCCAACCGAAGATGGCGCTTACACAGTTGTTGTTACAAATGAGGACGGATGTGTAGGTGAAGCTACTTATAATGTGGAATACACAGGTGTAAAGGAGCTTTCGTCAAATACCTTTAATATCTATCCAAACCCAACTAATGGAGTTATAACAATTGAGTTGGGAGAGGATATTAATCAAAATACGGATATTTTAATCTATGATATCGCAGGTCATGTAGCTTATCAAGGACAGGTTAATGGTTATTCTCAGCATATTGATTTGACCGATTTGTCGTCGGGGGTTTATTTTGTAAAAGTTGACTTTGCGACAAAATCCATCAGTAAAAAATTAATTATTAGGTAAGATTAATCACATTTCACTAAAAAAAGGGGCTTCAACCGAAGTCCCTTTTTTTATGTTCGATTTTAAGAGAATATGCGCTTAGTTATCCTTAATAATTCTAGTCGGAATGATTATATTTGTCGCCAATATACGGCTGTTTTAGCTGTGTTAATTCTTAAAAAATAAAAAATGGCAGCTCAAGAAGATAAATTAAAAGATATCATTGGTCACGCGAAAGAGTATGGATTTGTATTTCCGTCAAGTGAAATTTATGATGGACTAAGTGCAACTTATGATTATGGACAACTTGGGGCTGAGTTGAAAAATAATATTAAGAATTATTGGTGGAAATCAATGGTTCAAATGAATGAGAATATTGTTGGGTTAGATGCGGCGATATTCATGGCGCCTGACACTTGGAAGGCTTCAGGACATGTCGATGCTTTTAACGACCCGTTAATTGATAATAAAGATTCCAAAAAAAGATATAGAGCAGATGTTCTCATCGAAGAGCATATTGAGAAGATTCGAGCAAAAATAGATAAGGATGTAACCAAAGGCAAAAAAAAGTTTGGTGATGATTTTAATGAATCCGAATTTAGAGCTACCAATCCAAATGTATTGAGAAGAGAGGGAGAAATTAAAGGGATTGAAGATCGAATGAGAAATGCGTTAAACAACGAGGATTTAGCCGACTTAAAATCACTTATAGAGGATTTAGGTATTGCTTGTCCCTTGAGTGGTTCAAAAAATTGGACCGATGTTAAACAATTTAACCTAATGTTTTCAACTGAGTTAGGATCTGTCTCTGGTGAGTCTGCTAAAATTTATTTAAGACCAGAAACGGCGCAAGGTATCTTTGTTAACTTTCTTAATGTTCAAAAGTCTGGTAGAATGAAAATTCCTTTTGGAATTGCGCAAATTGGTAAAGCTTTTAGGAATGAAATTGTAGCGCGTCAATTTATATTTAGAATGCGTGAGTTTGAACAGATGGAAATGCAGTTTTTTGTGCGTCCAGGTGAAGAAATGAAATGGTACGAGTATTGGAAAGAATACCGAATTAAATGGCATAAAGCACTAGGTTTTGACGATACAGCTTATCGTTTTCATGATCATATCAAATTAGCACACTACGCAAATGCGGCTGCCGATATTGAGTTTAACTTCCCAATGGGGTTTAAGGAGCTTGAAGGAATACATTCGCGGACAGATTTTGATTTAAAACAGCATGAAGAGCATTCTGGTAAAAAATTACGTTATTTTGATCCTGAAATAAATGATTCTTATATTCCTTATGTGGTTGAAACGTCCATAGGGTTAGATAGAATGTTTTTAGCAGTTTTGTCACAGTCTTATAAAGAAGAAACCCTTGATGATGGTTCTACACGAAAAGTAATGTCTATTCCACCTGCTCTTGCACCTTATAAAGTGGCGGTTTTACCTCTTATGAAAAAAGAAGGTATGCCTGAGTTAGCGCGCGAAATTATTGACGGATTAAAAATTGATTTTAATTGTCAATATGATGAAAAAGATAATATTGGAAAACGTTATCGTCGTCAGGATGCAATTGGAACTCCGTTTGCTGTTACAGTTGATCATGAGTCGTTAACGGATCGAACAGTTACAATACGGGACAGAGATACGATGAAACAAGAGCGCGTTTCTATTGCTGATTTACATGCGATCATCGAAAAGAAAGTAAGCCTTAGAAACTTATTGTCATAATTCGAGCTAATTTGATTAGCGCACCAAAATAGGGGTTTGTAAAATTGATATGGCTAGATTTTTCGCTGAGAACTGGGAGGATTATGAGTTGATTGACGCTGGTAATAATCAGAAATTAGAGCGATGGGGAAATGTGGTAACTATTCGGCCCGAGAGAAATGCTTATTTTACCCCTGTTTTAAGTTTAAAAGAATGGAAAAAGGAGGCTGATTTTATCTTTAATGAGGTTTCGCATACAAAGGGTGATTGGAAGGTGTTGAATGCAAATGCTCCAACAGAATGGAAGATATCTTATAAAAATTTGATTTTTAACCTTAAACTTACAAAGTTTAAACATGTTGGTTTGTTTCCAGAACAGGTGTTTAATTGGGATTTTATATCGTCAAAACTAAGTACATCAAGTCGTTTTTTAAATTTGTTTGGATATACTGGAGGTGCTTCTCTTATGGCTAGAAAGTCGGGAGCTGAAGTTTATCATTGTGATTCTGTTCGACAAATAAATGCTTGGGCAAAAACGAATATGGAGGACTCTTCTTTAGATCACATTCGTTGGGTTTTGGATGATGCGCTAAAATTTGCTCAACGTGAATTAAAGAGGGGTAATAAGTATGACGGTATCATAATGGACCCGCCGGCTTTTGGAATTGGGGCGAAAAAAGAACGGTGGAAAATTGAGGATAAATTTCCAGAACTTCTTGAAACAACAACTGGACTGCTCGTGAATAACGGTTTTTTAATTGCGAACACTTATTCACCGCGATTAGATGCGAAAAAAATTAAGGCATATACTTCGTCCGTTGTTAAAGGTAAAACAATAGAAATTGGCACCTTGTCAAGAAAAACCACTACAGGAAAAATATTGGAGTACGGAGAGTTAACTCGAATCTATTAATCTCTTTCTATTTGCGGATTATAATTTTTTCTGTGTTGCGCATATCTCCAGCTTGTACCGTTATTAAATACATTCCATCACTATATTTTTCCAATTCTAATGAATATTCAAAATCTTTTTGATTATCCAAATTGATGTGGCTTATATGTTCAATGATTTGACCAGTTGGTGAATAAATAGTTAAGTTGGCCGGATATTCGTATGGTAAAGACACTTCTATGTTGCCATTGGTATTGAATGGATTAACTAAAATGCTGATAACAATTTCTTCTTTTTTATAATCAGCCTCAACTTCAAAAGTTTCAGTTGTAATACAACCGTTGTTGTCCTTTACGCGGATGGAGTAAATACCTGGACATAAGTCATTTTTATGCGATGGGTCATTGAAGTCTAAATCACCCCAATCATAGCTATACGGTGCAGTACCTCCATCAGGGACAATGTTGGCTGATGCTTTACATAGCTTGTTATTAACTACATGAGTATTGGCAATTAAACTATCAGGTTGCTCAATTGTAATGGTCTCATTGTGTATACAGTTGTTTGCATCAACTGCGAAGACATTATAATTGCCTGCCTCTAAATTATCATGAAAGGCTTCGTTAACACCGTCGTGCCAAAAATAAATATAAGGCGCTGTCCCTCCTTCTATACTCAAAGTGGACGCTGCGTCTGAAAAACCAGAGCAAGTGACATGTTTGGTGGTAGCTTCTAAATGAAAAGGATCAGGTTCAGTTAAAATTATCGTTTCCGATTGAGATGTGCATCCATTGGCATCCCGTATTGTAACAGAGTACTCTCCTTTTGGTAAGTTTATTTGAGTAGAACCAGTTTCACCGTTCGACCATGTATACGTGTAAGGTGGTGTTCCGTGTAAACCTTTGATTGTAATTAATCCAGTTGAATCGCCTGGACATGTCGGTTCTTGGATATTATCTTTAGCCAACCCTACGGCATTTGACGGTTGATCAATTTTTATAACATTAGATGATTTTGAACATCCATAAGAATCTGTAACGATGACATAATATTCTCCTGATGGTAAATCAGATTGTTCAATTCCAGATGCTCCGTTGGACCATTCAAATGTATAACCAGGGGTACCACCAAGAACAGAGGCTCTTGCAAATCCATCAAATCCATCTTTACAAGTCACATCTGTTTTATTAATAATAACTCGATCAATTCCATCTACACGCGCTTTCGTTATGGTGTTAGAATATACCCATGGATCATGAGAAAACTCTCTACATCCTCTTCTGAAATGTGTAGTGACTAAAATTGTTCCGGGATTAAAGGATAATGAGTTAGCTCCTGGAATAACAATCCAATCACCGCCTGAAACGCGCTTTTCCCAACGAACTTGCAGTAATTCAACAAAAGTTCCACTAGGTGACTCGGTATTGATTATAGTAGATCCACTGGACGGATTACACAACGTTTCATCCCCAAGTATTTTACCGCCAGATTCCACCCTACCATCGTTGTCACCATCTTCTTCATTGTCTATACCACCACTGTTTCCAATTTGAGGTGCTGCAGGGTTTATTGCGAAGCTCACCTGGTGAGATAAGCACCCAGTTATTAATAAAATATAGAATAAACTAAATAGTTGCGGTTTCATGACAAAGTTTACGAAACCAAGATAGTACTAATTTTTAATGTAGCGAAATAAAATTTCTTAAAATATGTGTAAATCAATACTTTTAAAGGGATTTCTGCCTAGAAATCCCAATTGTGTACCTCTTTGAATAAGCGATGTATTAAGGAGATGGTTCCTTCATGCTCAATTTCTTCAATAACTTCACCAATAAATGCTGCTACAAGTAATTTTTTAGCATTTTCTTTGGCAATTCCTCTTGCTTGAAGATAAAAAATAGCGTTTTCATCTAATTGTCCAGTGGTCGAACCATGTGAACATTTAACATCGTCAGCGTAAATTTCTAATTCCGGTTTCGAATTAATTGATGCATGGTCTGATAGCAAAATATTACCATTGTTTTGATACGCATTAATTACTTGGGCATCTTGACGAACAACAACTCTTCCATTGAATACGCCTGTAGCTTTACCTTCCAACACATACTTGTAATTTTCATTACTAAAACAGTTCGAAACCTTATGGTCTACAAAAGTGTGATTATCTATATGTTGTTTTTCTTTCGTTACAATGGCTCCATTCATGTGTGTTTCACAATTTTGGCCATTAACAGCAATGTTGATGTTGTTACGAACTAAGGCACCTTTTAATGTCACGGTGTTGATTTTGAACGTAGAATTTTGGTCTTGTTCAATTTCTTCGGTACTGATGTTGTAGTTTGACGGGTTACCAGCCTGAATTTTATTAATGGTTAAGTGCGCGTTTTCAGCTACATCAACTGTCATTACATGGTTATTGAAACTTTCTTTTCCCTCGTTCCCAATATTTGTAATTACTATTGTTGATTTCGAACTTTTTTCAGCGTTAATCTCAAGTTGTGTGTTGGAGATAATTCGATCACTATGATTGAGGTAAACGATCTGTAAAGGTGTGTCAATTACTTTGTTTGCACCAATTGTGATTTTAACATTGTGTATTGCAGCAGCACGATTAATTGTACTGAAAATATCAGAGGAATTAACTTTAAGTGTTTTTGGTGAGGATGCGTCAGAGATTTCAATCTTGTAATCTTTTTGATATTGGCTGATATCTTCTCTTACAATTCCGTTTTCAATTACAATAAACTCGTTGGAAACCAACTGGTCTTCAATGTCAAGCTTCTCTTTTTGTTCAAAACTATCGGTAAAAGCACCCTTACTTATTTTACTAAGTCGAGTATATTTCCAGTATTCATCTCTTGTTGTAGGAAAATCAAGCTGCAATGCGCGTTCAGCAGCGGCCAATTGAAAAGAATTTTCTGGGATTGATAATTGGCTTAAAAAATGATCTGTTTTTTCTGAAATAACTGTAGTCATAATTTAAAGCGTTTTTACATCGGTCAACCAATCATATCCTTTTTCTTCAAGTTCTAAGGCTAAAGATTTATCCCCTGTCTTAACGATTTTACCATCCGCTAAAACATGTACAAAGTCAGGAACAATATAATCAAGCAAACGTTGGTAATGTGTGATTAAAATAACAGCATTGTTTTCGTTTTTAAGTTTGTTAACACCTGCAGCAACAATTCTTAATGCATCAATGTCCAAACCAGAATCAGTTTCATCCAAAATAGCCACCTTCGGTTCTAACATCGCCATTTGAAATATTTCATTTCTTTTCTTTTCACCACCAGAAAAACCTTCGTTCACAGAGCGGGATGCAAGTTTTGCATCGAGTTCAACTAAGGCCGATTTTTCACGAACCAATGCCATGAAGTCTTTTGCTGATATTGGTTCTTCCTTACGGTACTCCTTTATTTCATTTAGGGAAGTTCTCAAAAAGTTTATATTCGAAACACCAGGGATTTCAACAGGGTATTGAAAAGCTAAAAATAACCCTTCTTTCGCTCTTTCATCAGGATCAAGGTCCAATAAATCTTTGCCTTCCATCTCAATTGCACCTTCAGTTACTTCGTAACCATCTTTTCCCGCTACGACTGAAGCTAATGTAGATTTACCTGCTCCGTTTGGTCCCATTATCGCGTGTACTTCACCAGCGTTTACTTTAAGATTTAATCCTTTTAGAATCGCTTTTCCTTCATCTTCAATTTCAGCGTGAAGATTTTTGATGTCTAATAACGTTTTACCCATGTTTATTTGTTTATGCTATCTCATGACTTGCTTTAAAGTGCAAGTACGATATTTTCTACTTTTAGTATAATTAATTATTGAGTTGATTATCCAACACTGTTTTCCAACGATATTGCAAGTAGTTTCTGTGCTTCTACCGCAAATTCCATTGGTAATTTGTTTAGGACTTCTTTTACGTATCCATTTACGATTAATCCTATAGCTTTTTCTTCGGATAATCCCCTTTGTTGACAATAAAAGATTTGGTCTTCTCCAATTTTTGAAGTCGTTGCTTCATGTTCAAGTTTTGCCGAATTATTCGCGCATTCAATGTAAGGGAACGTGTGAGCTCCACAACGATCTGTCATTAACAAACTGTCACACTGTGTGAAATTTCTGGCGTTTTCCGCTTTTTTAGCAATTTGGATTAATCCCCTGTACGAGTTTTGTGATTGTCCCGCCGAAATACCTTTTGAAATTACTGTACTTTTTGTGTTTTTTCCAAGGTGAATCATTTTTGTGCCGGTGTCTGCTTGTTGGTAATTATTGGTTACTGCAACTGAATAAAATTCACCGATCGAATTATCACCTTTTAAAATACAAGAGGGGTATTTCCAAGTTACGGCAGATCCCGTTTCGACTTGAGTCCATGAAATTTTCGAATTCGTATGACACATTCCCCGTTTGGTTACAAAGTTGAAAATTCCACCTTTTCCATCTTTGTCTCCTGGAAACCAGTTTTGGACAGTTGAGTATTTAATTTCAGCATTATCCAAGGCGATTAATTCAACTACGGCTGCATGCAATTGATTCTCATCTCGCATTGGAGCAGTACATCCTTCCAAATAAGAGACATAACTACCTTCATCAGCCACTACTAAGGTTCTTTCGAACTGTCCTGTTCCTGATTCATTTATTCTGAAGTATGTTGATAATTCCATGGGGCATTTTACACCTTTTGGAATATAACAAAACGATCCATCTGAAAAAACGGCAGAATTCAGAGCAGCATAGAAGTTGTCTTGCGTAGGAACAACTGTACCTAGGTATTTACGCACTAATTCAGGGTGGTTTTGAACTGCTTCACTGAAGGAAGAGAAAATAATCCCTAATTCACTTAACTTTTCTTTAAAAGAGGTTGCAACAGAAACCGAGTCCATCACAAAATCAACCGCTACTCCAGTTAATTTTTTCTGCTCATCCAAAGAAATTCCCAATTTGTCCATTGTGGCTTTCATTTCTGGATCAACATCTTCCCAAGATTCATACTGCTTTTTAGGCGCGGAAAAATAACTGATATTTTGAAAGTCAGGTTTTTCATATTTGACATGCGCCCATTCAGGTTCGGTCATTTCCATCCAAACTCTTAATGCATTTAGTCGATATTCTAAAAGCCATTCAGGTTCGTTTTTCTTTGCCGAAATCATTCGAACAACTTCTTCGCTTAAACCTGCTGGAATTTTCTCGGATTCGATATCAGTCGTAAAACCAAATTTATATTCTTGGTCTTTTAACTCTTCTTTTAACTCTTCCTCTGTATACCCGCTCATCTGATCGTATATTGTTTTAGTTGAATTTTAAATTTTGATTAGAGTGAAAATGACTCGCCACATCCACAGGTTCTAGAAGCATTAGGGTTGGAGAAAATGAATCCTTTTCCGTTCAAACCTCCACTGTAATCTAGTGTAGTTCCAGCTAAGTACAAAACACTTTTCTTGTTCATCACGATTTTAATCCCATTGTGCTCAAACTCTTTGTCATCTTCATTGATTTGATTATCGAACTTGAGTTGATACATCAAACCAGAACATCCGCCTCCCTCAACACCAACACGGATGAAAAAACCTTCGTTGTTTTCTTCTCGCATCATACGTAGAGCGGTTTCTTTAGCTATATCTGTAACCGTTATCATATTGTCTTTGTTTAGATTTATTTTAAATAAGGATAAATCACGGTGCAAAAATACCGTTTTTGTGGTATTGCAACAAATATTTCAGCTGAAATTTCAAAGCTTATTTATAGCGGTTATCTTAAACCCTTGATTAGGCAAGGGGTTGGAGTGGTTTTTATTTAGAATCATTCTAAACAGAACTTAACGAATTGATATAAAACCTAATTTTTTGTGATAAATTAAAAACACGATTAATTTTGTATTCGTATAGATGATTATTAAAATATAAATCGAACAAAAAGTTTGTCAAACTGTTGGAATTTAAAACAGTCTTTTGACAAGTTTAAAGATTAAAGAACAACACATGAAAACATCAATTGCTAGAAAAGTATTAATGGCATTATCAGGTTTTTTTCTGATCGTATTTTTACTGCAACATTTCATTATTAATTTTACTTCGGTGTTTGGTCACGGAGAAACCTTCAATTCGCTTTCGCATTTTATGGGAACTTCACCGATGGTTCAGTTTGTCGCGCAGCCTATTTTGATTTTTGGCGTAATTTTTCACCTCGCTATGGGGATGTATTTAGAAGCACAAAATAATAAGGCACGAAATGTAAAGTATGTTATGAATAAGCCTGGAGAAAACGCTTCTTGGATGTCGCGTAATATGATTATTACAGGGGTGATGATTTTACTTTTCCTAGGTTTACATTTTTATGATTTTTGGATTCCAGAAATAAAAACAAAATTCATTGATGGCGATATGTCTGGTGCATTGAATGGAGTGGAAGGAACAAGGTATTTTCATGAATTACAACATAAATTTGTGGATGTTTGGAGAGTAATCATTTACTGTCTTTCATTCGTGTTTTTATCATTGCATTTATTACATGGTTTTCAATCAGCTTTCCAATCAGTTGGATTCAGAAATCATAAATATTTACCTACCATTAAAAAATTAGGAAACCTCTATGCAGTATTAATTCCCGCTGGATTTATTTTTATTGCATTGTTCCATTATTTAACTCAATTATAAAAAATTAGAGATGTCAGTTTTAAACGCAAAAATACCAGAAGGTCCTATTAAAGATAAATGGACAAATCACAAGAATAAAATTAACTTGGTGAATCCTGCGAATAAACGATTGATTGATGTAATTGTCGTAGGAACGGGATTAGCAGGAGGTTCAGCTGCAGCTTCTCTCGCAGAAATGGGGTATAAAGTAAAAGCTTTTGCTTTTCAAGATTCGCCAAGAAGAGCGCATTCAATTGCGGCTCAAGGAGGAATTAATGCAGCAAAGAATTATCAAAATGACGGTGATTCAGTTTACCGACTTTTTTATGATACAGTTAAAGGAGGTGATTATCGTGGTCGTGAGGCAAATGTTTATCGATTAGCAGAAGTTTCAGCAAATATTATCGATCAGTGTGTTGCTCAGGGTGTACCGTTTGCTAGAGAGTATGGAGGATTATTAGATAACCGTTCGTTCGGTGGTGTATTAGTCTCTCGTACGTTTTATGCTAAAGGACAAACGGGACAACAATTATTACTCGGAGCTTATTCGGCGATGAATCGTCAAATTGGTAAAGGGAAAATTCAAATGTATAACCGTCATGAAATGCTAGAATTGGTAATTGTTGATGGTAAAGCAAGAGGTATTATTGTCAGAAACCTTGTAACAGGGGCAATTGAACGACATTCTGCGCATGCCGTGGTGCTAGCAACTGGAGGATATGGAAATGTGTTCTTCTTGTCAACTAATGCGATGGGGTCTAACGTTACAGCGGCTTGGAGAGCACATAAAAAAGGGGCTTTCTTTGCAAACCCTTGTTATACTCAAATTCACCCTACTTGTATTCCACGATCGGGTGATTATCAATCTAAACTGACCTTGATGTCAGAGTCATTAAGAAATGATGGACGTATTTGGGTACCGAAGAAAATGGAAGATGTTGAAGCAATTCGAGCAGGTAGAAAGAAACCTACTGATTTGTCAGAAGATGAACGAGACTATTATTTAGAGAGAAGGTATCCGGCTTTCGGAAACCTTGTTCCTAGAGATGTCGCTTCTCGTGCGGCTAAGGAACGTTGTGATGCCGGTTTTGGTGTGAATCAGACAGGTGAAGCTGTTTACCTTGATTTTAAATCCGCGATTGAACGTTATGGTAAAGAACAAGCAACTGTAAGAGGGGAGAAAAATCCTTCAAAAGAACGCATCATAGAATTGGGCGAAGAGGTCGTTAGAACGAAGTATGGTAACCTATTCCAGATGTATGAAAAAATCGTTGATGAAAATCCGTATAAAACGCCAATGATGATTTATCCAGCTGTACACTATACGATGGGTGGTTTATGGGTAGATTATAATTTGATGACAACGATACCTGGTTGTTATGCTGCTGGTGAAGCAAATTTCTCTGATCATGGAGCGAATAGGTTAGGGGCCTCCGCCTTGATGCAAGGTTTGGCTGATGGATATTTTGTACTTCCTTATACTATTGGAGATTATTTAGCAGACGAAATCAGAACTGGACCAATTTCTACTGATACACCGGAATTTGATGAAGCGGAAAAATCAGTAGTTGAACGTATTGATACCTTGATGAACATTAATGGTTCTCAGTCCGTTGATTCGTTCCATAAAAGATTAGGTATGGTGATGTGGAATAAAGTAGGGATGTCTAGAAATGCAAAAGGATTAGAAGAGGCAATTCAAGAGATTAGAACGATTCGTGAAGAGTTTTGGAAGGATGTACGAATTCCAGGTTCTAAAAATGAATTTAATACAGAACTCGCAAAAGCGATGCGTGTAGCAGATTTTCTTGAGTTAGGCGAGCTATTTGCAAAAGATGCACTACATAGAAATGAGTCTTGCGGTGGGCACTTTAGAGAAGAGTCAGTAGAGTTAGATGGAGAACAAAAAGGCGAAGCTAAGCGTGATGATGTTAACTTTAAATATGTAGCAGCTTGGGAATGGAATGGAGATCCTGGAGCAGCAAACTTGCATAAAGAAGACCTTGAATTTAAAGATATTGAGTTAAAACAACGTTCGTACAAGTAAATTTAGTGACGGATTTAGCAATAATGAGGAATTGTTTGAAGAGAGGTCTTTGCTAAAATCTGAATTACGAACAACTAAAAATAACTATAGACTAACAACTATATAATATGTCAGATAAAACAATGAATTTAACACTCAAAATTTGGCGTCAGAAAGATGCTAAATCGAAAGGAAAAATGGAAACTTATCCAGTGACTGGAATATCAGAACACATGTCCTTTTTGGAGATGTTAGATGTTTTGAACGAACAGCTAGTGGTTGAAGGAAAAGAGCCTGTAGAGTTTGATCACGATTGTAGAGAGGGGATTTGCGGAATGTGCTCATTACATATAAACGGCGAAGCTCATGGTCCTGACCGTAGAGTGACAACTTGTCAATTGCACATGCGAATGTTTAAAGATGGGGAAACCATATATATTGAACCATTCCGGGCAAAAGGATTTCCAGTTGTCAAAGACTTAGTAGTGGATCGATCTGCCTTTGATCGTATTCAACATGCAGGAGGATTTGTTTCGGTAAATACTTCTGGTAACACGATTGACGCAAATGCTATTCCTGTTCCTAAAGATGACGCAGATGAAGCATTTAACGCAGCAACATGTATCGGATGTGGTGCTTGTGTTGCCTCATGTAAAAACGCTTCGGCTATGTTGTTCGTTTCTGCTAAAGTTTCACAATTCTCGCTTTTACCACAAGGGAAAGTTGAAGCAAAGGATCGTGTGATGAAAATGGTGAAACAAATGGATTTGGAAGGTTTTGGGAATTGTACGAATACTGGAGCTTGTGAAGTTGAATGTCCTAAAGGTATTTCCTTAGATAATATTGCTCGAATGAATAGAGAATATTTAAAAGCATCGCTCAAATAATTGAGTAGAGAATGTTTTAAAATCCTGCTTTGGTGAATCTTCCATAGCAGGATTTTTTTTGCAAAAAAAAACTGCCCCATAGGAGGGACAGTTCTTAATTATCAAATCTAAATCTAATTTAAAATTAACCGTTGTGCAAACGAACTTGTTGAGTTGTTAATCACAATGTTGTATACTCCTTTTGATAATTGTTCGTCTAATTCAATTGTAGATTGATTCATGCCAGAATTAGCCTGTATTTGATTCGTGTAAACCAAATTGCCTAACATATCATATATCATTATGTCTAATTCATTTTCCTGAATAGAATAGTACGATAAATTAAGTGTACTACTCGGAGTAGTTGGATTTGGGTAAATTGATATTTGCTGCAAACTTTCTTGATTTTTACCGTTTGATAAAACACCAGCAATATTAAAATCATCGATTAAAAAGTTATTGGAAAAATCTTCGGCAGTTAACTCGATTTTAAATCTAACATTTGATGCGGTGGCACTTGGAGGTAGAGGTATTGAAACAAGTTGCCAAGCCTCTTCATTATTTGGGAAGAACCCCGTAGCTTTATGACCTACACAGTTGATGTCATTATTGGATAGTATCTCTAAAGTAGTCCATGATGATTCACATTCTTTCCAAAATGACACTTTAAGATTAATTTGTTCAGCACTATATACTCCGGCATTAATAGTGGCGTAGATATACTTAAACGACAAAACTGGAGCGCTTGTATTTGACAGATTAAAAGAGGGACTTATCAGGATGTCTTTCGTTCCACCAATTTGCTCGTAATAGTGCGGTTGAATAATTGGATCAGGATCCCCAATAAAATATTTTAATCCTATTGCTTTATTACCAGTAGCCCCTGCAAACTCAATCTCTTCCCATTTTACAGCATTATGTTCTGGATTAATTACTATCCATTCATCTTCAGTAAATCCTTCGCCTTCAAAACTCTCTGAGTATGGTCCTTCATGTTCCCAATAATTGCCTAATGCATGAACAATTTCGTTTTTAACAATAGTTTCTGATCCAGCCTCATTTGAAACTGTAAGCTCCACATTGTAATTTCCAGCAGTATTGTAGGTCACGATTGGAGATGTTTCACTCGAATATTCAGGCGTTCCTCCAGGGAAATGCCAGCTGTATTCGTTTACTGTTGCCCTCGATATGCTTGGAAAAAATTGGATTGAATTACCTGCACAAAAGATGTCTTTATCCATGAAAAAATCTGGTGATGGTGTGCAAGTTACAACTTCATCACCATCAATACCTGCATTTATTGCGCTCTCCTCTGTGACAAGATTATTACGTTGCGATAAATCATTTGCTAATGCAGTGTTCATTACCGCGCTTTGATCTGCGGTGAACATTTTTGAACAATAAGAATATTCCATGTAATTTTGAATGTTCTCGGCAATTCCTTCATTACAATTATCGGTGTCCACTAGTATACATGAACTGTGACCTGCTGTTTCAGGTGTGTCTTCAATTCCATCATCGCCACAAGCAACTTCTGGACTGTTCGTACTTCCCCAGGTGTGAGGAAGGCCTAACCAATGTCCTATTTCATGAGTTAAAGCTCTTGAGTTAGTGCTGTTTGAAGTTCCAATGCTACCGATGTAATTGTGGCGAATTATAATTCCATCTGCATATTTTAATCCTGTAGAAACTGCAGAAGGATAGTAAGCATATCCAGCTACACCACCTTCCATTGATTTTACGACCCACACGTTTAAGTAACGTCCTCTTGGCCATTGATTTAATTTTGAATAATCGTCGCCAATAGTTGTTTCATGACTAAAAATTCGGTCGATTCCGTTTGTACAATTGCCAAAAGGGTCTTTGTTTGCAAGTTTAAATTCAATTCGTGTATCGGTAGCAATTGTTTTAAACTCATCCATAATGTCTACAGTATCCGCATTTAATTTACGGTAATCTCGATTTAGGATGGCCATTTGATCAAATATCTGTTCGTCAGAAATGTTCTCCACACCATTGTCATGGATAATATGAAAAACAACGGGGATGACTAAAACTTCTCCATCGCGATCGTGAGAATAAGTTTTACTTCTTTCAATAAGTTCTTGTTGGTCTCTTTCAAGGTTGGGATAAGCTTCATAAAGTCCTTCCATCTTTTCTGGAAGACCACAATTAAATTGATCTTGACTAAAGGATTGATGCGCAAACATACAACCTGTAATTAAGCCAAGCATTAGGTTTAGCTTTTTCATAATGTAAGCATTTAATTTGTAAATATTTTTCATTTGCAATTTACGGGGGTGCCACTGGAATAACAATTCATACGATATCTCGATTAAACCGTTGAGTCAATGGGGTGTGAGAATAGATGGGTATAAAAATGAACAAATCTGTTGAACTTCTTTTCTTTCCAAGAATTAAAGTAGTTTTGTGGTGGATGGTTAATCAACTTAAAGATATCACAAATCAAAAAATTCTTCTTAGCGCTTTGGATTGGGGAATGGGGCATTTGACCCGCTCAACTGCATTAATGGCGATTTTATTGCATCAAGGAAATGAATTGATTTTTGCCGGAAACAAAAAACAATGTGAATTTATACTGGGCGAATTTCCAAATTTGAAAACGCAGCTAATTCCCGGATATGAAATTCGATTAGACAGCAAAAAGAGTACTTTCCTACAATTGACGATACAGTTTCCACGCATTAAAAAAGTGATGAAGACTGAACAGAATTGGGTCGAATCATTTCTTAAAAATGAACAGGTTGATCTTATAATATCTGATAATCGATATGGTTTTTATAGCAAAAAGGTAAAATCAATCATTTTAACGCATCAAATTAATTTGCAAATACCCAGATTTAAAAAAAGGGTGAACGCTACCCTAAGCAAATGGTTGGATCAATTTAATGAGATTTGGGTACCTGATTATTATAATCGTAAATTAACCGGTGCCTTATCCGCACCAAATAAGCATCAGTGTCTTCGATATATTGGGCCATTATGTCGTTTTAAAAAATTGGAACAGCCAATAAAATATGATTATTTGATTATTTTATCCGGACCAGAGCCTGAAAGAACTAGCTTTCTTGCGCGTATGAAAGAACAATTCCTGAATCGTGATGTTGAAGTTGCTTTTGTTGGGGCTGCGGTAACAAATTGTGACTCTTACCCTAATCCGTCAACTCAAAAATTAAACGAATTGATTGCCCAAAGTAGATGTATTATTTCTAGAGCTGGGTATACAACAATTATGGAAATGGTTACCTTGAAGAAAAAATCGATTTTATATCCAACTAAAGGGCAGTTTGAACAAGAATACTTGGCCAATACAATTCGCAATGAGTGGGTGGAATTTCAAAATTGATACCTAGTATGCACAATCACAACTTTTGTCAAATTCAATTTTCACCCAAGAAAGTCTGTTGTTCCAAGCCCCCTGAAATTTATCATTGAAATTCATACCCCTTAGGTCAAGGTGTTCTAGTTTTTTCAAATGCATTAATTCATCTGGTAAATCAACCAAAACATTTAGCCAAACATCTAAAACAATTAATTCGGACAAGTCACCAATGCACGCAGGAATTTTAGCGATTTCATTTCTCCCTATAAATAGTTGCTTTAATTCAGTGAGCTTACAAATTTCATCTGGAAAAGAAGTGAATTTATTTTTTTCAAGATTTAAGGTCGTGAGCTCATTGAAATGAAAAGACTCCGGAAGGTCGGTGAGTTTGTTTTTGGCTAAATTTAGGTGTTGAAGTTTTTTAAATTGCAAAATTTCAAGAGGTATTTGCTTTAGACGTTGTCCACTCAAATCAAGATTAATTACAGAATCTATAGGTGCTTGTTTGGCTTCTTCTATTGATTTGAAAATCTTATTAGTTTGTGAAAATCCACTAACCATTAACAGGTAAGTCCAAAACAGAAAGACATGTTTTTTTATCATTGTTTAGTTGTGATTTAAGACTTTCTAAAGAATCAAAACTTTTTTCAGATCTAATTCGTTTCACGATAAATATACGAATTGATTTTCCATATAAATCATCTTCAAAATCAAATAAATGCACTTCAATTCTTTTTTCTTGAGTGTCTGAGATTGTTGGTCGCGTGCCGATATTCATCATGCCTTTAAATGAACCAGTTCGAAGTTCAACATTTACAGCGTAAACACCATTAATAGGCGAAATCAAATAAGGTTCTTTAAGGTTTATATTTGCAGTTGGATAGCCCAGTGTTGTTCCAATTTTGTCACCTTCTATCACAGTTCCTTCAAAGTTGAAAATACTGCCAAGGTATTTGTTTGCTTTTTCAATTTCTCCCGCTTGAATAGCCGCTCTAATTTTAGTTGAAGAGATATTGATGTCTTCATCTTGAAAAGCAGGTATTTCTTGGACGTCAAATTCATAAGTTTCACCCAATTGTTTGAGTAAATCTAAATTTCCAGTCCTATTTCTACCAAAATGATGATTGTAGCCAATGGTCATTAATTTGACGTTTACTTTATTGACTAGGATCTCTCTAACAAAATCAACCGCAGTCATTCTTGAAAATTCTTTGGTAAAAGGAAATAGGATTAAATGGTCAATACCAAAGGAGGCAAGTTTGTCAATTCGAGCATCAATGGATTGGATCATTTCAAGTCCATGGTCATTTGGGTGAAGTACCATTCTCGGATGAGGATGAAAAGTAAAAAGCACAGTTTCACCGTCTATTTTTTCAGCACTTTCTTTTAAAAAACGAATGACTTTTTGATGGCCTAAATGAACACCATCAAAAGTGCCAAGTGTGAGAACTGGATTTTTTATTGGAGGAACTTCGTCAATCGAATAATAAACTTTCATTAATCTTTAAAATCTAATTATCTTGATTTTTATCAATGTTCTAAGGGGTTAGGGGGATGTCTTAATGGTGATTTATCCTCAAATGAACTCCTTTTTTTTATCAAAGTTATAGAAAAATCCATCAACAATACTGGTCAAAGAATAAAAAGAACTAAATTTGCACCACGAAATTTTAATATTTATACTAAAAACTAAGGTAATGTCTACTATCAAAGGTAAGATATCAAGGGTAATCGGTCCAGTAATTGACGTGAGTTTTGATAACGGAGTCGAACTTCCTGAAATCATGGGTGCATTAGAAGTTGTAAAAGAAGACGGAACAAAAGTAGTCTTGGAAGTACAACAGCACATCGGAAACGACGCTGTTCGTAGTATCGCAATGGATTCATCTGATGGATTCAAAAGAGGGATGGAAGTAATCGTTACAGGTTCTCCTATTCTTATGCCAAAAGGTGAAGCAGTTAAAGGGCGACTATTCAACGTAACTGGAGATTCTATCGATGGTATCGGAGAAGTATCTAAAGAAAATGGTCTTCCTATTCATAAAGAAGCACCAAAATTCGAAGATTTATCAACTTCTACAGAGGTACTATTTACAGGAATTAAAGTGATTGACCTTATTGAGCCTTATGCTAAAGGTGGTAAGATTGGTTTGTTCGGTGGTGCAGGTGTAGGTAAAACAGTATTGATTCAGGAATTAATTAACAATATCGCTAAAGCATATTCTGGATTATCTGTGTTTGCAGGTGTTGGTGAAAGAACAAGAGAGGGGAATGACCTTTTGAGAGAGATGCTAGAGTCAGGAATTATCAATTATGGTGAAGATTTCTTGCATGATATGGAAAAAGGCGGATGGGACCTTACGAAAGTAGATACTGAAAAATTAAAAGAATCTAAAGCAACGTTTGTTTTCGGACAAATGAATGAGCCTCCTGGAGCAAGAGCAAGAGTTGCATTGTCAGGATTGACTTTAGCTGAATATTATAGAGATGGTGAAGGTGATGGTAAAGGAGCAGATATTCTTTTCTTCGTTGATAATATCTTCCGTTTTACCCAAGCTGGTTCAGAGGTGTCTGCACTATTAGGTCGTATGCCTTCTGCTGTGGGTTACCAACCAACGTTGGCAACAGAAATGGGGGCAATGCAAGAGCGTATTACTTCAACTACTAACGGGTCAATTACTTCTGTACAGGCAGTATATGTTCCTGCGGATGACTTAACAGATCCAGCACCGGCAACAACCTTTGCTCACCTTGATGCACAAACTGTATTGTCGCGTAAGATTGCTGAGTTAGGAATTTACCCTGCGGTAGATCCTCTAGAGTCAACATCTAGAATTTTAACGCCTGCAATTGTTGGACAAGAGCACTATGATTGCGCTCAACGTGTAAAATCAACATTGCAACGTTATAAAGAATTACAAGATATTATTGCAATTCTTGGTATGGATGAATTATCCGAAGAAGATAAATTGGTGGTTCATAGAGCAAGACGTGTTCAACGTTTCTTATCACAACCATTCCACGTAGCTGAGCAATTTACTGGTTTAAAAGGTGTGTTAGTTGATATTAAAGAAACAATTAAAGCGTTCAATATGATTATGGACGGTGAATTAGATCAATATCCTGAAGCAGCATTTAACCTTAAAGGTGGACTTCAAGATGTGATTGAAGCCGGTGAAAAAATGATCGCAGCGAACTAAAAAATTAGCGCAAATGTTATTAGAAGTTATCACGCCAGACGAAACTTTATTTAAAGGAAATGTGTCACATGTAGTTTTACCAGGAATCGATGGTTCATTCGGTATTCTGAAAGGGCATGCTCCTATGATTTCAGCATTAACAGCTGGAAATGTTAAAGTGGATCAAATCGTTGCTGAAAATAATAGCGACGAGCTAGAAGGAAAATACAATATCGAATTTAAAGATCAAACTTCGTTCTCGTTTGAGATTAATGGAGGAGTTATTGAAGTTAAAGCCGATAAGGTAATCGTACTAGCAGAATAAGGTTTGGTACTGAATTATATTTAAAAGGGATCCCTTGCATGGCGATCCCTTTTTGCATTCAAAACACTGTAAGGATCCTGAGTAGTTTCCTGTTAAGCTTTGTTAATAAAACAATTTAATCAATATAAACACGTTTAGTTTTCGTTGATTTGTGAAAAAAATCTTGCAAATTTGTTCTCCTTTTGAAAATGAACTATAAAGAGAATTTAGATACTAGTAATATTCCTGAACATGTGGCTATTATCATGGATGGTAATGGTCGTTGGGCGAAGGAAAAAGGCCAAATGCGTCTAGTAGGCCATGCAACCGGTGTGGAATCTGTTCGTGAAGCATTAACAGCCGCTTCTGAAATTAATGTAAAATACCTCACATTATACGCGTTTTCAACGGAAAATTGGAATCGGCCTAAATCTGAAGTAGACGGTTTAATGGATCTGCTTGTAACGACTATTGCGAATGAGCTGGAGTCTTTAAATAATAACGATGTTCGATTAATGACCATCGGTAATACAGATGATTTACCTGACGGATGTAGAAATGAATTGTTAAAGGCGATAGAAAAGACAGCTAACAACAAAGGGACAGTTTTAATTTTAGCCTTGAATTATAGTGCTAAACTTGAAATAAAAGAGGCAATTAAACGTATTGCAAAAGAATATAAAGAAGGAAATATCGGATTAGAAGATGTAAACGATGAACTTGTTTCAAATCATTTATATACGGCTGGTATTCCTGATCCGGAGTTGATGATAAGAACAAGTGGTGAAATACGAATTAGTAACTTCTTGTTGTGGCAACTAGCGTATAGCGAATTGCATTTTACACCAATTTATTGGCCCGATTTTAAAAAAGAAGACTTTTACAAGGCTATCTATGAATACCAAAATAGAGAAAGACGTTTCGGTAGAATTGGAGAGCAGTTGAATGAATTAGATAAGAATGATTAAATACCTCGCACTTCTCATAGCAACAATTGCTGTTGTAAACGTTAACGCTCAAATTTTAGGTGATCAAATTGTAGGTGGTGACAACTCTTTTTTGAGTCCTCAAAAATATACAATTGCGGCAGTTAGAGTGGAAGGAGTCGATGAGCTTGGTATTGATGATGTTGTGCGGTTGGTTTCTGGACTGAATGTCGGTAAGCAAATCACGGTTCCCGGTCAAGATATATCAAAGGCTATTCAAACGCTTTGGGAATATGACATGTTTTCAGATGTCCAAATATTAGCAGATGATGTTAAGAATGGAGAGATCTTTTTGACGATTAAATTAAAAGGTAGACCAAAGCTAGGCGGATATCGATTTGTTGGAATTCGAAATGGAGAAGAAGATAAATTGAGGGATATAATCAGTCTTAGAAAAGGTCAAAATATAACAGAATCATTAAAATCAAATACCGAAAATATCATTCGAAACTATTATAAAGACAAAGGTTTTTATAAAGCGAAAGTGGATATTGTTGAAGAGTTTGATACCATGTCGGGAATAAATTTTAGAGGTTTTGTTATTAATATCGAAAAGAATGACCGAATAAAAATCAAACACATTCAGATTACTGGAAATGAGGTTGAACCAAATGAGGATGCTAGCCTTTTTAAAAAAGTAAATACGAAGTTTTCTTATTCGAATTCTGGGATAAAACGGAGCATGAAGGATACCAAAGAGAAGGGTATCATGCGTATTTTTAAACGCTCAAAGTTTAATAGAACGGCTTACGAACGCGATAAAGCAGCAATCATCGAAAAGTATAATGCTATTGGATTAAGAGATGCTGCCATTATTAGAGATACGGTTTATCAAATTGATAAAAAACATTTAGGTATTGAACTCGTAATTGATAAAGGTGATGAATACTATTTTGGAGAAATTACTTGGATAGGCAATACGAAATACCGTTCTGGTCAGTTGGACACTTTAATGGGGATAGAGAATGGCGATGTTTATAATAAAGCTCTGCTCGAACAAAGACTATATTCTAGCCCTGATGGTAGGGATGTAACTTCTTTGTATATGGATAAAGGTTATTTGTTTTTTAATGTTGTTCCTGTTGAAATGAATATTACAGCTGATAATCGTATTAATTATGAGATGCGAATAACAGAAGGGAAAGAAGCTAGAATTAGAAATATAATTATCAAAGGAAATACGAAAACAAATGATCATGTCATCTTACGTGAAATTAGGACTAAACCAGGTGACTTATTCAATAGGAATGATATTATGCGAACCCAAAGGGAATTGGCAAACTTAGGTTATTTTGATCCTGAGCAATTTGGCGTAAATCCAGTTCCTAACCCAATGGATGGAACAGTAGATATCGAATATACGGTGGTTGAAAAATCCTCAGATCAAATTGAGCTTTCGGGCGGTTTCGGTGGCGGTCGATTGATTGGTACACTTGGATTGTCATTTACGAACTTTTCAACAAAAAATTTCTTTAAAAAAGGGGCTTGGCAACCATTACCAGCCGGAGACGGACAAAGTTTAAGTTTAAGAGGACAAACTTATGGGCGTGGTTACCAATCGTATAACCTCTCTTTTACAGAACCTTGGCTAGGTGGTAAAAAACCAACCTCACTTACCGTTTTTAGTTCTTATTCTTTATTGACCAATAGTTTGGACCGCGATGATGCGAGTTATAGTCAAACGTCAATCACTTCAGTTGGTGTTGGTTTAGGATCTCGCTTAAAATGGCCGGATGATTATTTCCAAATTTATGGAGAATTTAATTATCAATATTACGATTTACAGCAGTCTCAATATTTTATTTTTACAGACGGGTATTCAAATAATATTTCGTTGAAAGGGGTGTTAACAAGAACTTCTGTGAGTGAACCAATTTATCCACGCTCAGGTTCAAAATTTACCTTAACAGCAAAAGCTACATTGCCATACTCTTCATTCGACGGAATTGATGATGCTGCCTACGCAGGTCTATCCGCTCAGGAAAGATATAAATTTGCTGAATATTATAAGTTGAAATTTACGGGTGAATGGTATGCGCCTTTAACGAAAGATAAAAAACTTGTCTTAAGGCCTAAATTTGGATTTGGTTTCCTAGGAGCATATAATTCTGCCAAAGGTTATTCGCCATTTGAAAGATTTTATTTAGGTGGTAGTGGATTGAATGGAACTTGGCAGTTCGATGGACGTGAAATTATTTCTTTAAGAGGTTATACAGGTCAAACGCCAGTATCGTCTGAAACAGGAGGAACTGTAATTGCCAAATATTCAATGGAACTTCGTTACCCAATATCGCTTAACCCTCAAGCAACTATTTATGGATTGCTATTTACCGAAGCCGGAAATACATGGGATTCTTTCAATAAATTTGATCCTTTTGACGTTAAACGTTCTGCCGGATTTGGTGTAAGACTGTTCTTACCAATGTTCGGAATGCTAGGGGTTGACTTCGCATGGGGATTCGATCCTTTAGATGATGGGGCCGCTGGATTTGGTAGCGGAGATTCTGATCCAGGTGCTAATGTTAAAGGGTACACTTTTGGATTCTTCCCAATCATTGGTATGAATATTGGAGACTTATAAATAAAATTGTAAATTCGCCCCTTGTTCGTTCGGCACAAACTTTGCTAGTTGTGTAATGTAAGTAGGAAGCGGCGATTAATTGATGATTAATTTTTTAGACAAATGAAAAAAGTACTGCTGATTTTATTCGTATTTTTTGGATTGGTTAATAGTGCAACAGCACAGCGTTATGCCTTTGTTGATTCGCAATATATCCTAGATCAAATGCCTGAATATGCCGAAGCACAAGCAGAATTAGATAAAGCTTCTGAGGATTGGCAAAAAGAAATTGAACAGTTGTTTTTAGATGTTGAGCGAAAAAGAAAAGAGTATGCAGAAGAAGCCATTCTTTTACCTGCCGAGATAAAGAAGCAGCGTGAAAAAGAAATTGAAGCGGCTGAGCAAAAAGCAAAAGAAATGCAAAAACAAAGGTTTGGAGTAGGTGGAGACTTATTTGCTAAGCGTGCGGAACTTATAAAACCTATTCAAGATAAGATTTTTAATGCAATTCAAGCAGTTGCATCAAGTAGTAATTTAGCTTTTGTTTTTGACAAAGCAAATCAATCCAACTTGTTATATGCTGATCAAAAATATAACATCAGTGATCGAGTGTTAGCAGAGATGGACATAAAACCTAAAAATTAATTAGAAGTACTAACAAGGTAATAAATTTAAGAATGAAAAAAATAGTTTTAATTGTAGTCGCAATGTTTTCAATTGGTATGTATTCTGCTTCAGCGCAGAAGTTTGCTCATATCAGCTATGAAAGTGTAATGGATACTTTGGCAACCTATAAAAAGGCCATGAAGATGCAAGAGGAGTTTGAAGGAAATGCACAAACTACTGCTCAAATTCTACAGAAAAAAATGCAAGAAAAATACATGGAGCTCGAGAATGGTAGAAATACACTTTCTTCTATCGAACTTGATATCTTGCAAAATGAGTTCGAAGATTTACAAATGCGTTTACAAGGGGTGGAGCAAGAGTATCAAAAAAATATGCAAATCATCCAAGAGCGTTATGTCGTTAAAATTGATAAATGGTTGAAAGAAGCCGTTGACGCCGTAGGAAAGGAAAAAGGGGTTGATTACATTTTATACCACAGTGCTGAAGGTGGTTTCTTTTGGGTAAATCCAAATAAAGGTGTGGATTTAACAAATGCTGTAATTACAAAGATGTTAGAGCTAGAGAAAATTGATCCGGTCAAAGAGCCTGGTAAATAATCAGCCAATCGGCACAAATAATTAAGTAATTTTATAAAAAGGTTGTGGTGGATTTTCATCACAACCTTTTTTTATATTTTAGCACAGTGGAAAAACCAATAGGCATATTTGATTCTGGTATAGGTGGACTAACGGTGGCAAAAGCAGTTTCTAAAATATTGCCAAATGAACGTTTTATTTATTTTGGTGACACAGCTCATTTGCCTTATGGCGATAAATCTAAAGAAGCGATTCAACGTTACTCTAAAGCGATTACTAAATTTTTACTGGCAAATAACTGTAAAGCAATTGTTATCGCTTGTAATACGGCCTCAGCTGTATCGTACAAATACTTGAGGGATAAATATCAGGGAACAATTCCTATAATTAATGTAATCGACCCTATTATTGAAGAGGTTGTTCGTTTTGGTGACCACAAAAAAGTAGGGCTCATAGCAACCCGAACAACTGTTGCTTCTGGGGTTTATCAAGAAAAGATGAGTCGAAGAAACCCTTTGGTAGAAATGGCTGTTTTACCAACACCCCTTCTGGCTCCAATGATAGAAGAAGGATTCAGCAAGGATAAAATTAGTAAATCAGTGATCGAAAATTATTTAAGTAATCCGATTTTTGAAGGAATTGATGGTCTCATTCTTGGTTGTACTCATTATGTGCTAATTAAAGAGGAAATAAATGAGTTTTTTAATGGACGAATCAAGTTATACGACTCGACGGATATCGTCGCCCTTAAAATGAAGCAAATTTTTGAAAAGGAAGAAATGCTTTGTGATAGTAAACAAGGAGTAAACCACTTTTATGTGTCGGATATTACGGAAGGATTTCAAGATTCTACACTTCGTTTTTACGGAGATAATCTAAAACTTGAATTGCTAAAACTTTAATTGCTATGGCCGGTTGTAAAGGTGTGCATTTGTACCTTAAAAATACTGACGATGTTAATTGTGAACTGATTCCCTATGTCCAAGCGCTGCGGGTACCAGCTTCGATTTCGAAAAAGGATTATCACTCAATTTTAGATAAAAACAGACAAAATATCCCTGTTTTACTAATTGAAGAAAATATAAAGTTTCTTAATCAACACACGAAAGACGTCTTTTATTTGAATCCAGAGGCTGCTTTAAGCAATTTTAATTCAAAATCAAACTCAATTATCGGGGGCTTAGCCAAAACCTATGCTGATGCAAAAAATTGGGAACGATGGAATATTGACTTTATTGATTTTAATCCTCAGCCGAAAACCATAGAAAATTCAATATTAGGGAGTGAAGGCTGGAACTTTATTCCATCTAAAAACGAATTGTATGGATGGATGATAACTAGTCTTACTGTTCCTGTTTTCTTTCATTGTCCAAGAGCGTTAAGTGAAATTCAGGAGGTTATCCAAGAAGTCGACTTGAAAGGGGTTTATATCGGAGAGAATTACAATTGGTCTTCGAATAAATTAACTGAATTAAAAACAATTATTGACTGGTTAGGGTAGTTTTTAAAATGGCAGTGTAAATCAAAATAAATTCGTTCTGAATTCATTCTTTCTTCTCACATAATTTGCCTAACTTAGATAAGATTAATTAAATTTGTGTCGTCTCTAAGGGGTGTCCGTTTGTAAATGGACTGAGATTATACCCATTGACCTGATCAGGTTAGAACCTGCGTAGGGAAGGTGACTTTTAAAAGACATATCTATGTCGAGCAAATTTCGAATCAAGAATTTGCCCCTTGTTTTTGCGTCGAGTGGAAGGATGCCTCGAATAGCAAAGTAAAAGGCGTTTTTCAAAAATAGTATAGGATGAAGATTGAACTGAATAATACGGTGCACGAAGTAAATGAGGAAACAACTGTTCAACAAGTGCTTGAGAAAGAAGGGTTTTTAAATAGGACAGGAATCGCTGCTGCTGTTAATCAAGAAATTATTTCTAAAACAAATTGGGCAACTCATCAGTTAAAAGAGAACGATAAAATATTAATAATAACAGCAACTGCTGGTGGATAAAGATCAAAGAATAAATTAGAGGATATGAGCAAAAAGGAAATTAAAATACCTAATGCGGGATCGCAAATAACACGTGACCCATTTCCGGCATCGGAAAAAATTTACGTAAAAGGAGAAATCCACGAAGATGTAAACGTAGCGATGCGTCAAATTTCATTGACCGATTCGAAAGCGATGTTTACAAAAGGACAATTTGTAAAAGATAAAAATGAACCAGTTGTGGTTTACGATACTTCTGGACCATTTACAGATCCTAGTGTGGAAATAGACGTGAAAAAAGGAATTCCAGCAATTCGTCAAAAGTGGATTGAAGGTAGAAATGATGTCGAACAATTGGACGAAATATCTTCTGACTTTGGTAAAGAACGACTCTATAACTCAGATTTAGATCACTTAAGGTTTGAACATTTAAAAAAGCCTTTGCGTGCGAAAAAAGGACATAATGTGAGTCAAATGCATTATGCGAAAAAAGGAATTATTACACCCGAAATGGAGTATGTAGCAATTCGAGAAAACCAAAAAATCCAAGAGATTAAAGAAATCGCTCCGCAACACCCCGGAAATTCTTTCGGTGCTAATACACCTAAAATTATAACACCAGAATTTGTAAGGGATGAAATCGCTGCAGGACGCGCAATCCTTCCAAATAATATCAATCACCCTGAAAGTGAACCGATGATAATTGGCCGTAACTTTTTGGTCAAAATTAATGCGAATATTGGTAATTCAGCTTTGTCATCTTCTATTGAAGAAGAAGTAGAGAAAATGGTTTGGGGAATTCGCTGGGGAGCAGATACAATTATGGATTTGTCAACAGGTAAAAATATTCATGAAACACGTGAATGGATTATAAGAAATGCTCCAGTTCCTGTTGGTACTGTTCCAATTTATCAAGCGCTTGAAAAAGTTAATGGTAAAGCTGAAGACCTTACATGGGAATTATTTAGAGATACTTTGATTGAACAAGCTGAACAAGGGGTGGATTACTTTACAATTCACGCGGGTGTTCTTCTTCGTTACGTGCCAATGACAGCGAATCGTTTAACGGGTATTGTCTCTCGTGGTGGATCTATTATGGCAAAATGGTGCTTGGCTCATCACAAAGAAAATTTCTTGTACACACATTTCGAGGAAATTTGTGAAATTATGAAAGCTTATGATGTTGCTTTCTCTCTTGGTGATGGCTTACGTCCAGGGTCAATTGCGGATGCAAATGATAGGGCACAATTTGCAGAATTAGAAACCTTAGGTGAGTTGACAAAAATTGCTTGGGAACATGATGTTCAGGTGATGATTGAAGGTCCAGGTCATGTTCCAATGCACATGATTAAAGAAAATATGGATAAAGAGCTGCGCGATTGTTTTGAAGCTCCATTCTATACTTTAGGGCCATTGACAACGGATATTGCACCTGGCTATGATCATATTACATCGGCCATAGGAGCCGCTCAAATAGGGTGGTATGGCACGGCAATGTTGTGTTATGTAACACCAAAAGAACATTTAGGTTTACCTAATCGTGATGATGTTAAAGAAGGGGTGATTACTTATAAACTTGCTGCTCATGCGGCGGATTTAGCAAAAGGTCATCCAGGCGCCCAACATCGGGATAATGCAATGTCTAAAGCAAGATTTGAGTTTAGATGGGAGGATCAATTTAATTTATCTCTTGATCCTGATACGGCTCGAGCATACCACGATGAAACCTTACCGAGTGATAATGCCAAAGTTGCTCACTTTTGTTCAATGTGTGGCCCTCACTTCTGCTCTATGAAGATAACTCAGGATGTTCGTGATTATGCAGCAGAACACGGTTTAGACGGCGAAAAAGCAATTGAAGAAGGAATGAAGGATATGGCTGAAACTTTCAAAAATAATGGAAGTGAAGTCTATGTAGAACCAGAAAAGTTAGGAGAATAAATAAACAGATTGATATTCTTTACAAGAGGTGATTAAAATTTTGTTTACATATCCGGAAACCTTACCGCATGAAACGTTGCTCATAAAAAACCTAATGGTTGATGATTGGGATTTTCTACACGTGCGAAAACCGGATTATGATATAAATGAAATGATAAATTTTCTTGAATTGATACCAGAATTTCACCATAAAATTGTTCTTCATTCTCATTACGAATTGATTAAGAAGTTTGATTTAGCGGGTATAAATCTTAACCGCAAAGCTTTAGCAAATATCTGTTTTGAAGATGAGTTAACAAGTAGCTGTGACATTCGTGAACTTAGCGTCGATAAAGGTAGGTTAAGTGTACTGGGCTCAAGGCCAGACCTTATCTCTTATTCGGCGCATAGTTTTTCAGAAGTTTTGAATTTGCCATTGGATACGGATTATGTTTTTTTAAGTCCCATTTTTGATAGCTTTTCTAAAGAGAATTATCAATCGGCTTTTGAGGATCATGACATACTTAAATCGTTCCTCAAAGATGTCGATGACAAAATAATTGCACTGGGAGGAATTAACGAAGACCGTGTAAAATTATGTAAAAATTTAGGTTTTGATGGTTATGCCGTTTTAGGTGATATTTGGAATCGTTATTTCACTTTTGTTGAAACAATTCAATGAAGAAGAGGAAAAGAATATTGATTATTGCTGGCTTTGATCCTTGCGGTGGTGCCGGTGTTTTAGCTGATACGAAAACAATCCAAAAATTGGGACAAGAGTCAATGGGAGTAATTACAGCTAATACGATTCAAACAGAAGATTGTTTTGTTGATGTAAATTGGATTGATGAAGGGGTGATAATGAAACAATTGGAAAATTTGCTCGATAAGTACTCATTTGATGGACTTAAAATTGGTCTAGTTTCATCGTTTGAATTTTTGAATTTGATGCTTGTCAAAATTAAAAGTGTTAATCCAAAAATTATGACGGTTTGGGACCCAGTTTTAAAGTCGAGCAGCGGATTTGACTTTGAACATAATTTGACAGCATTAAAGAACGTATTGTTAAATGTGGATTGGGTTACTCCAAATTGGAATGAAATTAAAATTTTAGGAGGTGAAACGGAAGGATTGGTGGCGGCGGAACGGTTAATGCAAGAAGCAAATGTTTACCTGAAAGGCGGTCATAACTCCAATAATATCGGTAAAGATTATTTGTTTTTTAAAGGGCGTCAAATTAGCTTAAATCCGAAAAAGGGGATTTATTATGAGAAGCATGGGAGTGGCTGCGTTTTCTCATCGGCATTTTTAACATATTTGTTACAGGGTTATACTCCCCATAAAGCTGGCCTTAAGGCTAAACGATACATTGAAATGTTTCTTAAAAGTGATAATGGTTTATTAGGGAAACACTAGCTATGAAAACAGGAAAGGTTTTACTACATATCATGAATGGTTTAAATGCTTTAGCGCTTTTCGTATTGGTGTTTAAATCGGTTTTTTTTGTGCCGTGGTTATACGATGTGAGTTTTTACCATGTATTACTTGTTTTAGCTGCATTATATGGGATTAAAACTTGGGTGCAAATCAAATTTGAGGTTGATGATCCAATTCGAATAAATAAGATTTCTAATGTGTTTTTTCATGGAGGAATGGTTATGATACTGCTTGGAATAGTCATGCGTGTAATGCATTGGCCTTTTAGTTTTTTGCCCATTTTAGCTGGAGCCCTAGGAGTTTTTGTCGCCTTTATTTTATCAATGGTTTTATCACCTAGCGTTGAAAGATCAACTAACCCAGATATATTAGATGATTTATAGTTGAAATGGAATTACACAAACTACAATATATAACCAATGGTGCTTCTCATCAAGAAATTATTGATGAGGTAAAAGCAGTTCTTAATGCAGGTTGCAAATGGATTCAGCTTAGAATTAAGCAAGATGAATTAGATATTGAAACGATTGCTAAAGAGGTTCAACTGCTTTGTGCCAATACGGCTGTTTTTTTGATTAATGATCGGGTCGAATTAGCCAAAAAATTAAATGCGGATGGTGTGCATCTTGGATTAGAGGATATGCCTATTTCTCAAGCTCGTCATTTATTAGGTGAAGGTAAAATTATTGGTGGTACAGCAAATCAATTAAAAGACTGTTTAAAGCATCAACTTGCAGGAGCTAATTATATTGGTCTAGGACCATTTAGAACAACAAATACTAAAAAGAAACTAAGTCCAATTCTCGGTTTGAAGGGGTATAATCACATCGTACCAAAATCTGATTGTACTTTAAGGATACCTGTTTTTGCAATAGGTGGCTTAACGTTAGAGGATATTAAACTTTTAAAAAAAGAAACTGGAATTACAGGCGTCGCTGTTTCAGGTTTGGTTAGAACAGCATCAAACAAAAAAGACTTGGTGGAACGAATCAATAAAATTTTGAATTAAATGAATGCGGATAAATTAAGAATTGGAGATAAAACGTTTAATTCACGTTTGTTTACAGGTACAGGTAAATTTCGATCAAACAAAGAAATGGAAGATGCTTTGACGGTCTCTGGATCTGAACTTGTAACAATGGCTTTGAAACGGGTGGATGTAGATAATAGTGAAGATGATATCCTAGTTCACCTACCAAAAGCAAAGTTTAATTGGTTGCCTAATACTTCAGGTGTAAGAACGGCTAAAGAAGCTGTTTTTGCGGCGGAATTAGCGCGTGAGGCTTTGGATACCAACTGGATTAAACTTGAAATTCATCCTGACCCGAAATATTTAATGCCCGATCCAATTGAAACATTATTGGCTGCTGAAGAATTAGTTAAAAAGGGATTTGTTGTGTTGCCCTATATTCATGCTGACCCTGTACTAGCAAGAAGGTTGCAAGATGTAGGTGTTCAGGCAGTAATGCCACTGGGTTCACCAATAGGCAGTAATAAAGGATTAAGGACAGATGATTTTTTAAGAATAATAATAGAACAAGCCGATGTGCCTGTTGTTGTAGATGCAGGAATTGGGGCGCCTTCACACGCGGCTTATGCAATGGAGTTAGGTGCCGATGCAGTTTTGGTTAATACGGCGATAGCAGTGGCAAAAGATCCTGTGCAGATGGCAAACGCTTTTCGTATAGCTGTTGATGCTGGTCGAATGGCATATCATGCCAAACTTGGAGTAGCTTCCAGTCAGGCAAATGCGAGCAGTCCATTAACTGCATTTTTGGATTAATTTTAATTTGAAGCGATTGATAAGATGAGTTTTACAGAGGAAATAGAAAATTATAGCTGGTCAACTGTTAAAGAGCAAATCTATAGCAAAACGGCTGATGATGTGCGGAAAGCATTGAGTAGCAATCAGCCTAATTTAGAAGATTTTCAAGCGTTGATTTCTCCGGCTGCAGCGCCATTTTTGGAAGAAATGGCGCAAAAAAGTCAGGCCTTAACACTGCAGCGATTTGGTAAGACCATTCAAATGTATGCACCACTTTATTTATCGAATGAATGTCAAAATATTTGCACTTATTGTGGTTTTAGTTTAGATGTGAAGATTGATCGAAAAACATTGTCGGATGAAGAAATCTTAAACGAGGTTAGTGTGCTTAAATCATATGGTTATGATCATGTGTTAATAGTAACCGGTGAGGCTAACCGGACGGTCGGTGTTGATTATTTTAAGAATGCGATTCGTTTACTTAAACCTCATTTTTCGCACATTGCCATGGAAGTGCAACCATTAGATGAGACTGATTACCGCGAACTTATAGAGGAAGGATTGAATACAGTTTTGGTTTATCAAGAAACTTACCATAAGGAGAACTATAAAAAGCATCACCCAAAAGGAAAAAAATCAAATTTTAATTACCGTTTGGATACACATGATAGAATGGGTAGAGCCGGTATTCATAAAATGGGTGTAGGGGTATTAATTGGTTTGGAAGATTGGCGAACAGATTCGTTTTATGCTGCAGCGCATTTAGATTATTTGGAGAAAAAATATTGGCAAGCTAATTACTCGATTTCATTTCCGCGTCTAAGACCATGTGCTGGAGGGGTGGAACTTAAATCAATAATGTCTGACCGTGAACTAGTGCAGCTTATTTGTGCTTACCGTATTTTTAATCAGGAGGTAGAATTGTCAATGTCCACGCGTGAATCTGAATCGTTTAGAAATAATATTATTAAACTAGGTATCACATCAATTAGTGCCGATTCTAAGACAGATCCAGGTGGATATGCTAATCCTAACGTAAATTTGGAACAATTTGAAATCCATGATAAGCGCTCAACAGCGTCTTTCATTCAAGCAATCAAAGATCAAGGTTATGAACCCGTTTTTAAAGGTTGGGACAAAGTTTTACAATAATTACCGTATCACAACCCTCTTAACTTGAATTATATCATTAAAATACATCTTAACTAGGTAAACTCCCGGTTGTAGATTTAAATCAATCGAAATAACTGCTTGCGTACTTTTATTTTGATATACAGTTTGACCTAATTCATTAACAATTTCATATTGGAATTGAGTCGGTTTTAATGAAGAAGGAAGTTCAATTAGAAATGCTCCATTAGTGGGGTTAGGGTAAATTTTGAATGTATTGAGTTCGTTTTTTTCGGTCGACAGTCCTTCTACGATTACGCATTCAGAAGTGTCCTGGCATGCGCCATCTGTTATAATTACTGCAAAATTACCGTTATAAGGAGCCTTCATACTTCTTTCAGTTTGTTCAATTAACCATTCGTCAGTATTGCAATCTATCCATTGGAAGGTAGTGGATAATATAGCTGGATCTCCTGCTGTTAAGTGATCAAAATCTTGATTGATATCTGTGTTTATAGCTGGCAGGATGTATAAATCAGTAATGATGATACTATCGCACGCCGTGTAAGAAACCAATGTATCATAAAAAATTCCAGTATTCGTGTAAAAGTTTTCACCTACTTCAACACCTTCTCCATAACAAAGAATGAAGTTTTGGGTGCGTAGGTTTTGTGCTTCAATAGTTAAGTTTGTGATAACAGTGCTATCACATCCTTCAGGTGTTGAGAGGTAATTTGTATAGGTTCCTGATACGGTGTAAATAGAATCATCGACACTAAAACTTTCACCATAACACCTATAAATATCTTGAGAATAAACGATTGGAGGTGTGACCGTGAGCTCTGTAATTACAATACTATCGCAGCCAGTTGCCGCAACTAATGAGTCAATATAGACTCCAGTTTCGTTGTAACTTTCATCTCCAACTTCAAATGAAACACCCGAACAAATTGTCGGATATTGATTAAAGTATATAGGTTCTATAATCGTTAATTCTGTTATAATAATGCTGTCGCAACCTGTAGTTAACGCAGTGAGTGTATCATAATACGTTCCGTTTTCGTCGTAAACACTCAAACCTGTTTCAAAAGTATCGCCCGCACAAATCGAAGGTGTTTGTGAAAAATAAATGGGCTCTGTAACAGTTAGGTTTGTGATAATTATACTATCGCAAGCATTGACCGTTTTTAGAGAATCAGTGTATGTACCTGTTTCGTTATAACTATTACCGGCAACATTGTAAAATTCATCGTAACAAATTGTGATGTCGTTTTCTTGTGTATAAGGTTCACAGACTAGTGAACTGTAGATATAAGCGGCACCGGCATCTTCAATTGCATCCTCACCATTTTCATTCAAGTCTTGTTGCCAAGCTCCTACAATAACAGAGTGACCTGAAACGCCAACAGACCATCCAAAATAATCTTCAGCCTGTCTATCTCCCGCATCTATTTTTTGGATTTCAATCCAATCGCCATCTTCATCTTTTTCGAAGATATAAGCTCCTCCTGCATTGAATAATTCTGGATCAGCTAGTTCGGCAGCTAAATCTTCTTGCTCTGCACCAATAACTAAATAATTGTTTTCAATTGAAACGGATTGACCAAAATGGTCTCCAGTTGTTCGATCACTGGCGTCTAATTTTTGTTGTTGAATCCAATCACCATCTGCATCACGCTCAAAAATATAAGCGCCACCTGCGTTCATTAAGGAGGCTCCTTCAAATTCACTTTCATCCTCAGTAGGGACACCTATTACAGCTATATTCGAATCAAGATCTACAGCCCAACCAAAGCGATCCCACGCTGTTTGTATGTTGGCTTGTATTTTTTGAACTTCACTCCAGGTCCCATCACTACGTTCAAATATGTATGCCGCACCTTGATTCCAACGAAAACCAGTTCCAACACCTCCCAAACCATAATCATGCATGTGTGAGCCTGCTATTAAATAATCTCCCCAGATGGCAACCGAACCACCAAATAAATCGGATAAATCTTCCTCATCTGGCCGACCATTTGGATAATGATGATCGTCGCTTCGATGTGAAGCCACAATCTTTTGTGTTTCAATCCAATCACCATCACTATTCTTGTCAAAAATATAAACGGAACCTGCATGATATTCATACGCTCCTCCGCTAACATTGTGTCCCTCGTGATGCGCCCCAACAACAATGGTTGAGTCGTAAATGTCTACCGACCAACCAAATTCATCATCTTCTTGTCTATCACTGGCCACAATTTTCGCTTCTTCCTCCCATGAACCTACTTCATTACGTTTGAAGATATACACCGAACCTGCTGAAGCGAGGTAATTGTCATCATCGATGTCATGATCTTCCGCATACGCACCAATAACGGCATATTCGCCGAATAATGCTACTGACCAGCCAAATCGATCGTAATCATCTTGGTCAGAATTAGAAATTTTTTGCACAAACTCCCAATTGTCATAACCTGTTTTTTCAAAAATATAAGCGGATCCCATATTGGGGTTGCTACCACCAAAATCGTCTCCATAAGCACCTACAATTGCATAGTTTTCCGAGATGTCAACGGAATAGCCTAAACGGTCTTCAGCTGCACGATCAAAGGCTACTGTTTTAAAAACCTCCTCATAGGTTTGTCCAAAGGAGATAGATCCGAATACGCAGCTTAAAATAATATTTGCTATTCTAAAATTCATTTTACCCAATTCACTGATTTATATGTGGGAACATTTTTTTCAATTATGCAAAACTAAATAATCTTGCTGTCAATTTCTTATGGTGTTAATTAGTTAAGCATGATTTATTTGGTGAGAATTATTTTTCTGGTTTCTGTGGATCCTTCAAGCTGCAAAAAATAGATTCCTTCACCAATACCTTCGAGGTTAAAACTACTTTGATTACTTGTAAATCTATCTGTTATTATTGTTTCACCCAACACGTTGTATATTCTATAGTTTAAGCCTTCTAATTTCGTTCCATTAATCATGAATACTCCTTGGCTCGGATTGGGGTATATTTTTATGTCTTCAATTGTGTTTTCGTTTTCAATACCTACCCCAATTATTAGTATACAACCAGTTGTATCGTGGCAATCGTCATTCGTAATTATTAAACTGTAATTACCATTTTCAGTTGCAGTAAAGGTATTTTCAGTAGCCCCGTCGATTATAGTTTCAGTATCACAATTATACCATTGATAAGTCAATCCAACTGTTGGGGAGGTTATGGTTAATCCACTAACTGATAGACTCGTATTAATTTCATCTGCAACAGTTATTATCGATGTTATAACGCTGTCACATCCATTGATGGCTGTTAAGATATCAGTGTATGTTCCACTGGTCGTATAGGTATTTTCTCCAACTGTGATTGATTCACCATAGCATAAGCTGTGTGACATTTCAGAGCTTATTTCATCTCCTATTGTAAGGTGACTGACCACTGTGCTATCGCACCCGCTCTCACCGACTAAAATGGTGGTGTAAGTGCCACTTTCTGTATAAGTTGCATCACCAATTTCATAACTGGTTCCGAAACATATTTCCACATCTTCTTCATTGAAATATTCTTCAAGTACAGTAAGTTCTGTAGTAACAATACTATCGCAGCCTAATGCATTTGTAAGTGTGTTTGTATATGTTCCTGAGGATGAATAGACACTGTCTCCAATTTCATAGGATGTATCAAAGCAAATTGTTATACTTTGTTCATGCGTTACAGTTAAGCAACCGTCTCCAGGGTCATCAGGATCATTCGTATAAAAATATGCTGCACCTGCATCTTCAAGATAATCTCCACCTCCAGGTATTTCGTCTTGCTGAAAAGCTCCGGCAATTATTGTGTTACCGTGAATAGCAACGCATATCCCTAATTCATCTTCAGCATGTCTATCCGAAGCATCAAGCTTTTTTATTTCAAGGAATGATTCATCTTCTTGTCTTTCAAATAAGTAAAGTGAACCTGCGTCTGGTTGCACATCTTCATCAAATTCATCGTGGTCATCACTGTGTGTACCAACAACGACAAAGTCTTCAAATATAGAAACACTACTGCCAAAATGATCACCTGCATGGCGGTCACCAGGTGTTATTTTTTGATGAAGAATCCAAAATTCAGGCGCAACTCTTTTATAGATTATAGCTGCTCCTGCATTTGTAAGTTCGGCCTCTCCATCAGCGTCTAAATCTTCGGTTTGGGCACCAATTACAATGGTTGTAGAATCAATTGCTACACTAATACCTGCCCGATCAATAAAGTTTATACCAGGATAGGTAAGGTTAGAAGCATGCGACCAAAATCCTCCAGATCGTTCAAAAACATAAGCTTTCGTCGCAAATGGAGCTCCAACGACAAGATAATCATTCCAAATGCCCAAAGAATACCCAAAGCGATCATTCCAGTCTTCATGCCCTTCTTCATAAACTGTTCCTTCAGACCGGTCAGGTGCTACTATTTTTTGGCTTTGACTCCAAACCCCATCAATAGCTCTGTCGAATATATAAACTGAACCTGCATGATAGAGTGGGTCACCACCCAATTCATCTTTATCATCAATATGCGCTCCAACCACAATGGTATTTCCATGAATTTCAACAGCAAATCCAAATTCATCACCAGCAGCTCGATCGGCAGCAACAATTTTCTGAATTTCAGTATAAAGGCCATCATCGCCTCGTTCAAAAATATATGCTGATCCCGCTTTAGACATTGTGTTTTCACCGATTTCATCGTCGTCTTCACCATAAGCACCAACAACAATATAGTCGCCATCTATCGCTACGGACCAACCAAATCGGTCATAATCTTCTTGGTCGGAGTTGATGAGTTTTTGAATTTGAATCCATTCACCTCCTGTTTTTTCATAAACATAAACGGAGCCCATGTTTGGGTCTAAATCTCCAAAATCATCGCCATAGGCACCGACAACAGCTACATCTTCATGAATATCGACGGCCCAACCGAATCTATCTACTGCTCCTCGATCTGCAGCGACAACTTTCATTAATTCATCAAATACTTGAGAAAATAGCCCAATATTGAAAGAAAAACTAAAAATGAGTAAGACGAAATGCTTCATAAGAATAGTTTAAAAAGATTCAATTAAAATTTGTTTGATTACGATGTGTTCACTGTTTGTTGTACCTATTAAAACGTATAAGCCAGGCGCAAGGTTGTTGAAATTTACAGAATATGGGAGTTTTTTTATTTCTATTTTCTCAATAATTTCTCCCAAAGGATTAATCAGTTGCCAGTACGATTTGAAGAGTTCATCTTGAGGTCCATCAATCCAAAAGCTTCCATTATTTGGATTAGGATAACATGTTATCTTTGAAGAGATATTGTCGTTAATATCAAGTTGATCGACGTAGAGACATGCGGACGTATCCGTGCAGAATTCTTCGGTTACAATGACAGCATATTTACCAGTTGTAGGAGCCCAGTATTCCCTTGTCGTTGCTCCTTCAATAATTTCAAAAGGATCACATTTTGCCCATTGATAAGTGGCACTTTCACTACCCGCAGTCAAGACGTTTAGCGTTTGCGAAAGAGAATTGTCTACGGGTAATTGAACGTTTAAAATTGTCGTGATAATACTGTCGCAAAGATCATGAGAAGTTAATACATCGATGTAAGTGCCAGGCTCGGTATAGGTTGATGCCCCAATCTTGAAACTTTCGCCCCAACAGATGGTGATTTCTTGAGTTACTGTATTTTCTGGCTTGATGGTTAAGTTGGTGTAAACGATACTGTCACAACCACTGAATGTTGATACTGTGTCGATATATTCACCAGTTTCACTGTGTGATGTTCCTGCAATGTCATATGCATAACCGTAACAGAGTTCAACTGTTTGCGAATATGTTGGTGCAGGCATTACTGTCAGGTTCGTTGTGATGATGCTATCACATCCTGATTCATTTAAAAGAATGTCTTCATATTCTCCTGTTTCGCTATAAGTATTTGGACCTACTGAAACTGTTTGACCGGCGCAGAGTGTTATTGTTTGACTGCTTGAAGATGGTGTGCAATAGGTTCTTGAATAAAAATAGGCTGATCCAGATTCACTTTCATAATTGTCACCTTCCAGATCATAGCTGTGTTGATAGGCGCCCATTAATATTGCATCTCCATAGACTGACACTGTACCGCCCAGTAAATCAAAAGCTTGGCGGTCTGAAGCGTCTATTTTTTGATTTTCAATCCAAGTTGAGGTTTCTTCGTCATATATAAAAACATATCCAGCACCTGCGTCAGTTAGTGACTCTTCATCGTTCTCGTTAGTGCTGCATTCTATAGCTCCAACAATTATAGTTGAATCGGCAATGTCAACTGACCATCCAAATCGGTCACCTACACTTCTGTCAGAAGCAACAATTTTTTGACTTTCAATCCATTCACCGTCTGGATTTCGCGCAAAGATATAACATGATCCCGCATTGTTCATTGTGTTTGCATCAGAGGCATCTTCGTCTTCTGAATACGCAGCGACAATCGCAAATTCTTCGGATATGGCAACATCATATCCAAATTGATCTTCTTCAGCGCGGTCAGCATTCACTAAAATTGCTGTTTCTACCCATGTTGGACCAATCTTTTCAAAAATATAAGCTTTGCCCGCTTGTGATATCGGGTCGCCTCCTTCAGCATTTAAATCTTGTTGATATGCCCCTACAATGAGATAATTGTTGTACACATGTACGGATCCTCCGAAATGATCGGAATTATCACCCATTGAGCCGTCAGGAGATGTGATATCGGGTGCACGGTCTGATCCTACTATTTTTTGGGATTGAAGCCATTCACCCTCTTCATCTCGTTCAAATATATAGGCTGCGCCCGCATGGTGAATATAATTGTCTCCAACTTCATCTCGACTCTGTGTTAGTGCTCCAACGATAATTGTTTCATTGTGAATGGCAACATCCCATCCAAACTGATCATTTTCTTCACGGTCCGAGGCCACAATTTTTTGGACTTGATTCCAAACACCATCTTCCCCTTTTTCATAAATATAGGCGGATCCTGCCCTGGATAGCTCATTATCGCCGTTTTCATCATGATCTTCAGCGTATGCTCCAACAACAATGAAATTTTCATGAACGGCTACTGAATTTCCAAATCGATCATATAAGTCATAATCTTCAGGAGTTAATTTTTGAGTAAAAGACCAGTCACTAACGCCCACCTTTTCATACACGTAAACTGCGCCAGTATTTGGTTCTGGTGGAGTGATATCATCAGTATATGCTCCAATTACGGCAACATTATTATCTAATGAAACGGCATATCCAAAACGGTCTCCTTCATCTCTGTCAAATCCAACTGCCTTAACCACTTCCGAAAATAATTGACTATTGGAAGTAAAGGAAATGCCTACTAATATGATAAGAAAATAAAGCTTCATGTTTTGGGCTAGTTTTTAATGATTTTTATTTTTTCGTTTTCGGTTGTGGTTATAAAATAAATTCCTCTTTCCAAGGGACTGATGTCTATGGATTGAGTCGAGTTGTACGCAGCAATCAATCTACCATTCAAATCAAAAAGTTGGAATGAAACAGGTTTGTTGAAGTTTACATATGAACTTGATGGGTTAGGATAGGCTTTTAAATCTGTAAGTATTACTATTTGTTCCTCTACACTCGAGTAGTTATTGTTTTGTAAAGGTGTTGGGTAAGTGAAATTGGCAAACGTTTCAGATCCATTAGGGTAACGGCCAAAAGAATTATCTGTAGGAGTTACCTTGTAAATTAGCTGATCCATTTCGACGCCATTGGGGTCACACAAGAATACAGTATCTACGCCATTATTTAATTTAAAATTGACATGATTTGGTCCTTGGTATAAATCTTTATCATGCCAAAAAAGTTGATAACCATTCGCTGGTATGCTAAAATCATTAGGTATAACCCACGATATTCCGTCTTTCTTAAGTGTTGATCCTGATAAATTAACGGTATAATTGTTAGGATTGTATAATTCCAACCAGTCATCGTATTCTCCAAAATTATCTGTCAAATAAGTATCGTTCGAGAGCATTAATTCATTAATTCTAATAGGTTTGAAGGACGGGTCAGGTTCGAATAGAGCGGTGAATGTGGTGTCTCCTGATGCTAACCAAAATAAAGTGTCGTTGGTAATTCCTGTACCAACCCATTCTACAAATCGGTAACCAGGTAGAGGAACAGCTATTAAGGGAGTCTCGACATCATCTATATAGTCTCCCGTCCAGGGGTATAACTCGGCACTTGTTCCAGGTAGGTTTTTGTTTATTAAAATGGAATTTACTTGAACCCTCCCCATCTCTATATCGTTCACACTGACTGTAAGCTTATTGGTGTCGGCGAACCCCCATCTTAGCATAAAATGTTCTCTTATTTTACGTTGTCGACGTGACGCAAAAATGTGCAGTAAATCGAACAATTCATTCCAGCGGTCTATACTTGGTACTTCGTCATAACGCTCTTCAAGAGTATTTGCGAAGGCGGGATACCTCCATCGAACCGCATTTTCGTATATTTCAGGGGTGATCATGTTGTAAATTGAATCAATTTTGTCATGCATTACACTGCTCTTAAACCAAGAATTAGTTAAGTCACTCATTCGATTTATGAACATGAAACGAAACTTATCACTTTCTAATAAACCTCTGAAAAAGCGAGAGTAAGAAGAAAATACGCCTTCCTCAACTGTCGCAGCCGCTAGGGTGTTGACAGTATAATAGGCTTGGTCGCATGAACCGCCAAAAGCGCCGTCCAAATCATATAGTGCCCAGCGAAATTTGCCATCATGTCCTCTTCCTAAAGCTGGGTTATAATCTCCTGTTCTTTTCCAAATATTTACGTTGGAATACACCCAATCTTCATTACTTAAAAATATTTCGGCGCACATATAATCAATGTAGTTAGCAATGTCTATACGATGATCAACGTACTTAAAATTATTAGGGTCGTTCATGTCATTGGCAATAATAAAATTTTCAAGATTTTTTAATTTCGCACTGTCAGCTGCATTGCCACCTCCTTGTAAGTCATATTCTTGATCTAATAAAGTAATGTCGTTGTCGTCAATTCCATATAGATTTTGGATGAAATACTGATCTAATCTTTCTTTAATGGAATGAATTCCCCAATATTCACCGTTTATAAAAACAATTACATGCCTAAAGTGTTGTTTTTCAACGTTGAGTCCTTCCGTTAACATGTTGGCTAAATCATCTCTCGGAAAACAATCAGGTCGATGACCTCCGGCTTTTAATAATATACGTTTGAATTTTGCTTGGTCAGTATCTGTGAAAAATGGTATTTTGAAGTTTGTAAACTCACCCGTTTCAGCATAAACTCTAAATGTTTTTTTCGGAGCATGTCTACTTCCTCCTCCGTGTATTCTCGTTCGACAATCTTGCGATAATGTTAATGTTCCGTCTTTTTCAAAAAATTCAAGACTCATTATTCGTTCCCAATCTCTACCTTTTTGCTCGTAGTTTCCATCGGGATGGTTTCCGTACACATAAATGCCTTCTTCATCAGAAAAAATATCATCGTAATCCATGGCAATTGAGAGAATGGGAATACTGAAGCGATTTGTGCCTAATGGATCTACCATGAAGGTTTTTGTCTGTGTTGGACTTGGGGCATACCCAGGTTTGAAAGCTTTGTATCGAAGAATATTGACCTTATAGCTATTGGCGAAGGGCGTTACCCATCCTCTGCTTGCAGCCCGACCTGCACTGTAGGTGCCGTATGGGTATGTCAAAGCTGGATTTGTAGGAATCGTTGTAAATATGTCGACTTCTTCAGTGCGCTCGCCAAGTAGAATGGGTCCACTATAAATATTGTCTGCTACAGTGGGCTCACTTCCGTCCAAAGTGTAAAAAATAGTTACTCCAGGTTCTGGATGGTAGAGCTCTACTGAGATAGGATCAGTGTAAATTCCTGCTTCAGCATTTGTTATCGGAGGTGTGAGTACCTGACTGAATACTGGAACTATAATAAAGGCGGCGATATAGCTTAAAATCAATTTCATTTTCATTCGTTTACATAGTTCAACATAGCTTCATTGATGTCGAGTAAAAAATCTGTATCTTCTTCAATTCTGTTTCCAATTACAACCAAATCAGCCCCCCCTTGGAAAGCGGCTTTTATTTGTTCTTTGGAACGAATTCCCCCTCCTATAATTAATGGTATATCAATATTCTGTTTAACCGCTTTAATCATTTCAGATGTAACCGAGTTTTTAGCGCCACTTCCTGCATCCATGAAGATGCATTTTAAGCCAAGTGTTTCTCCAGCTATGGCTGTTTTAATGGCAATCCCTTGTTGGTCAGCAGGTATTGGAGTGGTTTGGCTAACATAAGAAACTGTCGTTGTTTTTCCGCCATCAATCAATATATAACCGGTAGGTATGGTTTGAACGTTCATCTTTTTTAATTGATGAGCCGATTCAATCTGATGGCCAATTAAAAAATCAGGATTTCTACCGGAAATTAAGGAAAGAAATAGTATCCCATCAGCTTTGTCACTAATTTGGTGATGTGCGCCCGGGAAAATAATTACAGGAATAGTGCTGTTGTTCTTAGTTAATTTTACGACGCGTTGAAATAGTTTTGCTTCTACCGTACTCCCGCCAATAAAAATGAAACTAGGTGAGAGGAAATTTATTTTTTCTAATAATTCAATGAGTTCTTCGTCTGAATTGACCTTGTCTGGGTCAATTAGAATTGCAATCTTCTTTTTACCATTATTTAATATTTGATATAAATCTTGCATTATTGAAGAACAATTTTTTGGTGTTGTATGAGACTATTGTCCCGTTTAACTTGAACGGTATATACACCTTTACTTAAGTTAGATAAATTAATTTTTTCTGGATTTTTTTGTATGCTTTTACTTACAACGACTTCTCCTTTTAAATTAATTATTTCAAGTTGATAATTGCTTTTTTCAATTCCATTTTGTTCAAGGGATATGTTTAAAATATCGGTAGTCGGATTGGGGTATATTTGAAAATTTTTTAATGTTTCGTTGTCCACAGATAGTGCAGGTGAAAAGGCCCAGGTATCTTTGAAATTTGTTCCATCGGTGCCGCCAATGACATAAGGTGTATTGTTAATAGTGAAAGTGGCAGCATACCTTCGTTTTTCACCAAGGAAATCTGCTATTTGCGTCCAAGTATCTGTTTCGAAATCATATTCCCAAATATCTCTGAAGTCATTACCGATATTGTCATTACCTAATCCAATATAACCTTTGTTGTCAATGCAGAATCCTGTTGCGTCTTGTCGTATAGATCCACCGACATTACTTAAAGTTGTCCAGGTGTCTGATTCCGGATGATAGGCGTAAAAATCATTTAAAGCCTCGCCGACTTTGTGACCTGTGCCAACATAGCCAACATTATTGTATGTGAATGAAACCGCTGCATTTCTTGGTTCGCCAGGCATACTTGCAATGGTGTCCCATTCATTTATTTCAGGATCATAAACATAAAAATCACTGTGATAGCCTAGTAAAGACTGTCCAGTACCATAATAACCTTTGTTGTTAATGGAAAATGCAACACCACCACGTCTTGGTTCAGCTGGTAAATCTGCTATTGGATACCAGGTGTTTATTGCTGGTATGTATTTCCAAAAGTCGTTTGTGTAATTAGAATAGTGATCTTCACCCCCGCCAACATAGGCAATACCATCGATGGTAAATGCACTTGAGTGGTATCGAAGACCTCCACCAAAATCAGCAATCTGCGTCCATGTGTTTGTTGCAGGGTCATATTCCCAATAATCCTTGTAAGTGATGACGGTTCCTGAATTAACATGACCACCACCATAATACCCTTTGTTTCCAATAGAAAATGCAGTGCAACGATGACGAGCATCACCACCAACATTTGACTTTTTGTACCAAGTCCTTCCTCCAGCTAAACAAATTGTTGCAAGAAAAAGCAAAATTGCTAATGGTAGTAATTGTCTATTCATCCTTAAACAGGTTGGTTTTCTATCTAAAATACGAAAATCATACCGAATGGTTTGATTTCTGAATCTTGTAATCGGCAAAATTAAAGAATTATTCGATGGACGACTGAATTTCTTTCAGTATAATGTCTTGTTCGCAGTAGGTTAAAATAAAATCGTTAAAAACAAGTCGTTTAAATGGGTAGGTTTTATTTTGTTTTAAATAGTTTAGTTCTACCTTATTGTTAGAGCCTACTTGAATAATTTTGAGATGCTCTTTGAAAATGAGTCCAGGAATATTTAAAACTTTATACATTGCCTCTTTAATGCTCCATAAGGTTGTAATAGTTGGAGGGTCATTTAAATCAAACTTTTCTATTTCATAGGTGGATAAAAATTTTCGAGCTATTTTTTTGATTTTTGGATTAAAATGTTCGATGTCAATACCAATATGATAAATTGGTGAATATGCAATTGCAATTGTTTTTTTGGAGTGTGATATACTGATATGTCCGTTTTCAATGTGAGGCTTACCAGTTCCTTCATAAGTTATAGGTTCAAATTCAGAAAAACGACTCCATAAAAAACGTGTAAAGTAAAACTCTAATTTTCTTTTGTCGGATTTGAAACTATAAAGTCTCTTGAGTTCTTCTTTGGTAAGAATTGAAAAATTTAAATCCTCCAAACGACAATGATTATAGCTTAATAATTTGATTGTCGCGTTTTTGGAGTTTAAGATATGGTTGATTTGAAATTTCAATGCTTTTACTTTATATGGTGCAAATTAGAAACTTGTTTTGTACTTTTGCATTATCATTCAAAGAAAAATTGAAAAAAATGAGTAATACACAAGAACAAGTGAAGTACAAAGTTAAAGATATTAGCCTAGCAGATTGGGGTAGAAAAGAAATTCGTTTAGCAGAAGCTGAGATGCCTGGTCTAATGGCGTTGAGGGAAGAGTATGGAGCGTCTAAGCCATTAGCTGGAGCAAGAATTGCAGGATGTCTGCACATGACAATTCAAACTGCGGTATTAATTGAAACATTAGTGGAGTTAGGTGCTGAGGTTACTTGGTCATCTTGTAATATTTTCTCAACTCAAGATCAAGCTGCTGCGGCAATTGCAGCTGCGGGTATTCCAGTTTTTGCATGGAAAGGTATGAATGAAGAAGAGTTTGATTGGTGTATCGAACAAACATTACATGCTTTTGAAGGAGGAAAACCATTAAATATGATTTTAGATGATGGTGGAGACTTAACAAATATGGTTTTCGATCGATTCCCTGAGTTAACTAAAGATATTAAAGGTTTATCTGAGGAAACAACGACTGGAGTTCATCGTTTATATGAACGAGTTAAGAATGGCACATTAGTAATGCCAGCGATCAATGTGAACGATTCTGTTACCAAATCTAAGTTTGATAATAAATATGGTTGTAAAGAGTCTTTAGTTGATGCAATAAGAAGAGCAACTGATGTAATGATGGCTGGGAAAGTTGCCGTTGTTGCTGGGTATGGAGATGTAGGTAAAGGTTCTGCAGCGTCTTTAAGAGGTGCTGGAGCTCGAGTAATCGTTACTGAAATTGATCCAATTTGTGCATTGCAAGCCGCTATGGATGGTTTTGCGGTTAAAACAATGGATAATGCAGTTGCTGAAGCAGATATCGTTGTGACAACTACGGGTAACAAAGATATTATCGTAGGGCGTCATTTCGAAAAGATGAAGGATAAAGCTATCGTTTGTAATATCGGACATTTTGATAATGAAATTGATGTAGCTTGGTTAGATAATAACTATGGTGAATCAAAAACAGAGATTAAGCCGCAAGTGGATCTTTATAATGTAAAAGGTAATGATATTATTCTTTTAGCAGAAGGAAGACTAGTTAATTTAGGTTGTGCAACAGGACACCCTTCTTTTGTAATGTCAAATTCTTTCACAAACCAAACGTTGGCTCAGATTGAATTGTGGAACAATTCAGATAATTATGAGAATGACGTGTATATGTTGCCAAAGCACTTAGATGAAAAAGTTGCAAAACTTCACCTTGCAAAAATTGGAGTTGAACTAGAGACTTTATCTGAGGATCAAGCTAAATATATTGGAGTAGAAGTAGAAGGTCCATTTAAACCGGAGCACTATAGATATTAATCGAATAGAAACTTTTATAGAAAAAGGCTTCACGTTATGTGAGGCCTTTTTTAATTATAAACACTAACGGTATAGGCTCCATCCCAATAGGTATTATATCTTCTCAAACCATGTTGAGCAGGTCCTTTAATGACAACACCGCTAATGATGCTATATTTTGATTCTGAACAACTATCTAGTAGCTCAAAATTATTGTCCGGATTTACCGATACAATTGCACATTCTTTTTCAGGCTCATAAGTGGAGTGACGATCAAGTGCAATAAAACTGTCAAAATTGCGATATATAATAATACCGCGAGAGCCGCCTTCTACATATACCCAGCCACCTGGAGCATTTAATGCATTGTAGGACGGTAAGTCCAGGTTAATGTACAGGTTAACCGGAACGTTAGGTATTGGATATTCCTTTTCTTTACACGATGTCAAAAAGAAAGTTGTTAAAATTGAACCAATTAATAAGTATCTTAAATATATTTGTTGCATGCAGAAAAGATTCTATACTCTTATAACGAAGTTATTTATAATTATTGCATCAGTCATTTTTGTTCCTTTTAATGGTTTTGTGCAAGATAAAGGTGCAAAAAGTGTCAAGTCCGGTAAAAAGTCTTCTATAGGAAAACGTGTTAAAAGTACGTATAAAAAACAAAAACGAACACGTAAAAAACATTGGAAAAATCAAGACAAAGAGACACGTAAACGTATGAAACGTGCTGCTAAAAACGCTAGAAGGAGACAAAAAGGAAAACCAATGAAAAATAATAGACTGGTATAATTTGAATTAAATTGTGCTTTCCTGTTCTTTCCATTTCTCGAATTCAACTTTAAATTTGTAATTGGCTTACGCTCGTTAAATTTTTGTTATTTATTTTTTGGCTGTTGAATTATAATTTACCTATATTTACGGGCTATTGTATTTTAAGATTTTTTAACAAACACGCTTACTTATGCTTAAAAAACTAAACTTTTTATGCGCAATCCTCTTTCTTTCAGGAAGTTTAGGTTTTGCTCAGGTTGGAACCGGTTCCATTAAAGGTACGGTCACTGACAAAAACACAGGGGAAGCCTTGCCTTTCGTTAAGGTTGTCGCACTGAATGGAGGTCAACAACAGGGGTTCGCATCCACCGATTTCGATGGTAAGTTTTTAGTGAGTTCTCTAGCACCTGGTGAATATACAATTGAAGTGAGATTTGTTGGGTACAACACAGTTCAATTAGAAGGTGTAGTAGTTAACTCGGATAAATTAACTCAGCTTGATGTAGAATTGAGTACTTCAGAGGAGATGCTAGATGTCGTTGAGGTGGTTGAATATACAGTTCCACTTATCGATAAAGATGGGGGAGCTTCTGGTGCTACGGTTACAAGAGATGATATTTCAAAAATGCCTACGCGTTCAGCAACTGGAATTGCAGCAACAGTTGGTGGTGTATATAATCAAGAAGGTTCTGATGGTTTGAGTGTGCGTGGTGCGCGTTCAGATGCGACTTATTATTATATAGATGGTATTAAGGTTAGAGGTTCTTCTTCATTACCTAAGTCCGCAATTCAAGAGGTAGCCGTTATTACAGGTGGTGTTCCAGCAAATTACGGAGATGTGACTGGGGGGATTGTTTCGATTACAACCCGTGGTCCTTCAGCAAAATACTTTGGGTCATTCGAAGGGGTGACTTCTGGTTTCTATTTTAATGGTAAAGATCCATTGGGCTATGATGGTAAAGTTTTTGGATTGGATAAATATGCTTATAACTTATTTGAAGGAATGATTTCGGGACCTTTGTTGATGCAAAAGGATTCCTCAGGTAAACCAACTTCGAAACCAATCTTAGGCTTCTTTTTATCTGCGAATTATACAGATGTTTTGGATGCGCGACCGTTAGCTAATGGAGGGGCGTACCGAATTAAGAAGGAAGTGCGAGATTCATTGTTGGATCCAAGTAAATTAGGTCCACTTAGACCTTCAGGACAAGGAACGGGTGCGTATTATAATACAGAATTTTTAAGACATTCGGATGATGAGTCGTTGTCTGCATTTGAGCAAGTTCCTTGGAGAATGAATGCGCGTAGTCGTGCCTTCTCTGCTGCTGGAAAATTAGATGTTAACGCAGGGCCAAATATTAACTTGACCTTTGGTGGTAACATGGCTTACTCTCAGGGTGCTAATTATAGTTATTCGAATTCACTTTATAATTTCGAAAATTTTGGAGAGTCAAGATCTTACGATTGGAGAGTGTATGGTCGATTCACACAACGTTTTAATAATAATGAAGAAGGGTCAACTTCGAAAATTAAGAGTGCGTATTATTCATTAATGATTGATTACTCTCAGAACCACGGTCGTACATGGGATGCAACTCATGAAGATCGAATTTTTAATTATGGTTATGTTGGTAAGTTTGAAACTTTCAGAGAAACAACATATGAATTCAATCAAGCAGGAGATAGTTTGATCCATAATGGATTCAGAGATACTCTGGTTAGGTTTACACCTTCTACCACTAACGAAGCTTTTGCTGCGATAACTAGTCAGTACTATGATATCTATGCTGGTGATCCCGTTGGACACTATGAAAACTTATTTCAAATTCAGCAAGGAAATGGTTTAAGAAATGGTGATGTTCCTCAAAACGTTTACGGAATTTGGGAAAATATGGGGACACCTTTCAATAGTTATGGTTATAGCCAAGCAGATCAGTTTAGAGTTACCGGTTCGGGAACTGTGAATCTAAATGATCACGCTATATCATTAGGATTTGAATATGAGCAACGTTGGGATAGAAGTTTTGGTGGTGCACCAATTGGATTATGGACAATTGCTCGTCAGTATATGAATAACCATATTTTGGAATTAGACAGAAGTAATGTAGCTTTTGATTATTATGGTACTTATCCAAGAGTTACTTACAGCCGATTAAATGCTTCGGAAGGTGCGTACACTGGGCAAGAGTTTGGTGATGCTCAATATTTTTTCGATTATAATGTGAGAAAGAAATTAGGATTGGATACTGACGGAACCGATTTTGTCGATATTGATAATATTGATCCAGACTTTTTTACATTAGATATGTTTAATGCCGATGAGTTATTGAATTCTGGTAATTCTTATTTCACTTGGTTTGGATATGATCATACTGGTGAGAAAGTGAGAGGGAATACAGATATTAACAAATACTTTACAGAGTTTGATGAGAATGGTAACTATAAAAGACATATTGGAGCTTTCCAGCCGATTTATATGTCTGGATATATAATGGATAAGTTTGCATTCGATGATATTATCTTCAATGTTGGGGTTCGTGTCGATGTGTATGATGCTAACCAACCAGTGTTAAAAGACCCTTATTTATTGTATGAAGCTAAAACTGTTCGAGAGGCTACTGCATTCGAAAACGGAACAGAAATAGTGCACCCGGATAATATTGGTGATGATTATGTTGTATACGTGAATGACGTATCGAACCCAACAGCAATTAACGGATATAGAAATGGTGATACATGGTATGACGCATCAGGGGTTGAGATTTCTGATCCTACCTTACTTGAAGGCGCGAACGGAATAGCACCTTGGTTACAAAATGATACTTTAACATCTCCTACTGCAGATTCATTTAAAGATTACGACGCGCAAATTAACTTCATGCCTCGTGTTGCATTCTCATTCCCAATTTCTGATGAAGCATCATTTTTTGCTCATTATGATATCTTAACTAAACGTCCTACGACAGGTAATAGATTTAATCCAACAGATTATCAGTTTTTACAAGCTAGAAGTGTAATTATTAATAATCCAGATTTGAAACCAGAACGGACAATTGATTACGAATTAGGGTTCCAACAAGTATTATCAAAAACTTCATCAATTAAAATATCTGCATTCTACAAAGAGCAAAGGGATCAGGTGCAATTGATTAATGTTTTCTCTGCTTATCCAGTGCAATATAGAACTTATGGTAACCGAGATTTCGGAACTGTGAAAGGTTTAACAGTTTCTTACGACTTAAGAAGAACAGGTAATGTAAGAATGACTGCGGCGTATACGTTACAATTTGCGAATGGTACGGGATCTGATCCAAATTCTGCTCTAACTTTAATTAATTCAGGTGAGGCTAATTTAAGAACAATCTTCCCATACACATATGATCAAAGACACGGTTTCAATATTGTATTTGATTATAGATATGGTGGAGGAAAAGATTATAATGGTCCAGTAATTAACGATTTTGCAGTTTTAGAGAATACGGGTATGAACATCGTTACACAAATTGGTTCTGGTACACCATATTCAGCATATAATAGAGCTGCTGGAGAAGCGTTATTGTCTGCAGGTTCTGCACAATTGGATGGTTCATTGAATGGATCGCGTAAACCATGGCAATATCGTGTTGACTTCCAGATTGACCGTAATTTTGATTTAGAATTTGGTAGTGATGAAGATAAAAAGAAAGCAGCCTACCTTAATGTTTATTTACGTGTGACTAACTTATTTAATATTATCAATGTATTAAATGTATACCGTGCAACTGGTAACCCAGATGATGATGGTTATTTAGCAGCTTCTCAGTTCCAAAGTTCGATTCAGAATCAATTGGATGAGCAAGCTTATAGAGAGTTATATATGTTAAAGGTTCAAAATCCTTATAACTACGGTATCCCAAGAACGATTCGATTAGGTGTGAAATTCGACTTTTAATAATTTACAATTTGAAAGTTAATTTAGAAATTATGAAAAAATTATTGTTAAGTATTTGTGTTTTAAGTCTGGGACATATGTCGTTGGCTTATATTGGAGAGGGCTACCTACGTTCAAGTGGAGTAGATGATTCTCGTGCGGCTGGATGTGCTCCTGCAACTGAGCGATTGTTCATGGAGTTCAATAATATACGAGCGCTAGTTGAAACAGGAGGGTCGATGTGGCAGGATCGTTCACGACCTTTCGCGGCGTATGAGTATCCATCTGGAAGTGGTAACCATGTCTTGTTCTCTGGTGCTTTATGGATGGGTGGAACAGATATTAATGGTCAGCTAAAACTTGCGGCTCATACCTATAGACAAGGAAATGATTTTTGGCCAGGTCCTTTGGGTGATTTAATTGAAGGAACTGGAAACTATGATCCATTCATTCCTCAAAATGCTGAAGTTACGCTTTACAAAGATTATGGAGCTGCTGAAATTACGCCTGAACAATGTTCAGAGTATGATCAATTTTTTACGATAAGAAAAAACGAAGTGTTACAATTTATCACTTGGTGGAATTGTGAAAATGGAATTACTGATCCTTCAGATTGTGATGACGTTGTTCGTCCAAATGAGGATATAATGAGACGAATAGAAAACTGGCCGGCGCATGGCGATCCAGGTTTAGGACAAGATTTCTATTTAGCACCTTTCTATGATAATGCTCCTGAAGGAGAATCAGGAAATGGTATTTATGATCCAATAGCGGATGGTGATTTCCCTTGGTATGATATAGAGGAAGAAGTGGATTGTCGAAATGATAGAAGAATTACACTTTTTGGTGATGAAACGCATTGGTGGGTATTCAATGATAAAGGGAATATTCATACAGAAACTGGTGGTGATCCGATTGGAATGGAGGTAAGAGCGCAAGCATTTTCGTTCGCGACTGATGATCAAATCAATGATATGACCTTTTATAATTATGAGTTGATTAACCGTGGTACGCAAACTTTATATGATACTTATTTTGGTCAATGGGTGGATCCAGATGTAGGATTTGCAGAGGATGATTTTGTTGGTTGTGATGTGGCTAGAGGTTTAGGGTATGTTTATAATGCAGATACTGAAGATGAAGGGGCTACTGGTCAACCAGGTTATGGTTCAAATGTTCCGGCTGTAGGAATTGACTTCTTTGAAGGTCCTTATTTGGATAATGATGGTATTGATAACCCATTATATAAGCCAGAAGCAGATGAAGACGGTCCTGCTGTTTTAATACCAGAAGTATATGCTCAAAAGGGTATTCCTTACCCAGGTCTTGGAATTGGTTATGGTGATGGTACTCCAGATAATGAGCGATTTGGTATGTCACGATTCATGTATCATAATAGAGATAACGGTCCTTATGGGGATCCAAGTTCGGCTGCTGATTATTACAACTACCTTAGAGGTATTTGGAAGAATGGTCTAGACATGCAATTCGGTGGTAATGGAAATACAACCGGTTCAGGTGTTGCAACAAAGTATATGTTCCCAGGGGATTCTGATCCATTGCATTGGGGAACGTATCCTGTACCACAACCATCTTCCGAACCATGGAGTGAAATTACTGCTGGAATATCACCTTTCGATAGAAGATTCATGCAATCTGCAGGTCCATTTATTCTTAGACCGGGAGCAGTAAATAACATTACAGTGGGTGTTGTAGTTGGTCAAAGTAGTGAAACGGATTTGGAAGCACCAGTTAGGGCTTTAAAAACGGCTGATACAAAAGCACAAGCTTTATTTGATAATTGTTTCCAAATTGTTGAACCGCCATTTGCTCCAGTTCTAGAAATTCAAGAATTAGAGAACGAGTTAATTTTGTTTTTATCAGATCCTGCGGGAATTGAGCCGTTAGAGGATTTTGAAGAGGAAGATCGTATTAATATTATTACTCCTGATGAATTATTAGCTGAAGGTATAGAGTACGATAATAAATACCGTTTTGAAGGTTTTCAAATTTACCAAATGGTCGATGAATTAGCTTCGGTTTCGGATATAGGTGAAACGGATAAAGCGCGTTTAGTCGCTCAATCTGATGTTGAAAATGGCGTTGGTAAATTGGTGAACTATACTTATGATGAAGAATTAGATATTTCTATTCCTGCTGTAATGGTTGAACCTGCGGGTGATGGAGAATTAGATCAGGGGTTAAAGAGATCTTTCCGTGTAACTGAAGATTTGTTTGCTACTGGTGATCGTACATTAATAAACCATAAAAAGTATTATTATATTGCGGTGTCATACGCTTATAATCAATACAAAGAGTATGATCCAGATGATCCAACTTTAATTGATGGACAAAAAACACCTTATTTGCGTTCACGTTTAACAGCAACAGGGGGTTCTATCGAATCTGTTATAGGAATTCCTCACGACGTTACGACAGAGGCTGACGGAAGAGTTTATACCACTTCTTATGGAATGCAACCAGAGATTACTCAAGTTGAAGGTCTAGGAAACGGAGGAGAGTTTTTAGAGTTGACTCAAGGATCGGTTGATCAAATACTTAATAACGTGAGTATAAAACACCCTACTTATCAAGTAGGTGCTGGTCCAATAGCAGTTAAAGTTATAGATCCACTTAATCTTAAAGGGGGTGATTATGCTTTAGGTTTTGAAAATGATTCAACCGAGGTTGATGAATCAACTTGGTGGTTGGCTAGGTCTTATACGGATGAGTCAGGAGTAAGTTATAACGATACTGTTCGTTCAAACAGAGCAATAACTGTTGTTAGGGAAGAATTAATTCTCGACTGGGGATTGTCGGTTACCATTAATCAACAGTATTTTGTTGGCGGTGGTGCTGCGAATTCATATACAGAACCGATAGGTGCTACAATTGAATTTGCGGATTCATCTCTACAGTGGTTGAGTTTTGTTCAAGATAATGATGCTTTTTATCCTTCTAACTGGATTTTAGTGGGAACAAATGATGAAGGTGCAAATCATACCGAAACACCAAATCCTGACTGTGTTGCAGATAACTGGATTTACCAACCATGTTTATATGATGACAAAGCTCTGGATGCTGAAAATCAATATTACGAAACATTGTTAGACGGTGGAATAGCACCATTCAAATTCGTTGGATATGGTGCATATGGTCACCCATTTGGTTTGCCTGGTGAGAATACGAGTACACCGCATTATGAAACGAATGACTCATGGTTTACAACTGCTTCTTCTATTCAAAACCAAATTTCATTACAAGAATTACATGACGTGGATATTATTCTTACGAATGATAAATCAAAATGGTCACGTGTTCCGGTTATTGAAATAAACGATATCTTAGAGCAAACGGAACATGGTAATGAAGTGATTACACCAAGGGGTGATGCTTCAGTGGATAAAAATGGTCTATCAGTTGCAGAAGGAGGAAACCCAGCTGAGGCGAATTTAGTGAGTGAAACTGGAATGGGCTGGTTCCCTGGATATGCTATAGATGTAAATACTGGTACTAGGTTGAATATGGCATTCTCTGAAAATTCATGGTTGTTAGGAGATAACGGGGATGATATGATTTGGAATCCAACTTCAAGCTATGCTGACAACTCGGGAGTACCGTTATTTGGTGGAATGCACTATGTATATGTTTTCGGTGATGTTTATGACGGAAATGCATATGATGAAGGTGCTTGGTTGAGAGAAATGTTAGAATATGATGTAAGTACTTCTACACGTCGATCAAACTATGGAAAAGCTTGGAAGTCATGTATGTGGGTGATGGAACCTATGTTAACAGCTGGTCAAGAATTATTGGCATGTGATGTTAAGATTAGTGCACGTGTTAATCAACCATACGTTGAGAAAACTGTGGATAATGATAATGAAGGTTTCCCGCTGTATAATTTCCGATTTGATAATCCTTCAATCGCTGGTGTTGGTTCACAGATAGTATCTGTAATTGACAAAATCAATGTCGTTCCTAATCCTTATTATGCTTACAATCAATATGAAACTGGTAAACGTGATACTCGAGTTAAGATTACAAATCTACCGGAGCGATGTGAGGTTACAATCTTTAATATGCAGGGTGCTTTAGTTAGATCTTATGTTAAGGATGATCCGTTGACATCTCTAGATTGGGATTTAAATAATCATCAAGGAATTCCAATCGCTGGAGGAATGTATATTATTCACATAAAGATGGAGATCGAGGGTGAAGATGGTTCAATGCAACAACATGAAAAAATCCTTAAGTGGTTTGGAGTAATGAGGCAGCCTGATTTAGATAACTTATAAGATTAAGAAAGATATTAATTTGAAATTCAGTAAGAATGAGAATACATAAATTAATTACAAGGGCTTTTATGGCCGCAGCTGTAGTATCATTATCAGGAACAGCCTATGCTGGGAATGGTGATCGTGTTGGATCAGCTGGTGCAACAGAATTATTGATCAACCCATGGGCAAGAAGCGCTGCTTGGGGAGATGCAGGTATTTCTTGCGCAAATGGACTTGATGCTGTTTATACAAATATTGCAGGTCTTGCTTTCACCGATAAAACACAAATTCGATTTGATCGTACAAATTGGTTAGGTGGTGCTGGAATAAATATTAATTCGGCCGGATTAGCTCAACGTGTATCAGAAAGTAGTGTTATTTCTGTAACAGTTATGGCAATGTCCTTTGGTGATATTGATATTACTACAGTTGATTTGCCTGAAGGTGGTATTGGAACGTTTACACCGGTATACTCTAACTTTAATGTAGGATATGCTAGAGAATTTTCAAATTCGATTTATGGAGGTGTAAACTTTAAAGTTATTAACGAATCTATTGCGGATCTCCGAGGAACAAGCGTAGCAATTGATGCAGGAATTCGTTACGTTACAGGTGAAGAAGATCAAATGAAATTTGGTATCGCTTTAAAGAATATAGGGCCAACGATGAGCTTTCAAGGTGATGGATTAGGAATTTCAGTGCTTTACCCTTCAACGGGTGATGAGGCTACTTTAGAGCAACGTTCTGCTACTTTTGAAATGCCTTCTTTATTAGCAATTGGAGGATCATATGATTTTAACTTTTCGGAAACTAATAAATTAACAGCGGCTTTAGGATTTACCGCTAATTCATTTTCGAATGATAATTTTCGCTTAGGTTTAAATTATGGAATGGATTTAGATAAAGCAAACTTTAACTTAATGGCGGGATATGTTTACGAAAAAGGTATTTTTTCAAGTGAATTCGATTTTAATTCTCGCGTAACAGCATTGAGTGGATTAAGTGCTGGTGTTTCTGTTGATGCAGTAGTAGGAAAGAGCAAAAGTTTGATAGGAATTCAATACGCATTTAGACAAACAAGATTGTTTAATAATGTTCACACTATTGGATTATCGATTGATTTATTATAATACTTGAATTCAATAAAATTACAAAAGCCGATGTGTATGCATCGGCTTTTTTGTTAAACGCTTATCATACTGTTGTTTAGAACTGAAGAATTAAATGTGTTTCTCAATTTAATTTTGTATATTTGTTATTCAAGAGAGTCCTATTAGGGGCTCTCTTGTTATGTTTAAAATATTGTGTTATGTCAAATGTAAACTACTATACTAAAGAAGGATTAGAAAAGCTAAAAGCTGAGTTAAATCATATGAAGTCTGTTGAACGACCGAGTATTTCAGAGCAAATTGCAGAGGCGCGTGATAAAGGGGATTTATCTGAGAACGCCGAATATGATGCAGCAAAAGAAGCGCAAGGTCTCTTAGAAGCAAAAATAAGCAAGTTAGAACAAGTGCTGTCAAATGCTCGTATTCTTGATGATTCAAACTTAGACACTTCAAAAGTGCTTATCTTAAGTAAGGTTAAGATAAAAAATGTGGATAATGGAATGGAACTAGATTATACACTTGTTGCGGAGAATGAAGCAGATTTGAAAGCTAAAAAGATTTCGGTTGACTCGCCAATTGGAAAAGGACTTCTAGGTAAAGCAGTTGGCGATATTGCGGATATCCAAGTTCCAAACGGAATAATGAAATTTGAAATAATAGAAATCTCACGTTAATATGTCATCTATATTCTCAAAAATTATAAAAGGTGAAATTCCTTGTCATAAAGTTGCGGAAAATGAGCAATTTCTTGCTTTTTTAGATATATCTCCACTCCAAAAAGGACACACCCTCGTGATTCCTAAAACTGAAGTAGATTATATTTTTGATATAGAGGATGATTTGCTAGCAGAGATGATGTTGTTTGCAAAAAAGACCGCCAAAGGAATTAAAGCAGCCTTTGAGTGTAATAGAATTGGTGTAGCAGTTGTAGGTTTAGAAGTTCCTCATGCCCATATCCATCTCATTCCAATAAATTCAATTCAGGATATGAATTTTGCAAATCCAAAAATGAATCTCTCACAGGATGAATTGGTGAGCATAGCTACTGCAATCAAGAATGAGCTTTAAAGTTACGTCTAGAGGTATTAAAAAAGGCTGCTATGATTTCATAGCAGCCTTTTTTAATGATTTTTGATTGACACTATTTTTTATCGTTCTGTAAATTGGAGTCTCCTTTCTCAATTGTTTTAACCATTAGCTTATTTGTAGTGCCGTGAACATATGCTACATAAATAATATTTTTATATTCACAAGAAGCTACTGCTTTTGCAGGTTTATTCGAAAGATTGGTTAGCTCGCCCCAAACCCCTTTTTTATTGTTTTTTAAATACTGTGGCATACCCTCCTTGTTTAAAGAAGTATAAAAGAAATACTCAGAAATATTTAGATTATAATCGCGTGTGCCAATAGCAATAGGTTTATCACATTTTTCTACTATCTCCCATTTTTTTGCTAAATCTTCAAGAGACATAATTAACGGTCCTTTTTCGTCTCTAAACGTGATGTAAGCTTTGTTTTGTATAAATTCAAAGTCATCAATAGCTGGTATGTTTTCATCAACTTTAAGTCGTTTGGTTAAATCCTTCCAAGCATTAACATCTTCTTCTAGTTGATTGACTTCTTTAAATGAAATCCCTTCATTGTTGAGAACAGATAAGTATAAATCACCTCTATAATTCGCAGCTAATTTATAAGACTTCACTCCAATACTTGGCATTAAGTCAAAATCATACCAAGTGGATTCGTTTAATAAAGAGTACATTCTCAACATTTCATAGTCTTTGTCCTCATAAACGATATATGGAGTTTCTCCAATCACCGAGAATTCTGGATTGTGAACACTACCTTCACCAAAACTTTCTTCTCCAACAAATTCCCATTTGTCTTCAATAGCTCTTATAACAGACATCTTATCATCATAATAGCAGAACACGTAAGGAACAGCTTTATATGCAAATAATTTTAACGCTTTAAGCTTGAATATACCCTTGATTGGAGTTACATCAAAATTTTCCCATTTATGTCTATAATACCTTCTGACAACTAGTTGTCCTTCCTCCACCGTTGCAACATGAATGGATCGACCAATTTCTTTAATGTCAATTTTGTCCATCACATGATTGTCCGAGACATAGCCATCGCCATATTTTTCCACAATCTGCGAACTTACGTGAAGCGCTGTAAAACACAGTGCCAAAGCAAATAAAAACTTTTTCATTTTCTCAATTTTTTTCGAATATAATTAAAATCCTAAAACTTTATTACCAAAACTAGCTATTTAGAATTGCATTCTTTTCTCATTATACAATTGCTGTACCAAACTGATGGTATAGGGTGTGTTAAAATTTAAATTTTTCTTCAAAATCACTTTTTTTATACTTTGAAAGTTTTGCGGTTAAGTCATTTTCTAAAAGTACGGTTAGTTCGGATTTTGAATATTTTTTGATTAATGGGATTTGTATAATCCATGATTTGTGTGAGCGGTAAAATTGTGACTCGCCCTCTAAAAGGTTTTCAAAGTGTTTTAAGTTTTTACTCATCATAAATCGACCTTCATCAATAGTATGAATTGTGGTATAGGCTTCTTTCGCCTCAAAAGCAATAATGTTGTTTAACGGAATAACTTTTTGATCGCCATGATTTGGTATGATTATTTTTTTGTGAGATTCTTTACTTAAATTATCTTTTAAAACTTGATAATTTGATTTGATGTGCTTTAACTTCACTTTTTCTTGCAGTCGTTTAACAGACTTTCTAAAACGATCTATATCAATCGGTTTTAATAAATAATCCACAGCAGATAATTCGAATGCTTTTACAGCGTATTGATCATAGGCCGTAACAAATATGATTTCAAATTCAATTTTATCAAAGTAATTCACAATTTCATATCCGGCATAATTCGGCATTTCAATGTCCAAGAAAACTACATCAGGTTGTTCTTTTCGTATTGCAATGATTCCTTGTTCTAAGTCTTCACATTTCGCTAGAACCTCTACATTGGGAAAATAGTTTTTTAACAATCCTTCAATTATGTCTCGAGCGCTTGACTCGTCATCGATAATTACGGCTTTTATAGTTTTCATTTTAATAAATTTGTTGAAATGGTAGATTGATAATGACAATAGTTCCAGTAGCAATACCCTCGTTCTCAAGGTCTGTATAGGTAAAACCAACATGCGGTCCATAGATGTTTTTAAGAATATCAAAACGGCCACTTATTGCACTTGTTGCGAATGATTCGTGTCCTTTTGCTCTTCTTTTATTTATTTCTCTAGAGGCCTTTCGTCCAATTCCATTGTCTTCAATAACACACCTTAATCGTTGTCCAAGGTCAAATCGAATTGTGAGTTGTTTTGATCCTTTTTTATGAAGTAAGCCATGCTTGATCGAATTTTCTATAAATGGTTGAATTAATAATGGTGGAATTTTAATACCTGAAATGTTATTCGTAATAAAATTAATTTGTAAGTCTTCTTTAAAACGCAATCGTTCTAGCGCCAGATAAACTTCAATAGATGAAAATTCATCGTCAATATCTATAAAGTTTTGGTTGGAATGATTTAGCGTTTTTCGAACCAGATCGGCAAACTTATTGATGTATCGATATGATTCTTCCGCTTGTCCTTTTAAAATTAAATCTTGAATCGAGTTTAAAGCGTTGAATATGAAGTGGGGGTTCATTTGGGATTTCAACGCTGTCATTTGGTAGTTCGCAATTGCTTTTTCCGTTTTTTCTGCAGCCAATTTTCGTTCTAATAAATTCTTATTGTAGATTAATAAAGTAATCAATATGAGAATGATGATTATTGTAATCGTTACAAAAATGGCTAGTTTAAAAAAATTGTTCTGCGCTTCTTTATTCTCTTTATCTAAGGCTAAGTTTGCGATCATAGCATTTCGCTCACTCATTTTAAATTTTACTTGTAACATTTCTAATTGTTCAGCCTTTTCATTTTTTTTTTGTGTTTCGTAGGCTTTAATGTATTTTTCCTGATACTGAAATGATGCTTTTAAATTCCCTCTTTCTTTATAGAGCTTACTCAGTGATTTGTATATTGTCAAAAGACGATCACCCAAATCTTGCGTTAGCGCTAATTGTTCTGCTTGTAAATATTTAACAATCGCCGCTTCAGGTTTGCCTTCCGCTTCAAAATTTTGCGCAATTTTAATGTCTGTAATTGCTTCAAGATTGTATATTTTATTTGCCTTAGACAACTCTAAAGCAATGTCTAAATTTTGATTCGCGCGTTCAAAATCTTTCTCTATTATCGCGAGTTTAGACAGGTTTAAGCGTGCATAGATTTCGGCAGTTGTTATGCCGTGCTGATTTGCAATTTTAAGCGATTGTAAAATGTGTTGCTCACCCAAGGCCAAACTGCCAGATGACAAATAAATATTTCCCCACATTAAGTGATTGTTGCAACGAGACTCAAAATAGTAAGGATGACCTCTAAATAAAGCGCAAATTTGGTCGGCTTTTCGCATATATTCCTTCGCAGCTTCCACATCACCAAAGTACGCTACCATTCCAGCAATTGTGTTATAACAAGCGGAAGTTTCTATGGCGTTGTATTTTGATAAAATTTTTAAAGCATCTCTCGCATCGTTCATTCCTGGAGCAAAATTACCGCTCAAGGTTTCAATAATTGACTGACGAAGGAGGAATTTGCCTTCAATCAGTTCAAATTTTAAGTCCTGCGACCTTTTTAAAGCAACTTGTACCAGTTTTTTGACTTCTAACGAATTGTATGCAGCATTAGTAGCAGTGATGATTGAGTCAACGTATCGGAAATCATTCCTTTTTGTGGATGACTGCAATACGAGCCTCAAGCTGTCCGGATTCATACCACTGAACAAGACACCAATTTTAAATAAGAAGAGTAGACTTAAAATTTGACGCATTTACTTCTTTTTTAATCGCGCGGGATTGTCGGATAAAAAGGCTTTCCATGAGCCAGATTTTGATTTATTATGTTCACCAACTCCACCCTGAAAATGATGACAAACAGCCGCAGCTAATCCATCAGTAGCGTCTAAATGTTTTGGCACTTCTTTCACTTTAAACATACGCATCAACATTGCTGCTACTTGCTCTTTTGAGGCATTACCACTTCCTGTAATACTTTGTTTGATTTTTTTTGGTGTATATTCTTCAAAAGGAATGTTTCGATGTAATGCAGCAGCAATAGAAACTCCTTGCGCCCGACCAAGCTTTAACATAGACTGAACATTTTTACCGAAAAATGGAGCTTCTATAGCCATTTCATCTGGATGATACTCCAAAATAAGCTGGTCAACCCTTGTAAAAATTCGTTTTAGTTTATCGGGATGATTGGATAGTTTGTTTAGGTGTATGACCCCAAATGTCACCAAATCCATTTGTCCATTTTTAACATGAATTAAACCATACCCCATGATTGACGTACCAGGGTCGATTCCAAGAATGATTTTGTCTGTTTGTTTTTTCAAAAGGTATGTACTTTAGGCTCTATTATTCGTGTAATTTCACCAGTATTCTTACTAACGTATTTCCAGTCGTCAAAGTTAAAATTAATTTGTACTAACATCGAAGTTGATAATAATAGGTTATCATTTGAAAGGTAGTTTACAGTGTCACTCAAACCGAAATTATGACCTACAAGTAGAACGGCATCTCCTTTTGCTTTAACATTAATAAACTTGACAATTTGTGAACAATCAGCTAAATATAAATCATCAAAAAAATTAATTTGAGGTGAATTAAGGTGATATTTCATTATTTCCGCAGTTTGACTGGTCCTAGTTGCACTTGAACTTAAAATCGTATCAATTTTAACTTTTTCTTCGTGTAAAATATAACCTACCTGATTGACTTGCGCGTTTCCTTTTCGATTTAATCGTCTGGAAAAATCTGGACTATCTCGTTCAGGTCGTGTAGCTTTGCCATGTCTTAATACAAACAATTTCAACATAATTCTAAATAATTTAAAGAATAACCAACCCTAAATTAAGAATAACCGTTATATAAATTGATAAGTTTGTCATAGTTATGGGTTTACTATGATAAAGTGAATCAAACTACTTATTCGAACCAGTCGAGACTAATTCGACTGGTTCTTTTATCCAAAAAGAGTGTATGATTGATCACAGTATTATTGAAGCTTGTCGTAAGAATGAGCGGCGTGCCCAGGAAAAATTATACGAATGGTGTTATGTAAAATTAATGCCTACCTGCATGCGTTATCACAAAAATGAAGAAGACGCACGCTCCATCTTAAACCTAAGTTTTGTGAAGATTTGTAAAAACCTTGATAAGTTAAAGGAAGGGACACCTTTTGAAGCATGGGTGAGAAGAATTACAATGAACACCATAATTGATGAATTTCGTAAGCATAAAAATTATATTCAATTAGTTGATGCCAAAGAGACCGATCGAGAATTAGAAATTCATGTAACTTCTGTTGAAAACGGAGTTTGGTCAAAATTAGAAATGGATGTTTTAATGGGATTGCTGAAACGATTACCTGATGTTTCCCGAAAAGTCTTTAACCTCTATGTGATTGATGGATACACTCACAAGGAAATAGGTAATATGCTCGGAATTTCAGACGGTACTTCAAAATGGCATCTTTCGAATGCAAGAAAATTATTAAGAGAGATGGTCGCAAAACTAGGACGATCAGAAAATAGAGAAATGTGGGCGTAGGAGATGAAGGAGGAAAATAAATACATGGACGAAAGCTTTAAAAGGTTAGAGAAGGAGTTTCAAGTTTCCTACCATAAGTCGTTTTGGGATGAAGCTAAAATTGCGTTGGAGAATGATGCTTTGGACAATGCTTTTCGTAGTGCAGCAACTTCTTCTACTAAAATAACAGTTCCTAACTGGGACAATCAGGGACTTGAAGAAGCTTTTATGGATGAGGCTTTTAGGGACGCTGTTCAAGCTTCTGAAACGAAATATCAAGCAAGTTTTTGGAATGATTTTGAAAATCAGCGTGAGGAACTTGAAGAAAAAGATGCTTTCCAAACAGCTGCGCAGCAAATTAAAGCAACTTACAATCCAATATTTTGGGAAAACGCCAATACGGAACTTGAAAAAGAAGGATTACATTACGAATATCAATCCGCATATTGGAATGAGGCAAAAGAATTGTTAGACAAGTCGGATAGACGAAGATTTATTGGACGTTGGTCGGCGGTGGCAATTGCCCTCTTATTGATTTCCTTAGGCGGGTTCAATTTTGACGGAGTTGAATCAAACCAAAGCCATGTTAGGTATGAGCGCGAGGCTAGTTTAGGTCAAAGATTAAAATCAATAAACGATAATTTTTTCAATATTGCTGAAAATCATCAGCCAACAAGAAATCAAAAATTTGATCTTGTAGGTTCTGTTAAAACGCCAATTAATAAAGGTATTGAATTACAGGATGAAGCGAACAATAACGAGATTTCAGCCGATGTTTTTGATCAAAATAAGCAAGCAGTGTTAAGTCATGGAGAAACGAATATAGTAGCTGAAAACCACTATCAAGAAGAGCAATTAAAATTTGCGAAAGAGGCTTCTTTAAGGACACATGATAAAAGAACACTCAATAATAAACGCGATTCGAGGTCTCGTATTTCGCATCTTCAACAAAATGAACGAATTCAAAATTATGAGTACAGCTTGCTGACACCTATAGAACTAAAAAATAGGCCTAAATTAAACGTCCAAAATTTATCCGTTAATGCAGGATTCGGTTTTGGTAGAGGTTACGGTATAAATCAAAATTTTAATCTTCCCAGGGCTTATTTGGGAGTAGATTATTCTCGGAAAGGTTCGAATAAATTTAATCGGTTTGAGTTTGGAGGAGGCATAGGGGTAAAAGGGTTAAAAGAGGATGGAATTGTTCATGAAAAAAGAACGGTGCGATACATGGAAAACACGAATGCCTTGACAAGTTGGAGAAAACTGAAGATTAATGATTTAATTTATGGGAATTTAAATTTATTCCTCTCTTTTAATATTCGTTCAAAACATTGGACAACAGTGGGTGTAGGTCTTGATAAACTGTTAGCTGTAAGGTCAAATATGGCTTATTTCATCAATGATACCAAAACCAAAAATAAGGTGGGGGAAAATGCATTAGCATCTGATGATTTGACTGATATTAAAACAGTAAACAATAACTGGGGAGTTCAAGAAGGTATTAGAAGAAATGACTTGAATTTCACGCTTGGATATGAGTATCGATTAAACTACAAACTCAGCCTTCAAACAAAATTTAACTTCGGCATATTTGACCGAACAGATGATGATTTTTACAACCAAGACCAAACTTTTAATAATGAAATGAATGCCACAGTTGGTATTCGATATAGATTTTTTACGAAAATATGACAAACAAAACAATAGGTATTTGGGCACTGTGTACAATTGTATTTTTGTTAGGCTGCAAAAAAGAAACGCTCCCTGATTTAGGAGAAAGTAATGCCCCAATCTATCATTTAAAAGGCAGTTTGAATGGAGATGACTTTGCATTTGATATGGAAAAGTCAGATATTTCTGTGAATTATGGAGTAGAAGAAATAAATGGTATGACGGCTCATTTTGGGTCGATGGAGGCAACCAATTCGGGTGAAAAAATTAAAATTAGTGTTCTTGCGAATGAAAAAAGAGTTATCAATAATAACTTTAACGTTTTTCAAGATCAAAATATTCCGTTTTTAATCCATGAGAAAGGTCGTGTGCAGTTTGATTTTGGTGGGATTGGTAATCAAAATAATTATCTGTACCTTCAAGATAAAAATGGAAATTTTGTAAAAACAGATATTCTTGAAATACCGCAATTTGGCAAAATAAATATTAACGCTGTATTTTATGATTATGGAAATAATGCATTTGAATTCGCAATAAATCATGGTTTTCAACAAAATTTATTACTCGCTCAATTCCAAGTTTCTGGTGAAAGCGACACGTTGAAACTTTCTCCAATTCAAGATAATTATATCGATGAATGGTATGTGGATGATATTCTAGTAAGCACCAAAGCACTTTACAAAGGACATATCGAAGATGGAATTCACGTAATTAAGCATATTGTAATGGATAAAGACGGAAATTCTGCAGAAGCATATAACCTTGTTCGTTATAAAGGAGGGAAAAACTTTTGGACAATGAAAATGAATTATCTTCCTAGTTATGAGTTTGAGCCATACAATTTCGGACGACCAATAGTTTCTGTCTATAAAAATAATGAATGGTATAGTACAGATTTATCAATCGCCAATAAGACTAATTCAATGTCGGTAACTAATATCAACGTAATTCCTAATGAAAATGAAAATAAACCACTCGTTGGTTTTGATTTGGAGTTTTCTGCTTATTTAGCAAACGCGAATGCAACAGATTCTATTTTTGTTGAAAATATGGAAGGCCGTTTTTACCTAGGTTTAAAATAAACAAGAAAGTTTTCTACATTCAATGCATTTCGTAAATTTGCAGGGTAAATAATCTTGTCGCTCTGTGTTAGTATACAGAGAGGAAAGTCCGGGCAACAAAGAGTATCATACTTCTTAACGGGAAGGATTTCGGTTAACGAAATACAGATAGTGCCACAGAAAATAAACTACCTCGTTTTACGGGGAAAAGGTGAAAAGGTGGGGTAAGAGCTCACCGCTCTCAAAGTGATTTGATGAGGCAAGGTAAACCTTATGAGTTGAAACATCATGTAAACCAAGGCTTGAAGCTTACTCGGCTAATCTTGGAGGGTAGATGGATTGAGTCTCAAAGTGATTTGAGATCTAGATAAATGACAAGAATTTGGTTCGCTGAATACAGAACCCGGCTTATACATTTACAATTTTAAAAAGGTACTTTATTCGTAAAGTGCCTTTTTGTTGTTTTAAGGTTTTATACGCGAAGCTGTTTTATTCAAGTCCAAAGCCTTATCTTTGCAATTTAAATTTTGATTTTGTGAAAAAGGAAACGGCTCAGGATAAGAAAATTAAAGAATTGCTAAATGATTTAACCTCAAGTCAGGTGGAATATCAAGTTAAGGCGGTAAAAGGATTAAAACAACATGGTAACGAATCAGTTATTGTACCATTATTAGATGCATTATTGGTTTCAGATTCGGATGAATTAAATGCCGAAATAATTGATTTGTTAAATACGACTAAATCTACGAAGGTGCCCAATGAAGTAGCGAAAGCTTTAATGGACAATAAATATTTCCCTTTGAGGCATACTTTATTAACGACCATTTGGAATTCAGGATTGGATTATAAACCGTATTTGCGAGAAATTGTTACGGTTGGTACTGAAGGAGAAATGATGGAGGCGCTGGAATGTATCACCATAATTGAAAATTTGGAAGGAGAATTAACAGAGGATCAGTTATTCGAGCCATTATTGGTGTTAACAGAGTATATTGGTAAAAACCGGAAAGTGACTGGTCCAAAAATGGACATGATTAAAGAAATTACCGTTCTTTTACAAGAAATGAATAACCGATTATAGTTTAGGAATGGCGAAAAATAAGTTAAAACGATTTGCCGATATGCAGACCATGGACCGCGTCATTCAGCCAGAAATGGAGTCGGTTAAACGGGATAATTTTTTCCTAAAAGGTAAATGGGGTAAAGATTTTTTTAAAAATGATAATCCAATTGTTTTAGAACTGGGTTGCGGTAAAGGAGAATATTCGGTAGGTTTAGGTAAGCATTATCCCAACAAGAATTTTATCGGTGTAGATATAAAAGGTGCAAGAATTTGGGAAGGTGCAAACCAAGTGCGAGAAGAAGGGATGTTAAATGTTGGGTTTCTTCGAACAAGAATTGATTTTATAACCACTTTTTTTGACACCAATGAAATCGATGAAATTTGGTTGACTTTTTCTGACCCTCAACCGAAAAAGCCCAATAAACGATTAAGTGCAAAAATCTTTATTGATCGGTATCGTAAATTTTTAAAAACAAATGGTATAATTCATTTGAAAACGGATAGTGACTTACTATTCGAGTCTACATTGGACGAAGTGGAAAAACATAATTATGAGCTTTTAGAGCACACATGGGATTTGTATGGAGAAATGATTGAAGATTTGGATCCATCAACGCAGGAAATTTTATCCATCCGCACGCATTATGAGAACTTGTTTTCGGCAAAAGGATTTAAAATTAAATATTGTAAGTTCAAAGTGTAAATGATTGTTTTCAATAATTTCGGGCAACGCTTTTATTTGGCGAGCGTTTCTTAAGTAAGGAAATTGGGCAAAATTTGAAAATTCAAAAATTTAATAGCGAGAACAAATTATCTTCCATTCGCATGTCTTGTGCAGATGAAGCTGTTTCAGAGGTGAAAAACTTGTTTTTTACAGATCAGCTTATTGAGGAAAATATCCTGCTTGACATCTATACACCAAATTCAGATGGTGTCCAACAAATCGATTTAAAGCGACTGAATATTGATCGCGTTTTTTCAAAAAAACAGATAGCAAGTAAATTCCTATTCAAAAGAGTTCGTTTGGTTGATTCAGTTAAATATCAAGAAGACTATGCGATTAAAACAATTCTTGAAATAAAAAATGAACAAAAACGGCTCGGAAAAAATTTTAAGAATTATTACACATTAATTCCGTCTAGAAGTTTCATAAAAAGAAAAAAAGAGCCGCTTCTATTTGCTCAGGTAGATGAACATATTTTTTATTTAATTAATAGTTATTTACTGGAGGAGTTAGAGGATAAACCTTTCAGTTTTAATGCAATTTACAATTGGCTAATCAAGAAGATTTCTATCAAAACGTATACGAAGTAGTAAAGTTAATTCCATTTGGAAGAGTAACATCCTATGGTGCTATTGCAAATTATTTAGGTGCCAAACGGTCCAGTCGTGTTGTAGGATGGGCGCTAAATTCTTCGCATAAAAATAGTATTGCTATACCGGCTCATCGCGTTGTTAATCGCCTAGGCCTTTTATCTGGGAAACATCATTTTCAAACACCAAATCTAATGGAAGAACGATTACTGTCGGAAGGTCATGTGATTGTAAATGATCAAATTCAAAATTTTGATGCCGTGTTCTGGGATCCTGCCTCAGCGCTTTCACTTTAAGTGAATTATACGTCAACTGAAAAATTACACTATCTTTGCGCCAAGTTTTGGTTTTCGTTTCGGCGAAATTAAAAGGGAATCAAGTGCTGTCCTTTGACAAATTCTTGAACTGTTCCCGCAGCTGTAAGCTTCAAAACTTTTGAGTAATACCACTGTCTTTTTTTGATGGGAAGGTTCAAAAGCAAGGAGTAAGTCAGAAGACCTGCCAGAATTTATAAACAGCACAGTATGTGCAAGCTTTCGGGATAAAAGCAAAGTTTAGGAGGTCTGTTCTAGACCCCTTACACCTTGTTGGTATTCCTTTTTATTAATTCGCTCTAATGATTTAACACGAGCACAAAATTTAAAAGGATGAAAAAAACATTACTTTTTGGAATTTCATTATTCCTTACCGTATTGGGGAAAGCCCAATTCACACAAAACGACTTGCTTTATTATGTTGGCGAAGGTCCTGATACAGCAGTTCTGGTTATTGATTTTTTAGATGAAACAGATCCTTATGCATGGGGGTATTTGTTTGATGCAACAGAATCGGTAACTGCAGAAGCAATGTTGGCAGATATTTCTGATGATGAGGCTTTTTTGACAGTTGAACTTGCAGGAGGTTTTTTAAATAATATCTACTATAACCAGAAAGAAGGCATTGCTGGAGATCCTAATTATTGGGGCACGTGGAGTAAAGATGAAGAAGGTGCCTGGTATACAAATGGCGGTGTAAGTGAAGTACTTGAAAATGGAGAATGGTTTGGTTGTTCTTATACCGACTTTGATCCGGCATTGGAACCTAATAATCCAATTGCGGCGTACGCTTCAAAATGGTTTAGTAAAGATGAAATCGTATATACGGTTGGAGAAGGAGATGATACTGCTATTTTTGTAATTGATTTTGTGACAGCTGGTTATAGTGAAGCAGTTTCTTATGCTTGGGCTTATGCTTTTGATGGCGTAACCACTGGAGGAGAAATTTTAGCTGACTTAGCTGCTGATGACATCAACCTTGATGTTGATGCGGGCGCTTTTCTAAACGATATTATTTATAATCAATTAGAAGGAATAGGTGGAGATCCTCATTATTGGGGAACTTGGAGTGGGACCAATTTGTCTGATTGGGAAATGAATGCAGGTTTATCAACTGAAGTAAATGACGGTGATTGGTTTGGTTGTTCTTATGCAGAATGGGCTCCACGTAGACCATGGACACCGATACCTTCCATTTCTGCTGATACTTTAATTGCTTCTGATCTTGACTTTGTAATTGGTGAAGGTGAAAATCAAGTGGTAATTGTTATCGACTTTAATGAGCGTGTAGCAGGTGGTTCTTACGCTTATGGATATAATTTTGATACAGAAACAATCTTGGCGAGTGAAGTACTTGAGGCGCTACACGAAGCTGATTATGGTTTGTCCATTGACCTGACAGGTGGATTTTTAAATAGTATTTCAAGCAGTGCTTATGGTGAAGAAGGTATTGGAGGCTCTCCATATTATTGGAGCACATGGAATGCTACAAATGCCGGTGGTTGGTACTTAAATTCAGGAATAGGAGAAGAGTTGTCAGATGACGACTGGTTTGGTTGCTCATACACATCTTGGTCTCCGGCAACACCACCAAGTGTTCCTGTGCCAGGTTTATATTTATTAAGTGTCGAACAGGAGGATGAAATAATAGGAGCTTATCCAAATCCAACAGCTGGAACGCTAACTGTACCGGCGAATGATTATGATTATCTAAATGTCTATGATGCTCAGGGAAGAGTGGTTTTTTCAACTCAAGAAACTACAAATAATGTAATAATCGATTTAAATGAGTTTGAAAATGGTGTTTATATCCTAGAGGCAACAATTGGAAATCAAACTTCTCGAGAAAAAATTATTTTAAATAAATAAGTTGAATCATTTCGAATGAACAAGTGTATTTATACCATTTTCATTTTATGCTTGCCGTTCGGAACAAAGTTAATGGGGCAGGATACAACGAGACAGTTGGATCCTGTTCCCGTTTTTGCAAAAAATGATTCAATTACAAGATTGACCAATATTCAGGCAAGTATCCCACATTATATCTTAAATGAAGAAAAAATAGATGCCTTGGGTGCCCTTGATGCTGGAGATGCTTTAAAAGTAGTGCCAGGTGCATTAGTGAAAGATTATGGCGGAATAGGTGGGATTAAAACAATTGCTTACCGCGGATTGGGGGCTGGACACACAAATGTTCAAGTAGATGGGCAACAAATACCTAATCTCCAAAGTGGTGTGGTTAATCTTTCTAATTTTGAACTCTTTGGGGTTGAACAGGTTGACTTTTCTACTGGGCAAACAATGAGTGATCAGGCAGTAGCTTCGTCCTTTGTTCAGGCAAATTCCATTGCTATTCAATCTGTTTTAAATAGTACTCCCAATAAAAGGCGTCTCGGTATTTATTTTAATTCAAACACAATTCGTGCTTTCGAAAAAGGGCTATATTATCAGGAAAAATTAGGGAGAAATTTTTTTATAGGTGGTCAAGGAATGATGCGTTTCGGTGAAGGGACTTATTATTTTAAACACCCCGAAATAAAAAAAGATACGTTATTAAAAAGAGAGAATACGGCCTTAAAGGATTATCGAATTCGTGGAGTCTTTGGTTATGAAACCAAGCTGATGAAAATATTGGTTGGTGGATATTATCGTAATAGTGAACAAGAGTTGCCAGGAGCAGCTGTATTGTTTAATCCTTCTAACGATCAAAACTTATGGAATGTTGATTGGCGCACAAATACCGAAATCAATGTAAGAAAGGGAAAATGGGCAGGAAAAGTACATGGGAACTATCAATCAAATTATACTCGCTATTATGATCCTTTTTACTTAAATCTAGATGGATTTATTGATGCGCGGTATCAACAAGAAAATGCAACTACTGGCCTATTGTTGTCTAGAAGGTTTCGATTTCCCAATGAACGAATTTTTGTAGCAACCGATTTTACGAACGCTAAACTTTTTGGAAATGGGATTACCAATTCACCAAAACGTTTGCAGATGGTAAATGTGATTGGAGGTTCGACTTTGTTTAATAAACTCAAGTTAGACGGTAATCTTACACAACAGATAATAAGGGATGATTTTTTAGTTGACGATCAACTGGAGGAAAGATCCTTTTTACGATTTTCGCCTTTTGTTTCTTTGGCCTACAGGCCGTTTTCGAAGCAAAGATTAAGGTTAAGAATGTTTTATAAAAATACATTCCGCATGCCAACTTTTAATGATCTTTATTACAATTTTATAGGGAACATAGATTTAAAACCGGAGGACGCCCAGTTGTTTAATATTGGGATTACTTATTCAAAAGCGTTCAATAATTGGGGTGTTGAATCGAGTATAGACGGTTATTTTAACGCGGTGAAAAATAAGATTGTTGCCATTCCTACAAAGGATTTGTTTAATTGGAGTATGCAAAATATTGGAGCTGCTGAAATTAAAGGAATTGATTTGAATATGCTGGTGTATTATGAATCGAATAACTGGAAGTTAAACATCTCAACAAATCATAATTTTAATTCTTCCGTTGATATAACTAACGAAAATTCGATAACCTATTTAGATCAAATTCCTTACACTCCTTTCTATACATCATCTTCCAGTACATCAGTCGATTATAAATCGTATAGTTTAAGTGTAAATGTTTTATACACTGGATATCGGTATTCCTTGAATGAAAATATTTATGCCAATTATCTTGAGCCGTTTACTGCAATGAATATTGGTGTTGCTAAAGGATTTACTTTTGAAAAATCCAAGCTGAAAGCCAGTCTAAGGGTCATGAATCTTTTTAATGTCAACTACCAAGTTGTAAGAAGTTTTCCAATGCCGGGAAGATATTGGCAATTTAAAATCCATTACAAATTAAATCAATGAAAAAATTAATTATCATTCTAATAACTATTGGATTGGCTGCGTGTAAAAAAGATAAACCAATCGAACCTGTTGCACTTGGCACTTATGAAAAGGGTATTCTTGTTTTAAACGAAGGGCTTTTTGAACAAAATAATTCGTCTTTAACATTTTATGATTATAATGCGTCTTTTCAGCAAGTTTTTAAAGTTGAAAATGACCGAGGATTAGGGGATACTGCAAACGATTTTAAAGGAGTTGCGTTTGGTAATAAAAATTATATCATCATTGCGGTTGATGTTTCTAGTCAAATTGAAATCATTGATCGATTTACTTTAAAGTCTGTTAAGCAAATTCCACAATTTGAAGGTATAAATGCAAGGGAGCCGAGACGTGTTGTTTTTGCAGCGAATAAGGCTTTTATATGCAATTTTGACGGAACTGTTGTAGTTGTTAACATGGCATCTCTAAATCAAGAAGCGCTGATAGAGGTTGGAGCTAATCCAGATGGTATGGTCGTTGTCGATGATCGTTTATATGTATCCAATTCTGGAGGTTTAAATTATCCGGTGTATGATTCAACCATTACAGTTATAGATATTCACAATAATCTTGTTCTTGAGACTTTTGAAACACGCATAAATTCATCTCAAATGGTGGTTGATCAAGAGGATGATATTTACCTTACTTCAACAGGGAATTATGATGATGTTGCTCCCGCATTTTTAAGAATTAACACCGAATTGAATGAAGTAGAGGCAGTAATGGATAAAAAAGTGTCATCTATGCAAATGGTGGGAGATTGGCTTTATTTTTATAATGGGGAATCGAAGGCAATAGAACGTTACCATACCATTACAGAAACCTTCGAGAATAATCCAATAATTGATGTGAGTGGGTATGAAACATTTTATGGTATGGAAATAAATCCCGTTAATCAAGAGATTGTATGTCTAGACGCAAACGGTTATGTTGTTTCATCTACAGTGAGAGTTTATGATTTCGGCGGAAATTTTTTATATGAATTTAATGGTGGTTTAAATGCTACCGGTGTACTCTTTAATAATTAATTATGAGAATTATAATAACAAGTTTTGTATTAATGTCAACCTTTCAATTGTATAGTCAATTTGCTCCGCCAGTTGGTGAAGAGGGGTCTACGGCTATAAGTAAAGATTCTTCTGCAATTATTGCTTGGGCAACTGAGGTAATCACTTTTGAAAGAGGGTTAGAGGATATCACCAACCCTGAAGGACCATTGGCGAGTTTTGGAGAAGCAGAGGCAGCCTTGTTCGAAGCTGAAGGGACGAGTGTTAATGTTGTAAGCCTTGGAGATGCAGGGCGCATTACACTGGGTTTTGATTATAGTATTAAAAATCAAGAGGGTCCTGATTTTGCCGTTTTTGAAAATAGCTTTTCGGATGATTACCTTGAATTTGCACATGTTGAAGTAAGTTCTGATGGTGAAAGATTTGTTCGCCTGCCATCGATTTGTAATATTAATTCGGAAGAGCAGTTAGGAACCTATGAAACATGTGACGGGAGTTTGGTGCATAATTTAGCAGGTAAATACCGACAAGGATTTGGTACCCCTTTCGATTTAGAGGATATAAAAGACTCAATTGGGATAGATATTATGGATGTGGGTTTTGTCAGAATAGTGGATGTTGTAGGAAGTATTAATCCTGATTATGGTAGTTTTGACAGTGAAGGGAATATTATTAATGATCCTTTTAAAACTGATTTTGAGAGTGGAGGATTTGATTTAGATGCAGTTGGGGTAATTCATAATAATGATCCTTCAGTAAGCATCAAAGAAGAAGTAGCTATTACAGCATCATTTTACCCTAATCCATCGAATGGTGTTATTTATATGAAATCGAAAAATGTGGAAAAGGTAGTAGTCCTTAATTTAGAAGGAAAGGAAGTGTTTAGGGCGAATAATGCGGATGTTATTCAACTTCCAAATAATCTAAATAACGGAATCTATATCGTTTGTTTCGAATTCACTACCGGTCAATTAAAGCAAGAAAAATTACATTTAAATCGATAGTGTTAAAACCAATAAATCATAACCAAAATGACGGTTTTATCGGATGTTGTCAAAAATTAAACTTGAGGTCACGCTCATTCATGATGTCGAATGATATTTTGAACTGCGCGTTTTTCGGTTGATCTATTTTTGGTAATTCAAATTGATTGTTGGCAACACTAAAAACCATGTAAGCTCCTAGCCTTAATCTCCTTCGTGCGAATTTAAAAATTCGTTCTGCACCAAAAAACAGTTCGGTATAAAAATAATCATTATGTTCAGGTAGGTAAATAAAGCCCCCTCCAAGAATAGCTTTTATACCTGTACGTTTCATGAATGGTATTTTATTTATGAGAGCACCGTTGAAATGATGAATATAATGTGCTTCTATGTAAAATTTTTGCGTTTCATAAGAAGAATCTAAATTTTGAAAGGAGTACAGCGGTTGACTGAAAAGGTACCGGAAGATTGCATCCTGATCCGATTGTCTAAAAAATTTACGATCAATGTGTAAAATACTATCTTGATTTACATAGGTTCCTGTTCGAATGCGGTAATTCGATTCTCCAATCGTTCCTATTTGTAAACGCTGTTCGATACCCAAACTTATATAATCAAAATCTACGATTGATTCAAAAGGACCATCCCAACCTTTCTCCCAATAAAAGGTAAAGGTGGGCCATCTACTGCCAAGTATTACTTTTCGATAAGGTTCGGACATGTATTTTTGGGCAGGGGTATAGGATAAAGAAATATTTGTTCGAAATGCTGTATAAGGGTTAAATTGAATGGGAGGAACATTATCTAATTCTTCATCTAACCACGTTACAAACTTATAATCTAATGAAAAAGGTGAACGGTACTCTAAACGCGCTCCAGTAGCTAAAAATAAACCGTTAACTATCTCAAATCGATGCCAAATCCCACCTTGCGTATTTTGATAAATATTATTTCGTGTAAGTAATTTAAACCAAGCGTCATAAGAGTTGATAAAAGAAGCTCCTTTGTTGAACCAGACAGAATAAGTGGCAAACTTTTTAGGGTTGTAGCGATGATAAATTCTACTGCTGCCTCTAAAATCTGCGTTATTAAATCCAATTGTTATATCCCCATCCACATCAACCCATTGCTCGTTTTTCCATTTTTTAAAATAACTTAACCCAGGCCCAAATCGAATTCCACCAATCGCAAATGGTTCAACTACATCAACCACCGAAGACAAGTACCATTGTTCTTTCTTTTTACGATCCCGATGTTCTATGCCAAACCAAAGCACTTTTAGGGCGGTGATTTTATTGAATTCCGCATCAACAGAATCTAAATAGCTCTCAGAAGTATAAATGGCTTTTAGGCTGTCTTGAACAAATTTTTTTCTTTGCTCTTCTTTTGTTAAAGGGATGGGTCTAATTTTCCCCCAATAAGTGGTGTCTCGCTCATAGGCTTCTTTTGTTGTTATTCCTACCTCATTTGAGAAATACTTTGGAGGGAAGTTTGGATTTATTTTATAATCTGAATAAACAACTTGTGTTATGCCTTCGACTGTTTCTTTGCCATACTTGGTTTTATATTCAAACAATTGCTTTTTCATGAGCCATAATGAATCATTTTTCTCAAATTCTTGAACAATTCTAAAGTCATCATATTTTTTAAGGTTACCCTTATGCATTGCGACATCAACTTTAACTAATACCCATTCGTTTTTCAAAATATAAAGTTTACCCTTCATGGTCGATGTTCCTACACTTCTTGGTGAAATTTCAACCGTGTACACCGTATCGTTATCTTCGTTAGTGTTAATTTCTGTCAATTTGTATTTGTAAGATAGAATTCCCGCAGGGTGCAGTGGTGATACTATCGGCGTAAGGTGCAAATCATCTTTGCGAATGAGGCTCTCATAGAAATTAAAATCACCAGATGTAGTGCTTTGAAAATAAATTTGATCAGGTCGACCGACCTTATCGTAACCTGTTCTAATCTCCTTAATTTTATTGGGTTGTTGGAAATGTTTGGTCAGATTGATCTCTACAATATTCAAACGGTCATCACCTTCGATTTTTTTTCGTATTTCTTCTTTTTGTTCTTCGAATATATCTGAAGGCTCTGTATCTTCTGCTTGCTTCTTTTCCTTTTCTTTTCTGTCAAAAGTTTCAACTCCTTTTATGTAAATTTCGCAACTGTATCCATCAAATTGTTGAAGCATTTTATCTTTGTGCTGTATTACATTTTGAGCGATTTGCCAACCCACATTTTTCTTTTTATCCTTAATTTCTATTGTATTTAGCTCATTATTTGATTGTTTGAGAAAAACATTTTGAACCGTTGGCTCAAATTGATTATCTACAGTGACTTGAACGGTTAAATCATCAAAGCCAACACAACGGTAAATAACCTCATATGTGCCTATTTCACAAGCGAAAGAGTATAATCCGTCATGGTTAGTTATGGAACCAACATTGGTGAAATTTTTGGCGTAAACTTTAACGTATGGAATCGGTTGATTATTCTCATCCATAACATAACCAGTAATACTTTGCGAAAAAGCAATGGCCTGCACAAAAAATGTAACTAGATATGTCCAAAATTTGGTTTGCATTTATAGGGTAACTGGTCTCTTGTAGTAAGACAAAAATAGAAGATAAAGGTTACATTTAGAACGTTTTATTTGTTAATGACTAAAATTGACTTCATCTATACAATTACTTTCTACTAAAAAGTAACAGAAAATATCGACACTTTTATAAAAGATTTTTGATGAGGAAATGAATTGAATGGGCAGGATATTTCTACTTTCTGCTTTTTTGAGGAGGAAAGAGTTTTATTTCATGCTAATTAATATTAACTTTGTGCTCTTTTAAAAAAAATTAAAAATCTTTATGAAGTTATCTGCTTTCAATTTTGAACTCCCGGAAGAATTAATTGCAAAACATCCTAATCAAAATAGAGACGAATCTCGTTTGATGGTGTTAGATCGTGAAAAAAGAACAATCGAACATAAGCTTTTTAAAGATGTGTTAGATTATTTTGACGAAGGCGATGTGTTGATTATGAACAACACAAAAGTATTTCCTGCTCGTTTATATGGGAATAAAGAAAAGACTGGAGCTCGAATTGAAGTTTTCTTATTAAGAGAATTAAACAGAGAGAGTTTGTTGTGGGATGTTCTAGTTGATCCTGCTCGTAAAATTAGAATAGGGAATAAGCTTTATTTTACAGAAGATGATTCATTGGTTGCTGAGGTAATTGATAATACAACTTCTCGTGGTAGAACAATTCGATTTTTATTCGATGGTTCTTATGAAGAATTTAAAGCAAAGATTACCGAATTAGGCGAAACTCCAATTCCTCCTTATATAAAAAGTTTAAGAGACGTTGTTCCTGAAGATGAGGAAAGATACCAAACAATCTACGCTAAGAAAGAAGGTGCAGTTGCGGCTCCAACGGCAGGTTTACACTTTAGTAGAGAGTTATTGAAGCGTTTTGAAATCAAAGGAATCGATTTTGCTGAATTAACCTTACACGTAGGTCTAGGTACTTTCAGATCTGTGGATGTTGAGGATTTGACGAAACACAAAATGGATTCGGAGCAAGCTGAGATTACGCAAGAGGTAGCCGATATGGTGAATAAGGCTAAAAAGAACAAAAAACGTGTTTGTGCAGTTGGTACTACCAGTATGCGCGCTATCGAGTCGAGCGTATCTACGGACGGATTGCTTAAACCATTTAATGGGTGGACGAATAAATTTATTTTCCCTCCATATGATTTTTCAATTGCTAATGCGATGATTACTAACTTTCATACGCCGCAATCGACATTGCTTATGATGGTAGCAGCATTTTCTGATCTTGATTTTGTAAAAGAAGCATACGAAGAAGCCGTTAAAGAGAAGTATAAATTTTACTCGTACGGAGACGCAATGTTGATTATTTAAATACGATATTCTTTATATTTAAACCGTCTTGAATTTTCAAGGCGGTTTTTTTTTAGTGAATAACGAATATGGAACAAACCGTAATTATTACAGCTGGGGGAATTGGTAAGCGGATGGGCTATGATATTCCAAAACAATTTATTCCGATAAATGGACGTCCAATATTAATGCACACCATTAAAAAGTTTTATCAGTTTAATGAAAAAATTCAAATTATTGTAGTGTTGCCAAAGGATCAGATAGCGATTTGGGAAAACCTATGCCAAGAGTATGAATTCGACCTTAAACATGAGGTGGCCGCAGGAGGAAAAGAACGTTTTCATTCGGTTAAAAGTGGATTAAATTTAGCTAAAGGAGATCTTATAGCTGTGCATGATGCTGTAAGGCCTTTTGTAAGTTCTTCAGTAATAAATACTTGCTTTGAGTCCGCAAAAAAAGATGGAGCAGCTATTCCTGTTGTGCCCGTTACGGAATCTTTGCGACAACTAGTAGAGGATGATGTTTCTTTAGCTCTTGACCGTTCGAAATTCCGGTTAGTTCAGACCCCTCAATGTTTTAAACGTTCGGTTTTATTCTCGGCTTATGAAACGCCTTATAAATCGCAATTTACGGATGATGCAAGCGTAGTAGAGGCGAGTAATTATAAAGTACAGCTGATAGAAGGGAATCCTGAAAACATAAAAATTACACGTCCTATGGATTTAAAGTTGGCCGAATTATTTTTAAATGCAAATGAATAAAGCGTATTATTTTAAAAGTCCAAATTGCGTTGTTTGTGAATCCCTTTTGCCTAAAATCGAAGCGCATATTAAGTCTCAATACCCTTTATTAGAATGGGAAGTTATTGAGGTTGATAGGTATCCTGATACGGCTGCTCAATTTCATGTTTTTACCGCTCCTACTCTGCTGGTATTTTTTGAGGGGAAGGAATATTTTCGTTGGGTACGTAATTTTTCAGTAGGTGAAATTGATCATCGTTTAAAACGAGTTTATGATTTGATGTTTGATTAAATTTGTATCTTTTGCTTCATGATTAGCTTAAGAAATATTCTCTTTTTTATTGGGGTTCTTAACTTGAATATTTCTTTTTGTCAGTTTACTTATGGTTTCGGTCTTGAAAACTCATTTCTAAAGGTAAATGGTGAATATCATCCATGGGTAAGTGTATACAATGAAAATGAAACAGTTGACCTATATCGGTTGCGTAATCAAATTGGAGTAAGTAGTCAGGGGTTTTCATTGCGAAATTTTGGTGGGCAATTTTTAAATACGAAAGATTTTTCATTTGGATATTCCTTAGAACTGGGTTATCATTTTTTTAAATCACAAAGTCAATTTGTTTATATTGGTAGTTCTACTTCAGATCGTGATTCAATTGTTAATTTGTACGATGATTTTAAGTTTCATACCCGCTATCATAATGTTTATGTTCGTAATTTTCTTGACGCGCATTGGAATTTATCGGAAACTATAAAATGGAGTAATTCTATTGGAGTGGGGCTGCATGCGTTAGTGAAGTATCACGCCGTAAATTATGGGTACGATGGATCTGTTTTTAATACCAATCATCCAATTATAAAACTCATTTATCAAACACAAATCACGGAGCAATACGAGGACTTTTCAATAAGTTATTTCGCAAATATTGATTTGTATTCATTCGCAATCTTTACCAAAAATTATAATTATTCCATCCCCGATTTTCGTATCGGTTACAATAAAATTCATTTCAATTCGATAGGATTAAGATTTATACCGCACTTCAATAAATCGGATGATCAAAGGATTATTTATTAGAAGTTTTGATCCCAACGCTTTTAAATCTAGATACTTTTTACAATTTCTGAGAATTTTTAGCGATTCCAAGAATAATTCCTTGCAAATGTATAAATTTGTTATCCTAATTACTTCTAAATAAAATCTATCAGATTTAATAAAAATCATAAAATGGCACAAAAAGAATCAAAAATAATTTATACCATCACAGATGAAGCGCCAGCATTGGCTACTCAATCATTTTTACCAATAGTTGAAGCGTTTACAAGTTCTGCAGGGGTAGCAGTTGAAACAAGAGATATTTCATTGTCTGGTCGTATCTTAGCTGCATTTCCAGATTATTTAACTGATGAACAAAAAGTGTCTGATGACTTGGCAGAATTGGGTGATTTAGCGAAAAAGCCTGAAGCCAATATTATAAAACTACCAAATATTAGTGCCTCAATTCCTCAATTACAAGAAGCAATTGAAGAATTGCAAAAGCAAGGTTATGCAATACCATCTTACCCAGAAGATCCAGCGAATGAAAAAGAAGTAGAGATCAAGGCACGTTACAATAAAATCAAAGGAAGTGCTGTTAACCCTGTTTTAAGAGAGGGGAATTCGGACAGAAGAGCACCAAAAGCGGTTAAAAATTACGCCAAAGCGAATCCTCATAAAATGGGTGAGTGGCGAGCAGATTCTAAATCGCATGTGGCTAGCATGTCCAAAGGAGATTTTTATGGAAGTGAAAAATCGGTGACGCTTGACAAAGCGACGGATGTAAAAATTACGTTTGTCGGTGCTGACGGTACATCAAAAGTATTAAAAGAGAAGACTTCTTTATTGGATGGCGAAATTATTGATGCTTCAGTAATGAGTGCGAGTGAATTAAAGTCATTTTTAAAAGAACAAACAGCCGAGGCAAAAAATCAGGACGTTTTAATGTCAATACACATGAAAGCGACAATGATGAAAGTCTCAGATCCAATCATTTTTGGTCATGCAGTAAAAGCTTATTTCGAGCCGTTGTTTACGAAATACGGTGAATTGTTTGAAGAGCTAGGAATTGATCCAAATAATGGTTTCGGAGATGTTGAAGCTAAAATTGGCAATTTGCCAGCGGATAAACAAGCTGAGATAAAAGCGGAAATAAAATCATGTTTAGTAAATGGTCCTGAATTAGCAATGGTTGATTCTGATAAGGGGATAACTAATTTACATGTGCCTTCTGACGTTATTATAGATGCTTCAATGCCTGCAGCAATACGTAGTTCAGGTCAAATGTGGGGACCGGATGGTAAGTTGAAAGATATGAAGGCGATTATTCCAGACCGATCATACTCAGGCGTGTATAGCGCAACAATTGATTTTTGTAAAGAGAATGGTGCTTTTGATGTAACAACAATGGGTACAGTTCCAAATGTCGGGTTAATGGCCCAAAAAGCCGAAGAATATGGTTCTCACGATAAAACTTTTCAAATTGAAAGTAAAGGAAAAGTTCAAGTGACAGATGCTAATGGAACTGTATTAATTGAGCATGACGTAGCGGAAGGTGATATTTGGAGAATGTGCCAAGTAAAGGATTTACCAATTCAAGATTGGGTTAAATTGGCTGTTTCTCGTTCAAGAGCAACAAATACACCTGCGGTTTTTTGGTTGGATGAAAATAGAGCGCATGATAGAGAGGTTATCGCAAAAGTGAAAAAATATTTGCCAAATCACGATACCGAAGGATTGGAAATTTTGATTAAAAGTCCAGTTGAGGCTACTAAATATACTTTAGAGCGAATTAAGGCGGGGAAAGACACAATTTCAGTTACGGGTAATGTTTTAAGGGATTATTTAACTGATTTATTTCCAATTTTGGAACTCGGAACGAGTGCTAAAATGTTATCTATTGTACCTTTAATGAATGGTGGAGGATTATTTGAAACGGGTGCTGGTGGGTCAGCTCCAAAACATGTTGATCAGTTTATGACAGAGGGTCATTTACGCTGGGATTCATTAGGCGAATTCTTAGCATTAGCCGTTTCTTTAGATCATCTTGGGGAATCTTACAATAATAACCGCGCTAAGATTTTAGGTGATGCTCTGGATAAAGCCACGGGAGAATTCCTATTGAAAGATAAATCACCTTCTCGAAAAGTTGGGGAACTAGACAATAGAGGATCCCACTTTTATTTGGCAATGTTCTGGGCTAAAGCTTTAGCAGAGCAAAATGAGGATACTGAATTGAGAGAGAAGTTTTCAGCGGTTTATAAGCTTATGTCTGCAAATGAAAACTTAATTGTGGATGAATTAAATAATGCACAAGGCGATACAATGGAAATAGGAGGTTATTATAAGCCAAATGCCGAAGCAATTGCAAAAGCTATGCGGCCTTCTAAAACGCTAAACGGTATAATTGATTCAATTTAACGCAATTTAAAATAATGATATCAAGCTCGATTCTTAGTGAATCGGGCTTTTTTTAGTTAAGAATTAACCATGTGTTGCGCAACTTGTGGGAAACAATTGTAAAGGGCTGTTTTTAGCTCTTCATTCATATCCTTTACCTCCCAAATGGATTCTTTCATCAGTTTTAACCATTCCTCTTTTGCTTCTTGCGTAATTTTGTGGGGCATATGTCTCATTCGCATTCTTGGATGCCCATATTTGTTGTTGTATCGTGGAGGTCCCCCAAGAAACTGTGTTAAAAATCGATATTGTTTATCGATAATTTCATTTGCGTTTGTTTGATTAAAAAGTGGTCCAATGATTTCACTTTTAAATACGCGAGCATAAAAAGCCTGAAGTATTTTTAAAAGCCGCTCATCGCCTACTAATTCGTATAAAGTTTTTGTTTCTTCCATGTTAAGCAAACAAAGTTCGGTAAGATTTTTGATTATTTAAAGTATCTTTATAATATTATCTCAACTATGAGGCTTTTGATTGGCATATTCATTTTTATAACCTGCGCTAATTTGTTTGGGCAAGGCTTTAATATGCATTACTCAAATTCATTTGCTGATTGTTTTGGAGCCGTTGAGGTTACCGATTATGATTCTCCTTCTTATGTGCAATTTCCGGGTAATTTTGGTCAACGAGACGATTTTATTGAAATCGATCCAGACTTTCATGAAGTGAATTCAGTTTGGTTAAGACTTGAACCAAATGTGAATGGAACATTTGAATTTGAGATTTCTACTGAAAATAATGTTGATTTTAGTTATTTTTTGTTTAAAGCTCCGGATAATATGTTTTGCGAAAAGTTAGAGGCCGATCGTGTAAATGCTATGGTTTATCAATCTACTTCATATAGAAATAAAGGAGCAAAAGATGAAGGCGGTCCAGAGTTTTCACATTCAATAGAGGCAAAATCGGATGATATTTATTATCTGATGATTCATACCAACTCTACTTACAAAGGGAAAATTACAGTGAAGTATAACCGGATAGGTGAAATAGCAGCAGAAAAATCAGTTTTACAGGATTTTCGAGATGAAAAGGGATCAAAATACATTCGTATTCGCATTCGAGATAAGGCTACAGGACAACCAGTGGAAGCAAATATGATTATTTCTGGTGTAGGAAAAGACAATTATTTATTCCTTGGAACTGATTTTTATTTTGACGCAAGTACTCACCGAACAATGCATATTGAAACCAATACACAAGGTTACTTTTTATTTGTAAAAGATTTTAAGAATATGGGGCCAGCGAATAATATGGAAATATTAATCGAGTTGGAAAGATTAGCGCCAGGGAAAAGTCTTGCCATGGAAAATATTAAATTTAGACAAGATTCTGATCAGTTTGTTCAAATTTCATATCCAGCCTTAAAACGTTTGTTGGATTTTATGGCTGTTAATTTAGAGGTTAGAATTCAAATTCTAGGTCATGTTAATGCTCCAGGTTATCGGAACAATATGAAGATTAAAAAACTATCCGAAGATCGTGCAGAAGCCGTTAAATCATATTTGGTTAAGGGTGGTATTGATGAGTCTAGAATAGAAATACTGGGATTAGGCAATACACAAATGTTGTATGAAGAGCCACTAGATGAAGCGCAAGAAGAGGCGAATCGAAGAGTAGAAATAAAGATTTTAGAATAAAAATGGCAAGAATACTTTGTATTGAAACGGCGACGAAAGTTTGTTCTGTTTGTTTAGCTGAAGATGGAGTGTCAATTGGGAGTCGATGGTTTGAGTCAGAAAAATATTCACATGCGGAAAAGTTAAACTTGTTAATCCAAGAGCTCTTCCAAGAATTGGATTTAGCGTTATCGGATATTGATGCTGTGGCAGTGAGTGAAGGACCGGGTTCATATACCGGACTGAGAATTGGTACATCTACAGCAAAAGGGATTTGTTATGCGTTGGACAAACCGCTTATTGCAATTAATTCATTAAAATCGTTAGCGGCATTGTCTCAAATAGAAAGTGGTTTGGTTTGTCCATTGTTTGATGCCAGAAGAATGGAAGTTTATGCCGCAGTATTTTCTTCTAATCTCGATCTTCTAATGGAAACTCAACCCGTTATTGTGGATGAATCTTCTTTTAAGTCTTTCCTGGCTAAAGAAAAAGTTTTATTTATCGGTCCAGGAGCTGAAAAATGTTCCGATATTATTCAACATCAAAATGCCTTATTTAACATTGATTTAAAGGTTAGGGCAGAAGGTATGACTGGTTTAGCTCACGAAGCTTTTCAAAAAAAAACGTTTGTTAACTTAGCTTATTTTGAACCTTTTTATTTAAAAGATTTTATAGCAGGAACACCTAAAAAAATTTTTTAACGACTATTTGATCACAGATAAACGAACGATTTCATTTTTTGAGCCTGTCTCGATTCGAATGAAATATATCCCCGATTCATAGTAGCCAAAATTAAATACAATTTCCGCTTTGGCTTTAGCGATGACTTGTGGGTGAATTATACGGCCAAGTTCATCCAATACCGTAATTTTCGAAATGTCAAGATTTTCACCGTGTAAAGTAACTATGTTATCAGTAGGGTTTGGATAAAGATAAGTATCTGAACCGAATACAAATACACTTTCAACATTAGAGTAGGAGAAAGCCCCATTAAAATCGACCTGTTTTAGTCGATAATAATTGAAATTTTCTTCAGGATAGAGGTGAGTATATTCATAGTTTATAACTGATACGCTGTTGCCTGCGCCATCTACGTTATCAAAAGCAGTCCAATCAACACCGTTTACTGAATGTTCCAATGTGAAATAGTCATTATTTCGTTCCGATTTTGTTGTCCAACTAAGTTGTACCTGCGAATTGCTTGTTAGGCTTGCTTCAAATTCTATTAATTCAATGGGTAATGGTCCTGTAAGAATATCAAGAATTCCGGTATTGTCAGGGCCTACGCCATTGGCGGCTTGAGAATTACACGGACTAGAATTATTGTTGCATCCACCATCACCTGTAAGTGTTTCAACTGTAACGTTAGCGGTTGGCTCAATTGTAGAGAAATATATGACGCCTTGACCACCACCACCTCCGCCGCCATGTGTTCCAGAATTACCAACTGAGCCACCATCGCCACCATTCGAAGAAATGGTAAGCGGGCAATCAGAATCTATATTCCACGTGTCCACTTCAAAAACGATTGTTCCACCAGCGCCACCGCCTCCGCCACCATCGTTACCAGGAGCAATTAAAATAGAGGCCCCGTCCGCAGAAATATTAACTCCAGCACAAGAAATTGTTCGAATTTCTTCGGCTTTTACTAACACAATTCCACCTCCATCGGCACCCTCTGTTGCGTAATTATTATTTCCTTCTCCAGCACCTCCACCGCCACCCATAAAAATGCGGTCAACTGAAGCTTCTCCTGATAAAGATAATCCTCCAAGTCCACCAGCACTAGGACTGCAATTATTCCAACCTGGACCACCTAAACCACCAGCAGAATAGTTGCCCCCGCCACCTCCACCTGCATTGTGGCTGTTTCCACCACCTCCACCATTCAATATACGACCTCTTCCAGCTACTTGATTTGCAGTAGTATTTCTATAAATTCCTTCTCCCTTATTAGCATGATTATCTTGTTCAATTACTCGGTAGGCTCCTGTTGGAGTGCAACCTGTGGAACCTCCTAAATTTGTGGCTCCTCCTCTAAAACCTGCGTTATCAGCTGTTAGGTCATGTTCAAGTGTCAGAATTCCTGGTACATAAATAGCTAAAACACCACCGATATTTCCATCCCAAGGCAAAGCTTCCATATCCGAAGTTGTTGTATAGTCAGGACTACCAAATTCTCTTAATGTAACAATTTGTACGCTTGAGTTTGTTCCGGTGTTAAATGTATTTGTTGTAGCATTTTTAATCGTAATACTGGTAGGTACTCCGGCGGTTTCGGTATGCGAGTCTATTTGTCTAATTTCATATAGTCCGGCAGACTCAATATCTCCCAAACTACCGAAAGACGCATTATTATCTATTCCATCTATTACATTATCTTGAATTTGAATAATTACAATCCATTCTTCGTCTTCAAAAGTGTCGGCCGATTCGTCTACAAAATCTATTGAATAAACTAGTCCAGTAATGTTAGTGACACGTGCATAGCCGTTTACAATTTGAGCATAAATTGTAAACTTGGCCATTAGTCCAAATAGAAGTAGGGCGAAATTTTTCATTATTTTGTTCAATTGTTCGATGCTGAACGAATTTAAACAAATGAATAATGTAAATGTTTAACTAATTCATGTAGTTATTAACGATTCGCCCGTCATATCTTCTGGTTGATCAACTCCCATGAGGGATAGAATAGTAGGAGCTACGTCTTTTAAAGCACCATTTTTAACAGCCTTAACTTTGTCGTTTAAAACGATGATCGGAACTGGATTTTTAGAATGCGCTGTGTTTGGAGTACCGTCCTCATTTATCGCATAATCCGAGTTTCCGTGATCAGCGATTATGACAAAAGTATAGCCTAGCGTCGTACCAACTTTTATTAAATCGTCCACACATTGATCAACAGTTTCAGCTGCTTTAACTATGGCGTCATAGACACCGGTATGTCCTACCATATCGGTGTTTGCAAAATTCAAACAGATGAAATCAGGTTGGTTTTCTTGCATTTCAGAGATAATTGCAGCCTTAATTTCTAATGCACTCATTTCGGGTTGTAAATCATATGTTGCAACCGAAGGGCTTGGGATCATAATTCTTTTCTCGCCAGAAAATTCTTTTTCTCTTCCTCCTGAAAAAAAGAAACTAACATGAGGATATTTTTCAGTTTCGGCTATTCTAATTTGACTTTTACCGGCATTAGATAGAACTTCTCCCAATGTGTTTTTTAAATTGTCTTTTTCGAAAATAACATCAATTCCTCTGAAAGATTTATCATAATTGGTCATTGTTAAATATTTCAAGTCAATTATTTCCATTTGTTGATCCGGAAAATTTTTCTGCGTTAACGCGGTTGTGATTTCTCTGCAACGATCCGTTCTAAAATTAAAACAAATTACAACATCACCTTTTTTGACTTTATGGTCGGTTATTCGTTTTGGAGTAATAAATTCATCCGTAATATTGTTTTGATAGGATGAATCAATAGCATCAGCTACAGAATCAAATTTTTCTCCAGTCCCGTGCACCAAACAATTGTATGCTTCTTTAATTCTTTCCCAACGATTGTCTCGATCCATAGCGTAATATCGACCAATGATGGATGCGATTTTTGCCTTCGAATTTTCTAAGTAGTATTCTAGGTTTGCTAAGTGCTTTTTACCAGTAGTTGGATTGCAGTCTCTTCCGTCAGTAAAAGCGTGAATAAAAACGTTCTCAAGTTTGTGCTGATCTGCCATATCGCATAAGGCATATAAATGCTCTATTGAAGAATGGACGCCACCATCAGAAACAAGTCCAATGAAGTGGACTGATTTATTGTTGGATTTTGCATAATTAAAAGCGTTAAGAATGGTTTGATTATTCTGGAATTCTCCTTCTCTTATTGCTTTATTAATTCTAGTAAGCTCTTGGTAAACTATTCGACCGGCCCCAATATTTAAATGTCCCACTTCTGAATTTCCCATTTGGCCTTCAGGCAGACCAACTACCTCGCCGTGTGTAATTAATTCTGCGTTAGGTGCAGTTTTTTCTAATCGATCTATATTTGGAGTGTTTGCATTGAAAATTGCATCCGACTTGGAATGATCGCCATGGCCCCATCCATCTAATATAAGTAGTGCTACTTTTTGATTCATTTTCTTAATTGTATTTTTACTTTTAGCCCATTAGGCGAGTTGTCTTCTAAAGTGATTATACCATTGTGTTGATACACTAAATATCTTGTTATGTAAAGCCCTAATCCAGTCCCTTTAGATTTTCGTGTCATTTCGTTTTCATCTCGATAGAATTTCCGAAATACGATTGGTTTAATTTCTTTTTTAATGCCAATTCCTTCATCAAGTACTTCAATAATAATATGCTCTGGATTATTAATGAGGTTAACGGTAATTTCCGTGTCTTGTGGACTATATTTAGTTGCGTTTTCAATTAAATTGGCCAGTATACTCTGAAAGGCTATTTTGTCGATTTTATAGTTAACATCTGCTAACTGAAGTGTTATTTTATGGTTTTTGAGAAATGTGTTCTGAAAGTTTGGGATGAGCTGTTCGATAAAGATTTTAAGGTTGACTTCCTTTTTTTCAAGGTAATAGTTCTTGTTTTCAATACTTCTTGTTAAAAGCAAGTTATTGACTAGACCATTTAATCGATTGATTTCTTGAAGGGATTGCTCGTACATTTTATCTGTTTGCGTTTGACTGAGCTTTCTTTTCATTAAAGTTTGCAGCGCAAGTTTCACAGATGAAATGGGTGTTTTTAATTCGTGGGTAATTGAAAGGATAAAATTTTCTTGTTGTTTGATTAATTTTCGTTCGTATCGAAATGCCCTTAGAATGGTCAAAATTCCGAAGACCATGATTAGGAAAAATACGATTCCTTCACCCAATAGCATCCACACCTTATTCGATAAGGTTTCAGGGTTGCTATACATTTGATTGTATAACCTAAAAATCAAATACAACCACCAACAAAACTGAACCGTCACGTAACCGACCAGTACGTAGATTAAGAAAATTGGATTTTTAAACCGCTTTTTAAGCATAATACAAATGTGCGGATTTTTTACCAAAAAAAACACCACCACAAGATTCTTGCGGTGGTGTTTAAGGTGATTTATATCAATTTATTAATGAATTATAAGTTTTTTGGTGATTGATTCTGTACCATTTTTAAGTTGCACGAAGTACGTGCCTTTTGCAAATTGTGAAACATTGATGTTTACGGTACTCGACTGTGCAGTAGACTGATAAACTTTTTCTCCTAAAATGGTGTGTATTTGAATAATTGTTCCACTTGAAATTCCCGAAATATTGAAATTGTCGGCTGTTGGATTAGGGTACATTTTAATTTGTGCTTTAGTTTCAGCAGCAATACTGACATCATCCGTCGTTACAGTTACCAAAATTGAGTCTGTATTACATGGTCCAAATACATAAAACCAAGCTTCAAATGTTCCAATTTCACTATAAGTATAGGTCGGATCTTCTAGTGAAGACGAGTTTCCATCTCCAAAGTCCCAAAATACGGAATCGGCTAAAAATGGTTCGCCGTCAAAATACACTGTTGAACCACTGTGGGTGAAAGATGCATTTGCAGATGCTGAGTCTAATACTTCGATAGTTTGACTTAGTTCAACCACGCAATAACTCGGAGCGTATTCAAACCTACGAATTGTGTCAGTCATAGAAATCGTGTAGGTTCCACTTTCGCTATAGGTATGACAAAGTTCGGTTAAGTCCTCATTTTGAAGTCCATCACCCCAGTACCAACGAATTTTACTCTCAGGTTCATCAGCATGGCGATTGTAATGAGGATCAGAAAATATTTCAAATTGATTATATTCGACACAAGCTGCACTCACCACCAGTGGACAGATAGAGTCGGAATTTAGAATGAAATCGTTACTCATTTTATACTTTACTCTAGGATTAATCAAATAATCAATGTCATATCCTGGACCAAAAGTTGCTAATGTATTGTACCAGCCGGTGTAACTTGGTGCAGCGGGATTATCATAATAAGCAAAGGAAACACCTTCAGCTTCTCCATCTCCAGATGGGTCATTCGTTATAATTTTCAACGAATCATCTAGCGAGGTATATAAAGCGACAATGTAGTCTTCTTCAACAAGAACTGGTGAGTCAAAATAACTATTAACTTCAATTTCTGGTAAATCAGCCGTAAATGCATCATGTTTTACCCAAACAGTGTCGCGAGCGAGTTCTGCTCCAGCTGAATCAATATCTTGGTCGTAATCATAAAGTAAGGTGACCACCATTAAAGAATCCTCGTCTGGATTTGTATGGAAAGCGTAGAATTGTACACCGCTTACTTCTATTGGTTGATAGGCATGAAATCGTTGCCCTCGACCTGCATAGGGGTCAAAGTCGGATACACTTCCCGTTCTCAAACCTTCAAAATAAAGATCTGTTGTTTTTTCCAGTCCAATATAATTATTGAAATATGCTCCACATGAATCTTCCGCAGCACGCGTTTCTATACTGCTCCAGTCTGGGCTCGTATTTAACTCATGACTCACAGGTTGAGTTAAAAAGTCAGATTGACTAAATGCTGATGTTGCAGCTAGTAATCCTAATAAAAGGTATGTTTTTCTCATATTTTTTTGAATAGTACACAGGTATATACGCAAAAATTAGGCCAACGGTTTATTTTATGATGGTTACATTTCCATCTAAATAAAATTCCTCACCTAAGACGTTTTCTCCAGAGATTCGATACACAAACGTTTGGGGTGCTAATAATTCATTTTTAAACGTTCCGTCCCAGCCTTCTTTCTGATCATCAGATCTATAGACTCGTTTACCCCATCGATCATAAATTTCAAAATTAAAATTAGTTAAAGCTGGGCCATAAACAAAGAGTTTATCATTGGAGCCATCATTGTTTGGTGAGAAGATGTTCGGAACAAAAATTTCCATAATTCCATTTAAGTCGACAAAAACCGTATCCGAGTTTAAGCAGTTATTATCGTCTCTAACCGTTACAATATACAAAGTTGCGGATTCCGGAATCGCGGTGATTTCAGAGCAATCCTCCGTAATACAGTTAACTTCCGGTGACCATTCATAAAAAGTACTTCCTTCGCTATACGCCCATAAGTTAACTTCACCACCTAGACCAATAACTGTGTCGTTGCTTACTTCAATATGAGGTGGATTATAAACTGTTATGGTAAATACATCTTCACTTGAGCCACAAGCAGGATTTGTAGCCGTTACTGTATAAGTACTGGTTGTTTCCGGTTTAAACCAAACACTTGGACCAGACTGACCATCACTCCATGTGATTTCATAACCATTATGATCAGCATTGATTTGAATTGAATCGCCTCTACAAAGGGTAAAATTTTCGAGAACGTCGATATAAGGTGCGGCTTGAACCAAAATGGTAACTTCAGTCGGGTCGCTTTGACATCCGCCTAATACTTCATATACAAGAATTGTGGACTCACCTGGTGTAAGAGCTGGGATGTACGTTGTTCCAGTTGCCAATAGGGTACCTCCTTCAGAGTACCATTCGATTGTTCCTTCAGAAGCAATTGTGGCTGTTAACTCGCTGGCAGGGTCGCCTTCGCAATACTCCGTAATTCCATCGACTACAGGCGGTTCAGGAGTGGGACTTACACTAATTTCAATTTCAGTTGCTTCACTTTCACACCCATCGGCCGTTTCAGTAATATATAGAGTTGTACCAGGTACGGCCAAGATTGGAGTATAAGTTGACCCTATTGAAAGGATGTCTCCCGTGGGTGGCGCATCATCATACCATGTTATCGTTCCGTCTAAGGAGGGTATTCCAATCAATTCTTCGGCAACGTCACTTTCGCAGTACTCTGTTTCACCAGTGTATGTTGGAGCAGGTGGCACGGGGTTTATTGTGATGGTCACCGCATCCCCTTCACCCTGACAGCCTAAAATATCTTCAGTTTCAGCAGCATAATAGGTTGTCGTTCCAACCCCAGGAAATGGTGTAAAAGTAAGTCCTGTGCCGATTGCAGGAGGAATAAGACCAGGGTTATCATACCAATTTACTTCACCTCCGTCCGTACTAACGACTTCTAAATCTTCAATAGACTCTCCTTCGCAATATGTTGCACTGGATTCAATGTCTACATTAAAAGGAACGATAACAGAGATACTACCAGTCCCGGTAAATGTGCCTTCACAACCATCACCCGAAACAAATGATATTGAATAACCTCCGTCCTCATCAACCAATACTAAATACGGACTTGACATGATGTCTGTTATTAATGGCAAAGTACCACTCGGTCCTGTAATTTCTACGGTATATGGTGCAGGTCCTGTAAATTCAATGATTAACTCTCCTTCATCCCCAGCGCAAATTGTTTCATCCCCAGATATGGTAGCAGTTACGGGAGGGTGAACGTCAATCTCAATAGAGTCTATAATTGTACATCCTGTTTCAGGGTCAGTTATCTCAACATGAAACCAAGTGGCATCAGTAATTGTTGCAGTTGGATTAGGATCTGTATCATCTGAAAGTAGTAACGGATTGTCCCATTGGTATACATAGGATGGCGGGTCAATTCCACAATCGACAGTATGTGTTTCAGTAAGCCCATCTTCCCATTCTCCTGAGCCACCATCAACAGCTATTAGTTCAGTTAGATCGGCATCCAAAAAAATATATTCACATTCAAAAGGACTGTCTTCGCCATGGATAATGAGCTCTAACTCCGTTCCCTGATCAAAGCATAGATCGATAGTGTCACTGGTTGGTGTTCCTGGGGAATATGAAGTTGGTGTATATGTTCCAAAAGTAACGCCGTCAGCAATTATTTCAATTTCGTTTGCAATACCGCTACCCCAATAATCGCCCCATGCGTCATTTAACACAAGTTTGAAACAACATTCTGTAGCTTCAAAAGGAAGTCCTTGCGCATGTAGAATGGTGCTTTCCCCTATACAAACAACATCGTCATCAGCAATCACTTCAGTGTCAAATCCAACTGGTACTGGAATGGTAATTGAGTTTTCACATCCTTCATCGTCTGTTATTGTCAATACTACCTCATATTCACCAGATTCATCAAATGTAAATGAAGGGTTTTCAATGGCTGAGCTACCTATACCACCGAAGTCCCAGCTCCAATCTGTTATCGAATTGAAGGCAAAAGAATTATCAGAAAATGAAATTTCTTCGCCTGGACAATTAGTTGGTGTATAAGAGAAATCTGGTTCTAAAGCTAGGCAAACTGTTTGAATATTTGACAAAACGCCGGTGCTACCAGTCCATCCCCATAATACGTTTGGATTTCCGCCAAATTGCTCGTCAATCATGTCTCCAATATATGTCAATGAGGTTATTCCATCTACAATAATTTCAATGGTTTGATTCGCTCCTGGCGTCCAATTAATTTCAATTAAATGATCTTCGCAATCTTCCATCTCAGGGAATCCTGGTTTAATTTCATGAGGTGTTGGTGTTTCTCCGCTATTTAGACCAGTAGGTGTACCCAAAAGATTGTTGGGATTGTCCGCTTCGTGAAAGGTATCACCATTATCCTGAAGAGAAATATGATCACTTGCAATGTCTAAATTTTCCACTTCTCCCGCGGCATCATTGTTTCTTGTGTCAAATTCAACACTTAGGACGTTGCCTGCAATGTCTTCATAACCAATACCTGCACCATCGTTTCCAGTATTCCAACCTGCGTTCTGTAACACAAATGCCATTCCTTCACCACCTGTTGATTCGCAACCAAAATTGACGGTGAATTTAAAGTTAAAGGCCGTATTCAAGTTGATTGCTGCGTCCTTATGGAATGAACCGTTCTCATTGACTTCATCAGCAGTGATTTCAAAACAATTACAAGAAATGGCAGTCGCATCACCGGTTGTTGTGTACTGCGCATGCAGTTTCGAGAGTCCGAAAATGAATAATAATAGAAGACCGTTTTTATAATGCATAGCGAAATTTGTACGAACGAAATATGTCGTTTTTTCTAGTATTTATACGAGATAAAGTTAAAGAAAGTTGTCTTTTATCCCTAACATTGTAAGGTAAAGTTAATCGTTATGAAAATATTACATAATAATAGATGTTCAAAAAGTAGAACAGGTTTAAAAATTTTAGAGGAAAGCGGACTGGATTATGAGGTTGTTCATTATTTGGAAACTCCCTTGAATGCAGATGAAATCAGAGATTTATTAATAAAGCTAGGTGTGTCTGCAGAATCAATAATTCGAAAAGGAGAAAAAGATTTTAAGGAAAACTTTAAAGGTAAGACAATGTCAGAGGAAGATTGGATTAATGCAATGGTTGAGTTTCCTAAGTTAATTGAGCGTCCAATTGTTGTAAAAGGTGATAAAGCGGTTATCGGACGTCCACCTGAAAATATTTTAAATTTACTTCAATAATAAAAAAAGGGAGCCTACTTGGTTCCCTTTTTTTGTAAAATTTATTTTCAAATGACGTAAGAATTATTCTTCGTCTTCAGTTAATCTTTTTGGTCTTAACATTTCAACAGCACCAATTGTAAGCCACATAGGAACAGCGACTCCTAAAACAAATGCCAATAGCCAAAATGCCATCAAACCAACTAAAAGAAATAAAGCAAATCCTAATGCGTACATGATTTTAAGTATTATTTTTGTGTCAAAATTGTGCGGTAAAGTTAATATTAATTCTTAGAAAAAGAAATAAAAATGAGCTATAGAATAGAAAAAGATACAATTGGAGAGGTGAAAGTACCATCTGATAAATACTGGGGGGCTCAAACAGAGCGTTCTAGAAATAATTTCAAAATTGGTCCGGCTGGTTCGATGCCTCTAGAAGTGGTTTACGGTTTTGCCTACTTGAAAAAGGCGGCAGCATTTGCGAATTGTGAATTAGGAGTTTTGCCTGCGGAAAAAAGAGATTTAATTGGACAGGTTTGTGATGAAATTTTAGCAGGAAAATTGGATGATCAATTCCCTTTAGTTATATGGCAAACCGGATCTGGTACACAATCGAATATGAATGTTAATGAGGTAATAGCTCATCGCGCTCATGAATTAGCGGGAAATACGATTGGAGAAGGAGAGAAAACTCTACTGCCGAATGATGATGTTAATAAATCACAGTCCTCTAATGATACTTTTCCAACGGGAATGCATATCGCCTCCTATAAAATGATTGTAGAAAAAACAATTCCTGGAGTGGAAGCACTTTTGGAAACACTTGAGGCTAAATCGAAAGAATTTTCCGATGTTGTGAAGATCGGAAGGACGCATTTAATGGATGCAACTCCTTTAACCCTAGGACAGGAGTTTTCAGGATATGCCTCGCAATTAAAACATGGTCTAAAAGCACTAAAAAATACGTTAGCTCATCTTGCTGAGTTAGCTTTAGGAGGTACTGCAGTCGGTACAGGACTCAATACACCTAAGGGTTATGACGTGTTGGTAGCAGAATATATTGCAGAGTTTACAGGACTTCCTTTTGTAACAGCTGAAAATAAATTTGAAGCCTTGGCAGCCCATGATGCAATCGTTGAATCGCATGGTGCTTTAAAACAGTTAGCTGTTTCGCTCAATAAAATTGCTAATGATATTCGATTAATGGCTTCAGGTCCTCGCTCAGGTATCGGCGAAATTATTATTCCTGCAAATGAACCAGGATCTTCAATTATGCCAGGAAAAGTAAATCCTACGCAAGCAGAAGCGATTACAATGGTGTGTGCGCAAGTTATGGGTAATGATGTGGCTGTATCTGTTGGAGGAGCTCAAGGACATTATGAATTGAATGTGTTTAAGCCGATGATGGCGTATAATCTATTACAATCAGCTGAGTTAATTGGTGATGCATGCCTTTCTTTTAATGAAAATTGTGCAAAAGGAATTGAACCTAACGAAGGTCGTATAAAAGAACTGCTCAATAACTCATTAATGCTGGTAACGGCGTTAAATACGAAAATTGGGTATTACAAAGCAGCGGAAATTGCTAATACAGCTCATGAGAATGGAACAACATTGCGAGAAGAGGCTGTTCGATTAGGTTATGTGCCCGAAGAAAAATATGATGAATGGGTTGATCCAAAGAAAATGATCGGTTCATTAGACTAATTAGTAATTTTAAATGTGAGCGTCCTGGCGTACAGCTAGGGCGCTTTTTTAATCAATAAATTATGGATAAACGAACAGAGTTGGAGCAACTAGGCGAATTTGGATTAATTGATCGTTTGACAGAAAAGTTCACTATAGAACAAAGCTCTACAGTAAAAGGTATAGGTGACGATGCAGCTGTGTTAAATGGAGGTGAAAAGTTAAAGGTTGTGTCAACTGATATGTTGGTTGAAGGTGTCCACTTTGACCTCTCTTATGTTCCTTTAAAGCATTTAGGGTATAAAGCGGTGATCGTTAATTTATCTGATATCTATGCGATGAATGCAGAAGCAACGCAAATTACTGTTTCAATTGCCGTTTCGAATAGATTTTCACTTGAGGCTTTAGAAGAAGTTTACGAAGGAATTCGTACTGCTTGTGATTTATATAAGGTTGATTTAATAGGTGGAGATACGACTTCTTCGTTGAGCGGATTGGTGATTTCGGTTACGGCAATTGGAGAAGTTGATAAGGATAAAATTGTATACCGATCAGGGGCACAAGAAAATGATTTGATGGTGGTGACAGGAAATTTGGGTGGAGCCTATATGGGGCTTCAGGTACTGGAACGTGAAAAGATGATTTTTAAAGAAAATCCTGATATTCAGCCGGATTTGGCGGGTGTAGATTATATATTGGAACGTCAGTTAAAGCCCGAAGCGCGCAAAGACGTAATACATTATTTAAATGATTTGGGCGTAGTACCTACCGCTATGATTGATATATCCGATGGTTTAGTTTCAGAGGCCATGCACCTCTGTTCAAATAGTAATTTAGGATGTAATATTTATGATGAAAAACTACCAATCGATCATGAAACTTATCGGGTTGCACGTGATTTCGATTTAGATGCAAGCACTTGTGCTTTGAATGGTGGAGAGGATTACGAATTACTTTTTTCTATCAGCCAAACCGACTATGAAAAAATAAAAGGAAGTGAGCATTTGACAGTTATTGGACATTTTACTGAAAAGAATAGTGGAATGAATGTAGTTCAGCGTGATGGCTCTCTTGTGCCTATGAAAGCACAAGGTTGGAATCATTTTTCGGAAGAATAAAATTCAGTAGTGAAGATAAAAAAAGGGAGGCTAATTAGCTTCCCTTTTTTTTTAATCTATTTTTTGGTCAGGATGTACAAGTTTCCTTGTCCTTCCAATTTGGTTCCGTCATCGGATATTGCTGTGTAGTTGTAAAAGTACGTACCATCTTTACATGGGCTACCACTTTTGTCAGTGCCATCCCATCCATTTCCTATGTCATTAATTTCACCAACCACAACGCCCCAACGATTTACAATTACGCAATTAAATTCAGAGATTGAGGCTGACGAAAATTGGAAAGTGAAAATATCATTGATCCCATCGCCATCAGGGCTAAAAACATTGACAGGTGTGATTTTAATTGGTTCAAAAATTTCAATAGTCTTACAAGTTGTATCAGCACAGCCATTTTTGTTTTGAGCAATTAGACAAACATCAACTAAATAAGATTCACCCCTTGCTTCGTAAGTAGTGTCAAAAGTTTCGAAGTAGTCATACGAGAAAAACCAATCATTAAAAGGAGAGTCTAAATTCCATTGGAATGTTGTGTCAGCTAATGGGTTTTTCGGATTAGCAAAGTATAACGATGTGTTGGTGAAAGTTACGTCCACTGGAGCTGTTCCTTTTAGATCATTATTCAGTTGATCAGAATTAATCGTAAAATCTGCGATAGGGTTTAACGAGTCGACCTTTACAGTGTCTGTTAAAATACAGCCGTTGCCATCTTCGATTACAACTACGTAATCTCCTGGGTTTCTTCCTCCCCATGTTCCTTGTTCAACAGTTGTTCCATCTTCAAGGTAAGTCCATTTTGGAGTGGTATAATCAGGTGTTCCTCCTGTAGCAGCTGCAAACACCTCTCCGTTTCCGCTTTGGTAACCATAAACACGGCAATAAGCAGGGAAATGGCCTATTTCGGAGAACTTAAGTTCGGGTGGTGATTGGATCGTAAAATCAAATGTTTTCGAACATCCATTTTCATCATTAATGGTTAACGTATAATCACCATCACCTAAATGATTAGTGAAATAAGCTCCAATTCCATTAAATCCACTTGGGTTAGGAGCCCAATAATAACCAATTTGATCATACGCACCTGTATAATTGAATACTGTGTCGACTTCTACATACCCCGTTTCGATACCGTAACAAAGCGGTTGGTTAACGGTGAATTCAATGTCTAACTCGTCAGGTTGACCAAGCGTGAATGATTCGGAAATCGTACATCCGTTTTTATCTGTTACGGTAATAAAGTACGTTCCTGCTTTTAACGTATTAATCGTGTTTGAATTTTCAACGTTTAATTGTACGCCGTCCGCGTCTGTCATTACATAGGTTTCTCCGCCATTACCGCCTTCTGTATTCACAGTAATCGAACCGTCTGAAAACCCAAAACATGTTGGTTCATTGTGGATTAATTCCATGGTTAGTTCCTCAGGTTCGAATATTTCAAAAGAATGGGACCAAGCACAGCCTTCTTGATCAATCACCGTAACTGTCCAGGTTCCACCATTTAAGTTGTCAATTTCACTATCGCCATCTACAGGGACATCTGTATCTGTGTCATAAACACCTCCAATATTTGTCCAAATAACATCGTATGGAGGTTCAATTCCTCCATTAATATCAAAGATATAAGCTCCTCCATCCATGTCACCAAAACAAGTTACGTCTCTCAGGCTGTCAACCTCCCAAGTGGCAAGAACAGCGTTTTCTCCTAGTCCAACAGGAACTATAGTGTCCATCGTACAACCGTCTTCGTCTGTAATTACTAAAATATAGTCAATTCCTCCAGCAAGGTCATCAAAAACACCACTCGGAACCGGTCCTTCGTAGCCAACAAGTTCGTAGCTCCAAGTCGGGTCATCAGGAGCAACGATAATTGATCCAAGTGTAGGATCGGCAATACCGGGACAATCAACGGCGTCAATAACTGTTATTCCTTCCAAATCAACTTCACCAAATTCAATTTTTACAGAATCCTTAACTGTAAAACAGCCGTCATATACCGAAAGATAATACCAGCCTTCGGCTATAGCCTCTGTGGTGATGTCTTCTGTCTCATCTCCAGTAGGATCCCATTCAAAAGTTAATTCGTCCTCATCATACGGGTCATGCACTGTAGCGTCAATAAAAATCTCTTCTTCAGGGCAAATCACAAATAAGTCTTGGTTGAAGGTGAGATACATATCTGATGCTGGATCGAGTGTGACCTCTATTTCACCAGTGGCTGTCTCGCCGCATACATCTGTAACCTCAACTGTATAAATTGTGGTGCCAATAATATCACCAGGTACCCATTCTTCTATTTCAGTTCCACCTGAACTCCATTCTATTTCCAATTCAGGTACACCATCCGTTTCAAAAGTAAGCATGAGTGAATCTTCCGCACACTCAATAAAAATATCATCAGTAAATACAGAAATGTCGTATGGGTCTATAATTTCTATCGTGGCTTCGGTTAAAATTGTATCACCACACTCATTAATGATTTCTACGGTAATTGTAACGGTTTCAGGTCCCTCAATTACTCCATCATCTTCGGGTACTATCCAAACGGTTACTGTATCTTCGCCTTCCGGGAAAAAAACAAAATCATCCAATTCACCATAATCAACTCCATTAGTCGCTGTTCCTCCTATCTCAAAATCAACAGTTAGATCTACTGTATCCGACCCTACAGGACGAATGAAAGTAACAAGTGCAGAGTCACATCCCTCAATTAATGCATCTTCACCTAAAACGGAAGCAATTTCAACCTCTACACCATTAGAGGAGAAAGAACTAGCTTCAAGAAAAACACCAGAATCATAGGACATATCTCCAGCATCACCTATCGCCATTTTGATATGATACGTTTCTCCACATTCAACTGATGCTCGTGCATACATAACAACGGTGTGCGCATCGTATTGAATTTCTGTTCCTCCAGTATTATCAACTAAAAATTCACAATTAACACATGGGCCAGTATTAGAAGAGCCGTTATTTAAGTTGTTCATTGATACAGGAAGGGCTGTTCCAGGAATAATAGCAATGTTCTCAGCTCCATCCTCATATGGTCCAGCAAAACCTGGTCCGGAAATGAAAAAACCAAATACATCGTTAAAGGAAGAAGTTGAAAACTCATGGTATTCCTCGGAAGCAAAAACATATTTAAACACGACGGAGTCACCAGAGGGTACAAAGTCAAATTCAAGAACTGCTTCATTGTTAATAGTCGTGGTTCCAATAGCGTCGAGATCCGCATCATTTGGGTCTACGGCAACTCCTTCGTTATCAGTAGCAGACCCTGAATCGTTCGGTCCTTCTGCGAGTCTTACATTTCCTGTTGCTAAAATTACTCCTGATGGTATTGGGAAATCCATTCCGCTAGCATCAAAAAAACCAGCTTGCGCTTGTACAACACCAGCTAGGGGTATGGAGTGGTTAAATTCAACATTTGATATTTCTACTCCAGCACCTACTAGGACATCACTTACAAGTTCTTCCGGTGTTTGGGTATTTGTAACTGTGATTTGACTATATCCTATTCCTCCTATCAAGAAAAAAGAAAGAATGAACATTGAGCGTATTGCGTTATCCATGATTTTAAGGCATTAATTTCAAATAATAGACTTTGTGATTGACTTTTTCGTTGCATAAAGTTGTAGAAATTTTTATTAATTCCTAATCTTTACAGTCGGAAAGTATTGGTAAATTTGTAACGCTAACAAACAAAAACACTATGTATAAACAATATATTGAGGAAAATAAGGATCGGTTTTTAAATGAGCTTATAGACTTGTTAAAGATTCCGTCAATCAGCGCAGATTCTAGTTATGATGATGATGTCAAGAAAACTGCTGAGTTTTTGAAGACAAAATTCGAAGAATTAAATATGGATCGCGTCGAAATTATTCCTACAGATGGACATCCTGTTGTTTATGCTGAGAAGATTATTGATGACAAGCTACCTACTGTTTTAGTGTACGGTCATTATGATGTTCAGCCTGCAGATCCTCTGGAATTGTGGGATTCTGGGCCGTTTGAGCCAGTGATCAAAAAAACAGACATACATCCAGAAGGAGCCATTTTTGCACGTGGAGCTTGCGATGATAAAGGACAGATGTATATGCACATTAAGGCATTTGAAGCTATGATTAAAACTAATAGCTTAAATTGTAATGCTAAATTCATAATTGAAGGTGAAGAAGAGGTCGGTTCAGCCAACTTAGAGACTTTTATATCAACGTATAAAGAGATGCTAAAGGCAGATGTTATTCTTGTATCCGATACAGGTATGTTGGCAAAAGATGTTCCTTCAATAACAACAGGTTTAAGAGGATTGAGTTATGTAGAGGTTGAAGTAGTTGGTCCTAACAGAGATTTGCATTCAGGTTTGTATGGAGGTGCAGTCGCTAATCCAATAAATATTTTAGCTGATATGATAGCTTCTTTGCAGGATGAAAATAAACATATTACTATCCCTGGTTTTTACGATGATGTAATAGAAAGTACGGATGAAGAACGTGCTGAAATGGCAAAAGCACCATTTTCTGAGGAAAGTTATTGTGAAGCGATTGACATCAAGTCAACAGATGGAGAGAAAGGGTTTTCGACAATGGAAAGAGCTACAATTCGTCCTACATTGGATGTGAATGGAATTTGGGGTGGTTATATCGGTGAAGGTGCAAAAACTGTTCTGCCTTCTAAGGCTAATGCTAAAATTTCGATGCGTTTAGTTCCTAATCAGGATCCGAATAAAATTACAGACTTATTTAAGCAGCATTTTGAAGCAATTGCGCCGGATAGTGTTCGGGTGACAGTTACACCTCACCACGGTGGTGAACCTGCATTAACACCAATTGATTCATTAGAATATAAGGCCGCAAGTCTAGCGGTTGAAGAAAGTTTTGGGAAGAAACCAATTCCAGTTAGAAGCGGTGGATCAATTCCTATAATATCAATGTTTGAAAAAGTGCTGGGTTTAAAAACAATTTTACTTGGTTTTGGTTTGGATTCAGATGCAATTCATTCACCTAACGAACATTACGGGTTGTTTAATTATTTTAAAGGAATTGAAACGATACCACTTTTTTACAAGCATTATGCTCAAATAAAGAAATAATGAAAAAGATATTCTTCTTGTTTTTACTTGCGTTTAATTTAAATGCGAATGCAGGTTTTTTTTACCGTGATCTTGAGTTCATTGGGATGGAAAATTTTACGGTTGAAAAAAAAGGGGATAGAATTTATGTTGGTTTCGATTATGTGATCAATAACCCAAATTGGTATGGTGTGGTGATTAAGCCATCACACCTTAATTTAACCATTGCTGGCGTAGATTGCGGTTCGGTTAAAATAGCTGAAAAGATTAAGATTAAACGAAAACGAGAAGGAAATTATCCCTTTGTTTTAATTGGGGATGCCTCTCGTTTTGTGAAAAGTGGTTTTTCTTCAATTTGGTCCTTAATGACGGGGCAAGGTGTTGATTTTACGCTAAAAGGAAAAATTAATGCTGGCGTTGCGGTTTACAAAAGAAAATGGCCGCTTGATTATACGTATAAGATGTCTTTCGAAGAGTTCTTGTCTTTTTTCTAGTTTTGGTGTTAATATCTTTCGAACGACCCTATTTTTTTCAATCTTTAAATCCTTAATTTTAGAAATATGTTCCCATTGTGGCAAAATCAAAATAATTCTGCCACGAAATTAATTTTGAGAAATGAAAAAGAGAATTGCAATAGTTTACGGAGGGTATTCATCTGAGTATCAAATATCTGAAAAGAGTGCTCGAATGATTTATGAACATGTGAATCGTAAAATGTATGAGCCTCTATTGGTTGAGATTTCTAAGAAAAGCTGGCACGTTAACCTGAAAGGAGGCGGTGTAGCACCGATTGATAAAAACACTTTTTCATATATTGTAGATGATCAAATTCTTGGTTTTGATATCGCTTTTATAACCATACATGGAACGCCAGGCGAAGATGGAAAACTGCAGTCTTATTTTGATATGATTGGTTTGAAATATATTAATTCAGACTCATTTGGCTCTGCCTTAACCTTTAATAAATGGGCATGCAATAGCTTCTTGAGAGCCTTTGGAATAGCGACGGCGAAAGCAATTTTAATTCGGGAAGGAAATAATCCTAATACTATTGAAATAGCGGATGAAATTGGTTTTCCTTGTTTTGTTAAACCAAATGGAGCGGGCTCAAGTTTTGGAATTTCCAAAGTGAATACACTAATGGAAATGCCAGCTGCGATAGCAAAAGCTTTCGAAGAAGATAAAGAAGTGGTTATTGAGTCGTTTGTTAAAGGGCGTGAGATTACATGTGGGATTTATAAGAACAAAGCTGAAATTATACCGTTACCACCAACTGAAATTATTAGTAATAATGAATACTTTGATTTTGGAGCTAAATACAACGGTGAGTCACAGGAAATCACACCGGCAAATATTGACGCAGCTTTAATGACAGAAGTTCAAAATACGACAAAAGCAATCTTCAGACGGTTGGGACTAAAAGGAATCGCACGTATCGATTTTATAGTTTCCGAAGATAATATTCCTTTTTTAATTGAAGTGAATACAACACCGGGAATGTCCGAACAGAGTATAGTCCCCCAACAAGTTAGGGCAATGGGCAAAACCTTGGAGCAAGTTTTTGATGAGGTGATTGAAGCTGCAATTAGCGAGTCAAATTAAGATTTAGAGACTTTATTCGGGAATCAACTGTTTTCATAAATGCCGATTTTACTTCAAAATTAATACCTAACTTTAAGGCTCTTAAATTAGATTTTAATAAAGAAAATAAGCATGAAATCATATCAAAATTATGTTTTAGGAGAATGGGTGAGTGGTGAAGGTGTTGAAACGGAATTGTTTAACGCTATTTCAGGTGAGCAGATTGGAACCTGTTCTTCTGTTGGATTGAATTATGAGGAGATGATGCATTACGCCAAGGAAAAAGGCGGAAAAGCACTCCGAAAAATGACTTTTCAACAACGGGGGTTGATGTTAAAAGAATTGGCTTTATTCCTACTTAAAAATAAAAGAAAATACTATGAATTGAGTGCGGCAACCGGAGCAACAAGGGTAGATTCTTGGATAGATATTGAAGGGGGTATTGGGAATTTGTTTGCAAATGCTTCGTTAAGACGACAATTTCCTGATTTGCCTTATCATATAGATGGCGACGCAGTGCCACTTTCTAAAGGTGGCTCTTTTATTGGGCATCATATTATGGTTCCTAAAGATGGTGTTGCTATTCATATTAATGCTTTTAACTTCCCAATTTGGGGAATGCTAGAGAAAATTGCTGTGAATTTTTTGGCGGGTGTACCGGCAATCGTTAAGCCGTCTGAGTACACCTGTTACTTAACAGAATTGATGGTACGTGATATTATCGCGTCAAAAATACTTCCCGAAGGGGCTTTACAGCTTGTAGTAGGGTTAGGTCGTGGAATTATTGATTTTGTTGATAGTTCGGATGTCGTTACATTCACAGGGTCTGCTGCGACGGGTAAAATATTAAAATCTCTACCGCATATCGTTGAACGCTCGGTATCTTTTAATTTGGAAGCCGATTCATTAAACGCTGCAATTTTAGGTAAAGATGCCATTCCAGGAACGGCAGAGTTTGATATCTTTATAAAAGAGGTGCAAAAGGAGATTACGGTAAAAGCTGGACAGAAATGTACCTCTGTAAGACGAATAATCGTTCCGGAAGAACTTATCGATGACGTGCAAAACGCACTTTCAAAACGACTGGCTAAAACCACAATTGGGGATCCTTCAGATAGGAGTGTAAGAATGGGGTCTCTAGCTACAAAATTGCAGGTTGAACGTGTAAGAGCCAATGTTGAATTATTGCAAAAGGAACAAGATATTGTTATTGGTGACCTGGATAATTTTAACGTTATCGGTGCCGATAAAGAGGCAGGTGCATTTTTCTCACCGATAGTATTTAGAAATGATGATCCTCACAATAAACAAGGTGTTCATAATATTGAGTGCTTTGGTCCTGTGTCAACAATTATGCCTTATAAAGACTTAGATGATGCAATCGAAATCGCGAAGCTTGGTAAAGGGTCGTTGGTGTCTTCAATTGTTACAGCTGACGACAAAATAGCTACTGACTATGTGGTAAATGCAGCAACAATGCACGGAAGAATTCTAGTGTTGAATGAAAGATGTGCAAAAGAAAGTACGGGACATGGTTCTCCAATGCCAATGCTAACCCATGGTGGTCCAGGGCGTGCTGGTGGAGGTGAAGAAATGGGAGGTAAACGAGGGGTCTTACATTATATGCAAAGAACTGCTGTTCAAGGGCATCCACAAACCATTACGGCAATAACTAAACAGTTCCAAGTTGGAGCGGATCAACCTGAAGCAAATCCACACGTTTTTAGACAATATTTTGAAGATTTAAATATAGGAGATACTGTATTTACACATAAGCACACGGTAACGGAGTCTGATATTACGAATTTTGCAAATGTAAGTGGAGATAATTTTTATGCACATGTAGATGATACTTCTTTAGAAGGTACCATTTTTGAAAAGAGAGTCGCACACGGGTATTTTATTCTCTCAAAAGCGGCGGGTTTATTTGTTGAACCTCGCAAAGGACCTGTTTTGTTAAATTATGGGATAGATGAATGCAGATTTACTAAACCCGTCTATATTGGCACAACGATTGGCGTTCGTTTTACTGTGAAAGATAAAACGGATCAGGAAAAAAGAAATGACTCGGATATTGCTAAAGGTATCGTTAGGTTTTTAGTAGATATATATGATGAAACTGGTGAAACTGTTGGAATAGCGACCATATTAACAATGGTTAAAAAACGAAATCAAGAATAATAGAAAATAAGTATTATGAGTGCAATTAATCAAGGACACGTTAAGTCAGAAATTAATGATAAAGGAATCGCAACGATAGAGTTTGGACATCCGTTGAGTAATTCCTTGCCTGGTAAAATATTAAATTTATTGGCAAAAACGATTACGGAAATGGCCGCTAAGAACGATGTAAAAGTTATCGTTTTAAAGTCGTCTGGAGATCGTGCTTTTTGTGCTGGTGCTAGTTTTGATGAGTTGATTTCAATTAAGGATCTTGAAACCGGTAAACAGTTTTTTTCTGGATTTGCAAATGTTATTAATGCTTGTCGTAAATCATCAAAATTAATTATAGGTCGTGTGCAAGGAAAAGCTGTAGGAGGTGGAGTTGGACTTGCCTCTGCTGTTGACTATTGTTTAGCAACTAAGCATGCGGCAGTTAAATTATCTGAGTTGGCAATTGGTATTGGTCCTTTTGTAGTTGGACCTGCTGTTGAACGTAAGATCGGAATGTCTGCAATGTCGCAATTAACTATAAATGCAACCGAATGGAAATCTGCTGAGTGGGCGAGAGAAAAAGGGTTGTATGCGGATGTTTATGATTCAGTAGAGGAATTAGATGATGCTGTAAACATACTTGCGAATAAATTGGCAGAATCGAACCCTGAATCAATGAAATTGTTGAAGGGAATTTTCTGGGAAGGAACTGAAAAATGGGATAATCTTTTGAAAGTAAGGGCTGCAATGAGCGGTGAACTGGTTTTATCCGATTTTACAGTGAATGCCATTAATGCATTCAAAAAAAAGTAAAAAAATAAACTTTTAATATAGTAGCCATCCAATAATTATGGGTGGCTATTTTTTTGTTTCATTTTGAGAAAAAATTCCCTAATTGGGACAACTATTTCTTTTTTAATTTTTGCTTAACTCCCAAGAAATAAGCGTTTTTATGGTTTGGTATGGTTTTAACATTTGAAAATCAAAACTAGACCTATGATTAAATATATTTACGCACTTTTAGCATTGCTATTATCTTTTTCCTCATTTTCTCAAGATGTAACAGCTTCTTATGAACTGACAGACGAAATTACAGTTTGTCAAGAAGAAGGTGTATTTCAAACTACGTTAATCAATTACACCGGGGGAGTCCTGGAAAATCCAATCATTCAAGTTGTTCTTCCTGAGGGCATTCTATACATACCCGAGAGTATGTTTGAATTGACATCAAAAGGAGTAAGCCCTTTGGATGTTGCATCTAGCGAAAATTTGCAGTTTAGTTTAGATGATATTCCAGTTGGTGATAGCGTTACTTTTAGGATAAAATATACAGCTAAAATCCCGGCTGTAAATTTCCAAAAATCAGGTGGCGTATTCAGAAATCAAGTCAATCTAATTCATGATGCCGGTGTAGAATTTAATGAGTCTGACAGCTATAATATTCTATTTCCAGCTTTAAACATAATTAATTTATCACCAACTAGTCAAACGGTCGTTAGCGGTGATACTACAACGAGGTCTTATGAAGTCCTAAATGCTGGATTTGGCCGAACTGATGAGGTTTATATAGTCGACGTTTTCTCAGCAGGTGCTAGTTTGCTTGAGGTCAATGCAGGAACGTTAAGCGGTGATACCTTGTACCTCAATAGCGATGATTTTTTATCTGTGGGTAACGGGGATGGTTTTTTAGATCATACTGAATCAATAGTACTTACAGAAAAAATAGTGACTTCAAGCTGTGTTGATATTACTTCATCTTCGACGCTCAAAACATTCTGGGGTTGTGAAGATGAGTGGGATATATCTTCTAATGTATACGCACATGTGAGTGTTGACTTTCAAAGTCCGAGTTTAACACTGACGGCTCTTAATCAAGCGGACGGTTGTTTTGGAGCTGATCTCGGCGATGAACAAACATTAGTGATTGTGAATACTGGTGATGGTTATGCTTCAAATATAAGTTTAGATGTTTTTAAATCAAGCGGGGATGGAATGGATGAGACAATATATGCTAGGATAGAAGAAGCTTCTTTTAAAATTCGTGAGGGGTGGTTAAATAGTCCAGAGGAAATTACACCAGAATTAATTTATCCAACAACCGCCGATGATAGTTACGCTTGTTTGGGTGTAAGTCCAACAGGTAGAGTGATTTTAAATTTACCAAATATAGCTCCCGGCGATTCCTTGATAGTGACATGGGAAATGTTTTCGTGTTGTATTGACGTTTGTGAAAATTGGAAAATACAGGGTTGGAAAGCAATAGTTGATTACTCTGATATTTGTGAGTTTACTGATTATAATGGGAATGTTTTAGGTCAAGAAATTAATGAGCAATACATGACTGTTTTTACAGAGACTCCTACGGAAATTTCAAATGAATCTTTAGAAACTTATAATTTTACAATATCCTCTTTTAAAAACACCTTACCAAGCACCGGTAATTCAAGGTATATTGTAAGTTTTGAATTAGAAAATGGCTTAGTTTATGAATCCCTAGCGTTTACGAGTAATGGAGCTTTATGGGAACCAGAATCTATAACTTATACTGAAGAGGTAAATTTGGTTGAAGCTGTTTTCAATATTCCTGAGCCATTTATTCTTCCTAAAAGTGAAATTAATTTAACCTTGTCGGGTTTATGTGGTACACCTGGTTGGAAGGAAATTTCAATGTCTGTGGCATACGATGCCGACTATTCATGCGAATCAGATTGTTTAGTTCCTCTCATTTGTGATGAAGTGGTAACTACGCGTTTACATTGTCCATTGGTTGCATGTGAAGGGCTTTATTTTCATGATTTTGATGTGGAAAGAATTAGTCTTGGATCTCCAGATAATGATGCCAATGGCATTGCTGATTTGACAGGTGAGATGGATCCAACTAAAATAAAATTAAATAGAGCAATGGTGGGTGACACAATTCAAACGATTGCAACTGGTGTTGTGATGTCTGAATTGTTTGATACATGGGAGTTTGGTAGTCTAATGACAACCAATTCCCATGGTAATCATCTTGAGTATATTCAAACTACCGTGAAAGTCTATGATCAGAGTGAAGGAATTATTCATATAATTGATTTTACAGATGTGGAAACGACAATTTCCGGAGAATCTCAAACATTCAAATTCAATTTGTCAATAGACTATTTGAGTGCCATAAATCCCGATTTAAGTGCTTTGCTTTTTTCAAATGGAGATTCAATTATTGTAGTAAATCAATATCAATTAATATCTTCAGTTGAAGATTTAATAGCAGAAACGCTTTGGGAGAATGATTTTTATTTGAGTGATGTTCCAGAGCCATCTGCAGAGGATAAATTTCAATGTGATAACAAAGCTGCTCGTTCAACTTTTATTGGATACAGCTTTTTGAATGACTTTCCAAGTAATCATACCGTGCGTTCTTGCTCAAACAATATCGTTCAAAATTTTGGAATGAGTATTGGTGACTGTTGTAACAATTATGCCGGAGGAAATTTGTTTCCATATGAATATAGATCATGGGGGAATTTAAAAGAAGTTAAAGTTGTTATTCCTGAAAACTATACCGTAGTTAATTCCTTTATTCGTCAATTCAGAACAAGAAAAACGAATTCTTCTGCAACTGAAACATTATCATCGATTATACCTGATGCAATAAATGGCGACACGCTTTATTATAATATCGAAAATTATTATGCCGGAGGGGAGTTTTCTTATAGTGATGACGGGTTTTATGGTTTAATTCGAATAGAACTAGCGCCGTCATGTGATGTGCCGCAAGATGTATTTCAACCTGTGAAATGGTATTTCAATTATCAAAAATCGAATGCAATTGATGGAGAGGAAACGGATTATATAGATGCGTTAGACGATCAAATTCGATATTTGCCATCTGATTTAGAGTTGAGTTCAGCAAGTCCATGGGTGGATGCTAATCAAAAACGGGTTGAATGGAACGTTAAGGTGAAAAACGTGGCCAATGCTGATGCTGATTATACTTGGTTATTTGTAGACGCTCCAGAAAATATAACCATCGTTGATGTTTATAATGAAAATTCGGGTGAATATCTTGATAAAGTTAATGGTTTATTTCTAGTAGGAACCGTTGAAGATTATAGTACAACAAACCTCACGCTTTCGGCAGATATTGAGTCTTGCGATACTTTACTTTTTCAGGTATATACTGGTTCTGAATGTACAGGTTATCCTAGCTCTTTTGAAAGCTTCAATTGTAATATTACAGAATTAGATCTTTACGTCGAACCAAAACAAAGTGCATTTCAAGTTCGGTTGTTTTCAGACTTATTAGATGACGATGTCTGCAGTCCCCTTGTTCAAGTTGGTTTGGATATTACAAGTGTGAACATCGCGCATATGTATAACATGAATATTGCGGTTGCAGTTCCAGATACCAACAAAATTAAAGTTTTATCGGATAGCAGTTATTTTCAGTATAATATTTCCAATCCTTATTCAAGTATAGATGATCCAATTTACGATGAATTCAAGTATCAATATAATATTAATGATTACGAGGCTTCTTTTGAAGAAGATGGAATTCCAGGTGCTTTAGATCTTGATAATAATCGATTCCGTTGGCGCACGACTGTGAGCTTAGAAGAAACATTTGTGAATGGAGATTTTATTGAATTGGAAATTGGAGGTGAAAATGCTTGTGGTATTGAATTACCAGTAATTGAGTTAAACTATGATCCCAATACAAAATTCTTGAAAGATAATACAGCTGGACTACATGCCTTTGCTTCTAATACTTGGAGTTCGAGTTGGGGTGATTATGATGGCGATGGTTTTGATGATTTGTTTGTACCAAATAAAGATGCTGACGCTCCTTCAGCTCTTTATCATAATAATGGAGATGGAACCATGACAAAAGTAGAAACCGGACCTATTGCTTCAGACTTAGGAGAGTCAGTTTCTGGAACTTGGGGTGATTATGATAATGATGGAGATTTAGATCTATTTGTGGCAAATAATACTTATGCTAAAAATAAACTTTATCAAAATCAAGGGGATGGTACGTTTGTTTCAATTTCTGATGATCCAATCGTAGATTTAGGAGTTTACTCTCATTCTGCTAGTTGGGCAGATTATGATAGAGATGGTTACCTCGATATGGTTATTTCAGACATTCATCCAACACATTTTAATTTTTTATTTCGAAATAAAGGGGATGGATCTTTTGAACCTGTAACAGGGAGTGTGATTAACGAAACAGCAAGCTCCGCTGTTGGTGTGAGTTGGGCAGATTATGACAACGATAATGATCCTGATTTATTTATCGCGAACACAAATGGGGAAAACAATAATTTGTACAGAAATGACGGTGGTGTTTTTACTCAAATTACTGAAGGTGATGTGGTGAACGATGGTGGACATTCTATTGGCGGTACATGGGGTGACTATGACAATGATGGAGATTTGGATTTGTTTGTGACAAATGCGAGAGATGTTGAACCCAATTATTTCTATGAAAATGATGGCGACGGAACTTTTACTAAAATTACAAGTGGAGTAGTCCTGGTGAATGTAGGGAATTCGCACGGAGCCTCATGGATTGATTATGATAATGATGGAGACCTTGATTTAATTGTCGCAAATGATCAAGGAAATAAAAACTTCTTATTTGCAAATAATGGAGATAAATCCTTTACAAAAATTGTAAATGCTATTTCTGAAGATGAATCTGATTCTTATGGTGCTTCATGGGCAGATTATGATAATGATGGTGACTATGATTTACATATCTCTAATCACACTGAGGGTACAAATGATTTCTTTGTCAACGAAAAAGGGGCATGTAATAATTATTTTGCCGTAGAATTAAAAGGATGTAATTCTAACTTTACAGGTATTGGAGCCAAAGTTTCACTTAAAGCCACCATACTTGGTAAAGAAACTTGGCAGTTGCGAGAAATTAGTGCTCAAACCGGTGCAATTGGTGGGCAAAATTCTCTTAAAACTATCTTCGGTATTAACGATGCAAGTATTATCGATAGTGTTGTGGTTCAATGGCCTTCTGGTATGATTCAGGTAATGACCCTACAAACAGCTAATCAAACCATTGTAATAAATGAAGAATGTGGAGTTAAAGTTTGTGGGCAAGTTTTTTATGATGAAAATGAAAATGGCGTTTTTGATGAGGAGGAGAAGGGTATAGCTTCTCAAACGATTAGTTTTAATGATGAAGATATCCTTGTTTATACGAATAGTGATGGATATTATCAGACATACGTTAATTATGGAGATTATTTGATTGGTTGGGAAGAAGATGAGAGTTGGGTTCAAGAGACTCCTGCAGATGGTGGTAAACATCTGGCGGCAATTTTGCCCGGGGAGTCTGAATATTGTGGATTTGACTTTGCTTTAAAACCAACCTGTTTTTCACCCGATTTAACATTGTCAGTTGGAACAACAGCTTTTAGAAGAGGCTTGACGAATGATTTGACCGTAACTGTTTCAAATCATGGTGTAGCTGAAACTACTGTAAATCCAACGCTAGAATTGAGGTTTACTGATAATGTTTACTTGTATGGAGACGATTGGTTGTCAATAACCGAAGAGGATGGGTACAGAACTTATACTCGATTAATTGAAAATTTAAATGGATTGTCTGATTCTACCTATGAATTCATCGATTCAGTTTCCGTTGATGCAACTTTAGACGAGGTTGTGGAATTTGAAGCTACAATAAGTACTGAGGAATTAGAATGTGATGAAACAAACAATAACCGATCGGTTTTTGATGTTGTTGTCGGATCTGTTGACCCAAATGATAAATTAGTTTTGGTTAAAAATAAAGGTGTACGTCACCAAATGAGCTTGACGGATACCCTTCAATATACGATCCGTTTTCAAAATGTAGGTAACTATGCGGCCCGCCGTGTGTTCATTGTTGATACCTTATCGCAATGGTTAGATTGGTCTACTTTTAAAGTGTTAGAGTCGTCACATAGCTTTTCCGTATCTGTAGTTGACGGAGTAGTTACTTGGGTAAATAACCAAATTGAATTACCAGATTCAGCTTCAAATCCTGAAGGTAGTAATGGGCAGGTAACGTTTAGTATCGTAACGAAACAAAATGTTCCGGCTTACGAGCAAATTTTGAATAAGGCAGGCATCCAATTTGATTACAACGATTTTATCATTACGAATACAACTAAAATTATTTTAGTTCCAAACGGAGGTGATCAGCAGCAAGGGGTGTTTATTTATCCTAATCCCGCTACAACTAACGCGCAAATTATGCTAACTAATGCATTGCAAGAACGAATTGAAATTGATTATCTAGAAGTGTATAATAATGAAGGTAGATTTATGGATAATTATCAAGTTAAACTTGACCAATTCATATTGCCTGTTCATCGCTACTCAAGCGGAACATATCGTCTAGTGGCTTATGATTTAAAAGGTGATAAATATTCAGGAACGCTAATCGTACGTTAACCAATACCGCAAAAAGGTCATTTTAAACATTTCTTAAAGTAGGTAATGTCTATTTAAAAGCTAGAATTATAAGAGGTTAAGGGTATTGAACAGTTTTTACGTTGATTAAATTATTTTTATTTAGTCTAAATAAGAATTAATTTTATCCAAAAAAACTTCAAATGAAAATTAAATTATTTAGTGTGTCAATCGTCCTTTTACCATTGACACTCAGTGCTCAATCGTTTATTGAAAAAACGGTAGAGAATTATCGTTCGGTCATTTATGGAGAAGTGATTTGGTTAGATAAGGACAATGATGGACGCTCTGAAATGTTCTCAACTGGGGCAGCAGATGATTATGATCACAGTGCTCAATTTTTTAATAATGTTGGCACCAATGATTTAGAAGAAGACTATTTTTTAGAATCAATTGGGTTTTCGCTCTCGTCAGCAACCACTGCTGATATGAATAATGACGGTTATGATGATTTTCTAGTCTCTGGCTATAACGGAGAGTCGAATCAAACAAGATTATTTTTAAATAATGGAGCAGGAAGTTTTACCAATGAGTTATTGGAAATCACGGGCGTTACGAATGGGAAAATAAGAACTGCAGACTTTAATGGGGATGATTTAATTGATGTCATTATCACTGGAGTTAGTCCAGAAAGTACTTATATATCCGAATTGTATTTCCAAAATGAAGCAGGGGAATTTGAACTACAAGATCAAGTTTTAATGCCAAATTATTTTGGAGATGTCACAATTTTCGATGCGGATGAAGACGGGAGTCCAGATATTTTATTGACGGGGTTTGATTTATCATATACACCTAATACCAAACTTTTTATAAATGACGGAGAAGGAAACTTTGAAGAGAAGGTGGAATCAGGTTTACCCCGAGTATATTTCTCAGGAACTAGTGCTGGTGATTATGATAATGACGGAGATTTAGACGTATTGATATCAGGGATGACAAATAGCTATACGCCTGCTAGCAATATATACATCAATGACGGAGAAGGTAATTTTGTAGTGGATGAAACGACTTCTTTTATAGAGATGTACTTTGGTACAGCTGATTTTGTTGATGTAAATAATGACGATAAATTAGATGTTTTCTTTTCTGGATCAACTAGCGACGGCGTGCCGCATACCGTACTTTATTCATTGACTGAAGAAGGATATGTTTTAGATGAGTCTTTCTCTGAGTTGACTGTTGATGTTAACATTTCGAGTGTCGCTTGGAAAGATTATGATAACGACGGAGATTTAGATGTTTTCATTACCGGTTTTACAAGTGAAGGCGATCGAGCTTCTGGCTTTTATGTCAATCAAATGAATAGCCCAACCTACGCAAATTTTGATCAAGAAGAGAAACCGCAATTAACGGTTTTCCCTAATCCAAATAATGGGACTTTTAGTCTTAATTTCGAAAATGCAGAAGCAAGAATAATCTCCATTAGAAATTTACAAGGTCAAATCGTTTATGAATTAAATGTTCATGCTTCAATTGTTCAATTGAATTTGACAAACCTGCCTTCAGGAGTTTATATGCTTACAGATAAATCAAAAAATAGCCAACAATCAACTTTAATTACAATTGAATAGTGACTTATTATTGCAGTTCCCCACAAAATTAATAGCAACCTTTTATTACGAGGGCTTTTTAAAAAGACAATAAATTAAGAAGTCAGCTCAAATAAACTCAGTACTTTTGTACAAAGTTTGAAAGCATGGAAATTACAATTGAAAATTTAAAAGAAGCGCTTAAAAAGGTCATTGAGCCCGATTTAAAGAAAGATATTATCACTTTAGATTTGGTTTCAGATATTAAAATTGAGGACCAAAAAATAAGTTTTCAAGTTAAAATATATAACCCTGCAATGCATGCGAAAAAACGCATGCAAGAAGCATTAGAATTTGCACTAGAAAGAGCTTTTGGAAAAGATGTGGATGCAGACATTTCTCTTGTACCTTTGCCGAAAGATAAAGAGCCTGAAGTTAGGGCAATCCTATCCAATGTAAAACATATTATTGCTGTAGCAAGTGGTAAAGGTGGCGTTGGTAAGTCAACTGTGACAGCTAACCTCGCAGCAGGTTTGGCTAAGCAAGGCTATAAAGTAGGATTGGTTGATGCCGATATTTATGGTCCTTCTGTTCCAACCATGTTTGATGTCGTAGGTGCTAGACCAACAGGTGTTGAAAAAGATGGTAAAACACTGATTCAGCCGATTGAATCTTACGGTGTTAAGTTGTTGTCAATTGGTTTTTTTTCTGATCCAGACCAGGCTGTAGTTTGGAGGGGACCAATGGCTACAAAAGCACTGAACCAAATGTTTAAAGATGCGGATTGGGGTGAATTAGATTTTATGATTGTTGATTTACCTCCAGGAACTGGCGATGTCCATTTAACTCTTGTACAAAATGTTCCCCTCACCGGAGTTATAGTTGTCAGTACACCTCAAGAAGTTGCGCTTGCAGATGCACGTAAAGGTGTAAATATGTTTAGAATGGATTCCCTGAAGGTACCAGTTTTGGGAATTGTAGAAAATATGGCTTGGTTTACTCCTGCAGAATTACCAGAGAATAAGTATTATATTTTTGGTGAGAATGGGGCAACCAACTTGGCAGAACAAATGGGGGTGCCTGTATTGGCTCAATTGCCACTAATTCAAAGTGTAAGAGAAGCTGGGGATGTCGGTCGACCGGCTGTGCTACAAGATAATACAACTTCTTCAAAATATTTTGATGAATTTGTTCGTAAATTTGTACAAATCGTTGAAGACGAATAATATGGAACAAAAGGAAAAAATTGAAATAGCTTTAGATTCAATCCGACCGTTTTTGCAAAAAGATGGAGGTGATGTCGAATTTGTTGAATTGACGGATGATAAGGTGGTGAAAGTCAAGTTGCTTGGTGCCTGTGAGTCATGCTCTATGAGCGCAATGACACTAAAAGCCGGTATTGAAGAATCTATAAAAAATGCTATACCAGAAATAATTCGGGTTGATGCCGTTTAAAAATCATACCGACAAAAACATTTTTGATTTAACAGCTGTTATTAATTCACTAATTTTGCAAAACAATCAATGGGAAATCGTCACAACGATTCTCCCTAAATAGAAAATTAAACATGATCGAAACAGATATAATAATTATTGGAGCTGGTCCAGTAGGACTTTTTACAGTTTTTGAGGCTGGTTTGTTAAAATTACGTTGTCATTTAATTGACTCACTTCCTCAACCGGGTGGACAATTAACTGAAATTTACCCAAAAAAACCAATTTACGACATTCCAGGTTACCCAACCGTTGATGCTGGTGAGCTCATCGATAATCTTATGAAGCAAATCGAGCCGTTTAAGCCTGAATTTACTTTAGGAGAATCAGCGGTTACAATCGATGAGGTAGAGGATAATAAATTTGTCGTAACAACAAACAAAGGAACCAAGCATATCGCACCAGTTGTAATGATTGCTGGAGGATTAGGTGTATTCGAACCGAGAAAACCACCAGTTGATAATCTCGAGCAATTTGAAGATAACGGAGTTGAATATATTATTAAGGACCCTAAATTTTATCAAGATAAAAAAGTAGTTGTCGCAGGAGGTGGTGATTCTGCTTTGGATTGGTCAATCTATTTGGTGAAAAATAATATTGCTTCTGAATTAAGTTTAGTGCATAGAAGAAGTTCTTTTAGAGGTCACCTCGATTCTGTTCAGCAGGTTATGGATCTGGCTGATGAAGGTAAGTTGAACCTAATTACTGAGGCAGAAGTTGTTGGAATTGAAGGAAACGGTTCGTTGAAATCAGTTACAATTAAGCATAAAAAGGAGGGTGAATTTACTAAGGAGGCCGATCATTTTGTGCCATTATTTGGTCTTAAACCAAGTTTAGGTCCTATAGCAGATTGGGGACTTGAAATTGAGAAGAATGCCATTAAAGTAGATACGCGTGATTACTCAACAAATCGACCAGGTATCTATGCTATTGGGGATGTTAATCAGTATGAAGGGAAGTTAAAACTAATACTTTGCGGATTCCATGAGGGAACAATCGCAGTGCAGTCAGCTTTTGCACGTATACATCCGGATAAAAAGAATGTACTAAAGTATACAACAGTTAACGGTGTAAATGGCTTTTAATTGATTTTTAATAAATTGGAATTAAAAAAGGACCTTCAAATCGAAGGTCCTTTTTAGTTTTCTTTCGTTAATTTATTACTTTAACGTACAAGAATAATCTGTGGTAACGGTAAAGTCACCTGAAGTCATTGTAGTAGATGTCTCATCTAATCCATCACACCATTCTTCTGCATCTTTTTTCTTAAGGTTTTGGGTTGTAGATGTTTCACTCGTAACGGTTGAGCTTTCATCCTATCCAGTGGATTTTTGTGTGATTTCACAGTCACAAGTGTAATCTTTTTTACAAGATGTGAAAGATACCATAGCTCCCAAAACCAATGCTGGCAAAATTAATTTTTTAATTTAGTTAATTATTGAATATGTCCTATTAAGAACTTTAGTGTAAAAATACGGGTAGATTCTTATAAGGTTATAAAAATCATGTAAATTTGTGAAAATTAATTTCCATGGCAGAAAACATGATCACAGTTCATATTATTGATAGAGAGGGAGTAAAGCATGATTTGGAGGCTCCTACAGATATGAATATGAATATAATGGAGGTGTGTCGTTCTTATGAATTGCCCGTAGAAGGTAGATGTGGAGGAATGGCAATGTGCGCAACTTGTCAATGTTATTTAGAGTCTGAAACAGAATTGCCTGAACAGTCAGATAGTGAAATGGATATGCTCGATGAAGCTTTCTTTGTTGAAGATAATAGCAGGTTAGGTTGTCAAATTCAAATTACAGAAGAGATTGATGGCATCGTACTTCGATTAGCTCCAGAAGGAAATTAGACATGTGAATGGCGCTATTGCTGTGTAGATTTGATTTTTTGTCATGTTTCATTGAGTATTCCGTTAGATAATAGGCTGTTATTTTATAAGTTGATTAAGCTATTTATTAAATTTAGTTCCGAATTTCGAAAAATTTGAATTAAATATTTTTTATTTCCATCGTTGTGAAATAACGGGCAACGCAAGGGTTATTCTTATCGTCTTTCAAGAGCTTATATTAAATAGTCTTTCATGAAAAAATGGATTAAAACCCTGCTTTTGATTTTTGCTGTATCCTCAATACATGCTCAAATTGAAAGCAATCTTTTCCACTCAATTAGTGGGGTTAGTTACGAAGAGTATGATTTGGACTCTATTGCCAATCACACAATTTTAAAACTTGATATCCCTGAATGGTATCATTTATTAGATCATCACCCCGCTCACATCAGTCTTGAAATTCCTTATAAAGATTATGACTTGAAAGCTGTTCTGCGAGTTTCAAATGTTTATGGTCATGATTTTAAAGTAAAAACGGCCTCAGGAGAATCTATTAATTTAAATGCTGTTTCTAAAAGTGTTTATTATCAGGGGTATTTTGAAGGGTTTACAAATTCCCATTTTGCGTTTAGTGTTTTAAATAACGAAATTATTGGTGTAGGTTCGATTCCTGGAATTGGAGATGTAAATCTTGGAAAATTAGAGGGACTCAATTATATATTTTATAGCGAAAAAGATTTAAATGGACATAATCAATTTTTATGCGAGACACGAGGTGATCCTGGTACGCAGCAAGGTTACAGAGAAATCGAGAGCGATGAACGTGAACTTGTGGACGATTGTTCGGGAATTTATGTTGAAGCTGACTACGATCTTTTTCTCAATAAAGGTGGTGTATTAGAAACAGTAGACTACATCACAGCTCTTTTTAATGAAATTCAATTGCTTTACGAGATTGATGAAATGACCATTTTCATGTCCGAACTGATGGTTTGGGATGTTGAAAGTCCTTATTTTGGAATAACTGATACCGGTATTTTATTGGATTTATTTGGTACAACAACCGTTGATTGGGAGGGAGATTTAGGTCATCTTGTTACCCTAGCGGCGAGTGGAGGTTTGGCTTGGGTTGATGTATTCTGCAGTCCTGATCAGGCTATTCGAAAAGCGGTAAGTGGAATTAGTCCAACTTTTGCAGAAATTCCTATTTATTCATGGTCTGTTGAGGTTATCGCTCATGAGATGGGTCATAATATGGGGTCGCCTCATACACATGCTTGTTTTTGGAATGGTGATGATACAGCCATCGATGGTTGTGGTCCAGAAGCAGGTTTTGATGAAGGCTGCGATGAAGATCTTCCTGCAGAAGGGGGTACCGTTATGAGTTATTGTCATTTAACGGATGTCGGAATTGATTTAGGTTTAGGTTTTGGAGAACAGCCAGGTGATCATATGAGGGCTAGGATTTTAGCTTCAGGTTGTTTAGAGAGTTGTGATTTAACTGTGATGGATATGACCATCACCGGTGGGCTAATCTCGACTACTTGTGATAACGCACCCATATATAGGCAGTTGTCGGTAGAAAATAATAGTAATGATGATTTTACTAGTGCGCAAATTAATGTCTACATTGAAGGAGAGTTAGTTGAGTCGCATAGTTGGTCTGGCTTCATTCCTGAAGATGGTGACGGTACAATCAATATTCCGACGACTAGTTTGCCTGTCGGTTCATATATGATGCAGGTTGTCCTAGATCTTCCGTCTGGATATGAGGATGATAATCCAATTGACAACAGTTTTACTTTTAATTTTGATGTGCATCCGTATCCTACAGCCGGTTTTTATCCAGATCCTGTTCAGATGGTTTCTTATGACGCTACTTCAACAATGACAAATACAAGTGAAGGAGCTACAACTTTTACATGGAATATGGGGGATGAATCACCTTTAATTTATGACACCAATCCAACGCATAAATTTCCTTTTGAACGAGGAGATAATTATAATATTACGCTCGTAGCTACTTCAGAATTTGGCTGTAACGATACCGCTACTTCCTCAGTAATTGTTGAAGGGGTTAATATTTTCTTCATTGAAAATTCTTTCACTCCATCGGGTGATTTGTTCAATGAGGAATTTACACCTGTTTTTGCAGCAGGTTTAGACATATACGATTATCACTTTGTTGTGTACAATAGATGGGGGGAAGTGATGTTTGAAACATTTAATGTGGCGAACGGATGGAACGGTAAATACGGTGATAAATTAGCGCCTGCGGGATCTTACGTTTGGGTGCTCGAGTTTGGCGATTTATCCAGCGATGAAAAACATGCCCATCAAGGACATGTTACTCTATTGCGTTAATGGCTTAGAATTATTTAATTTCCAAAGGGATTGTGCAAACAGGTATAGGAACCATCTTATGCTTGTTTGCATTGTGAAACGACCGGTAAATTTTTAAAATTTCTCGTTCGCGGGTATCCAAATATTCTTCGTTACTATTAGGATTGGCTTCAAATGCCATCGCCCATTCTAGTTCGGGATATGTTGCACCAAGTTGACCTTCATCTGTTCTTTCGTCTTTCCATAAACCGTCGGTAGGTGCCGCCTTTTGGATGGCAGGTATAACGTCCATCGCTTTAGCTAAAGCGTAAACTTCAGTTTTTGTTAGATCCGCGATTGGACTTAAATCGACACCGCCATCTCCGTATTTGGTATAAAATCCAACACCAAAATCTTCAACTTTATTTCCTGTTCCAGCGACTAATAAACCAAATGATTGGCCAACGGCATACAAAGTTGTCATTCTTAGTCTGGATCGAGTATTAGCCATTGATAACCCATGGTCTTTAGTTGTTGAGGGAAGTACTCCCTTCAAAGACTCAAATGTATCAGTTAAATTTATAGCGTATTCTTTGACATTCGAATACCGTTCTTTTAAGTTTTCAATATGTGCTAAAGCCCGATTAACTTCATCTTTATTTTGATGGATGTTCATTTCTAGACAGACTACATCTAAACCAGTTTTAGCACATAATAAAGAAGTAACGGCGGAATCAATTCCGCCGCTAATACCGATTATAAATCCTTTTGAGCGAGCAGATTCTGCATAGTTTTTCAACCAAGCTACAATATGCTCTATTACTTTGCTTTCTTGCATAGCTTTATTTAGAACAACAAGCCAATCTTTAACTCAATTATATGTTGTGGATTGTTTTTAATATCTAATTGCGAGTATGAATAGTCACCAGGCTCTCCGGTTCTTTCAACTAAATGACTTGACTTTTGATATAATGCTGGTGTAATTCCATAGTTGAACCCAATCTCACCATATAAAAAAGTGTTTCCTGTAAAGTTCCATTCCGCACCTCCATAGATGCCAATCGCCGTTCTTACTTGAGCTAATCCTTTTTTTATGGCGTCCGGCTTCATGTTTTCCACTTTCAAAGATGTAAGTGGAGTAGTGGTATAAAAATCGCTTTGAGCAGGATCGTCATTGTTTCTCATGTATTTTGCATCATACCCCTCATCGTCCATTCTAACACCTGCTAAGAAACTAGTACGCAAACCAAATTTTCCATAATACTTAAATTGACCAATCATATTAGTTTGAAACTTTAAAAATATCGGTAAGGTCACATACTTTGCTCTAAACTTTCGAGTGTGTAGTAAAAATGCTGCAGAGCTGTCCGGGATATCCTTAATACCATCTTTATCATCGTATTTATGAATATCAGTATCGGAATAAGCATAAAAAACATCATTAAAGGCAGTGTTATTGTCGCTTCCGTAATTCAATTGAAAGCTTTCCAAATCAAACTGGAGACCACTAGCCAATCCTATGTTTTCATTAAAAAGGTAGTTTCCGCCAACACCAATTGTGAATCCGTTGCCTATTCCGTTTCGTTCAATCTTTGTTGTTTGTATCTTTGTCCAATTAAAAGTAGGGCCTAGTACTAAACCAACTTGGAATTTTTTGTCTTGAGCATTGGCATTTAGTCCTAATCCCGCAATTAGAATTAATGAAAGTAACTTTTTCATAATTTTGCAATTATTAATTTACATTTTTGTAGCAATAATAAGAAATTATAGCCAATGAGGGAAAAATTATTTGCATTTATATGCCTGTGTTTCGTTATTGTGTCATGTTCATCCGATAAGTTGGATGTTGACGTATCAACTATTGATTTAGATGTGGATTATCAGCGTTTTGAAATTGCACTTTCTCAAGGTAATAGTCCAATGGAATTAGCCGAAATAAATAAGGAATGTCTACAACTTGGAGGAGAGTTGTATGAATTTTATATCTACGATATGCTAAGGTTAGGGTCGGCTTACAACGATTCGATTGGGTATTATTTATACCCTTTTGTAAATGACACTATGATGCAAGTAGTTGTCGCTGATGTTAAAAGTACTTTTTCCGATTTTGAATCCATCAGCAATGAGCTCAACGATGGTTTTAAACATTTAAAATACCATTTACCTGACGCAGCAATTCCTGATCGTATAATTACATATAACGGAACTTTTGTATATGGTGTGGTGGCAACAGACTCTTTAATTGGTATTGGCTTAGAAATGTATTTAGGTGCCGATAATCCAATCGTTAAAGAAATTCGATTCCCTCAGTACATTAAAGAAAAAATGAATAGAAATTACTTACCAATAGATGTTGCCAATAGATGGATTGTTTCAAACGTAATCTCAGAAAACCCAGGAGAAACATTTTTAAGTAACTTGATCTATCATGGTAAACTACGTTATCTCATCGAAGCTATGTTTCCTGATATTGAAAAAGAATTTATAATTAATTATTCAAAAAAAGAGTATGACTATGCCGTCGCAAGTGAATATAATGTATGGCAATATTTAGTCGATATGGATTGGATTTATACGACTGATATGAAAGTGAAAATGCGATTTTTTGAAGAGGCTCCCACGACAGTTGGTATTGATAATTCTCCAGGGCGTATGGGGCAATTTATGGGATGGCAAATGGTGAGGTCTTACATGGATGAAAATCCTGGAGTTTCTTTGCAAGAATTGCTAAATGAAACCAATGAAACTAAAATATTAAAAGCATATAAACCAAAGAATAATGAGTGATTTAAAAAAATCAAATATTGATATAGAAATTTTAACAAACGAGAATAACTTACCCGAGCAGATTAATTGGACGGCAAAAGACGGTGGTGTGGAAAAGGCTAAAGCGGAAGCAATGATTTTAGCGTTTTGGGATAAGACAGCAGAAACAGCTATGCGAATCGATTTGTGGAATAAAGAAATGACTGTTGATGATATGAAAAAATTCATGCACCAGACTTTATTGACACTTGCCGATTCGTTTGAACGCTCAACTGGAGAAAAGAATATGGCAGAAGATCTTAGGGATTATTGCCATCATTTCGCAGACAAAATGGGGATTTTACCTCCTTTAAGTTAATAATCACTATAATCAACAGTATCGTTGATTTCACGAATGTATTGAATGATTTCCTCCTTGCCTGTACCATCTACTGATGATGTTATAAAGTAAGGAGGCATTTCTTCCCACATTTTTAACATTTCTCTTTTGTAATTAGTTATAAAACGTTCAGATTGCGTTTTTCTTAATTTATCCAATTTAGTGAAAACAATAGAGAAGGGAATGCCATGCTCACCTAACCAAACCATAAAATCTAAATCAATTCCTTGTGGCTCATGTCTGCTGTCTACGAGCACAAAAACATTGGTCAAGTTTTCTCGGGTAGTCATATATCTTGAAATGAACTTTTGAAATTGATCCCGAGCATTGTGATTAACTTTAGCATACCCGTATCCAGGTAGGTCAACTAAATACCAAGATTTGTCGATTAAGAAGTGATTGATCAAACGAGTTTTTCCTGGCTTACTCGAAATTTTTGCAAGCTTTTTGTTATTCGTCAACATGTTTATTAAGGATGATTTTCCAACATTTGACCTTCCGATAAAAGCGTATTCAGGCATGTTTGGCTGTGGGCATAGCCTAACATCTGTATTGCTTATAACGAATTCTGCTTGATTTATTTTTATCGACATGTCCTCAAGTATTTTTTTGCAAAGTTAGGCAAATCAAAACATGAAACAATCAATAATGTGCAAGTTCCCAGTTCTGTTATCGGAAATTAGAATAAACCGTTGATTTCAGCGTCAATCGAATGAATGATTTTACCTAAGTCGTCAGCGTCTTCATGAAAGTTGTTGCCGTCAACATCAATCACTATTAATTTTCCCTTGTCGTAAGTTGAAATCCAAGCGTCATATCGTTCATTAAGCCTTTTTAAATAATCCAATCGAATGCTTTCCTCGTAATCTCTACCTCTTTTTTGAATTTGATTGACTAAGGTTGGAACGCTCGCTTTTAAGTAGATTAAAACATCAGGTGCCGCAATAAATGATTCAAGAAGGTTGAATAATGAAAAATAGTTTTCAAAATCACGAGTTGTCATTAGTCCCATTGAATGAAGATTAGGAGCAAAAATATAGGCGTCCTCATAAATGGTTCGATCCTGAATCACATTTTCAGAATTGTTTTTAATTTCTTGAATTTGGGTGAATCGACTGTTTAGATAATAAATCTGCAAGTTGAACGACCAGCGTTGCATATCTTCGTAAAAATCATTGAGGTAAGGATTTTGTTCAACATCTTCAAAATGAGTGTCCCATCCGTAATGTTTGGCCAATAGTTTTGTTAAAGTTGTTTTACCAGATCCTATATTTCCCGCTACCGCAATATGCATATTTTCGATTTTTATTAAGAGGTATAAAAGTAGAAATAATATTCTTTTTTAGTATGCATTTTGAATTCTTTTAAAAAAAATATTCAAGCTCTAATAATTGGACTTATTTTTGCAAAATTATGAAGTTTGAAGTACGTTCATGGGTGTTGTTAATCGTTCTTTCTTTGGTTTGGGGAAGTTCATTTATTTTGATGGAACGATCAATGAGTCCTTACGGTGAAAATCAGGTCTTAGGTCCCTTTCAAGTGGGCAGTTTAAGGATTTGCTTAGCAAGTATGGCTCTTCTGCCTTTTGCCTTAAAAAATTTAAAGTTTCTTACGAAACGAAATTTAGGTTGGTTAATATTGTGCGGATTGACGGGAAATTTTTTTCCTGCAATGTTATTTACGCTCGCGGAAACAGGTATCGAAAGTTCCTTGGCTGGATTGCTAAATATGGCAACATCGATTTTTGTAGTAATAATCGGAATTGTTTTTTATCGTGTTATTCCAAGTAAACTTCAACTATTTGGTATGGCTTTGGGTGCGCTTGGGTTATTTCGAATTTTTTGGAATCAAATACATTTTGAGGCAAATAATATGAATTATGCATTATTGATTTTTATTGCAACCCTTTGTTATGCAATTAGTGTGACAACCATAAAGTATAAATTAGGACATCTAAAACCTCTCGTGATCACTTCGCTGAGTTTCTTTTTAATTCTTCTTCCTGCTATAGGTATAGCGTTGTTTACAAATGCATTTCAATCTGTAGTGTACGAGGCGGATGGAAAAGTTGCATTGATTTATCTTTCATTTCTTGGGTTGATCGGTACGGCTTTGGCTGTATTTTTGTTCAATAAATTGGTTGCCGTTGCTACACCATTGTTCTCTTCGGGGGTTACTTATCTCATTCCTATTGTGGCTGTATTTATCGGTGTTATGGACGGAGAAAAATTTAATCCCGAGAATATTTTGTGGATTCTTTGTATTCTAATGGGGGTTTATTTCTTAAATCGACGGCCTAAAGTGAAAATTCCTTCTGAAAGCATGCGTGATATTTAATGAAGATTTCAATTGATTAAGTTGATTTTTACACATCATATTGTTTATTTTGAGGGAAAAATAGATTAAGATGTTTTGTATCTAAAATAAAATGTCTACTTTTGTCGTCCGAAATAAGTTAAATAAATAGAAAATTTGTTATGTACGCAATTGTAGAAATAGCAGGCCAACAATTTAAAGTTGAGAAAGACCAGCAGATTTTCGTTCATAGATTAAAAGGTGAAGAGGGATCTAAAGTAGATTTTGATAACGTACTTTTAATTGATAATGACGGAAAAGTAAATGTTGGCGCCCCAGCTATCGAAGGAGCTAAAGTATCAGCTTCGGTGGTAAGACACCTTAAAGGAGATAAAGTAATCGTTTTCAAGAAGAAACGTAGAAAAGGTTACAAAAAGAAAAATGGTCACAGACAAAGCTTTACTGAGATCAAGATCGAAAACATTAAAGGATAAAAACTTAACGCCCATTTGTTAAATTGGGTTATAATATTTAAAACTATGGCACATAAGAAAGGAGTCGGATCTTCGAAGAATGGTAGAGAATCAGAATCGAAACGTCTTGGTGTTAAGATTTTTGGTGGACAAGCGGCAATCGCTGGTAACATCATTATCAGACAAAGAGGAACAAAACATCACCCAGGTGATAACGTAGGTATGGGTAAAGATCATACATTATTTGCTCTAACTGATGGTGTGGTTCAATTTACAAAGAAAAGAAATAATAGATCTTTCGTATCTGTTGTTCCTTTCGAAGTTGAAGCACCTGCTCAGCCAAAAGCAAAACCAGCAGCGAAAGTAGCTGAAGAAAAAGCACCTGCTGCTGAAGCTAGTTCTGATGACTTGAATTCTAAAACTGTAGCTGAGTTAAAAGAATTGGCGAAGGAAAAAGGAATTTCTGGTATTTCAGGAATGAAAAAAGCGGAATTAATTGAAGCTTTACAAGCTTAAAGAAGAATAAGAATAATGTAAAAACTCCTTTCAGCTTTGCTGTTAGGAGTTTTTTTGTTTTAAGAGGTTTTAATCGCCATTATAACAAGGACATTTTATATTTTTACAAAAAAAGATAATCAATGCTCGAAATTGCACGCATAAGAGAAAATAAAGAAGCTATCATCGAACTTTTAAAGGTTCGAAATTTTGATGGTGCTCCACTCATTGAAAAAATTCTAAAAGCCGACGAAAATTGGCGTTCTTCCAAAACCAAATTAGAGAATGTCTTGGCTGAATCGAACGGTATTGCTAAACAGATTGGTCAATTATTCCGAGAAGGAAAACAAGTTGAAGCGAATGAGGCTAAGGCGAAAGGAGCAGCCTTAAAAGAAGAAGAAAAAGTGCTAAACGATGAGGTAGGTGGATTTGCGAAGGAATTACAGGAATTGTTATTTGAGGTGCCCAACGTTCCACACCCATCTGTACCTCAGGGAAATTCTGATGAAGAAAATGAAGTCATTGATACTCCTGATACTTTACCTGAAAAAAAAGATTTCTGGTTGCCGCATTGGGAACTGGCAAAAAAATATGATTTGATTGATTTTGAATTAGGAGTTAAAGTAACCGGTGCTGGATTCCCTTTTTATAAAGGAAAAGGTGCGCGTTTACAACGAGCGCTAATTAATTTTTTCCTTGATGAAGCACGAGATGCTGGTTATCAAGAAATTATTCCTCCTTTCGTGGTAAATGAAAACTCTGGTTATGGTACCGGTCAATTGCCTGATAAAGAAGGACAAATGTACCACGATGCAAAGGATGATTTATACCTCATTCCAACAGCAGAGGTGCCTCTTACAAATATGTACCGTGATGTTTTATTGAAGGAAAAAGATTTCCCAATCAAATTAACGGGATACACACCTTGTTTTAGAAGAGAAGCTGGCTCTTATGGTAGCCATGTTAGAGGGTTGAATCGATTGCATCAATTCGATAAGGTTGAGTTGGTTAGAATTGAACACCCTAATAATTCATACGCGGTCCTTGATGAAATGACTGCCTATGTTCAAGGTTTGCTAAAGAAATTAGGTTTGCCTTATCGTACATTACGTTTATGTGGAGGTGATTTAGGTTTCACTTCTGCATTAACCTACGACTTAGAGGTGTATTCGGTTGGTCAAGATAAGTGGTTGGAAGTGAGTTCGATTTCTAACTTTGAGACGTTTCAAGCAAATAGACTGAAGTTGAGATTTAAAGATGAACAAAATAAAAAGCAATTGGCGCATACTTTAAATGGAAGTGCTTTGGCTTTGCCAAGAATTTTGGCAACCCTCTTAGAGAATAATCAGTCAGAAGATGGTATTGAAATCCCTGAAGTTCTCGTTCCTTATACAGGATTTGATAAAATATAGTTATGGAAATAAAGAAGAAAAAAGGTATTAATATTTTTTACGCATTTATCCTTTTTTTAGGATTTGTATCGTGTAACCCTGCAGAGCAATATAAAACTGAATTGTCGGAAATTGACTCTAGTCTACAAGTAATTGATAGTTTAGAGATGCTATTCGATGGAATAGAATTTGATAGCTTAAAATTAATGGCAGAGCATGTTATCAACAATGAGAAGCAGATTAAATTGCTGTATAAACCGGATACGCTGGACGAAAACCTGGGTAAATTGATGAATGAAGCGAAAACTGTCCGTAAAAAATTAGGAAATGTTCAAAAAGATCAAGTCGCTTTTGGAGACGAACTAAATGCAGTTAAAAATCAATTTAAGGATTTGAAAGCTGATATACTTGAAGGTTTGTATGACGATCAACAGATAGAGGAGTATTTAAATGTTGAAAAGGCGGCTCTAAATAAGGTTTTTGTTGGATTTACGGGTTTTCATAAGATGCAAATTGGTGAAAAAGGTCGCTACTATCATGCCACTCCTTTGATAGATGAATACATTAAAAACTTGAAGTCTAAGAATGACATTGGGGGTTAATTTTAAAATAATGTTCTTAATGAGCTGGTTCATAGGAATCAGTTTATATTCTCATGCCCAACCAGTAGATAATGAAACAAAATTGGCCGATCATTATTTTGATCGGGGAGACTTTGAAAAGGCCGAAGTATACTATGAAAAGGCTTATAAACGTTATGATGCACAAAAGTATTTCGATCGATACTTTCAATGTCTTTATTATCAAGAAAAATTTGCAGAATGTGAAAAACTAGCGGAAAAACGAATTCGAAAGGATCCGTATACCATTGAAAATAAATTTAAGCTAGCCACTGTATATAAAGCAACTGATCGTGATAGTGATGCCCAAGATATCTATGAAAGCCTGATTAAAGACCTTCCTCCAATTCAATCAAGAATTGATGATTTAGGTGAGTTGTTCGTAAGTGAAAATCTGCATCAATATGCACTTGAGACTTATTTACGGGGGCGAAAGTTGATAAAAAAGGGATATTCTTTTCAATTAGAATTAGCCCAAGTTTATTCAGCGCTGAATCGACCAAGCGATATGATTTCGGAGTATTTAAATTTGTTAAATTATAGTCCTGTCTATGTGAGAACGGTACAAACGTACTTATCTAGGGCTGTTGATTTCGAGTCTGATCCCATAATGGTTGATTTGTTGAGGGAGGAAATCCTTTTAAAGGTTCAAAAAAATCCGGATGAAATTGTCTTTAATGAGATGTTTATATGGTATTATCTCCAGAAAAAGGAATTTTCGGGCGCTGTAATTCAAGCAAAAGCATTGGATAAAAAATTAAATGAGAAAGGTAAGCGATTGTTGGATATTGGTTGGGTCTGTCAAACCAATAAAGCCTATAAAGATGCTGCAAAGGCGTATCAGTATGTAATAGATTTAGGGCCAGGAACGCCTTATTACCATCGTGCCGTTCAAAATAAATTGAATGTAAACTTCATGGCTATAACATCAAAAAAATCGTACACAAATTCCGAGCTATTAGATGTTGCAGCAGACTTTGAAAATGCCTTGAAGGAAATGGGGAAAAATCAACAAAGTTTGGAGGTAATGATTCAGTTGGCAGAAATTTATGCCTTTTATCTTGATCAAGCCGCGAATGGTTTGGCTTTAGTGAATGAAGCATTGAATATTCCTTCAAATCGTAAAAATACTGCTCAACTAAAAATTTTGAAAGGGGATATATATGTAATTATGGGGGATATTTGGGAGGCGTCCATCTTATATATGCAAGTTGAAAATGATTTTACTGAAGATGTAATTGGACACGAAGCAAAATATAAAAACGCAAGGGTTTTTTATTATGATGGTGAATTTGATTACGCAAAGTTACAATTAGATGTTTTAAAGGCTTCAACAAGTAAGTTAATCGCTAATGATGCCATGCAACTTTCACTTTTATTGCAAGATAATTTAGGGATTGATACAAGCTTAGCACCAGTTCAAATGTTTGCTGAAGCTGATTTACTTTTAGCGCAACATAAATATGATCAAGCCATTTCAAAATTGGATAGTTTAATTATAAAGTTTCCTTTTCATAGTATCGTTGATGAAGTACTCTTTAAAAAAGCTGAAGTCTTTGAAAAAAAACAGGATTGGGAGAAGTCTATTATGTTTTATAAAGAAGTTTTAGAGTCGTATGGGCACGATATTTTGGGGGATGATGCAGCGTTCAAATTAGCTCAGATTTATGAGAATAGGCTGAATGATAATGCAGAGGCCGTCAAATACTATGAAAAAATTTTATTTGACTTTAAATCTAGTTTATACACAGCAGAGGCCCGTGAACGATACCGGGCGATTAACCGAAAGGTGAATTAATTTTTTTAACATGCAAGTGATTTACAATGTTACGGTTTCGGTGGATGTAGACCGAGCGGATGAATGGTTAACGTATATGAAGGATAGACATATTCCGGACATGATGAAAACAGGCCAATTTATTGAAGCTAAAATTTCGAAAGTTCTTGGCCATGAAGAAGGGGGAACTACCTACGCAATTCAATATTTATGTGAAAGCATGGAAGTATATGAAAATTACCAATCAGAATTCGCTCCTGCCTTACAAGCTGATCATATGAATAAATTTGGATCTTGTACAGCTGCTTTTAGAACGCTTTTGCAGGTACACCAAGGGTTTAAGGTATGACAGTTAAAGCAAAAAAACATCTCGGTCAACATTTCTTGAATGACACTTCTGTTTGTGAACGAATTGCGTCTTCAATTCATCATGAGAAAATAGATTTTAAAAAAGTGCTCGAAGTAGGACCAGGAATGGGCGCATTGACCAACTATCTTCTTAAAAGAGAGGATTTAGATACGCATGTAATTGAAATTGATCGTGAGTCGGTGGCTTATTTAAAGGAGCATATGCCTTCCTTAAAAGGTAAGATTTATGATCAAGATTTTCTAAAAGTTGATTTACAGGAGTTAATGGGACCAGAAAATTTTGTGGTTGCTGGTAATTTTCCTTACAACATTTCGACTGAAATTCTGTTTAAAATTCTGGAATATCGGGAGCAAATCCCGGTAGTTGTTGGTATGTTTCAAAAGGAAGTTGCTGTTCGTGTTGCTGAAGGACCGGGTTCTAAAAAGTACGGTATTACTAGTGTTTTATTACAAGCATATTACGACATTGATTATCTTTTTACGGTACCTCCAGAAGTATTTACTCCACCACCTAAAGTTGATTCCGGCGTTATTATCCTTAAACGTAATAATACGAAGAGTTTAGGTTGTGATGAAAAATTGTTTAAACGTGTAGTGAAACTTGCATTCAATCAACGTCGTAAAACCATTAGAAACTCATTAAAGTCGTTAATTAATGAACGTGAATTGGATATAGTTGGTCATGAAGAAGTGTTTTCTAAAAGACCTGAAGCGTTATCAGTCAGTGACTTTATTGAATTAACAAAGTTATTTGAATAAGTGTTATTATGGCGATATGTGAGTTAAGAGATAATTTTTTATATTTGTATAGTAAGCAAATTTACAACGACCCTACGTATTACTAGTTATTAATGAAGAACTATTGTTTAGCATTTTTAGTGTTTTTTATGTGCTCTAACTCCCAAGCACAGGTATGGAAAACATTACGTCATGAGGTGTCGTTTGGAGTAGGTGCGTCTAATTTTTTAGGAGATTTAGGCGGAGCTAAGGGCATAGGTACGCACGGAATAAAAGATCTTAAGTTTAGGAGTACTAGGTCTACTATATCAGCAGGTTATAAGTATATGTTAAACCCTTATTTATCAGTTAGAAGTACCTTGATATGGAGCTTGCTAAGTGGGGACGATGCTTTAACGAAAAATACGGTTAGAAACAGCAGGAATTTAAGTTTCAGATCAAATATTGCTGAAATTTCAGGCTATATTGTTTATTACCCAACCGAGGACCGTGTCTTACCTCGATATAAAATTCAAGGTATTCGTGGGAATAAAACAACTTCAATATCACCATATTTATACCTCGGAGTAGGAGTTACTTTTTTTAATCCTAAAGCGAATTATGAGGGGGAATGGGTAGCCCTTCAACCACTTGGAACAGAAGGTCAAGGATTAGCTGGACGACCGGACAAGTACAATCGTTATACATTGTGTTTTCCGATAGGTGTAGGATTAAAATATCGCGTAAATAAGCAAATGTCAGTAAGCTTTGATGTTAGTTTGCGTTACACATTATCTGATTATATGGATGATGTAAGTACTTCATATTATATTGCGGACGAAATTTCGGCTAATTATGGTGAAGTAGCTGGAGCACTTTCTGATCGCTCTATTAACCCTGGACCATACGGGGTTTTAGAATACCCTGATGGAAGGAATAATTATTTGCAACGTGGTGATCCGCGCTATAATGACGCTTATATGTTTGGAATTTTGTCGTTCCACTATCGTTTCGTTAAAGGACAAGTTTTCATTCCTAAATTCTAACTGAATGCGCATTTTGCTTACAATTTTGCTGCTTGGTTTTTTACTCCAAGTTAAAGCTCAGGGCTTCAAGTCAGCTGCTGAAGTTGGTGTATATGCCGGTGGTTCATACTATATTGGAGACCTAAATAGCAAGCATCTAGTGGATAGTCGGTTTGCTTATGGAGGTATTTTTCGATACAATCTTTCAACGAGACATTCAATTCGTATAACTGGTTTTTACGGTAATGTCTGGGCGGATGACGCGAACAATTCAGATCCCTATAAATTTAATCGAAATTTGAATTTTCAAAGTCGTATATTAGAGTTAGCGGTTGGATATGAAATAGATTGGTTTAAGTATCGAATAAGTGATATGAAATATCCAATAACACCTTATTTTTTCTATCAATTTGCTTATGCTAGGATAAATCCAAAAACAGAAATTGATGGAAATGAGGTAGAATTAAGACCGCTTGGTACGGAGGGGCAAGGTACGGGAATTACAGGGACAAAAGATCGACTTTATAGCTTAAATCAGTTTACAGTGCCTTTAGGTATTGGTGTAAAATTTAATTTACGCCCTCGTGTTGCAATGTCAATTGAGTATGGTGTTAGATTGACATTTACAGATTATCTTGATGATGTGTCTGGTAATTATGTGCAAGAAGATCTTTTAATTGCTGCAAATGGACCTTTAGCGGCGGACTTGGCGAATCGTAGTCTCTCTAATGATTATTCAGGAATTAATCGTGGAAATGCTGGAAATAAAGATTGGTATTCATTTTTTGGTGTAATGCTGACAGTAAAGCCATTTAAGCGTGACATCTGTGATATGCGGGGGTGGCGTTAAGAATAATCTAATCTAATTTCCGTTATAGTAATATGCGGAAATTTCTTTTGTCACTTCTAATATATGGATTATGCGTGTGTAGGACAACGGATTTACGTTGTCAAGATTTCAATACGTGCTCTGAAATCGGTTTATTTTCAGGAGCGTCTTATTACATTGGTGATCTAAATCCTAATAGGCATTTTGTAGACTCTAAACTTAGTTTAGGAATTATTTATCGTTATAACGTATCTACGAGACATTCAGTTCGGGCTACGGCCTTTTATGGATACATTATGGCAAATGATGCGGATAATTCGAATGTTTCTTTGGTTAATAGAAATTTAAGTTTTAATTCGAAATTATTTGAGTTAGCAATAGGGTATGAGTTGGATCTATTTAAATATCGAATCAACGATATGAAATATCCCTTTTCACCCTATTTTTTCTATCAAATAGCTTATACACGTATCAATCCTACAACTGAATTTAATGGTGAAATGATAGATTTACAACCACTTGGCACGGAGGGACAAGGTACTACATTGTCAGATAGAAAAAAGTATAATTTAAATCAAATTGTTGTTCCTCTTGGTATTGGGTTAAAGGTAAATTTAAAGAAGAATGTTGCAGTATCGTTTGAATATGGAATAAGGAAGACGTTTACCGACTACTTAGATGATGTTTCAGGTGTTTACGTGGACAAGGCTATTTTACGTGCTGAAAATGGCCCCCTTGCTGCTGAACTATCTAACCGCTCTTCATCAGAAAGTGCTCAACTATTGAATCGTGGTAATGGAGCGAATAAGGATTGGTATAGTTTCTATGGTTTTATGTTGACGATTAAGCCATTTAATAAATCCGTTTGTGAACGGATGAAAGGACGTTAGGTTCCGTAAAAAGGACTAATCATTAAATAGACTACAACACCAGATACTGCTACATATAGCCAGATGGGAAACGTAATTTTAGCCAAACGTCGGTGTGCTTTAAAGTTGTTTGAAATAGCTTTTAAATAGGTAATCATTACCAAAGGTATGATAGCAATACTTAAAATAATATGGGTTACCAGTAGAAAAAGATAAATATATTTAATAAAACCTTCGTTACCATAGCTAGTATGACTTGATGTCATATGGTAAATTACATATCCAACTAAAAACAGTAAAGAACATAGAATGGCCAATTTCATGAGGTTCTCATGGCGTTTTTTATTTCCATTTTTGATACTTATTACAGCGAATACAAGAAGAATAGCAGTTAATGCATTAATAGAAGCATAAATTGGAGGCAAGAAAGAGGTGTCTATTCCTTCAATATGTACACGAAATAGAAGTGCCACTACTAAAGGTATAACAATAGATAATATGACAACTAAAGGCCTATATTTTTTCTCAATCTCCGGTCGGTAATCTTGATTATTCTCCATACTCTGTCGCAATTAATGTTCTAATATCCTTTTCTAATTGATCTACTTCTTCTGTTACAGTTCCAGTGTACAAGCCACGAATATGTCCTTCACGGTCGACCAATACAAAATGTTCAGAATGTAAAAAACCTCCTTCAGCTTCTTCATCCTCCATTGCGTTTAGCATATAGCCGTTTCTTCCGAGATCATGAACATATTCTCGTTCGCCATATAGAAAATACCAGTTATGGGTGTCTAAGTTTTTATCTTTAATATATTGATTGAGTTTTGGAATGCTATCTCTTTTTGGATCTATGGTATGTGATAAAAACTGTAATTCTTCTATATCATTCGTGTTTTCCTGTAGTCGTTTCATCTGAGCTATCATGGCAGGACAAATTGCTGGACAACTAGTAAAAAAGAAATTTGCCACGTGTATTTTTCCCTTAACACGTTCATTGTTAAATTCAGAACTGTCTTGTGCTAATAATTGATAGGTTGGAATTGTATGGTAGGAAGTGTCTCCAGGCGCTATTTCATGAAATCCAAAATACGGAAGTCCTGAACTCTTGGGTTGACGACTATTATTGTTGCTTGATGCTGTATCCTGACAGGCTGTGATTAAAAGGCCTATCGTTAAAACGTATAATAATTTCTTCATGCTTTAAACTTTTAGCAAAAGTAACGAAAGTAGGGGAGGTTTGGTAGAGCTTAAGAGGGAGTTGGTTGAATTTTGAATTTATTTTTCTTCTTCAGCTCTTTCTAAATCAAATTCTTCCTTTTTCAAGAGTTTAAGGATGTCAAAAAAGTTTCTGATGTCTGAGTCTGATTTAGCACCGGTAACTGCACGAATATGTCCTTCTTTATCGATTAACACAAGGCTGCTGGTATAAGCTTTAGCTCCAATTTCTCCATCTTCTTTAGATGCAGGGTAATTGATAAACCGATCACCATAAAAGTTAAAATCATAGAATGGTGTAACATCACCAGTTGTCATCCACCACATACCACTGGTGTCATAATCCTTCATTTCTTCAAGCAGTTTTTCGCTTGGATGCTCAATTGGTCTTCCATCAATATCAGTTAAGATTGATATAACACGAACGTTACCGTAATTTTTTCTGTTTTTAACAAGACGATGATAAAAGATTTCATCAAAGTGGAAAAGACTGAAACCACACTCCTCGGTTTTTGGACAACCATTTTGAATAGTTGACAAGACGATAAATTTATTAGTTATGGAGTCTCGGTTAATGGGTGTTCCATCAAACTTTTGAAGATTAAAATCTGGTATAGTGTAAGCTGTGGAATCAATACGCTTACCATTTTCATCAACCGTATATTCGTAACCTAGATAAGGCGGTTTGACAAAATGATTACTAACGTTTTTAGAAATAAAATAGATAATTGAGCCTGGTCCTAGAACTACAACTAAAACTAAAATAATTCGTTTCAGGTTAGCCATTTTAGCAATTTATAACGGTGAGAATTTGATACATGAGATAAAATACGTGCACGATTAGTGCAACGTATTCCACATGTCTCCAATATAACTTGCTTCAGTTAAAATGATGAAAATCAAGTATAAAATAAAAATGATATAAGGTACAAGAATCATATACTTTAAGCTCTTTGTTTCATCACCAAGGTGCATGAAAATAAGTACAATATATGCTGCTTTTACCACTGTTAAAATGATGTATCCGTATTTGATGAATGCCCAAGTTAAACCACCTACGTCATCTTTTGGGAACAATGCACCAACAACTACTTCAACGATTGTGATTACTGATAGAATAGCAGTAACCATCCAAATTTTCTTTCTAATTTTTACACCTTCTTCTTCTGTGTGATGAGCGTGTAATGAATATTCAATAATATCGTCTCTTTCCATGTTTTCCGATTTAAATCAATTTCTTTTAATACTCTATTAAACTTACACGAGGTAGTAAAAAGTAAATACAAATACCCATACAAGGTCAACAAAGTGCCAGTATAATCCTACTTTTTCAACCATTTCATAATGTCCTCTTTTGTGGTATACTCCTCGAATTACATTACGTAGTACTAGTGCATTAAAAACAACTCCTGTAAATACGTGAAATCCGTGGAATCCAGTAATAAAGAAAAAGAAATTAGCGTATAGGGTTGGACCATAAGGATTGTGTGCCAAGGTAGCGTTATCTACCCATGTAGAGATATCTCCATCTGGTCCAGCGATGAATGTTGCCCACTCCCAAACCTGAGATCCGAGAAAAATAAATCCACCAACAACTGTCCAAAGTAACCATTTGATAACCCCTTTTTTATCCATTCTGTGTCCTGCTTCAACAGCCAATACCATTGTTACAGAAGAAACAATAAGGATAAATGTCATCAATGCAACATATAATAAAGGGAGTGTTGCGTGGGTAAAGGGAAAGTGAAAGAATACACTTTCTCCAGAAGGCCATGTCATGGAAGTTTCAGGGTTTGAAAATTTAGCATAACCTAATGCAGTTAACAAACCTCCAAATGTTAAACCATCTGAAACTAAGAAAAACCACATCATTAGTTTTCCATAACTTACTCTAAATGGAGATTCTTTTCCTCCCCAAGCTGTAGATCTATCAATTTCTTGCGTAGCTGCTGACATAAATCAAAAAATTTTTGTTCTGCAAGTTTAATGAATTAAAATTAAAAATGCGTATAAAAAAAGCCATAATATGCCCAAAAAATGCCAATAAATTGAGCCTAATGTAATGCCGAGATAATTTTCTTTGGAGTATTTCATTCTTAATCCGCTGATAAACATTACTAATAATGAAATGATTCCACCTAACCAATGGAGTAGGTGAACTCCGGTGAAAGCGTAAATGTAAGAACTTGCCGTATTACGTTGTGAGTTTAATTTATCTTGATTTAAAGCAGATAAAGGAGCTCCTTTATAGTAAAACGTCCTATTGGTGTATTCCAGCTCTTCTTTGTTATAATAAATTGAAAAGTCTTCGCCGTATTTACCTTTCATCATAAAGTCACCACGATCATTCACTATATTGTCTGCAAAGTACCAAAGCCTTCCTTGTTGAATTTCTGAAAGTGGCTCATTATTTAATTTTAACTGATCGTTAACATAAGTGAGTATTTGATTGTCATATCTCAAGGTGAATGCAGTACCATAATTCGTAAACTTATAGGTTTTAGCCCCAGTTTTATCTTCGTTATAAATGACACGTGCAAAATTTTTCATCTCTTCCAAATAAGTCGAACTTACTTGTTGACCTTTGTGATAAAAGTTACCATTATCATAGGTTATCTCTTTCCCTTCACCTAGTAAAGTAAAGTATTTACCGTATTTACCTCTTGTATTGATAATATCGGCTACAACTTTATTGCCGTTTTCGGTCAATTGTTTCCAACCTAAAAATTGAAAAACTGCAAAACCAATTCCTAATACAAATGCTAAACCTAAACCAATATTGGATAACTTTTGATTATCTTTTTTGATTGCTCTGGAGCTGATATATAAGGAAATACTGCTGGCTATGATAAGGAGGGTACTGATTGTGAATGAACTCGGCATTTTTATGGCTACCCAGAAGTTTCCACCTTGCGAAACAATATATCCACTGGTTAATCCTGCAAAAATCATTATTACCGCAAAAATGAAAATCCAAAGCAGATTTTTCTTCATTTTCGCATTAATCTCAGCCGGGGTGAGCTTTCCTTTTTCCATGATTTAAAATCGAAATTAAATTTTCACAAATACGTAGAGAAACTGTATGATTGGAAGGTAAATAAACGAAGCAAACATCAGTCCTTTTGCAGATTTGTCATCTAAGCGTATGTAGAGTCTATAAGCTTTTAAGAAAAACCAGGCTCCTGCTATTCCTCCTAATATTACCGTCCATTCATCGGTCATGTCTAAAACCCAAGGCAATAAACTGACAGGCACCATACATAGGGTGTAAAAGAGGATTTGAAATGCGGATTTCTTAGATTTTCTAGATTTACTCGGAAGTAAAGAAAACCCAGCCTTGTTATAATCTTCGTCAAGTACCCATGCAATAGCCCAAAAATGTGGGAATTGCCAAATGAATTGTATGAAAAACATCAGTCCGGCCATTAATCCAGCATCTCCTTCAAAAGTGCCAGTAACTGCTATGACTCCTAACATGGGTGGAATTGCTCCAGGAAAAGCTCCAGCAAAAACAGCCCAAGGTGTAATTCTTTTTAAAGGGGTATAGATAAAGACATACATCACCAACGCTAAAACACCTAGAACGCCTGAGTAAAAGTTTATTTGAAATAAAATTACAGTTCCTACGATGGTGGCAATAGAAGAGCCAATAAAGGCTTCGTTGATTGACATTCTTCCTGATGGTACTGGACGTTCTGAAGTACGATCCATTTTTTTGTCAAGATCACGCTCAATAATTTGATTAAATCCATTGGATGCTCCAGTGATTAAAAAACCTCCTAAAAGTAGAAAAACAAGATTTAAATCAAATCCACCACCGGCGAATAAATAACTTGCAAAAGCAGATAAAACAACGGAAAATGCTAATCTCACTTTAAATAGAAGCGCGTAGTCTTTAATTTTTGATGGGGTTTTTGCCTTTTCTGCCACTGTTTCGTCTGCAACCATGAATGTTCATTTAAATGCTGCGCAAATTTAATAAAAATGTACTATTTCACTTCGACAACTTTCTAAAATGTTTGCTAAAGTGTTTAGAATTCAGAAGATAATGCCTAATTCTGCTTGAAGTCAGATGTTTAGACTTCCTTTAGATTGATTCTAAAATACAATAATAGGGGATTAGATATCTGTATACCTATTCCATATTCTAGTTTGAATGCCAAATTGTAAGCTGTGTAACTGGCTGTTGTTCGTTGCGTTAAAACTTGCTCTCCAGTTATAAATAAAATTGAAATACAGGTCTATCTCACTGATTATTGGAAAACTTATTGTTAAACGTTCGTTAATCACATTGTATTTATCACCTTGTAACATATAGTGGTCATACTCCTTGTCTCGCAATCCGTAGGATTTAAAAATGTTTTGTCCATAACTAACGGCAGAACTATCGGCACCATAAGCTAAATAACTCAACTGATTTGTTATTCTAACTTTTTTAATGGGATAAGATAAAATGGATAAGACTTCCATGAAATTAGATCCAATAGGATGAGCGACTGACGCATTCAGGTTTCCATAAGCAAGACTCGAATGATTATGAGAGTAGGTAAATGGGCGAACAAGGTTGAACTCCCCTTGAAAGTAGAAAGATTCTTTGCCGAAAAAAGTATTGGTTTTATAGCCTATTTGGGTACCATATTTATTGGCCCACCATCGCGAACGAGCGCGGATTTCTGAAAGCAAAAAGTCGTCTAGGATGAATTGAAAATAGAGTGCATGATTTTGGTTGAATTTATAAGTCATATTCGCTCCTAATAAAACATTGTCAGCAGAGCCGCTGCCATATTCAACTGGTCGATAGAATACCACTGGATTTAAATAATTAGGGTCAAAACCCCTGTTGTGTAAAGAATCATTTGCCTGCCAGATAACCGTTTCAAAAACACTTAAGTTAAACTCTCTTGTAATATTCCAACTTAGATAATGTGAAGCGGTGAACTTATAAGTGTCTTTGTGCCAAACGCTATTCGCTGTATTATCTCGCCACATTTGATAAAGGTTAACGAATTTTAGTCCAGAAAAACTTGTTTCGACTTTAAGGAAAGGTTGGGCTGCAGCATTATCGGATAATAATAATGAACGATATCCTTCTCCGAAAAAGTTTTTACCATGTCCGCCCAAAAAGGTGAAAAATTGATTGGGTCGATAAGCTAGAATTATCTCGTTTTGTTGAAAAAGATTGTGAATTAAAGGACGACCGGTTGCGGGATCGATAAACCCAACTGTTTGAATAGAGTCTCTAATGTAGCCGCCATTGTTAAAATAGGGTAAAATTTTCCCCGTAAAAAATAATTTGTTCGAACTAATATCCAACCCTAAGCCTATGCCTGTATCATAAATTAAGGAACTTGAGGACTTGCTTTCATATCCTACACTTAAATTTGCGATAGGATAAATTTTACTTTGCCATCTTTTAACTCCTTTTTCTTTTACAATTCGACCATATCCTTTTTTGTAATTGGCTAAAGTATTAACTGAAGGTAAAATTGAACTATGGTTAGTTTTTAAATCTTTACCATAAACTAAACTATTTTCAATCTGATCAAGATAGTGTAAAGATTCAACCTGCAATTGGGAAAAGCTCTTAAATCCAAATAAAAGAAATAATAATATGAAAAATTTAAGCTTTTGCACTTCCCACTTTTCTTTTGTGAAACAGAATAATAATTAGAATAAATAAGATGCTTATACCTAAACTTATAGCAAGACTGATTGTTGGATTTTTGAATTGCAAAAAATACGCCTGAACAATCATTACCAGACTAAATAAGTAAATGATGATTACGGTTTTCTTGTGACCTAACCCCAGGTCTTGTAAACGATGGTGGATATGATTTCGATCAGCGCTTAAAGGCGATTTGCCTTTTGCCGTTCGTATTATAAATACGCGTAAAGTATCTAATAAAGGGTAGGCAAGAATTGACATGGCGAGTACCGGGGTAGAGACATTTTGTTGGCCAATTGGTAAAGAAGCTGTTGAAGATTCAATAAGCTGAATAGCCAAAACGCTGATTACGGCCCCAATGATCAATGAACCAGAATCTCCCATAAAAATTCGTGCGGGATTAAAATTAAAAACAAGAAAACCCAAAAGTGAACCAGAAAGTGCAAAAGAAATTAAAGCCCAGTGCTTATCGCCGAGATAAGAAAACCACATGCCAAAGGCAATTGTTGCAATCAATCCTACTCCAGATGCTAAACCATCGACACCGTCAATTAAATTAATGGAGTTCACAATAACGATGTAAACAAATATTGAGATTAGAATACTTGCATAATCCGGTAACATAATATCCATTCCAAGCAAACCATAGAAGCTGGTGATCTTAATTCCACCCATGACCACAAGAATATAACCTACCATGACATGGGCAATTAGTTTTTTCATAGGAGACATGCCGATAATATCATCTTTTATACCCACAAAAAAGAGTAGAATTAAAGAAGCCATTAAAAACATGAATTGATTTAGACCGTCAATAACGCTAGGGTTACGAACGGGGAGCCATAAAAAACTGGAAAAAATAAATGCGCTGAAAATAATTACCCCTCCAATAGTTGGGATACTTGTAGCGTGTTTTTTACGAGCTTCTTTAGGTTCGTCTACAAGGTGCTTGAGTTTGGCAACTTTAATTAGAGAAGGAGTTGCTAATAATACAACACTAAAAGCAGTAATAAAGGCGAGTATAAAATGGTAATCTTTCATTTTTCTTGAGATACATTTTTATTTAGTAATCAATGTATTTGTTTTTTAATCTGGTTCGCAGTCCAAGGTAAGCATAATTGGTAAGTGGATTGTTGCTTGGCATTGTTTCATTTCGATATAAATGTCCTGCAAACATCTGTAAGTTGTATGCTCTGTTGAATCGATAACCAATCTCAAATTGATTATAAATGATATGTGTGAAGTTTGATTGGCTAGCGCTCATTGTAGGATTTAAGATTATTGGCAGGTTGGCAGTATTAGAAATTCGTTTCGAATAATTGATCCTATTCTGGATAAAAAAACGGTTATGTTGATAGGATATCTGTCCAATTATTTCATCAAATCCATTGGTGTATGGATGTGCTATTGGTAAGTTGAAATGGCTGAAATTGTATCTTTTTTGGTCTGAAGTATAGGTGTTTTCTGCTGCGTGGTTGTATTCTATTAAGAAGTCTAATTTATCGACCAAAACATCTAAAAATTGTAATCCGATTTGATAAGCTCCTACAGAATTTTGATCAAAGACTAATTGGCTGTAGAACTGTGTTGCTTCATGTTTAAACACGAAATTAAGACCGAGTAAAGCATTGTAGCCTTCACTTTTATCACCTTTTACAAAATAGTTGACAAAAGGGACAGGGTTGATAAATAGATAATCAGGTTGATGAGAGCCCAGCGAATCAACTCTTTTCCAGTGTGCAGCTTCAAATAGCCCAAGTGTAATCTTTTCTGTCAATGCGATATCGAGATAATGATAGGTGCCAATTTTTCGCTCATATGTCGCTTCTGGTGTTGAAAAGGTGTGAAGTCGATAAAGGTTCTGATGTAAGGCATAAATGACATTGTATTGAATTCGATCTTGCCAAAAATTGGTCTCAATTTGAGCAAAGGGGTAGTTTACCGTATAGTCTGACAATAATAAAGATCGGTATCCGTTTCCGATTTTATGATTTCCATTTCCTATTGTGAAGTTGAAAAATGAATTTGGTTCGTAGGTTATATTTCCCGTTGCAAATGCGAAGTCGTATCCCGTTAATTTGAAACTTTTTGTTCGCGCGTAACCTGGGATTACGGCATTTTGTTGCTGATAAGTGGTGTTAGCAGCATTTGGAAAAAACTCACCATAACGATTAACATAGTGTTGCTGATAGTTGGGTAGAATTGCTTGGTTTTCGTAAAATTCGGAACTAAACGAAACTTTTTCTAAAATTTCTCCCTGGACTCTGAATCCGCGGGTGTTCCAATAAAGCATCTTACTGGAATCGGATGATAGATCTGTACCTAATTCTAAATCGATAATCGGATCAATTGACATCCAATAGTTTTCACCAATAAACTGAATAAAATGTTCTTTGAAAAGTTTTTGAGTTATCCAATAATAATACTTTCCTTCAGACTTAAATAACTGGTTGGGATCTGTTCTTTTTCGTTGAAGGGGTTGTATGCTTGTGTGTTGGTTTCTTGTTGTTTGTAAACTGGAATCTCGCGCAATTATTCTATTTGATTCGGTCCGGTAGTACTCTTCAAGGGGAATGTGACCTTGCCCATAACTAGTTAAGCAAGTTAAACAGAGAACATATGTTAATAGGACCAATTTAGACATTAGGGACCCTGAATTATTTATAGAATTAGTCGACGAGTTTTCCGTGTGCTAAAGCGTGTTTATATACAGACCGAATGCCTTCATCTAATTCGATTTTGTATTTCCAGCCTTTAGCAGCAAGGTATGAAACGTCCATTAATTTTCTTGGTGTACCATCCGGCTTTGAAGTGTCAAAGTTTAGTTCACCTTTGTAACCAACAATGTCTTTGATTTTTAAGGCTAAATCTTTGATAGAAATATCACTTCCTGTTCCGACATTTACAAATTGTTTTTCATTGTAGTTTTCCATCAAAAAGTAGCAAGCCTCAGCTAAATCATCAACATGAAGAAATTCTCTCAATGGACTTCCCGTTCCCCATATCTCCACGCTTGAATCATTATTTTCCTTTGCGGTATGGAATTTTCGAATTAAAGCAGGTAAAACGTGAGAGTTTTTTAGGTCATAATTGTCATTTGGACCATATAAATTTGTAGGCATGGCAGAGATGAAATTATCCCCATACTGGTCAAAATACGCCTCGCACAATTTAATTCCAGCAATTTTTGCAATGGCGTATGGCTCATTTGTTGGCTCAAGTTCTCCAGTTAAAAGATATTCCTCTTTTAATGGTTGTGGAGCCATTTTGGGATAGATGCAAGAGGAACCTAAAAATAGTAGTTTTTCCACTTTATGGTTATGAGCTGCATGAATAATATTTGAGGTGATCATCAGGTTGTCATACAGAAACTCGCCGCGATAAATATTATTGGCCATAATGCCTCCAACTTTAGCAGCCGCCAAGAATACATATTGCGGTTGTTCTTGTTGGAAAAACGCTTCAACATCCGATTGAACCCTTAAATCGAGCTCTTTGGAAGATCTTGTGACAATTTTGTTAAAGCCTTCTTTTTCTAATTTTCTTACAATTGCAGACCCTACCATTCCGTTGTGTCCAGCAACATAAATTTTTGAATTTTTCTCCACTTGTTATTCGTTTTGATCAAGAACTTTATGTCCTCCTTCTAAAAGGTATTTGTCTCTTTTGAATAATTCTAAATCTGCTTCTACCATTTCTTTTACGAGATCATCGAAGGAATAGGTTGGTTTCCAGCCAAGTTCTTCTCTTGCCTTAGTCGAATCTCCAAGTAATAGATCCACCTCGGTTGGACGGAAATATTTTTCATCAACTTCAACTAATGTCTTATTTGTTGCAGTATCAATTCCTTTTTCATTGACTCCTTCACCTTCCCATCGTAATTCGATACCAGCATAACCAAAGGCCTTCTCAACAAACTCTCTTACCGGATGCGTTTCACCGGTCGCCAAAACATAGTCTTCTGCTTTTTCTTGTTGCATCATCAGCCACATGCCGTAAACATAATCTTTCGCGTGACCCCAATCACGTTGTGCGTTTAAGTTTCCTAAATATATTTTTTCTTGCAATCCAAGCTTGATTTTTGCAGCCGCGCGTGTAATTTTTCTCGTAACAAAAGTTTCACCTCTGTAAGGACTTTCGTGATTAAAAAGAATTCCGTTGCAGGCATACATGTTGTAGGCTTCTCTGTAGTTTTTTATAATCCAAAACCCGTATAACTTTGCAACGGCATAAGGGCTTCTTGGATAAAATGGTGTTGTTTCAGATTGTGGTGTCTCCATAACTTTACCATATAATTCAGACGTTGAGGCTTGATAAAGTTTGACATCTTTTTCTAATTTTAAAATTCGAATAGCTTCCAGTAAACGAAGTGTGCCTAGTGCATCTGTATTTGCCGTATATTCAGGTGTGTCAAATGAAACCTTGACATGAGACATGGCGGCCAAATTATAGATTTCGTCAGGAGAAATTTCTTGAACCAAGCGAATTAGGTTTGTTGCGTCAGTTAAATCTCCATAATGAAGAAAGAAACGAACGTCATTTTCATGTTTATCTTTGTACAAATGATCTATTCGATCAGTATTAAACAATGAGGATCTTCTTTTTATACCATGTACAATGTATCCTTTTTCCAATAGTAATTCAGCAAGATATGCTCCGTCTTGTCCTGTAATACCGGTGATTAAAGCGACCTTTTTCATTTTTATATATCTAATTCTTTATTCTTGGCAATAAAATGTGGGTTGTATAAACTCTCTTTATTGTACGTTAAGGGCTCAAAGTTAGCAAAATCAAGTACTTCACCGCCAACTCCTTCAAAAATTGCTTGCCCGGCAGCTGTATCCCATTCCATAGTAGGTGCTAAACGGGGGTAAAAATCGGCTTTTCCAAGAGTTAAATCCACGAATTTTAATGCGCTACCTTTTCTTATTATTTGTGGGTTTCCGTATTTGTTTCGGATGTTCGCAACAAATTTTTCGGCTTTATCTGATAAATGAGAGCGCGAGTAAGCAATGGTTTTTTTAAAATTTTTCGTTAGCGTTTCAACCTTATTGGCATCGGCAGTTGGATTGTTATCTGAGAAGCTAAAATGATAAACACCATAATTGTTACCGCCCATTGTGATATTTTGCTCCGTAGGAGAAGCGATAAGACCAAAAATAGATTTTCCATTTTGAATAAGCGCAATGCAAATGCAGAATTCATCGTTCTTTTTTATGAATTCCTTTGTGCCATCAATGGGATCTACTAACCAAACTAATTCATGTTGTTTTCTTTCTAAGTAATTGGGAATTGTTTCTTCCTCAGAGATGATTGGAATACCAGTTTTTGATAATAGTTGGTAGAGTATTTTGCTTGACGCCTTGTCAGCGATAGTGACTGGAGATTGGTCCGGTTTTAGTTCAACCTCAAAATCCGTTTGATAAATTTCCATGATTTTAATTGAAGCTAATTTTGCTCCTTCAATGGCGGTGTTCACCCAGTCTTTATTAATTTGCATCCAATTGGTTGTATTCGTTAATGAGTTCGTCGTATAAACTACTGGCACCTATTCGGAATAAATTAGGAGTGAGCCAATCTTTTCCTAAAACCTCTTCAACAATCCGATAATAGAGCAGTGCGTCAAGTGGTGTTCTAATTCCTCCAGAAGGTTTTATTCCGATTTTTTTATTGGTGGCGGTGTAGTGTTTTTTAATGGCTAAACACATCGTGTAGACGGCTTCTGGAGTAGCCCCTGTTTTGGATTTACCTGTGGATGTTTTGATGAAGTCCGCTCCACATGAAATGGCAATTTCGCTCAATTGATTTATGGCCTTCAAATCAGTGAAGTCTCCTGTTTCAAGTATTATTTTTAAAGTTTTATTCTTGGCAGATTTACGAATTGCTATAAGTTCTTTTTCTAGCGCTTCAATCTTGTCTTCTATATAAAAACCTCGGTTGATTACGATGTCTATTTCGTTGGTGGAGGTTTTTTCAATTAAATCAACTTCATTAATTTTTGCTTTCATTAAGCTAACACCAGTCGGAAAGGCTCCTCCAACTACGGCAGTTTTAATATTATCTTTTAGGGTTGAGTGAATTTGGTCAGCGAAAATAGGAAATGCACAAACAGCAGCTGGGAAACATTGTTGAAATCCTTGGTTAGCTTTTCTGCAAAGGGTGTTGATTGTATCAGAAGTGTCTGTTGGATTTAAGCTAGTCAAATCAATGAACCCAATAAGTTCTAAAATTAATTTCTTACTTAACGCAAGTTCAAAATTCTGTATTTCTTCTAAATTTTTCATAAAAAAAATCCGTCACGAGTTATTCGAGACGGATTAATATAATTATAATTAAGCTTAACCTAGTCTAAAGTGAATAGGTAAAGTAAAACTTACCCTTACTTTTTTACCAGCTTGCTCACCTGGTTTCCATTTAGGCATGTTTCTTACTAGTCTTTTTGCTTCAGAATCTAGAGCGTCAGAAATTCCTTTAACAACTTTAACTTGTTCTATTGAGCCGTTAGAGTTTACTACGAATTTCACATAAACTACTCCTTGTTCACCCATTTCTTTTGATAGTTCTGGATACTCTACTTTGTCTCTAATCCATTCTGCCATCGCCGCTGGTCCTCCAGGGAATTCAGGCTCAACTTCAGCAAATTCTAGAATTTCCTCTGCCACGGGAGCAGCTTCTGGTTCATCTGGAATCTCTTCTATAGGATCTGCAATATCAGACATGTCAAACTCTTCAACTTCTTCATCATCTTCAACTACTTCAATTTCTTCAACTACTGGAGGAGGTGGAGCAACTTCAGGTTGTTCTTCTATAATTTCTTCTTCCGGTGGAATCTCAAAGATCAAGTCGTCATCCATTGAAGTGTCTACAATTTTTTCTTTAATTGGGTCCGCAACAAAACTTTGAAAGTTAAACGCCATACCCACAATTGCAGAAATCATCAATAATCCTACAAAGAAAAAACCAAACCGCTTGTTTTCTAAGTTTGCCTCTTTCGATTTTTTAAGTTCCATAATAATTACTTTTTGAACGTCGCTAAATTACGTAATTCTGATTTAACGACCTTGTTAAATTTAGATTAATTTTCTACCCATCCAACTAAAACAAAATAGACCAAAAATTGTACCAATTAAATTTGCAACAACATCGGTTATATCGTAATATCTTTTGGTTACCAACCAGTCTTGGGCGAATTCTATTGATAATCCGAACAAGAAACTGGAAACAGTTAATAGAAGATACAAACGAATATCACGAAGGTTCAATTTATTTTTTGATCTAAAATTATGCCTATCAAACCCTATTAATAAAAATCCAGATAATGCGCTATACATTATGATATGAACAATTTTATCAATAGATACCCAGGTCAACTTTATTTCTGGAAGTTGGTCGCCTGGTAATAAGCTGAGAACGGCAATAATTGTTCCCCAAATTATCCAAGGTAGGTGGAAAATTATCTTTTTATCCAACTAAATCTGTATATTCCTCTGCTGATAACAAATTGTCTAATTCACTTGCATCAGAAATAGTTACTTTAATCATCCAACCTTCACCGTATGGATCAGAATTCACCACTTCAGGGTTTCCTTCTAAATCTTCATTAAATGCTGTGATTTCACCGCTGATAGGCATAAAAAGATCTGAAACCGTTTTTACTGCTTCAATTGAACCAAAAACTTCTTCTTTGTCAAGCGTTTCACCTTCAGTTTCAACTTCAACGTAAACGATATCACCTAATTCACTTTGTGCAAAGTCAGTAACTCCAATTGTTGCGGTGTCGCCCTCAACTTTTACCCATTCATGATCCTTTGTATACTTTAATTCTGCAGGTATATTCATTTTATGTATTATTTAATTATTCTTCAGCAAAATTAGAATTTTATTTGATTAATTAATGGGCTGTTGAAATAATAGATGCTTTTGTTCAGAACTCTTTTAAATTGATGGTTGGATTGCTGACTATTCTTGATTTTATTTCAAGGATTTAAATTTAAAAACAAAAAAAAGCCCAATTTTGTATTATGGTTACACAAGATCAATTGAAATCATTTGAAAAGCGCGTCAATGAGCTTTATGGTTATTTGAATATAGAAGAAAAGAAAATTCAGGTAAAGGAGGATGAATTGCGGTCGCAAGATCCCACTTTTTGGGATGACCCAAAGACGGCTGAAGTCGTGTTGAAGAAAATGAGAAACAAGAAGTTTTGGATTGATTCTCATGCGGCGTTAAAAACTAATCTTGAGGATTTAGTGGTTTTAATTGAGTTTTACGAGGCTGGAGAAGTTGAGGAATCTGAGGTGGTTGAGTTTTATGAAAAAGCAATTCTAAATTTAGAAGAGCTTGAGTTGAAGAATATGCTGTCCGCGGAAGAAGATAATTTTAAAGCAGTGCTTCAAATTACGGCAGGTGCTGGCGGAACGGAAAGTTGTGACTGGGCTTCCATGCTAATGCGTATGTATATTATGTGGGGAGAGAGGAATGGAATGAAAATAAAAGAATTGAATTATCAAGCAGGTGATGTTGCAGGGGTTAAAACAGTAACCCTTGAGTTTGATGGAGATTTTGCATTTGGATACTTAAAAGGGGAGAATGGAGTGCATCGTTTGGTTAGGATTTCTCCGTTTGATTCAAATGCAAAAAGGCATACTTCTTTTGCTTCTGTATACGTATATCCTTTGGTGGACGATTCAATTGAAATTCATGTTAACCCTGCCGATATTAGCTTTGAAACGTTTAGGGCAGGTGGTGCAGGCGGTCAGAATGTAAATAAGGTTGAAACTGCCGTACGACTGAGGCATGAACCTTCGGGAATAATTATCGAAAATTCGGAGTCTCGCTCTCAACTTACGAACAAAGAAAAGGCTATACAGCTACTCAAGTCTCAGTTGTATGAATTAGAACTACGTAAAAGAATGGAGAAACAGAATGAGATCGAGGCTGGAAAGAAAAAAATTGAATGGGGATCTCAGATACGGAATTATGTTATGCAGCCATACAAGTTGGTGAAAGATGTTCGTACCGGTCACGAAACTTCTAATGTGGATGGCGTCATGAATGGCGAGATTGATGAGTTTTTGAAAGCTTATTTAATGAGTTCCTAGTTTAACGCCTTAAATCGGTTTAAATTTTGTCTTTAGTTATTGGTCTGATTTTTGTGAAATTTTAGTCAAATCGCAAAAATTGGCTTATGTTAAAAAACAAACTTTTATTTTTTGTTCTTGGTGTATTTTTGTTCGCTTCTTGCACAAAGGAAGGTGAATTAAACTATAGAGAACGAAAGTTAGTAGGGACTTGGTACTATGAAACGGTTCGTGTTTCAGAAGGTTGGAGCTCCCAAAAAATCACAAATGATTATCATGCAGTTTATTTGACATTTAATGCAGACTTTTCGTTTGATTTTCGGGATGAGATTAACGAAATATATGGTTCAGGTTTGTGGGAAATGACGGAGACCTATGATGGCGAATATGCTTCTGATGAAATTTTTATTTCCTTTAATGATGATCTAACGGGAGATTTGTACCAAATTATATTTGAGAATATATCGGTCACAAAACGGCGAGTTAACGCTGTTTACCAAGATGGTAGTACCCGTTATAACTATACACTGTATAAAGTGTAGACTTGTAATGTGAGGTTAAAAAAATGATTAACTTTGCAGGATATTTTTAGAATTAAATGTTGGTAGAAGTATTAAAATCAAAAATTCACCGAGTATCAGTAACTGAAGCGGACTTGAATTATATTGGAAGTATAACTGTTGATCCGGATTTGCTGGATGCAGCAAATATGATTGAAGGTGAGAAGGTTCAAATTGTCAATATAAATAATGGTGAACGAATCGAAACTTATATTATTGAGGGAGAGCGTGGTCAGGGAGGGATCTGTTTGAATGGTCCTGCAGCTCGACGCGTAGCGGTGGGAGATATTATCATTATTATCTCTTATGCACATATGGATTTTGAGGAAGCGAAATCATTTAAGCCATCTCTGGTGTTTCCAAATACTGCTACGAATAAGTTAGATTAATACAATTTAGTTTTACTTTATTCGTTTACGGGAACAATGTCTATATTGCGCCTATGAAATCAAAAATTGTAGCGACTTTAAAACTTATTTTACCATTAGGTTTTGGTTTTTTTCTTGTTTGGTTGTTCTATGATGCCTTATGTGATGATCAAAAAAAGGATTTGTTCGCGGCATTTAGTGAAGCCAACTATTTTTGGGTGTTTCTTGCATTAGGTTTTGCCTTTCTAAGTCATGTAAGTCGTGCATATCGTTGGAAGTTTTTACTTCATCCTTTAGGGTATAAAGTTAAGTTTTGGAATGCGTATCACGCGCTGATGATTGGCTATGTGGTGAATATAGTTTTTCCACGTGCTGGTGAGGCCAGTAGGGCTGGAGTAGTCGCGAAAACTGAGGGTGTTCCGTTTCAAAAAGGGTTTGGAACTATTATTGCCGAACGGGCTGTAGACGTTGTAATGTTAGGAGTTGTTTCAGTTGTCGCTTTAGGTTTGCAGTTTGATAAAATTGATTTGTTTCAGGATAAGATAGCAGCCTTTAATGAAGGGATGTCAGTTTGTGGTAATGGAACTGTTTTTGCTGTTTTAGGTTCGGTGGTTAAATACGCTATTATTATTGGGGTAGTTGGTGTTTTGGTGTTGTTTGTTTTTAACAAAGGCTTTAGAGTTAAAATCAAGAATTTTATAAGTGGTTTGCTTGAAGGATTGCTGGCTATTTTTAAGACGGATTATAAATTGCAATTTGTTGGACACAGTGTTTTTGTATGGGTAATGTATATTGCAAACTTTACGGCTTGTTTGTATGCTTTGGATGCGACTTCTTATTTGGGTTGGGACGCGATATTAGCTGGTTTTGTTGCTGGGACTGTAGGGATGGTTTTAGTTCAAGGTGGAATAGGGGTCTATCCTGCATTTGTAGGGTTGATATTAAGTATCTACATGGGTGGTGAATCTTCTTCAGTTATCTTACCTGATGCTTTGGCTATTGGTTGGATTAATTGGACATCGCAAACGGCTATGATGATTGTTCTAGGTCTTATTTCTCTTGGGGTTAATGGAAAAAATGTAAGTTTTAAAGAAAATGAATCAGCTGCAGAGGATACAAAATAAGATTAAGTCGTCAGATAGTATTGCGCTTGAATTAAGCCGTCTTAAGAACGATGGAAAAAAAGTGGTTTTTACCAATGGATGTTTTGATATTTTACACAAGGGCCATGTTACTTATTTGGCGCTAGCTTCAGAACAAGGTGATGTATTGGTCTTAGGTTTAAATAGTGATGATTCTGTTCGAAGATTAGGGAAAGGGGATGATCGCCCGGTCAATAGCGTTGATGCGCGGGCAATGGTGATTGCAAGTTTAGAATTCGTAGATTATGTTGTAGAATTTAATGAAGATACGCCGTATGAATTGATTTCAATTATTCAACCGGATGTATTAGTTAAAGGTGGAGATTATGATCCAGAGGAAGTTGACGAGCGAAGTAAACGTTACATAGTTGGACGAGATGTTGTTTTAGAAAATAATGGAAAGGTCAAAACAATCGATTTAGTAGATGGTTTTTCGACCACGGGCATAATTAAAAAGTTAAAAGATGACAATTAAAGAAGCACAGGGTTTAGTAGATAATTGGATTAAAACTTATGGTGTTCGTTATTTTAATGAATTAACGAATATGGCCCAGTTGACAGAGGAGGTAGGGGAAGTAGCGCGAATCATAGCGCGTAGGTATGGTGAGCAATCAGAGAAGGAATCTGATAAGTCAAAGGATTTAGGAGATGAAATGGCTGATGTTTTATGGGTTCTAATTTGTTTGGCCAACCAAACAGGAATTGACTTAGAAGAAGCTTTGAAGAAGAACCTGGATAAAAAAACAAAGCGGGATTCTACGCGTCATCATGAGAATAAAAAAATACATTAGAAATTAAAAAGGGCCGTTCACCTGCAGATGAACAACCCTTTTCGTCTTTGGTAGAAGTAAAACCTTACTTTTCTGCTGCTTCCGCTTCTTCGGCAGGAACAGTACCTTGTATTTGAGCAATAATTTTTCCTTCAAGTTCTTCCATAAGTTCTGGATTGTCTTGAATTAATGTTTTAACAGCGTCACGACCTTGTCCAAGTTTTGTGTCTCCATAGCTAAACCAAGAGCCACTTTTTTTGATAATACCAAGATCTACTCCTAGGTCGAGTATCTCTCCAACTTTCGAAACTCCTTTTCCGTACATAATGTCGAATTCGGCTTTCTTAAATGGGGGAGCGACTTTATTTTTAACGATTTTAACTTTTGTTCTATTTCCGATAATTTCTTCTCCGTCTTTTATTTGACTTGATCGACGAATGTCTACACGAATAGATGCGTAAAACTTAAGGGCGTTTCCTCCTGTTGTTGTTTCAGGGTTTCCAAACATCACTCCGATTTTATCACGCAATTGGTTGATGAATATACAACAAGTGTTTGCTTTGTTTATTGAGCTGGTTAATTTACGAAGCGCTTTTGACATTAAACGAGCTTGAAGTCCCATTTGGGAATCTCCCATTTCACCTTCAATTTCTGCTCGAGGTGTTAAAGCCGCAACTGAATCGACAATAATAATATCGACCGCACCAGAGCGAATTAAGTTATCTGCAATTTCTAAAGCTTGTTCACCATTGTCTGGCTGAGAAACCAATAAGTTCTCCGTATCAATACCTAGTGCTTCAGCGTAATAACGGTCGAAAGCATGTTCTGCATCCACAAAGGCTGCAATTCCACCTTTCTTTTGACATTCTGCAATTGCGTGTAATGCTAAAGTCGTTTTACCTGAAGATTCAGGACCATAAATTTCAATTACTCTACCTTTAGGAAAACCTTTTACTCCTAAAGCAAGGTCTAGAGTGAGTGATCCTGAAGGGATGACTTCAATGTCTTCTACCGCATTGTCGCCTAATTTCATTACGGTTCCTTTTCCGTAAGTTTTTTCTAACTTGTCAAGGGTTAATTGTAACGCCTTTAACTTTTCTGCTTTTACTTCTGCCATAATTTTAATTTTAAAGCAAAGGAATTCTACCAAAACGTAAACTATTTACGTCTTCCTTTTGCTGATTAATTTTCTTCTAATTCTTCCAAAATTTGTTCTGCGTGCGCTTTGGTTTTAACCTTTTTGAATATAGCTTCAATGTTTCCTTGTGCATCAATCACAAATGTGGTGCGGTGAATACCATCGAATTCTTTACCCATGAATTTTTTAGGTCCCCATACACCATAGTCGTTGATTATTTTTTTGTCAACATCAGCTATTAAATGAAAAGGAAGTTCATGCTTGTCGATGAATTTGATGTGACGTTTTTCATCATCCGCACTAATTCCAATAATTTCGAACCCTTTTTCTTGTAGTAAGCTATAGTTGTCTCTCAAGTTACAGGACTGTGTAGTGCAACCAGGAGTCATGTCTTTTGGGTAAAAGTAAATGATGAGTCGTTTTCCGTTGAAATCTTTGAGTGAAATTTCATCACCATTTTCGATTTTACCACTGAAATTAGGTGCTTTATCTCCAATGTTTAAATGTGTCATAGACGATTTTTTAATCAATGTTTGTCACAAATCTAATCAAAAAACTGATATGTTTGATTATTTTTTCGGATTTTATTTCAAATGGAGTTTTATTTTTATCAGGATTTTTAGTTTAATTTAGCGTAGAATCAGTTTAGTTGCGATTTTATTTTCCCTAAAAATTCATTGAAAAAATACATGCAGACATTCTTAGAAGAAAAAATTAAAGAAATCTATAGTGCACATGACGGCGTTTTGAAGGATATTGTAATTGTAATTCCTAATAAAAGGGCGTCTGTATATATTTATAAATACATTGCTGCAATTCATCAAAGAGCAATGGTGGCCCCAGAAATTTTAACAATTAATGAATGGATTGATCGCTTTACACCAGATCGTATAGTTTCACAAACTGAATTATTATTTATTTTGTTTGATGTGCATCGAAGGATAGAAGATGAAGACGCCGAGGATTTTAATAGTTTTATAAAATGGGGTAAAATGCTACTTTCAGATTTTGATGAGATTGATCGGTACCTAATTCCTACTCAAAATATTTTTCGCGATTTACGAAACATTAAGGAGATAGAGAATTGGAGTTTTTTGGAAGATGAGCTTTCTTCGGGGCAAGAAAAGTTTCTGACTTTATGGGATAAATTGCCTACGTATTATCAATTGTTTAATGAGGTTCTGAATGAAAATGCACTGATCTATCAAGGAGCCGCTTATAAAAAGTTTCATGATAAGATTACAAGTGGTCTGCTCAAACTAGACTTGGCTCATCACTATTATTTTATTGGTTTTAATGCTTTGTCAAGTAGTGAGGAAGGGATAATGAAGTATCTCATAAACGAAAAAAAAGGAACTGTTTATTTTGATGTTGATCATTTTTATTTCGATAATGTGGATCATGAAGCAGGACATTTTTATCGTCAAATCATAAAAAAATGGAGGGTAAAACCAAATCTTGGAAATAACTTTAATGATTTTCAGAAAGAGATAAAGGTGATCGAAACTGCTCAACAAACTGCTCAAGCTAAAATAGCGGGAAGTATTGTAGAGGAGTTGTTTTTAAACGGTGACCAACTCAATCAAACAGCCATTGTTCTGGCTGATGAATCGTTATTAATCCCCTTAACTCGTTCTTTACCTGCCGTAATTGACAAAGCAAATATCACGATGGGGTATCCTTTAAAGTTTACCCATTTGAAAGGGTTGATTGATTTGGTTTTTGATTTGCAATTCAATTTTCAGAAATTCAAGTCGGTAAGGTTATATCATAAAACTATTCTCAACAGCTTAGATCACCCTTATTTAAAATTGATGGTGAAAGACCGCGCAAAGATTACAGCTTTTGAGCAGAGTTTAATTCAGAAGAACAAAATTTTTATCGGTCAAAATGAATTGTTGGAGGTGTTTCCACAGCTGGATAAAATAAATCAATTTTTTATCCCTTGGAAGAATATAATTGTTGATGGTTTTGGAGCATTTAATCAGCTTACATCTGCGCTTTATGAAACACTAAAACTATGCGAGGATGACATGCAGATTGATCTAGAGGTGGTTTATCATTTTACGCGTGGATTCAAAAAATTTGAGGAAATTGCATTGAAACATCCTCATCCCCTTACTTTAAGGTCGTTCAAAGTGTTGTTCTATCAATTTTGGCAGTCAGAATCACTTTCTTTTTTGGGTAATCCGACAAAAGGATTGCAAGTCATGGGGGTGCTTGAAACGAGAACGATAGATTTTGAGAATTTGATTATTTTGGGGATGAATGAAGGGAATCTACCCAAGACTAATGTGGTAAACTCTTTTATACCGAGAGATTTAAAATTGAATCATGGGTTGCCGGTGGAGGAAGATCGACAAGCAATATTTGCCCATCACTTTTACCGACTATTACACCGTGCTAAAAAAGTATACTTCACATATAATTCTACGACGGAAGGGGTTGGTGTGAATGAAAAAAGTCGATTTATTACCCAGTTAGAGAATGAGTTGGATTTTTCAAAAGGGCATCAGTTGGCACAATACACTTTTACAACAGATGACAAAGCTGCGGAAATCAAAGAGACGTCCTATAATAGCTCGGAGCTTGTAAAGTCAAAAATTGATGAACAATTAAAGAAGGGCTTGTCTCCTTCGGCGTTGAATAAATTCATATCCTGTCCATTGGATTTTTATTACCGTTATGTGTTGGGCATGAAGGAAAGTGTGGAAGTTGAAGAACATATTGAAGCATCTACTTTTGGTACCAAAATTCATGAAGTTTTAGAGCGAATAATACGAAAGAATTTCCTTGACCCAAAAGTAAAGATGGATGAGGGAACATTGGTTCGAGAAAAAAAGAAAATAAAGGAATACTTGAAAGAGGTCTATTTGGAAGATTTCAGTGAAAACGATTTAAAATATGGTCAAAATAAGCTTTCATTTGAGGTGTCATTGGGCTTTTTAGAACGTTTTATAGATAAGCAGATTGAAGAGATAAGACGGACAGATTCACCTATTTTTATCATAGATCTTGAAAAGTCTATCTCGGCTAAGTATAACTGGTTGATTGATGGTAAAAACAAGGAGGTGAAAATTGAAGGGAACGCCGATCGAATAGATCAAATTGGTTCAGTTTATCGCATTATAGATTACAAATCGGGGAAATGTAGTTCGGATAAAATTCGACTGCCTAAAAATATTGAAGCAGAGGGAGCTTTTGAAAAGTTTATGTATGATGAAACTAAAGGCTATGGTCGCCAATTATTGATGTATGCTTTGATGTTTCGTCAGACCTATCCAGCGTTTAAAAATTTTTCGGCAGGCATTATTTCTATGATCAATTTAGACGATTGGCTTCAGAATATTCAAGAGGATGGTTCTGAAATTTTATCTGATGAATTATTGGACGCCTTCGAAGAGGAGTTGAAAGCTGTATTTATTGCAGTGTACGAGAGTGACTACGAGTTTAAACATAATCCAAAAGCATTATACTGCGACCATTGTAGTGTTTAACTCATTCGGTAGTGGTCTACTGCATTGCGGACGCTGCCGTGTTTTTTGAGTAGTGCGTTAGCTTTTTCATAGGTGATGTTGAGTTCGCTCATAACCATTTTTGTGCCCCGGTCAACGAGTTTATTGTTACTCAATTGCATGTCAACCATTTTGTTTCCTTTAACACGTCCCAAGCCAATCATTAGTGCAGTTGAAATCATGTTTAAAACAAGTTTTTGAGCGGTGCCTGCTTTCATTCTTGTACTTCCTGTAACAAACTCTGGTCCTACGATAGGAGTTATGGCATGATTAGCGGTTGCAGCAAGTTCGCTATTAGGGTTGCAAGTAATTCCTCCAGTTAAAATTTTAGCTTCGTTGGCTTTTTTTAAAGTGCCAATTACATAAGGTGTGCTGCCTGAGGCTGCTATGCCTACTACTGTGTCTAGTCTGTTTATTTTATGTTTTTCAAGGTCAATCCACCCTTGTTCAGTGTCATCTTCTGCGAACTCTACCGCTTTCCTGATAGCGCCATCCCCGCCGGCCATAATACCAACAACTAAGCCGTGGTCAACACCAAATGTCGGGGGGCATTCTGAGGCGTCAACGATTCCTAGTCTTCCGCTCGTTCCAGCTCCAATGTAAAACAACCTTCCACCTTTTTTCATTCTTTCTAAGGTTTGATTAACGAAGTTTTCAATTTGAGGAATGGTTTTCTCAACTGCTGCAGCAACAAGTGCGTCTTCGCGGTTAATATTCGTCAAAATCTCCTGAGTGGACATTTGTTCTAAATGGTTGTATCGCGAATTTTTTTCCGTAATTCTGTGGTCTGCGCTCATGCTTTTTACTTTTGTTTAAAGGGTAAAAATAGAAAAACTAACGGTATATTTATTCAGTAGACATCTGGTTGCAAAGTTCTTTTCCGGCAAGTGTTCCTATTGCGATGCCCATACCGCCCAATCTCACCGCACAAGAGATGTGATTGTTAATTCTTTTTATAATCGGCGTTTTTTTAGTGCCAACACCCATAATTCCAGCCCAGCTATAGTCTACCCTGAAAGGTGTTTTCGGAAGGATTTTTTTCTGTAATATCTCTTCTAATTTAGCAGTGATATTAGAGGTGTTAGTTATTGTATCGGTGTTTTCTCCTTTTAGGTCAAGGTTTCTTCCTCCACCAAATAGAACTCTGTTTCCAACGTTCCTGAAGTAATAATAACCTTCGTCAAAATGATAGATGCCTTGGAGTTTTAAGTCGTGAATTGGTTGTGTAATTAAGACTTGTGCTCGTGCCGGTTCAATTTTTTCATTCGGAAGAAAAGCTTTAGAAAAACCATTGGTACAAATTCCTAATTGCTTGTAGCTGATTTGTCCATAATTGGTTGTAACGACTTGATGATCGATTGAGTTGACTTCAATGCCGTTCAGCATATTAACGCCTTTTTCATAACATAACTTTATAAGGTTTTCCATTAATTTTCCAGTATTAATTTGTCCTTCCGCTTTGTGAGAAATTGCCGCATCGAACCCTCTAAAACCAGCTGTTGCACAAATTGTTTTATCGGGCATATATACGTTTTTAATTCCTGTAATCTCTTCAAGGTGTTTGTTGAGTGTGGATAATTGTTCTAAGCAAGTTTGAAATTGGAGAGATTGATGCGAGTCAAACAATTCATAAGCACCCAGTTGTTTGAATTCAATTTTGTCATCACCAACTAAGTTTCTTAATTCTTTTAAACCCTTCCATCTTTTTTGGACAGTATTAAAAACTTCGTCTTCGGAGGAATGTTTTAAGTCGGCTATTATTTCAGAAGGACTACCAATACAAGCAAAACCAGCGTTTTTAGTACTTGCGCCTGACGGCAAATAACCACGCTCCAAAACTGTTACTTTTCGACGGGGAAAACGTTCTTTTAAATGAATGGCGGTAGAGAGACCAACAATACCAGATCCAATGATAAGAAAATCGGTTGAATTAATATAGGTTTCTTTCTCCCAAAAACTGAGTTGATTGAAGTTGAGCATGACGTTAAAAATATGGCTTTAAACCTAGTAAAGGTCGCTTTTTTTTTAGATATTTGTTCACTTGGACAAACAGCCAAAATTAACAAATGCAATGGCTTAAAAGAATTCATTTAGCTGAATTTTCGAACAAGAAAATGTTAGTTGTTGTGAACTTTTTAAGGCGATAGTGGTATAAAGTAATGATGCAAAGAATACTATTTCTGATTATAATTTTTGTGGGGAGCTTTGCTTTTGGGCAAACCGCTTCAGTCGAACTACGAGCTTCGGTAGGAGATGATGATACAGGTAAATCGTTAGGTGGAGCAACAATTGAAGTGTACAAAGGAGGGCAGTTATTTGCTTCGGAATCATCAAAGTCCAATGGGAAAGTGGATCCAATTGATTTGCCAGTTTGCATTGGGTGTACTTACACGATTAAGATTAAAAAAGAAGGTTACGTTACTAAAACAGCGATTTTGGATGCGCACAGTGATTATCCAGAGGAAGTTCCTCCAGGAGCTCAAATTCAAAAATTTGATGTTTCCATATTTCAAGGTGTTGAAGGAGTTGATTTTTCGTTTTTGGATAGAGAGCCCATGGTGGAATTTAAGGTGGACGCTTATGGAGTTGTGACATATGATCAGAAAAAGATAAACGTCATGACAGACAAAATCAAAAAACTCCGAAAAGAAATGGAGGAGAAAAAGGAGCAATTGGCAAAGGAGGAAGAAGCAAAGGCTAAATTAGAAGCTGATTTTAGTGCCTATGTTGCAGCTGGTGATGACGCTGTTTCTAAATCTGATTTTGAGCGGGCAATTGAGCAATATAAATTAGCCTTAGGTCTCAAGCCAGACGACCAACCTACAAAAAATAAATTGTCTGATGCTGAAATAAAATTAGAAGAATTGCGCGCTGCGGAAGAACTTGAGAAACAATTTGGGGAATTGATGACAAAAGCGAAAGAGGCTTATACTAATGAAGAGTTAGAAAAAGCACTTGATTTGTATAAGCAAGCTTCGAGTTTAAAAAAGAATGAAGCATTGCCTAAAGAGCGAATAAAGGAAATTGAAGAAAAAATTGCAACTCAAAAAGCAAACGCAGAGAAATTTGAGGCTTTAGTGAAAGAAGGAGATCAAGCTGCATCTTCAAAAGATTTCGATAATGCTATTGATAAATATGAAGCGGCCTTAGTATTGAAAAAAGAGAAAAGCGTTGAGGATAAAATTGAAGCCGTAAAAAAAGAAAAAGAAGCGGCATTAGCTGCGGAAGAAGAGGAGAAGGCAAAACAAAAGGAGTTTGATGAATTAATAGCAAAGGCGGATGGAGAGTTTGACGCCAAAAAACTGGATGACGCTGTTAAAAATTATTCGGCTGCACTTGAAATTTTTTCAGATAATGCCCATGCCAAATCTCGTCTTGAAGAAATTGAAAAATTGAAAGCCGCAGAAAAGGCCGCTGCCGAAAAAGCGGCAGAAGAAGAGGCGACTTTTAATCGTTTGTTGGAGGAAGGGAAAGAAAAAATTAATCAACGAGAATGGTCAGATGCATTGGCGAAATACAAAGAAGCATTGAAGTACAAGCCGAATGATAAAACAGCGCTTGATCAAATTGACTTCATAAAAAAGGAACAAGAAAAAGAAGCAGCAGAGGAAAAACTCGATGAAGCGTATAATGCTTTTATGGCTGAAGCAAAAGATTTGTTTGAAGCAGAGAAGTATGAAGAGGCAAAATCAAAATATAACGAGGCTTTAGGCGTGAAAAAAGATGAACAAGAACCTAAAGATCAAATAGCAAAAATAGAACAACTTATAGCTGATGCAGAAAAGGCCAAAGAATTAGAAGCGAATTATAAACAATTCATTTCTGAAGGTAATGCGGCAAAAGACCGAAAAGATTATGCAGCTGCAATCGACTCCTATAATAAAGCACTTGAGAATAAGCCGGAAGATGAGCTGGCAAAAACGAAAATAGCCGAAGTAAATGCAATAATTGAGAAGGATAAGGCAGCGGCAGAAGCAGCGGCTAAATTTGCAGAATTCGTGAGTACAGCTGAACAGGCGTTTAATGCCAAAAACTATGATGAAGCCAAGTTGAATTATAATAAAGCGCTAGAGATTAAAGATGATCCAAGTGTTAGGGATGAAATAAAGAAAATAGATGATTTAATTGCTAAAAGTCAAAGTGAGGCTGAGACAAAGGCAAAATACGAAGCCGCAATAAAAGAGGCAGACGGATTTTATGATTCCAACAACCTAGAGGAAGCACTGGAAGCGTACAAACGAGCATTTTCTATTTTAGAAGAAGATCATCCCAAAAAAAGAATATCGGAACTAAATGAAAAGATTGCAGATCAAAAAGCTGCGGAAGAAAAAGAAGCACTGTTTGCTGAGTATAAAAATAATGGTGAAGTCGCCTTTAATGATAAAAAATATAAAGAAGCGTTAGAGCACTATCAAAATGCGATAAATACCAAACCCGATGCGGAAATAACTCAAAGAATTGGAGAAATAAGAACCTTGATAGAAGAACAAGAAGCTAACCAAGAGTTGAGAGCAAAATATGACGAACTGATTGCATTAGGTAATGCAGAATTTCAGAATAAAAATTATAAGGTGGCACGGGCAACCTATAAAGAGGCGCGTGATGTACTAGGAAGTGAGACATACCCTGATGAGAAAATAGCAGAAATTGATGAAATATTGGCGAAAGCTGCCAATGCAGAAGTCGAAGCAAAATATCAAGAAATAATATCCCAAGCAGATGATTTATTTGACGCTAAAAAGTTGGATCAAGCAAAGCCACTCTACGCAAAAGCGCTGAACGTTAAAGATGGAGATGCATATGCTCAAGAACGAATTGATGAAATTGTGCGTTTAAAAAATGAAATGGCGAATGCAGCAGCAGAGGAAGAACGACTTGAAGAGGAATATCAAGCATTGATCGTTGATGCAGATCGTGCACGTGACGCAGAAAATTGGAAATTAGCACTGGAAAAATACAATGAAGCTTTATCGAAAAAGCCGAGCGAAACATACCCGGTTTTAGAGATCGAAAAGGTGAAGTCCAAAATGGGCGCGGCTGAATTAGAAGCAGAAAAAGAAGCAGAGTATGAACGGTTAATTGATCAGGCAGATAAGTCATTTGACGCTCAGGATTATATCGAAGCGATTAAAAATTATGAATTGGCATTAGCGATAAAAGAAAATGAATCTTATCCAAAAGAAAAGATTGAAAGTGCTAAAAACTTTATTCAGTTAGAGTCGGAAAATGAGGCAGAGGCCGCCTATCAAAAAATCCTTGATGTTGCTCAGGAAAAATTTGATGCCAAAAATTATGATAAGGCATTGGAGCTGTATTTAAGGGCGCAAAAAACAAAACCGTCCGACCCACTTCCGCAACAGCGAATTGATGAGATAAATCAAGCGAAGAATCGCCAGAATGAAGATGATGCATTGGAGGAAAAGTATGAAGACCTCATTAAGGAAGCCGATTATCAGTTTGAAAAAGGAGATTGGGATAAAGCTATTGGTCCATACACCGAAGCTTACAATCTTTTTAACCGTGATTATCCCAAAAATCAAATTGAAAAATGCAAGGCGTCAATGCAAGCAGCATCAGATAAAACAGCAGAAAAAAATTACCGTAAAATTATTAAAGCTGGTGACGATAACTTTGCAAAAGCGAAATATGAAAAAGCAAAAGAATATTATGAACGGGCTATCGGAATAAAGCCAACGGATCAATATCCAAAAGAACAGTTAGTAGAAATTGACAAAATTTTAAATCCTCAAAATTATACAGCCGGTCAACCTTTGTTAAAGGATTATGGTAAGCCAAACACATCTGTTTCATCTGTCGATGTTGACGCGATGTTGAGGGAAGCTGAGGAGAAGCGTAAGTCTATTTCTGCTAATAAAGTGGAGGGCATACAAGTTGATGCGTTGGAAGCTGAGCGCTTGAAAGACGAAGAACAAGAAAACTACAGCCAAAATACTCGAACGGATGTTGTTGAACTGGAAGAGACAATTGACGATTTTGCAGGTGAAGCTGATGAGGAGCGTAAAGATGCGGCAGGCAAAGTTGAGGAGATGGGAACGGTATTGAATGAGGAGGATGTTGTTCGCACGAAAATGAATGATAATGATGTTCAGCTTCAAACCCAGGTTGTAAATAACCTGAATAGGGAGATGGATGAACGTGATGAGGAAAGTGATTTAGGAAGGGAAGAATATTTACTTGATGTGGATGCCATTCGCGCTGAAATTGTCTTAGAGTCGGAGTTGGAAGATGCGAGTCAAACCAACGCTACAATGGATCAAAAAGAGTATGTGGAGCGAGAAACGAAAGCACGGATTGATTCAGACGAGCTGAGTGACTTGGATCGAAAAAATACTGAAGTACGCGTTGAGGATTTTGATGTAGAGTTGATTAATGAAGCGAATGAAAACACCTGGGATCAGGAGGACGTTGTGATGCAAGTAAAAGATGGAGCGGAATATTTAGTAGACATTCAAACTGCATCAGATGTCGAAGAAAATTTAAAACGAGTGGAAAGTGCCCAAAAGGTACAAGATGAGACCCAAACTAGAATTTCAGTTGAAGGAAATCGAGTAGATAATCAATACGATGTAAATATTTCATCAAAAAAATATACAGAAAGTGTCATTGATGATATCGATATTGAAACGGCTGCTAGCGATATTCCACGACAGGAAATGGAGGTTTTTTCAGAAGGTCAACAGGTTGAAGGAATAGAGGTAGTGGACCAATTACAGGTTGAGCAGGAGAATGAATTGCATCACACAGATAAATTTGTTGAGGAATTAGAATATGATATTGTGGATGAAAGTAAAGCTGCCGAATCTAACCGTGAAGGGTATGAACTTACTGTAGATAAAATTAAAGAAGATCAGAATTTATACCTGGAAGGGGAGGAGAGTGATATAGAGAATGAAAGTCATAGCACAGTTAATTATTTAGAGGATGAATTAAAGGAGCGTACTGATAATATCAAGTCTGCAGATGAAAATGCTGATGAAACGATTGATGCTACTGGTGATCAGGTTGATGATATGCGCGCAGAGAACAATAAAATTGAAGGGGAAAATAAAGTAGAACAAGAAGCTGTTGAAGATTATGTCGGTGATTTAAAAGAAATTGACGTAAATAAAATTACCGAACAGATGAAGAATCAACTCGGCGAAAAGTACCCGGAAGGAGTTACAGAAGAGATTTATACCATTAATGATGAGGACGGTTTATTGGTTTCTTATATTGTACGGCGCGTAGTGGTGCGAAATGGGGCTGGTAATGTGTATGAAAAATCGCAATCAAGATTTGGAACTGCAACTTATACCTGTAATGGGCAAGGAATAACTGAATTTCAATGGCAAGATGAAACAGAATCTGCCGATTTGGTAAGGAATTAAAGGTAAAATAAGCGTTAAGTGTTTCGTACTTCTTCCAAAAAAAATAACTTTGCTTTTTATTTTTAGATTATGAAGTACATCTTTCCAATTTTAATTGTTCTTTTTTCAGCGTGTGCTAATCAGTCCGCTGATGAAACAAAAAAAAATCATCAAAAAATAAAAGAATCAATTGAGATTTTAGGGAGTACACAAGGAACAACTTATGCAATTGTTGTGAACGATCCAATTGAAATTACAAAGGCGGAAGTCGATGCAATTTTTGCGAATTTTGACCGTGCGCTCAGCGGTTATATTGATAGTTCAGTTGTTACGCAACTAAACCAATCTGCAGCTGGAGATTTTTATTATCAAGACCCGTATAATTATTTTAACCGATGTTATCAATTAGCGCAAGAAGTTTATGCGAATACTAACGGAGACTTTGATCCGACTGTTTTTCCCTTGGTAGACGGATGGGGTTTTATGAAGAATGTTGACGTGGTTCCGGATAGCGCTCGTGTTCAAGAGTTGAGAGCATTATTGGGATTTCATCAAAATAAGCATTTTACTTTTTATACAGTTACGGATTCAAATGGGGTATCCTCTTCTTTAAATCATATCAATAAAAAAACACCTGGTGCCAAGCTCGATTTTAATGCAATTGCACAGGGTTTATCGGTTGATGTTATAGCGGAAGAGATTGAACGAAGAGGGGGAGAGAATTATTATGTTGAAATAGGAGGTGAAATTCGGGTAAAAGGAAGGAATTCGGACGATGTGCATTGGCGGATTGGAATTGATAAGCCAATCGATCATTCAAATGAGGAAACACGTGTCTTACAAGAGGTGGTGCAGTTGCAAGATGTCAGCATAGCAACTTCGGGGAATTATAGAAAATTCTACGAGAAAAACGGTGTTCGATATTCGCATACATTAGACCCAAAAACAGGTTATCCTGTAACACATAGTTTGTTAAGTGCAACTGTGGTAGCTGAAAATTGTGCCCTTGCTGATGCTATGGCAACCGCATTTATGGTTAAAGGAACGGAAAAAACCAAAGCGTTCTTAAAAAACCGACCAGAATTGAATTTAGAAGTATATTTAATCTATACTGATCAAGATGGTGCATATAAAACATACGCAACTCCTGGGTTCAATGAATTGTTAGATTAACATTAAGGCATGTCATTCAAAAAAATTAATAAAAATCTGCTTAAAAAAATGCGTAGCGTAGGAATAGAAGATCCTACGACGTTGCAAGCTGAGTTAATTCCAAAAATAAAAAGTGGGGCTCATGTATTTGGAATTGGAGGTGAAGGAGCAGGGAAAACAGAAACGATTATTATCAGTACCCTACAACGGATTCAAATGCGAGCTCAAGGCGATAATCCAACGGCGTTAATTTTTGTAAAAGATAAAGCCGCTGTTTTAGCTTTGGAGGAACGTTTCAAGCCTTATGTGGAATTTAGTGATGTGCGGGTAAGAACAGCGTATGAGGAAAGGATTATCAATCATCAAAAGGATGAAATTTATTTGGGAGCAGATATTGTTATTGCAACACCGAAGCGATTGAGTAAGTTATATTTTTTAAACGGAATAAATTTAATGGAGCTAAAAATGATTGTTGTTGAAGATGCAGAGTTTTTAGTGGGTACAGATCAGCATACAGATATTCATCGCATTACAGAATCAATAAAGGCACAGCATGTCGTTTTTGCGAGCGCTTGGACAGATCATTTGGAAAAGCTAAAAGATTTGTTTATGGCTAATGCTCAAATTGTTAAGGTAGATTAAGCACAGTTTTTACAAATTCCTTTTGCTTGTATTTCTACAGCATCAATTTGGTACCCTTTAAGGTTGATTTCCGGATAATCATCTATATCCAAACAGAATATTTCAGCACAACTATTACATCGAAAGTGAATATGTTGATGTTGATGTTCTTTGGCATTGCAGTTGTCGTGGCATAATGCAAGCTTTTTGATATTGCCAGGCATTGTGATTTCATGAATAATTCCCTTTTCTATGAATGTTTTAATCGTTCGATAAAGAGTTATCCGATCAAATTCGCCAAGTTCATTTTCTATTTGTTCTGTTGAAATCGCATTTTTATGTTGTTCAAAAATGGTTAAAACAGCTAGTCTAAAGTCTGTTACGCGGAGTTTTTTGGATCGGAGTAAGTTTTTCATAAAAATAATTGCAACAGTATTGCAAAAAGATAGTACATTTGCAACGGTATTGCAAATATATGAAATTATTCTTTCTAAATATAGCGTTTTTTTGCTCGTGGATTGGTTTTGGGCAAACAATAAATATTACCGTATTGAATGAGGAGAATCAAACAATACCGTTTGCTTCTTGTTACGTTCAAGAGTTTGATGCGATGTATATCGCTGATTCAACAGGGAGAGTGAAACTAAAAGATGTCCCACCTGCTAATTATCATTTCGATTTTAACGCATATGGTTTCGATAAAGGACATTTGGATATTCGGATAAAGAATGATACTAGCTTTCAGTTTGTCTTGTTTGAGAATCATCGTGAGCTGGATGAGTTGATCATAACACATACTGGCGAATTACAACGAGAAAATATCACCAACGTCGCTCATTTAAAAATTAATGAGGTTAATCAAATCGCAACCACAACAATTGGACAAGCTTTAACTCAAATTCCGGGAGTATACGAAACTGGAATTGGAACGGGTATTAGTAAACCTGTTATTCGCGGTTTGTCTGGTAGTAGAGTGGTAACTTACATTAATTCATTACGAATTGAAAATCAACAATGGGGAGGTGATCACGGTTTGCCAATTACATCTTTAGGCGTAGGAGGTGTAGAGGTTATTAAAGGGCCGGCTTCTCTTTTATTTGGTGCAGATGCCTTAGGTGGTGTGCTTTATTTTGTAGATGAACCTTATGCTAAATCGAATAGTACAGAGCTTAGTTTTAAATCACAGTTTGAATCAAATACTTTGGGTACTGTAAATGAACTAGGTTATAAGATTAATAAGAATAAAATAAGATTGAATGCCTTTTTTGGATATGACAACCATGCCGATTATCAGCTGAGTAATGGTAAATATGTGCAAAACTCAAGGTTTCATCAGTACTCCGGTAAGCTTGCGCTTGGCTATAACACGGAGAAGTGGTTGGTAAATGTCCGGTATAATTTTTACAGAGGTCTGTTGGGGTTACCCGGACATACGCATGATAGTATCATTAATCCGGAAAGTTTTCAACGTGACGAGCAAAGTAGGGCGCATACCATCCCACAACAAGTAGCAACAAATCATTTTTTATCGGTAGAAAATAAGTTCTTTTTTGAAAAAGGTGAGTTAGTGGTTGGATTAGGAAATACAAACAATCATTTGGAAGAATTTGAAGAAAAAATTTTTACCCCAGCAATAAATATTAACTTAAATAATACCTTGCTTAATGCCAAGTTGAAGTATCAATTGTCTAAAAGAACAAAACTTGTAGTTGGTACTCAAGAAATGCTCCAGTTCAATAAAAATGCTCCCGGGGCTGAAGAGTTGATTATTCCAGATGCTCAAACATTAGATTATGGTGCTTTTGCTTTGTTGATGTCATCCATAAAAAAGTGGAAAATTCAGGGTGGAGCGAGGATTGATAATCGGACAATTGAAACAAGAGGCTCGGAGTTTTACAATTCGTATACCGGTTATAATTTTGCTTTTGGATTGGCCCGTATTCGACCAAAATCAACCACACGCTTTAATGTTTCATCAGGATTCAGAGCGCCAACTAGTGCTGAATTACTTTCGGATGGAGTTCATCATGGTGCTTTTCGATATGAACGTGGAAATCAAGGGCTAAAAACAGAGAAAGGATTACAAGTTGACTTGAGTTATGCAGTGCATTTTTCAGATTTAGAATTGATTATCAACCCTTTTTATCATCGTGTATACGATTATATTTATCTCCAAAAATCATCAGATTTGGTTGGAAGTTATCAAGTTTTCGACTATGTGCAAACGGATTTTGCTCAACTCTATGGAGTTGATTTTGGATTCCATTATCATCCTCATCGTGCACATTGGATGCATATTGAAACGAATTTTTCAACCATCTTCGCCGAAGATGAGTTTAAAAACGCACTTCCATTAATTCCACAAAGTAGAATTAACAATCAAATTCGTGCAGATTTAAAAGCGCCGCGTTTCTTCAAAAAATTGAACTTGATTGTTCAGTACAATTATTCATTCCTCCAAGATCGTGTTGGCATACTAGAAACACCTACGAACGATTATCATTTGGTGAATTTTGGGGCGAATGCGAAGTTGAAAGGAGAAAATCCAATAATAATTGGGATTGGTGTCAATAATTTACTCAATCAAGAATATACTAATCATTTGTCAGGCCTAAAGAATATTGGACTGGCAAATCCAGGGAGAAATGTTTATCTCTCCTTTAAATATCAGTTTGCTAAACCTTTAAAATCAAAATAAAATGAGAAAAGTTAGATTAACAATTGGAATTGCTGCAGTAGCCTTAGCTGGATTAACAACATCATGTAAAAAATGTCACGAATGTCATTATGATGGTCCTGATGGAGAAGTAGAATTAGGAGAAAAATGTGGAGACGATTTAGAAGCATTGGAAGATAATGGTTATACAGTAGACGGAACAAACTATACTGTTCACTGTCACGAACATTAATGGTGCAGGGTGTGCGCTTAAATTGATCAGTCAAAGAAAAATGAAATAAAACCTTTAAATTAATAGAGGTAGAATTAAATTTTTCTTAAATTTGCCCTCCGCAATTGGAAACTTCCAATTGAAGAAAACTTTGTCTCGCCAGAGATAAAAGCCCGAGTGGCGGAACTGGTAGACGCGCACGACTCAAACTCGTGTTCCATTGGAGTGCCGGTTCGATTCCGGCCTCGGGTACAAAGCCAGCTTTTAGCTGGCTTTTTTAGTATTTGGGATTTTGAGAGGGTTTTGTTGTTTTTGAGGGTTTGTTTTTTAGTCTTGGAAAGTGATGGTTAATTGGTTGGTTAACTGTCTCGTATAAATGTTGTAGCGGTTTTTTCTCCATTTTCTTTCGGCTAATTTACTACTTTCAATTTATACAAGAATTTTGAATTTAAGACTTTAACCGCTATTACATTTATACCATGTTAGCAAACGTTTCTTCTTTAACCTAAAGCCTCAATCTCGTCCAACATTTTTTGAACTTTATTCTCCGAATTTCTTTTTACAAATGGTCTGAAAATAAAAAACATAACCAATGTGAAAAGCGTAATCCCCGAATAGGTTAGAATCAAATGGAATTGATTATCTCTGACTTCCTGATAAATGAAAAATCCATAGCCTACTGCTAAAAAAAGCACAGAAACAATTAAATGCCAATTCATTTTTGACCCTTTTTGTTTTGACTTAATTATTAAGTTTTCCAGAAAGTCTCGATTGGATTTTAGTTCATCTTGAGTAAGATTTCTAAGTGTTCTGAATTTCAAAGCTATTCCAGACAAAAAACCTATGGCGATTAATATTTCTCCAAAAGTGGTAGTCCAAAGTAATGGCTTATAAAAAATGACAATTAAAGGAAGGATAACACCACAAGCAATAAAAAAAATGGTATTTAGAAAAGCATTTCTTTTTTTCTTAGCCTGGAAGTTTTTTATAACTGTTTGTATTTGTCCAGTATCGAGAGTATTCAATTTTCTATTGGAATTCCACAGTTCTTTTATGTTTTCAAAATCATCCATTTTAGTTGAATTTTTTAGTAAGTTTTGCTTTAATTCTATGAAATTTTACTCGAACATTGATATGTGAAATTCCTATTATTTCTGCAATATTTTCTTGAGGAACACCTTCGAGTGATAATGTGATTATTAACTTCTCCAATTCCGGAAGTTCAGAAATGTATTGATGTAACTTAGATAATTTTTCTTCTTGTTCAAAATTCGATTCTACATATTTTAAATTTATTGGAAGTTCAGTTTTGGTGTGCGACTTTTCTTTTTGAATTTGGCGCAGACATTTATTAGTTGCAATTTTGTATATCCAAGTTCCAACAGATGAACGTTTTTCAAATTTTGGAAGATACTCCCAAACTGATATGAAGGTTTCTTGGGTAATATCCTTAGCCAAGTCTTCGTCATTGAAATAGCCTAAACAAATTCGAAAAATTTTTGAAGAATAGGTACTATATATTTCGTCAAAGTTCACTTGTATAATTGTAATATTCCTTGAACATAAATACTGAAAATTAGGATTTTTTTAGATGAAGTCTGTCTTTTCTTATCAAAAGTAATCCAAGTATTTCAAATCCTACACCTATTCCTATCAATAATCCTTTTGCTAAATCTGAGATATGCCAAGAACTCAAATGTTCAATAATATTGGGAAGTATTACCATTAAAAGTCCAATTGAAATTAGTGGAAACCATTTTGATTTTTTTTTTGTATACATTTTTTAGAATTTTTATACCCTTTAGATACACAACGAAGTCAAATGTTACAGATAGATGTGATTTTTTTGCTTTCGGTTTCCAAATGTTTGCTCACAAGTGTATAAATAAACCTTTTTTAATATTAATTATTTAAAACCGTCTATACTCTTGAGAATAGTGGTGGTTGTAAGTCTTAGTGGTTTAAAGCTAGTTATTTTTATGAATTTCTTTAGGTGCAAAGTTGTTTTCTCTTTGTTATCGGAGTGAGGTTATGACTTAAAAAGTACGCTTTATCTCGGTATATGGTAGTATATATGTAACGTGATTATACCACCAGTATTAGTAAATAAACGCCACTAAACAAGATCCAAGTTTGTTTATTTTTTCCTCATGAATAGATAAGTGGATACAAAAAAATGAATAGAAATTTTTGTCTAAATAAAATTCATTAAAACACTAAAATGGGTGATTTTCTTAACCTAACTTAAGCAACAAAAAGCCGAAAATTTTGTCCAAATTCCTCAATTAATTTGAGGTCATCAGTGATGGAAAAGTTCGATAAATGTTGCGTTTCGGGTACATTAAAAGACTAGCCATTTTGGTTGGGCTTTTTTTGTAGGGATAAGGGAGGTGAAGTTGAGGTTGTTTGCGTATAGCGGTTAGGCTATCTGACGTGTCTTGAAGGGCATACACTACGCCCAAGTTAACTTCCGTTTTTTATTAACTTTTCTTTTTCAATTAGTATCAATATTCCTCCTAGAAAAAAACCGCTTATTAGTCCACCAAAATGAGCAGCATTGTCTACGCCACCTAATAGTCCGAACAACAGACTAACTCCTGCATAAAGTCCTAAGAGCATCCAAGTCATTCCACGCATATGTGCCGGATAAATTTTGAAAACAGTAAAAGCTAAAATCAATCCATAAAGGCCAAATATTGCACCTGAAGCACCTACACTTATTGTATTCTCGTGCCAATAAATACTTGCCATACTGGCTAGAATACCACAAACTATGAAACTTATTACTAGTTGAATTCTTCCGATAATTCCCTCAAGCATGCTAGCTCCTAATCCCAAACCGAACAAATTCATAAAAAGGTGTAATAATCCACTGTGAATAAATATTGAAGTGAAAAGTCTCCAATATTCTCCATTCATTACTTCAAATCGCCTGTTTCCTCCAATTTCCAACAGCTCTTTAGGTGTTGGTGAGACAATATTCAGTCCTGCGAAAATCATTATTACGAAAACAGAAATATTTAAAAGTAATAGGATTGCAGTAGCTTTATTAGGTCCTCTTGGATCTAAAAATTTCAGCATATCTTTAAGGTCGTCTTCTTTTAATGGCTTATCCTTTTTAAAATCTCTTAGTTCTTTTTCGTCAATTTTTGGAATAAGTATCATCAATAACAAAATAAAAGCTCCTATCCCAAATGAACCAAATATCCAAGGAAAGGTATTCCCAAGCCTTTCCTCAAAAACGTCAAATTTAGGAACAAGAATGATTTGTTCAGATTCGTTGATAGCAGGATTCTTTTCTTTGATTGCTTCTATAAAACCGTCTCTATCGTCCGAATAACCAAGTTTTTCAAAGTATTTCGCATTTTGGAAATCATAAGTGTGAAATTCTCTTTCAGATTTTTGAAGAAAATTTCTGTATTCTTTATCTTTTTTATTGTCACTAATTCGATTGCTCAAATTCTTAGTGTATTCAACTCCGTACCAAACATTATCGGAATTTTCAAAAGGACAGGCGAGATATAGATAGAAGTTTAAATTGTCATTGTTTTTACCTGAGGTCCTGGCTGTAATATATGAAAGGCTGGTATTTTTGGAAACTTGAAATGAACTGATGTCAAAGTACTTTTCATTTTTTTCATTTTTAGCTTCATATGGACTGGAGATTGATACGAGATCAAATGAGGCTTTTTCGAGATAATTCTGGCTTACAATTATTGGAGCTGCCATTGCTACTACCATCGCAAATTGATAGCCGAAATATCCGTTATCTCTTTTCCCCCTTATATTTAGTACTCTGATTCTTCTTCTAAGCCAAATTAATATTGGAACCCATGGAAGAACAAAAGGAATCCAAAAATTAAGCAAGTCTTCTTTTAATGGAAGAACTCCGAGTTTAATGTCAAAAGTCCACCTGAATAGGTTGTAAAAAAGAATAGTCCCAATTGAGACTACTAAAAATGGTAGGTATACTTCCTTTAGTTTTATTCCAATATTGTTCAAAGTTCGATTTGTTTTTTTAATGAGAGTTGATGTTTTGGCTAAGCTGCGTTTTAATGCTCTTTATTTTTTTGTTGGGGTTAGTTCTTTATTAAATTAATAATCAGCTTAGTTATTAGCTCTCTTTGTTCTGGTAAGCTTTGAGCAACGGCAAGTGCTAATGCGACAAGAGTGTTATCATTAATCTTCCTTTTTCCTTTTCGATTTTTGTGATAATTATTCTGCTCAAGAAACCACACAAACACGAATGATCCAATTCTTTTATTTCCGTCACTAAAGGCGTGTCCTTTTATTATTGAGTAAAGTAACTGAGCTGCCTGTTCTTCAATTGTTGGATAAGCGAGTTGTCCAAAAACTGTTTGGGAAATGCTTCCTAATATTCCCTCAAATGAATTGTCTTTTTCATTTCCGAAGATTTCGGATGCTTCTCCTTTTTGAATCAATGACTTTTTAAGTTCTTGGATAGCTTTCTTTACATCATCGTAGTTTATAGTGTAAATGACATCTTCATTTAGTCCTTCCATTGACAATTCTTCAGTGTCATATTTATTTAGAAGTTCAAACGATTTTGAATAGTGTCCTATTATAGAAAGGAAGCCAGCGGTTATTTGTTTTTGATTTTGAAAAGCAGTTTCATTTAAATAATCTATCTGTAATTCAAGTTCTTTAATTTTGTCAGCACTTGATTGAAGCAGGTTTTTATTTATGGTGTACCCTTTAATTAAGTATTCTTTCAATTTAGCTGTCGCCCATATTCTAAATTCCGTTGCTAGAGGAGATTTTACTCTATATCCAACAGATATTATTACATCTAGATTATAATGAACTACTTCTCTTTGTACTTCTCTACCTCCTTCTAATCGAACTTGTGCAATTTTTGCACTAGTTGCTGCTTCATCAAGTTCTCCTTCTTTATAAGCATTTTTTATATGTCGATTAATAACGGTTCTATCTCTTCCAAAAATATCTGCAATTTGAAGTTCAGTCGCCCAAAGAGTGTCAGAATCTTTGTCTAGAATAACTTGGTATTCAGTAACACCTTGAGCAGGCTTAAACGCAACAAATGCTCCATTCTCATCTATATTATTAGTTTCTTTACTCATTTTGTGTTTTCAAATTAACCCCAACGCTCCACTAAAACTACTAAACTTTATTTCCTTTTAAAGAGATAAAGTTCAGAAATAACCACAAACTCTCATTTATTTATAGTCAGGCATTCAGGACATAGGATGTCGAGTTATTTATGAATTAATAGTAGCAAAAGGAAGGCGTAAAAAGAAAGCGTTAATGGCCGTTTGCAACAAACTTTTAAAGCAAGTTTTTGCTATTGTTATATTTGGTAAATATGACGAAACTTATAGAAGTGTGCAGGTAAAATTTACTTGCTTTTTAGCACAGTTCTTTGTTAGGCAGTAGTTTTTATTTATTCAAATTTCTTTAATTCGTATGTGTTTAACTCCTTTTCTGGGTAGTCACCCAATTTATTCCATATTTCTACACAATCAATTAATCCATCAGTTAAGTGTACCGTTGTATCAGCAAGTACATTTAAATCCGAATTAATGAGTTCAAAATTCTCAATTTGATGATTATACTTTCCAAATAATTCGTCCAATTGAGAGTCAGATAGTCTATACTTTTTGTTGCCCTTTCGTTTTTTATTTTGTGAGTTTATAACTGTTTACTAGTACAGAAGCAGATATGTGTAAAATTCGTTCTAATTCCCTTATCATTTCTACCGTTAGTCTTTTCTTTTTATTCAAAACTTCGGATACTCTACTTTTTCCACCAATGATTCCAATTAAATCTTTCTGTTTCAAGTTCATTTCTTCCATTCTAATTTTAATTGCTTCAATGGGATCCGGCGATTCAATGGTGTAGTATTTATTTTCGTAATTTTCAATAAGTAATGACAAAATTTCAGCTTCATCTCCTTCTTTTGAATCAGGAGAAGCATCAAATATCAGTTCGAGTCTTTCCAGAGCTTTATCGTAGTCTTTTTCCGTTTTTATTGGTCTAATTTCCATAATTCACTAATTTATATTGCATTTGCATCAATTTTGTCGTATTCAGCGTGGGTCCCTATAAAGCTAATAAATGCCCATTGTCTTTCGTAGTTAAATTTAACAATAAGTCGATATGAATTCCCTTTTATATTGAACACAACTCTACTTTCTTTTAAAATACTAGCATTAATATATGTTTCTTTAACTTCGTTAGGTGAATTCCAATTAGAATTTTTTGCGGTCTCGTACCAAGTCTTAAGATATTGTTCAGAGTCTGCGTGTTTTTCCCAAAATTCCCGCAAGGTTTTCTTCGCTATTATTCGTTTCATAATTATTGCCTAATACAAAGATATAGATTAGTTCTCTAATTACGAACTTTTACGCCTTGTTTTTTCAATGAAGCCCAACGCCTTGACTAAAATAAGGAAACGGTTTGGTTAGGCAAGGTCTTTATTTTAGTCTTTGTTGTGTGCAGTTATTATTTATATTCTTTATGAGCACCAGTAATAATAGCAACTTTGTTGGTTAGGTTCCAGGCTTCATTTAATTCTAGTTCAACTTGCTCAAAATATGCATCGTCAAGAGTCTTTTCTTTTGGATTTCCTTCAAAGTAGGACAAGCGCACCTCTCTTCCATCTGTAGCTAACTCTCCATGAGCAAAGGCATTTCTGTAAGACATTGTTTTTCTCAGAAGTTGATCATAGTCGGACTTTGTTTGTCCTGTCAAAATACCATCCTTATTTATTATGTGGGTTATCAGTTTACGTTTAGCTGCAAAAGTACACCAATCAGACCTGAGAATCACGTCCTCAAATTCTTGGGTTGAATCTTTGTTAACGTCATGATCTTTGAAAAAATGATGAGAAATGATTCTCTCTAAAACTCGCTCAATATCAAAAGCCGCGTCAATAATTTTTGCTTTGTTTTGTTCAATTGGTGTCATTAATTCGTCCAATAGTGAAGGAGTGATTTTTTCAGTTGGACCGTTAAATGCTGATATCTTGACGCCCTTAGGGATTTTAATTATTTTCATTTTGCTTGAATTGCACACAACTTTTGACTAAAAATAATAAACTTTATTTCCTTTTAAAGAGATAAAATTCAGAAATAACTACAAACTCCCATTTATTTATAGTCAGGCACTCAGGTTAAAGCAGGTCGATTTATTTCTGAATTAATAGTAGCAAAAGGAAGGCGTAAAAAGAAATTGTTAATGGCCGTTTGCAACCTGTTTCAAAAGTAATTTAATTGAAAAATGAATTGTTTTTTAGCACAGTTCTTTGTTAGGCAACAGTTATATATTTCTTTTTCCAAAAAATGTAAGAAGTTATTATCAACAACAAAGCCAATGGTGGAGAGATATAGTCAGGAACTGGAGCATTTAATTCTGCTAAAAACGCCAATAAGAGGAGAAAGGAAAAACCACTATATGCCCATTCTTTCAAAACTTGTGATTTATTTGACCAAATGGCTATTAGCCCTAAAGTGTTCGCAGTCTTTAAGGGAAATATCAAATAAATTGGAAACCCTATCTCTGAAAACCTTTTTGCAAATTCAGGATTGAATATACTATTTCCGATAGTTGCCAACATCATCAGTGTAAGCAAACTGGTGAAATGAAGTAAATGATTTTTTTAGTCCTTGACTTCATTTCTGTTAATTCAAGGTTTCTAAAAGCTTTTCTAATCTATCCAAAGCTGAACCCCAACCGTTATAGAATCCCATTTCTTCTTGTTGTTTACAATATTCAGGCGTTGCGTGAATAACACTAAAAGTAAACTTGGTTTTATCTCCATCTGCTTCAAAGTAGGTTTGTAGTTCTACGTTTTCGGTCATAGGTTTAAAGTCCGCAGAGGTAATTATTTTCTTAAATTCTTCAATTTCTTTATATGTACCTTCCGATATAAATTCATTTCCGTCAGGCATTGGCATTGAATATTTCCATAATCCACCAACTCTAAAATCGTGTTGAATTATTTTAATATTCATTCCATTTGGAGCCCACCATTTTAAAATGTGATCGGATTGTGTCCAAGCATCCCAAACCAATTGTACAGGTGCATTAAGTGTTTTCTCTATTGTTAGAGTTCTGTTTGCTAAATCACTCATTTTTTATCGTTTTTAGTTTGTATTTGATAAATGTAATTTTCAAAGGAATCTATTCTGTCTTCCCATAATTTGTGGTATTGTTTTATCCACAAAAAAGCAGGTATTAGTTTTTGTGGTTGTATTAAACATAAACGCTCTCTACCGATTTGGTTAAAATCGATTATTCCGCATTCGTTTAAAATTTTTAAATGTTTAGAAATTGCAGGTCTACTGATTTCAAACTTTTCTGCAACTTCATTTACACTTAAAGTTTCAGTAGCAAGTAATTCAATAATTTCTCGTCTAATTGGGTCTGCTATTGCTTGAAAAACATCTCTTCTCATTATATGTGTAACTATTCGGTTACAAATATAAGAGTAACCGTTCGGTTACGCAAATTATTTTATCACAAAATGATTTCTGTACCGAATTTTAGCGGTGTTTTTTTGTTGTTGCTAACGTTTGACTAAAGTTAGCAATTTATTGCGGTGCTAAGTGGGCGGGAAATCCGGATAATGGGAGCAAGGGTCGGCTGCTCGGATATGGACACAATATGGGCGGTCTTTGTGCGCGGATGCGGGCGGCAGTTAACTTTAGTTACTGTGTTAGCTACAGTTTTTCTAATCTTTACTGACTTGAATCCCGTCTTTAAAGACTCTTGTCAAATAGATGACTCCTTCTTCGGTATAATAAAATAATGTACCGTTTCCGTTTGAGAGTGTACCGTGATCTAATTCTTTCCCATTCTTATCATACAAGTGGTTCACTTCTTTTAAGAGCCCATTTTCATATTCACGCTCAACCCAAAGTTGACCGGATGGGTAATAGTATTGAAATATATTGTCAAGTTTCCCGAGAATGTAAAAACATTTTTCTTTAATGTTTCCATTCTCATACCAATGAACAGATTTTCCATTGAGTTCTCCGTCTAAGTAGCTATTCTCAAATTTTTTATTACCGCTCTTATAGTATCCAATTGACGACCCACAAATAATACCGTTACAGAAATTATAAACATGTTTTATCTCTCCAGTTTCATAATAGATTTTAGTCTCGCCTTCACCTTTACCATGTCTATAATGAATTACTTGGTAAATGTTTCCGCTTGAGTAAAATGAAGTTAATTTTCCATTTACTTCTCCTTTTATTTCTTTGCTCTCAGCGGCTTTTTTTCCATTTGGAAAATAATAAATCATTTTTCCATCTCTAATATTTTCTGAATAGTTTGCAGTTAACGAAAGAAATTTTTTTCTTGTTTCATTCTCAATTAAATAAAGATTCCATTTACCGGTTCTTTTTCCAGCTTTATAGTTCCCTTCTCCGTAAGTTAAAAGGTTTTCAACATAATAATTAACTATACCTTCTTCCTCTTTATAATAATAGAATCGATCAAACAAAAATTCTTTCCAATGCCCTTCTTTCAGACCATTTTTGGTTTCCCCTTTTCCTCTTGGGTCAAAATATTTTGATGCTTCTTCATTTTTAACATAAATACCCATTATACTGTCGTTTATATAAGTTTGACAAAAAATGGTATTTAGATAAAGAACGGAAATTACCAAGAGTAATACTTTCATATTATTTGATTCTAATCGATATTGTAGCTAACGGTTGAATAAAATTAGGCATTTATGCCGAACCGCGCTAGCGGTGAATTTTATTTTTGTGTTGTAGCCTGTTTTATTTTTTCATTTATAATTTCGCTAATTTCATCTGCTCTATCTACAATCATAAAATGTTCGCCACCTTCAACTATGATTGTGTTTTTGCCTTTAGGAGCGAGCAACTTATCCTTTGAACCGCCTATTTTAATCAAATTTGGTAATCTTATTTGATTTTGCCAATTGATTAGCTCTCTTGTTGCCCATTTCGCAAAATTCAAATCCGTATCATCTAAAATGGAATTCAACAACTCCTTTTTATCTGTTCCAAATAGAAAATGAGCTATTGCTTTAGGAGGATTAAACAATCTTTCAGGTATCAACTCAATTAGTTTCGATTTCCCAGCAATTTTGATTACTCCACTTAAATCATCTCTTGTTTCTGCCGAAGAGATAAGAACTGACACCTCTGGGCTTAATAATTTACTAATTTCAACTGTTATTAGTCCTCCAAAACTGACTCCCAAAATTCCGAAGTTTTCATCTTGGTCTATTTCATATTCGTTAATTAAACGATTTGCATATTCAACTATGGATTCTTTACTTTTAGGTGCAATCCAAATTATGGGAACTAATTCATGTTCAAGAGACAAATACTTAAACACCCTTTCGTCTGCTCCTAGTCCGCTAATTGCATATATTTTCATTTTGTATACATATTGACACGTTCTATAAGTGTTTTTAATACTAAATTATTAGATGCACTTTTGTCAACAAATAACTCTACATCACCAATCATTTCATTTAAATGTAAATTAATTTCAGCCCCTTCAAAATCAAAAACCCAATAATATGATTCTAAATCATTCAGTTTTTGCCTGAATTTAATTTTAAGTTGTGTTTCAATAATTTGAGCTACTTTCTTAAACTCCTTTGAATATCCACTCGGTGAAATTACAAAATTATAGATTCTTTCTTTCTCTTCAATCTTCATTTCTATGGGCTACAACTTTTGTCTAAAAATAATAAACTTTATTTCCTTTTAAAGAGATAAAGTTCAGAAATAACCACAAACTCCCATTTATTTATAGTCAGGCATTCAGGACAAAGGATGTCGAGTTATTTATGAATGAGTAATATCAAAAAGAAAGCGTTAATGGTCGTTTGCAATAAACTTTTAAAGCAAGTTATTGTTATACTTGGTAAATATGATCACACCTCTAACAGGATGCAACCTGTTTCAAAAGAAATTTAAAAAAAATTAATTGTTTTTTAGCACAGTTCTTTGTGAGGTGATATTTTCTTTAAGTAGAGCATATACTTTTGCCAATTGATTATCTTCAATAATCTCTTTTTCGTATTTGAAATTGAGCTTTTCAAGAACGTTAATTGAACCTTTATTGTCTGGGAGAACCATTGCAATTATTTTTTCTAATCCAAGTTTGTTAAATCCAAGATTCACGCATGCCTTTCCAGATTCGGTAGCAATTCCTTTTCCCCAATATTCTTTCATAAACCTATATCCGAGATCCACTTCGTCCATATCATCAAGATATTTTAGTCCCGTAAATCCAATAAATTTATTTTCTCCTTTTAATTCAACAGCAAGCCGTCCAAATCCGTATTTTTCGTAATCTCCAAATACATTTTCGACAATCCTTCGTTCAATTTCTTTTTTAGATACAATTCCACCGTCTCCCGTGTATTTACTAACTTCTGCATCTAAATTCATGATATAGGATGACGCTATGTCTTCCATTTTAAATGGACGGATTAATAACCTTTCAGTTTCAATAAATAAATTCGGATTTGTCATTAGTATGTGTTTTTAATTACACGCAACGCCAGGCTGTCTAATAAGTAAAATTAAGTCCTTGAGAATTGGCTATTTCAAAATTTTCCAAGGTACCTGTCCAACTATCAAATGGTCAAAATTAGGTTATTAGACAGCCTGACGCTCCACTAAAACTAATAAACTTTATTTCTTTAAAAAGATTTAAAAACACAATCTAATAATTCAACCGTTGAATTTCCCTCAATTAGTATGGCCTTTCCCTCATTTTAGGTTGCTCACTTTAGGTTGTTCTCATAATTTTGGAAAATGTTCAAGTCTCCGTGTTTTATCTTTGCATCGTTGTTTATTTTGTTGGGTGAGGTTTCTTTTGCGCAATTTTGGAAAAAGCCGAATGAAGATGCCTTTAAGGCTCCAATAGTCCATGTTTATCCTTATAAAAATGGAGTGCAATTAATTGAAATTGATTATATCCAAACCTGGGATTCTTACACTTCTTATTTAGATGCTTTGCATCCAAGAGGATCGAGCTATAAAGTTGATATCGCTGCACCGCGTATGAATGCCTATGTTTTTAGAAATGAACAAAAACAAGTTTTTAAAGCCTATAACACTCATGAAAACTTAGATTCGCTGACTAAGCGATTTTACGATTTTAGTGTTGATTCTGTGTCCAACAATCAACAAGTGTTCGCTTCTTTTCCTGGTTTTTATAGGGGGGCATCTTTTAATAAAAAAGAGCAGACTCAGTCTCATTTTTTAATCTATAACATTAATGAAGTTTTTGATTTAGAACCTTATACTTCTGTCGAGGTTGCGTCCAATAAAGTTGGAATAATTGATGATTTGGGCAATGAACTAGTTCCACCAACTTATGCGTTTATTGAATTGTTTGAGCATGGTTTTTTGGCGAGAAATGAATCCAGTTTTGGGTTACTGAATTTTCAGTTGGATACTTTGTTGCCTTTTGGTTTTACACATTATCGATTTCTCCCTGAAAAAGAGGAGGTTTTATTGTTCGAGAATGACAGGGTAACAAATGTTTATCGCCGGTCCACCAATGCGGTTTTTGAGGTTGAGTTCTCGGATATTTTACCGCTTAGTGAAGGGCATCATTCCAACCGAACAGCAAATAAGTTAAGGTTGGCTCATCTGAATTATGCGTATCAAATAATTGACACAACTTATGCGCCAATCAATGAAGAAGTATATGAATTCGTAGAGGGACATCCGCAATTCAATTTAATTCGCGTAGTTAAAAATAAGCTATGGGGTTTAATTAATAAGAAAGGAGAAGAGGTTATTCCATGTAGTTATGATGATGTTTGGATAGTTAATCAAGATTCAAGCATCGTAAAATTGGAAGAGAAATATCACTGGTTGAATCATGAAGGAGAAGTTTTGGGACTTTGTGATCAACTGCCATTTCAAATCAAACAACGCCTCCATTATAATGTATTTCAACGGGGAGCATATTTCGGTATAAATAATGGACCGTTAATTTATACGCATGTAAGAAAGATCAATGATTCCTTATACATCGTTCAGAGAAATAATGAAAAATTTGGCATTGTGAATGAAAAAGGACAATTGCTAAGTGATTCTTATTACAATTCAATACATCCAATTAATGAGAACAGGAGTTTTGTCACCATGAATCGCACGTATATTCAAAAAGATGGATATTTCTATTCACAATCTTACTTCTATCAAGAGCGCCATGGAGCAATTTTAAATGATTTTGCACAAACCATTCCTTGTGTTTATCAGCAAATTGATGCTGTTCCTCACAACGGACTGATATTATTTAAAATCAACGATCGTTACGGGTATATGGATACCACAGGAAGAACCGTTATTCCCAACCAATTTAAAAAAGCATTTTCATTTAATAACGGACTAGCTTTAGTAGGAAACGACAGCCTTTATGGTTTAATTGGTACTGACGGCCAGGTCGTCATTGATATTGGATATCAGTCTTTAGGTTATTTAAAATACGGTATGATTATGGCGAAAAAAGAAGGTAAGTTTGGGGTGATCGATTGTGATGAGGACATTTTAGTACCGTTTAAATATGAAGGTCTAATGGTGCTTTCTGAAGACTATTTGAAAGTGCAACAAGACGGTAAGTGGGGGATGATTAATTCAAAATCAAAGGTTAAGATTCCTTTTGATTATGAATGGATTTCGGAGATAATTTGGGACAAATATGTACAAGTCAAACAAAATGGAAAGATTGGTGTTCAAACCCTCGCTGGTAAGGAGGTTTTTCCCTGTAAATTTGATCGAATAGTTTCTTGGAGTGCTAACCCAAATATGAATAACTATCAGATAAGGGTGGTCGATAATAAAGGAACTTATTGGTTGGATTTCCCAAGGTAGCTCATGATAGGCGCGAAATAAAAACACCGACACTTGATCCCGCCTTGGAAATGACTATGGATACTGGCTTGATGTTGGATGATGCAGATATTCAGGACCTTGTAAACTTTCTAAAAACATTGACTGATGAACGATACTTGAATAATGTTGAATATCAGCAATTGAACTATTAAGCCCCATAACTTGTCACGAACAAGAAATAAAACCTTATTTTAGGCGTTAATCAAACGATTCAAAACGAGATTAATGGATTTATTTTCATGTGTAAACCTAATTAAAGCATACGGAAACGGTGGATTTAGACTAGGAGAGGTATCAATCAACCTAGCGGCCGGAAAAATTACGGGTGTAGTAGGAGAAAATGGGAACGGTAAAACGACACTGCTTCGAATCATTGCAGGCGAATTATCACACGATCGAGGGGACCTTTTTTATTTTAATGGAAAACCTGCAGATACACTATCTTGGGAACAGATACGCTCTCGTATTGCCTATATTCCTCAACGAATTCCAAAATGGCATGGGTTTCTTCGAGATAACCTTGTTTTTCAAGCTAGTATTCGTGGAATTCACGGAGAAGATGCCGACCGATTAATTGATGATTTACTTCAAAAACTGGGTCTAGAAGAATACGCGGATTTAAAATGGAAAGAAATTTCAACCGGTTACCGTCTACGTTTTCAATTGGCGCGAATGTTAATTGGTAGTCCTGAATTATTAGTGTTGGATGAACCAATCGCCAATTTAGATATCAATGCACAAAATAAATTTTTATCGGATTTAAGGGAAATTGTTTCCGAACCTAATCGAAAAGTAAGTGTAATCCTTAGCTCGCAACAGCTCCATGAAATTGAAAATGTCTCCGATTCAGTTGTCTTTCTGAAAAAGGGAGCCATGGTTTACGCCGGAGAAGTCGATAAAATTGGAGAGACAAGAACTTTTAATGAATTCGAAATTCAAGTTAATTTATCGCAAGGAGTATTAGAGGAGTTGATTGGAGAAAAGGGTGTTTTAAAACAAGTGGGAAAGACAGCCCATGTCAAAGTACCGCTCTCCGTTTCTGCACAAGAGTTCTTAATGCAAGTACTCCAAAAGAACGGTAAAATAGCATACTTCAGAGATATTAGTTCGTCTACTCGTAGATTATTTAATGATTAAAACCTGACACGTGAATCTTTTAAAAAAAATTGATAATTACTTATTGCATTACTTTCCTTCAATTTGGGTGACACGGGTGCATTATTTTTTTCCGTTAGGATTAGTTTTTATTGCTTTGGTCCTTCTTTTAAACCTAGCAGTAGGATGGAATCCGGCTACAGATGAAGTGCCGTCTTCAGAATTATTAATCGTTAGTTTAATTATACCTGTACTCATTTATTTGGTCTATTGGTTTGTTTTTCAGGCACGATATAATGTTGCAAAAGCTGGAGGAAAAATGAACCTTGGGTTGGAATACTTGAACTATTTTTTATACGCTTTAGTTTTTTTTACTGCCCTTGCAGTGGTATTGATTGTTCCTTATTCGAATGATTTAAAAGTGAAATTTTCAACAAGTGCAGAAGAAGTTTTAGTTGATATCCAAAACTTGAATAAAGGTGAGGCTCTGATCGGAGGAACATATTTGGAGGTATTACCGAATGGAGATTTTAAATATGATGAAGTTGATTTTATTGATAATTGGGGTGCTAGTGCAGGCTATTATGGTGGAGGAACAGAACAAATTATTGGACGAGCTGAAGCAAAAAGAAGAATTGAGAATTATATCAAGTCTTACAACAAATATACAGATCATAAAATTTCCATATCAAGTAATGAAGTCATTCAGAATAAGTTAAATAATTTAGATGGGATTGGGTCTGATTATTATAATGAAGATTGGGGCATCAAAAAGAAGGTGCGTTTATTGAGGGACTTGCATTTTAATGGGAGAAGTAATATATGGAGTGATTTTGACTTTTGGATGATTTGGATCGTTGTTATCGGATGGTTGTCTTTAGTCGTTTGGATTTTTAAGCAAATGAAAACCCGGCAATTTGTCTTTGGTTTAATTAGTGTTTGTTTGACACCACTTGTGGCAGGAATTGTTACTTTTTTGATCTTTTCAATACTTCGTCGATCAAATGATAGTGCAGCTCAACTTGGGTTAATTATAGTTTTTTTAGCTTACCTCCTAGTTGCAGCCATTGTACTGCGAGGATTTTCCGAACGCAAATTAAATTTATCAGCCTATGTTATGACGATGTATCTTAATTTTTGGTTACCCATTTTACCACTGTTCATTTATGCTTTCATTTGGTCGAACAGAAATTATACTTGGTGGTATAAATATCAAGAAAGGCGTATTTTAGGTCTGAAAGAAGAAGAATTTGTCTATTGGACCTGTGTTGTACTCGGTGTGTTGAGTGTTGCAGTATTCAAACCAATTTATGCAAAATTTAGAAGTTTGCCCGCGCAGAAATAATCACGGCTCTATGAGTTCATGGCGCATCATAATATGAGTGATTATTGGGGGGAATAAGAGAGCAATTTTAAATGCAACAGGCGTATTGCTTGGAAAATTTCCGTAAGCATCCCAGCGATCATAATCTTCTGAAAAACTTGTTCTAATATCTAAATGTCCATCATCAAAGTTGGCATCCCAGTCATCCCAGTTTTCACTGTAAGAAGTGCGTACTGTTGCATTCCAGTCACTGTTTAAGTCATCGATTCTCCAGTTCTCCCAATCTTCATTAAAAGAGGTTCTAATTCTCAGTGAAAACTCATCGTTTTTTAAAGTCCAATGGTCCCAGTCTTCTGAAAAGTTGGTCTCAATTCTCGCTTCAAATTCGTCTCCGCTTACTTCCCAACTATCCCAATCATTTGTAAATCGTGTTTCAAGCTCATACGACAAATCGTCTATCTCAAATTCCCAATCATCCCAGTCTTCTGTAAAAGTGGTACTAAGTTTAATGTCTTCTGTAGTAATATCGGTATTAGGCTGAACGGGTTCAAGTTCACAATTCCACAATAATAAGGGTATAAATAGCAAGGTCATCAGGTATGATTTAAAAACTTTCACAATCCTAATTGAACAAAAATAATGCCTAAACAAAAACTCACCGGTCTTTTATAACAGTGAGTTTTATTTTGCATAAGAAATGCTTCGGGCTTAGGCTTTTTCACTTGCAATCATTATTTTACCTTCGAAAAGTGTATAATAAGCAGTTCCAATTTTGATGGTTTTATTGGTTTTGATATCCTGACAATTAATGTCCTGTTCTATGGTATGAATACTGCCTTTTGTATCGTATGCCAATTGGATATAATGCCTGTTTATTGTTCGATTTAATGCGCCGCATAAAACTATTCGAACCGGAACATTGAGTTGTTTAACCAAAGATAAATCTCTCGGTGTGGCAAAGTTGTCTGCAACTAATACAATTGCGTCACAATCCTTAAAATTAGATTGTACTGATAACATGGCTTCAACATTGTTTTCTTCTACATCTCCACCTCCGCCAGCGAGCATTGCTTTTTTTAAAGTGCTAAAAACAGAATCAAATATTGTATTGTTTACAGAATAAATCCCTCCAACCTCTCCAATCACTTTCGCGAAATCTGGTGTGGTGTCGCCATCGTTAAAAAAGGTGAATGAATCAATTTTATTTTGCTGTTGATTGTGTTTTAACCAAGCCAAAGTTTTTGCAATATAGGGAGACATACTTCCTGTGACATCCATCACTACATGCGTGTTTTGCCAATTGGTATTACGCTCATAAATAGTTTGTACAAGTTCATAGTCTCCTGCGTTAAACCAATCGTCAAGAACAGCTGTTTTGGCAGTTGTGGCTTCGGCATAGTCGCAATCCTTCACTTCTGTTAAATAGGTGCCTTGGTACAAATACAAATCAGGTACTTTACTCGTCGATACGTTTATTTGATGTCCCGCATACCTCGGAAGTTGCCTGATCTTTTCAACGAATTTTACTATCGTTGCGGTATCTGATAAATCTTTGAACTTTGTAACCTCATAACATGAACCAACTGCCAAATCAAATTCAGATGGAATGGCAGATATACTGGTTTTGACAGTTTTTTTTGAAGCGGTAGAGGAACCCGAATCAATACGGTGATTTCTGGAAGATGAAATCAGGTTTCCTTCAACTACTGAATCAATAAAGGCAATTTCTTTCGCTATTGTTTCGACAGTCGGTTTTGGTCGATAGTACACCACAAATCCATGAAACAAATTCTTGGCGTGAAATGCTGTTTTAGCGATAGTTTGGCCATAATCAGTCCATTGGATGTTTTTTTCAGTAACAAATGGGAAACGGTTTTTAAATTTTGCTACACGAGAATTGTTTAGTTTAAGTTGATCAAATGTAGGGTTGAGTGCGTAGGTAGTATATACCAAATCAATGCGTTCAACAATTCTATCCTCTAATGAATCGGGTAGTGCTTCAAGTGGATCGTCTAAATTAAAATTGACAGGGATTTTACACGAACAAACGCCTGGATTGGAATTTTCGATTTGGTAGGTGTCAACAAGTTTCACAGGACGCTGTTGAGTGAAACCGATGAGTTGAGTTAGAACGAAAATTGAGGAAAATAATAATTTCATAACACGTTTATTAAGAAATATCCTTTCTTCAAAAAAGTAACCTTATAGATCCATCTAATTTTATTTTTTTATCTAATCAGAAGTGCAAAATCCTATTAATTATAAACCTATTATCTCTTTTTTACGTAAAGTTTTTAACCTTGGAATTGGCATTATTGTTTAATTTCGTGACTCAAGTTTTAAAGAATTATGAAGTTACTTTTCGCATTAATAGGAATAGTTGTTTTATTTCACAATGGATTTGCACAAAATTTATACGATGCCGAACAGCTTACGGAAATAAGGTTGGAATTTGAAGTAGACGATTGGGATGATTCTTTAGATTTATACTATGCAAATGATGAAGGAGAGCGTTTAGTTGCAATCTGTTATATCAACGGGGATTTTTATAATCAAGTAGGGGTGCGCTTTAGAGGTGGCGACTCGTACGACCCGGACGGGTTGAAGAATGGTTTGAATATCTCTTTAGATTACATTACAGATCAAGAGTGCCAAGGGTATACAACCTTAAAACTATCGAATAATAAAAAAGATCCTTCTTATGTTCGAGAAGTGCTTGGGTACGAAATTGCTCGAAAATACATGGATGCCCCTTTGGCGGGGTTTACACAAGTCTTCATCAATGACAATTATTATGGTTTGTTTTCAAATGTTGAAGTTGTAAATGATGCTTACCATCAACGACGTTTGTATTGTGATCGTGATAATATTCGCTTTAAATGCAATCCGCCAAGTGACATTTCTTCGGGTGCTACTTTGGCTTATTTGGGTGAAGATTCTATAACTTATTATGATCATTATGAGTTGGAATCCCAAGAAGGTTGGGGTGATTTAGTGGACTTTATCTTTACGTTGAATTTTGACATAAGTGAATTGCCAGAACATCTTGATATTGATCGAACTTTATGGATGTTGGCTTTTAATAATGTTGTTGTAAACCTATCTTCATACACTGGATTCTCACAAGAAAATTACTATCTCTTAAAAGATAATAACAATCGATTTCTACCAATAATTTGGGATTTAGATGAGACTTTTGGAGGGAATAGGAAAATTACCGATGTACCGGCAACATTAGAAGAGTTAATAGAAATGGATCTGTTTCTTAGGGTTTCGGACGGAACACATCCATTAATTTTGCGTTTATTGTCGCATGCTTCATATCGTAAAAAATATATAGCGCACGCTAAAACAATTCTGGAAGAAAATTTTTTAAATGACTGGTATTTGGATCGTGCCCTAGCGCTCCAAACAATCATCAATGAATCTGTTTTGAATGAGTCTGACCCCTTTTTTTCTGAAAGCGATTTTTCTGAAAATATTAACCACACGATTTTCCATCCTGATGGAGATATTGTTGGACTTACGGAATTAATGGAAGGAAGAATTACTTATTTAACAAGTTTGCCTGAATGGTCGTTTGATGCCCCAATAATTTCAACGGTGAATACCCTACCAGCTCAACCATTAGCCTATAGTTCGGTAATTATAAACGCCGTCATCACTGATGCAAGTTCAGTGACGTTAAAATACCGTAGTGATTATCAAGATCAATTTAGCGAAATACAAATGTTTGATGACGGTCTTCATGATGATGGTGCAGCTGGTGATTTTGTTTACGGTGCTTCAATTGAAACAACGGCTAAAGATATTCAGTTTTATATTTATGCTGAAAATGAAAACGCGGGTAAGTTTTCTCCAGTTCGTGCAGCGCATGAGTTTTATCATATTGCACTTGCCGGTGAAGTTGTAATTAATGAAATCATGCCGCAAAACGATTTGTCGGTTGTAGATGAAGAAGGGAAATTTGAGGATTGGGTTGAGTTGTATAATCGCACCAATGAAAATAAAGATATTGGAGGCTATTACCTGTCAGATAGTCCTAGTGAAAACCCGCTGAAATGGAGAATTCCAGAGGGCACAATTATTCCTGCAAATGAATATCTTACAGTTTGGATGGATGAAGATACTTTAGATGAAGGGCTACATGCTAATTTCAAACTTTCTGCAAATGGAGAGTCGATTTCATTTTCCAGTCCTGAAGGGTATGAATTAAGTCGTGTGAAATATCCAGAAATGCCGTCGTCAACTACTTATGGAAGATACCCTAATGGTACAGGCCCCTTTATTCGAATGTTTCCTACTTTTGGTGCAGAGAATCGTTTTAGTCCCCTTTCCGTTAGAAGTAAAGGAACTGAACATCTTGAAGTCAAGCTTTATCCAAATCCAGCAACCACTCAGTTCACCCTTGAACTAACTGATGAAAATTGGGAAGATTATCTTGTTTTCAATGTACACGGGGCAATTATTGCGCAAGGATCTTTCTCTAAGCAAAAAACTATAGATGTTTCAGATTGGAAGGCAGGTCTTTACGTTGTTTATTTGCTTAATCGTGGCAGTTACCAAAAGTTGGTTGTGCATTAATAGTCTGTCATTCATTGTTTTACGTTTTATTATTTTGTTAAATTGAGAAAACTTAAAACATGATTTATGAAATTGTATTTTCTTTTTTCTAGTTTAATGTTAATTGCTTGTAAGCAAAATCAATCCAATTATAGCTATAGTGGAGTTGACCCTTTAATGCAACTGAGTCTTACAGCCAACCTATCATTCGAAGACAATAAAAAATCAAATGGCTCATTGAACAATTATTGTGAAACTAATTTTCAAGCTTATTTATATGATCCAGGCGAGGAGTATACAAACATAAGAGTTTCGCCAAATGGTAAAATTCTCAAGGCATTGCCGTGGAACGACGGCGAGGCGGAATATATGATTCATATAGTCGCTTCAGACGGGGACTGGTTTAAAATTGAAAGCCCTATTATTGGCATAGATGAGGATTTCAATATCAAAGGGCATTTTGCATGGGTGCATTCATCAGTGATTGCTTTTGACACGCGGAATTATGGTGGGCAAGAAATTTCGTTGTACACAGATCCGAACGACAACGGTCGAATAGAAAATTCGTTCAATAAAGAACTGGGCGGTTTAAGACCGTTAAAAGGGTGTGGTGATTGGGTTTTTATTAATACCGAAATTGATGGATTAACATACCGGGGTTGGATTAAAACTAAATGGATATGTGGTAATCCACTTACCAATTGTTCATAGTTTAAATCAAGTTCTTTAATGCAGGTTTTAGCGCGGTGAATTCAAATTTATAACCACTGTTTTTAATTTTTGTATTATCTATTCGACTACCTTTCAGTATAATATCTGCCATCTCACCAAACAATAATTTTAAAGCAAATTCAGGTACATTTGGCGCCCATAGTTTTTTACGCATTACATTAGCAATCGTTTGAGTCATGGTTGCATTTGAAACATGTTCGTCCGCTACAGCATTATACGGACCTTCAATGTCAGGATGTTCCAAAATGAATTGATATATCCCAGCGATATCATTCATGTGAATCCATGGCATATATTGTTTCCCAGAGCCAAGTGGTGATCCAATACCGTATTTTATAGGCTGAAGGATTTTGCTCAAAGCCCCCGAATCTTTTTCTAAAACAATTCCAGTTCTCACCATTGCAACTCTATCGCTTATCCTAGAAAATTGCGCAGCTGCTTTTTCCCAATCAATACTTACTTGCGCTAAAAAGTCATCTCCAAAATCATCATTTTCCGAGAATATTTGATCAACAGTTTGTGTGCCATAAATGCTTATCCCAGATGCCGAAATCAATCCTGAAAGGCGTTGCCCTTTTGGCCATTTATCTAAAAGCAGGTTTAAGCTTTTTATTCGACTATTTCTAATCCTTTCCTTTTGTGCTGATGTCCAACGGCCTGCGCTAACGTTTTCACCTGCTAAATGAACGATGTAATCGAGGTTTTCAAAGGCTTTTATGTCAAGCTCACTAGATTCAATATCCCATTTAAAGTTTTTATATTTTTTAGCAGGGTTAGGATTTCGCGTTAAATGTCTTACTTCAAAATTTGCTTGGGTAAGATTTCGACTTAATACCATTCCAATAGACCCACTTCCTCCAGTAATTAAAACAGTTTTCATATTTAAAGATAACAAATTGCGCAACAAAAAGTTTTGCGATACAGGCCCTAAATCATTAAAGTTGATTTTTTAACCAGCCTATAATTCACCTGCTTTTAATGAATGAACTGGGGGTAGACTTTTTGGAATTTTTTATTGGATAAAAATCTTTTGATGATATCCAATTTCAGGGATGCTGATAAAAAACAACCCTGTTTTATTCCAAGCTACCGTTCCAAAAGAGCTGATTTTTTCGGAGTATATTTCTTTGCCGTCAGCCTGATAAATAATAAATGTAGCATTGGTTTTTATATCCATACTTGAGTCAATTTGGAATTTACCATTTGAATAATGAATTTCACCCTGAGAAGAATGATCGATAATTATGGCTTTTGATAGCGTATAATTTCCGTCAAAATCAACTTGTTTAAGTTTGTAATAATGTTGTTTGCTTGAAGCTTCTACGTGGTTATTAATGTATTCGTAGTTTAATGGTTTTTGCGAATTGCCATTCGCGTTAACCGAACCGATTGATTTGTAAAATTGACCATCTTCGGACATTAATATTTCGTACGTGGCGATGTTATTTACAGTTCGTGTTTTCCATGCTAACCTGTGGCTATTTATACCTATCTGTTTTCCGCTAAAATCATCTAATTGAAGGGGGAGTAAACAGTTTGTACAATTCACCTCAATATTATCAAAGTGCCAATATTCATTTCCTGCCCAAGACATGCACGACAATCTAATTTCGAGGTTCGTACCGATATCCCCACAAGGCGACGTGTATAACATCGAACCACCTCCAATATCTCCAATTTGTATCATTTCGCCGGGTGATGCCGCTAAAGCGCAGGTAAATCCTGTAAATTCTGTCCAACCCATACCATCTACATTGTATTCGGCCTTTACCCAGTCAATGCAAGGTTCTCCAGTTCCTCCACAGTCTGCACAGTCTTCCATTTCGCCTGACTCCTCAAGGTCAAAACTAATCACAAAACCTAACGAACAAGAAGAGATATCAATTGACGAAGTGGTCCATTCTGCGGCAGGACTGTTGGTGTCTCGAGCTTCCAATTTTCCTCCAACAACTTTAAAATAATCAGATGCCGCAACTGAACCAGGGCAAGTTGAATTCCACGTGACACCTCCAACCGCGTCGCTTCCCGAAGTAGCGTCAGCGGCTTCATCAAAAGTTTCTGAAAATACGAGTTGCCCAAAGAGTAATTGAGTGGATAATAACGCAGTGAGTAGGAGTAGTTGCTTCATTTATAAAATAATGTTTTAAAATTAGCGTTTCTACTTCACTCTAACAATAACTGGGGGATTACTTAACCTAAAAATAAACTTTACCCATTTCCAGTAAATTCCTCAAGTCCTTGTTTATAAGTGTCAATAGCTCGTGTTCGTGCCATTTTATGCTCAACCATTGGGGCAACATAGCTGGTTGATTTATATTCAGGTACCCATTTTTGAATATACGCTTCGTTCTTGTCAAATTTTTCGGTCTGTAAACTCGGATTAAAAACCCTGAAATACGGCGCAGCATCGCAGCCGCAACCAGCAGCCCATTGCCAATTGCCGTTATTTGAAGCCAAATCAAAATCCAATAACTTTTCAGCAAAATATGCTTCTCCCCAGCGCCAGTCTATTAATAAATGTTTGACTAAAAAACTAGCTGTAATCATCCTAACCCTGTTGTGCATAAATCCAGTTGTATTTAATTCTCGCATGCCTGCATCTACAATCGGATAACCTGTTTCACCATTGCACCATCGTTTAAATTCTTCCTCATTGTTCCTCCAGTGTATGCTGTCGTACTTTTTTTTAAAAGAATCGTGCACTACGTGTGGAAAATTTGCCAGTATTTGAATGAAAAAATCTCGCCAAATCAATTCCGATAAATAGGTGTTGTTTTTCCGGTTTGAAAAGTAAACTAAGCTCCGTATACTTACGGTTCCAAACCTTAAATGATGCCCTATATGGGAGGTTTTATTAAGCGCTGGATAATCCCGATGTCGTTCATATTGATCAACACAGGATAGATCATAAGCTGGGGCATCAATCTCGCTTTTAATGAATCCGATATTTTGCAAGCGAGGTAATTCGTATTCCGAAGGGGCAAAATGCTGATTTAATTCAGGCATTTTTTTAGGAATTACAGCATTGTGTTTTGCGTGTTTTTCCAGCCATTTGTTCTTGTATGGGGTATAAACAGTGTAGGGGGTACCGTCCTTTTTCAAAATCTCATCAAATTCAAAAAAAACATGGTCTTTAAAATCATGAACTTCAACGGCATTCGATTCCATTAAAAACCGAACGTCTTTATCCCTTTGTAAGGTGTCTGGCTCATAATCCCTATTAAAATACAATGCTTCAATTTCACCTTCTTCCACTATTTTTTTCCAAATTGCTAATGGTTGTCCATGTTCTATCCGAATACTCGCCCCAAATTCTTTTAATTCATCATTTATTTTTTCAAGTGATTTCCAAATAAAACTAACTCGAGCATCATCTTTGGGTAGGTGGTCAAGAATTGTTGTGTCAAAAATAAAAACAGGTTGCACAGCTTTATGTGATTTTAAAGCATGTCTCAGTCCAGTATTGTCGTTCAAGCGCAAATCCCTCCTAAACCAGAAATACGTCAATTTTTGCATTTTTCGTTTACTTAAAAACAGTTGAATTTATATTTTGTTCGCTGTCAGTTTATCTTATACAGACGAAAGATTTTATGAAGACGTGATGTGAGAAAGATTTTTTTGGGCGTTCCTTTATCGCCAGCTATTACTGGCAATAAAGTCGAGCTTTTCGCTCTCGCTTCCGTCTGAGCCGGAGAGCTCAAACAAGTGCTACAATCTCTAACGCGGAGCATAAAGTTCACGTTAAAAATTGTGGAGCAATTAAACGTGTTAAGTTTGAATGATCAATGGTAATTTTAACAAAAAATAAAAGGGTATTTCTACTATCAGAATTACTCTTCTAAATTACTGCTCAACCACTGTTTCATGCGTTCTAAAGGAATGTTTTTTGCATTTGCTAGTCGCTCTACCTGATCAAGTTTAATTTTTCCAACACCAAAATATTGGGCCTCAGGGTGGGCAAAATACCATCCGCTTACCGATGCGGTAGGGTACATGGCCATTGAGTCAGTAAGACTAACCCCCGTTATTTCCGTTGCATTTAATAATTCAAATAAACCAGGTTTTTCGGTGTGGTCAGGGTTAGCAGGGTATCCTGGGGCAGGCCTAATTCCCCTATATTTTTCTTTAATTAAATCCTCTTTCGATAATTGCTCCTTTTCGTATCCCCAATAATCTTTTCGTACAAGCTCATGTAAACGTTCGGCAAACGCTTCTGCAAGTCGATCAGCCAAAGCTTTTAAAAGTATACTATGATAGTCATCATGGTCGGCTTCGTACTTCGCCAATTGTTCTTCAATTCCTTGACCCGCTGTCACCACAAATCCACCAATATAATCTTTAATTCCACTCTCCTTTGGTGCGATAAAATCGGCCACACATATATTGCTTGCTTTTGCGGCTTTTTTAATTTGTTGCCTTAAGCCGTATTGAGTATAAGCAACTTCAGTGCGTTCTTCGTTTTCGTATATTTCAATATCATCGTCATTTACTGAATTTGCAGGCCATATTCCAACAACAGCATTGGCAATAATCCATTTTTCGTTTATGATTTTGTCCAACATTTGATTGGCATCTTCAAACAGTTTCGTAGCTTCCGCACCCATGTCTGGATGTTCCAAAATTTGGGGGTATTTTGCCCTTAGTTCCCATGTATGAAAAAACGGCGTCCAATCAATATAGCCTCTTAATTCGCTTAAATCATAATCTTTTAAAGCAGTTGTTCCTATTTTTTTAGGTTGCGCAATGTCTTCAATTTTCCAATTTATTTTCAATTTATTCTCTCTGGCTTCATTGAGCGATAGGAACTTTTTGAACCCTTTTTTCTTGGCATAATTCGTTCTAACCTTATCATATTCAGCTTGAATGCTTTCAACAAATTGAGGTTTTTTATCACTTAATAACTCACTTACTACGGTCACCGATCGAGAAGCATCTAAAACATGAACAGTTTGTCCCTTGGTATAATGTTGATCAATTTTTACAGCCGTGTGTACTTTAGAAGTTGTTGCTCCACCAATTAATAAAGGTAAATTCATGCCGGCATTTTCCATTTCTTTAGCCACATGCACCATTTCGTCCAATGACGGCGTAATTAACCCACTTAATCCAATAATATCGACTTGGTGTTCTTGAGCGGCTTCCAAAATTTTGTTGCCCGGTACCATTACCCCCAAATCAATAATATCATAATTATTACATCCTAAAACAACGCCCACAATATTTTTACCAATATCATGTACGTCTCCTTTTACTGTGGCTAGCAACACTTTTCCTTTCGAGCGACTTTCAGTTTTTGAAGCTTCAATATAGGGGAGTAAATAGGCAACCGCTTTCTTCATCACACGAGCAGATTTAACCACTTGGGGCAAAAACATTTTTCCTGCTCCAAACAAATCACCCACGATATTCATTCCAATCATTAAATGTCCTTCAATTACCTCGATTGGTTCAGCGACTTCATTTCGAGCTGTTTCAACATCTTCTTCAATATAATCAGCAATACCTTTTACCAAGGCATGAGAAATACGATCCTGTAGCGGCGCTTCTCTCCATGATAAATCTATCGTTTTGGCTTTGCTTTCACCGGTTACCGTTTCAGCAAAAGCCAATAGACGCTCAGTAGCATCAGATCTTCTATTGAGTAAAACATCCTCGACATGGAGTAGTAAGTCTTTAGGAATGTCATCATATACCTCAAGCATCGAAGGGTTCACAATTCCCATATCCAATCCTTCCTTTATGGCGTGAAAAAGAAAAGCGGAATGCATCGCTTCACGTACTACATTATTTCCTCTAAATGAAAAAGAAACATTACTTATTCCTCCACTTACATGGGCTCCCGGTAAGTTTTCTCTAATCCATCTTGTCGCTTGAAAAAAATCTAGCGCATTTAGTTTATGTTCATCCATGCCCGTTGCAACTGGGAAAACGTTTGGATCAAAAATAATGTCTTGAGGAGGGAAATTAACTTCATCAACAAGTATACGATATGAGCGTTCACAAATGTCAACTCTCCTTTGGTAGGTGTCGGCCTGTCCATCCTCGTCAAAGGCCATAACCACAACTGCAGCTCCGTATTGGCGAATTTTTTTCGCTTCCGTAACAAATTTTTCTTTGCCTTCCTTTAAACTGATTGAGTTAACGACACATTTTCCTTGAACGCATTGCAGACCTGCCTCTACAATTTCCCACTTTGATGAGTCTATCATAATCGGTACGCGAGAAATATCAGGTTCAGATGCGATTAAATTCAAGAATTTAACCATAGCCTCTTTCCCATCAATTAAACCATCGTCCATATTGATGTCGATGATTTGTGCACCGCCCTCCACTTGGTTTCTTGCGATTGACAATGCTTCGTCATATTCCTCTTCCTTGATCAATCGTAAAAATTTTCGCGAACCTGCTACATTAGTGCGTTCACCAATATTGATGAAATTAACTTCAGGACTAACTTCTAAAGGTTCTAATCCACTTAATTTCATGTTCGGAAGATGATTCCACTTATACTCGTATTTTCCTTTGTAATCAGGATGTAAACTCATTCTAGGTCGTATTTCTGTCGGATGTTTTATAAATTTATAGTGTGAATTTTACATCACTACACTCCAGTTGTCATCACCTGCTTGACCGCCCCAATCTTTGAAACGTTCATCACCTCCGCGGGCAGCCCAGTCTGAGTCGATTGTAAGTTTTGAGCTAATGCCTCCACGTGGATTACAGATCATCATTAATCTTAGACGCTCTGGTTCATACACTTCCATTAAATGATCATAAAAAATATTGATCAATCGTTCGTATGAAACCACAATGTCTCTTAAATGATAAGCGTATTGTTTTAAAGATTTTAGCTCAATTATTTTTCCTTTTGGATAAAAGGTTAGAAATATGGTTGCAAAATCTGGTTGTTCCTGAACTCCTAAGAAAGTGAATTCTGGAATTTTAACTTTAATTTCATAAGCTTCTTTGGTCGGGTTTGGTAAAGCGACCAAAATACTCTTGTCTATTTCTTTGTACAATTTAGGCATGTTATTAATTTTTCGTATTTAATTGGTTATATTTTTCTGCTAGTAAGGCCATCTCTTTGATATGGTCAGGTGTTGTACCGCAACAGCCTCCAATGATATTCACCAGTTTCTCTTCTAAGAAAGTGTCAATTTGACCAGCCATCATTTCGGGACTCTCATCATATTCCCCCATTTCATTAGGAAGGCCAGCATTTGGATGAGCACTTATATAAAAAGGTGCTTTTTGCTTTAAAACCTGTAAATAAGGTCTTAACGCATCTGCACCCAAAGCACAATTTAAGCCAATGCTTAACAAATCCGCATGCTGCATAGAGATAAGAAATGCCTCTGTGGTTTGACCTGATAATGTCCTGCCACTGGCATCCGTAATTGTTCCACTTACCATGATGGGTAACTCGGTCTTTAGTTCGGTTTGTACTTCTTCAATAGCAAAAAGAGCGGCCTTCGCATTTAAAGTATCAAATATGGTTTCGACCAGTAATAAGTCTGCTCCTCCTTCAATTAATCCCCTCACTTGTTCAGAATAGGCTATGACCATTTTATCAAATGTGGTATTTCTAAAACCAGGGTCATTCACGTCTGGTGAAATCGATAAGGTCATATTCGTTGGTCCTATGGAGCCGGCTACGAATCGTGGTTTTGCAGGGTTTTTTGCTGTGAACTCTTCACATACTTCTTTCGCTATTTTCGCGCCATAATAATTGATATCATAAGCGGCTTTTTCTAAATTGTAGTCAGCTTGTGCTATCGTCGTTCCGCTAAAAGTATTCGTCTCTATTATGTCAGCGCCAGCCTCTAGGTATTCCGCATGAATGGCCTTAATAACATCCGGACGTGTTAAGACCAACAGGTCGTTATTGCCTTTTAATGAGTCGGGATGATTTTCAAACCAGCCTTTTCTGAAGTCTTCTTCCTCCAGTTTATAGCGCTGAATCATAGTTCCCATTGCTCCATCGAGAACCAGGATACGCGATTTTAATATTTCTCTAATGTCATTCATAGTTGAACGATTGTAGAGTGGACCGGGAAGTTTTGAAATGATTTTTAAAAGTTTCGCTTATATCGTTAATGCAAATTTGCTTAACAGGAATTGGCACCTTGTCCTCTTGAATGAGTTCGGTTGCCAAGGTTTCAAAGGGCCGGTCCCTCCACCTTTCTTTATAAGTGTAATTAAATTAAGAACTGGGACAAAGTTAGTTTTAAAGTTTTGATTTAACAAAAATATAAGCTGTTAAAAATTTTTTCTTTCGGTTGAAAATTTATCGACCTCTGGTATGAGGTGATGTTTGTTTTTTTTGAATTCGTCGAAAAGACTAGGTTTTACTGGTGTTTACTCAGTGTTAGGTAGTTTTTATTCTGTAAATTGGAATACCCTACCGTAACAACTAAACCTTATAAAATGAAAAAATTAGTACTGCTTCTAACTGTTATGTTAGCCTTACATAACGGTTATTCTCAATTCGAAATTGCGTGTGGATGTGATTATATCATCCCTGTTTCTGAGGAAAGTTTTGATGCTTCATTAGTGGCACCGGGGAAAGTGATTTGTATTGATGACGGTTATCGAGAAAGTCTAAAAATCACGAATGTTGAAGGAACTCCATCTAATCCTATTTTGATAAAAAATTGCGGAGGAGATGCTATTATCGGAGATGGCGTTAGTTCAGGCGGTTTACTTATTCAAAAATCAAAATACTTTAAACTGACAGGTGGAAGTTTTGGTGTTGGTACTTATGGTATTAAAATTAATGGGGGGAATTACAGGGGGTTAACTGTAAATAAAGGCTCTTCGAATTTTGAAATTGATCATATTCAAATTACAAACGTTAAAAATGCACCAGCAGTTAAAATTGGGGATAACCCCGATTGTACTAAAAAATACAATGCTGAAAATTTTAGCATGGACGATTGTAGTTTATATGATTTAAAAATAGAAGATTGTGATTTTGGTATCTTAATAGGACATGCCAAATACAACGTTGGTATTAATAGTTTTTTTTGTGGAAGAATATATCCTCATGGGCTGAAAAATTTGTCCATAAAGAATTCTATCATTAAAAATATCGCTTCAGGTTATGCCATTGCATGCTATGGAACTCAAGGTGTTTTTCATGGGAATAGAATTGAAAACACACAAACTGGTTTTAAAATAGGGACTCATTCGAATTTATACATTTTTGAGAATAAAGTGATCAATACATCGGGACATGGTTTGGAATGTAACGGTAGTGATTTTTTAGATTTACAGCAGAATTTGTTTGCTAATAATGGGGGTATTGCATCGAGTGCAATTGCGATCAATTATGGGATTGCATTAGATGGATTTACACTTGGTTTAAATATGGTGCACAACACTATTGTAGGTTCTGGAAAGTATAATTTGGAGGTTGAAGATGCGTTTTTGATTTCCGAATCAGGAGCGATAAAAAATAATTTATTTTGTCAACCGGATATTAGTTTGACATCTCCTTATGATGGAGCACCGTACGTTTTTATGGCTCCATCTCCTAGTATTGATGTTGCCAATAATGTTTATGGGCCTTCGATGTTTGACTTTGGTTTTGAAAACCCATTTACAAATGATTTTCGTTTGCAACATTCATCACCTGCAATCAACCAAGGAACAATATCAGGATTAATTTACGACTTAGACAATAACTACAGAAATCTTGCAGGTGCACCCGATGCGGGGTGCTTTGAATATCGACCAGAAAGAATAGGTTATTTTGATCAAATTCCTTTAAAAGGTTTATATGTGGACGGTTTTAAAGATATTATAGGGAACTATAGTGCAGAGACAGAATTGTTAAATTTTGCCAAAGACGAAGGTTTTAATTATTTGGTCCTATATAATCTCGCCTATATTCATGCTAATCTTTATGATTTAACAACTTATGGCGAAGCTGTTGTTCTTGCTAGCTTTATCGAAAGAGCGAAAAAAGAATTTGGGATTGTGCAGGTTGCAGCAGTAGGTGAAAAGGATGCTTCTTTTGATAAAATCGAAGCGTTTAATGATTTGTTCTCTAATAAATGGGTCAAAACAATTGACGTTTTAAATCTAGAGTTTGAATTCTGGGCCAACGAAGATTCGGATGTATTCGACTATTACGCAGATACCTACTTGACACCTGGAGGATATCCTTTAACAAATGAAGGCGCTTTTGATTTTTATATGGATCAACTTACCCTGATTGATTCCAGAGCAGATGAAATGGGAGTGATGAGTGAAATTTATTTAGGTAAGTTTGATTTGACTGAAGGCCTTGAATTGAGTGAGAATGTTGATCGAATTTTATTACATTATTACCGAACATCTGATGTTTATTTAGATGGTTCAAGTATCTACAATTATAATTCAGATCGCATAAAACATATTGGATTATCAACCAGAAAACCTGCCGTTATGCCTATTTTTTCTAACCGAGAATATCATATGGGCCCTTGGTTGCTTACACACGACATGGATCAGGTGATGGAAACATGGATGTCAGGAATCGATGCTTATGAAGATGATTTTTCTCCTGGTGTTCAAGATTTAAATATCGCGGGACATCAATGGTATAGATATACGAGTTTTGAAGGTGTAGAAGGGATTAGTTTTCAACCGCACGAGGCAAAGTTTGAAATAGACCAAAAGAATGTTCATATTATCAAGCCGGTGGAGGTGAATCAAATAGTTGTAGATGATTTGAATTACGATAAAAATGTTCAAAAAGCCTTGGCGCTATATGATTTAAATGGAAAATTAATCTCAGTAAACGAGTTGATAGGGATTCGATCTAAAGTGAATTTCAATGTGTCACCAGGGATGTATATTTGTACAGTTAGTAAAAATAATAGGGTGGTAGAAACGAAAAAAGTGGTGTTCAATTAAACCACTTTTTGAATATCACACAGCGATTTATAGTAACCACCTTTTTCGATTAAGGTGTCATGATTACCTTGCTCGACAATTTCACCATGTTTTAAAACAATGATCTCGTCTGCATGACGAATTGTACTCAAACGATGAGCGATAACCAAAGAAGTTCTATTTTTCATCAATTTATCAAGAGCGTCTTGAACAAGTCTTTCTGATTCAGTATCTAGAGCAGAAGTTGCTTCGTCTAAAATCATTATTGGCGCATTAGAGAGAACTGCTCGAGCTATGCTGATTCGTTGTTTTTGCCCTCCTGACAGTTTGTTGCCACGGTCGCCTATATTGGTGTCGTAACCGTTCTCTAATCCCAAAATAAATTCATGGGCATTGGCTACTTTTGCCGCTGCTATTATGTCTTCTTTAGAGGCTTCTGGATTTCCAAAGGCAATGTTATTTGAAACAGAGTCATTGAACAAAATAGATTCCTGAGTAACCACACTGATTAATTTTCTAAGGTCTTCTTTTAGAACCGATTTTACATTGATGGAGTCAATTAAAATTTCCCCATTAATAACATCGTGAAATCGCGGTATTAAATCGGCAATTGTTGATTTGCCACTACCTGATTCACCAACAAGAGCAATGGTTTTTCCTTTTTCTATTTCAAAACTAATATTCTTTAATACTAACTCATCCTCATAACCAAAATCTACATTGGAAAGCGTGATCCTATCTTTAATGTCTAACTTTTGCAGGGGTTCAACAGGGTTTTTAATTGGGTCTTCTAAGTCAATAATTTCATTTACACGTTGTAAAGAAACTTCCGCTTTCTTTAAATAGGTTAAAGCGCTTGCAATACTACTTATAGGTCTTAAAAATTGTGAGAATATAATGATGAACGTGATGAAATCGGCACCATCCATTGTAGAGGACTTGTCTAGAATTAAACCTCCGCCATACCAAACAATTGCAATAAGCACACAGGCTCCAAAAAATTCGTTTAATGGTGAAGCAAGGTCTTTTTTTCTGAACGTCCTTGTGATTAAATTTTGATGATGAATATTTTTATTATCGAATCGTGCTACTGCAATTTTTTCAGCGGTAAACGCTTTTATAACTCGAATTCCACCTAAACTTTCTTCGATGGTTGAGAGCAATTCGCTCATTTGCTCTTGCCCCTTCTGAGAGGTACGTTTCAAACTTTTCCTAATTCTTGAAATCGCAAGCGCGCTTATTGGGAGTAAAATCAAGGAAAATAAGGTGAGTTGTGGACTTAAATAGAATAGGATTGCCAGGTTGACGACTATAGCAATCGGCTCTCTAAATACAAGTTCTAACGTAGAAACGACTGCAATTTCAACTTCGTTTAAATCTGCCGTTAAACGGGTTAATAAATTTCCTTTTTTTTCTTCTGAATAATATGAAAGTGGCAAATACATGGCACGTGAAAATAATTTTCGTCGTAAATCTCTCACAACTGCCATTCTCAAAAAAGATTGATGATAAACTGCACTGTACCGGAAAAGGTTTTTTAAAAAGAAGGCAATTAAAACTGAGATACACACAAATTGTAGAGCTCCCATTTGTCCAGCTTCAAGAACGAATTCATATTTCCAAAACTCAAAATACTCTTTAAAATATTCGATAAAATTAGCCCTTTCGTCCCAATTTGGCTTTAATACAATTTCAGCGTTTGCAATTTCATTTTCTGTTTTTTTAAAGATAATTTCTAAAAAAGGAATGAAGAGCACTAAGGAAAGCAGGTTGAATATGACAAATAATAAATTGCTAAGAATCACGAGTATGGTGGTTCTTTTGTAGAGAAATGTATGTTTAAATAGTTGTTTGATGCCTTTCACAACGACAAAATTAGGATTGCTTTTTGAATAACGAGCAATATATTAAATTCTTTTATCACAGTAGAACGAATCCCAACGAAAATAATTTTAGAGACGATATCCGACTGAATTAAATTGTTTAAAGGTGCAAATTACTATTTTTGTATTATGGGATCAATAAGACAAAAAAAGGTGGAGGCCGTAATTCAGGCTGAGTTGGGAAAATACTTCCGTGAAAATGCGCGTTCAATTTGTTTGGGTGCTATGGTTTCTGTGACAGAAGTTCGGGTGGTGCCAGATATGTCATATCTCAAAGCATTCCTTAGTATATTTGGTCATCCTGATGTGAAAGAAGTTTACAATCATATCAAATCACATAAGGATGAAATTCGATACGAAATGGGGAAGCGTTTAGGAAAGTCAATGCGCCGAATTCCAGATTTAAGTTTCTACATCGACGATAGTATTGATTACGCAATGGAGATTGATAAACTCCTCGGTAAATAGGTGAATACCCCTTTTTTCATAGCAAGGAGGTACTTATTCTCCAAAAAGGCACAAAATGTCATTAACATCATTTCCGGAGTTTCTGTTTTCGGTATTATGGTGTCAACGGCTGCAATGGTTATCATATTATCGGGATTTAATGGTATTGAAGGTCTTGTAGTTAAAATGTTCGGATCGTTCGATTCTGATATTGAAATAACAGCAAAAAATGCTAAAACCTTTGATAAAAATTTCATTCCACCAACGATTTATGAGATTGATGGTTTAGTTAATTATACTGAGGTTATTGAAGAAATTGCCATTGTTAAAAACCAGGATAACTTTATTATAGGAACGATAAAAGGTGTTGCCCCAACTTTTTTGGAAATGTGTGAAATGAATAATCATTTGCTCGATGGTAATGCTAGAATTAATGATGATTTCGGTCCTGTTGCGCTCATAGGTGGCGGTGCTTTAGAAAATTTAGATGGTTATATTTTCCAAATTGAGGGACAGTATGAATATTTTACGGTTTATTCGCCAAACCGAGACAAGAAAATTAGTTCCAATAAATTGAAAAATATTGACGCATTTACAACTTCTCAAATTCCTGTCGGAGGAGTCTTTAGTTTTAATAATGATGTGGATCAAAACTTTTTAATTGTACCAATTGATTATGCTGCAGAAATATTTAACTACAACAATGAAATTACCCAATTGGAGCTAGACTTTGAAGATGGACTCGATTTAAATGAAGTCAAATCGAATTTAGAGGAATTGGTAGGACCAAGTTTTGAGGTTAAAACTAATTTTGAGCAAAATCAACTCATTTATGAAACCAGTCAAAGTGAAAAGTGGATAACCACCTTGTTGTTGGGGTTCATTTTTTTTCTTGCAACCTTTAATATGATTGCTTCAATAACGATGCTGGTTATTGAAAAAAAGAATAATATGAAAACACTTGATGCGCTCGGAGCAAAGCAAAGTCAGTTGCATAAAATCTTCTTTTTCGAAGGTCTTTTAATCAATGGTTTTGGTCTGATCTTTGGATTAATCATCGGATACGGTATTTGTTTCCTTCAACAGCACGTTGGGTTAATAAGAATGGAAAATAGTATGGTGGAATATTTTCCCATTATTTTTAAAGGGATTGATTTTGTGTTAATTTTAGGAATCACTTTATTTTTTGGTATTCTTGCAGCGTATCTCCCAAGTCGATTTTTGATTAATAGAATTTTAAATGAATAGTATATGAAAAATTTAATTGTCGGGTTTTTAGTTTTATTCTCATCCATAGTTAACAGTCAAAATAGAATGACACCTGAATTACTTTGGAAATTAAAACGTGTTTCTGGAATTCAAGTTTCTCCTGACGGAACACAGGTATTGTTCAGCTTAAAATCGTATAACCTAAATGTTAATAAGGGTGAAAACAACCTTTATGTTGTTCCTGTTGAGGGTGGAGAGATAAAGCAAATAACTGATTTTCCTGGTAATGAATTGAGTGCGCAGTGGCGACCAGATGGAAAAAAAATTGGTTTTATTATGAAATCTGAAAAAGACCAAAATTTAGCAATTTTTGAAATAGACCTTAACGGTGAAAACCTTCAACAAATTTCGCATACAAGCAATCAAATTAGTGAATTCAAATACTTTCCAAATGGCAAGCGAATTTTGTTTTCTGCGGATGTAAAAATGAGAAAAGTCAACTCTAGGGAGATTGTTTCGGACTTACCTTTGTCTAACGCTAGAGTGATTGATGATTTAATGTATCGTCATTGGAGTACATGGGATAATGGAATACGTTCGCATCTGTTTATTGCTTCAATTGAAAATGGAATAATGCAGGGTGACGGAACGGACATTATGAAGGGGGAAGATTTTGACGCTCCTTTGAAACCATTTGGTGGACTAGAACAAGTAACAATTTCGCCTGATGGTGTTGAAGTTGTCTATGCTTGTAAAAAAATGACGGGTAAAAATTATGCAATTAGCACAAATGCTGACCTTTGGTCGTATAATGTTTTATTGCGTAACTCTAATAACCTTACGAAAAACAATAAAGGATATGATTTAGATCCGCAATTTTCGCCAGATGGTAAAAAACTTGCTTGGCTAAGTATGGAGCAGGATGGTTTTGAGTCGGATAAGAACGATATTGTGATTTACGATTATGAGACCAGTTTAAAAACGAATTATACCAATAAATACGATATTACTGTTTCCGGATTCACATGGAATGATAAAGGGGATAAAGTTTATTTTAAGTCGGTTAAAGAAGCAACTTATCAGCTTTTTGAATTGGATTTGAAGAATGGAAAAATTCAACAACTTACAACTGGCGATCATAATTATACTTCAGTTGATTTTGCGGGGAAATATTTAGTTGGTGGCCGTCAATCTATGAATCACCCAACCGATATTTACACGGTAAAAATAAAATCAGGTGAACAAACGAAAATAACGGATGTGAACAAAGCTATTTACGATAACTTGGAAATAGGTAAAATTGAAAAACGATGGGTGTCAACAACGGATGATAAAAAGGAATTAGTTTGGGTCATATATCCTCCAAATTTTGATCCAAATAAAGTATATCCCGCATTATTGTATTGTCAAGGTGGACCGCAAAGTGCAGTGAGTCAGTTTTTCTCTTATCGATGGAATTTCCAGTTAATGGCTGCAAATGATTATATCGTAATTGCTCCAAATAGACGAGGTTTGCCAGGTTTTGGTCAAGAATGGAATGATGCAATTTCAGGAGACTGGGGTGGTCAACCTATGGATGATTATTTATCAGCAGTTGATGAGATTAAAAATGAACCTTATATCGATGCCAATCGAATTGGTGCCGTTGGAGCGAGTTATGGAGGTTATTCGGTTTATTACTTAGCAGGTATTCATGAAAATCGCTTTAAGTGTTTTATTTCCCATTGCGGTTTGTATAACCTTGAAAGTTGGTATGGAACTACAGAAGAATTGTTTTTCGCGAATAAAGATATCGGTGGACCGTACTTTTCTCCGATTGTTCCTACTTCTTATAAAAAATTCTCACCTCATAAACTGGCACATAAATGGAATACACCAATGCTGATTTTTCATGGGGAGCAAGATTTTAGAGTGCCTTTAAATCAGGGATTGGAAGCATTTCAAGTATTACAATTAAAAGGAATTGACAGTCGAATGATTCTTTTCCCAGATGAAAACCATTGGATACTCTCACCACAAAATGGAGTTTATTGGCATCGCGAATATTATAAGTGGTTAGACCAGCACTTAAAATAATTTGGAGTTTAAAAAATTGATGCTATCACCTTTTCTTTGTAGGATTGGCCAATAGGAATATGCTTGTCTCCTATTAATAAGTTGCCTGATTCTAAAGCGTTAACCATGTTTGCGTTTACAATAAATGACTTGTGGCAACGAATGAAAGTAGAACTCGGTAGTTTGCTTTCCAATGATTTTAACGACATTAAAGCGGTTATCCTACCTGTAGGGACATGGAATGAAACGTATTCACGCATTCCTTCTATGTATTTAATGTCCGCGTAATGAATTTTATAAAGCTTGTGATCGGCCTTAACAGTAAGGTAGTTATTTTTAAATTCAGGTGTTTCTTGTTTGTGACGCATTTCAAAAAGTTCCTTTGCCTTGTGCATCGACTTTAAAAATCGGTCAAACCCAAATGGCTTTAACAAGTAGTCAACTGCCTCTAGTTCAAACCCTTCAATGGCGTAATCTTGATACGCTGTTGTAAATACGATCAATGGTTTAATAGGGAGCGATTTAATTAAATCTGTCCCTAATAAATCGGGCATTTGTATATCTGTAATTACCAAGTCTATTACCTCTTCCTCTAGTGGTTTTAATGCGTCAATTCCACTTTTGTAAGATCCTGCTAATTCCAGAAATGGAATTTTTGCGACATAGCTTTCTACTAAATTTCTTGCCAACTGTTCGTCATCAATAATTATGCATCTCATGGTCTAAATTTATAGTTAATTTGACTTGATATTTAAATTTGTCCATCGTTAAAGTCAACGAATGATTACTCGGATATAATAAGGATAATCTTCTTCTTACATTTTCCATTCCTACGCCTCCTACCTTATCCTTGTTTTGAATTTCATTACTTGTGCTGTTTGCAGCGATTAAAGTCAAAATGTTGCCTTCGGTTTTGATGCTGATCTGGATCCATCCGTTGGTTTTGTCATGGTGGTTTCCGTGTTTAAAACAGTTTTCAATAAAAGGTATAAGAATAAGTGGGGCGATTTTAAAGTTATTCTGTTGGATATCAGTTTCATAGGAAATGTTGCTGTGGTCGTCGTCACGCAATAGTTGTAGTTTAATAAAACTGTTGATGTGCTCCAATTCAGCATTTAAATTCACCATTTTTTGATTCCCTTCATAAGTAACATATCTCAAAATATCAGACAATTGCAAAATGGCATCGCCAGTTTTTTGGCTGTTAAATTGAGATAAAGAATAAATATTGTTTAAAGTATTGAATAAGAAATGAGGATTAATTTGTGCTTTTAAGGCTTTTGTTTCAGCAGCTAACATCTTATTTTGGAGTTCTAAACTTTCTTCTGTTTTTCGTTGTAGGAGAATGGATTTACGTATTAATGCGCCGATTAAAATAGGGGGGACTAAAGACATTAATCTTCCAACAAAAATAAAAAACACAGGATGTTCGTGGATGCGTTCGTACTTTAACGGAAGGTGTTTTATGGCATAGTAATCAATCGATCCAAAGATGAGTACAATGGTTAATACAACAATAATTAAGCTAATGAAAAATGTTCGTTTCTTTTCTTGCTCTAAATACTTTGGAAATAAATAAAGTAAGTTGAAATAAAATAAAGCTGCTTGAGGCAGAATGAACAGTAAAACACGTAGAAATATTGTGTTAAAATCTCCAGATAACGACAAAAAATAACTAACCAGGACAATATAAACAGCCCAAAAAAGATAAGAATATCGTAAGATCATTTTCATGGTACAAAGCTATTAAATGTTATTTGATTGAAGTTTTATAATCAACAAATGAATGGCTTTTGTCAAGAAGATTGAAACTTTTATCTATTCCTACAGCTATTTAAGAACTTTTTAATGCCAATTGTTGATATTTGCCGTTTATTGATGAAATTGAGCACTTTGTAGATTTATTGACGTTCTTTTTATTAAATTTTACAACTTTGTGCGGCCTAAAACTGTTACCTAGGTGATTAATGATAAACGAAATGAAAAAAATAAATCTTTTAACATTATTGGTGGTTTTCTCCATGTTCGCTTTTGGACAGGATGTAACGCTAAGCGGAACACTAAAGGATGGCGAGTCAGGAGAGGATATTATTGGCGGTAGAATTGAAGTTGCTGAATTGCCTGGTGTGGGAGCAATTACGAATACGTATGGTTTTTATTCCCTCTCAGTTCCAAAAGGAACCTACACTTTTACTTTTAAATCATTAGGATTTCAGTCTCAAACCGTGAAACTAGAAATGAACGATGATAAAACGTATGACCTTGAGCTAGAGGTTGAGGGGAAAGTTTTTGATGCTGTTGAGGTTACCGGTGAAAAGCTCGATGAAAATATCAAATCAGCTGAAATGGGAATCGACAAAATTAGTATTAAAGATGTTGATAATATTCCTGTCCTTTTTGGGGAAAAAGACATCCTTAAAACTATTCAACTATTACCGGGAGTAAAAGGAGCTGGTGAAGGGAATTCAGGTTTTTATGTGCGTGGTGGATCAGCAGATCAAAACCTCGTTTTATTGGATGAAGCACCTGTTTATAATGCTTCTCATTTACTTGGTTTTTTCTCCGTTTTTAATTCGGATGCACTAAAGGATGTTAAGCTGTATAAAGGAACGGCACCAGCGGAGTTTGGAGGTCGCTTATCTTCTGTAATGGACATTAAAATGAAAGATGGAAATGCAAAACGATTAGGTGTGAGTGGTGGATTAGGTCTAATTTCGTCGAAACTAACACTAGAAGCACCAATAGTAAAAGATAAAGGTTCGTTCATTGTCTCTGGTAGAAGAACGTATGCAGATTTGTTTTTAGCTTTTTCAAAAGATGAACGAGCAAAAAATTCGACACTTTATTTCTACGATTTAAATGCAAAAGCGAATTATCGAATCGGTAAAAAAGATCGGATTTTTATTTCTGGCTATTTCGGACGAGATAAATTTGGATTTGATGATCAGTTTGGATTTGATTGGGGGAATGTAACTGGAACGGTACGATGGAATCATCTGTACAGTGATCGGTTATTTGGGAATACCTCCTTTATTGTGAGTAATTATAACTACAAAATAAAATTTGGAAGCGAGAATGAAACATTTGAAATCGGATCTGAAATTCAGGATTTTAACCTCAAAAAGGATTTCGATTTTTATATTAATTCGAACAATACTCTAAGTTTTGGAGGTAACGTGATACACCATACTTTTAGACCAGGTGAAATTGATACTGGAAGTGATATTGATTTTGTTTTAAATGATATCCAAGAGCGCTACTCAATAGAGTCAGCTGCCTATATTTCAAATGAGCAAAAAATAGGTAAGCGATGGAATGTGGTGTATGGGTTCCGTTATTCTAATTTTACTCAAATCGGACCCGGTGATGTCTATTCCTATAACGGTGCAGGCGATGTCGTGGATACAACAACATTTGGTGATTTCGAAGTGGCCTCTTCATACCACGGATGGTCACCTCGTGCAAGTGCTAATTTTAGCTTGGATGAAAAGAGTTCTATAAAAGGTTCATTCAGTCGTACATATCAATTTTTACATCTCATATCAAATTCAACTTCTTCACTACCGACGGATGTTTGGGTGCCATCAAGTGTAAATGTGAAGCCGCAAATTGCAAATCAAGGGTCGATTGGTTATTTCAGGAATTTCATGGATAATTTACTCGAATTTTCTGGAGAAATCTATTATAAAGATATGCAAAATGTAATCGATTACCGTGATGGGGCAGAGGTTACATTGAATCCTACTGTTGAAGGGGAACTTTTATTTGGGGTTGGTCGTGCTTATGGAGTGGAACTTTTGCTTAAAAAGCGAAGAGGAAAATTTACGGGCTGGGTTTCTTATACCTTGTCCAGAACGGAACGTAAGTTTGATGAAATTAATAACGGAGACTGGTTCTCTGCTCGCCAGGATCGTTTGCATGATATCTCAATTGTGGGAATGTATAATTTTACCGAACGATTAACGGCTTCCGCTACTTGGGTATATTATACGGGTAACGCTGTTACTTTTCCTAGTGGTAAATATCAAATCGGTGATCAAGTTGTGCCTTTGTATACGGAGCGAAATGGTTACAGAATGCCGGATTATCATCGTTTAGATTTAGGTGTTACGCTCGAGAACGAGAAATATAAAGTAATCAAAGACGTTGAAACAGGAGAAGAGAAAAAGGTGGAAAAAAGATTTCAATCCAGCTGGAACTTTTCAGTGTATAACGCCTATGGAAGACAAAATGCTTTTTCAATTACTTTTAGAGAAAATGAAGAAACTGGAAAGACAGAAGCGGTTCAGTTAGCACTATTCAGGTTCATTCCTTCAATTAGTTATAATTTTAAATTTTAGTATGAAAACAGGAATTAAATTTTTGACTTTAAGTCTGGGGGTATTTGTTTTTATGGCTTGTGAAAAAGTAATTGAAGTACCTTTAAACGAAAGTGATCGTGAATTGGTCGTGGAGGCTGTTGCTCGAAGTGTTGAGGGGGAAAGTTATGTGAAGATTTCAAAATCTGGATCTGTATATGATGATAGTGGTTTTGAGAAGATTTCAACAGCAAATGTCACAATTACGGATAAAGACGGTGTCGTTTACACCTTCTCAGAAGATGATGGAGAACCCGGAACTTATCGCGCTGAAGGTTTTGTAGTAACCGAGAATAATCAATATGAATTAAATGTCGTAGCTGAAGATTTATCTGTGGTTGCGAATAGTACTAGTTTAACAAAGCCTGTATTAGATTCACTTTCTTACCTTGAAACTACCGGTGGCGGATTTGGTGGAGCTGGATCAGATACAACTTACCTTGTTTTTTATCACTATACTGACAATGGAGCCGAAACCAATTATTACCGCATTCGTGCTTGGGTGAATGGTGAAGAAGATGAGTTCTTTTATTTAGGTGATGATCAGCTCGGAAACGGTCAGCCAGTTCAGGCTCCTATTTTTGGGTCTTCAGTTGGACCAAGGGATACTGTTTTAATTGAATTGAGTTCTATAGATAAACCAACGCACCTTTATTTAACGACGCTGGCTAGTACACTTGCTGGTGGAGGTCCTTTTGCACCTGCTCCTGCTAATCCGGTAACAAATTTAAGTGAAGGAATTGGTTATTTTGGTGCTTTTGTCGTTGATACTATGTCAATTGTAATGCCCTAATAAATGGGGAAGTTAAAGGTCCTTTTAGTGGTGGCTTTTGCAGGGCTTTTAGCATGTGAAAAAGTGATTGATTTGCCTTTAAATGAGGCTGATCAACGGGTTGTTATTGAGGCGGTGCTTAAGGATGTTCCTGATAGTAGTTATGTGCTTATTTCCCGATCAGGTACGGTTTATCAAGAAGAGGATTTTAGTACAATTGATGATGCTACCGTTAAAATTTATGATGGAGATGGGACCTTATTTAGCTTTGATCATGTCGAAGATGGATACTATGCTAATGATGGGTTTCTAGTTGTTCCAGGGCAGCTCTACAGGTTGGATGTTTTAGCTGATGGTCAGAAGTATGAAGCGGTTTGTGCTGCTAAAAGTAAGCCGAGTATAGATTCATTGTCGTTTTTACGTATATCTGGTCAATTCGGTGTGCCTGAAGAGGATACCCTAAATCTAATTTCGTTTCATTCAGTGGATAAACCTGATGAAGCAAATTATTATTGGATGCGAATTTTTAGAAATGGGAAGATGAATTCAGGTTATTATCTTGGAAACGATTTGTTTATTAATGGTTCGTATTTTGAAGCACAATTTTTTGGTTCTGAAGCCAAAAATGGTGACACCGTTTTAGTCGAAATGATCTCGATGGATAAAGCAAATTACAATTATATGTACGGATTGGCTAACGCTCTGTCTTCAGGTCCAATATCGGTATCGCCTGCTAACCCTCCTTCTAATATCTCAAATGATGCCCTTGGATTTTTCGGTGCATATACAACGGATACTTTAAGTATTATTCTCCCATATTAAAGAGAATTGTTTCGGTTTTAAACGTTTGCTTTTAAGACCGTTAAGGTGTTTTAATAAATTTTTCTTTAATTTTCTTAGGTTTTTAAAATAATTCTAACTTAACTTTGCATTGTCGGTTGCAGTTCTTGTGATTGTAATTGATTTATAAAGAAGAGGTGAGAGACAGGCTCTATGACCCTCTGGCAACCATTTACGGTAAGTGAAAAGGTGCCAATTCCTGCTTCTAAAGGATGTTCCTTTAGAGATATATAAATGAATTGCAGAAATGACAACATCAAAATTTAAACAACAGTTAAGTAAGTCAAAATTATCAAATCATCAACATTGTTGTTGTATGACTTGCTGTTGTATGCATTAATCCATCTTTCCTTTCTGGAAATCGTTTAACCTAGCCACTTTCCGTGGTGTGGGAATTAGCTTGTTTTATTTAAATTATTATGAATCAGTATTTTACAGTTGAAAAAAATGTTGAGCTCGAATCAGGGCAGAAGATTGAAAATGTTCGAATAGCTTATCGCGATACCGGTCCTGAATCGGGAGCTAAAGTGGTTTGGGTCTGTCATGCTTTAACTGGTGATGCAAATGTTTTTGAATGGTGGTCTGGTTTGTTTGGGTGTGGACAATTGTTTGATCCTAAAGAATATCGTGTAATATCAGCAAATATTTTAGGTTCTTGTTATGGTTCAACAGGTCCTCAAGATTATGATTGTCCCAATGAATTTCCTTCTATAACTATAAGGGATATTGTTCGTTTTCATAAAATATTGGCAGATGAATTAGGTGTTGAACGCATCTCGATACTAATTGGTGGGTCAATTGGTGGGCAGCAAGCACTGGAATGGGCTTGCATTGAAAGCGATAGGATTGAGCAACTTATATTAATTGCAACGAATGCTGTCCATTCTTCTTTTGGTCGTGGCTTCAATGAAGTGCAAAGACTGGCCTTAAAGGCGGATTCAACTTTTGGCTTAGTCAATGGAGGAAAAGCAGGGTTAAAAGCAGCTCGGTCAATGGCGATGATCTCTTATCGTTCTTATCAAGATTTTCAACTCAGACAAAAGGATGTTGATTCGGAATTAGAGTCTTTTAAAGCAGTGACTTATCTTAATTATCTCGGGGAAAAATTTGTAGAACGTTTTCATCCAAATGCTTACTTCATACTCACCAAAGCCATGGATAGTCATAATGTGGCTCGAGATAGAGGGGGTATAGAAGAAGTTTTAGGTCGAATCACTTGTAAGACGTTAGTAATTGGTGTTGATACGGATTTGCTTTTTCCAATTGAGGAGCAACAACTAATAGCAAACTGTATTCCCAATGCAGAGTTTGGGGTGATAAAGTCTATTCATGGTCACGATGCTTTTCTCATAGAGTATGAACAACTGAATTTTTTAATACACGAATATTTATTTAATGGCTTTAAAAAGTTTAAGCCAACAACTTTAAAAAAAAGAACAAATGTCAAATAATTTAAAAATAGGTCTTTTTGGTTTTGGCTGTGTCGGAACCGGGTTATATAAGGTCTTAAATCAAAGTAGTTTATTAAGTGCTTCAATTGAAAAAATTGTCGTGAAAAATAAAAATAAACAACGTGAATTGTCGGCGGACAATTTTTCTTACGATCCTAATGTGATTTTAGATGATCCTGAGATAAATTTAGTTGTTGAGTTGATTGATGATGCGGATGCTGCTTTCGAAATCGTTAAGACGGCTTTTCGTCGAGGGAAGAATGTGGTTTCTGCGAATAAAAAATTAATTGCAGAGCATTTGGAGGAGTTATTGAAGCTTAGCGCAGAATTTAATGTGTCATTTTTATATGAAGCGGCCGTTTGTGGAAGTATTCCTGTGATAAGAAACCTGGAAGAATATTACAATAATGATAGTTTAACGGCTATAGAGGGAATTTGTAATGGTACGAGCAATTATATTCTGACTCGCATATCAAAGGAGTTAAAATCGTTTGATGAAATTCTTACTGATGCTCAAAATGCCGGCTTTGCCGAATCTGATCCAACATTGGATATTGATGGTTTCGATAGTAAATATAAACTCCAAATTTTACTGTTGCATACCTTTGGTATTCTTTCTCAGCCGAAAGAAGTGCTGAATATTGGGGTGCGTCATGTGAAGCAAGCAGATGTTTCGTTTGCTAAGGAGCGAGGGTTGAGGTTGCGATTGCTTTCTTATGGACGCCGGGTAGAAGACGAGGTAGTCGCTTTTGTAGCTCCTGTTTTTGTAGATGAACTTAGTTTTTCATTTGATGTGAATTATGAGTTTAATGGTGTGTCTTTTGAAGCTTTGTTTTCGGATAAGCAGGTTTTTACGGGGAAGGGTGCTGGTAGTTTCCCTACAGCTTCGGCTGTTTTATCAGATGTTTCTGCTTTGCAATATGATTATCAATATGAATACAAGAAAAAGAACAGCACGCATTTAGGGCTTGCTAAAGATTTTAAAGTGAAAGTTTTTGTGTCTGCGAATGATCAATCGAGGTTGGCATTGTTTTCTTTTTTGTCTATAGAAGAAGAGTATCAGTCTGCTGGCTACGCGTACAAAGTAGGATGGATAAATAGAAGTGATATTTCGCATGAGTTATATCGGGATAATCCAGATTTGTTCATTGCTTTTTACGGAAATAACCCTGTTGAATTAATTGGTACGAAATGAGAAGAATAGAGACAAGATTGATTCGAAATCAATTAAACAGATCAGAGAATAGGGAGCATGCAGTGCCTTTGTATCTTACATCAAGTTATACTTTTGAAAATGCGGATCAAATGGCGGATTTATTTAGTGGTCAGCAAGAAGGGTATGTTTATAGTCGGTATGCAAATCCAAATGTTACAGAATTTGGAGATAAAGTTGCTGATTTAGAAGGTGTAGAAGCTTCGTGGGTGACAGCTTCGGGAATGGCAGCCGTGTTTTCGACTTTTGGAGCATTGCTTTGTCAAGGTGATGAGGTGTTGGCTTGTCGTTCTGTTTTTGGTTCAACACACCAGTTGTTTGAACGTATTTTGCCCAAATGGGGAATTATTACGAATTATGTTGAATTTGACAAGGTTGACAAATGGGAAGAGTCAATTACGGATAAAACAAAGTTAATTTACTTGGAAACACCGACTAATCCGGGCGTGGATATTATTGATTTAGAGTCTGTGGGATTGTTAGCAAAGAAGCATGGACTTTTATTGATTGTGGATAACTGCTTTGCAACCCCGATTAATCAAAGGCCAGCCAAGTTTGGTGCTGATCTGGTGATTCATTCTGCAACCAAATACTTTGACGGTCAAGGTCGTGTAATGGGAGGGGTTGTTGTTGGTTCTAAAGTTTTGATGGATGAAATTCAGTCGTTTGCAAGGCATACTGGTCCTGCAATTTCTCCCTTTAACGCATGGGTGCTATCCAAGAGCTTGGAAACGTTACCAATTAGAATGGAGAAGCATAATCAAAATGCGTTATTACTTGCGAAAAAGTTGGAGCAACATCCCAAAGTGCAGAAGGTTAAATATCCGTTTTTACCCTCTCATCCCCAATTTGAAATTGCCCAAAAACAGATGAACGGCGGTGGCGGTATTCTAACCTTTGAAGTGCGCGGGGGGCTGTCTAAAGGAAAGCTGTTTCTTAATAGACTTAAGATGATTTCTTTAACAGCAAATCTTGGTGATTCTCGGTCAATCGCGACGCATCCCGCAAGCACAACGCATTCGAAATTAACAGAAGAACAAAGGCAGGTCGTTGGAATTAGTTCGGGTTTAATTAGAATTTCAGTTGGTCTGGAACATATTGATGATATCTGGGAAGATATTGTGCAGGCTTTAGCCTAAAAGGGGTGCAGTTTTAACTGCGTTGTTTAAGAAGTGACTCATCGATGGTGGGTCATTTTTTTTGCGTTTAATTCAAGAAAAAAATGATTGACTTTTCCACAATTTGAAAATTTATCCCACTTTTTACCACTATTAAATAATTGTGCATATTCCCTTGTTTTATTGTAACTATTGATTAAAATTGTAGTATAGATATAGTCGATAGTCACAAAAGTTATCAACAAAACTGATTAGAGTGGTAATTTGTGGGAGTTTAATATTTATTTTTACATTTTAAAGTATAGAATGTCAGGTTTAGTCGGAGAATATGAATGCAAATTAGATGCGAAAGGAAGGTTTCTCTTCCCTGCGGGTCTAAGAAAGCAATTGGATCCTTCGGCTAATGAGGTTTTTATGATGAATAAGGGATTTGAAAATTGTCTTTCGCTTTATCCAATGAACGAGTGGGATAAGGTAAGTGCAAAGCTTTCAAAACTCAATTTATTTAAACCGAAAAATCGAATGTTCTATCGTTTGTTTCATCAAGGTGCGAAACAGTTGACGCTGGATAAAACCGGGCGAATGCTTATTCCTACTGCATTGATGGAACGAATTGGTTTGAAAAAAGAAATAATGTTAACGGCCTACAACGATCGGATAGAGGTGTGGGATAAATCAGAGTACTTCCAGGTGCTGGATGAAAACATGGGTGATTTCTCTGATTTAGCTGATGAAGTTATGGGGGAAATTGACTCGAATGACGAATAACGAATATCATATTCCTGTTTTATTTGAAGAATCTATCGCTGCGCTTGATTTAAAGGGTGACGATATTGTTGTGGATGTTACTTACGGTGGTGGAGGACATTCTTCAGAGATTCTTAATCGCTTGAATGATGATGGAATTCTTGTTGCGTTCGATCAGGATGATGATGCCGCTGCAAATGTAGTTGAGGATGACCGTTTGATTTTTGCAAATTCTAATTTTCGGTTCATGATTAATTTCATGAAGTTTCATGATGTTATGGGGGCTGATGCGATACTTGCGGATCTCGGGGTGTCGTCACATCAGTTTGATGCTGGTGATCGTGGTTTTTCTATCCGCGAAGAAGGTCGGTTGGATATGCGAATGAACCAAAATGCAAAATTGACGGCTTTTGAAGTGGTGAATAAGTATGCCGAAAAAGAACTGTATCGAATTTTTAATTCATATGCAGATTTGAAAAATACGCATAAAGTAGTTCAAACTATTGTCCGAACTAGGAAAGGTCAAGCTATTGAGACAACTAAAGAGTTGGTTGATTTAATGAAGGGCTTGGTGAAAGGAAATAAGCAAACACAATTTTTAGCTCAGGTTTTTCAAGCTATACGTATAGAGGTGAATGATGAGATGGGGGCCCTAGAAGATTTTCTTCAGCAAACTGTGCCTGTTTTAAGAGAGGGTGGTCGCTTGGTAGTGATTTCTTACCATTCGATTGAGGATCGGTTAGTGAAGAATTTTATTCGTGCCGGAAATTTCACTGGAGAGTTAGATAAGGATATGTACGGGGTGGTTAAAAAACCGCTCTCTGCAGTGAATAAAAAACCAATTGTACCAAGTCCTGAAGAGATAGAGCGAAATCCAAGAGCAAGAAGTGCTAAAATGAGAATTGCAGTAAAAGGGTGAGTAACGAGTTTGTAGATAAAGAAGAGTTAAAGTTGCGTGAAGCGCAAAAGGTAGCGAAAGAGAAAAAGCAAGCTGCTAAAAAATCGTCGCGCTCAAGAAGAAGCTTTGTGCAGATTATGAATGGAGAGTTCTTGTCAAAGGATAATTTCGTTCAAAACCTTCCTTTTGTGTTCTTTATTGGGTTTCTCCTTGTTGTTCTTATTAGTTGGGGGTATTACGCGGAAACTATAACGCGTAAAGAGGTGCGACTGGAAAAAGAATTGGGTGAATTGAATTCGGAGTTTTTCACTTTGGGAAGTATTTATAACTCGAAACGTGGGCGACGGTCGATAGGAGAAAGGTTAAATGGAACTGGTGTAGGTGAAAGTCTTAATTCACCAAAAAAAATTAAAGTAAAAAAATTTGTCTTTGAAGACGATGGAGAACAATAAGCAAATAATGCTAAAGGCGTACTTTATGTACATCTTTATTGGAGTCGCAATGGTTGTTGTGATTGCCCGTGTTATTGCTATTCAATATGGTGATGTTGCTCCTACGCCTCATTTGTCTGAGGCGGATACCAATGGGGTTGATGGGGAGATGCCAACTCGTATTGATTCTATTCAGCCGCTTAGGGGGCGAATTTTGTCTGATAATGGTAGTGATCTTGTAACATCAATTCCAATCTACAATCTCCATATGGATTTAACGGTGGTTAAGGATGAATTGTTTGAAGAGGAAGTGGATTCTTTAGCTTTTTATTTGGCACAAGTGTTTGATAAGCGGAATAAGTCAGAGTGGGAGCAGGCGCTAAGAACTGCTCGGGCTGATGAAAGTCAATATTATCCAATTCAAAATAAGGTACAGTATGATGTGTTGCAGAAAGTGCGTGCATTTCCAATATTTAGAGAAGGGAAGTACAAAGGCGGGTTTATTGAAGAGAAAGAATCGATTCGTCAGAAACCTTATGGGTTATTAGCTAGACGAACGCTTGGTTCTAAACGAATCGGGGCAATGAATGTTGGCTTGGAGGGGGCTTTTGATCAGTATTTAACTGGAGAGTATGGGTTGGTGACAAAGCAATATGTGAGCAATGGTTGGAAGCCAGTGTCTGGCGATTATCTTAAAGAGCCTGTGCCTGGTGCTGATGTAATTACTTCAATTGATATTGATGTGCAGGATGTTGCTGAAAATGAGTTGAAAAAACAGCTCGAGGAACAACAGGCTTTATATGGTTCTGTGGTTTTAATGGAGGTGGAAACTGGTTTTGTAAAGGCTATAGCAAACCTCAAGAGAGCTGGTGATGGAGAGTATTACGAGATCTATAATTATGCTGTAGGACAAAAAACGGATCCGGGCTCTACATTCAAATTGGCGACATTAATGGCTTTGCTGGAAGATGGTAAAGTGGCAATAACAGATTCGGTTAATGCAGTTGGTAAATATGATTTCTATGATCAAAGTTTTGTGGATACAAATCCATGGGGTTACGGTAAGATAACTATCCAACATGCCTTTGAAGTTTCTTCAAACGTGTTTTCAAAAATTGCTAATAAGGCTTATTATTCTGATGAACAAAAATTTGTTGACCGTTTAAAGTCTTTCGGTTTAGGCGATACATTAGGTTTGGATATCGCGGGAGAAGCAATACCTGTTCTTAAAAATGTAGGTGAAGATGGTTGGTCTGGGATTACATTGCCGTGGATGGCGATTGGTTATGAGGTGGAAATAACTCCTATTCAAACACTCGCTTTTTATAATGCGGTTGCCAATAATGGGGAATTGGTTAAGCCTCAGTTTGTGAGTGAGATAAGGAGAGATGGTGAGGTGATTGAGAAGTTTGAAAAAGTGGTTTTAAACGAACAAATCTGTTCTGACGAAACTATTATTAGCTTAAAAAAATGCCTAGAAGGGGTAATTGAGCGTGGAACAGGGAAGAACTTGAAAAGCACAAACTTTAAAATTGCGGGTAAAACGGGTACGGCGCGTTTGGCTGATGGTGCTGAGGGTTATTCTAATTTTTATCAGGCATCTTTTGCTGGTTATTTTCCAGCAGATAACCCTAAATATTCTTGTATTGTTGTGATTGCTGGTCCAACTAAACAGATCTATGGTGCGCAGGTTTCAGGAACGGTGTTCGCGAGCATTGCAAATAAAGTTTATTCTTCTTCTTTGGAATATCACCCTGATTATAATGGGAAGCCTATGGCGCAATCCTTGCCGAGAGTTAAGGCTGGTCGTGCGAATGAGACAATAAAAGTGTTGAATAAAGTAGGGATTGCGTATGAAGGTGCTGTCCAACAATCAGGTTATTTGTCCGCCGAGAAATCCAATAATAAAATACGATTAAAAGATAGGATTCATGATAAAGGGAAGGTTCCTTTTGTTGTAGGTATGCCTTTGAATGATGCTGTTATGGCCTTGGAGTCTGTCGGGTTAAGGGTGAAGGTGCAAGGAAGTGGAAAAGTAAAGTCTCAATCAATTCAAGCTAATTCTAAAGTGGTAACTGGTCAAACAGTAAAAATTGTTTTAAACTAATGCAGAATTTACAAAACATATTATATAAAGTTGGTTTAGTAGCTGTACATGGGTCGTTAGAACTTGATGTCGCACAAATAGATTTTGATTCACGGAACGTAGTTGATGGAAGTGTGTTTGTTGCGGTTGTTGGAACAGTTGTAGATGGTCATGGTTTTATTGGTAAAGCGCTCGAAAAAGGCGCGGTTGCCGTGGTTTGCGAGCGCCTTCCAATGGATCTTAAAGAGGGCATTACATATGTGCAAGTAAAAGAAGCTCATCAGGCATTGGCTTTGTTGGCTTCTAATTTTTATGGAAATCCATCCCACGAATTAAAACTTGTTGGGGTAACAGGAACTAACGGAAAGACAACCACCACAACATTGTTGCACGATGTGTTTTCTGATCTTGGATATATGGCGGGGCTATTGTCTACCGTTGTGAATAAGATTGGGAGAACAGAAATTCCTTCAACGCATACAACACCAAATCCTGTGGCGCTTAACGCTCTGCTGAGGGAAATGGTTGATGCGGGTTGTGAATTTTGCTTTATGGAAGTAAGTTCTCATGCCATTCATCAAGATCGTATCGCCGGATTGGATTTTAATATTGCGGGCTTTACGAATATTTCACATGATCACCTCGATTATCATAAAACTTTTAAAGAGTATATCTATGCTAAAAAGAAGTTTTTTGATGAGTTAAATCGTCATGCGGTAGCCATTGTGAATGATGATGATGTAAATGGAATGGTTATGGTGCAAAACTCGAAAGCAAAGGTGAGAACCATGGCGCTAAAAACCGTTGCTGATTATAAGGTTAAAATCGTAGAAAATTCTTTTTCAGGCTTGGTCTTAAATATTAATCAGCATGAACTTTGGACCAATTTAATAGGTGGTTTTAATGCTTATAATTTATTGTTAGTCTATGCTGTAGCAGTAGAGTTAGGGATAGATGAGGTTGAGGTTTTACAGGCAATCAGTAAGCTTAAATCAGTAGAGGGTAGGTTTGAGCATTTGGTTTCTGAAAATGGAATTATTGCAATTGTCGATTATGCGCATACGCCAGATGCACTAAAAAATGTGCTCGGAACTATTCAAGCAGTTAGAACAAGGAATGAACAAGTGATTACAGTTGTTGGATGTGGTGGTGACCGGGATAAATCGAAGCGTCCTTTGATGGCAGGTATTGCCAGTGAGGAGAGTGATCGCGTAATTTTAACATCGGATAATCCAAGAACGGAAAACCCAGATTCAATTATAGAAGATATGAAAAAAGGCGTGCCGGTTGAAAAATCAGCACGTGTAATGGCAATTACAAATCGTGAAGAAGCGATTAAAGTAGCTTGCACATTAGCTTCCCCAGGCGACATCGTACTTGTAGCAGGTAAAGGTCATGAAAAATACCAAGAAATCAACGGTGAAAAGTTTCCGTTTGACGACTTATCAATATTGAGCACAACCCTAAAAAACCTGAATAAATAATGTTATACGCACTTTTTACTTATCTCAACGAAGAATTCGCCTTTCCCGGCGCAGGATTGTTTAATTATATATCCTTTCGAGCGGCCATGGCAATTATTACATCCCTACTCATCTCTATGGTCTTTGGTAAAAGTATTATACGGATGTTACGTCGTCAACAAATTGGCGAGTCTGTTCGGGACTTGGGCTTAGAAGGTCAAAAAGAAAAAGAAGGGACGCCAACAATGGGCGGTTTAATTATTCTTGCTTCTATTCTTATTCCTACCTTATTATTTGCTAACCTCAATAATATCTATGTTATCATCATGTTGGTGTCGACAGTGATGTTAGGGGCAATTGGTTTTATCGATGATTATATCAAGGTTTTTAAAAAGAATAAAGAAGGTTTAGCGGGGAAGTTTAAAGTAGTTGGTCAAATTGCTGTTGGTGTCTTTGTCGGTGCTACGCTTTATTTTCATCCTGATGTGCAGGTTCATGACGAGGTTCTTGTCTCAAAAACAGTTGAAAATAGCACGGATGTAAGCCATCTTCATACCGACGATAATGAAGGGACCAAATGGATTAAAACGAAGGATATGACAACTACCATTCCCTTTGTGAAGGGGAATGAGTTTAATTACAATTGGTTAATTGGGGATACAAATAAAAGTTATGGTTGGTTATTATTTATTCCAATTGTGATTTTTCTTGTGGTTGCTATTTCTAATGGGGCGAATATGACGGATGGACTGGATGGCCTTGCGACAGGAACATCCGCGATAATTGGAATTGCATTGGCGATTTTTGCTTATGTCTCTGGGCATATCGAGTTTGCTGATTACCTCAATGTAATGTATATCCCGTACTCTTCCGAATTGGTGATTTTTATCTCTGCTTTTATGGGGGCTTGCATAGGTTTTCTTTGGTATAATTCTTATCCCGCTCAGGTTTTTATGGGAGATACAGGAAGTTTGGCCTTGGGTGGAATTATTGCGGTATTCGCAATAGTTATTCGTAAAGAGCTGTTGATTCCTGTGCTTTGTGGTGTTTTTATTATGGAAAACCTTTCTGTAATCATGCAGGTCGGATGGTTTAAATATACCAAAAGAAAATACGGCGAAGGTCGAAGGATTTTTAAAATGGCACCATTACATCATCATTACCAAAAATTGGGCATGCATGAGTCTAAAATCGTCTCACGATTCTGGATTGTAGGGGTCTTGCTTGCAGTAATCACAATAGTAACGTTGAAGTTGAGATAGGTTGAAAACGAATTTTAAACATATCGCAATTCTAGGAGCTGGAGAAAGTGGAGTTGGTGCCGCTTTATTAGCTCAAGCTAAGGGTATGCAGCCTTTTGTATCAGATTTTGGTACGATTAAACTTCCTTTTCAAAAAGAATTGGAGTCGGCTGGAATTGAGTTTGAGCAAGGAAAACATTCTGTTGAGCGCATTTTAAAAGCGGACCTTATTATCAAGAGCCCTGGAATTCCAGAAAAAGTTAGCATCGTTCAAGCTGCATTGGAAAAAGGTATTCCTGTTGTCAGTGAGATAGAATTTGCAGGATGGTATACGAATAAAAAGAAGGTGTGTATTACTGGTAGTAATGGTAAAACCACAACAACCATGTGGATTCACCATATCCTAAAAAATGCGGGGGTAAATGTTGCAGTTGCGGGAAATGTCGGAGAATCTCTCGCTCGACAGGTGATTGAAGATGAGGCGGATGTATACGTGATTGAACTTAGCTCTTTTCAGTTGGATGGTATGTACGAATTTAAAGCGGATATCGCCATTCTCTTGAATATTACTCCTGACCATCTTGATCGCTATGATTATCAAATGCAAAACTATGTGAACGCTAAGTTTAGAATTATACAAAATCTAACCAAAAACGATTGGTTCATCTATAACGCAGATGATCCGATTATAAATAAAGAGTTAGCCTCAAGAAAAATAGAGGCAAAACTCGCTCCATTCTCACTTGAAAAAAAAGAGGGAATGGCTGCTTATGTAAACAACAACCAAATTATAATAAACATAAAACCAATTGTAACTATGTCAATTCACGATTTATCGCTTAAGGGTAAACACAATGCCCAAAACTCAATGGCTTCTGGTATTGCGTCCAAAATCCTTGAAATTAGAAAAGAAAATATCCGAGAAAGTTTATCGGACTTTAAAAATGTTGAACACCGATTAGAGTTTGTAGCTAAAGTTAATGGAATCGAATTTATTAATGATTCTAAAGCTACAAATGTAAATTCGGCTTGGTTTGCTTTAGAGAGTATGTCAAATCCAACTGTTTGGATCGTTGGTGGAGTGGATAAAGGAAATGATTATGAGTCTTTGATTCCCCTAGTAAAAGATAAAGTAAAAGCTATAGTTTGTTTAGGAACGGATAATGCGAAAATTATAAATGCTTTTTCTGGAATTGTAGATGTAATTACTGAGGCTAAATCAGCTATGGATGCTGTAAATCAGTCTTATCGACATGCTAAGAACGGTGATACCGTGTTGTTGTCTCCGGCTTGCGCTAGTTTTGATTTGTTTGAAAGCTATGAAGATCGTGGTAAACAATTCAAATTTTCGGTTAGAGAATTATAAAATCGAACTAATTCTCGATTCACGTGCGTACATTTTTTAAATATCTAGGAGGTGATCGAAATATCTGGGTAATTGCATTTTTACTCGGAATTATTTCTGTTGTTTCTGTGTACAGTTTTATTCCCATCTTGGTAAAGGTGAAAGGGCTGAGTTATTCTTTCCTCTTTTTCAAGCATACTATACTCTTGGGATTAGGATTTGTATTGATGTTTGCCGTACATAAAATTCCACCCAAGATTTTTTCTAAACTCTCAAAAGTCATATTTTATGTTGCCATAGTTTTATTGGTTTTAACTATGTTAATCGGAGAGAGTGTAAATGGGGCAGATCGCTGGCTGAAAATACCATTTGTGCCTTTTTCATTTCAAACTTCTGACTTTGCAAAATTAGCTTTGGTGATATACTTGTCAAGGCAAATGGTAAAGTGGAAGGATCAGTTTAATGATTTAAAAATAGTTGGGAGGTATATATTGTTACCCATTGGGTTGACGATTTTTTTAATCCTTCCGTCTAACTTGTCAACTGCAGCATTAGTTGGGGTCATGGCGCTAATCATGTTGATTATTGCAAATTTCCCTTTTAAGTGGATTGCTTTATCAGTAGGTGGAGCTGGAGCCGCATTTATGCTTTTGCTTGCTGTTGCAAGTTATCAACCTGAGGTATTACCGAGAGTTGAAACTTGGAGGATGCGAATTGTCAGAATGTTTAGTGATGAAGAGTCACTGGATCCAACTGAAAATATGCAGTCTAACAATGCGTTAACGGCGATTAAAAATGGTTCCATAACCATAAAAAATGGCAAGTTTTATGGACCAGAATTGCCTGGTAATGGTGTGTTGAAGCATTGGATTCCAGAAGCTTATGCCGATTTTTATTTTGCGGCCTTGGTAGAGGAAGGTGGATTGCCTTCGGCAATCTTTGTTATTATGCTTTATATGTGGTTGTTTTTTAGGTTTATTAAAACGGCGCTTTCGGCAAAGACAGAATTTATGACCTACATGGTATTAGGTATAGCAATTATGATTATCTCTCAAGCTTTAGTGAATATGATGGTGAGTACTAAATTGATGCCTGTAACTGGGCAAAATATGCCGCTGTTGAGTATGGGAGGTACTTCAGCTTGGTTTACATGTATTGCATTTGGAATGGTTTTAGGGGTGTCACGTGAAAGTTTAAAATTGAATAATAATTCGAATAAAGAAGAAGATCATGGGGATAAATAAAGTGGTTATTAGCGGTGGGGGAACAGGTGGGCATATTTTTCCGGCGATCGCAATTGCAGATCGAATTAAAGAAAAGTATCCCGAAGCGGAAGTCGTGTTTGTTGGAGCGGAAGGAAAAATGGAGATGGAGAAAGTTCCAAAAGCCGGATACGAAATTGTTGGTTTACCCATTCGTGGTATTCAACGCCGATTGACTTTGAAAAATTTAGCAGTGCCGTTTAAGCTATGGTCGAGCCTAAGAATGGCTAAAAAATTAGTTAAGCAATTCAAGCCTGATATTGCAATTGGTGTTGGTGGATATGCAAGCGCTGCTACGCTCAGAGTTGCTTCGAAACTTAAAGTGCCGACCCTTATTCAAGAACAGAATTCTTATCCCGGTATTACCAACAAATGGCTTGGGAAAAGTGTGAATACAATTTGTGTCGCTTATGATCATTTAGAGCGTTTTTTTCCGAAAGAAAAAATCGTAAAAACAGGTAATCCTGTTCGTGCAAATGTTGTAGATATTGATGGGAAACGAGAGCAGGGTTTGATGCACTTCGGATTAAACCCTGCTAAAAATACAGTGCTGATTATCGGAGGAAGCTTAGGGGCGAAAACATTAAATGACAGTCTTAAGTTGAAGGTGAAGGACTTGATAGATAGTGATGTGCAGGTGATTTGGCAGTGTGGTAAGTTTTACAGTCAAGAACTCAATGCGTTTGTAGCCAATTTAAAAACAGATTTAATTTATTTGTCAGATTTCGTTTATGAAATGGATTATGCATACGCCGCAGCGGATGTGATTGTGTCCAGAGCTGGTGCAATTTCTGTTTCAGAGGTTTCTTTAATTGGTAAACCTGTGATTTTGGTGCCTTCACCGAATGTTGCTGAAGATCATCAAACAAAAAATGCCTTGGCTTTAGTCAATGAAAACGCTGCTGTTTTGATAAAAGATCAAGAGGCTCGCGAGCAACTTGTCCCAAAAATAATTGCCGTTTTGAAGGATGACGAATTAAAATCAAATCTCTCTAAAAATATAAAACAATTAGGTATTTCTAATGCAACTGATCGCATCCTTACCGAAATTGAAAAATTAACAAAAAATAGTTGATTGCATGAATTTTAATTCCATACATAAGATTCATTTTTTAGGCATTGGTGGTATTGGTATGAGCGCAATAGCGCGCTATTTTATAAGTAGGGGGAAAGTTGTTTCTGGTTATGATAAAACTGAAACTGAACTCACTAAAAAATTGATTGCTGAAGGAATTGAGGTTTATTACGAAGATCAAGGAGTACGTGTGCTGGAACGATTGAATGTAGAAACTGATTTAGTCGTTTATACACCGGCAATACCTAAAGGATTTTCAGAATTGCAAATATTACAAGAGAATGGTTTTAGGGTTATCAAAAGAGCGAAAGCGTTAGGGGTTATTTCTTCTGCTTTTGAAACATACGCTGTAGCAGGAACACATGGTAAAACAACGACGAGTTCTATTTTAGCGCATGTCCTATTTCAATCTCATTTAAAATGTAACGCTTTTATTGGAGGAATAAGCTCGAACTATAATTCGAATTGCATCATTGATCCTGAAGCAAAAAATATAGTGGTGGAAGCGGATGAATTTGATCGGTCGTTTTTAGAATTAAAACCTAACTATTCAATCGTTACGACCATGGATGCTGATCACTTGGATATTTATGGAAATAGTGATGGGTTGATAGCGTCTTTTAATGAATTTGTGAATTTAACAAATGTTAATGGACGTGTTTTATTACAGGCCAATATTGATCAATCAAGTTTTGAAGTAAAAGAGGGGTTAGAACTGTTAACCTATGGTTTTGGTGTTGCGGCGGATTGGCAAGGAGATAACTTAAAATATGAAGAAGGTAGATTCTTTTTTGATATTTTGTATCAGGGTAAGTTGTTTTCAGAGGTTGAATTTGGTTTACCGGGTAGGCACAATGCTGAAAATGCTCTTGCTGTGTTTGCTATGGCTTATCTGAATGGTGTTTCAGAAATCGAAATTCGAAAAGCTTTTAAATCGTATAAAGGAGTAAAGCGTCGTTTTGATTTTCATATTCGTACAGAAAAATTGGTGGTGATTGATGATTATGCGCATCATCCGACTGAAATTAACGCTTTGTTATCTTCAATAAGAACTATTTATCCGGGTAAAAAGGTGACATTGATTTTTCAGCCTCACTTGTTCTCTAGAACAAGAGATTTTTATCAGGAATTTGTCCAGGTTTTAGCTTCGAGTGATTTATTGTATTTATTGGATATCTATCCAGCGAGAGAAGAACCAATTCCTGGTGTAAGCAGCGAGTTGCTTTTGGCAGATATTCAGATGACTCAAAAAAAGTTAAGTACCAAAAGCACAATTGTGGAAGATCTTAAAAATCAAGAGCATGAGGTTGTGTTAATTGTAGGTGCTGGAGATATAGATACATGCATCCGCCCAATTGTTTCATTTTTTAATGGACTACTGAATTTATGAAAAGTTGGTTGAAAAATACACTTTGGGTATTAGGGGGGGGAGTCGTTCTAATTCTAATGACATTTATGCGTTCTTCGCAGTCTGCAAATCTGATTGGTTTGCCTGATATTCATATAGATATGTATGAGGATATGCGTTTTCTTTCTAAGGATGATATTCTGCAGCGTTTGAGTGATAAAGGGTTTATTCGTCCAGGGCAGACTTATGATGATTTGAATTGCTTGGAAATTGAATCGTATTTGGCTGATTTACCTGAGGTTAAAACGGTTAATGTTTATAGTCATTTAGGAGGTAAATGGTCTATAGATGTAGTGTTGAGACAACCAATTGCTCGTATTTTCAACCTTGATGGCAGTAGTTGTTATTTGGATAAAGACGGAACTTTAATGCCTTTGTCCACTAATTTTTCGGCACATGTTTTGGCAGTTACGGGAAATATAAATGAAATTGATTTTTCGAAAGATGTTAACACGATAATCAACAATGATAGTTTGAAAACTATTGAAATCCTCGATGATTTGTATCGATTATCATCTTATGTTTGTTCTGATGAATTCCTTTCCGCTCAATTTACTCAAGTACACATTAATCCGTACAATGAGTTTGAGCTAATCCCAAGGGTAGGAGAACATCGTGTTTTATTTGGTGAAGCGGAGAACATTCCAGGTAAGTTTAAAAAATTAGAATTGTTTTATACGGAGGGGATAAGCAGAGCAGGATGGGAAGAATATGATACGATAAATGTGATGTACGCCAATCAGGTGGTGTGCTCACGAAAATAGTAAGGGTAGTAGAGTAAAGTTAAAAGTAAGTTATTAGCATTGGGCATTAATTGACCGCTTGATAAAAAATTAAATATGTCTGAAATTGTTGTAGGATTAGATATTGGAACCACAAAGATTGCGTGCATTGTAGGACGTAAATCTGAACATGGTAAAATTGAGATTTTGTCCATGGGCAAATCTGAAAGCGTTGGAGTAACTCGCGGTGTCGTATCAAATATCGAAAAAACGGTACAATCGATTAAAGCGGCTGTTGAGGAGGCTGAAAGTCGTGTGGATGGAGAATTGCAAGTTCGTGTTGTAAATGTAGGTATCGCAGGTCAACATATTAATAGCTTGCAGCATAGAGGAATGTTGATGAGAAATAATTTGGACAATGAAATTTCTCAGCAAGATATCGATACCTTGATTGAAGATATGTACAAACTGGTAATGCAACCAGGTGAGGAAATTATTCATGTTCTCCCGCAAGAATATATCGTGGATGCAGAGCAAGGAATTAAGGATCCTATTGGAATGGCTGGTGTGAGATTGGAAGCCAACTTTCACATCATTACTGGTCAAATTGCAGCTGCTAAAAACATTAAGAAATGTGTGGATAAAGGGGGCTTAGAAGTTGATGAAATGATTTTGGAACCTCTGGCCTCTTCTGAAGCAGTGTTGAGCGATGAAGAGAAAGAAGCAGGAGTTGTACTTGTTGATATAGGAGGAGGGACAACAGATATCGCCATTTTCCAGGATGGTATCATTCGCCATACAGCAGTAATTCCTTTTGGTGGTAATATCATCTCTGAGGATATAAAAGAAGGGTGCACAATCATGAAACGTCAAGCAGAATTATTGAAAGTGAAATTTGGTTCTGCATTAGCGAGTGAATGTCAAGAAAATGAAATCGTTTGTATCCCTGGTTTGAGAGGTCGTGAACCAAAAGAAATTTCTGTGAGAAATTTAGCTTCTATCATTCAAGCAAGAATGGAAGAAATTATTGAACATGTGTACTACGAGATTAAAAATTCTGGATTCGAAAAGAAATTGATTGGTGGAATCGTCGTAACGGGTGGTGGTGCACAATTAAAACATATCACTCAACTATTCGAGTATATCACTGGAATGGATACAAGAATTGGATACCCTAACGAACATTTAGCTCCAACCACAGTTGTGGATAATATAACGAGTCCAATGTATGCAACAGGTATTGGATTAGTGATTAAAGGGTTTAAAGAAGCTTATTACAATATGAACGAAAGTCAAGTTTCAGATAATCTCGCTAAAAATCACTCAACAAAAACCAAAGGAAGCTTCTTTGAAAAAATCTTAACAAAGAGTAGAACTTGGTTCGAAGAAGAAGATTAGACAACAAGGAAATAATGGTTGGTTAAGATGGTAAAATAATATCTGCCCAACCGAAGAAGTAAGAGAACATAAAGTAAAAAGGAGAAAAAGTAGAAAGAAAAACGGTTGTAAAGATTATTGGAAAGAGACGAATCTCAATCGGTTTTCTTTGAATACTAAAAAATAAGAATTATGGAATTCGATTTACCAAAAGACCAATCTTCAATCATCAAAGTAATTGGTGTTGGAGGGGGCGGTGGAAATGCAGTCAACCACATGTATAACCAAGGCATTAAAGGTGTTGATTTCGTTATTTGTAATACCGATCAACAAGCATTGGACATTAGTCCTGTTCCTATCAAAATGCAATTAGGAGCAAGTTTGACTGAAGGTCGTGGTGCTGGAGCAATTCCTGAAATTGGGAAAAATGCTGCAATCGAAAACATTGATGACATTAAGGCGTTCTTGCAAACAAATACCAAAATGGTGTTTATTACGGCAGGAATGGGGGGTGGTACTGGTACAGGTGCGGCACCGGTAATTGCCAAAGTTGCCAAAGATATGGGAATTTTAACAGTAGGTATTGTTACAGTTCCTTTTGGTTTTGAAGGAAGAAAGCGAAAATTACAGGCGGAAGAAGGTTTGGAAGAAATGCGTAAAAACGTAGATACCTTACTTATTATCAATAATGATCGTCTACGTGAAATGTTTGGAAACCTTTCGTTAGGTAATGCATTTGCTCAAGCTGATGATGTATTAGCTACTGCAGCGAAAGGGATAGCCGAGGTTATTTCAGTGACAGGAATGATAAACGTCGATTTTAATGACGTTAGCACGGTGATGAAAAATAGTGGTGTTGCCATCATGGGATCAGCAGTTGCAGAAGGCGAAGATCGAGCTATTGAAGCGGTGCGTAATTCACTTTCTTCTCCGTTGTTAAATGATAATAATATCGAGGGAGCGAAATATGTGCTTTTAAATATTACCTACGGTAGCAAAGAAATATTAATGGATGAAATCGGCGAAATAACCGATTATATTCAAGATGAAGCTGGAGCGACTGCAGATGTAATCTGGGGACACGGGTACGATGAGTCATTGGGCGAAGGTATAAGTGTGACAATTATCGCTACTGGTTTCCATTCATCGCCTATCACGGGTTTTGAAAAAGAGCCTGAGAAAAAGGTGGTAAACCTTGATGATCAGGCGCCAACTATGATCTCTGAACCAATTGCTAAACCGACTCAATCGAATACGTGGAAGGCTGAGCCAAAGGAAGAGGTTGAGGATATGCCGTTCCTAAAAACAAAAGACACGGAAGAAGAAAAAGGAGAGACGCAAGCAGAAATTAATTGGACCTTTAACAATGAAGAGTCTGAAAATGTAATTGCTGAAGATGAAATTACATATTCAAATGAGACAAATGTTAATAAAACAAATGACGAAGCACAATCAAATGTTAACCGTGAGGAGAAAAAAGAAGAGGTTGTACGTCATTATTTAACTGATGACCTAGAAGATCGTGTAGAAATGAATACAGACGTAAAACCAAAATCGGTTTTATCTGCAGAAGAACAACAAGCACGTTCTAAGGAACGAATGGAGCGAATTCAGGCGTATACATCCAAACTGAAATCATCAAATGGATTAACTGACCTTGAACGTGAACCAGCTTATAAGCGTAAAAACATTCGTATCGATGATGTCCCTCATTCTTCAGAAGAGAATATGAGTAAATTTACTTTGTCCGGGGATGGAGAAAAAGGTGGTTTGAGAGATAATAATTCTTTCTTACACGATAATGTAGACTAGTCAATTTTATACCATAACTACAATAGAAAAATGCTGCACTTTACTGTGTGGCATTTTTTTATGCAACATTTTTTAGGTGAAGTTCGTTTTTCACGTAAATCCTTTGTTATGAAAGTATTGTCTGTCTTATTCTTGTGCTTTAATATCCTTTTAGCAAACGCCCAATGCGAAGGTTTTGAAGCTCCAATTACTTTTACGCATCCAACTTGCCCTGGTTTTCATGATGGCTCTGTTCATCTAATGCCAACTGGTGGCGCTACCCCTTACGAAGTAATTGTTAAAAATTCCATGGACGAAATTATGACGGAAGGATTTGTACTAGAAGCAGGTTGGTATTATACGTCAGTAACGGATGATCTTGGTTGTGAAATTCTAGATTCTGTAGAACTTATCGATCCAATAGAAATTGAAGTCGAATCAATTTCTTATGTCCTCCCATCTGATGGAGAAACCTGTGATGGAGAAATATCTATCGAATCTGTGACTGGAGATTTTGATATCCTCTATTACTTTTGGAGCCCAGACCCTCATGGTATCTCTGGTGAAGGTGCAAATACTTTGTCTGATGTGTGTGAAGGTGTCTATAATCTTACATTGAGCAATGAAATAGGTTGCTCCACTGATGAGCTGCCCATTTCTATTGGTCCTTTAACATCCTTCAATGAGCACGCCAATCAATTTAACTACCGTGTTGAACAAAATAATTTGGTAATCGAATGTTTTTATCTCAATGCAAATTATAACCTACTCATCGCGGGAATAGATGGTAAACTAATCCATCAAAGTCGAATTCTAAAAGAATCAACGAATATTTCGCTACCCTTCTACAATCAAATTTATAGTGTATCAATAATTAACGATAATGGCATAGTCTGGAAAAGAAACATCATCCTTCTCGATTAATCCTATAATTTCTTTGAAAGCAGTCCATCTAATTTGCTAATAAAAATGTAATTTTGAGGAAGAATCAATCAGATAAAAAATGAGCTTAACAGATAAAATTAACGATGATATAAAAGCCGCTATGAAAGCGCGAGAAAAAGATAAATTGGCGGCTTTACGAGATATTAAAGCAAAACTTCTACTAGAGGCGACTAGCGGTGGTGATGGTGAGGTAACCGAAGAAGCGGCAAATAAAGTCGTAATGAAACTCTACAAGCAGAGAATTGATACCTACGAGTTGTATGTAAAAGAAGGGCGTGAGGATTTAGCAGCAGACGAAAAGTTTCAAGCGGATATTATTAAGGCTTACATGCCAGAAATGATGTCTGAAGACGATGTTCGAAAGGTTGTAAAAGAAAAAATAGCGGCTATGGGTGCCACCGGTCCTCAAGACATGGGAAAAGTAATGGGACCAATCATGGGGCAGTTGAATGGAAAAGCGGATGGTAAATTAATTTCAACCATCGTAAAAGAAGAACTAGCGGGTTAGTTTAACGCTAATATAAAGTCAAACCTCACCAATACGGTGGGGTTTTTTTATGTCTAATTTTTGTTTTGGGCGTTCCTATAAAGCGCCATTTTATTCAAACTGGCGCTTTATAGTCAGGCTTTACGCACTCGCAATTTTGTCAATCTGATGATGATTGTCAAAATGTGCTTAAACAATCGCTTCAATCCTTAACGCAAAATCAAATACTTGCCCTAATCGTCTAAAAGAGTAAAAGAACGAATAATACTCTTTCTGGTCAGCGCAATAACACCAACTTTTGTCTCATTTCATTTTTCCAGAAGCAAATTGGATATGATTTTAAAAATTGCTAAATTTATTATTGTTTTGTTGGTTAATAGTAGGGGCGGAAAGACGAACCTCATTAAGTAATGGAAACCAAAGACTTCTGTTTAAGTTTCAAGTAAATGATAAAACTCTAACCACAAAAAAATGTGTGATTTAAAATATAAAACTCTTACAATAGAAAAGATGAATGTGCTTTTTATAGTAGGATTATTTATTTTAAGTAGTTTAAATTCTAGAGGACAAATTGCAACTATCAAGGATCCAGACGGATGGACAAACGTGCGAAAATTACCTGATATAGAATCAGCGATTATTCATAAGGTATACGAAAACGATGTTTTTTGGTATAACTATGAATCAGTCCAAGAAAAACGAGAATGGATTCCCATTTACTTTCCTAAAAACAAATTTTCTCTTGGGAAAATTGAACCTAATTTTATCGAAGGATACATCCACAGGTCTAGGTTTCAAAAGCTAGAATGGTTAACAGAATATCATGGAAACGATTTTTATTTTAAATATCAATTAAGTAGTTTCAAGGTTGAAAATAGAATGATTGATAAGCAGGGTGCTAGCTTTATTAGTGGAATTGATGGTCGACCAGTTTGGGGAATCGATGGAGGGCTGCCAAAAATTCAGGTTGATAATGTAAATGTCATTCTTAATGGTTCTGAAATTCTAATTCAAAAAATATTCTATTCTGACATTTTTGAGTGTATTGGCCGAATTTCAATTTACAAAAATGGAGAAACTTATTTGGTTCATCAATTAAACAGTGACGGAGCTGGAGCTTACGAAATTGTTTGGGTTATAAATAAAGACGGATTGCAACAACGACTGGTAGGAACGATGATCTGATTATGGTGTGGGTTCATTTTAGTCAATCAAATAAATCAAATGTAACAAACCATCCAAAATTTGCGTCGTATTAGAAACCAAACGATGAAACTATATTTTATAACTCCCTTATTTTTTTTATTTCACTTTTCGGTAAAGGCTCAAGACTGTGATTGTCATAATGATTTTGAATTTGTCGTTAATTATTATGAAGAAAATTTACCAGGGTTTAAGGATAACGTATCCGACAGCAATATTGATGACTATAATCAATTCAAAAATAATTTATCCACTTTATCGAAAAACTATTGCAGTGATGAAGATCTTTGTTATAAAACCTTACTGGTTTATGTTGAGTTCTTTAAAGATAACCATTCTTCATTGTACACAAATAATTCGGTTTATATCGATGAGGATAATGCAAAAGAAGTGGAACAATTTCTTCTTTCACGTCGCTTTAAAAATCGCGAAATAATTAAAAATTATAATTCCTTTTCTAAAAATGCGATTCAAAATATCGAAAATTGCTACCAAACAAAGGACAAAACTTATTCAGTTGTCGTGGTGGAAAATAAAAATGAATTTAGAGACTATGTAGGTATAATTATCGATTCAAAGACGCCATTGTGGAAAGAGGGACAGGTTAAATTTGAATTAAAAAAGATAAAAGAGAATACTTATGACATGTTCCTGTACATGCGAAATCACGCGGTGCGATACTACAAAAATGTAAAACTTGAGAATGGTGTTTTAAATGATGATTGGTATAATACTCAACTTACAGATAGCAAATCCTATAATATTGAAATGCCGTACACTGACCTTACTTTTACAGAGTTGGATGATGAGACAAATTATATGTATATTCCCACTTTCGACGGTAATTATTACGCAAAAATAGCTGAGTTTTATGCGCAATATGACACTTTAATTCAAGCAAAGCCTTATTTAATTATTGATGTCAGAAACAATGGAGGTGGGAGTGATGCCTGCGTAAGTCCATTATTGAAGTATATTTATACGAAGCCTTTCAAAGATGATATCGTTGATGTCTATGCCACAAAAGAAAATATTAGAAAATATTCTAAATGGTATGAGGTAATGAAAAATGATACGGCAAATTTTAGCGATGAATTTTTAAAAAGCTTTAAGGCTGAAATTGAAACGTTAAAGACTGTTCCGAATAAAACTTTCATTCCAAGAAATAGTGGTGAAACTATTGAATTGGATACTGTATTGGATAATCCTAAAAAGGTCGTCATCATTACCAATAAATATTGTGCTAGTTCTTGCGAAACTCTTTTATTTTGGGCGATGGAAAGCGAAAAAACAATTATTGTTGGTGAAAATTCTGGAGGATTTGTAGGGTATGGAGATATTTCTGCTGTAGAAACCCCTAATTTTAAATATGAATTAGGTTGCACCATGACCCGTTATGTCCACCAAAGGAAGTATGAAACAGATGGTATTCCACCAGACTATTATTTGAGTGATGATAGGGATTGGATTGAACAAGCTAGAGTTTTACTAAAGGATCACCAGAATAAAACAGAACACGAATAATGTGCCTATTTACAAATAAGCTGTCTTGAATTGTATAATGCATAAAATAGTATCTTTAGTAATTTGTAAACCCAATTACCTAAGTAAGCAATGAGTTCTGGAAATATCTTATTTTTAACCTTTTACCTAACGACGATTATAGGTTTGGCGGGGTACTTTTTAAGACAAAAAGGGATTAAAAAGCAAGAGTTGGATTACCCTAAGGACTGGTACAGTTTTCAATCGAGTTGTCGAATCAATGATGAGGTAGAAATACTGAGGTTAGGAACTGAGTTGATTTACAATAAGCACTTGAAGCTTGATCATCTCAATGAAATTCTGCGAATAGCTTCCGAGAAAAAGGCGCTTAATTCTAAATTTGAGAAACTCGAAGAAGATGCTTACGCGAAATGGATTCATTATACTAAAGGAACAGGGTCAGTAATATGATTCTGCTATCATGCATATTAATTTTTCAATAAAATGAATTCTTTTAAGATTGAACTTGGTAATATAACGGAAGCGGCTGAAGTGTTTCAAGTTTATGTTCGAGCGAAAGAAGTGTTGGATCAACTTGGTGTTTTTCAATGGACTGATGATTACCCTACAGAATCGATTATTTTAAAGGACCTGCAAAATAAAGTCCTCTATTTACTAAAAAAAGAAGGTGTTATTTGTGGAGCAATTAACCTTAGTAGTGAGCAAGATGAGCCGTATAAAACGGTACAATGGCGATATAATATTGGACCTTTTTTAATCATTCATCGCTTAGTGATTGATCCAAAAGTACAAGGGCAGGGAGGAGCACAATGTTTAATGAATTTTGCCGAAAATTATGGAGCGATGCATGGATTTAATGCGATTCGACTCGATGTTTATAGCAAAAATAAGAGGGGGATAAAATTTTATCAAAAGCAGAATTATACCCAAGCTGGAAGGATTTATTTTCCGGGACGCACAGCACATTTTTATTGCATGGAAAAGAAAATTGTGCCTAGTTCAAATGAATAAAATAGCCAACTCTTCTAATAACGCAACATTGTTGCGTTATTAAAAATAAACTGTACATTTGCAACAATATTGCATTTAACAGTTAGAGAATATGGATAAAAAATTACCAGTTACCGTGCTAAGTGGATTCTTAGGTGCGGGTAAAACAACCTTGCTTAATCATGTATTAAATAACAAAGAAGGTTTGAAAGTCGCGGTTATCGTCAATGATATGAGTGAGGTTAATATTGACGCTGAATTAGTTAAAAATGAAAGCACCTTGTCCCGAACGGAAGAAAAGTTGGTGGAAATGAGTAATGGCTGTATTTGTTGTACGCTCCGCAAAGATTTGATTGTTGAAGTAGAACGTCTTGTAAAAGAAAATCGATTTGATTATTTACTTATTGAAAGTACGGGTATAAGTGAACCAGTGCCTGTAGCACAAACATTTTCATTTGTGAGCGAGGAGAATGGGATAGACCTTTCTCAATTCAGCTATATTGATACAATGGTGACAGTAGTTGATGCCTTTAATTTTTTTAAAGATTTTGGTAGTCCAGAAACCTTGATGGATCGCCAGTTGACTGATATGGAAGATGATTTTCGCACAATTGTCAATTTACTAACAGACCAAATAGAGTTTGCAAATGTCATTGTCTTAAATAAAGTTGATCTCGTAAATGCTGATCGTCTTGGTGTATTAAAAGCGGCCATTCATAAAATGAATCCTGGAGCTAGAATTATTGAATCTTCATTCAGTAAAATTAATCCAAAAGAAATATTGAATACGGGCTTGTTTAATTACGAAGAAGCCGAGCAAAGCGCTGGATGGATAGAAGAGTTAAAAAAAGAAGGGCATACACCTGAAACAGAAGAGTATGGTATAAGCTCATTTGTTTATCGCAGTAAAAAGCCATTTAATCCAGCTCGTTTTTGGAATTATGTTCAACATAAATTTCCGGGTACTGTAATTCGAAGTAAAGGGTTGTTTTGGCTGTCTTCTCGTCCTCAGCAGGCGCTCGTTTGGAGTCAAGCAGGAGGTTCGTTAAGGGCGGATAGCGCAGGCGTTTGGTGGAGCAGTATGCCGTATGAGAAAAGAATTCAATTTATTTCATTTGTGGAGAATCAGAGAGCAATTGAAGAGGTTTGGGATGAAAATTTTGGAGATCGGAAAAATGAATTGGTTTTTATAGGTCAAGAAATGGACGAAGAAAAAATTAAGGCCGATTTGAATGCCTGCCTGGAGACTTTTGAGGAGTTGGAAGACGGTACGTGGATGGATGGAGCTGAAGATGATTGGCCAGTACAGCGCATGTATGCACTGAATGAATAAATTGATGTAATAGCACCTCAGTTGTTAAAGATGGATGATTCATCACTGCTTTTTTCGACCAACAACTGAGGTGTTTGATTGTTAGTTTTATCAGCGTAAAATTGGCTATTTGTTAAAATGCGTAATTAAGCACCAATTCTAATCGACTTTTGCCAAAAAAAAGTGGTTAAAAATGTAATATTTCGTATCTTTTCGCCCTATTTATCAACAATACATCAGTTTTATTTGTAAAATTATATGAGTCTATATTCGGATTATCTTAAAGAGATCGAAGAAAGAAAAACAGAATCTCTTCACCCCAAACCAATCGATGACGCAGCTTTATTGAGTGAAATTATCGAACAGATTAAGGACAAAAACAACGAACACCGCAAGGAATCGCTTGACTTTTTTATCTATAATGTCTTGCCTGGTACAACTAGTGCGGCTAGTGTAAAAGCAGATTTTCTTAAAGAAATTATTCTTGGTGAAGCTGTACTTGAAGAAATTCAACCAGCCTTTGCATTCGAACAATTAGGTCACATGAAAGGCGGCCCTTCTGTTAAAGTTCTTTTGGATTTGGCTCTTGGAAATAATTTGGAAATTGCAAAAGAAGCTGCAAAGGTGCTAAAAACGCAAGTTTTCTTATATGAAGCTGATATGGAACGCTTGGATGCAGCGTATAAAGCGAATAATGAAATTGCAAAAGAAATCCTAGAAAGTTATGCTAAAGCTGAGTTTTTCACAAAACTTCCTGAATTAGAAGAAGAGATAAAAATAGTAACATTTGTTGCAGGTGTAGGAGATATTTCCACAGATTTATTATCTCCAGGAAGTGATGCGCATTCACGTTCTGACAGAGAACTACACGGTCAGTGTATGTTCGAACATAACAAGGAGCAACAACAAGCTTTACTTGATTTACAGAAACAGCATCCGGATAAACGAGTGATGTTAATCGCGGAGAAAGGAACAATGGGTGTAGGGTCATCAAGAATGTCAGGTGTAAATAATGTTGCTTTGTGGATAGGTAAACCAGCCAGCGAATATGTACCTTTTATTAATATTGCACCAATTGTAGCTGGAACTAATGGTATTTCACCAATTTTCTTAACTACCGTAGGTGTTACCGGAGGAATTGGTTTGGATTTAAAAAATTGGGTAAAACAAAATGATGAGACTGGCAATTTAATTGTTGATGAAGAGGGAGAACCTATCTTAAAACAAAATTACTCAGTTGATACAGGAACGGTTTTAATTATTAATACCAAGACCAAAAAATTATTAGATGAGAATGGTAATGAATTAATGGATATTTCTTCTGCATTTACACCACAAAAAATGGAGTTTATGAAGGCAGGAGGATCATATGCTATTGTCTTCGGTAAAAAATTACAAGCTTTTGCAGCCAAAACATTAGGCGTTGAATTACTGCCTGTTTTTGCACAGGCAAAAGAAATTTCTCATGAAGGACAAGGTTTAACAGCTGTTGAGAAGATTTTTAATCGGAATGCTGTGGGGACCTCAGGAGCAGTTTTACATGCAGGCTCTTATGTGCGTGCTGAAGTAAATATTGTTGGATCACAAGATACCACTGGTTTAATGACTTCGCAAGAGTTAGAAATGATGGCAGCAACGATAATTTCACCTATTGTTGATGCAGGATACCAGTCCGGTTGTCACACCGCTTCGGTTTGGGATTTTAAATCGCAACAAAACATTCCGCGGTTAATGAAATTCATGAATGATTTTGGACTAATTACAGCGCGTCATCCAGAAAATAAATATGCGCCACTTACAGATGTAATTCATAAAGTGTTGAATGATCTTACGGTAGATGACTGGGCCATAATAATTGGTGGTGATTCGCATACAAGAATGTCTAAAGGTGTTGCTTTTGGTGCTGATTCTGGTACAGTTGCTCTCGCCTTAGCAACAGGGGAAGCGTCAATGCCAATTCCTGAATCTGTCAAAGTAACTTTTAAAGGTACAATGAAAGATCATATGGATTTCCGCGACGTTGTTCATGCCACTCAATCTCAAATGTTAAAGCATTTTAAAGGAGAGAATGTTTTTCAAGGGCGCGTAATTGAGGTGCACATCGGTACCTTACCATCTGATCAAGCTTTTACTTTCACAGATTGGACTGCTGAAATGAAGGCAAAAGCTTCAATTTGTATTTCACAAGATGATACGCTCATTGAATCACTTGAAATTGCTAAAAGTCGAATTCAAATCATGATTGATAAAGGCATGGACAATGACAAGCAAGTGCTTCAAGGCTTAATTGATAAAGCGAATCAAAGAATAGATGAAATTAGAACCGGTAAAAAGCCACCGTTAACGCCGGATGAAAATGCCAAATATTATGCGGAGTTTGTCGTTGATTTGGACGTGATAGATGAGCCAATGATTGCTGATCCGGATGTGAATAATGAGGACGTTTCTAAGCGATATACGCACGATACGATTCGTGAATTATCTTTTTATGGTGGTGAAAAGCATGTAGATTTAGGATTTGTAGGTTCGTGTATGGTTCACAAAGGCGATATAAAAATCGTAGCGAATATGTTGCGTAATTTAGAAGAGCATTATGGGAAGGTTGAGTTTAAAGCTCCGCTTGTTGTAACTGCCCCAACTTATAATATCATTGATGAATTAAAAGAAGAAGGTGATTGGGAGATTTTACAAAAATATTCAGGCTTCGAGTTTGATGATGCTGCTCCTAAAAGTGTCGCAAGAACGGAGTATGATAATATTTTGTACCTGGAGCGACCTGGATGTAACCTTTGTATGGGTAATCAAGAAAAAGCTGAAAAGGGAGATACCGTTTTAGCAACTTCTACCCGTCTATTCCAAGGTCGTGTGGTAAAAGATTCAGATCGTAAAAAAGGGGAGTCTTTATTGGCCTCTACACCAGTTGTGGTACTTTCAGCTATTTTAGGTCGTACTCCTACAATGGAGGAGTATCGAATTGCTGTAAAGGGTATTAAATTAACGCAATTTGCTCCGCCTTTAAAACAAATGACATCGAAACCTGGTCATTTACAATCTTACTAAAAAAGTTAAATCAGCAGAATTTGACTGATTTAAAATGATTTAAACCGGACAATAGCAAGCTGTTATTGTTCGGTTTTTTTATGGGTTTAATTCCCGCTTATGGGCTTGTTAAATTCGCAATTATTCTTCAATTCTTGTACACAAATATTTAAATTCGTTGTAATGAGAAGTCAAATTTTGGATTGTATTGTCATTGGTGGAGGTCAAGCAGGTTTATCTGTAGCTTATTTTCTAAAGCGTAAAAAAGTCAATTTTTTAGTATTGGATGATTGCGAAAATCCCGGTGGTTCATGGCAATATACTTGGGATAGCTTAAAGCTATTCTCCCCAGCTCAATTTAGTTCGCTTTCGGGTTGGCAAATGCCAAAAACGATGGGCGATTATCCAACGAAAGATGAGTTTTTGAATTACCTTAGAGCATATGAAAAAAGGTACGATTTTCCTGTTGAACGCGGCGTTTTAGTCGATGAGGTTGTAAAGGTAGGTAAAGTCTTTGAGTTGAAAACCCAATTTGGAGTATACAAAGCTAAAACGGTTGTAAGTGCTACAGGAACAGCCAAAGAACCTTTTATACCTCACTATGCGAATCAGCATAAATTTAAGGGAATTCAGATGCATTCGAGTGTTTATAAGAATGCGGATAATTTAAATGGAAAACACGTTCTGGTGATTGGTGGAGGAAATTCCGGAGCACAAATTTTAGCAGAAATATCTAAGGTGGCTACGACAAAATGGGTTACGTTAAAACCTCCCGTGTTTTTACCTAAAGAAATAGATGGACGATATTTGTTTAATCAAGCTACAGCATTTTATTTGAATCAACCTGGTACAGAAAAGCGTCCTGCCTCGCTAGGTGATATTGTTCAGGTTGAATCTGTCAGAGAAGGATTAGAACGAAATGTTTTTAATGATGTACGTCCATTTGAGGAATTCACAGAAAGAGGGGTGATTTGGCAAGATGGAATAGAAGAGGTGGTTGATGCAGTGGTTTGGTGCACAGGTTTTAAGCCAAATTTACGACACCTGAAAAGTTTGGGGATTGTCGACAATTTTAGAGTTGAAACGGTCGGTACACGTGTTGTACATGAACCTAACTTGTGGTTGGTTGGCTATGGTAACTGGACAGGTTTTGCTTCGGCTACCATTTACGGTGTTGGCAAAACAGCAAAACGAACCGTTGAACAAATTGTTGAGGTCTTAAAACGTTAATAAACGGGTTTAAAATTGTAAAATTCAAGCTAGTCTCCTGTTTTTGATGTATCTTGTTGTTCGCGCAATCATTAACCAATTAATCATAGTGAATTAATGAGATTTTTTAGCATTTTACTGCTTTTAAACAGTTGGTCAATTTTTGGTCAAGTCTCAGTACTTGGTGAGTCAGAATTTACCATTGGTAAACAAGTTAAATTGCATTCTAAGGTTTTGAATGAAGAACGGGTGTTAAACATCTATTTGCCCCCGAGTTATGTGCAAGATTCAACGAAGAATTATCCTGTTATCTATTTGTTAGATGGCTCTGAAGATGAGGATTTCATTCACATTTCTGGTCTTGTTCAATTCGGATCTTTTTCTTGGATAAATATGGTGCCAGAATCCATAGTTGTTGGTATTGGGAATGTTGACCGAAAACGGGATTTTACTTATCCTTCATCCAATCAATTGGATCAAAAAGAGTTCCCAACCGCTGGTCATTCGGCGCAATTTATTCAATTTATAAGAGAAGAACTGCAGCCATTTATTCAAAATAAATATTCAAGTTCTTCAACCAAAACATTAATTGGGCAATCATTGGGCGGTTTATTGGCTACGGAAATTTTGTTAAAATCGCCCGAATTATTCGATAATTACATCATTGTAAGTCCCAGTTTGTGGTGGGATGATGAACGTTTGTTATCAATAGAATTGACCGAATTGAATTCGTTGAAAAAGGTATTTATTGCAGGAGGAAAAGAAGGTGAAATTATGGAGCGTACCGCGAAAGAATTGTTTAAAAAATTGCAGGGTTCAGCCTCCAATCAACTCGATGTTTATTATGAATTTTTGGAAAACAAAAGCCATGGGGACGCATTACATATCGCCGTTTATCACGCCTTTGAAATGTTATTTAAAGCAAAAGAATAACAAAACGGGTAATTCCGATAAATCAAAACTACCCGTACATTTACGTTTGTTAATGGACTGGAATTAGAAAGTTAATTTTAACATCAGTCTTTTCTGGTTTTTTCTTTTCGTATCCGAACTTATAGTTGGCAGCTTGAATGATGGTTTCCGCTGTAAATATGTTATTTTCGAATCGAAATGTGATTTTTTCTTTCCGTTCGGTCTCTTTAATTTTCATGGTGCCATAAACGACAAATAGTCCGCCTTCTTTTTGAATATTAGTTGACTTAAATGTCATTTTTGGGAACTTTTCAACGTCGAAAAAATCTGAACTTTTCAAGTGTTCATCTCTCTTTTTTACACCGGTTTTTAGAGTAGAGACATCGACTGAACCTTCAATGTTTGAATTCATTAAATTGTTGGAATCAAATTTAATTTTCGCTTCAAAACCGCCAATTGAACCTTCCGTTTTTTGCATGTCAGCTAAAAATGTGATTTTAACAGCATCTGTTTTTACAGTATAAGAGTTAGGTACGCTGAAAAGCGAAAATCCGAGAAAAAATGTAAATAAAGTTTTCATAATTTTAAAATTAAAGAATTGGAATTAAATACGTTCTACCGACAATCACGAAAAGTATAAGTGCGAGCAGAAAAAGGTTGGTTAATACTGATTTGAATTCTTTCCGTTTTTGGTGGAGGAAAATCGCACCAATCATGGTTAATCCTAATCCAATTGCCGCAATTATTGCTAGGCTTGGTAGAATGTCGAGCAGCTGAGGCAGTATAAGTCCAATAGCTCCTAATATTTCTAATGCCCCAATGGTTTTAATGAAATTCAGAGGAGTTTGGTCAACCCAATCGCCTACTTTTTCTTTTAATTTAGCTTTTGGCAAGCTCATTTTCATAGAGCCGGCCATTAAAAACATCAAGGTTAAAATACCCTGTGTTATCCATAATATAATATTCATGATTTAACTTTTATTTGTTGGAACAAATTTCGGTTAATTCCAATACAGCTGCATTAATCTAGATTAAGAATTCTAATGCTTTTTAAGCATTTTACTTTTTATTTTACTCAGTGCTTCGGGTGTTACTCCTAAATAAGAGGCAATCATACGCTGTGGCACCCGCTGTACGATATCTGGATATGTTTCAATAAAGTCTTCATATCGAGTTAAGGTGTCTGCGCTCATTAGTAAAATAATTCTTTTCTGAAGTACGCGAATTCTGTTCATTAACTGATTAATTTGATTCGGCACTTGCTTTGTTTCGAATAGGCGATTAAGTTTTATGATATCGTTTTGTTCGATGATTTCGAGTAAACTATCTTCTATACAGTCGACAAAAAGTAGAGCAGGAGCATTTTCTCTCCATTCAAAATCACTCACCATCCAGCCTTCAGATGCAAACATAAAGATATGTTCTTTCCCTTTTTCATCTATAGTATAAGCCCTTACCAATCCTTCTTTTACATAAAACGCCCTTCCTCCTGGTTCTCCTGCCCGCTGTAAAATAGTGCCTTTATTGATCTTGGTTTCTTTAATTTGGATTGAACTTATTTCATGAGGAGAGAGAATGCCATTGGTGATTAATTTTTTTAATATCGATTTCATAGGCAGCCTAAATTTAAAAATTATACGCTGCGGATTTTAAAAAAAAAGGATCTTTTTATCTTGTTATTTTAGGGTTTTATTAATTTTAAATCGATGTACACCGTTCAATCCGAGCATTTCATTTCGCCTAAGAGGGTGTTGTTAATCTTACTTATAATACTCTTTATTTTGTTATGGCTGTTTTATGGAATAGGAGTTTATGGTATACTCTCGTTAATCTCTAGTGTTGTTCTGATTTTTCAGTTTATGACATATAGTAGAACAACATTACGAATTACTGCGCTTTATTTGCAAGTGACTGATTATAGTTTTGTGAGGGGAGAGTATAAGAAATACGCCATTGCATTGGATAAAATAAGTAGTAGCCATTATGAGGTAAACAAATTTGATAGGTGGGAATTGTTGCAGCGGCCCTTTTTAGAACTTTTATTTCCCAGTGGCAACTCTATTTTAATTATACATACTCAAGAAGTGAAAGGAATTAAGATTCCGTTCAATGGAAATGATAACGGATTGAAGCAGTTGCAAGAAAAATTACCTGATCGGTACAAAAACGTTTTTTAAGGGTGAAAAATTGTTTTATTAATTAATGACTATATTTAATTTTAAAGTGATGAAACACATTATTACACTCCTATTTTTATTGCCTTGCTTATTAGTGGCCCAGGTTGAATTTCCTCCATTACCTGAAAATAATGAAGATGATTTAGAGCGTCAATTGGCTAGGAACTATGTTCAGCTGTACCAAATTTCAGCATTTCCTTTTGAAAGGATTTATACAACTAATAAAGACATCGTCCGGTTAATCATTAGTTTGTCTTATGAATTAAAAGAATTACCATTGGATATTCGCCAGTTTCAGTCCTTAAAACGAGTTGTAATTTCTGGTACGGCTATAAAGAATTTTCCATTAGGATTGTGTGAAATAACAAATATGGAAATTTTAGAATATGGAAATAATCATACCACCAAAATACCTTCAGAAATAGGCAATTTAACAAACCTTACCTCATTGTCTTTAACCACTATGCCAATCACGGAAATTCCAAAAGAAATTGGGCGTTTAAAAAAATTAACCGCTTTAAAAATTGCTGATAACCGGGGTAGGTGGAGTATTGCTGACCAGTCATTTAATTTAATGGGTGTTAAAAGATTACCAAAGGAGATTGGAGAGTTGACAGAACTTGAAGAATTACAAGTTTATCGGAATGCTTTAAAAGAAATACCAAAATCAATTAAAAATTTAAAAAAGCTAAAAAGATTGGTTTTATTTGGCAATTATTTGACCGAATTACCTGATGAAGTTTGCGAATTAACGAGTTTAGAATATTTGGAATTAGGAGAAAATGAGTTGCGGGAACTACCGCAGAATATTGGAGATTTAAAAAATTTAAAAAGTATAAGAATTAATAATAATCCCATAAAATCAATTCCCGAAAGCATAACTAATTTACAAAACTTAAAGGCCATTTTTTGCAAGGAAACAGCTATACCGGAAGAAGACCTTATTGCGTTAAAAAGACAAATGCCCAATACGAAAATATATAACGGCAAGTATATTGAGTAGCATTCATAACTTGGATGCTTATAGGTTTGATTTCAAAGGTTTTAAACTAAAGATAAGGTTGTTGTAAAAGCAAATGGCTTAGGGCGCAGGGCACTGTTGGAGCTCACCGTCCGACTGAGACGGACGGAAGCGACTGCCCGAAGACCGCCCCAACCGAATTTATGAGGTTGGTGAAGCCCCAAAAATTAATACTCCACAACTTCCATGACAAAACGAAATCCACGATTTGCTGAAGTTGAATGGGCACTTTTATAGGTTTGACGCACTGAGTTTTTTAAATAAAATGCTGGATCGATATAGCTTCCGCCGTGTGTTATGCCCTCTTCAGCAACCATTTCAGAAACGTTGCCGGCCATATTGTATAAACCAAAGTTGTTTGGCCAGTAGGACTTGGAAGGGCTAGTGTAGTCAGCATGATCATTGGTAAAACCTGCTGTTCCGTCGTTGGCGAATGGTGAGGTGATGTAAACCAGTTTTGGTATAAACTGACCATCTTCTGTCTTATAATAAACAGTGTCTCGGTAAGTATTTTCGCTGCCAATCTTAAGGCAGTTCGCTAAAAAATCGCCAGACGCATTTCTAATATAGGGGCCTGCCCAAGGGTATGTTGCAGTTTCATTCCCTCCATTTGCAGCGTAGATCCACTCACGTTCGGTGGGTAAACGATACTTAACCTTCTTGAAAATGCGGTTGGGGTTATCGTTGTAAAGCTGTGTTAGCCATTCGCAAAATAGATTTGCTTGTTGAAAAGATACCCCAACGACTGGATAATTGTGGTAAGCAGGATGCTTGTGATATAAATTTTCTAGTGGGTTAACGTTTTCATTTTTTCCACGCCAAACCGTGGTGTCTAGGAGGAGTTGGGTATATTTTTCGGGATCTTTTGATTGATGAAAATAAAGAAATTCTTGGTATTCTAAATTGGTCACTTCATGATTGAACATGAAAAATGGGTTGATTGTACTCGTTAGTGAATCATCTTGGGCTAATTGTAGTGTGCCCCCAGGAATCCAGACATATTCGGTGAATTCTTTAAGGAACTTTTTGGTAAGTTTTTCGATGTGCTTTTGATTAGCTACCGCTTGAGAAAGGCCTGTAACACAAATGAAAAAAGCAAAGTAAATAAATATTAAAAATTGTTTCATAGGTTTACCCTTATATGGTAATTGGCAGTTAAGGTTACAAAAAATGCTTCACCATTGGCGAAGCATTTTCAGATTAGTAGAAAAAGGCTTTATTTAAAAAAGCCACCTAATTTATTTTTTAATCCGTCAAGCATGTCTCCATCGGTAAGTAAATCCATAATTCCGTTACCTTCTTTATCGCCATTTGCTTCAGCAACACCTGTAAAACCTCCAAGAACTTTTGACATCACTGCAGTTTTAATTTGGTCGATTATTCCATCGGATATGCCTGTTTTATTTTTGAGGTTAAAGGCTAAATCACCTTCTAGTTTTTGAGCAACTTTATTGGCGTCAGTAGAATTATCATGAGCTGAAAAGAGATTTGAAAGAATGGAGTCGTTGCCACGAGCTTTTTCTTTGTTGGTGCGGTATTTAACGGCGTCAACGGCTTGATTTTTTACTTCTTCTTTATCATTATCTGATAGACCTACTTTATCTAAAATATCGCCAAGGTCTACGTTTTTTATTAAATCATCTAATCCAAACATTATAATTTCATTTTAAGCGTGCGGTTATTCGCAAGACGAATTTAAGGAACGAAAACTGTAAGATTTGTGATTATCGATAAACGAACAATTATTTTCTATGAGTGTTATAGTTCGTAATTTAAGAGGTTGGGTTTATCGATAATTTGTTTGAGATGAGGATTTGTTCGCAAGCTATTCATTAATTCAAGATGTCCCATATGATGGCAATCTGATCCGATGACATCAATTAGATCTCTTTCAATTAGTTGTTCCGCCATTTTTTTAACATGCGGTCCATACTGCCCAGAAAGTGAGTTGATATTTAACTGTAATAAAACGCCTCGATCTTTGTATTCATTCATTTTATCCCAGTCGTTGATGTAAAAAGGATAACGCTCAACATGCGCAAGAATTGGTTTGTAACCTTGGGTAATGAGGTTAAATACGGTGTTTTTTATTCCCGGCTGTTCTTGGCTAAAAGACAATTCGAAAAGGACGTGATTGTCTCCAAACGTGAGTAGATTTCGTTTTTCAATTTCCTCGTCAAAATGAAAGTCGAGGTAATATTCTGCAGCTGCTTCAATAGCTATTGGAAGATTTTCACTTTTGATTGCCTCACGTACCGCTGCTAATCCATTTTTTATGATTTCGGGTGTGTTTTTATAATAATCACTCATGATATGCGGCGTTGTGATTACTTTTTTATAACCAAGATCGATGAATTTTCTGAGCATATTTAGAGTGTCATCCATCGTTTTAGAGCCATCATCGATTCCCGGAATTAAATGGCTGTGCAAATCCGTTTTTAAACTTGAATAGTCGAATTCAGGTACTTTAGGATGTTTGTTGAATAAGCGATTAAATAAACCCATTTTCTGTAGAATAGTTAAGGTGAACAAAATTAAATAAAAACTTGCTAAACATGGGGAATTCGTGTTTCTTTTCAAGGAGGGGGATTGAAGGTGGAGTAAATTGCAAGTTGTGTTGACCGAATGAGGAGGGAAGTGAGTTGGGTGCGTTAGGGATAGGAGCAATTGTTTGAGCTCTCTGTCCGACTGAGACGGACGGATGGACAGAAGCGAGTGTGGATAGCCCGCCCTGTTTCGATGCAATGGAACAGGGAACGCCCAAAAAATTTTTCAATAAAATAGAACGAAAAAGAGGCTGCCCGACAAGACAGCCTCATTTGAAACCAAGTAAAAATAAAAACAACAATTATAAGGTGGAAGGACAAACGTAGTCTGACACCGGAATTGAAGTGTTTTTTATAGCGTTAAATCCGCCTTGTACATCGATTAAATTATGAATACCACGCGATTTTAAAATGGATGCAGCAATCATTGATCGATAGCCTCCAGCACAATGGATATAGTGAAAATCATTACCTTCAAAGTCATCTAGAAAGTTATTGATAGTGTCTAAAGGTGTGTTTGTGGCAGATATGACATGTTCAGACAAATATTCTGAGGGTTTACGAACATCAAATACTTTTTTAGGTTCATTTTGCATCGCCTTTTCAAAAGCTTCAGCGTTGATGGATTTTACTTCATCCAATTCTTTCCCTGCGTTTTTCCAAGCATCGATTCCTCCTTTTAAATACCCAATTATATTGTCAAAGCCTACACGGGACAGCCGAATGATTGTTTCCTCAATTCGATCATCTTCGGCAATCAGTAAAATGGGTTGCTTAACATCGCCAATTAAAGCTCCTACCCATGGTGCAAATCCTCCATCTATACCGATAAATATTGACCGCGGAATGTGTCCCTGAGCAAACTTATCTTGGTGACGAACATCTAATACTACCGCCCCGGTTTCATTGGCTGCACGTTCAAATTCATCTGGACTCATTCCTTTTTGGCCACGTTCAAGCACGATGTCAACATCTTCGTACCCCTCTTTATTCAGCTTTACATTTAATGGAAAGTATTGAGGTGGTGGCGTTAAACCATCTGTGACTTCTTTGATGAATTCCTCTTTGGTCATATCTGAACGTAAGGCATAGTTCGTTTCTTTTTGTTCGCCAATTGTACCAACTGTTTCTTTGCTCATGTTTTTGCCGCAGGCCGATCCTGCTCCATGACCTGGATAAACGATGACATCATCTGGTAATGTCATGATTTTTTCCCTTAAACTATCAAATAAAGTTCCTGCTAATTCCTCCTGTGTCATTGACGCTGCCTTTTGTGCTAAATCAGGTCGACCAACATCTCCGAGAAACAAGGTGTCTCCACTGAATATTGCATGTGGTTTTCCTTCTTCATTAATAAGCAAATAGGTGGTGCTTTCCATAGTATGTCCAGGGGTGTGTAGTACCTTAATTTTGATTTTACCGAGGTGGAATTCCTGATTGTCGATGGCAGAAACACTTTTGAAATTAGTAGTTGCATTTGGTCCATAAACAATATCTGCTCCAGTTTTTTCTGCCAGCGTAACATGACCACTTACAAAGTCGGCATGGAAATGTGTTTCAAAAATGTACTTTATTTTTGCACCGTCAGTTGCGGCTTGATCAATATAGGGTTGTACTTCGCGAAGCGGATCTATAATAGCGGCCTCACCATTACTTTCAATATAATAAGCGCCTTGCGCTAAGCAACCTGTATAAATTTGTTCTATTTTCATTTTAATGCTTTTTTAATCGTTTGTTTTGTGTTAGAGGATGGTTTCTTTTAAGACGATGTATACGCCCATGATTAGGACAAACCAACCAAATCCTTTTTTTAATTTTTTGCCATCAATAAAATTATTGAGGTATATTCCAATAAAGATGCCTCCAATCGATATTCCTGAGAAGATTAATAAGAAGGTCCAATCAATGGATACATTATCAAGATCGCCTAAGAACCCTATTAATGATTTAATTGCGATAATTAGTAATGAGGTGGCTACTGCTTTTTTCATTGGTAATTTTGCTAACAATACCAAAGCTGGAATAATTAGAAAACCTCCTCCTGCGCCTACTATCCCTGTTAAGACACCTACTACAATTCCTTCAATAACGATCATGGGATAGTTATAGTTAACTTTTTCTGGTACTTTTTCATTGTCTTCTTTTCTTCCTTTTATCATCGAATATGAGGCGAGAAGCATGATGATTGCAAAGAATATCATGATGGCAATGTCCTTTGTCAAAGTAAAAGTTTCCGTTGTAAATATTACGTCAGGAATGGCAGGAACAAGAAATTTACGGGTTAAAAAAACAGTGGTTAATGCTGGAATTGCGAATACAATTGCTGTTCTAAAATCCACCATTCCTTTTTGTGCATTTCTCACGGCTCCAACTAAAGCGGATGTTCCTACAACAAATAACGAATAGGCGGTAGCCGTTACTGGATTGATATTTAAAATATATACTAGGATAGGTACAGTGAGTACTGATCCGCCCCCTCCGATTAATCCTAAGACTAAGCCGATGATTAAGGCGCCAAGATATCCTAAAAGTTCGAATAATTCCATTATTTAATTTTCTACAAAGTTGATAAGATAAGTTAATTTATACAGCTACAAATGTTACATAAGTATTTTGATTCTAATGTGGAAGTTTAGCACGGAAATATCCATAAATAAATGTTCCTATTACAGCCGAAATCAACACAATTAAGATGGACCACTCTCCTGTGCCAAGTAAAACGTACATTGGTCCAGGACATGCACCAGTTAAAGCCCATCCAAGTCCAAATATAGTTCCGCCCAGTAAATAACGCGTAATGGATTTTGCTTTTGGTGTAAAACTTATTGGTTCACCATAAATTGTTTTCATTTTTGTGCGCTTGATAATTTGTACAAGTATAATCCCCAGTGTAAGTGCAGATCCTATAATACCGTACATGTGAAAGGATTCAAATCGGAACATTTCGTGGATGCGATACCAAGAGGCAGCTTGTGACTTGTACATGATGATTCCAAATAGAAATCCGATGGTGATGAATTTAATGTATTTCATGTCTAAAATATTATGTTTAAAATAAGGTTGATATGGTGAAAATTTGTCTTGTAAAATTCGTTGGTTAAGTTTGTTTTGGTCGCGTGTTCGGTGAATCTATAGGCATATAAAAAAGAGAGGTATAGTCCACTTAGTTGGTCTTGAAAATTATATTTAGCTATTAGAGTTGACTGAAAGTAGGAGGGAATTTGATATTTGTTCAATTTGGGAGATTTTGAGACTTGTACGCGTTCAATCCTGAAGTCGGTTGATAGTCCTTCAAATTTTTGCTTTGTTGGTTTGATTTGTGCGCGGAGCATGTATATATCAACCCCTCCTAGACCATCCACCCAACTCCTGGGTTGTGAGACGTAAAAATTTTCACGACTTAGCTCGCGAGGGAAGAGAAATTTACCGCTGTTAAATCCGTGTAAATAAGCTGCTGAAAATCGATTTTTATTTTCCTTGGATTTAAAACCAATTTGTGTGGATATGGTGTGACTTTTTTCATCGGGTTGAAAATACCTGTTCTCAATTGCAAGCGTTGATTGATAGGTGTCAGCGAATTGATGAACATATTGGAAGCCAGTGAAAAATCTATCGTTTTCATAATCGGCTTGACTCCAAATTGTGTGGTAAACTTGATGCAAATAATAATGCCACATAGTTAGATTTAAGTTTTTTATAGATTTATTCTCAAAGCCCAATGCTGAAAGGCCTTCTGTTTGTGCATGTTCATGATAATATAGGGTCTCATAATTTTGATGTGCTCCATTGTTCAATATGCCTATCGCTTCATTAAGTTCGTACCACTCTGTCATTCCCCGTGGTGATACAGCATAGATAAATCCACCTTTAATTGATTGATTTTTAATCTCGTTGAATTCGAACCATCCTCCTTTGTATGCAAATGGCTTCATTCTACCGTCTCTTTTTAATAATAATGGGCCTTCATTGATATCAATCTTTCCAAATGTTGCTAAGGAATTTTTATAATGATATTTAATGTATAATTCTTCTAAACGGTCTAAATCTTTACGTTCTTCGGGGCGAGTAATGTCAAAAAGTTCTTTTTCCCATTTGGCTGATTTTCCCGATACCGGGTCAACTTGATTTAAGTCGGAAGAAGCTAGATTATACGTAAATATTCCTTTGACCCCGATTTGAAATCCTCTCCATATTGCGGTGTGATAACCTAAACTACCACCAATAGCGTTTGCCCAATAATCATAAAGTTGACGATGGTTGATGGTTGTCATAAAATAGCTTCGAATATGTCCTTCTGTATGTCCTTTTAAAAATATTTCACGAATGTTTGATGTGTAGTCACTGCTGTCTGATTCTAAGTTATGATGTATTTCATCTTCTTGTGTCCACACGATTTGGTTTGGGAGTATAACAATACCCAAAAGGAGTATGCGTATAAGTTTCATTTAAAATAAGATTGGAAACAGAAGGTGAGTCATTATCAATCCACCAATAAAGAAACCAATAACCGCAATTAAAGAAGGGATTTGTAAATTACTCAATCCACTAATTGCATGTCCTGAAGTACAGCCTCCAGCATATCTTGAACCAAAGCCAATTAATAAACCGCCGATTATTAAAAGTAAAATCCCTTTAACAGAGGTCAAAGCTTCTAGACCATATAATTTAGCGGGTAGATATGCTGCTCCTGGATTCTCAAATTGAGCACTGGTGAGAGCTGCCTTAGTTTGTTCGCTAATGTCAACGCTGTCTGTAGCAGATAAGAAGTTAGCTGCAAAAAAGCCACCTATTATTGCTCCAAGAACTACCATCAAATTCCATGTTTGTTCTTTCCAGTTAAAACGAAAAAAATCCGAAAATTTTCCTCCACCTGAGATACTACACATTGTTCTAAGATTACTGGACATACCAAAGTTTTTTCCGGCGATTAATAAGGAAAACATAATGAGGGTTAATAAAGGTCCGGCCACATACCATGGCCAAGGTTGTTGAATTAAGTCTATCATAGTTAGTAAATTAAAATAGGTGCATAAATGTGATTCACGATATTGTTGATTTCTGATCCGCCAATGAAACTGGAAAAAGCGGATTCATGTGCTCGGGCAATTGTAATTAAGTCAGTTTGGTGCTCTTCTTGTATGCTTTTAATTCCTGCTTCCTTGTCAGAACTTTCAATAATTCTAAATACCGGTTGTAAATCATTTAATTGCGCGTATTTCTTCATCACAGCTAAAATGTCTTCGTGTTTTCTTTTTTCTGTTGGTGTCAAAATTTTTGTTAGGACGAATTCACTGTGATGCGCAGCGGCAATTTCTTTTAACGTTTGGATATCTTCTTTTTCTGCCTGTAAAAATTCGCCGACTAATGCTATGCGTTTTGGGCTGAAATTATCGCGGTTGCATTTAATGGTCAAGAAGGGTTGTTTAACATGGTTTAGGATATCCGATGCAAATGTGGTTGAAAAAACATCTTCCATTAACGTTGTTCTATGCGCTCCGCTAACCACTATATCGATATTATTCTTATCGATATAATTTTTAATAATGTTTCGCCTATTTCCGATCAAAACCACCTTGGCTTTTATGCTGTTGTGCTTGAAGTTTTGTAAATAAACTTTATTTTCTTCAGCTCTTTTATAGTAGTGGTTTAGGTCAAATTCGGTGCAGTTTTTTAAAACTTCGCCATTCATTTGGGTGGGAATTTCTCCTGTTGTTGAGACTATATTTAAAAGATGGATAGCGGTGTTAGTTGTATTAAAAAGGGAAGAAACAAAATTGACAACGGAATGGTCAAGGTTGCCATGTTTCAATAAAACGAGTGCGTTCATGCTGTTGTTTTTTAATTGTGATAATTACAATTGCAAAACTACGGTCAAGAAAAGGCTAATACTGTAACAAAGGTGACAGAGGAATGTAAATATCTGTTTAACCATTTATTACAATAATGATTAAATGCAAATAGGAGCGATTTTAAATGATGTTTTAAAGGAAGAGGTTATTCTTTTTCAATTAAACCAAATGTTTTATAAAGATGGTATAAACCTGGTAGGACAAAAACAGAAGCAATCAATAGCGAAAATCCTAATGAAACAAATACGGTATCAGGCGGTGTATTTTCAAGAATTGAAAGCTCTCCATTTTTAAACAATATTAAATTAGGAAAAGCGAGAGCTGCATAGATGAACACCATTAAAAACAATTGGATGCCTAATATTAATCTTGGAATAATCTTGGATGGACCTGTAAGTGTTTTCCAAAGTGGGAAAAGTAATGCAGTGACAGTGAAAAATACAATTAAAGTGAGTTGATTGTCTAGAAAAAGGTAAATGAATTGACGTCCGTTTAAATAGGCTTCAATAAACAAAAGTACGCCAAATAAAACGGCTAAAATATTGGCGCGTTTTGCTTTACGAATAAAATAGGTTTGGATGTCAATTTTTGTTTCTCCAACTAAGAATAAGGCTGAAATAAGAGCAAAAATAGAAACTATAAAAAATCCGGAAAGTATAGCGAAGGGATTGAGCCATGAGTAAATGTATAAAGTGGCAAAATCACTTGAGGATATCTTATCGGGATGAATCATTTCTCCGCTGAGTACGGCACCAGCAGTTAGTCCTATGAAAAAAGGAGCAAAAACGCTGGAAATTTGAAATATGCGGTCGTATAAAATTTGGCTATTATCCGTAAAAGCATCATAATGACGAAATACAAAAGCAGTTCCTCTTCCAATTATACCAACCAAAATTAGCGTTATTGGAAAATGAAGTTGGGTCACGATGAGGTTGTAGTATTGAGGGAATCCAATCCATAAAATTACAATACATATAATCAGCCAAATATGATTTGCTTCCCATATTGGACCTATAATTCCGTAAGAAGTAGTTTTGGTAATTTCTTTATTTTTAGACTTTGAAAAGAATTCTAAAATCCCTACCCCAAAATCGGCGCCGCCAAACATCACATAAAAAAGAATGGATAAGAATAAAAAAGCGAGAACAATAATTAACATGTCAAGGGGTGTTTAATTTGCGAACTTGTCGATTCATTAACCAAAATACTGTAAAAGATAAACCGAGGTAAATCAATAGGTATAAGTAGAAACTGTATTGCATGCCTTGGATCGGCGTAACTGCATCTTTCGTTTTCATAATGCCTTGGATTATCCAAGGCTGGCGTCCTAGTTCGGTGACCATCCATCCAGCTTCTAAGGCAATAAATCCAAGTGGAGTGGCAAGAACAAATGCCCAAATGAACCATTTTTTACCGATGAGGTTTGATCTTTTCATTGATAGGAAATAAATCGCACCCAATAACATCAACAAAGTTCCAATACCAACCATAACCTGAAAGGAGTAATGCGTTAACGCTACTGGTGGGTGTTCATCTTTTGGAAATTCGTTCAAACCTTTGACTTCTGCGTTGAAATCCCCAAAGGCAAGAAATGATAGTGCATTTGGGAGGTGAATGGCGTAATCAACCGACTGCGCTTTTTCATCAACAATACCACCAATTATTAGGTCTGCGCCTTTCTCAGTTTCATAGTGTGCCTCCATGGCAGCAAGTTTTACAGGCTGTCGGACAGCGATATCTTTGGCGGCTATATCGCCACTAATAGGAATTAAAATTGCGGCTATTGAACCATAGAGAAGGGCAATTTTAAATGCGTTTAAATGTAAAATTGGATTTTTTTTACGATGATATTGCCATAAATGTAGCCCGCCAACGGCAAACCCTACAGCAACAAAAGCAGCTAAAGACATGTGGAGAGCTTGTGAAAACCAAGCATCATTTAATAAGGCTCCTATTGGATCAATATTTGAGAAAACACCATCTTTATAAGTAAATCCACTTGGTGAATTCATCCATCCATTGGCGGCAACAACCAGAATACCAGAAGCCAAACCAGAAATGCCAACTATTAAACCTGTGGTCCAGTGGAACCATTTGTTTTTGATTTTTTGCCAACCGTAAACATAAAAGCCGAAGGCAATTGCTTCTACAAAAAATGCAGTACCTTCTAATGAAAAAGGCATACCAATTATTGGACCAGCATGCTTCATAAATTCAGGCCAAAGTAATCCTAACTCAAATGATAACATCGTACCAGAAACAGCTCCCACCACAAAGAATATCGCGACTCCTTTTTGCCAAGCTTTTGTCAGGGTTAAAAAATGCTCTTTACCGGATTTAATCCATTTATAATGCGCCGTGATCATGAGAAAAGGCATCACCATTCCGATTGCGGCAAAAACAATGTGAAAAATCATTGAGGTTGCCATCTGCATTCGTGCAGCAATTAGGGTGTCCATTTTGACCTTGTGTTTTGAACAGTGAATTTACGAAAAAAAGTATTCATAAACGGAATAAAAAATAGATTCCTTTATTAAATTTTGCATTTAAACTTTAGAAATTGAAATAGGTTAAAATCATTTGGATAAGCTCAAGTTTTTTTTAAAATTTTTATCCGTCTTCAAGTTTGTGAAATTACATTTTATATATAGTTGTTGGACAGGTGTATAGCTGCTTTAGTTGGTTTATTCTTATTCGTGAATCTCAAGGCAACTTTAAAGAATGATTGGTGTATTAAAGCCGGGCAACAAACCCTTTTGAATTTTTACCAGTTATCTACTACATTATACGAAGCTAAAATATGAGGAAAATGTACAAAAAAGGGAAGGTTAAATTTGGAAACATTCTAGTAGGCCTAACCTGTCCTTATGATTCATTTGATTATATTTACGGCCGACAAAATATCCCCCGATAATGATTGATGGAAAAAAAGTAGCGGTAGTTGTTCCTGCATATAATGAAGAAACGCAGATAGGCATGGTGATTGAATCTATGCCTGATTATGTTGATCGAATTGTAATTGTAAATGATAAATCAAAGGACAAAACAGAGGAAGTAATATTAGAGTACATTAAAAAAGATGGTAAATCTCCAATCAGTTTAAAACCATTTCCTACCCCTGTCGTTAAGAACATATATAATGAAGCGGAGCAAGTTGTTCGCCAAATAGAACTCGAAGAAATTAAGTACTATGTTCCTTCCGAAATCAAGAATGAAGATCCTGACAATAGTCGTATTATTTTGATTAGCCACCTTGAAAATGGTGGGGTTGGAGCGGCAATTTCAAGAGGGTATAAATGGTGTAAAGACCATGAAATTGATTGTACCGCAGTAATGGCTGGTGATGGGCAAATGGATCCAGCAGAATTATTTGGAATTTGTGCACCTGTTGTTCATGATAATGTGGATTATGTGAAAGGAAATCGTTTAATTCACCCAAGTGCAAAATATGTCATTCCTAAAACACGTCTTTTTGGTAATTCGGTTTTGTCAATTTTGACAAAAATGGCCTCAGGTTACTGGCGAATTTCAGATACACAAACTGGTTATACAGCGATTTCCTTATCGGCTTTGAGAAAGATAAAAATACATGATATTTATAAAAGTTATGGTATGCCAAACGACACCTTAATTAAATTGAATATCAATCATTGTACGATAAAAGAAATTGAAATCAAACCAATTTATAAGGTTGGGGAACAGTCTAAGATGAAGATCATGAAGGTTATTCCAACCGTTTCGATGCTTTTGTTAAAAGGATTTTTCAAGCGATTATGGATAAAATACTTCGTGCGAGATTTTCATCCTTTATTCTTGTTTTATTTGTCTTCCTTTATTTTAGGGTTAGCATCATTACCTTACTTGTTTAAAATTTTGAAATTCGTGTACAATGATGTTACAATAAATACCCAGCCTTTATTAGCCTTCTTGTTTTTGTCAATTAGTGGTTTGCAGGCGTTTATTTTTGCAATGTGGATGGATATTCAAGATAATGAACGACTTTACAAATAACTAATTTCCTTTACTTATATTAGAGGCGACTATGTTGAAATAAGGATAAATTTGAAAACTTATTCGACTTTGTAAAACAAAATTACTTTTAATGGTTTATTTTATACTTCTTGTAAAGTATTTTATTTACGTTTTTTTAGGAGGACTGGCTTTCTATTCTGTTTCAACCCGTTTTTTTAATTTGAGTGAGTCCAATAAAAAAATGTACTTTTTATACTCGCTAGGAATAGGCCCCGCAATAGCGAGCATTACGCTTTATTACCTTTATCTTTTCTTTCCAAAGCAAGAAAACTTTTTCTATTTGGGAGCTATAATTTTTTTGTTTATCAGTATGATTGTTCTGAATAAAAGCGCAATCGGAGAGTATTCAAATTATTACAAAAAAGCGATTAATTCGTATAAGAGTCTTTTCTTATTCAACAAAGAACTTAGAAATTATTTATACAGTTACAAATCGTTAATTGTCGGTTTGATAATAGCTTTTGTTTTATTTGAAATTAATTACGGCTACCGAACATATTTAAATATTATATATGGTGGTATCGGATTAATTATATTAATTGCTTGCATTGTAAGTAGCAATTTTAGATCCAAAGTAAAACAGGGGTGGAAATTTTTTTCGAATCTACTCAAAGACATATTTACCTTGAATTTTTCACGTGAAAATTATCCCGGTTTAAATGCTTTCTACTCGCATTTTGTTAGGGACAATAATTTTTATTTTTTAGCTATTACTTTATTTTTTTTGGTTGGGCTAAAGGCGCTTTTACTTTTTTTTACGATTGGGCACGATTTTGTACAGTACCTTGTTCAAGCAGAGTTTATTTTTAAGCAAAAAGCAATTATTTATGAGTCGCATATTTTTTACCCTGAAAATGGTTTTTATTATGTTGGTTTGCATGGTTGGTCGTTTCCACTACAATATTCACTAGAGTGTTTAGTCGATGATTTCATGGGGTATGGTTATGGTATGTATTTTAAGAGCTTGACGACATTCTATGGTATATTAATAATCTCAGTGGTTTATTTTACTGTAAAAAAACATTTTAACCTCTTTTATGCTTGTGCGGCAATGTTTGTTTTGATTTTCGCAAAGGGATTCTTAACAGCGACAACAAACGCTCATATTGATGCTTATCGTATATTTTTCTTTGTACTATCCTTCTATTTTACACTTAGGTTGATTGATAATGGTAGGTCAAATGAAATTCCTCTGTTAGCATTTCTTTCTGGAACCTCGGCTTTTGCCCATTCTTTAGGGGTGATTATTGCCGTAATATTTGGTTTTACAATACTCTTTTATCTTCAAAAAAAATGGGTTTCTAAAATCAAAGACGCTCTAATTTATGGGGTGTTAACATTAGTTTTTGGAGGGGCTCATTATATTATTGATGTATTTTACGGTACAGGTTGGATTTTTAAAGAAATAGAATTTTATTAATGGAAGTAGAAAGGAAGCATACCGCTAAACTATTAGTTTTGGTAACAGTTGGCTTTTTGCTGTTTACAGAATTATTGAGATTAATATTGAACAGAGAAGTACCTGGTGCAGATTTTAATTTGACTTACCGAAAAATTGAGACACTCGATAAATTGATCATGAACGGTATGTTAGGTCATTTTTTTCGCTTTAGTGTTTTTGGGATTATCAACCTTATAATTCTTCCATTCTTAGTCAATGACTTACTTAAATATAAAAAGTTGCCAAACTTACATCGAGCATTTCTTTTTATGTACTGTGGTATTCTCTTAGTAGTAGGAATTAAAGGTTATTTTAATCCAAGATATACATTAACCTTATTCCCTGTTTCAGTGGTTTATCTTTTATATAGCCTTTGGACTTTGTTTAGGCGGAAGGGCTGGGTGATTTATATGAAATGGGTGCCGTTTGTTCTTGCATTTTTAGCAATTTACGATTTTGGAAGGAAGATCGTTACCATTGAGCCTTATCATGAGTTCATGGAAGAGCATCTATATAGTCAACAATATAAAGGAACGAAAAATGGGGTTAACATAGAAATGGAAATTACTCGTGTTACAGCGTTTCAAGGAATGGTTGATGCCATAATAAACCAGAATCTCGCAGATTATAAATACAATCCAGACTTCTACGATAGTTATCCTAATTTGTCTCAACGAAAAATTTTCGATTTTATACAAGCAAATTATGAAAATGGAGGAAAAAGAGTATTGACGAATAATATTCCAGCTATTTATCATAATACGGAAGCTTATGCTGTGTTCTACTGGTGCGGTGAAGATATTGTTTATGATGGTGATGGACAATGGCACTTATTTGAAGGTAGAACGCAAGAAGAGGTAAAGTCTTACTTGCTAGATACCATGGATGTTGGTTTCATTTATACCTATGAGCCTTACAATAATTATAATCCAGAATTCCATGAATTTTTGCATGATGAATGCAAAATAATCGAACAGACTTTCAACACCTATCAGCTGTTTAAAATAATTGAATAGATGAAAAAATCAAAGATTAATAAATTCTCTTTAGATGCTTTATTTAATTTGTTGTCAGTAGGATTAGGAGGAGTGCTCTACATATTGATGAATACCATCATCTTGGAAACTTTTGGCGAAGAATTGTTGGGTATTTTTAATTTGACTTACGCCATATATATGGTTTTGGCTCAAATTGCAATTTTTGGTGTACACTTATCTGTCCAGATGCATATTCCAAGTTTGTTACGTAATCAGGAAGGAATCAATAATTCAATATCAGCTTCCTTAATTTTATCTTCATTAATTTCAGTTGTTCTCGTGCTTGTGGTTTTTCCAATGTCTGGGTTCATCGCAAATTCTTTCGGTATAGAAGAGCTTGAATTAGCCATAAAGAGTTGTGTTTGGGGGCTATTCTTTTTTTCCATGAATAAAGTTTTGATGGCTTATCTAAATGGGCTTAGAAAAATGCAAGCCTTTGCTTTTTTCACTTTTTTAAGACTTCTACTAATGTTCTTGTTTGCCGCGTTAAATTGTTATGTAATTGAAGATTCAAGTGGTTTAGTATCGTTATTCGCATTTACAGAAGCTATCCTCTTTGTTGGATTAATGATCTATTCATTAAAGTTTTTTAAAATTCGGTTCAATAATGCTGTCCAATCATATATAGTCAAGCATTTTAAGTTTGGTAAACAGGCCTTTTTAGGCAATTTATTGTTAGACATTAATACACGTGTTGATGTTATAATGCTTGGCTATCTTACCAATGAAGGGGCAGTGGGTGTTTATAGTTTTGTTTTGGCAGTTTCTCAAGGTGTTTTGCAGATACCTGTAGTTTTTAGAAATAATATTAATCCGGTGATAACGAAAGCGGCGGTTTTAAAGAATGTTTCTGGAAAATTGGGGGTTATTCTACGGGAGAATATTAGCAAGTTTTATAAGGTAATAGGAGTAATTGCCTTAACAACTATTGCTTTCTACCCTCTTGGTTTATTAGTGTTGGGGATTGAAGAAAATTTTAATACCTATTGGTTGCTTTATGCTATAATTGTAGGTGGAATTGTGATTTCCGCAGGTTATCAACCATTTACAATGCTTTTTAACCAGATGAAAAAACCAAAAATACAATCTAAGTTGTTTTTTTACTTGTTTTTAATCAATCTAGTGGCTAATTATGTTTTTATTGGATTTTTAGGTGTTTTCGGAGCGGCATTGGGAACAGCCATTTCTTATATTTCTTTGATTTTCTTAATCAAGTTTTTAGCAAAAAAACACTTTCAACTTTATATATAACAGCAAGTTTTAACCGTAATGCTTCTTATAATAATCTTGATAGTTGCCGGAGGTGATTTCTTTTACCCACGTGTCATTTGCTAAATACCAATCAACTGTACGGTTTAATCCTTCTTCAAATTGAATAGAAGGCTCCCAGCCTAAGTCATCTTTAATTTTTGTTGCATCTATTGCATAACGCATGTCATGACCGGCACGATCCTGGACAAAAGTAATTTGTTTTGCTGATGTCCCTTTCTCACGACCGAGGCGATCATCCATTATCTCACATAAAAGATGTACGAGTTTTATATTGGTTAATTCATTCCATCCACCAACATTGTAAGTTTCGTTGATTTTGCCCTTATGAAAGATAGTGTCAATTGCACGGGCATGATCATTTACCCATAGCCAATCTCTTACGTTCACTCCTGTTCCATAAACGGGTAGCGGTTTTCCTTCTTTAATGTTATTTATCATTAAAGGGATAAGTTTCTCTGGAAACTGATGTGAACCGTAATTGTTGGAGCAGTTCGACAGTTTAATATTCATCTTGTAAGTGTGCCCATAGGCTCTTACAATATGGTCTGAACTGGCTTTTGATGCTGAATATGGGCTGCGTGGATCATAAGCGGTTGTTTCTGTGAAAAATCCTTCAGTTCCTAACGAACCATAAACTTCATCTGTGGACACATGATAAAAAATGTGGTTATCGGCTTTCCATGTCGTTCTTGCAACATCCAACAAATTGGCGGTGCCAACAATATTTGTTGTGATAAAATCCAAAGGACCGCTAATAGATCGGTCTACATGAGATTCAGCGGCAAGGTGAATAACATCTGAAATAGCATACTCTTCAAATACTTTAGCTAAAGCAACTTTATCGCGAATGTCACATTTAACAAATGCGTAATTCGACTTGGTTTCAATATCGCTAATATTTGCAAGGTTGCCCGCGTAAGTTAATAAATCAAGGTTGATGATTTTATATTGCGGATAATTATTTACAAATAATCGAACCACATGGGAGCCGATAAAACCGGCTCCACCAGTGATTAAAATATGCTTTTCAAACGTGTTCATTTTATAAACTCCAGTAATCGATAGTTTTGATTTTGTCTTTGTAAATTCCTTTTAAATCTACGACAATACCATTATCTCCAGTTAACATTTTAGCAAAATCTGCCTCAGTTAAAGATACATATTCTTTATGATTAACAGCAACAATGACTGCATCATAATCGTTTGTAGGTGTTTCTGTTAATGAAAATCCGTATTCCTCAAATAGTTCTTCAGAGTCGGCATGTGGGTCGACAACATGCACTGTACAAGCAAATGATTGTAATTCTTGAATCACATCAACTATTTTCGAGTTTCTAATGTCGCTGACATCTTCTTTAAACGTAGCACCAAGTATTAATACTTTAGATTCCATCGGGTTTTTTCCATGAGCAATCATCTTTTTCACAGTTTGTTTACCTACATAGAATCCCATTGAATCGTTTACGTAACGACCAGAGTTTATGATTTTTGCGTGATACCCTAATTGTTTTGCTTTGTGTGTTAAGTAATAAGGGTCTACACCAATACAGTGGCCACCAACTAAACCTGGTCTAAAATTTAGGAAGTTCCATTTAGTTCCAGCAGCGTTTAAAACATCATACGTGTTAATACCCAGACGATTGAAGATAATAGACAACTCGTTTATCAAGGCAATGTTTACATCGCGTTGCGTGTTCTCAATAATTTTTGCAGCTTCCGCAACTTTGATTGAGGCTGCACGATGTACTCCTGCTTCAACAACAAGTTCATATGTTTTCGCAATTTCTTCTGCGGAAAAATCATCACAACCTGAAGAAACCTTAACGATTGATGCTAAAGTGTGTACTTTATCTCCCGGATTAATTCGTTCAGGTGAATAACCCACTTTAAAGTCGTCCATGAATTTTAAACCAGATACCTCTTCTAGTACAGGGATACAATCCTCTTCTGTACAACCTGGGTATACGGTGGATTCATAAACAACATAATCTCCTTTTTTTAGGGCTTTTCCTACAGTAGTACTCGCGCCTATCAACGGTTTTAAGTCTGGCATTTTACCAGAGTCAATTGGTGTAGGAACGGCAACGATAAAGAACGTTGCTTCTTTCAAGTCATCAATATTTGCCGTGAATTCAATATTACACCCTTCAAAATCAGAAGCTTCTAATTCATTACTTGGATCGATATTGTTTTTCATCATCTCCACGCGCTTTTCGTTGATGTCAAATCCGATTACATCAATTTTACGTGCAAACTCTAAGGCGATTGGTAATCCAACATAACCAAGACCAATTACGGCAAGTTTCGTTTCTCTATTGACTAATTTGTCATAAATGTTTACGTCCATTTTTTTTCTTTTATCAGTATTTTAGTTGCGCAGTTTTTGCTTGTCTCTAACTGCGTAAATTCGTTCAATTATTTCAACCACTTTCAATCCTTCTAAAGCATTGGTGGTAGGTTGCTTTCTCCCTTTCAATGAGTCTACAACGTTTTCAATAATATAATGGTGATTGGCTGCAGAACCTTTGTAGGCCCCATAATCATTAGCCGGGTTTGATGGTGGAAGCTCAGGCATTTCGTAATTTTCAATATTACAAACTTCAATCTCATTCATGTATTGACCACCAATTTTAACACTTCCTTTTGAACCAATTATGGTCATAGAACTTTCGAGGTTAGCATTCCAAACTGAAGTAGAATAATTGAGAGACCCCATTCCGCCTTTAATGAAATCAAAACTTACGAATCCTGAATCTTCAAAGTCAGTGGAATCCTGGTGCGTGAAATCGGCAAATTTACCTTGGATATTTTCAATGTCACCAAAAAGCCAATACATTATGTCTATAAAGTGGGAAAATTGGGTGAATAAAGTTCCTCCATCGAGGTCTTTTGTTCCTTTCCATCCACCAGGTTTGTAGTAACGTTCATCTCTATTCCAATAGCAGTTCAATTGCACCATAAAGATGTCGCCTAAAAGTTCTTTTTCTACCACCTCTTTTATCCATTCAGACGGAGGTGAGTATCGATTTTGCATCACACAAAATACTTGTTTAGAGTGTTGTAATGCCGTATAAATTACACTTTCGCAATTGTCTTTTGAAAGACCCATAGGTTTTTCACAAACGACGTGATGATTTTTTTCTAAAGCTGATTTTGCTTGTTGTGCATGTAAACCATTTGGTGTACAAATATTAACGACATCATAAGACAATTCACTTGCAAGTAATTCGTCAATTGAATTAAAGAAAGGGACTCCTTCAAAATCTTCTAATCCACATTCCTCTTTCGGTCGTACATCAACTAATGCGATTAATTCTGATTCTTCATTACGTTGAACCATAGTTGCATGACGTTTCCCAATATGTCCACATCCAACAACTGCAAATTTTACTTTTTGATCTGTTTTGATCATGCTATTCGTGTTACTTTATTATTTTCCAATTTGTATTTTTCGCCACTTTCTGGGCAAGTCGCAAGTCCATTTTCGTTAAATTCTAATCGGTGACCAAAGGTAGACATCCAGCCAATTTGTTTAGCCGGATTTCCCACGAGTAATGCGTAAGCAGGAACTTCCTTGGTTACAACAGCACCAGCACCAATAAAAGCATATTCACCAATTGGGTTGCCACATACTATAGTTGCATTAGCTCCAATAGACGCCCCTTTTTTAACTACAGTCTCAAGGTATTCACCTCTACGGTTAACAGAGCTACGCGGATTTATGACATTTGTAAAAACCATTGAAGGTCCTAAAAAAACATCATCCTCGCATATTACTCCCGTGTAGACCGAAACATTGTTTTGAATTTTAACATTATTCCCTAGAATGACTTGGGGTGAAATTACAACATTCTGTCCGATGTTACACCTGTTTCCAATCGAACAGTTCGACATGATGTGCGAGAAGTGCCAAATTTTAGTGTCTTCACCGATTACACATCCTTCGTCAATGACTGCTGTTTCATGCGCAAAATATTCTGCCATAAATGCTTATTTTACGATAAATTTATCAAAATTATAGTGATCCTTCTCATTCAGTTCATCTTCGGATAAACTTTTGAAGTATTCATATGTTCTTTTTAATCCTTCAGCCCGACCAATTTGAGGTTCCCAACCAAGAATTTCTTTTGCTTTCGAAATGTCCGGTTGACGCTGTTTTGGATCATCAGCAGGAAGGTCTTTGTAGATTACTTTTTGGTCGGTACCCGTTAGTTGAATAATTTCTTCGGCAAATTCACCTATAGATATTTCGTTAGGATTTCCAATGTTTACAGGTTGACTATAGTTAGAGTGAAGTAGACGAACAATTCCCTCCACTAAATCATCAACATAACAAAACGATCGGGTTTGTGACCCATCTCCAAATACCGTTAAATCTTCACCTCTTAGCGCTTGTCCAATAAATGCAGGTAAAACACGACCGTCATTTAAACGCATTCTTGGTCCATAAGTATTAAAAATTCGAACAATTCGCGTTTCTACGTTATGGAATGTATGATAAGCCATTGTCATTGCTTCTTGAAATCGCTTGGCTTCATCGTAGACACCGCGTGGTCCAATTGGATTAACGTGTCCCCAATAATCTTCTGTTTGTGGATGCACCTGTGGATCACCGTACACTTCAGAAGTTGAAGCAATCATCAGTCGTGCATTTTTTGCTTTAGCTAAACCTAAGCAATTATGAATTCCTAAAGATCCAACTTTTAATGTCTGAATAGGAATTTTTAAATAGTCGATTGGACTTGCAGGAGAAGCAAAATGGAGGATAAAATCCAGCTCTCCAGGGACGTGAATAAATTTACTTACATCGTGGTTGTAAAACTCAAAATTTTCTAATGGGAAAAGATGTTCAATATTCTTTAATCGTCCAGTAATCAGGTTGTCCATTGCAATTACATGATAATCGTCCTTAATGAAACGATCACATAAATGCGAACCTAAAAAACCTGCAGCACCTGTTATAAGGATTCTTTTTCTATTTGCCATGTTTAGTTGGTTATTGTTTCTCTTCCGATACTTTCATAATAGAACCCTTTTCCTTTCATTTCTTCAAGTTCAAAAAGGTTACGGCCATCAAATATCTTTGGTTGGTTTAATCTGCTTTTAATCTGGTTAAAATCCGGATTACGGAATGCGCCCCATTCGGTTGCAATGATGAGTGCATCTTTTCCGTCGAGAGCATCGTATTGATTACTTGAGAATTCTACAATATCTCCTTTTTGCTCTTTCACATTTTCCATTGCTTCGGGATCAAAAGCCGTAATGGTTGCTCCCGCTGATGTTAAGGCATCAATTATGTATAAAGCCGGAGCTTCACGTATGTCGTCTGTATCGGGTTTAAAAGCTAATCCCCACAAAGCAAAGGATTTACCTTTAAGCTCACCGAAATGATTTTTAAGTTTCTCAACAAGCCTTAATTTTTGAATATTATTCACACGTAAAACGGCATCAATAATTTCAAATTTATAATCGGCTTCATTTCCTGATTTCACTAAAGCTTGCACATCTTTCGGAAAACAAGATCCACCATAACCAATACCTGGAAATAAAAAACGCTTTCCTATACGAGTATCAGATCCAATTCCAATTCTTACTGCATCTACATCTGCACCAACTCTTTCACAGAAGTTTGCAATTTCGTTCATGAACGTGATTTTAGTAGCCAAGAAAGAGTTTGCAGCATATTTTGTAAGTTCAGCTGACTTTTCGTCCATGAATAAAATTGGATTTCCTTGTCTAACAAATGGTTTGTATAGTTCACGCATTACACTTCGCGCCTTTTCAGAGCTCGTTCCAATCACAACGCGATCAGGTTTTAGGAAATCATCTACAGCGAATCCTTCTCTTAAAAATTCTGGGTTTGAAACAACATCAAAGTCAACAGTCGCATTTTTTGCAATTGCAGCATGAACTTTCTCTGCTGTTCCTACAGGTACAGTTGATTTGTCAACAATTACCTTGTAATCGCTAATCATTTTCCCGATATCATCTGCTACACCGAGTATATAACTTAAATCAGCAGAACCATCTTCTCCCGGAGGTGTTGGAAGCGCTAAAAATATAATTTCGGATTCGTCTAGCGCCGACTTTAGGTCAGTGCTAAAAGTTAATCGTTCTTGCTTAATGTTACGTTCAAAAATAACATCTAAATGAGGTTCATATATGGGAACCTCACCATCTTGCATTTTTTTTACTTTCTTTTCATCTATATCAACGCAGATTACTTGGTTTCCAGTTTCTGCAAAACATGTACCGGTAACAAGACCTACATATCCTGAACCTACTACAGCTATTTTCTTCATGAAATTATAATTTTCTTTTTCCGTGCTTTATAAAAGCGGATTATTTTAAATATGATTTTACCGATTCGCAAATATAACTTAATTGTTCTTCAGACAATTCGGTATGCATTGGTAATGAGATTACACACTCGCATAATTCGTTGGTTACAGGAAAATCATCATGATTGTATTCATCTGCTCCGTATGCTTTCTGTGTATGTAACGGTACAGGGTAATAAATCATAGCAGGTATGTCTTTTGATTTTAAATATTCCTGTAGCCCAAACTGATCAAGTCCTTTAATTTTTAAGGTGTATTGATGGAATACATGGGTGGAATAATCAGCAATTTTTGGTGTTTCCACTCGGTTATCATCTTTGAAAAATTCAGAATAATAAGCTGCTGCTTTTTGACGTGCGTCAATATAGTCATCCAAATGTCTCAGTTTAATTCTCAATACAGCAGCCTGAACAGAGTCTAAACGTGAATTAACGCCTAAACGGTCATAATAATAACGTTTACCCATTCCATGATTTACTATTGATCGAAGGATAACTGCAAGTTCATCGTTATTCGTGAAAATAGCTCCGCCATCACCAAAACAACCTAAGTTTTTTGAAGGAAAGAATGATGTTGTACCAATGTCACCAATAGTTCCTGCAGCCCTCTTAGTTCCATCAGCTGAAGTATGAATGGCTCCAATTCCTTGGGCTGTATCTTCAACTACTGCTATATTGTGTTTTTTTGCAAGCGCCATAATTGCATCCATATTTGAACATTGCCCAAATAGGTGTACGGGTATTATAGCCTTGGTTTTTGGTGTAATTGCCTTTTCAATTTCAGCAATTGAAATATTGAAAGTATCTCTATCTACATCAACAAGAACAGGTTGTAATTTTAGTAAACCAATTACCTCTACTGTTGCTGCAAAGGTAAAATCGCTTGTAATTACCTCATCTCCTGGCTCCAAGCCAAGTGCCATCAAGGCGATTTGAAGGGCATCTGTACCATTTGCACATGGGATAACATGTTTTACTCCAAGGTAATCTTCTAATTCTGTTTGAAATGATTTGACCTCAGGTCCATTGATAAACTGCGCGGTTTGAAACACATTTTGTGTTGCTTGATCGACTTCGTCTTTTATTTTTTCGTATTGGGTGACTAAATCAACCATTTGTATTTTTTTCATCTCTCTGTTCGTTTAACGTGTGATGGGGTATTTCTACTTGTAAAAATACCTTTCTAAAAACTTTGCGAATATAGCCAATAATATTGGCACTGTGTCGTTTCATTAACGTGCTTTTTATAAATTTGTGATATGAAAATAATCTTCTTTTTTCTCGCTCTAGGAATTTCAACTTCGATTGGGCAAAAAATACTTCGTGATTCTACTCAACGTACTTTTATGATGAGTGCTAACTATAAAGGTGCATGGGCCGGTGCAGATTTAGCTGACCGTTGGGGGTTTCATAATGGTTTAGGTTTGGATATTGACTATAAGTTCAAGAATAACCTTACGGTAGGCGTTAGTGGAGGCTTTTTGTTTGGTAAAGGTTTGCGTGATTCTACGGTTTTTAAAGATGTATTTAATTCAAAAGGAACAATAACGAGTTTAAGTGGCTCACCTGCGAATGTTTTATTGTTGATGAGAGGGATGACAATTTATGGTTCGGTTGGATACGTTTTTAATCGTCTGGGTAATAATCCTAATTCGGGATTATGGGTGAATGCAGGTGTTGGCTTTTTTGCACATAAAATCAGAATCGAATCGATTTATGATGAAGTGCCGCAAATTGAAGGAGACATGAAATATGGTTATGATCGACTAACAATGGGGCCATCCGCTAAACAATTTATCGGATATTTATACCAGTCAGATTGGCGCTTATTAAAGTTTTATGCAGGATTTGAGATGACTCAGAGTTTTACGAAAAACGTAAGAAACTATAATTTTGATCTTGGTGGACCGGATAATAAAAATTATTTTGACTTACAGTATGGTTTCAAAGTTGGTTGGATTATACCTATTGCGCAACGTACAAGAGGACAATATTATTTTGATTAATGAAGTTCATTTACCTTATCGGTGTTCGACTGTATGAACTGGCAGTTAGAATTGCGGCGCTATGGAATCCGAAAGCTAGAAAATGGGTAGCGGGAAGAAAAGCCATTTGGAGTAAGCTCGATAACTGGAAACGTGAGGAAAAAACGTTGTACTGGTTTCATTGCGCTAGTCTTGGGGAATTTGAGCAAGGGAGACCGATTATAGAAGGTTTGAAATCTACGGAAGACTGCCAGGTTGTGCTTACTTTTTTCTCGCCGTCTGGTTATGAAATTCGCAGTAATTATGATTTAGCTGATCTTGTGATTTATTTACCATTAGAAAGAAAGTCGCACGTTACACGATTTTTAGATGCCATTGCTCCGGATGCTGTTTTTTTTGTGAAATATGAATTTTGGGCGCAGTTTATTTTTGAAGCAAAAAAGAGAGGTGCAAAACTTTATTCAGTAGCAGCTGTATTTAGAGAAAAGCAAATCTTTTTTAAAAGATATGGGGGATTTATGCGTTCTGTTTTACAATGCTTCGATAAGATATTTACACAAGACGAAAAGTCACATAGATTATTGAATGGGATTGGGATTCAGAGTATTGTTGCGGGGGATACTCGATACGATCGGGTGCTTTCGAATGCTGAAAAAGTGGAGGGTATACCGTTGATAGAAAACTTTGTAGGAGATTCTTCGGTGCTCGTTGTTGGATCTTCTTGGAAAGCCGATGATGAAGTGATCTTACCATTTATTAATCATCCGGATTTCGATTGGAAAATAATTATTGCACCGCATGAAATTCATGAGAATAGAATTGTTGAGCTTCAAAAACAAATTACAAAATCAGTTGTGCGATATTCTCAAATGAACACATCAGATGGAGCGGCAACTGTTTTAATTATTGATAATATTGGCATGTTAATGAATGTTTATCAATATGCAACAATTGCTTATGTAGGAGGAGGCTTTGGTACAGGGTTGCACAATATTCTAGAACCGGCTAGTTTTAACGTACCTGTAGTGTTCGGAAATCAACATGAAAAGTTTTTTGAGGCGAAATTATTTATGGATGCTGGGATTGGATTTGAGGTAGCTAATGCTGCAGACTTTGAACAGTGCTTGAAAGAATTAATGGATAAATTTGAAGCGAAAAAAGTTGCTGAATATATGCAAAAACATCAGGGAGCAACCCAGCGTATTTTGGAGCATGTATAAATAAAAAAACCGATTCAAAAGAACCGGTTTTTAATATGTTTAGAGTGTTTAGTGATTACTTTTTAACAAGAATTGCTTCACATTCAAAAGTAGTTTCAATTAAATCCTCAGTAATAGAGTCATACTCTTCTTGAGCAACTTCTTTTCCACTTTCAGCTGCGTCATCCAATAAATGTTTTTGGAAATCTACAGATAAAGTGTCAACAACGGCTTTACCGTATAAAATTGCTTCTGTTCCTGCTGCTGTGTTAGTAGGAATAGTAAAGTGGTCTTTAAAGAATACGCGAACAGATTTTGCTTCGCCATTATTAAACGTTATCCAACAACCGGCTTTTTGACAAACTTCGTCAATATTTACATTTACTTTTCCTTCAAATCCACCAGAATTAACAATCGAGTCATTCATTTCAGTAACTGTGATGGCATTTCCATTCGGTTCAATTTCAGTATGACCATACAAGGTATAATCACCTTTGTCTACTCCGTCAAATGCTAATTCTGTGCTTTCCTCTTCATGAGTTTCCGCTGGAGCGTTTGTTGCTGTTGTGTCAGTAGCGTTTTCGTTTGCTTCACTTTCGTTTGCGTTTCCGCATGAGTTTAATGATGCTAGTCCAGCAATCATTAATCCGAACAATAATTTCTTTTTCATTTGGTAAAATTTTGAGCAAAGATAATGAAAGTCTTGATAAATGAATTTCAAATTTTTCTTCCTTATTTTTCTGGGGCTTCTAATTTAAAGCCAACGCCATGAATGTTGTTTATGGAAACAGATTCGTCTGATTTAAGATATTTTCGAAGTTTTGTGATGAATACATCTAAGCTTCTCCCGACAAAATAATCATCTTGACCCCAAACGGCATTCAGTACTATGTCCCTAGTGAGTACCTTGTTTCTGTTTTGAGCCAGAAGTTTTAATATTTTAGCCTCTTTTTTGGTGAGCTTTTTTTCGGTTTGATCTGGGAAAATTAGTTTGAAATTTTCACTATCAAAAAGAATGCTGCCCAATTGGTATTGTGTCTGAACGCCATCATCTTCTATTAAATTTACACGTTTGAGAATAGCCTTTATCCGTAGCTGGAATTCCTCAGTAGAGAATGGTTTAGTCAAGTAATCGTCACCTCCAGCTTTAAATCCTGCAATACGGTCTTCAACTTGGTTTTTAGCAGTCAGAAAAAGGATTGGAATCTTATGATCAACTTTTCGAATATCCTGCGCCAGAGTTATTCCATCTTTTTTAGGCATCATGACATCGAGAATGCACATTTGGAATTTTCCTTCGTTAAAAGTTTTTAATCCTTCAACGCCATCTGTGCATAAGGTAACGTCATATCCTTCCGATTTTAATTGGTCCTGAATAACAAATCCTAAATTATAATCGTCTTCTACTAATAAAATTTTAATTTTTTCGCTCATTGTATTTTACTTTAAAGGAAGAGCGATACTAAATTCGCTCCCTTTTCCAGGGTTACTTCTAACATGAATGGTGCCATTATGTGCTTCGACAATAGTCTTGACATAAAATAATCCTAATCCAAATCCTTTAACGTCGTGTAGGTTGCCTGTGGGTACACGATAAAACTTATCGAATATGTACTTTATGTTATCCCGTGAAATCCCTTTACCATTATCCGAAAATTGTATTATAATTTTGTTTTTTTGATTGGTCGTTTTAATCGTGAGATTCGGTATTTTGTCACAATATTTTATCGCATTGTCAATCAGGTTGTTTACAATATTTGTAATATGAACGACATCTCCTTTTAGCACGGCATATTCAGCATTTAGTTTGAGGTTTATTTGTCCGCCCCTTTCTTCTAGTTGGTTGTACTCAAAATTCTCTTTCGCTTCTTCTATTATTTCATGAAGGTTTATGGTTGAAAGATTTAGCTTAATTTCTCCTTTGTCTAAGTTGGCTACATTTAATACTCTTTCAACTTGCGATTCTAAACGCTTATTCTCTTTGTAGATTATGCTTGCGTAACGCAAAATTTTATCATCCGATTTTTCTGGATTTATATTCATCAGTGTTTCACTAGAAATACCAATTGTTGCAATTGGCGTTTTTAGTTCATGTGTCATATTGTTGATGAAGTCATTTTTAATTTCAGATAATTTTTTTTGTTTAAAAATTACAGAAATAGAAAAGCCAAAAAAGATAAGGACAAACAATATGATTGCAAATAAATAATACCACGGGGTAACATCATGTGGCCGATCAGCAATGGCAATATTTTCTCGTGTAGGAAAAACAACTGAAAAATAATGTAGGTCTGAATCGAGTTTTAATTGTGCTCTTGAATCAATTAAGGGTTCATCAGTAACCGATAAATTAGTGAAAGCGGAGTCTCCTTCAAATCGAATATAATCACCATAAACTATACTGTCCGAAAAACAATCATAAATACCATACTGAAAGTCTTCTGTGATGTTGTGATCATAAAACTCATGCTTTAATAAAAGTTCTAATAAAAATGGGTGTAAAGTGTCATGTAGTTCAACGGTGAAGTAGTTGGAGGTTAGTTGTTTAACGTTGCCGTATAAATCGCCCGGTTGTTGGTTGATTCGTTGAATTTCATTGGCAACGCGTTTCAAAGCAATGGTAACCTGATCGTTAAATTGAACTTGACTCAAGCTGTCTTGTTTGTTTTGAATAGCAATATTAGTTTGTTGAAAGTCAATATTCTTTTTAATCCAAAAAAATTGAATTGTAAGGATGCTTAAAATGGAAGCGATTCCTAAAAAGATGACCGTTCGTAGATTTTTATTGCTCATTAATAGATAAAATTAAGGCTAAAAAAGTGAAGTCCATAAAAAGGAAGTAGATTTAAGAAAAAATTAACCAAAATTGATTCGTTTCTGGAGAAAAACGAGGATATATGAGTTAATTTTTAGGAGAATAATTTTTTAGTGTTAAAGTAGGGAATGGTTTCATTTGTTTTTTATTTGATTTGAAGTGAGAGAAAATAGCGACCCTACTCGCGTTTTGACCGTCTATTGCAAATGTGATAGACGGTTTTTTAATAAATCAACACGTACGATTTTTCGGTTTTATTTCCTTTATAGTCCACGGCCGAAATTCGAATTTTGTTTTTCCCTTTTTCCAAAATCGGTTTACTGTATTTGTCTAATGGAATGATGAATCGTTTTTTACGTCTATTATGGATCATTAATACCCATTTTCCATTTAAGTATGCTTTGTATTCCATGATGCCGGCAAGGTCATCTTTGATAGATAGTTCGAGCGTATTGTATTTTGTAATAACCTTTTCATTTTTAAAATCTAAGGGTTGAATTGTTGGTGGAATTGTATCGATTGTTAACACAAATTGGCCGAAATTTTTAGGATGAGCCTCTACCCATCCATCGATATATGAACCTCCCAAAAAACTTAAGTTACCACGATCATTTATTAGACCAATTCCGAGCTTGTGTACTGGAAAGTCTTTTGGTAGAACTGGTGTTTTAATTCGTATGTCATACTTTTCTTGCACCGGAATACTGTATTCTCCAAATTGATAGATAGCGCTAAGATAAGTTGATTGGGTGTCTTCACGATAAATTTTTTGAAGAGGTTCGTAAAAAGTACCGGGTTCCAATAAAACCTGCAGGTTCTCTTTTATTAAGGTGTTTACATCATGGGGGAAATAATAATTGTTGCTTTCAAAAGGGTTTTTTGATGCAGCTTTTGGATTGGGTGTTGCGATTTTAACATGCAAGACTGACTTGTTTTTATGGATGTCATATACATCAAAAGTGTAGGTTCCTCCACAGCTTTGCCAGTCAAACTTTCCATTGTTTTTAATGTAGATTGGTAAAGGGTTCAAAAGGGTGGTGAATTGCTTGTGGATATTTCTTCTATTTTGTTTGTTTTCAATATAATCTTTATGCGAATTCATGTAGCGATTTGCGGCAAAATCTATATAGTCTATTTTTTGCTCATGATGCACATGATTTTCTTTTTGAACGACCGTATGGTGAACCCCACAAACATTATGAGCACCGTCTAATTTATCTGTTGTATGAATGCCAAAGGCAAGTTGGCTGTGTTCTGTAATAATTGAGTTTAAATCTATTGCTTGGTCATTGTTTACTGTATAGTTATTGCCCTCTTTTTTTGCTGTAAGATAGATGGCTTTATTTGGAATCATATAACCGTTTGAATCAATAGCATAAATTTTTAACCCGCTTATTTTTGGTTTAATCTTATCCGAAATAGCATCGCGATAAACTTTAAAGAGAAGAGGGTTTAATGCGTGCTCTGTAGCTGTTTCTCTAATTTCAAAATGTAAATGTGGGGCCGATGAACTTCCTGAATTTCCTGAAAATGCAATCAGTTCACCTTTTCTAACAAAAATTGAATCATCAAGCACGATTTCATCCAACACATAGGCTTCTTTTTCCATATGTTTTTTTCGAAATAGGGAATCTATTTTTGCTGGGAAAGTACTGAGGTGCGCATAAACACTTGTTAAGCCATTTAAGTGGTCGATGTAGATGGCGTTTCCGTAACCCCATGGAGAAACTCGTATACGAGAAATATATCCGTCCGCTATGGATTTAATTTTATGTCCTTCAACACCTTGTGTTTTTATGTCAAGTCCGGTGTGAAAATGATTTGAACGCATTTCACCAAAATTCCCAGCAAGAATTAATGGGATGTCCATAGGAGCCCCTAAATCCAACGATTCATAAGCTATGTTTTTGGGTGCATAGGTTTGTCCAAAAACGGATAGATTGAAAACCAAAAGAAATAAAAATAGATACTTCATGCGTCATGATTTAGTAAGGGATGTACAAAATTAATTCCAAGTCTGTAATTCTTGGATAAAAGTTCTTTTTATTATTAAAAATTTCTTTTTGATAAATCCTTAAAATTTTCTTTGAAATTGGCTTTCTGAATCGTATTTTTGTATCGACTATTTTGAATGGAAAATCATGTCTGAAACGAAAGAATTACTAGAAGAATTGGATGGTAGAATTGTGCGAATGCTTTCTGAAGTGAAAGTGTTAAAAGCCAATTTGAATGAAAAGGAACGTGTAATTGGGACGTTAGAAGCAAAAATTGCTGAGCAACAACAATCGATAAACGGATTGGAGCAGGAGCGAGATGAGTTACTTGAGCGAACTTCAGGTGAAAATCAGGAAGCGCTTAAATTCAAGATAGGGGAAATGGTAAAGGAAATAGATCGTTGTATTTCGTTACTAAAAGTGTAAGAACAGGTGGATAAGATATCACTCAAAATAATAATAGCAGGTAGGACTTATCCTTTAACAATAAAAAGGGAAGAGGAGGCTGCCATTCGCAGAGCTGCTGATCGGATAAATTCAAACATCCAAAAATTACAAAGCAGCTATGCCGTAAAAGATATGCAGGATTTGCTCGCAATGACAGCATTGCAAATTACGGTGCAACAAGGTAATCAAACTAACTCACAGGCTTCTAACACTTTTAACGAAGATCTTCGGAAAATCATTGATAAGATAGATTTTTAAAATCGTGCTCTTCAATGGATGTATTTTTTTACTCATTTCCCTGACAATAATTTGGTCAGATTAGGGGAGATGGACAATACTTATTTTACATAGATATGGAAATTACAAATATTATTATCGCGGCAGTGATTGGATTGGTTGCCGGTGGATTAATTACTTTTTTGCTTCAAAAAAGCATCCTAAAAGGAAAAGCAGAAAACATTTTAAAAGAGGCTGAAGCTGACGGCGAAGCAATTAAAAAAGATAAAGTTTTACAAGCAAAAGAACGTTTTTTGCAGCTCAAGCAAGAGCACGAAGAAAAAGTTAGAAATCGGGAGAGAAATATCCAAAGTTTAGAGGATAAAACGAAGGCTAAGGATAAGAAGTTGAATCACAAACTAGAAGAGCTTAATCGTAAAGATAAAAAAGCTGAAAACCTGAAAAAGGAATTAGAAGAGCAGTTAGAAGTGATTGAAGCAAAAAAGAGTGAAATCATAAAACTTCATCAAAAGCAAGTCAATGAATTATCTAAGATTTCTGGATATTCACCTGATGAAGCGAAAACAACGATGATGGAAGCTTTGAAAGACGAGGCTAGAACGGATGCTATGGCTTACATCAAAGAAATCGTTGATGAAGCTAAACTAACGGCATCAAGTGAGGCAAAAAAGATTGTCGTTCAATCCATTCAACGGGTAGCAACCGAACAAGCGATAGAAAATTCCGTGTCAATTTTCCGAATTGAAAGCGATGAAATGAAGGGTAGAATTATTGGTAGAGAAGGACGAAATATTCGGGCTTTAGAAGCAGCAACAGGTGTCGAAATCATTGTAGATGACACCCCTGAAGCAATTATTTTATCTTGTTTTGATTCTGTCAGACGTGAGGTGGCTCGTTTGGCTTTACATCAATTGGTGTCTGATGGTAGAATACATCCAGCGCGAATTGAAGAAGTGGTTGCTAAAACTCGAAAGTCATTGAATGAAGAGATTGTTGAAACAGGAAGAAGGACATGTATTGATTTAGGAATTCATGGATTACATCCTGAGTTGATGAGAATGGTGGGCCGAATGAAATATCGTTCTTCGTATGGTCAAAATTTATTGCAGCACTCACGCGAGGTGGCAAATCTATGTTCGATAATGGCTGCCGAACTGGGGCTAAATGTGAAAGTGGCGAAAAGAGCTGGTTTATTGCATGATATTGGAAAGGTTTCCGAAGATGAACCAGAATTACCGCATGCAATATTGGGTATGAAGTTAGCTGAGAAACACGGTGAAAAGCCTGATGTTTGTAACGCAATTGGTGCTCACCACGATGAAATTGAAATGACAACATTGATTTCTCCAATTGTCCAAGTTTGTGATGCCGTTTCTGGTGCACGTCCTGGAGCACGTAGAGAAATTGCTGAATCGTATATAAAGCGAATAAAAGAATTAGAGACCACCGCACTTGGATTCGATGGAGTGATCAAATCTTATGCAATTCAAGCCGGAAGAGAATTGAGAGTGATGGTTGAAAGTGAAAAAGTAAATGATCAAAGAGCTGATGAACTATCATTTATTATATCTCAAAAAATTCAAAATGAAATGACCTATCCTGGCCAGGTAAAGGTTACCGTAATTCGAGAGAAACGAGCAGTACATTATGCAAAGTAAATTCTCAAAAAAGACAATAGATCAAGTGTTTGAATGGGATGTTCAAACATGGTCTAAAGTCGTACCTTTTTGGGAAGAACATTGTGATATTAAACCAGGGTTAAAGGTTTTAACGGTTGGTGAAAGAGGAGGCGGATTGAGCCTCTTCTTTGCTTTAAAGGGGTGTCATGTTACCTGTACAGATTTTCGTGAGTTTCCAAGTTCCATTTATGAATTGCATCGTAAATATGATGTTCAAAATAAGATTGAATATGTAGAAGGTGTGGATGTCAGCAAACTCGATTGTTTTGCTGATGAAACCTTTGATTTAGTCGTTTTTAAAAGTGTTTTAGGGGCTTTATCTGAACAGAATAAGCAAAAAAATGCTTTTGATGAAATGCATCGTGTCCTTAAAAAACATGGTTTTGTATTATTTGCTGAAAATCTAAAGGCCTCTAAGTTGCATCAAGCTTTTAGACAGAAATATGTGAAATGGAATGACTATTGGCGTTATTTCGATCTCAAAAATGATGATTATTTTTACGCTAAATTCACAAAAAAACAGTTCAAAACACAAGGTTTTATTGCCGTTTTTGGAAGAACAGAACAACAGCGTGGGTTACTCGCTAAAATAGATCGAATAATTCTCCGGGCAATTCCAAAATCATGGCGTTACGTTCTATTTGGTGTCTTGTCGAAGTAATCCTTCTTTTTTCCACCGAGCCAAATGTTGGTGGAAACCATAAATCAAGTCGGTGGTTTGTGTAAACCTTAGCGAAGGAATAGCTCGATTTAATTGTTCTCTTGTACTCGCATCCATTTGCTGCGATGAGAATGAGTTTGAATGATAATTGATTATTTCTTGTGCCTCGGTGATCAACTTTAATTCAATTAATTTCGCCCGAATGCAATCCAGAGGTTTTAATGTTTCATTAAGCTTTTCGGCAAAAACACCAACCAGAATTACCGATAATCCCGTGTTTAAATTCGAAAGTTGAGAGCTGATATCACTGACGCGGTGAATCAACGGGTCTTTCATAATTCGAATATAAGAAAATGGCTTAGCCGGCTTACCTTTTATAATAAGATGATAGTGGGTAAAGGTTGTTTTATGGTATACTTGAGGGATTTTAACTTGATTAACAAGGATGTTTTTCAAGTTAGCATGTGTGGTAAGTTGTACATTTTTGGTTTGTAAAAAGGTTCCGTTTTCTTGTGATATTTTCCAAGTATTATTAGTGTATTCAACGCTTATAGATTTAGAATTTAGTTGAACAGGAACCTTATTAGTTGCTAATAATTGGACAAGTTTTTCTTCAAATTCTTTCGAACCACGATTGGGGTATAAGTAATGTTTAGGTATAATAGGGAATCGCGCTGCGGGATGTTGAGTGATAAATTTAACGAGCCCTTTAAAATCCCTTTTCTTAATGAGGTTTGCGCACACCTTGAAAACGCCAATTGCCATTTTGTGATCGTAACTCAACTTTGAATTACCATTAATAATAATGGGTTGAGGAGTCATTTTGTCGAGCTGAACGTTTAGCGCTTCTGCAATAAACTTGTATACCTTCTTGTTATAAGACCAAATATGGCATCCCAATTCAACATCGCCAATCGGATCAATTCTCACGGTTTGCCAAGCTCCGCATGGTTTATCTCGCTCTTCAATTATTAATACCTTTTTACCTTTTAACGTTTCTGCGCAGGCGTCCAAAATGTGGACAGGTCCAGAACCAATATAAACGGTATCATAAATAAAGTTGTTAGTTGGCTGTTGGTTCATAAAAAAGGTTGCGTTTTTTTATGTTATGCTACTGTAGTATTTCAGAATATAGTTGTATCAGTTTTTTTTCTTCTTTATTCCAATTGTATTTGTCAATGACGAGTTGTCGTCCTGTTTCGCCCATTTTTTTTGCAACGTCTGGATGTTCAATTAAGTAGTTCACTTGCTCGGTGATTTTATCAATGTCATAAGGGTCAGTACAAAAACCGGCTTTTGTGGATTCCAGTATTTCTCTCCAAAGCGGAAAATTAGAAGCTATAACGGGTAGTCCTGCCGCCATATATTCAAACATTTTAATAGGATAGGAGTTGACATGATTAGGTTCAGGTAACAATATCACTAAGCCAGCAACAGATGACTTTTTTAAATCACCGAGTTCTTTTCGGTTTAAAAACCCTAAGCGCTTGACCTTTTTCCAACCTTTAAGTTGATGAACGTGAGGATTTAAAGTATCATCCCATTTTCCTGCAAGTTTAAGCTCAACATCGGCTGCCCCAGCAACTTGAATCATTTCTTTCAGACCTCTTATCATTGAGATACCACCGATATAGCACAATCCAGAACGACTGTTTGGTTCGTTTTCCTCTTCAAAGTCGATCTCATCAAATAAGGGGAAGTTACAAATTGTGACGGTGTTGGCATTAATTTTTTTGTAACGATTGGCAATAAAAGGAGTAGCAACCACTATGGCATCCAAGCGTTTAGCAATGTAGTTTTCGTATTTTTCGTATCCCCAACTGATCAATTTTCTTAAAGGTCGATTAAGATAAGGCTTGGATAAGATTTGACGCGGTGTATCTTCATGGGCATCATAAATTACTTTTTTTCCTGCCTTTTTTAACTTAAGACCAACCGAAAGTAATTCTGGATCATGAAAATGAAATAGGTCTGCATTCGACTTTAAAGCAAGTTCATAGATTTGTTTCGAAGCTTTTCGCATACGATCAAACCTCGATTTTGGCTCATAATTTGCCGAGCGAATTTCAACTCCGTTTTCAATACGCGATTGACCTTTTAATGTTATTTCTATTACATTATATCCGGCTTTTTTAAGACTCTGACACTCTTTGTGAAATATCCTAATATCAGTATCTGAATGCGCACTTGTGAGGTGGGCAATTGTTATTTGCGTTGGTTTGCTCATCATACTTACGAAAGCAAAGATAAAAAGATGTTGCGTACAATTTCACACCTAACTGACTATTTAGTTTGTGGTATTGGTTTTGCTAATGTTTTTGACTAAAATTTTGAAATAAAATTGTGTAACTTCGTTGCTCATTAAAATGCAAAATGGCAAAAAGATTTGAGTATGCTAAAAATTCAATTTTACTCGTAGTTGGGTCGGGTTTAGCTCAAGTATTGCCGTTAGCATTTCAACCTTATTTACGACGAACATTCAGTGATGTAGAATTCGGTTTGTTTGCACAGTATTTTAGTATTGTCAGCATTGTGGCGCTCATTGCAGGCCTGAAATATGATGCTAGTATCATGATTCCTAAATCAGATCGTGCGTCGCAACACATTTTAACAGGAACGGTATTTATTAACTTATGCTCATCGTTCTTATTTTTGGTCTTACTTTTTTTATTTGGCCATCATTTTTTAGGAGCAGCTGGATTATCTCAAAAGTTGGAAAATTATTTTTGGCTGATGCCAATAAGTGTATTTCTAATCTCCACTAACCTTGCGATTAATTACTGGTTGACACGGAAAAAATTTTTTAGAGGTATAGTCATTAATAAAGTTTCAAGACGTGCGGTTGAAGCAGGAGCACGAGTAGGTTTTGCAAGTAAATTAGTCAAAGGAGGAATGATTTATGGAGGGGTTATAGGAGATCTAATAAACTTGATTGTTTCTGTTTTTCAATATGTGAAGTCAGGCGGCAAAATTAAAATGTATCGTAAACAACAGGTTTTAAAGGAGCTTAAAGAGCAAATCGATTTTCCAAAGTATAGTTTATTGCCAAATGTTCTAAACGTCATTAGTGCCCGAGTTCCCGTTTTTTTATTCGCAATTTTATATGGTGATGCAATATTAGGTCAGTTTGACGGAAGTCAACAAATGTTAGCAATCCCGTTAGGATTAATTTCAATCTCCTTATCACAAGTACTTTATCAAAGAATTGTGGATGACGTGAATAATAATCGGAAAATCATGCGATTTATACGTAACAATTTTATGTTTTTGGCAGGACTTAGTATTATAGGTGTTATCATAGTTATGCCTTTTGGAGTAGAAATCACTACGATTTATTATGGAGATAACTATGAATTGTCTGGACAAATCACACAAATTTTAGTCATATCTTATGGCATTAAGTTTATTGTTTCGCCATTATCCATGACATTGGTAGGGCTCAAAAAATTAAAACTTGTAGCTATTTGGCAGGCCACTTATTTTTTGATGACGATTTGCTTGTTCTTCATTGAAGATATGGCGATTCAGGATTTTGTTATCATCATCGTCGCTATAGATGTTATCGCCTATTTCTTTTATGGAGCGTTAATTTACAGTGCCGCGCGCAAACATGATAAAAAAATTGAAGACCTGATACAATCCCAAAAAGACTAAATATTTTCCTTGTCTGAAATCCCAAAAAATACAAAGTAGAGTAATAATATTAATCCCCATCCTCCTGAAAACAATGCAATCGTTATAGAGGTAGAACTCAGTAATAAAACGGGAAAAGCATTTAAACTTAACTTTAGAATGAAATCATCTTTAAATAAGATTTCAATGAAAACTAAGAATAATGCAAGTATAATTCCTCCCATAACTAAACCTGCCTTACCAAAATTTGCATAATCAAGAACAAAACTGGCCGTGTTCACGCTTCCTTTTAAACCATTTGCAGCATGCTCAGGATACATCACCGCATAAAGTTCTAAAAAATAATTTCTAAACTGAGTTCCTTTTATACGAGCAATAATTCGGTAACCATCTCCATGTAAAAAAGGCATTTTAGAAGGAATGATTTCAAACCATTCAGAAACAGTTTTACCGGGTAAAAAAGCTATTCGGCTGAAAATACTTCCTGAAAATCGAGCGATAAATCGATCATCATTCACTTCAACTATCTCTAATGTTGAAGTGTCAACCTCTTGCGCAATCGAATCTTTGCTTATTACTGCAACTTCGTCCAGCGGTCTGTTGTGTATCGTTTTATTTAATTCGGAATCTGGAATCATTTCTTCGTCTCCTATTGTTTGTTCAATAGAATTTTCAACGACAACCTTACTTGGGTTTGCAGCAGTAAATTGACCTATTATGACCAACGAAATAATTAAAATGAAGGCAAGGATATGCCAAATTTTGCGTTTGAAGAGAGCGTATATAAAAACAGGAATGATAATCGTGAATATCAAACTTTTCTGCATGAGCGAAAAGCAATAAAAACTTGCTACTAGCAATACAATCCAAAATAATCGCTCTTTTTGTTTAATTAATAGAGTGAGAATTAAAAAGGGGATAAGGGCACGAAGATTAAACGAAACTAAATAGTTTAAAATACGAGGACTGCCTGCTGAAATATTTCGCCTTATTTTTGCGGCCTCATGTCGGTCGACTGCATCAAAGGCTTCTAAAACAGGAATATTGCCTAAATATAAAAGATGTCCAATAATTCCTAAAAAAACCAGTGCTGTAATTCCAATAAGAAAATAGTTTAATAAATGATTGGTAGACCTATTTTTCAACCGATCGAAACTTCGTGCGCCAAAATTTCTTAAACCAAGTCTATGCAAAAGAAAATATGTCGCAAAAAGACTGATTGTGTAGATAATTAATTTCGGAATATGTTTCGTTCCTGTGTGCGCGTAAACCCCAATGAATAATATGATTATTACAAATGAATAAATCGAAATTAAACTGTGTTTCTTTAAAAAAGTTTGTAAGCGTGCGATCATAAAATTTAAGAATCTCTAACCTTATCAGCAACAAAAATAGGTATAAAAGCACGCGTTACCGTTAAAATCTTTTTTTTCTTAAAAAATGCATCTATAATTCCCCAACTTTGAATTTTATACATCTTTATTCAGTAATTAGTGTGAGAAGGTTTGGAATTTGGGCGTTCCTATTCGATGGAATAGGCGGGCTTTCTGCACTCGCTTCCGTCCGTCTGAGCCGGACGAAGAGCTCAAACAATTGCGTCAATCCCTAACGCAGAATTGAGGTAAATAAAACCAATGAGGAGATTTGTGCAAAAATTCTTGTGGTACGATTGCGGACAACCGAGGTTAAATCCCGTAAATTCTGAATAAACTTGACTTACAACTTGGTTTAATTGTTTTGTGGTATGATTGCGGACAACCATAACATTGGACTTAACATGTTT
>NZ_LYPF02000008.1 GCF_001661595.2 Crocinitomix algicola
CCCTGCAACTGCTTCAGTTGAAGTCTCTGTTGTTGGATTACCTGACGTAACCGCAAGTGCTGATAACGATGCTATTTGCTTAGGTCAACCGGTAACTTTAACTGGTGGCGGAGCAAGTGAGTATGAATGGTCTCCTGCTTCGATTACTAACGGAACTCCATTTGTACCTGAAACAGCTGGATCATATACTTATACTGTAATTGGTAAAGACAGCTTTGGCTGTACGAACGAAGCTACTATCACCATCACGGTAGCTGAACCAATGTCATTGACTTTTGAAAACACTTTACCAACCGACGGAACAGATGGTGAAATTGACTTAACTGTTCATGACGGTGTCGCTCCATTCACTTTCGATTGGGACAATGATGGACTAGGTGATATGGATGATGACGAAGATCTTATTGGTGTTGGACCTGGCGCATACACTGTTATTGTTACAGGTGCATCGGGTTGTACAGAAGAGATGATCATTTTCCTTGATTCTCAATTAAGTATTGATGATTTAAATGAAAATATTGCAATCTATCCTAATCCTACTACAGAAAATGTAACAATTGAAATGGAAGGTCAATTTAACTACACCCTTCAAACCATTCAGGGAGCAACACTTTTAACTGGTGTTGGTAACCAAATTGAAACAATTTCTTTAGAAAATTATGAAAGCGGAACCTACCTAATTTCGATTCAAGTTGAAAATCAACTATCAACATTGAAAATTATTAAACAGTAGGTTTATTAAGCATTAACGCTAAAAAAAACGAAAAGCACGGTCCTCTTGGCCGTGCTTTTTTATTCTAAATGTTGTAAAATCTATTTAAAATCCCAATCATATTGATCCAAATTCAAAAGACTAGCAGTTAATAAATCTATTGAACCTTTAATATCATCTTTATTCGCCATTTCTATAACTTGGTGAAGATGACGTGTCGGAATTGAAATCGCCCCTGCAATAGAACCTCCAGCTGTCATTCGTTGAATTCCTGCAGTATCTGTGCCTCCCGCAGTCAAAATCTCTGGCTGCCATTTTATATTATGCTTATTAGCTATTTCTTTCATGTATGCAACCATACGGTAATCACAAATGGTCATGGCATCCATAACTTTTATTGCTGTTCCCTCTCCTAACCTTGTTATCTTTTCATGTTCCGCAGCTCCGGGTAAATCAAAAGCGATTGTCGTATCTAAACCAAATCCAAAATCCGGATTTACTTTTAATGTCGAAACATTTGCTCCTCGAATTCCCACTTCCTCCTGTACGGTAAAAACACCATAAACATCATAAGGAACTTCTTTGTCTTTTAAGTTTCTCAACGTCTCAATTAGTATGAAAACAGCCAAACGATTATCTAACGACTTAGAGTTCACACAATTCCCCATTTCGATAAACTCTCGCTCCCGTGTTATTGAATCACCAACTTCTATCAACGCATCAACTTCATTTTTAGATAATCCTGTATCAATAAAATAATCAGTAATTTTTGGATTTTTATTACGTTCTTCAGGTGTCATAACATGTATCGGTTTAGAAGCCATAACTCCAACAACCTCTTCCTTACCGTGAATTATAACGCGTTGTGCTGTTAATGTTTTAGGGTCAAAACCTCCCAAGGTATGAAAACGAATAAATCCTTTATCATCAATATGCGTAACAATAAAACCAATTTCATCCATGTGTGCACCGACCATAGCTGACTTCCGCTGTTTACCACGCTTAATTGCGTAAACATTTCCCATATTATCAACCTCTATCTCATCTACGAGTGGAGTCACCTCATTTACAACTAACTCTCTAACTTTTTGTTCGAAACCCGGCGCACCAGGTGTTTTACAAACTTTTGCTAATAATTCTAAATTCATTTATTTATTCTTTGTGTCCTTTAACAAGTTTAAACGAAATCCTATCATGATTGGAATACCCACCAATATAATAATAAGTAACAACCAGCCTTTCCATGTTGGTGTTACATTCACAAGATGTTTAATAGAAACGACCGTAGGCAAATCACGAGCATTAAAAAAGCCTGCCAACGAAATATCATTTACATATGACGTTCCAACCTCCACAATCTTGGCCTCAAAAATTGCGGCTGGATACAAATAAAAAAAAGTACAAAACACCGCTATTGTCACTAATGAATACAAGGACACTCGTAAATTCTTATTCATAAAATATTTCTTTATTAATTTTAAAGTTAAGCATAAAAAAACCGAATCTAACACTTCGGTTAAATTCGGTTTAAACACTTTTTTTAGGGACTAGCAATACTCGTCAAAAGCCATCGCTAAATTTTCCGCAATCATTTCAGCTGAACGCCCTTCAATATGATGTCTTTCAATAAAATGAACCAAAGTACCATTCTTAAACAATGCGATAGATGGTGAAGAAGGAGGATAAGGCAAGGTATATTTTCTTGCTTGAGAGACCGCATCACCGTCTACCCCTGCAAAGACAGTTACCATATTATCTGGCAATTTATTATGTTTGGTAGACAAAATCACTCCAGGTCTCATTGTACCTGCCGCACATCCACAAACTGAATTAATCACACATAATACAGTACCATCCTGATTAATCGCTGCATCTACTTCTTCTGGTGTTTCAAGACTTTTGAAACCACTTTCTACCAACTGATTTTTCATTGGTGTTGTTAACTCTGCTGGATACATATCCTATTTCTTTTTATAATTAGTAAAACTTATCATTCATTGCCCAAATAAGTGTGACAACATTTAATGATACAAAATTGCACATTATTTAGCGAACAATAAGAATTGAAGTTAAGAATTATTGGAAATATATTTGTGTGAATAACGCCTTATATTCACTTCATCATCCAATATACCTCCCTCAAAAACAAAGTCTAAGAACTGTTTACCATAATATGGAGCAATCATTACACCTTTAGTACCTAACCCGTTAAATACATAAACATTTTTATGTTTTGGGTGCATTCCTACCAGTGGTCTCCTATCCGCCACAGTTGGTCGAATACCAGCTTGATGATCAACAATTTCAAAATCAAAATTTGCAAACATTTTTAATCGGCTCAACAAATCATCTTTTCCTTCTTTTGTTGGTATAGGTTGATTCAGTTCCCAATTGTACGTAGAACCTATTTTATACAAGTTATCACCTATCGGCAGAATAAAAAGGTTTTTATTAACGGTCTCCATACAACTATAATTAAACGACCTAATTATCAACACCTCTCCATGAGTTGGCTTCATAGGTAAATAATTAAAAAAAGGATTAGACCCAATTTCCGCACCCTCGCAAAAGAAATACAATTCCTCTTCGTTCAAGTTGGCATACGAAAATTTGTCTTCTATAAATTTGACGCCCTTATTTATAAAAAAACGTTTGGAAGCGTCTAGGAACAAGCCCGTTTTTAAATTTCCAAAAGTCTTTACTTTCCCAAAACCATTTGGAGCATAAATTTTTTCCATTGTCGTGGAATTTTCGTGCCCCATATAACTTTTAAAGTCAGGGTCATTAACTTTTACCGCCCAATCATTCTCCTCTTCTACATCACGTAAAACCCTAAGAATATTTTTATACGACAATAGTTCGACTTCGAGTTCCCGTTGAATTTTTTCATAAAAATCACCTGCAAAAGGCATTAATTTATCCACATTCCAACTCTTTGTAAGTCTTTTAAAAATAATTGGATTAACAAGTCCGGCTGCGACTCGAGTACAATGGTTAGAACCCGAATCAAAAACGCGAAAAGAACGACCTTTAAAATAGGCTGTCCATGCTAGAACCGCACCTGCCAAACCCCAACCAACAATGACATTTTCATCCTTTTTTTGCATCTTTCTTTTTTAAATTCGAGCTGCTAAGGTAGCAATACTAACTGTGCAATTTTCAATTCGATTAAATTCCTGCACACAAGCTTCTAGGGTTGCACCGGTAGTCATGACGTCGTCAACAAGTAAAATATGTACCCCTTCTAATGTTGATTTGGGTGTTTTGAGCTCAAATATTTTGCGAACATTATTCCAACGATCATACTTAGAAAATTTGGTTTGACTCGGGTTGTACACAATTCGATCCATAATATTTTCATCAACAGGAACATTCAGCCCATCACTAATACCTTTAGCAATAACAGAACTTTGGTTAAACCCTCTTTCTTTCAATTTTTTTGGATGTAAAGGAACAGGCACAATTTTATCAAATCGCTCATTTTGCATGAGTTCATTCGCCAATATACGACCAAAAAAATAACCTAATTTTCGCTTCTTTTTATACTTTAACTGATGAAGAACCTGTTGTGATTGATTTCCTTTTTGATAATCCAGCAAACTATAAACATGCTCCACCTGAACCCTCCCCCAAAATAATCGATTAAGTTTATCCATGTTCAAATTGTTCCCATTCAAATAAGGCAAATCATAGAGACAATTCAAGCAGACATGATTTTCTTGACTATTTAGACTTGCATCACATAAATTGCAATAATTTGGATAGAAAACATTAAAAAAAGACCGGGTGTAAAACCCTATTCTATCCCCCATTCTCATATATCGATTTTTTTAGTTTTAGGTACACTAAATTTACAAAAGTTTTTTAACAATACCACGTTTATAATTAAGACCTATTTTACCTTGATTCATACCTCCAAATAATCGTAAATTGTAAGTCCAGTTTGGGAGGAATTTTTAACAAAAAAACGAATTAACAAGTTGTTAATAGATTGTTCGTTTTTCGTTAATTTGATGTTAATTTGAAAAAGAGCAAATAAAATATTTTATTTTTCAACAACTTGTTTTCCAATGTTTTAAAAACGGTAACAAGAGAAGATTGTTGAAAACTAGCGTGTCGTTGTGAATTATTTATAATTGATACTTCGATAAAAAATCGCAACTTTGGTATCTCAATTCGCAACTATAAATAGCCCCTCAAATTTGGATATAGAACACCTAGTGTGAGTTGATTTTTTACAGCCAAAAAATTCGGTTTGGATTGTAAAAAAGCGAAAGAAATAACGAATTAAAATCAGTAAGAATGGCAGCAGCAGTTGAACCAATTTTAGAAAAAAATAATGAGCGTTTCGTTCTCTTCCCGATTGAACACAATGATATTTGGCAATTTTACAAAAAGGCTGAAGCGAGTTTTTGGACAGCAGAAGAAATTGACTTATCGCAGGACTTAATTGACTGGAATGAGAAGTTAAATGATGATGAGCGTCACTTTATCAAGCACGTACTTGCCTTTTTTGCTGCTTCCGATGGAATAGTTAACGAAAATTTGGCCGAAAACTTTCTTTCAGAAGTACAGTACACTGAGGCAAAATTTTTCTATGGATTTCAAATAGCAATTGAAAATATACATTCTGAAACATACTCATTATTGATAGATACCTATATCAAAGACAGTAAAGAAAAATCTTACCTATTTAATGCAATCGAAACCATTCCATGTGTAAAAAAGAAGGCTGATTGGGCCTTGCGATGGATAGAGGAAGGGTCTTATGCCGAGCGATTAATTGCGTTTGCAGCTGTAGAAGGTATTTTCTTTTCAGGTTCATTTTGCTCAATTTTCTGGTTAAAGAAAAGAGGACTTATGCCTGGATTAAGTTTCTCAAACGAGCTCATCTCTAGAGATGAAGGCTTGCATTGTGATTTTGCATGCCTACTCTACAATAATCACTTAGTAAATAAATTATCCAAAGAGACCATTACTAAAATTATTACTGACGCAGTAGAAATCGAAAAAGAATTTGTAACGGATGCTATTCCTGTAAAGTTAATTGGTATGAATGCTGACTTAATGCAGCAATATATTGAGTTTGTCGCTGATCGTTTATTAGGAGAGCTTAATTGCGAACCAGTTTATAAATCCAGTAATCCATTCGACTTCATGGATATGATCAGCATTCAAGGTAAAACTAACTTTTTTGAAAAACGCGTAGCAGAGTATCAAAAAGCGGGAGTTTTAAACAGTGGAGAAAACCAATCTTTTTCATTAGACGAAGATTTCTAGATAATTTTTATTAAAAACCCTATTGTGTTTATGACCTTTTACATTATTGAAAGGTTGAGATCACATTAAAAACCAAGGACGCCTTATGTATGTAATTAAAAGAGACGGAAGAAAAGAGCCAGTTAAATTTGATAAAATAACGGCTCGTGTAAAGAAATTATGTTACGGACTTAGCCCTATTGTTCAGCCTGAGTTAGTAGCTATGAAAGTAATTGAAGGCCTATATGATGGCGTAAGCACCTATGAATTAGACAATTTAGCAGCCGAAGTATCGGCATCAAAAACCATTGAGCATCCCGATTACGCATTGTTAGCGTCTCGAATCTCCGTGTCCAATCTGCATAAAAACACGAAAAAATCTTTTTCGGATACGATAGAAGATTTATACAAATATGTCGATCCAATTACAGGTGAAAGCGCTTCATTAATTGCAGAAGATGTTTACGAAATCGTTCAGGACAATGCTGAATATTTCGATTCGCACATTATTTACGACCGTGATTTTAAGTATGATTTTTTTGGGTTTAAAACATTAGAAAGAGCTTATCTTTTAAAAATTAACAATAAAATTGTTGAGCGTCCACAACATATGTTAATGAGAGTCTCGGTTGGTATTCACAAAGGAGATATTGAGTCTGCGGTTAAAACGTATAACGCGATGTCTGAAGGTTGGTTTACACATGCAACTCCTACCCTATTTAATGCTGGAACACCAAAACCTCAAATGTCCTCTTGTTTCTTACTGCAAATGAAAGAAGACAGTATTGAGGGGATTTACGACACTTTAAAACAATGCGCTCGTATTTCTCAATCAGCAGGTGGTATAGGGTTATCGATTCATGACATCCGTGCGAAAGGATCATATATTAAAGGAACTAATGGAACGTCAAATGGAATTGTTCCAATGTTAAGAGTATTTAATGACACCGCGAGATATGTCGACCAAGGAGGAGGAAAACGAAAAGGATCATTTGCTATTTATATTGAACCTTGGCACGCGGACATCATTGATTTCCTAGATTTAAAAAAGAATCACGGTAAAGAAGAACAACGTGCTAGAGATTTATTCTATGCTATGTGGGTTCCTGACTTGTTCATGAAACGAGTAGAAGCAAACGGAGAATGGACCTTAATGTGTCCTAATGAATGTCCGGGGCTATCTGATACTTACGGCGAGGAATTTGAGAAATTATATACTAAATACGAAACTGAGGGCCGAGGAAGAAAAACGGTTAAAGCACAGGATATTTGGTTTAAGATTTTAGAATCACAAATTGAAACCGGGACACCTTATATGGTATACAAAGATGCTGCAAACTTAAAATCTAATCAAAAGAATTTAGGCACCATTAAGTCATCAAATCTTTGTACTGAAATACTCGAGTACACCGCTCCAGACGAAGTTGCAGTTTGCAACCTTGGCTCAATAGCCTTACCTAAATTTGTTAACGCAGAAAACAAAACTTTTGATCATGACAAGTTATTCGAAATGGCTTATCATTTAACTATCAACCTTAACAAAGTAATTGATCAAAACTATTATCCAGTTGAAGAGGCGCGTAACTCTAATATGAGACATCGACCTATTGGCATTGGTGTACAAGGTTTAGCCGATGCGTATATCTTGATGCGATACCCTTTTGATTCGGAAGAGGCACGTCAATTGAACAAAGAAATTTTTGAAACTATCTATTATGCTGCTGTAACAGCGTCAAAAGACACCGCGATAAAGGATGGACCTTATCCAACAATTGAAGGCTCACCAATCTCTAAAGGAGAATTCCAATTTGATATGTGGGGAGTTACACCATCTAACCGTTGGGAATGGGACATATTAAGAGAAGAGGTGAAACAACACGGTGTTAGAAACTCACTACTTTTAGCGCCAATGCCTACTGCTTCAACTGCACAAATACTAGGTAATAACGAATGTTTTGAACCCTATACGTCAAACATATATACGAGACGTGTTTTGTCAGGCGAATTCATCATCGTAAACAAACACTTATTGAAGGATCTTGTAAAACTAAATTTGTGGGATTCAACGATGAAAAATAAATTGATGGCTTCTAATGGCTCAATTCAAAATATTGATGAAATTCCACAAGACATCAAAGACCTATATAAAACAGCTTGGGAAATCTCTCAGAAAGTACTGATCAATCAAGCCGCTGATCGTGGGGCATATATCTGTCAATCTCAATCACTGAATTTGTTTATGGAAAATGCAAATTTTGCAAAATTAACTTCAATGCATTTTTATGGATGGAAGGCTGGTTTGAAAACAGGTATGTATTACCTTCGAACAAAAGCAGCTACAGACGCTATCAAATTTACACTTGATAAAAATGCGGCAAGTGCTCCAAAAATAATTGCGAAAACAGAAGAAGAGCGCATGGAAGAAATAGCCTGCTCGCTAGATGATCCAGACAACTGCGAAATGTGTTCTGGTTAATCTCACAGACATACTCAATGAAAAAGCCCGTTCGAAACAATTGAACGGGCTTTTTTTAAAACTTTAAAAGACTTAGCGTAATAATTGGTTTCTTACACTAATTTAACCTAAAGCTAATCGGTAATACAAATTTAACGGCGACATCTTTACCGTCTAATTTTCCTGGTGTCCAATCTGGCATTAAAGAAACGACCCTTAGTGCTTCAGCATCTAATTCTGGATGAACTCCCCTTTTAATTAAAGGATTCTCTATTCGTCCATCAGCATTCACGATGAACTCAACAAAAACATTTCCTTCCACTCCTTCATCAACCAATTCTTTCGGGTATGTAACATTCTCCACTATGAAGGCAGACATGCCTTCTTGTCCTCCTTTGAAAATTGGTGATTCATCAACAACTTCATACACGTTATTTTTATCAAGTAAAGGAATTGAATTCTCATTCTGCTCAATAGGATCACTACTCTTTGGCTCTATGGACTTCGTACATTGCATAAACATTGAACCAAAAGCAACTATTGGTAAAAAAATGAATAACCATTTTTTTGATTTTTTTTGTGTTTTCATAATCTGAATTCTTTTTTTGACCGCCAATTGTTTTTTAAAGCGGCTCGTTAATAAATAATTCGGAGATGAAAACCCTAAAGCATAATTCACTAAAAATCTTAAGTACTTTACCCTGTAATTTCGATACAAAACTTGATCGACTTGATACTCATGCATAAAAACCAATGAACGTTTCATAAGAAACAGTATAGGATTCACCCACAAGAAAATGTGGTATAGTTCAAGTAAAATTATATCCAAGGAATGAAGCTGTCGGGCATGTTCTTTTTCATGCTCAAACACTAACATTTTTTCATCATCCGATAAACCTGATTCAATTTGAATGTTATTGAAAAAAGAAAAAGAGGTTTGGTTAGGAATTGAATAGCACCTTAACCCCCCACTAGTTGTTGACTTATGCGTTCTAAACAAATGAATCAATCGAATAAGACGCATAAGAAAAATGACAAAGAGTATAACAGTGACCACACCGTAGATTGACCAAAAGTTTAAATTAGGCCAAAAACCGTTAACCTCGTAAACAGAAGAAACCTGTACAGGGTTTAATTGTATAATCCCAGGCACATAGCTATATTCCGACAGGTCAACAATTCGTTTCAACACGATAACGCAAAAAGCAATTAAAGGCAATAAAATCAAGGTTATTCTGGCCCATTTTAAAGGTATTCGTTGCTTTATCAGCAGGAAAACCACGTAAAAGAAGGCTAATAAAATATTTACCTCAATATAAAACCAAATCCCGCTAGTCATTGTCATCTTCATTTAGTTCCAAAAGCATGTCATTCAAATCATTCAAATCCAATTTATTCTCCTTCATAAAAAAGGATAAAAACTGGGCATTTGAATTATTAAAAAAACGTTTTTTCAAAGCTTGAACACGTTGTAAAGAATAAGTTTCTTTTGAAATCGTTGGATAATATTCGTTTGATTTACCGTATGTCTTAAACTTTACAAAACCCTTTTGCACCAGTACACGAATAACTGTTAAAACCGTATTGTAAGCTGGTTTAGGATCATCTAGCTCCGCAAGAATATCCTTTGCAAAACCTTTTTCAACTTTCCAGATGGCTTGCATGATTTGCTCTTCCGCCTTTGTTAATTCTTTTTTCATACATTCTAATTTGTGTCGACGAATCAAAAGTATAACTATTTTTATAATTATACAACTATATTTATAAATATAAATGTGAGATTTCTAATTTTTTTACAAAAAAAGGCCGTTAACAGAACTGCTAACGGCCTTTAGTTATCGTTAATTTATTTTATTTCAAGTTTGCCAATATAGATTCAAAAAAGAATTTACCATCAATATTAGAAAGATTCTCGTCTGCAGCACGTTCTGGATGCGGCATCATTCCAAAAACATTTTTACCGACATTGGTTATTCCTGCAATATTCTCTATTGATCCGTTTGGATTTGATTCATCAGTTACATTACCTTCCTCATCACAATATTGGAATAAGATTTGGTTGTTATCTTGAATTGATTTGATCACATCATTTGGCGCGAAAAATCGACCTTCACCATGCGCGATTGGAATTTTATAGGCTTTGTTAGGATCTAAATCCTTTGTAATGGCAGCATCTGACGAATTAGGTTTTAAGAAGATATTTTTGCAAATAAATTTTTGATTGTCGTTATGAAGCAATGCCCCATCTAACAGCGGCGTTTCACATAAAATTTGAAAACCGTTACAAACACCCATTACATAACCACCTTTTTGCCCATGAGCGATTACCTCGTTCATAATTGGAGAAAATTTTGCAATTGCACCAGAACGCAAGTAATCTCCAAAAGAAAAACCACCCGGTAGTACAATAAAATCACACCCTTTGAGATCGTTTTCTTTATGCCATAACTTTTCAACTTTTTGACCCAAGCTAATCTCTAAGGTATCAATCATATCCTGATCGCAATTAGAACCAGGAAAAGTAACCACTCCAAATTTCATTTATCAGATTTTAAAATGCTTTGCAAAGGTAATTATTAATTAAAGAATTCAGCAAAACTGAATAAAATATTGCGTGGATAGTGCGCATCATTTATCCCAAGAAGTCCCAAAACAGCAAAACTAACCAGAGTCCAAGTAAAATATTTGCGAATAAAGCTGAAGACAATTTCAAAAACACAACACATAACATAACGGAATATGGGATTACAAAAGCAAAGTAAGGTTCATCAAACAAAAACCAACTTAAGCCAAAAGGAATTAATGAGAGCCAAACAAAATGAAATAAAATGCGACTACGCTTCTTAAAAGCTAAAAGAGCTGTCCTTGCTATTACGGCATATTGCCAAGAGCCCCATAACAAAACAAGAACAATAAAGCCAATTAAGAAAGTATGATGAAGAAACCATTGAAACGAATCATTTATGATTGTCAGTCCTTCTCTACGAATATCTAATTGGCCCGTTGATAAAAAAACAATTGCGTAATGATAAAACCAAGGTAAAGCAATTCCAAGAATCAACATCATCCATTCCCTCCATATAAAAGAACGAAAAATTACCAAAGTAAACCATGGCAACAACACTAAAGGTGCTACAACCGGTGTAAAAACTGTCGCTCCTCCAATAAATAAAGCCGCCATAAAAACAGCTGAATTTGCTTTATCTTGACGATTAATTCTAAACAAAAAACCTAAACCATATCCCAAAAAAAGAATTGCCAATAAATCCAAAGAAAAATGGAAATGTGTAAAAGTAAAAATTAGAAGAACATAAAAAAGTCCGGCCAAATAAGTATTTTTCCCATAGAACCCATATACATTAACCAATCGATTGACCTCTATTGCCCCAAGATAAATAATAATTATTGAAAATAAATAGTGGAAAATAACATTGCTATAAACCCAACCTATAAAACCTGCCTCCCAAGTAAAAAAACTTGCCGGAGTATCAGCTGTATTAAAAAAAAGTGGGAGACCTAAAACACAAATCAGCAAAGGCAAACTGAAAATGGCAACGGGTGTTTTTGATTTAAACAAATTTACTAGCATGGGCTTAAAATTAATCTAATTTATTTATTACATTTGTTGCACAAATTGATATTTTATGAGTTCATCAGATATTTTTTACGGAATTTACGACGGGGCATATTGGTTATTTCAATATACATTAGAGCCAATTGGTGATCTTTTTTGGACTGCCGCACTAATCTTTGGTTTTCTTGCCTTCGGGTATTGGATGTACAGACAATCGCAATACAATAAAATTGCTGAAAACGATCCAAACCAAATTAAATAACCTTACAACTTATTAAAGTTAATGCCTTCTTGTTTATCGAGAAGGTTTTTTTTTTGGAATCATTCAAATTAAACTTACTGATTTTCAGGTATTCCTGCGGACTTTAACTCCCTCAAAAAAGAAAATATTTTTTTCCGGAAAGCAAAGAATAAAATAATGTAAGGAACGGTCATAATATACAATATACCTTCATTAATCGTACTACCACCATCTTCGGCTTGATCTTCCGCAACAGCTTTACACATGGCACATTGACCAAATAAATCTTGTATGAAGAACAAAAAAAGTGTAAATAAATATATTTTTCTTTTCATCCCAATAAGTATATACTACAAAGGTATTAAAATGAATTGGTAATATCCCATAAAATAGCGTTATTTGCACCTCAACATTACAAGATATGGAGCAAGTAAAAACGTTAGGAGAATTTATCATTGATAGACAACAAGATTTTCCAGGTTCAAGTGGAGAATTTTCAAGACTCTTAAGTGCAATTCGGTTGGCCTCAAAAATTGTCAGTCAACAAGTAAACAAGGCTGGTTTATTAAGTCATATTGTTGGTGCTGCTGGCTCGGACAATATCCAAGGTGAAGCACAACAAAAATTAGACGTTTACGCAAATGATCAATTTATAAAGGCACTTGCTGCACGTAAGGTTGTATGTGGAATTGCATCCGAAGAAAACGATGCTTATATTCCAATTAATGAAGAAGGCTCATATATTGTTGCAATGGATCCCCTCGATGGCTCTTCGAACATTGATGTAAATGTTTCAATTGGGACCATTTTTAGTATTTATAGAAGGGTTTCTCCAGTAGGCGGACCACTTTCAGATGCAGATTTTTTACAAAAAGGAACAGAACAATTAGCCGCAGGCTATGTGATATATGGCTCTTCAACAATGCTTGTTTACACTACCGGAAATGGCGTTAACGGTTTCACTTTCGACCCTGGAATCGGTGTGTTTTTACTCTCCCACCCAAATATGCAATTCCCGAACAATGGAAAAATTTACTCCATGAATGAGGGTAACTTCTACAGGAGTTCAAAAGGCGTTCAAGAGTTTATAAAATATGCTCAAACGGTAGACCCTGAAACTAACCGTCCTTATACAGCACGTTATATAGGATCTTTAGTTGCCGATTTCCATAGAAACTTAATCAAAGGAGGCATATATATGTACCCTTCTACTGACACGGCACCGAATGGTAAACTCCGTCTCTTGTATGAATGTAATCCGTTAGCTTTTATAGCCGAACAAGCTGGGGGATCAGCTTCGGATGGTAAGAATAGAATTATGGAAATAGATCCAACCGACCTACATCAACGTGTCCCTTATTTTGTTGGAAATTCGGCTTTAGTAGATAAAGCAGAACAATGCATAAAAACGAACGGATAATTTGCGTTTCTCCACTGTAAACCTCAATATTTTAGTTAACTTTAAATCAAACTAAACAGAAATAAAATGGCTAAAATTACATTAGGTGGTACGGCGATTCATACCAACGGAGAATTACCAAAAGTCGGGGAAAAGGCTCCAGACTTTAAACTAGTTGCAACAGATATGTCGACATCAACATTGGCAGACTATAAAGGAACAAAAGTGATCCTTAATATATTTCCAAGTGTTGATACTGGTGTTTGTGCATCATCCGTGCGACATTTCAACGAAAAAGCTTCACAATTAGAAAACACTAAAGTGCTCTGCATTTCCCGTGATCTTCCTTTTGCGCAAAAACGTTTTTGTGGAGCAGAAGGTCTAGATAATGTTATAAATCTTTCAGATTTTGTTGATGGTTCATTTGGCAGAGACTATGGTTTAATGATTGAAGACGGTGGTTTTGAAGGACTTCACTCTAGAGTAATTGTCGTTCTTAACGAAAATGGTGAAGTTAAATATACTGAACAAGTACCTGAAATAGGAGAAGCACCCGATTATGAAGCTGCACTCGCTGCGCTTTAAGATCCTTTAACTCTAACTGTTGGTGCCACGCAAAAAATGCTGTGGCATTTTTTATTCATTAACCGAGCTAACAAATTAACTTTAAGTCACATTCATCGCATTTTCTATGAATCGTTAAAATTAGAATTAACAACCATCCACAACTCCTTTATCAATTCATGTTACTTATTCCAAGTTTTTTATATTTTTGTTTACTGCAATAATGGGAGATAAAGAAAAAAAAATAGCAGTTATTGGTGGTGGAAGTTGGGCAACAGCTTTGGTTAAAATATTAACCAACCAAAAACATGTTATCAACTGGTGGATGCATAACGAATCTTCAGCTGCCCACATCCTGAAACATCGACACAACCCTAAGTACTTACAAGCCGTTGAGTTTGATTTAGAGCGAATTAACGTGGGCACAGATTTAGTTGAAATTATCGAACCATCAGACATCATTATAATCGCTACTCCCTCAGCTTTTTTACACGAGTTGTTTGAAAAATTTCCTTCAAAAAAGCTAAAGAACAAATTCGTGTTTTCAGCCGTTAAGGGTATTATTCCTGAATTAAATGAAATACCTGGGGAATTTTATCACAATTATCTTGGTGTTCCTTATGATAACATCGGCATAATCTGCGGACCATGTCATGCTGAAGAGGTAGCCTTGGAACGGCTTTCATATTTAACCGTCGCTTCGCAAGATGAAGACATTGCAGAATACGTTGCAGAACGACTAAGGTCTCGTTATATAAAAGCTGCAGTCTCTGATGATATATTTGGAACAGAATATTCTGCAGTTTTGAAAAATGTATACGCAATTGCGAGTGGTATTTGTGCAGGCTTAGGATATGGGGATAATTTTCAATCTGTTTTAATTTCAAACGCAATTCAAGAAATTGAAAACTTTATAGATGAAGTTCATCCTATACACCGAGACACGAACTCTAGTGCCTATTTAGGTGATTTATTAGTGACAGCCTATTCTAAGTTTTCTAGAAATAGAACGTTTGGTTATATGATTGGTAAAGGGTATTCTGTCAAGATTGCCCAGATGGAAATGGACATGATTGCTGAAGGGTATTATGCAACGAAATGTTTGATTGAAATAAACAAGGAATATGGCGTTGAGATGCCAATCTTAGAAGCCGTAAATAACATCCTTTACGAACGCATATCGCCTTTAATTGAAATTAGAATATTATGCGAAAAGCTCAGTTAAAAACCGAGCTCTCCGACAATTTATTTAATTCGATTTAATTCGCGGTATTTTCCACAGCTGCTAATATCGCGTTAGCATCGCTTAAAAATTTTTCTGCTTCTTTTCCTTTTTCTGCTCTAGGATAACCTAATTTACCCATTCTAGTCAAGTGATACCCTCCATCCTCAGGATTAACTGAAGCCGTAAAAAGCCATACTGTCGGATATCCACGAACACCTAAAGCTGTAGCTAGATTCCTGTTTTGCGTTCGCAATTCAGCAGACTGTTGTACTTTTTTTGGGAAATCTAATTCTAACAATATCACATTTTCTTTTGCCCAAGCAATAAACGACTCTTTAACAAATACATTTCTTTGCAGCATTTTACACCAACCACACCAGTCACTACCTGTAAAAAAGCCAAATATAGGTTTATTCGATTTTTCCGATGCCTCTTGTGCTTTAGCTAAATCGGTATACCATGTCAATCCCCCTTTTACCTCTTCATTAACTGTAGCAAAACTAAAATTGAACGACACAATTAATAAGGTTAAAAACATCAATCTCATAATTTCTTCTTTATTTTTAATTAGATCTAATAAAGTAACGAATTTTATCCTTAAAAGTGTGTTATTAATTTGTTAAACGCATTTATTTACAAAAATCACACTTTTTAGGTTTACAAGCTAATCGTGATTTTCAGGTGCGGCCAATCCCGCCAGAACATGAACGTTTAACCTGTTTTCTCTTGGTGGTATTGTACAGTTATATCCCGATGTATAAGCACAATAGGGATTATAGGCTAAGTTGAAATTAAGAGTAATTGTATCTTTACTAGGAATTTCAATATCCAAATATCTACCTCCACCGTATGAGGACTTCCCGCTAGTAGCATCAGTAAAAGGCATTAACAAATAATTCTTATACTCATCTTTATCCCTTAACCAGTAGCTTTGATACAACGTAAGTTCACAAAGGGTATCTTTCAACATGAACCTCACATAAGCGTATGGCTTATAATATTTTATTGATCCTGATGAAGTTTGCATCGCAACAGTATCTTCCTTTTCTATCTTATGAAAACTAGCTTCAACGCAATAATCAATGTCTACTGGAAAAAAATGATGCCCTTTGAACGACTTTCGCTCTTTTTTGTTGAGTGGACTGGTTTTTTTATTGAAATAGTGTTCGTCCTGTTCAGTTTGGAAAACTTTAATCTCTTTTAACCATAAAGAATCTAGCTCCTGCGCTTGAAGCACAGAAGCTAGTCCCAAAATAATTATATAAATAGCGTTCTTCAAAATTCTACTTCAGTACAAAGCTATCCGATCCTATTTTAACCCCTTCACAATAAATTTCTGCGAGGTAATTCCCTCCTTCTAATTCAACAGATAATTCATGGAAAATACATAAATCAACTGCTTTATTCTGATAATTTACGAGCTTTTTATCAGAATACAAAAGAGATTGCCCGGATTCCGTCTTTAATGTATTACTGTTGCTTGAGCTTAGAACAGATCCTCCAGGGGTTATCACACGCATATAAACGGTTTTATTTCCAGCCGACGCAATTGCATTATCTCCTAGTGTAAAACAAGAGCGAATATGCGTACATCTTGAAGCTCGATTATTCTCTTTATAGGCTCCAGAACCTTTTTCACGGATACCTTCTGTTAAAAAGCCAAAAGCATTCAATTTTGACCCTTTATTCACTTTATCACCAAGTTCTTCCGCTTCATTTTGGAATGAATTACGCGATTCAGTCATTTTTTCAAGGTCAGCCAAGGTCATATTTAAGTTTTCTGTCAGCACCCCATTAGCTGTATTCAACGAGTCAATTGTTCTAATATAATCCTTCATAATTGAGCGAAGTGTTTCGGTTTCTTTTTCCAATTTATACACCTTACTCATGTAGTGACGTTTATCGCCTTTCGATTTCTCCAAATCCTCCATTAAAGTTTTAATCTTATCACGTTGAATGGCGATGCTATCATTCATTGCTTGATTATCTCCTTCCATTCTCTCATACATCGTGAGCATATTTTCGAGATTTTTCTTCACATCTTCACCTCTATCCAAACCTTGATCATACATCATATCATTCAGATCTGCCATTTCATTTTCAATTGCCTGACGATCATTGGTACATTGGTTTAAATCCTTATTCTTTTCAGACAGTACATATCCCATATACCCTCCTCCTAATAATAACAGGATGATAATTACAATATACAACCCGTCTCTTTTTTTTCCTTCAGGCTGATCAACTGTGGTTGGTTTTTTATCGCGCATCGAAGTGTCGATGAACGTTTTACCTCCTTCTTCTTCTTCACTCATAATACTTAGTTTTTTTAAATTAATTGATTAACTTTTCTCTCAAATTTTTCATGAATGCTGATGCATACACGAAATCAACAACTTCCTGATTATCTGTTCTGATAATCTCTTTGTTGTTACCTTGCCACCATTTTCTACCTTGATTGATAAAAATTATGTGATCACCAATTTCCATTACAGAATTCATATCGTGAGTAATCACAACTGTGGTCATATTATATTCATACGTAATTTCCTTTATTAGATTATCAATTACGATAGAAGTTTTGGGATCAAGGCCTGAATTTGGCTCATCGCAAAACAAATATTTCGGATTCATTGCGATGGCTCTTGCGATGGCAATTCTCTTTTGCATACCACCACTAGTTTCTGCCGGCAATAAATCATTTTTATTAATTATGTTCACTCTTTTTAGACAAAAATTAGCTCTTTCTCGCATCTCTTCCTGAGACATATCGGTAAACATTTTTAACGGAAACATGACATTTTCTTCAACCGTTAAAGAATCAAAAAGTGCGCTCCCTTGAAAAAGCATTCCTATTTCTTGCCTAATCTCAATCCGTTGCTTTCTGTTCATAGCAGAAAAATCTCGACCATCATACAAAACAGCTCCCTGATCGACTTCATGTAAGCCTACAATACATTTTGTTAGTACAGATTTACCCTGTCCAGAAGCACCAATAATTAAGTTTACTTGACCTTCCGTAAACTTGGCTGAAACATCAAATAAAATTTGCGTATCTCCAAAAGACTTTGATATATTATCCACTATAATCATTACACCAAAATCAATTGTGTTAGTATGTAATTTGCTAATAAAATCGCAACAGATGCCGCTACTACAGCTCGGGTACTTGACTTTCCTACTTCTAATGATCCACCTCGCGTATAGTATCCGAAATAGCAAGCAATTGATGTGATTAAGAATCCAAAAACAACGGTTTTTACTAATGCATAATAAACATACCACGCATCAGTATGCCAAAAAGCCCTTATTCCCACCATATAGGTATGGGTTGAATATAATCCAGATTGAACGCCGGCAACCCATCCCCCCACAAGACAAAGCACCATTGAAATAATTACAACAAAAGGAAAAAAGAATGTTGTTGCTAAAATTTTTGGCAACATTAAATATCCAATTGAATTTACCCCCATAATTTCTAGGGCGTCAATTTGTTCTGTCACTCTCATTGTTCCAATCTCTGAAGCTATATTCGAGCCCACTTTACCAGCAATGATTAGAGAGATTATGGTGGGAGAAAATTCTAAAATAGTAGATGACCGGGTAATGTAACCAATTGTGTATTCTGGCAACAGTGGAGACCCCATGTTAGCCGCTGTCTGCAATGATATCACCCCTCCCATAAACACAGATAAGAAAGCCACCAAAGGAATCGAACTAATTACTATTGCATCAACCTCGAAAAAAAACATTTTTCGGAATACTTTCCCTTTTTCGGGTCTTGCAAAAACCGATTTCAACATCAAAAAGAAGCGCCCTATGTGTTCAAATAAATTCATTTCGACGCTAAAATAAGTAATAAATGGGTTTTAATCGGTAAAATAATACAGATATTCGACCGAATAAAAGAAGTCGGTTGTGAATGGTAAAAAAGAAGATTTAACTTACAAGAATAACTTTGTTGAACCACAGAAAATAAAGCCTTCATTTATTTGTTATTTTTGGCATTAACCGAAGAATAATTGACAAATGCTGCTTGTTTAAATGATTACTAAAACAAGAGAACACTGTATTAGAATAAAAGAAATTATGCTGCTAAAAAAAATGCGTACCGAATTAGATCAATTCGTAAAATACACCCTAGAAGATAGTGACCAAAAAATCGTTATGAATGATTTGATCAACAGCGAAATTAAACTAACGTTCACAGGGAAAACGGTTTGCTCGGCTTGTAAAAATGAACGAAAAATATTTGCTCAAGGATTTTGCTATGATTGCTTTATGAATGCACCAGAATCTAGTCCTTGTATAATTAATCCAGAACTCTGCGAGGGTCATTTAGGCAAAGGAAGAGATTTAGCATGGGAAGAGGCCAATCACGTTCAGCCCCACATTGTATACCTCGCAGTAGCATCCGGATTAAAGGTCGGCGTAACTCGCGCCACACAGGTTCCTACCCGCTGGATTGATCAAGGCGCATCTTTTGCAATAAAAGTAGCAGAAACACCTTACCGTCAATTGGCTGGTGAAATCGAAGTTGCTCTGAAAAATGAATTCTCGGATAAAACCAATTGGCGGAGAATGCTTAAGAATGAAATAGCAGACTACGACTTAGAAGAAGAAAAGTGGCAAATTGAAGAAATGCTACCAAATGATTTATCCCAATACATGATTGAAGATGATGAAATCACCTCCATCAATTACCCTGTCGAAAAGTTTCCCGAAAAAGTTAAGAGCGTAGGATTTGATAAACAACCAATTATTGAAGGTAAACTTTTAGGTATAAAGGGACAATACCTCATTTTAGATAAAGACCGGGTCTTAAACATTCGAAAACATACGGGATATGAGGTGAATCTTGAATTCTGATTGACCTGCGAATCTGACTACTCTTTTTTTTAGTTATCTTTCTTAAAATTAACTTTTTATGAAAGGATTACAACTTGCCTACATTTCACTATTTTGCGCGTTACTGATTTCTTGCGTAAATTTTTCTCACAGAATAAACAACCCTAATCAATTTTACGGTAAAAACAAAGTCATTAAAAAAGAGTCATATACGCAATCCAAAACTGACCACCTGATCCCCATACATTCAAAAACAGAAAACCCTAGTGTAGACAGTTTTAACTTAACGAATAATGAAAAAAACTCTAGTGATTTTTCAATTTTAAAAGAAGATCATAAAACTCACCAAACCCTATCTTCAAAACATATCGTTGACAATATTCCTCTTGAACTACAAAAGGTTGAATTTAAGAAAGTCGTAGAACGAAAACATGAAATTCGCACAAGAAAAGATGATGAAGAAGAAAATAAAAACGACAAAACAATCACCACCTTATTTATTGTAATTTTTGTTTTAGTAATTCTAGCAGGTGTTTTGGCCTATGTACTTTTCCAACTTATGATTAAAGCCTTGAATAATGCTGCAGAAGATGCGGTTGAAGAGGCGTGCTACATCGCCACCATGGCCTATGAGTCATACGACCACCCTAAAGTTCAAACCTTTAGAGCTTTTAGAGATCAATACCTTTCGAAAAGAAGGTGGGGTAAAAAATTCATTCTTCTCTACTACAAGAACTCACCTCACTTCGTTCGACTTGTAAAACATCAAAAACTAATTAAGCGATTTATTCGCTTAACACTATCTTGCTTTGAATTAACTTTAAGACCATTTTTTAAGGCATAAAAAAGCCGCTACCTACGGCAGCGGCTCACTTTTTTATCGTAATCCAATTATTTATTTGGCATTTCTCTTGTGAATGCTGGAATTCCAGTCACATCCATTCCAGTTATAAGTAAATGGATATCATGAGTTCCTTCATAAGTTACAACTGACTCCAAATTGGCCATATGTCTCATTACAGAATACTCATTAGTAATCCCCATTCCGCCTAATATTTGTCTTGCCTCTCTAGCAATTTTTAGCGCGATTTCAACATTATTCCTTTTCGCCATAGAAATTTGAGCTGAAGTTGCTTTACCTTCATTTCTAAGCTGTCCCAATCTAAAAGTCAACAACTGTGCTTTTGTGATTTCCGTGATCATTTCAGCCAATTTCTTTTGTGTTAATTGGAATGCACCAATTGGCACGTTAAACTGCGTACGTTCTTTTGAATATCTCAAAGCTTGATCATAACAATCCATAGCAGAACCAAGAGCACCCCACGCAATACCGAATCGAGCAGAATCTAAGCAGCCAAGAGGAGCACCTAAACCACTTTTGTTTGGCAATAAATTTTCTTTTGGAACTTTTACATTATCGAAAATTAATTCTCCAGTAATCGATGCTCTTAGAGAATGTTTTCCTTTCATTTCTGGTGCAGAAAAACCTTCCATTCCCTTTTCTACAATCAAACCATGAATACGACCTTCCTCATTTTTTGCCCAAACCACAGCGATATCCGCTTTTGGTGCATTCGAAATCCACATTTTCGCACCGTTTAGCAAGTAATGATCACCCATGTCTTTAAAATTCGAAATCATACCTCCCGGATTAGATCCATGATCAGGTTCAGTTAAACCGAAACAACCTAAAAACTCACCTGTAGCAAGTTTTGGAAGGTATTTTTGTCTTTGATCCTCATTTCCGTACTTCCAAATTGGATACATTACCAACGAACTTTGAACGGAAGAAGTAGAACGTAAACCAGAATCACATCGCTCTAGTTCTTGCATAATTAGACCGTATGAAATTTGATCTAAACCTGGACCACCATAAGTCTCTGGGATATAAGGTCCAAAAGCACCGATTTCACCAAGTTGTTTTACCAAATGTTCTGGAAAAGCAGCACGTTCGTAATAATCTTCGATAATTGGAGATACATTTTGTTTAACCCAAGAACGAGTTGTTTCACGTACGAGTTTGTGCTCTTCAGATAGCAAATCGTCCATGTTAAAATAATCAGGATGTGTATATAAATCCGTCGCCATAATTCTTAATTTCTAATCTATCGCAAAAGTAAAAAATTTAACAAGATTTGCTCTAAACGTATAAACTTAAATTTTATTCAAGCAATTTTACATTAATTTAGCGGTGTGAACAGCGAAAATATTATACAATATGTTGATAAAGTTGGGGACGCTATGCCGATTACGGATAATTTCAACCTTGCTTTTTGGGTCTTGATGGGACTCAATCTAATTATTATTGCAATTGTTCGAACCACAACCCCAGGATATATAAATGCCCTTTTTGACACGGCACTTCACAATCGACAGCTGATAAACAACTTGAGAGAAGAGTTGAATTTTAAACGTCTTCCTGCTATCCTGTTAAATCTCACCTATATTAATGCTGTATCGGTAATAATTTGGATGGCAACAACGCAACTTGAAAACACTTGGATATACTCCATCGCCCTCATTTTACTTGCGTCTGCCATCGTCAAACTCCTCATAATTCGTTTAACTGTAATCCTTACAAATACGCGTATAGGTCTACAAGAACACTTTCTTAATCACTTCATTTTCTTTCAGGTTGGAGGTATTATTTTAACTCCTATCCTAATCTTTACACACTATATCCCTGCTAGTTATGTTAATTTATTATTAATTGTGCTTACGATAATCGTTGCGCTACTCATAACAGTAAGGGAATTACAAAGTTTGGTTCGCGCCATACAATATAATATTTCTATTTTCTATATTATTTTGTATCTTTGCACGCTCGAAATAATACCATTACTGGTCGGATTTCGAGTGATTCTCCAAGATAGCGAGATATTAAATTAAAATAGAGGAAGGATTTATGAGTGTAAAAACAATTCTAGTTTCTCAACCAAAACCCGAAAGTGAGAAATCTCCGTACTTCGATTTAGCGGAAAAATATAAACTTAAAATCGATTTTCGCCCTTTCATAAATGTAGAAGGAGTATCTACGCGTGAATTTAGAGAGCAAAAAGTAGATTTAGCCAAATGCACAGCTGTTATTTTAACAAGTAAAACTGCAGTTGACCACTTTTTTAGAATAGCTGAAGAAACAAGATTCAAAGTTCCTGATGCAATGAAATATTTCTGTATGTCAGAAGCAGTTGCTTATTATCTGCAGAAATATGTTGTCTATAGAAAAAGAAAAATATTTTTCGGTCGTCAAAGAATTGGCGATCTTGTCGACGTATTAAAAAAGCATAAAAACGAAAAATTTTTACTCCCATGTTCTGATATTCTCAGAGCTAATATTCCAGACACATTAGAAGAGAATAAAATTAATTTTCAAAAAGCTGTTCTTTACCGAACAGTTGCTTCTGATTTGTCAGATCTTGAAGATGTAAAGTACGACGTTTTAGTATTCTTTAGCCCATCTGGAATCGAATCTTTATTGAAAAACTTTCCAGAATTTAAGCAAAACACAACTAAAATTGCTGCTTTTGGACCAACGACAGCAAACGCCGTAAAGCAGAACAATTTGCGTCTTGACATTCATGCCCCACAGCCACAAGCACCGAGCATGACCATGGCAATTGAACAGTTCATTAAAAACGGCAAAAAAAAATAATAAATTAAATTCCTTACAAAAAACGCTCGGCAAAACCGAGCGTTTTTTTTTTGCTCTAATTATGGAATTATTTACAGTCTTGCATCTAATAAATGAACTTTAACAGAAGAGCATTGTACCGAATGCCAAACACTAAATTATGATACGACACACTTTGATTACAATGTTATTAAGCTTAACTCCTTTTTTCTCGATTTCACAAAACGACTTTGCATTCCACTTTTTTAATCAATTTGAACAAGATGATAATATCCTTTTCTCACCAACCAGCATATTAGCGGCTTTTTCAATAGCTTACGAAGGTTCAGAAGGAGAAACAAAAAAAGCATTTCAAAAAACATTCGGCTTTTCTGAAACGAATGATGATTTCATCTTACAGCTTAATGAATTAAAAAAATACGCTGAGATTAATAATGCCGTTTGGATACAAACAGGTTACAAAATATTGGACAAATATATTAATAGCGTATCCAAAAAACACAACGCCATTATAGGTCATACAGATTTTCTAAATCACCCCGACGAAAGTGCAAAAAAGATTAACAACTGGATTAAAGAAGCGACTAACGGAATGATAAGTAAGATGGTAACACCAGCCGATGTCAAAGCATTTACTTTAGCCATAGTAAACGCTATTTACTTTAAACAATCTTGGAAAAAACCATTCGATAAAGACGTAACAAAAGAAGAAGAATTTACCAATTTAGATGGTAGTACATCTAAAACACCTTTAATGTTTAATCGAGGAATGTACATGGCCTATGAGAATGAAAGAGAACAAATCATCAGAATACCCTATGCCGACGGCAAGACTTCTATGATTATAATACTGCCGAGCAAGATGAAAAATCATAAACTCGACAAAAAAACGTATCAAAGACTAAAACTAAACTCATACAATCAAGAGGTTAAGTTACATTTACCTCGATTTACGTTCGAAACTAAAACTTTTGAGCTAAAAAATCAACTCATCAAATTAGGATTAGGCTCTGCCTTTAGTGATCGCGCCAATTTCGGTAGAATGCGTACACAAAAGGACCTGAAAATTGGTACGGCATTACACAAGGCTAAAATAATTGTAAACGAAGAAGGAACAGAAGCTGCCGCTGCAACAGTTATCGGGATGGTAAGAACGACCTCTGCCATACACATACCCAACCCAGTTATGGAAATGAGAATAGACAAACCGTTCTACTATTTTATCCAAGAAGATTCTACTGAAACAATCTTATTTATGGGTAAAATGAATCAGTTAAAAACTATGGATTAATCGATTGGTGATAAAGGGTTTGGGTAGGAAATGCCATATCCAAACCTGCCGCACCAAACTTTTTTAAGATTGCCAAATTAACGATCGTTTGTGACTCTAATATATCCGCTTCTTTACGGATATAATAAACGAATAGAATTCCAAGCGAAAAATCTCCAAAAGCATTAAAACTGGTTAACACCTTTTCATCTAATATCGTTTGATTTTCTTGAACGATTTCTTTTAAAATTGCGATTGCCCTTTCCATTTGCTCCGCGCTTGTATCATAAGTTAAACCAATATTTAACACAATTTTCCTGTTAGGTTCCTTATCTACATTCTCTACTGCATCGTCAGAAAACATAGAGTTTGGCACAGTTACTATTCTACCTGCCAATGTCTCAATACGCGTTGATCGAATACCGATTTCCTTTACAATTCCATCAATCGAACCAATCTGTATTCTATCACCAATCGAAAAAGGCTTGTCCGCAAAGATCATTATTCCACCAAAGAAATTTTTCACAGTATCTTGCGCGGCTAAAGCAAATGCTAAACCTCCAATACCTAGACCTGCAATCACTGCTCCGACATCATAACCCGCATTATTTAAACCTACAATAATTCCAAGAACCCAAATTATTATTCGCAAGCCTTTGCGAAAAATTGGAAGCAATTGGTCATCCAAATCAGATTCAGTTTTTTCAGTCATTGGCACCACATACTCCTCAATTAAAGCATCTGATAAACGAGCAATTAACCATGTGATATTGATTACAATTAAAAAGCCGAAAACATGATCAAAAAATACTCCTGCATTGGTAAGTTGAGTGTTTATTGCCCACCAAGATGTACCTAAAACCAATCCAAACACAACCGGTTCTTCCACCTTATCAACAATAATATCATCTAATTTAGATTTAGACTTCGCTGTTAATTTTGAAATAAAACGCTTTGAAATCCAATACACTAATTTTCCTGCTAAAATTGCACCCAATATTATTCCAAAAGCAATAAAATATTCTTGTACCGTGTTGCCATAATAGGTACGATTAAAAAAATCCGAAAAATTATCCATTACACTTTATTTAATTTGGTCAAAACTATTAATTCTATAAAAAATAGGTTCTTATCGATGAAAAAAACAGCAGAATATTTTTTTCAAATAATCATTGAAAATACGAGAATTCAAAAGAAATAAGAATAAATAATAAGTTTTTATTCATTCTAGACCAGCCATACCGAAATTCCCCATTTAATTTCTTAATTTTATCGCTTTGAGATGGCAATGAATAAGAAAAAAACAGAAAAAGTAGTATTAGCAAAACGAACCCGTAGAATTATACTTTTAATTGTATGGTTAGCTGCATTTATCCCACTATTCTTTATCCTTTTTATGCTCAATCAGGCGAGACCAGGAATACCTTCTTACGAAGAATTGGCGAGCCCTCCAGATAAGCAAGCCTCTATAATTTATACTTCTGACGGCAAAGAAATGGGCCGTTTTTGGAGTGTAAATAGAAAAAGTGTTGATTATAATCGAATTTCACCTTATGTAATTTCAGCTTTAATTGCTACTGAAGACGAACGATTTTACAAACATGCTGGAGTAGATGCAGAAGGAATTGGTCGTGCTCTATCGAAAGCTGCTCTAGGTCAAGATGGTGGAGGGGCCAGTACCATCTCACAACAATTAGCGAAGCTTTTATATACAGCAAGTGATACGATGAATGGAGGGGTTGCACGAAATAAATGGGGAAGACTTAAACAAAAATTTGGTGAAAACATTCTCGCTGTTCGTCTAGAAACTCATTATACAAAAGAGGAAATTATAACCATGTACTTGAACAATTTCGATTTTCTTTTCAACGCAGTAGGAATTTCGTCAGCATCGCAAGTTTATTTCAACAAAAGACCGGAAGATTTAAAAATGGAAGAAGCTGCCATGCTTGTTGGGATGTGTAAAAACCCTGGAATGTTTAACCCGCTAAAGTTTCAATATAAAGATTACGACGATGATGAAGATGGAAGACGTCAATATGAATTGGATAGCACAAGAGCCTACAACCGAAGAAATACAGTGTTACACCAATGGTACAAAAACAGTAAAAAAGGGAACGAATCTTTATTAGTGAAAATTGATGAAGCTCAATACGATTCGTTAAAAAATCTACCAATAGAAGTTGACTATCAAATTGTTGATCATAAAGAAGGTTTAGCTCCCCATTTTCGAGAAATTTTAAGAAAAGAATTAACCGATCGTTTTAAAGAAACCAATGACGATGGCACCTATAAGTACCAAAAAGCAGATGGCACTCCATATAATATCTATCGTGATGGTTTGAGAATTTATACTACCATTGATTCCCGCATGCAAACCTATGCTGAGCATGCAGTTCAAGAACACATGGAGTCGACGTTACAAGAGCAGTTTGACAAGAATAATGCAAAGAACAAAAGACCGCCATTTGGAAATGAAATTGATGAAGAACAAATAGCTGCGATTATGAATCGAGCAGTAAAAGCTTCAGACCGGTATTATCGACTAAATCAGGCAGGTGCTAGCGAAGCAGAAATAGACAAATCCTTTAACACACCTGTTAAGATGAAAGTCTTTAGCTACAAAGGCGATTTTGATACGATTATGACTCCCATGGATTCCATTAAGTATTATAAATCCATTTTACAGGCAGGTGTTATGTCCATGGACCCGAAAACAGGTTTTGTTAAAGCCTGGGTTGGCGGTCCAAACTTTAATCATTTTGCTTTTGACCATGTTAAACAAGCTAAAAGACAAGTTGGATCGACCATCAAACCTTTTGTATATGCTGCTGCTATTAGTCTAGGAAAGATTGATCCATGTAAGGCTTATATCGACATGGAGTATTGTATAGACGTACCGGTAAGTGCAACTAGAGATGAGTCTTGGTGTCCACAAACTGGAACAAAAAACACTGGAGATTTAATTACAACGAAAAGTGCTTTGGCAGGATCATTAAACAATATAACTGTAGCAATAATGAAAGACATGGGAGCATTGGCTGGTCCTACAACCATGAATAAAATGTTAAAAGAAGTTGGTATAAATTTAAGAATTGAAGATGTTGTTCCAGCTATGTGTCTAGGTCCAATGGATGTATCACTTTACAATATGGTCGGTGCACAAAGTACTTTTGCGAACAAAGGCGTATACATCAAACCAATTTACGTGATGCGTGTTGAAGATAGAAACGGTAACGTTATTATAGATTTAGAATACGACATCCGTGAAGCAATGCCAGAAGAATTAGCGTATACAATGATTAACATGATGAAAGGTGCTGTGAACGGAGCTCCTAATATTCATCAAAACAATAAATATTACGCTACAAGTAGTTCTTTAAGAAGCAGTCAGCCTTGGGGTGGAATTAAATATCCAACAGCAGGTAAAACAGGTACAACAAACGGAGCATCTGATGGTTGGTTTATGGGATTGACACCCGAACTTGTTACCGGTGTTTGGGTAGGAGCGGATGATAAAGACATCCATTTTAGAAGTTATCCTTGGGGACAAGGAGCAAGAATGGCCCTTCCGATTTATGGATACTATATGCAACAAGTTTATAAAGACAAATCCATCAATCTCTCCACAAAAGACTTTGAGGCTCCTCCAAATTACGACATGAGTAAATTCAACTGCACAATAGAAGAAGTAGGACCAGAATTATAATACGTATTGATATGAATAAAATAGTAAAAGATGTAAACGAAGCCTTAGTTGGTATTAAAGACGGTGTAACAATAATGTTAGGCGGATTTGGTTTATGTGGTATTCCTGAAAACAGCATTCAAAAGCTTGTTGATATGGGCATCAAAGATTTAACTTGCATTTCAAACAACGCCGGTGTTGATGATTTTGGATTAGGTTTACTTTTACAAAAAAAACAAATCAAAAAAATGATTTCATCGTATGTCGGTGAAAATGACGAATTTGAGCGACAAATGTTAAGTGGAGAATTGGAAGTTGATTTAATTCCTCAGGGTTCATTAGCCGAACGGTGTCGTGCTGGCGGAGCTGGCATCCCAGCATTTTATACCCCAGCCGGTTTTGGAACTGAAGTTGCAGAAGGTAAAGAAGTGAAAATTTTTAATGGAAAACCCCACATCTTAGAATCTGCATTAGAAGCAGATTTTGCGATTGTAAAAGCATGGAAAGCGGATACGGCAGGCAACCTTATTTACAAAGCAACGGCCCGTAACTTTAACCCAATGATGGCGATGGCGGGAAAAATTACGATTGCCGAGGTTGAAGAAATTGTGCCTGCAGGTGAATTAGATCCTAATTTTATTCATACACCAGGAATTTTTGTTCAACGTGTATTTAAAGGAGAACGATTCGAAAAAAGAATCGAGCAACGCACGACAAGACCGAAGTCATAAGCCATTATGTCAATGCGCTCATGCAAATTTTAAACCTATTTAATACAAACCATTTTACGCGAGTTGAGAAGTGGATTGCGCTAGGGTTGTTTGGTTTTCTCTGGATTTATTTATTTATAAAAGCCATCTATTTACCCGTACTACACGATGAATTGGCTACTTTTTATTATTATATCCAAACGGATGTTTACTTGCCGCCATATGCTCATTGGGATGCGAATAATCATGTTTTAAACTCCTTCTTAGGCTCTCTTTCGTATAAACTATTTGGCATGTCACCAATTGCCTTACGATTACCAAATGTTTTGTCATTTGCCTTGCTCTTTTTTGCCGCATTTAAACTTTCAGATAATCTTAAGAGTAGTATTTTGAGATGGGGCATGTTACTCGCTTTAACAACTCCCCCTTATCTCTTAGAATATTTAGCAGAATGTAGAGGTTATGGACTGTCAATTGCTTTGTTCCTTCTTGCTATTCATCTTTTTATCCGACTTCAGAAGGTTGGCAATAAAAATTCTTTGGCCTTATTATTACTTGTTCTCTTCCTGGCAACTTCCGCTAACCTCACGCTTATCATTCCTTCTTTAATCACCATTGCGCTCATAGGTTTTTATAGGATCATAGAAAATTTTAAAACTTCCAAATTAAGTGTTCTTAAAGAACTAGCCATCTTATTACTCTTCGCGTCACCATTTTTATATTTAATCAAATTTTCCTTTGCACTCAAAGGTCGTGGAGCCTTATATTACGGTGGTGACACTGGATTTTATGACTTCACAGTTTCTTCTTTAAGTCATTTTTTCTTGGGAGGATACAATCTATTTATTGCTATCCTTCTAACAACCTTATTTTGCATATCTGGTATTTACCTAATTTATCAAATCATTGCAAACAAATCATGTGATGTAATAAAAAAGCCAGTTGGTTATTTTCCTTTCTTACTAGTAACTGCTGTATTTTCAATCTTGTTCCTTTCTTATGGTATGGGTGTGAATTTCCCTGAGGACAGAGCTGCAATGTACCTTTATTTTCTTTTCATTCCAACTTGTGTTTTCTTACTTAATCAATTGACTCACAAAAAGAACGTCATTGGTGTTATTGGGATTGTTTTAATTTACTTCCCCATTCAATTTACATCGCAAATAAACCCAAGCGAACCTATATTTTCCCGTCAAGAACGAACTGCACCTGAACTTTTTGAGTATTTCATATCTCAACCAACTGATTTTAAATTTCCCACAACAATTGGCGGGTATAAAACACAGGAATTTTGCTGGTACTATCAATCTGCTTTACGTGGAGGGCAATACGGAAAAATTCACACCAATTACCATATAAACTTGGATGCCGACTTTCAATTAATTCGCGATGGTAAAGTTGATAATCCACTTCTTTTAGAATACTACAAACCCGTCTTTAACGACCCTAAAGTAGATTTAACCTTATTTGAACGTAAGAAAAAACTAGACAAAAAACTCATTTTTACTGAGCAGGCAAAATCAACAACAGGTTTCATCAATGACGAGTATTTTAATATATTTGAAATTGAAATTGATTCACTCCAAAACGAGACACTATATCTTGGAGCAGAATTGACCTTAAACGCACAATCCAAACCCTTTGTTTCTTGGTTATCAGCTGGAATATTTGATGAAGAAGGCAATTCATTATATAACGAGTATATTGCATTAGACTGGCTTCGTAAAAACTGGAATGGGGATGAAAACAACCTTTTGCAAGGCACTTTACTTCATTATATTCCTGAAAAAGCTAAAACATTAAAATTTTACATTTGGAACATTGATAAAACTTCCTATTCTATTCCTAACGGAAAGTGTTATCTTTATCAACTGAAAAGAGATTTTCCAAATCAATACTAAAGACTATGGCATTAGATAAAATTGGAATTGCAAAACGAATTGCTCAAGAATTACAAGATGGATGGTATGTAAATTTAGGAATTGGCATTCCTACCTTAGTTGCCAATTATATTCCTGAAGGAATTGAAGTTGAATTTCAATCAGAGAATGGATTATTAGGCATGGGGCCATTTCCAATAGAGGGCGAGGAAGATGCGGATTTAATTAATGCTGGCAAACAAACTGTTACAGTCATGGATGGTGGCGTAATATTTGACTCTGCAACATCTTTTGCTATGATTCGAGGACAACACGTTCAACTCACAGTTCTAGGTGCCATGGAAGTTGCTCAAAATGGAGATATTGCAAATTGGAAAATTCCTGGCAAAATGGTTAAAGGAATGGGAGGTGCGATGGATTTAGTTGCCTCTGCCCAAAACATTATCGTGGCGATGATGCATACAAACAAAAAAGGTGAATCTAAACTTTTAAAAGAATGTACATTACCGCTAACTGGTGTGGGATGTGTTACTCGAGTTGTTACCAACTTGGCCGTAATTAAAATAGAAGAAGGTAAATTTCATCTAGTTGAACGTGCTCCAGGTGTAAGTGTACAAGAGATTATTGATGCTACTGAAGGTGAACTAGTGGTACCTGACAATGTACCCGAAATGGTGCTTTAATTCCTATAAATTAATTCTTTCCAATGCTCGATAAAATAAAACACCTTAAAACTATTTTATCGAATGTCTGGATCCAATTTTTATTGTTTGTTTCCGGAGTTTGGTTGCTATTTGTTCATTTAGAAATTAATAGACACATCAAAGATCGAATAATAGGTTTTCATTATTGGAGAAAAAGCGATACCTACGCGCAAATCACAAATTACTATTATAATGGGCTGAATTTTTTTGATCATTCTATCTATTATAACCAACTTAATTCTGGAGGTAAAGCTTTAGCCGAATTCCCTCTCTTTTACTATTTAATAGCCTTTCAACAAACACTATTTGGACCTCACGAAATTATCGCTAAAATCAACTGGATTGTACTTTTAATGGTCGGATTATTTTCTTTGTTTCAGATATCCCAACACTATTTAAAACATTGGTTGTTTAGTCTAATTATAGCACTTTCATTTTTTATAAGTCCGATCTATACTATTTACTCGATTGACTTTTTACCAGACCCTGCTGCGATGTACTTTCTTTTCGTTGGCATGTGGTTATTGCTAAGACACACACAAAATCAAAAAAACAAATCCCTCATCGGTAGCCTTATTTTTATTGCTATTGCAGGAATGATGAAACCATTCTTTCTCATTCCTTACTTAGCAATTCTGCTCACTATTCTTTTTAATCAACTGTTTTTAAAAATTAGCTCTGTTAAATTTAAGTTGAGTTATCTAGTTCCCGTTTTAGCCACTATAGGATGGTTTTTATATGTAAACCTTTATAACAAGGCCGTTAATAGCGATTATTTCCTATCAAATACTAGAGCATTTTGGGAATTTTCAGCTACGGAAAATTTAATCACATTAGAAGCAATTCGAGTTCATTGGTTAGCTGATTATTTACATCCTGACTTTCAAATCACTTTCCTTATTCTAATAATTATCAATTTAGCTTGGTGGACCAAAAAAACTCTCTTAATCAATATTTTTTACCTTTTTTCTTTTTTAGGATGTATCGCTTTCTATATGTTGTTTTTTAACATGTTCGAACATCACGATTACTATATTTATCCTACACTTTTTTTTCTTCCACTAACCTTGGGGAAATTCATTTATCATCTGTCGCAAACAATTAAATCAACCACAGTGATCAATGTTATTTCTATACTTGTTTTTGGTTTATTTATGATTGCTTTAGAAAACACCTTCAATCGAATGCAACATCGCAGGGGAGACGATTTTTTAAATGGTAAATACTTTTTTGAGAACTATGAAGGTACAGATAGCTTTTTGAGTCGAAATGGTATAGAAAAAGACGATTTAGTCATTGCATTTTCCGATAAATCTCCAAGTTTTGCCCTTAGCCTAATGAAACGAAAAGGTTGGTCAGGCTATCAAACTTATAGTGGGTTAATGCCAATTGACTCTTTAATGGCTAAAGGCGCTGATTTTTTAATTGTAAATGAGCGCGAATTCAAAGTTAGGGATTCAATTTACATTCAAGATTTTAAGGACTATCCTATTGCCGATACAAACAAAATATTTATCTATGACCTCAGACCGTACCGACAATAACCATTCGAATAATACACTTTGAGAAATACTAAAATAGCCATAATAGGAGCGGGACCAGCAGGAATAACGGCTGCTTATGAACTGACAAAAGCAGGTTTTAATGTAACCGTATTCGAAGCCTCTTCTAGTGTAGGTGGGTTATCCAAAACAATTCCGTTATGGAATCAAAAAGTTGACTTAGGACCTCATCGATTTTTCAGTGATGATGCCCGCGTAAATTCACTATGGCTTGAAGTAGTTGGTAAAGATTATCGCATGGTCGATCGTTTAACCAGAATTTATTATCAAAATAAATTCTACCATTACCCTTTACGCGCATTTGATGCGCTTAAAAAACTTGGAATTGGTCAAGCTACGTTATGTGTTGGAAGTTATTTAAAGGAAAAAATTTTTCCAACCACGAAAGATGGGTCATTCGAAACATGGGTCATTCAACGATTTGGAAGAAGACTTTATGAAATTTTTTTTAAGACGTATAGCGAAAAACTTTGGGGTATATCTTGTCAAGATTTAGATGAAGATTTTGCGGCGCAACGTATAAAAAAACTATCGCTTTATGAAGCCTTAAAAAATGCTTTATTTTCATCACAAAATCCGAAGCATAAAACGCTAGTTGATCAATTCGCATATCCCATAGAAGGTACAGGTATGGTTTACGAGCGCATGAAAAGTTCAATTGAAAATGCCAATAACAAGGTTTATTTAAATTGTCCAGTAAAATCGGTCATTACTGCCAATAATAAAGCCAATCGCATTGAGTTGAATAATGGTGAAACCTTAGAATTTGATCATATCGTTTCAACAATGCCAATCACGCATTTAGTAGAAAACCTCAGTGAAGTACCTCAAACCGTCAAGCTCGCAGCAAAAGAGTTGAAATTTAGAAATACTACTTTAGTTTATTTAAAGATTGATGGTCAAAATATTTTTCCAGATAATTGGGTGTATATTCATGCTAAAAATTTAAAAATGGGCAGAATTACCAACTTCAGTAATTGGGTTCCGGAAATTAACTGTGCAGCAAAATCCACTATTGTTGCTGTTGAATATTGGAGTTATAATGATGATGAACTTTGGCTAGCATCTGAGGATGAAATTATCTCACTCGCAAAAAATGAATTGCACCAAACAGGATTAATTAAAAACCTTTCAATAAGTGATGGTCACGTCATTCGCCTCCCAAAATGTTATCCAGTTTATAAGACGGGATATAAAGAATCACTCTCCAAAGTTGAAAGCCACCTCTCCACAATTCACAACTTAACGGTAATTGGTCGTTATGGTTCATTTAAATATAACAATCAAGATCATAGTATTTTAATGGGTATTTTGGCGGCTGAAAATATAATTTCTCAAAAGAATCATAATCTATGGAAAATTAACACCGATTATGAAACATATCAAGAAAAATCTACAATTACTGCTAGCGGATTAAATTTTACCCATGCAAACGAAAAATAATTGGACATATCGTTGGTTGGGACATGTTATTTTATTGTTTGTTTTTGTCATTAGTATTTTCATTCGAAATGATTATCGCGAACAACCATTGGGAGATCAAGAGTGGATTACCGCTCATGCCCTAATCACAACCCAAATTTGGGCTGATCACGGTGGTCCTTTAGCATATAATTTTAACCCGGTTTACACAAAACCAGGGAAAGGGAATAACTACAGAGATTATCTGGGTGGCGTATTTGCTGAAAACGGTGATGTATATTATGTTTCTTACCCTCCACTATCCTTTTATTTTCTTTATTATGGAAACAAATTTCTAGGTGGACAAAACATTCAAAACACCCGGACAATAGGTTTGATTTTACATCTAGTCTCTGCTTTGCTCCTACTTTACCTAATACAGCTTCTTCAAAATAACAAAAATAAAAACCACTTTAATTTTGGTGGTATAATAACGGCCTGTTTATACCTTCTTATGGATGGATTTATGTGGATTCATGGACATTTATTTTTTGTTGACATAATGGTTATACCCCTTTTCTTACTGACGCTCATTTTTGCAGTTCGATTTTGGAAAAATCTTGATAACTGGAACTTATTTTTCTTATGCCTATTCATATTCTTAGCAAGTTACACCGAATGGTTAGGGGTTTTTTCAGGTTTTATACTAGGCATAACATCTGCTTTTATTGCGTACAAGGAGAAAAAAAAACGCTATTTATTCGCGTTTATAGGAGCTGGTTTATCAACTGCATTAGCAATTGGTCTTACGCTTATACAATACAGCAGCATCGCTGGATGGAAGGAATTTTTCGAACAATCGCGACGTAAATTTATTGAACGCAGTGGTCATGGTCAAATACAAGACTCATCTCAACAGTTTAACTTACACAACTCTGATAGTTTCGAGTACATGATTAACTTATTTGACGGACAATTTAGGTACTTATGGGTATTTACATTAATCGTATTTTTTGCTTATTTTATGATTACAACGGTTAGCAAAAACAAATTACTCATTATTAATTATGGAGAGAAAATTTTCTTTGCCTTTACGATTTCAATCTTGATGCACTATTTGCTCTTTTATAATTTCAATGTCATGCATTCATTTGGCGGATTAAAAACAGCGGTGTTTTTTCTTTTTATTGCTGGTATTTTGATTAATAAAATCAATGAAAAACATATTATACAACCAAATCATTTTAAAATTACACTAATAATTTTAGCCGTTTTCTGCGTTTCATTTTCTATTCAGCGCTTTACAACGCAACATAAAACGTCTGCAAGTTTTAAAAACCATTTGGAGATTGCAAAAATCATGCGGAATTATGATTATCCAAATTGGGCGTATTTTTCAAATATCCCTGTAACTCCCCAATATGTCTTTTATGCTAATCATTGTTACACGACAACACCAGCGTTAAATTACGATTATATGAGCGACATAATGGATTTAAGAAGAAATGATACCGCTCTCTATTTTCATCAAACAAAAGAAAAACTAACATTTATTCAGGAAATATACCGTAAAAATGATCAACTAATTTTTGGGAATAAAGTTTTAATTCCTTGAGTTACTTTTCATTTTTTCAATGCATTAACTTATTAGATTGATTAGTTTTGTATTGGCTACCCGCTTTTTATAAATTCATAACGTAATATAATAATTACTAGTACCATTCTTTATTTGTCATGAAAGTAATTTGGTCCATATTAATTTTATCTTTTTTGTATTCCAGTAACACGCTTACTGTATTCGGTCAAAATGATACAAATAGCTCAATTGAAATTATCACTCAGCAAAAAATCCAAGGATTGATAACTTCTTTAACCTATAGCCCGGATGGTAGCTTATTGGCATGCGGATCGGAATCCGAATATTCCATAAAAATATGGGATTTAAATTCTGGTAAAATCATTGGTAAACTAGACGGACATGACGGTGAAACTACTGCTTTGTCCTTTAATAAAGACGGTACAACTTTAATTAGTTCGTCCAAGGATAACAAGATCATTTTATGGGATTTAATCTCTTGGCAGATAAAAGATTCAATAAGTATGGAGGCTCCCATTAGAGAGTTTTCAATAGATGCCAGTAAGGATAATGCCATGTTTGGCGTAAGTGATGACGGTCAATTAATTTATTGGGAATCCGAGAAACTACAAAAATTTAAACCGCTTTATTCAGCTAACGAACATTTCACAAGAATTAAACAGCATAAAGATCAGATTATAATTGGTGACAAAAAAGGGAACCTACACATTTATTCGATAAGCAAAAGTGAAAACCTACAAACTAAACAAGTCAGCCGTTTTTCTATAATTGGAATTGATGTTCATCCGCAGAATCAAGCATTAATTGTTGCCTCAACGAATGGGAAAATCCAATTATTATCGCCGGATAACCTAAATGAAATCAGGTCGATTAATGCTTCAATCTTACCCATTTCAGCAATTGACATCAATCCATCCTCAGAAAAATTAGTAACTGTAGGACAAAACAGTATGATAAAAGTCTGGAATTTAAATGGTGAATTATTGAAGGAGTATTCTCATGATGGCGATTCAAACCCCAATCAAGCTCCAATTAAAGCCATAAAAATCAGTCCTGATGGGAGTACTATGGCTACCTCGGGTTATCGATCAATACCATTTACAAATTCTATAGATTCAAAAAATGTCATTCATATTTGGGATTTAACCCGAGGTACATTGTACAGAACACTGGAAGGCAAAGTAAATCCCATATACGCCTTTGATTTCCATCCAGAACAAAATAAACTGGCAACTTTAGGTAAAGATCGTAAGCTTACATTTTGGGACTTTAACCTTGCCGAAAAATATGGTGAAATTGAATTGCAAGAACCGAAACGAGAGTTAGCGGGAATGCGCAAACCAAATACCGAAAATATTACTTTGAGTAAGGTAAATAAGTTTAGACGTGTTGTTGAACGGGTAAGCGAAGGTGACTTGAGCGCTTTAAAAGGTGCAGGCAATGGAAAAGGTAAAGAAATTGGCCTGGGAATAGCCAAACGCATGTTTAAAGAAAGAGATTTGATTCGTTTTAGTAAAAAAGGAAGTTATCTAATCACTAAATTAGAACAAGATGAGATTCGATTATATGACCTCAAAGAAAGCCGACCAAATTATTTACAGCCATTATTTTCGTATCAAATCTCTATAAATCAAATTCAAACATCGCCTGATGAAAAATTTCTCGTTGTCATTGGAAGTGGGGATTCGGCAGTTTCAATTATTGACCTGTCAACAAAAAAATTTCTACGAAAATTAAGCACACCTGCACCCACTGGAAATTTCAAATATTTATACGAAGCAAACTCAATGGCATTCAGCCCTGATGGAACTTTATTTGCGGTTTGTTTTAACACTGGTAAAACCTTCGTTTTTAATACAACTAATTGGGATTTGATTTTTGAAAATAGCTTACCTGATAATTTAGGTTATGTGGAAAGTCCTTTTGTGAATTTCACGAAAGATGGCCAATTTATGATTGTAAAAACGATGCTTGGCTTGCGCAAATACAGAACAAAAAACTTTGACCTATTTTCTACTACTTCACTAAAAATTGACGGTTATTCTGCCCCTATTGATCAACCGGAAAACTATGCCATTACCATAAAAGATAACCTGGTTTATTTTGAGAATGTAATCAATGGAAGTGTCGTTGAAAGTATTCACGTACAGCCAAATCAAATTACTAATATTTCTATAAACCCAAATGGTATGGTTGGTATTACATTTACGAATGGACAATTTCGACTCATCAATCCAAAAACAGGTAAAGAAGAGGTGCTATTAGTTGCTGATGGCGATAATTATATTTTTAAAACGGTCAACAATTATTACAAAGTATCAAAAGAAGGATATGATTTAGTCACCTTTAGGATTGGGAATAGGGCCTATCCTTTTGAACAGTTTGATGCCATTTTTAATCGACCAGATCTAGTACTCAAAAACATGGGTTGTCAGGATGATGATTTAATTCAACTGTACGAAAAGGCTTACCAAAAACGAATTAAAAAGTTAGGCATTCATCCAACTAAAACAATTAAGTTAGAGGACATCCCTACAACCAAAATAACCAATCTCGCCGCTATTCCTGCTATTACCAGTAAAGAAAAACTTCAATTAGAGTTTCAAATCGAGGATCGCAACAATTTATCGAATTATAATATTTGGGTAAACAATGTTCCTTTTTATGGTAAAAAAGGGCAAATGGTTTCGGGTAATTTTAAAAAAATTCAATCTTCAATTCCTTTAGTGCATGGCTTAAATAAAATTCAAATAGCTTGTCAAAACAGTAATGGTTATGAAAGTTTAATACAAACATTTTACGTAGAAAAAGAAGGGCCATTACCGACACGTGATTTATATTTAGTGACTATAGGCACCTCAGATTATCAAGACGACCGATATGATTTGAATTATCCGGTAAAAGATGCCAATGATCTAGCTACCCTGTTCTCACAAAACACAAGTGGAATTTATAATAAAATAATAACCCAAACACTTACAAACGAAGCTGTAACCAATAAAAACGTTTTGGAATTGAAATCGTTCTTATCTCAAGCCAAAGCAAATGACGTAGTTGTAGTATTTGTAGCTGGTCATGGTGTCTTGGATGCTAATTTCGATTATTATTTTGGCACATTTAATATTGATTTTAATGCCCCTGAAAAAGCTGGTCTTGCTTATGAAAAACTCGAACAAATTATTGACGGCATAAATGCAAATAAAAAAATCTTAATTATGGATACATGCCACAGTGGTGAGGTTGATAAAGAAGAAATATTTTTTTCTGAAAATGAATCATCAGAAAACAACAACGACATTTCATTCCGTTCAGTTGGCCCTCAAATTGGAGACAATTCTACCGATGCTAGCCCGGGTCGTTTGTCGTCTGAATTATTCAATGACCTTCGAAAAGGCACCGGAGCTACTGTAATCTCATCTGCTGGCGGCGCAGAATTTGCTATGGAAAGTGAGGAATGGAAAAACGGCCTATTTACTTACTGTTTACTAAATGGTTTAAAAAACCGCACTGCAGATTTAAATCAAGATGGTAAAATAATGCTATTAGAATTACAGTCTTACGTAGTTGAAAAAGTTAAGTCTCTGTCCCATGGACGCCAAATACCTAATACTAGAATTAAAAATTTAGAGCTCGACTTTCAAATCTGGTAGTCTTTATTTAAAAATCGTATCGAAAGCCGACTTGTGCTTTTTTTGGAGTTGTTCAACTTTAGTACCGCGCTTTTTTAATTCTTGGATCAGTTCTCGAATTTTAAAAGGCATATTTTCGTAGAGAAACGAATTGCTTTTTATGCAACATATTTGCTCGTTTTTAGGTTGATGTATAAATTCGAAAAAATGATAACGACCTTCAACGTCGTTATACTTGGATAGAATTTTTACTTTTAAATCGAACGGAGCTACTATCACTTCATTTGGGCGATTAAAATAAAAGGTATTGGTCATTAAACGGATATTATCATTGAATACTTCAGCCGATATCAAGTAATTAACACGATTATTCTTTCGATAAATTTTAAAATTGTAAACTAAAGCAACTGTACAACAAATTAAGACCTGTATCCATAAATTTGACATAAAAAAATCTAGGATATGAATAGCAGTATCACCACCTCCATGTCGTGTATTTCTTCCTCCCATAATCATTGGACCAAAAATGAGAAGCGCAAAAGTACCAACCAAAGCAAAAACAGTTTTGACGACATGTTCCCAAATGATATAACTTCTGTTCACTGGATGATTTGCATTAAAAAGCTGCATTTTTAATCACTATTTTCTTGGATCTTGAATTGACATCTGATAAAATAACATATAAATCCTTAATAATACATTCAATATATGAATCTAACTTATTTATTAGCGTTAGTTAAGCAATACCTAATGAATAAAAGTTAAATTCTTGTTATAATTTTTTAATTCTACTTTTTTTAAATATACATTTGCTTCAGAATGCGTAAGAGGCTATTCAAATATTTATCGCGATTAATTGCATTGTTATTATTAGTAATAAGTGCAACATCTTTTGTGCGCCCTTTTCCCAAAAAATCAGGTAATTCCGAATTAAGTCTTGAGCAATCAACTAACTTAAAGGTAAAGAAAGCGCTATTCTCAATTAGCTCCAAGAACCAATTTTCAATTGAACTTTTGGATGAAGTCGAAGAAGAGGAGGATAAAGAAAATAAAAAACATACGTTTTCCAAAAGTCACGGTTTCTCTCAAATCTATTATCTACCTAACCAAAAAATTAGGCCAATTGCTTATAAATTCTCTGGGCAAAAGGCATTCAAGTGGTATCTTTTATACGATGTATTTCTATTATGATTTCTAGCTATTTGGCTTAATAAGGTCAATGAAAGTAACACACTTTCAACATAGTCAGCAAGACTATTGTGAACTAGAAAATTAAATTAAAGATTAAATACAGTCGTGAATAAAATAAAAATTTTGGGACTTGCAATAAGCTGTTGTGCTATTGTAAGTTTAACAATTTCAAGTTGCAATGCCAGTGCAAATGAGCAAGGGCATGAACATGAAACATCAGTCTATGAGGTTACTTCGCCTTTAGTAAAAGACACCATCAATTATAAAGAATATGTTTGTCAAATTCATTCAATCAATCATATAGAACTTAGAGCTCAAGAACGAGGGTTTCTCGAAAAAATTTATATTGACGAAGGGAAATCCGTTAAAAAAGGGGACCTTTTATTCAAAATCATGCCTAAGATTTATGAGGCAGAATATGAACGAGCTCAGGCAGAGGCAGAATATGCGAGGATTGAATATTTAAATACTAAAATCCTTGCAGATAGTAATGTTGTATCAAAAAACCAACTTTCTTTAGCTGAAGCCAACTATAAAAAGGCAAATGCAGCATTAAGCCTAGCTGAAGTTCATTTAAATTTCACTGAAATACGAGCTCCGTTTAATGGAATAATCGATCGATTTCATGCTCGACTAGGTAGTTTAATTGACGAAGGAGATTTGTTAACTCATCTATCAGACAATAGTCAAATGTGGATTTACTTCAATGTTCCAGAAGTCGAATATTTAAATTTTAAAGAGAATGCCCGAGAAGAAAAAGCTTTGAAAGTAAAACTGCTAATGGCCAATGGTAAATACTTTAACTATCCTGGTGTGGTTGAAACTATCGAAGCTGACTTTAATCATGAAACAGGTAACATCGCCTTTAGAGCTACTTTTCCCAATCCTGAAGGACTGTTAAGACATGGTGAAACAGGGAATATTATCATGGAGGAAGACCTAGAAAACGCAATGCTTATTCCTCAAAAAGCGACCTATGAAATTTTAGACCGTAACTATGTGTTTTTATTGGATGACCAAAATGTTTTACATGCGCAACCTATAACTATCGAGGCAGAATTTCCTCACCTCTACGCAATAAAAGACGGTTTAAAACCTAGTGATAAAATTCTTTTAGACGGTTTAAGAAAAGTGAAGGCAGGTGATAAAATTCAATACAAATTCAAAGATCCCAAGGAAGTGATATCTCACCTCAATCTTTATGCGGAATAATAATCAACGCTAAAATCCTAAAACATGTTTAAAAATATAATTCACAGACCAGTTCTGGCAATTGTCATATCCATCATTATGGTTTTTGTTGGCGTCTTATCAATTCAAAAATTACCAACCTCACAATTTCCGCAAATTGCACCTACTACCGTAAACATTTTCGTTGCATTCCCAGGTTCAAGTGCTGAAGTACTTGTAAAATCAACCTTAGTAACCTTAGAAAATTCCATTAATGGTGTTCAAGGAATGCGATATATGGCCACAGACGCTACTAGCGCCGGTGAAGCAACTTTACGTGTTATATTTGAACCCGGCACAGATCCTAATGAAGCAGTAATTCGCGTCAAAACGAGGGTAGATCAAGTTATGCCCCTACTGCCCGAACTTGTGCAGCGAGAAGGAGTAGTCATTACGCCGATTCAACCCAGCATGTTGATGTACGTCAACTTATACAGTGATGGACATCAGCTCGATGAAAAATTTCTTTACAACTACGCAAACATTCATATGATACCTGAAATCAATCGAATAAATGGAGTTGCGCGTGCTCAAATTTTAGGTAGCAGAAAATATGCAATGCGGATTTGGTTGAATCCAGATAGAATGAGGGCTTACAATGTTTCGACAGAAGAAGTAATGGAAGCTTTAGGTGAACAAAGTATAATTGGGAGACCAGGGCGAATTGGTCGAAGTTCCGGAATTGAAGCTCAGTCTTTAGAATATGTTCTCACTTACAAAGGACGATATAATAAACCCGTTGAGTACGAAAATATAATAATAAGGGCCAATGCTGAAGGAGAAAGTATTCGCTTAAAAGATATCGGTAATGTTGAGTTAGGCAGTGAGTTTTTTGACATTTATTCTAATCTCGATGGTCATCCTTCAGCGTCTATTATGCTAAAACAATCTTTTGGAAGTAATGCTACTGAAGTAATTGCAGCAGTGAAAGCTAAACTGTTGGATATGGAAAAAGATTTCCCTCCCGATGTAAAATACAAAATTAGTTATGATGTCTCAACGTTTTTGGATGCATCAATAGAACAAGTTACGCACACTTTAAGAGATGCCTTTATATTAGTTGCCTTGGTTGTTTTTATTTTTCTTGGCGATTTAAGATCAACACTTATCCCTATACTTGCCGTACCTGTCTCGCTTATCGGTGCATTTTTTGTGATGCAACTCTTTGGTTTATCTATAAATCTTATCACCTTATTCGCTCTTGTCTTGGCTATAGGAATTGTTGTGGATGATGCAATAGTTGTTGTAGAAGCTGTTCACGCTAAGATGGATTCGGATCATGTTAATCCTTATCAGGCTGTAAAACTTGTAATGCGTGAAATTAGCGGAGCAATTATAGCGATTACCGCAGTAATGGTTTCCGTTTTCGTTCCCATTGCCTTTATGTCTGGACCAGTAGGTACGTTTTATAGGCAATTTTCGATTACAATGGCAAGTTCAATCGTTTTATCGGCCATTATTGCTTTGACTTTGACACCAGTTTTATGCGCCATTCTTTTAAAAAACAACCATGGTAAAGCTAAGCGAAAAACTCCTATTAACTGGTTCTTAAATAAATTCAATGCAGGTTTTGATCGTTTAACCAATCGATATGTACGTTTCTTAAGCAGAATTGTTAAACGAAGAATGGTGACATTTTTAGTTTTAATTGTATTTGGTTTTGGAATATTTAGCATAAATCAAACTCTTCCAGCAGGGTTTATTCCAAATGAGGATCAAGGTACAATTTATGCGATTATTCAAACACCACCTGGAGCTACACTCGAACGAACGAATGCTGTTTCTCATCAACTTCAACAAATTTGCGAAGAAATGGATGGTGTAGAATCTGTCTCCTCCTTAGCAGGATATGAAATAATGACTGAGGGCAGAGGGTCGAATGCAGGAACCTGTCTAATTAACCTTAAACCATGGTCTGAAAGACATCATTCTGTCCATGAGATTATGGAAGAATTAGAAATTAAAGCCAAAAACTTAGGAGCAATTGTTGAATTTTTTGAACCTCCTGCGGTTCCTGGTTTTGGATCTTCTGGAGGATTTTCGCTCCGTTTACTCGATAAAAACACGACAACCGATTACCACGATTTTGACCGAGTAAACCAAAACTTTATGAAAAAACTTGAGGAACGTAAAGAATTGACCGGATTATTTACATTTTTTGCGGCAAATTATCCGCAATACGAATTAGAAATTGATAATAAAGCAGCCATGCAAAAAGGTGTTTCTATTGGGGATGCTATGGAAAATTTGAATATTCTAATTGGGAGTACCTATGAGCAAGGCTTTATACGATTTGGACGTTTCTTTAAGGTTTATGTTCAATCTGATCCTAAATTTAGACAACTACCTTCTGATGTTTTAAACTTGTTCGTACGAAATGATCACGGTGAAATGGTACCATATTCGGCTTTCATGAAATTAAAAAAAACACAAGGACCTAATGAAATAACCCGTTACAATATGTACAACTCTGCGTCAATACGTGGCTTACCTTCCAAAGGTTATACAACAGCTGATGCGATTCAAGCCATTAAAGAAGTTGCTGAAAATTCGTTGCCAAATGGATACGACATAGCATGGGAGGGATTGTCTTACGATGAGGCAAATCGCGGAAATGAATCGCTATATGTTTTTATTGTAGTTTTAATTTTTGTCTATTTAGTCTTAGCCGCTCAATACGAGAGTTTCGTATTGCCATTAGCAGTCGTATTTTCATTACCCATTGGGGTTTTTGGATCATTCCTACTTTTAAAAATAATGGGATTAGCAAATGATGTTTACGCCCAAGTTGGATTAATTATGCTAGTCGGCTTATTAGGTAAAAATGCAGTATTAATTGTTGAATTTGCCGTGCAGAAAAGACAAGAAGGGTCGACAATTTTGGACGCCGCAATTGAAGGTGCAAAAGTTAGATTTCGACCTATTTTAATGACCTCATTCGCATTCGTTGCAGGTTTAATCCCATTAATGCTAGCACATGGCGCCGGAGAAATAGGAAATAAAACAATCGGTAGTTCTGCATTAGGAGGAATGCTTTTTGGAACCGTATTTGGAGTTTTAATTATCCCAGGACTTTATTTCATTTTCGCCAAAATTGCCGATTCAAAATCACTTATTAAAAATGAAGATGACCAACCATTAACCGAAGATTTTATACATTATGAAAAAGAATAAAAAATACATTCGAACTATTTTAGTTTTGGGAGTGATTCTTATAAATTCATGTGGAATTCCTAAAGTAAATACCTTAACAAAGAAGAATTCTTTACCAGAATCATTCTTCAAGAACAAAGATTCCATAACGATTGCTGATCTCAGTTGGCAGGAGTTTTTTAAGGATAAGCAGCTTATTGCATTAATTGACTCTGCCCTTATACATAATCAGGAATTAAAAATATTTGAACAAGAAGTTAATAGGGTAAGGAACGAAATACAAGCTAAGAAAGGAGAATACTTACCTCAATTAGATTTAGAACTTGGTGGTGGAGTTGAAAAAGTGGGACGCTATACAAGTCAAGGTGCTAATGATGCAAACACGGAAATTTCACCTGGGGAAGAAATGCCTGAACCGTTATCAGACCTTAAAATTGGTGGAACAGCGAGTTGGGAGATTGATATTTGGAGAAAACTAAGAAATGCAAGGGATGCAACTATAAATCGGTACATGTGCTCTATTGAAGGTCAAAAATTTATGACCACAAATTTGGTTGCAGAAATTGCATCAGCTTATTATAAATTGTTAGAGCTAGACAATAAGCTTGCACTAATCAATGAATATGTTGATGTACAAAACAACTTTTTAAAAGCGGTTCGTATTCAAAAACAAGCAGGTGATGCTACCGAACTAGCCGTCAAAAAATTTGAGGCGGAGGTTTTAAACACGAAGGGGGAAGCTTATTTAATTAAACAAGCAATTTTTGAACAAGAGAATAAGATTAATTATTTGGTAGGAAGAGTTCCCCAAAAAATTGATCGAAATAAAAATTCTTTTGATCAAAAAACACCCGATTCGGTACAATTTGGAATTCCATCACAACTTCTCACAAATCGCCCTGATATACGCCAAGCAGAATATAAGTTAATGGCCAACAAGCTAGATGTCAAAGTTGCGCGAGCAGCATTCTACCCCTCTATTGGAATTCAAGCAGGATTTGGATTACAAGCTTTTAATGCAAAATACTTTGTCCAAAGCCCTGAATCGATTATATACGGTTTAGCTGGTGAGCTTGTTGCTCCAGTAATCAATCGAAAAGCTATCAAAGCGCATTATTTAAATGCTAATTCACGTCAAGAGCAAGCCATATATGAATATGAACAAGTTGTTTTGAATGCATTTATTGAAACCGCTAATCAAATTTCCAAAATGAATAATTTAAACCAAGGATTTAAATTAAAGTTAAAAGAAGTAGAAGTACTAAATGAATCAATTATAATCGCCAATAAATTATTCAGTTCTGCAAAAGCAGATTACATGGAAGTTTTAATTGCTCAACGAGATGTATTAGCTGTTCAGTTGGAGCTAATAGAAATTAAAAAAGAACAATTTGAAAACTTAATTGAATTATATCGCACACTGGGTGGTGGTTGGCAATAATTTTAATTAATCACATCTTAAAAAAAAGCCCCAGCTCATTTGGTTGGGGTTTTAAATTTATTGAATCGTTAGTTTGATTAAACTTTTAGGATTATTTTTTAGTTGAAGAAAATAAACACCTTTATTGAGCTGTATATCAAATGGTATAATTATCTGGTTTACATCACCTTCCACTACAATTTTTCCAGTTACATCCATGATTTGATAAACTTCACCTAACGCTAATTCAGAAAATTCGACATAAAAAACCCCATTAGAAGGATTGGGATATACTTTTAAATTGTCCGCTGACCAATCATCAATACCAACATCCGAAGCTGTTGTGAAATTCCATGCCGATGTCCAGTCACCAAAGTTATCACCATCATTAGTTGCTCTTACGCGCCAGTAATAAAGTGTTTCTAATGCTAATCCCGTTAAAGTGTAATTTGAAGAACCCGTCGTAAAAGTAACTGGAGATTCGGTAAACGTTGGATTTAGTGCGTATTGAACTTCGTATTCCAGCGCACCAACCGCAGTTGTCCAGTCCAAATCTAAACTAGATTCACTTTGATCCGTTGCACCATTTGCTGGAGACACAAGGTTAAAATTATCGAGCGAGTTTGTAGTAAAACTCCATACTTCTGAATAATCACCCCAAACATCACCATCAGTTGCTCTTACTCTCCAAAAATATTCGGTATCAGGCAATAAATCAGTAACGGTGTAGGCTGAAGACACTGGGGTATAAACTTCTGGCGCGTCTGTAAAATCAGGAGAAGTATCAAACTCAAATTCATACCCGGTTGCTCCAAATGCATTTGTCCAATTAAACGCGAGCGAAGCATAATTCTGATTAGTTGCACCTGCCGCCGGAGTTTGTAGTATAAATTCATTTAATTCGGGGGTATCTTCCCCCAAATAACGAGCAATCGCGACATCATTGCCACTATAACCAACAGCAATAATTTTATTATCTGGTTGAATCAACATGTCAAAGGACTCATTAAAATCATTTGACCCAAAAGTCGTTGTGACCTTCCCTCCACTTCCAAAATCAGCGTCAAGCTCAAATCCCGACGTAAACCGAGTAATTGTAAACTCTGCTTCATCATCATTTTTGGTTGAACCGGCAAGAATGAACCGACCTTCTGAATCATTAGCTAAACTGTAAGCGATATCATTATACCAACTACCATAATCTGCAATGGCATAATCATCACCAACCGAACCAGACTCGTTAATCTCAATCAACGTTTCATCATATCTCAGGGTTTCTATATATCCACCACCTGCGATAAAAAAACTATTATCAGGATTTAATATTAAACCATAAGCCCGATCATGTCCATTAAATGCACCATTATAAACGTTCACACCATCTGAAGAAAAAGTTGGATCCATCGTGCCATCAGCATTAATACGACCTGCCCAATAATCTGAATCCCAAGATAAATCAGGAAAATCTCTCCAACCAACAGCTGTAATTTTACCTGCAGAGGTTACGGCTAAATCCTCCACAGAGAAGAGGTATTGATAATCTAAATCATCAATCCAAAGCAAACGAATACCGTCTGTTTCAAACGATTCGTCCAGGGAACCGTCGCTTAAATATCGAGCAACAACAGGTTTAGATTTTGTCGAACTGATAATCGCAGAGCCTCCAACAATAATATTTCCTGTTAAAGCATGAATTTTAACTACCCTTATCTCATCCGATTTTCCTTCATCAAAATCAGTTAAAACCACTCCATCCGTCCCAAAATCAGCGTCAATTGTTCCATCCGTATGGTAACGAACTAGTGCGGCATTCTGGTCGACACCATCATCACTTGATCCTGCGAGAATAATTTTTCCATCACCCTGAATGACGACATCATACGCAACATCTGAACTACCGAATTGAACATCAGTTTGGACAATTCCTTCTTCTCCAAAATCAGTATCCAAAGATCCATCTTCGTTAAATCGTATTAATAAAAAATCAAGTCCTGTAGCCGCGTCGAATGTTGAACCAATAACGACAACTTTGTTATCATCCTGTAGCGCAACACCATAAGCCTTATCTTCACCCACATTTATTGATTGTAAAATTTTGCCTTCATCGCCAAACGTTGGGTCAAGTTCTCCTGCAGGTTGAGCTACTGCAACTACTGCAAACAAAAATACAGCAAGAGTCAATTTAAATTTCATAAGTCACATTATTATTGAAAGCACAAAGTTAAACCATTATCAATAACTTTCAATCAATAAGCAATTTATAAGAAACTTAATAACTTGATATACCTAGAATTCGTAAACAAAGCCTGTTGAAACCGTTCCAAAATGAAGCCAATTTTTCACATATCCATCACCCGGACCTGGGTCATTTTCTGATGTTCCAACCGCTCCACCACCCAAATAACGGAGATTTAAAAACGCATTCACATTAGGATGAATTTTAATACCTGAACGATAACTTGCATCCAGAATTGCACCGATAATTTCATTCGTACTTCCGTTTAAATAAGACACCGGAGCATAGATTCCATCCGCCTCAATTTCAGAATAGACATTCTCATTAAATTGATAGCGAGTTCTGAACTTAAGTGCTGGAACAATACCTACATCTCTATTTGTTCTAAAACGATTTCCATTGGTCGATTCAAATGAAATGGTTGCATTTCTAATTTGAATTGTTCCACCAAGAGCAAAACTCCATTTCTCATTATCTGGCATCAACTCGCGCATATAACTTGCTCGATAGAAGGGGAAGTTATATAATAAATTTACACTCGTCCCAGCTGGATAAACCAAGTCATCGACAATAAGGTTATCATTCAAATAAACTGTAGACTCTAAACGAAGCGGTTGATATAAAAAAGTGATAATATTTCTCTCTTTCAACGTCAACTCTAATGAAGGCCGAATAATTGGAAAAAGGACATCTTGCCCACCATCCTGCCTATAGTTAAAATAAGTGCCATTTTGACCAAATTGTATTTTATGATCCAATACGGCTAAAAAACCAATTTCTGCCACTGCCTTTAAACTATAATTTTTCGCTGATATTGTTTGAATCTCACTGTTCTGAGCTTGTATCAAACTAATATTGAACCAACTAAAAAATAGCAACAAATATGATAAATAACGCATAAAATTCTGTTTTAAATTAGAACAATGAATTCCCTAAATTGTTTTTTTTAAATAAAAAAACCCCACCGAAGAACGGTGAGGTTTCTATTAAAATTTTGATGTTTTTATTGAACGATCATAATTTTTGTATCAATTAAAACTTCATCGACATACAATGTGTAATAATAAGGTCCAGGAGCCAAACCTTCGGCGTTGACGTGCGTTGAACCATACCCCTTATCATTTAATTCAATCATAGAGATAATTTGCCCCATATTATCACTAATTACAAGGTTCCCATTATTGGAAGTTTGCGGAATATAATACTTTATCATTGAGGTATTGTTGAATGGGTTTGGAATGTTCTGATACAATATTGGTCGGTCAACAAACCCTTCATTCTCTTCAGGAGAAATACCGACATGACCACATTCACATTCTTCTCGTGCAGTAATTCTTTCTTCATGATCATCGAGTTGCGCTTGTATGTCCGCTAATAAACTTGACAAGTCTACAGAAACAGATGTTCCTCCTTCAATTTCAATTTCTAGTACTGTTCCTGTCAATGTTGCAGCCGTTAAATTTTGATTATCCGTATTATCCATAAACGGAGCTAAATCCACTGATCCTCCATCTTCAAGATTTAAG
>NZ_LYPF02000009.1 GCF_001661595.2 Crocinitomix algicola
GAAGACCCTGATATTGAAAGTGCTTGGTCATCTGTATCAGTATCATCCATAAATGCAGATAAATCTACTGTACCACCATCTTCTAGGGTTAAATCCGTTCCAGATAAAGACAATGCTTGATTGTCAGTATTGTCTAAAAATCCAGATAAATCAACAGAACCTCCACCTGAGAGACTCAAAGTTTCATCCGTTAATGAAATAGTTTGAGCACCAGCAGCAATCCATTCTGTTCCATTCCATACCTGAAAAGCATCTGTTTCATTATTGTAGATTGCTAGTCCTTCTTCCGTAGCAGTTAAAGAACTTTCCAAACTTGTTTGTTGCGCATTATTTAAGCTATTTAATAATAAACCTTTATCGTTATCACCTAAAGTTAAGGAAGCGAATTGATTTGGCGAATTTGTTCCAATACCTACGCTCATTCTATTAGTGGCTGATCCTCCACCCAAAACCATGCTATTATTCGATGAAACTGATGCTCCATCTCCAATTGCGATAGAGTACTTTCCTGTTGCGCTAGAATTTGTTCCAATTGCGATAGAAGCCGAATCTGCTTCAGATTCAAAACCTATAGCGACACCATCATTATTTGAAACAATCGCGTTATTACCTAGAATTGTGGCACGGTCTCCATTTATTGTTGTTTCGTAACCTATGGCGTTAACATCATCAATTCCGTTAGCGACATCCGAATTATATCCAATGCTAGTAGTTCTTGCACCTTGAACTCGATTTGAATAACCGATAGCGATACTGTAATTATCATCAACACGGGAATAAGCACCAATTGTTACTATTCCGTTAACCCCATTGCTTTGAGATCCAATTGTAGCTTCACGTCCAATAGCAACATTGTCCTGATTGTTTGATCCAGAGGAGGCATTATTTATAAAATCACTACGATATCCTATAGCTACATTTCCATTTCCTTCACGATTCGTATATCCAGCCCGTGAACCCAAATAGGTGTTATACTCACCTTCTCCAGAAGATGTATTGGTTCTATTATTATCCCAACCGGATTGGTTTCCAATAAATGTATTATGACTACCATATTCTGTCGTCGGTCCAGCCGCATGACCTAAAAAGGTATTTGCGTAACCCGTACTTCCATCCGTTCCGGCAGAATCACCTACAAAAGTATTCCAGTACCCCGTTGTATTATCCCAACCTGCTTCATTTCCTACGAAAGTATTTCGATAACCTGTTTCATTATTCCTACCTGCCTGATTACCAATAAATGTATTGTCCGACCCAGTAGTTATATCATAACCAGCGTCTTCACCGATGATTACGTTATCGTCTCCAGTAGTTAATGAAAAAGCAGCCTCTTCCCCTATGATGACATTGTCAGCAGCATCCGTCATATGATATCCTGCTTCAACACCTATCACTACGTTATCTCCATCATCTAATGTTCGTGCTGCCCAGTTACCAATTATAACATTGTCAAAAGCAACAGTACTCTGATCCAAGGCCTCAGAACCGATGACCACATTATCTTGGTCACTACTATTCAAACTATAACCGGCACGATAACCGATGATAGTATTATAAGACGAAGAGGTTACATAAAACCCTGCAGAATCACCATAAAAAGTAATATAATCCGCAGTTGTAAGTGAGAAGCCGGCACCTGCTCCTTGAACTTCAACACCAGTTTGGGCATAAGTATGCCCAAAACTGAGTATGCCTATGGCAAGTAAATATTGCCGTAAATTTAATTTAAACATGTTTTTAGATTTTGGTTATTGTTATCTAAAAACAAAATTAAACGAATTAGCTAATTTTAAGTCAATTGTAAGTTAGATTTCAAGACAATTTACTCGATAATAAATTTCGTAACAGAGAAACCTTCAACTTGTAAGAAATAATGACCTGGATTTAAGTCGAAATTAAAATTAGCGTTTGCAAAAGTAATCTGATCTTCTAAAACTAACCTTCCCATCGCATCATAAACTTTTAACGTTTTATCCATATTCATGTTTGGCACGCTAATGTTAATATTTCCATTACTTGGATTTGGATAAATTGAAACACTTTCTACCTCAACCGACCCTTCCGCTTCAAGACTTGTACTTCCATCAAAGTCTGTTTGTGACAATCTATAATATGAAACACCTGAGTATGGGCTATCGTCAACAATTGAGTAGTTTAACTTTCGTGTTGACGTTCCTGCACCATCAACGACATCTAACTTCGTCCAATTTACACCGTCTTGCGATTTTTCAATCAAGAAATAGTCGTTATTAAGTTCAGATGCAGTAGACCAAGAAACCTTTACGTTATTGTCCATCTCAGTTTCAAGGTTAAAATCTAATAATTCGATTGGTAAATAGCCCGGCAAGAAAATTCCCGCACCACCGTTATCGTCAATCACGAAAAAATCAATAGTTTCCGTCGCATGCCCAGTCTCACTGTCATTAGATTCATCTTCATCAACAAAAACTTTAAAGTTTGAAGTAGAAACCGAACGCCATCTTAAGTTTGCAGGATCTCCTCCGTTATATGTAGCTATTGATGCGATCATATTAACTCCAGCTGAGAATGTTTCTGTTAAATTATGTGTTGTTAAGTTATCGTCCGCGGAAAAAGAACCTGTTTCAATTGTTACTCCATTTAAATCTCCACCACCTTTTGATATAGCAACATATCCAACTACTTCAGGTCCTGCTGGCGGAACACCATTCAAAGATTCTTCTCTTTCTAATTTATACTGAAAACTAGATGCAGTAGCATTTCTTTGTCTTGTTTTTAAGAAATTTGTTCCATTATCATTTGTTTGAATTTGAGTGAAAATTGCCGGTGTAGTAGCGTAAGTTTGCATTAATGGCACAGTTTGAAAGTTCAACCCGTCCACTGTTCTTGTTCCTGCCTCAACCATAGTTCCGTCACCAAAAGTATATCGTCCTTTTTCAACAACTATATAATAAACTCTTTCCGTAGTATGTGGACCATCTTTATCTTCCGGCTCTTCAATATACAAGTCGAAACTATTTTCAGTTACATTTTCCAAACGAGCAGTTGCTTCATGAGGTCCGTTATCTTCAACCGGTGAAAGAATAACCACAGGATCTATAAATGTGTTGTTTAGGGTTACTGTAGAAACATCATGAGTAATTACAATTGACCCTGTTTCCATTACCAATATTTGTCCGAAACCTGTTTGAGAAATGAATAAAGTTAAAAGTATTAATAAACGCATAGCACTGTTGTTGTTAATTTTCATTACAAACTTACGACCATTACATTCGTCCTTTTTTTTAGTTCGATAAGTGAACTTAAATACTAGTTAAAATGCATTTTTTTACGTATTTACCCCATAAAACATACTAAGTATTTATACTCAATCATTTACACAAATCACTGAACACCAAAAAGAAAAAATTATCCATCTGTAAATCAAACATATAAAGGCAAACATTCGAAAATCATTGAAAACACTGGCAATCAGCCAATTCAAAAAACAAAGAAAATCTAAAAAAAGGTTCTAATCTATAATACCGAACCTAGAAGAACCAAAAATTAATCTCTAAGTAAAAAAACAGATGTACTTTTACACACAAACAACTATTTATGAAACACTTAAACAAAATAATCAAGTTGTCAGGAGTTTTTTTAGTTCTTATTGGGATAAGTTGCCAAAAAGATTTTCAGCTTCGACCATCTTCAACGCAAGATGAACTTGATAACGCGATTGACCATGGAATCGACGGCATAATAATCGCAGTTAATCAAGATAATGAGACTAAGCTTTATTCTGCTGGCTGGAATGACAGGAAAAATAAAGTTCCTTCAAATCCAAATTCACTTTTTAAAATAGCAAGTATTAGTAAACTTTATATTGCTACCGCAGCTGTTCAACTTATAGCATCAAATCAATTAGATTTAAACGATCGATTATCTGTTATGATACCAGAGACTAATGGTAAAATCGAAAATGCAGACAAAATCACACTTAAAATGCTACTTCAACATCGGAGTGGAATACCAGAATACATTTACAATCCTGCATTCATAGTTGATACAGAAGAGAGTTACATGAGCACAATATCCTTAATTTATGGTGAATCAAGCTTGTTTAAACCCAACAAGAAATACAGTTATTCTAACACCAATTATTTGATAATTGCAGAAATTATCGAACGTGCCATAGGATATTCTCATCATGACTATATCGACGAGAACATTCTTAATCCATTAAACCTCAAAAACACTTATCATTTGTACAGCCAAGTTGACACTAACAAGGTAATGAGCGGATATTTGAAGGGATATGATCATGATTTAAAATCTATTGAACATACACGTCCAGGCGGTTCAATGATTGCAACTGCATCGGACGTTAGCTCTTTTTTACGTGCATTAATCGATGGCACATTATTGTCCAATGAGGAGCAGAAGTTGTATTCGCAAGTTTATAAGTATGAGCACACAGGTTGGATTCATGGCTATACTTCAATTGCCCGTTACAATAGCGATATTGACGCTGTAATCGTTCAATTCACAAACACTAGTGACAACGAATTATTTTGGCTTAAGCTTGAAAATATTTATGACCGAATTGTAAAAACTCTTTATTAAATAACGATGAAAAAATTATATTATCTATTCTTTATACTCTATACATCTTCACTTCAGGCTCAACGTATTGGAGTTTCGACAACTGCTATCTATAATGGTGAGCTACAATTAATGCATGTTGTTCCCAGCTTGACGATGCAACATTTAAAAAGTGAATTAGAGCTTGGTGTAGGCTTCCACCCTTTTATTAATCCTCATCAAACCCTTTTATCTGGCGAACTTATTTATAAAAACTATCCGAACGGAAACAACGAAAAATTCAATTTCTATTTTTTAGGACATTTATCTTTTGTAAGTAATAAAAGGAATTATTATTACCCTACTCGGTACAATTATTTTTTTCTAGCTGGGGGATATGGCTTTGACATCAAGGTTTCAAAGAATATTTACCTCGGAACTAATTTCAGTTATGGGGTTAATACATTTCAAAAGAAATCAACCGTGCCCTACGAAAGTTTTAGTAGGATCGAATTCTTTGAAGAGTTTAATACACATTTGGGTTGTCAATTTAAACTAGGCTATCGATTCTAGCACCTTTATTAAGTAATTTAATTGAATCAAAAAAGCCCTTCCTAGGAAGGGCTTTTGAGTTATGGGTTTTACTGTTATAATTCAAACAGATTTATGAAGATTTACAAACGAAAAGATTATTTTTTGATTACTTTATGAGTGGTAACAGTATCATTAGCTGTTGTAATTTTTATAAAGTAAACGCCACGCTCTAAAGCATCTAATTCGAATTGAGTCAAATTAGAATTTGGTATTAAACTCGCGATTGATTGTCCGGAAATAGAGAACAACTCAATTTGTTTCACAGTTGTTTCGGCATCAATTAAAATTACATTCTCAAAGGGATTTGGATAAATACTAATCTTTGCATTTTCTGCTTCATTAATACGCATTGAATTTTCTGCTTCAATGGCGCCTAAATCAATGATTAAATCGCCATCATCATTTCCATCTATTAAGCGATCATTCTGATTTAAATCATCGGTATCATCATTCGCAGAATTCAATCCAGCATCTACCATAGGCGACAGTGAATTGAACCTGAAATCACCGTCTATTGAAGGTATTCCCTCAGCAACAATTGGCGAATAAAAACCTGGTGCGTTTTCATCCGTACCATTGATATTTCCTTCTCCAGGAATATCCGAATATCCTTTCAGTATTGAGTAAGTGATTATCGTGTTCGCCGTATCCGACTCAGGAAAATCATTAACGGCATCGTTCCCCCAGATTATAGAATTAGTGGCTGAATAATTATTTTTAATACCTCCAAATTGGTTTTGTGCGAAATTACCTGTTATTGTAACATTAACTAGTTCCATACCGGTTGGAGAAGGGCTATAAATTCCTCCACCATTTTCATTTGAAACATTTCCGCTAATCAATGAATTTAAAAGACGTAATGAACCGCCATAAATTTGATAGATTGCACCACCGGATCCTTCTGCTAAATTTCCAGAAAATTTTGAATGATTTACTGTAGCTTCGGTATCACCTAAGTACAATGCTCCCCCTAATTTTCCATCAGCCGCTTCACAATTTTCAATAGTGATAAAATCTAAATCTAAGGTCGCATTATCGGCAGCTATTCCTCCGCCGTTTGAGACGTAAGTATAACCATTTTGAATTTTCATTCCTTTAAGTTCAACAGCACTCCCCCCAGAAATATAGAATATTCGAGAATTGTTTGTTCCATCTATGATTGTACTTTCTTGACCATTACCAAGTATTACGAGATTTTTATTAATATGGATAAAACCAGAAGTTAGTTCAATTGGTGTTCCATCAATTCCTGCACTAAATAGAATGGTATCACCAGGGCAAGCATCTATTACAGCTTGGCGTAAACTACCCGCTCCTGAATCATCAGAATTTGATACCGTATGTGTTTTATCTTTAACAAATAAATTAATAGTCAGAACACTATCTGCACCACAAACAGAAGAAATAGTGTCATAAACGGTATATTCTCCATACGCCACATAAGTTTCATCTCCACTTGGAACAGTATAAGGACTACATTCCACTAAATCAATGGTAGAAAATGCTCCGTATTCTGCTGCACCGACATCTCTTCGGTCGTCAACGATCGATTGATTTTGCGCATCGGTAAAATCATCAGGTGTCCCTAAGTCAATTGCTACACTACCGCATCCGGGAAGAATTGATTGGGTACTCCCAGTAATATAAGCCAGTGTTCCTAACTGTAAATCCTCTTCTGACACATCTAGCTGGTCCGTAGCATGACTTCCTGAAATGGATTCATTATCTAAAATATTATACCCTTGAGAATTGATGACATAATCGGGAGCAGCGTAAATATTACTCACACCGTTCATTGCTAAAATACTACTTTTTAATATTACGTTAGATGAACCTCCAGAAGCATATATCGCACCACCTTGCTCACTATAAACATTATTGATAAATGTCGAATTAATCGCACTTACTGTTGCTGTCCAACCTCCAGCATCCGCAAAACACCAAATTCCGCCTCCTCTTGTAGCTTCATTTGACACAAAAGTTGAATGGTCAACATAAACATAAGTATTCTGATTTGGATTATGACAGAAAACCGCGCCTCCATCACTTAATGCAATGTTCCCTGAAAAAGTACAATAGCTTGCAAAAACTCGGATGGGATAAGCAAAGGAAGATGATGAAATTGCTCCTCCATCTAAATCCGTCGTATTGTTAAAGAATTGAACACCGTTCAATTTTACTTTTAATACGTTTTCACAAAAAATTCCTCCTCCATTTCCCTCACTATAACCATTTTGTATGGTTAAATAATCAATCATTACACTATCAACATTGGTGATGTTAAAAATTCTCGAACTAGAACCACCATCAATTATTGTGTTTTGTGCACCATTCCCAACGATGAACAACCGTTTTGAATAAGCAATTTCCCCAGATGTTAATTCAATTATATTTCCATTTGTACTGGGATCAAAATAAATGGTATCACCATCGAGAGCAGTCTCAACATGATCTCTTAACGAACCTGAACCATCATCATCTGAATTTGTAACAGTATGGACCGCAGCAAGTAAAGAACTACTTGAGATCGCTATTAAACTTGTAAGTATAACTTTCTTCATAGACAATTTTTTGCGCTAAGCTATTACTGTCTATTCAAAACGTAAAATTTTAGGGACGAACAACCAAAATTATGTTGTCAACTACCAATCATAAATGTTTAAAGTAAATAGTTCTGGATTTTAACTTTGAAATCAGTTTTGAAATTCCTACCTATTGGAATGTCTTTTCCTTGCATTTTAACATGTGTTCCTGTAAATTCTTTTACCCTTTCCAAATTAATGGCGTAAGATTTATGTATTTGCATAAAATTTGACGGGAGTTTTCTTAAAAAATCTTTCAGCGCCATGCGCTCAATCATCGATTTGCCAGATTTGACTATTATACTGATATAATTATTATCCGATTCGATATAAACAATCTCATTTACATCTAGTAAAATCTTCTTATTATTGAGTTTTATGGTCACTCTTTTCCTACTTATTTTATGTATTGCTATCGATAAACAAGCTTTAACACTTTCTTTGGTGTAAGGTTTTTCCAAAAATCCTTCCGGGCTTGTTAAACTGGCTGCTTTAATGTTCTTTTCATCTGCATTTGCAGTAATATAAATGTGTGGAACAGGGGTTTCATGGGATAAAGCCATCATTAATTCTGTACCAGATTTCATACCTTCGCCCAAATTAATGTCAACAAGCATTAAATCAACTGCGGATGAGATTAACTTTTCTTCTGCAGCTTTTGCATTCGTTGCAACCAATACATTTGTCGCTCCAAAACTTACAAGTGTTCGCCTTAAATTTTCGGCAATTAGCTCTTGATCTTCAACAATTAAAATATTAACATCAGAAAATTCCATTTTGCGGTATTTTAATTATTGTTTTTGCACCATTATCATTTATCTGAATAACCTCAGCTTTGATCTGTCGGGACAGCATCGTAATCATACTTTGTCCTAGGCCAAACTCAGCATCTAAAGGAATACCCGAACCGTTATCTCTAAATGTCAGAACACATGATTCAGAGGTTAAAGCACTTTTGAGTTCAAATTTACTATCTTCATCTTTTTGAACACCATACTTTAATGAATTTGTAATTACCTCGTTCAAAATTAAACCAATTGGAATGGCTTTCTCAAGTTTCATTTGAAAAGGGACCAAATCGGCGGTGAACTCAATTTTATCTTTTAAGTCAGGATAAAGTTTGATAATACCATTTGCTAATTCTAAAAGATAATCCTTCATTTCAAGCTTATCGACCTGCTCTTCATTACGATAGAGCATTTTATGAATTTCAGCCATAGAATTAATCCTTGAAATACTTACTTTTAACGCTTCGGAGTCAGCACTTTCTTTAACTTCATCCATTTGTAATTCCAACAAACTAATAATTAGTTGTAAGTTATTTTTTACTCGATGATGGGTTTCTGCCAACAGCATTTCCTTTTGCTGAACATTTGAATCTAGTACTTCTTTTTGTTGAGTGATTAAAACTAACGCCTTTTCTAGTTCACTTTTATACTGTACTGCATACGCTTTAAGATAAACAGTGTAAAAAAGTGTGAAAGCGATTACAACAATTGAAGCAAACCTAATTGTATCAATACGCTCAACTGAATAAACAACTGCATGTGGAAGCACTTCAAAATAATTATTCAAAACTCCGATAAAGACAACTAGGAGTGCCACACCGGTTAATATAAACACCTTCTTTTTAGACTCAATAATTAATGTTAAGAAACTGAATAATGAAATGAGGAATAAGACAAAAGAATAAGTATCAACCTTAAAAACGAAAACAATGGCAAGCAATCCCAAAAACACTAAAGTCACCAATAAATTGATGGTGATTTTAAATTTCCCTTTTGCATTGAAGTAAAGCATTGCTATATTAAACATTAACGAAACGAATGTCTGACTATATTGTTCTTGCGAAACTTCCTCAAATTTAATAGCGTACAATAAACCAAATAATTTGATCAAAAATGATAGAATTACAATCCCATTCAAAAGTCGTCGCTGATTTCTATCATATTGTGAGAGATGCTGATCAACACCTAAGTTTAGAATTTTATTAATCATATTACAGGTTGAAAACTAGATAAAGCTAAAATATAAATAAGTTGATAAAGACCGTCTTTAAGTGGTCATTGCTTTTAATAAAAAGAGGGTAGAAAAAATGTTTGCTGCACACTCCTTTGAGATCCGATTTCCGATTAAAAAACTATGAATCAGAGATTAGTTTGACCTTTTTCGTATTTATATCCTTCATTGAAGCGAGCTTCATTCAGTCAAAAAACACAAAAAAGCCCTCTGCAATGCAGAGAGCTTTTTACTCTTAGTGACCCCGGCAGGATTCAAACCTGCAACCCTCAGAGCCGAAATCTGATGCGCT